>JBDWQI010000043.1:0-315226 GCA_039986635.1 Sulfitobacter sp.
CTGGGCCTGACGCGGATCGACAGGGAGGACGGGACTTGGCTGGTGCTGGACCCGACCAAGACGCGGCTGAGGACCTGCACGCTGGGCGGCAGGTCAGTGACCTGCATCAAGATCGAGGAGAATTAGATGACGACACCCCTGGGCTAGTAAAAGAAAGGACTTGTTCATCGGTGCCTCGTACCTTTGCTACGAACTTCTGCAGAGCAGCTTTTAGATCTGCAGCGTCGTCTAGGCAGTCGTGAGGGAAGCTTTCAAGCCATGTAGGTTTTTCGACAGGCTCAAGATCAAACAACCCAGAAATCGCGGGGATGTGGTCAAATAGCTCATCCATGGCCCGTTCTTGCGGCATGTTCCATTTGCTGACCGCAAGTGCAAAAATACGAATATACGCGGAACGCAAAACTTCAGTCTGTCCCTGTTGATATTGCCCAACTATGCCCGAACGCCTTTCCATAACATCGTCGAAATAATCTGGGTATCTTGTGAAACGCGTTCCTGTACGTTTGCACAAAGCTTCCCATTCAAACGCCCATTAACAATTCTCGGATCACTTTTACCCTTCAATCCAATGAGATGTATGTCCCATGCGATGCTCCAGAGCGCATTTCGAAAGCCGAGATAGTGGACATGTTGGCTCTCAGCACTCCCTGCGAAACCAACTTCAGGTACTTCTGAAGCGGCTAAGAATGCGGCTGAATATTTCCAAGGTAAGTCTCCTGAAACTAGCTCTAAGGCCAACTGTTTTAGGCAATCCAAGGCATCGTCAACAAAGGTCAAAGTTCCCCGTTCTAGAGAAGGGTAGAACTGCTTCCAATCGCACTCAGGAGTTAAAGCAAAGTGTAGCGCAGTCCAAAAGTATTCACAAAAAGTGACAGTTGCCCAAGACAAGCGGCGTAGTAAACCGAGCCGTGTCGAGCGCACCCCAGCGGACAAGAAATGGATCGACGCGTTCTGTAAAGCTGCTGATCCGTACAATGCTGCTTTGGTGCGGTTCATGTTCGAAACGGCGGCGCGGATCGATCAGGCTATTTCGATGGAGCCAGACGATCTAAAGCCCGCCGAGAATCTGGTCAGGGTGAAAGCGCAAAAGGGGCATCCAGAGAGCTGGATCACCGTTTCGCCAGAGATGATGCACGAGTTGTTGGCATTGCCGCCGAAGCGGCCCAAGAACCGTAGAACCGGCAAGTTCATGAAGCCGCGCGTTTTCGGCTATGGCAGTTCGACAGGCTACAACACGCGATGGAAGACCATCTGCAAGCGGGCTGGAAGCATCCATTGTACGTGGCGTGTTTAAACAGGGTGTAGAGAAAGGATTTTTGAAGGCATCCGACATTCCAAAGCAGGACGTGGGTAAGGTGCAGAACAAGAAGCGTCCTTCGTTCACAAAAGAGCAGTACAACCACCTGCTTGATGTGAGCCAATCCCGTATCATGGAGGTGTCGGACCGACCCAAATTCCTGTTTGAACGATACATGCTACATAATTTTATCGTCATTGCTGCTGAAACGGGCATGCGTACGATGGAAATGTTTAATCTCAACTGGGGTCACATCGAAGGATTTGAAGAAGCAATCAAGAAGCCTGTGGCAGAACAGGAAATCAGTATCTTTGCACATGGCAAGGGTCGGTTGCCTCAAAGGTTTATCCCACGCAAAACTGCAATCAGTGGATTTGAAGGTGTTTACCGCGCTTTTCAGCGTCAGTTCGGCAAGGTGCCACAGAAAACTGATCCCGTGTTCTGTAACTACAAAGGTGAACGGATCACCACGTTCAACAACAGTTTGAAGACCCTGCTAAAAGCCGCTGATCTTGAGAAAGATGCCTTTGGCAACAACTACACATCCTATTGTTTTCGCCATTCCTATGCCACTTGGTCCTTACAGCGCGACCCACCAATCGACATTTACACACTTGCTACAAATATGCGCACATCGGTGGAAATGATTGAACGGTGGTACTCGGATGTGATCCCAGCAGATCAAGCAAGAAGGTTGCGTGGAGATAGTGAGTGGGAGTAGGTCAAGTGCAACTTGGTTGGCTCTTAACCCTCATCCTCCTGCAAAACCGTCCCCAACTTTAGCAGCAAGTTTAGTTGCCGATCATCCATATCGGAGATCAACGAATTCATCTGCATAAGCAGTCGTTGCCGTGCGTCGGTTACATCAACATCTTCAACATCGAAGAAATCCCGCATGGGCAACCCAAGCACGTTCGCAATATCCGCGAGTGTCGAGAAATTAGGCGCAGTTTTACCTCGTTCGATGTTGGAAATCGTTTCGAACGCCTTGTCGATGGCTTCCGCCAACTGCGGTTGGGTTAGACCCTTTTGGGTTCTTGCAGCTTTCACGCGCAACCCGATGTTTCGTTTCAGTTGATCACTCATATATCGGTTTATAAAGGCGAGTAAAGTTCTTGCCCATGAAGTGATGTTTCGTTACTTACAAAGAATAGAGGAATTACAAGCCGATATTCTGCGTAAGACATGATGTTTTACGCCCAGTACGGCTCACCCTTTTGTTGGAGGAACATATGAAATTAGTAGCTTTGGTTGCCCTGTTTGGATTTTTTGGTGTCGCATTGATGGCTGATACCGCCGAACAAAATTCCCCCTGTGTGGATGAACCTCATTGAGCGTTCCGATTGCCAAACACTGCTTTCTCTTAGCTGATTGAAAGTTCTCACCAGCACGCACAATTTCGGCAACCGCCGAGGTGGTTTTTTCGACCATAGTGGCCTCCATAAATGGTCGGACCGCAAAAGCCAAAAAGGCTCGCAGCACGACGGACTTCGGTTTTCATGAAGATGCACACCACAGTCGCAGTGAAAGTGGTTTAGGGGATGCCCGCCAAGTTGCACGCGACATTGCCAAGACCAAGCAATACGCCATCTCGATGCGGTTGCGCAAAAAGGTCGAAATGCTCTTCGCCCACCTCAAACGCATCCTCGGGCTGGGACGTCTCCGATTACGTGGTCCATGCGGCGCAAATGACGAATTCCTCCTCGCCGCAATCGCCCAAAACCTCCGCAAACTAGCCAAGCACTGCCTGGTAGGGTATTGGCAAAGCCAATGCACAAGAGGGATCTTTCCTGCACCGCGGCAAACGGGCAAAGCCTGATAAGAAAGGCGCTCGCGCACTGTTCAAACCCTTACTTCCTGCACCAGCAACACGGTGTTTTCCACAGAATCGGACCTAAGCTTGCTTTCGCTGCGCTTGCGCCAATGGCCGGTTTCATCCCTGCGACAACCATCTTCAAGACCCATCCAACTTAAATAACATAGAGTTTACGCATCATTTTCTTTTGGGGCTGCACCAACTGCATGAAGCGTCGCTTTTCTGATGTGTTTTTTGAGTATTTCTTGACCCTTTGAAACATTCCCCTCCAACGTCGCCTGTTTCAAAGCTTCATGTTCTTCGGCGCTGTTCTTAACCCACCGCGCTCGTGACGTAAGACTGCGATCATTTGCATGCGCCATTAGACGATACCGGCGGCTCAGATCATATTGGGTTGCAATGATATCTAACAGCTTTGGTGAGTTGCAGTTTCCAGCCAGTGCAAAATGGAACGCTCTGTTCCTATCGTCCCATTCCAATACCGCGTTAAGTGGATCCTCAGACATCTTTCGTTCGATCTCTGACAATGCATAATGAGCAGCAACGACACTTGATCTCCAAGCAACATTGGATCGCATGATCGACCATTCGAATGCAACGCACTCCAATTCAGCCCGAACACGAATGATGTCTTGCTGTTCTTCTTGGGAAGCTTCCAGAGCACGGAAACCTTTGGATTCTTGGAAGCCGACATAACCCTCTCCAACGAGTAAAGAGAGCGCTTCACGCACAGATGGATGCGAGACATTGTAAGTCCTTTTAAGCCCTTCAATGTTCAGCTTGTGCCCTGGTTTGATGATTCCGAGTGAGATGTCACGACGTAACTGATCTGACAGCGATGCAATCACCGATCCTTGTTTTTCCATGAGACGCGGCCTTTCCCAATGGGCGGTTGAAACATTGTACTGATGTTAATCCTGTTTTGGGTGGGATGCAATTATTTGGTATTATATACATATGAATCATATTATGATTCTTTGATCGCCAAAGATCGTTGATGCGCTGAATATTTGCTGAGAACGGAATCAATATGAATAATCTTCGACCCACGTCCCGTCGACTAAAGTCCATAGTAACCGGCGGAGCAGGCGCGCTTGGTAATTCTATCATTTCCGCACTGCTACAACGGGGCGATCAGGTTGCCTGTCTTGATCTAAATCCAGCACAGCGTTCTGATGTTCCAAATTTTCACGTCAATGTTGCTGATGGAGCTTCAGTCAGGGCCGCCTTTGAACAGGCGAGTTGCGCGCTAGATGGGCTGGATGTTCTTATCCATGCCGCGGGGGTTATGCGCACATCCCCATTCTTGGATTTGGACGAAATTGAGTTCGAGGAATTGTTGGCAGTCAATCTTTTGGGTGCATTTCGCATGGCCCAAACGGCCAGCAAGCTTATGTTGGAAAACGGCGGTCGCATCGTTTTGGTGACGTCCATTCACGGCCAAATTGGGGTTCATGGCCGTTGCGCATATGCGGCAAGCAAGGGAGGGGTCGCCTCTATGGCCCGCGTTATGGCCGCAGAACTGTCGCACTCCCGAATCCGAGTGAATGTTCTCGCTCCGGGCGCTGTTGACGGAGGGATGTTACCCGATCCCAATGCGCGTCAGGGATGGGTTAAGGCGACGCCCAGCAACCGTGTTGCATACCTAGAAGAAGTCGCGGGTGTTGCAACGATGTTGACTTCAGAAGGTGCGAGTTTCGTGAATGGACAAGTTATTGCTGTCGATGGTGGCGTAAGCACCGTGCGCCGATTTGAAGAGCCTGTAGTGGCCAAATGATATTATGATTGATATTTTAATTATATGATGTTTAGACTTTCAGTTAGAATGGAGGTGCCAGCCTAACCTTGTGCGTGCACCTTCTATGAAATGCTTGTTTATTCAGGTCAGTGAATTTTTCTGGGAGGAAAATCAATGAAGACACTAATGAAAACACTAGTTGCAGCATCGTCTTTGGCGTTGCTTTCGACAACAGCTTTTGCACAAGAGCGGATCACCTATAAATCTGCGAAGACGACATCGTCCTATTACCAGATGGGTGTGCAGATCGCTGAAGCCATGCGCACAGGCACAGATGGTGGCGTTGTCGTCACTGTCGAAGAAAGCCAAGGTTCAGTCCAGAACGTCATGGAAGTGCGGGCGCGCGGCGGCGACTACGTATTTACAACGCCCCCTGCTTTGGTTCGCTTGGCGCAAGATGGCAAAGCAATGTTTGAAGGCAAAGGCGATCCAGCTTTTGCCAACATCCGTGCATTATTCCCAATCCCGTCTTTGACAATGCACTTCGTCGTGTCTGATACCAGCGGCATTACTTCATTCGAAGAGATGGAAGGCAAAACAATCTTGTTGGGCAGCGGCTCATTTGGTGCACGTGAAGGGGAGAAGTACCTTGGGCTGTTCGGACTTGAGGGTAAAGTCACACTTGCTGATTCCGAGCTTTCAAACGCGGGTGCTGCTTTGAAAAATGGGCAGATCGACGGTTTTGTAACGGCTGGGTCCTATCCTGCGCCAAACGTCATCGAAGCAGCGGCTTCTACTGGCGTGACGGTTCTGTCGTTGTCAGATGATCAGATCGCCACAACAAAGCGCACACCGCTTACCATCCCCGCTGGTACATACGCCGGTCAGGACGCTGACGTCTCAACAACGTCCTTGCCTGTTGTCGCGTACACAACCACCGCGATGAGTGATGACACCGCATATTTGCTGACTAAAACATTCTGGGAACAGAAAGAGGAAATGGGCAGTGCAGCGGCATGGTGGAACGGTCTTAGCACCGACATGATCTCTAATATCTCAAGAGAGATTCACCCCGGTGCTGCCCGCTATTATGAAGAAGTCGGCGCACCGCTGACGGACGCGCATCGCTAAACGATACGACTGAAAGCGGCCCCTTTTGGGGTCGCTCACACATCTTTGAGGTCCCCCATGTTTTCAAATCGTATCCAGATGCTGTGGGTCTTGCTGGGGCTGCTGATGATAGCGGCTCATCTTGGGCTCATCTTCTACGGCCTTGTGCCAAACTTGGTCGCGCGCCCATTGCACCTCGCACTGATCTTTCCATGGGTTTTCCTTTTCAACGCGACGTCTAAATCACAGATCATTGGGGGTCTTACCGTGACCCTTGCAGGTATTGCCTGCTGCCTCTGGATTGCTTTTAACCACCAGATGCTGCGCAATCAGTATGGATTTATCGAAGGCAATGGCCAAACAATGATGGCTGTCTTCCTGCTTTTGATCGTTATGGAAGGCGCGCGCCGGATGATTGGCTGGCCGCTGCCAACGGTCGCAGCACTCATGTTGGCTTACGGCCTTTGGGGGCAATACATCCCTGGCCAATTTGGCCACTCTGGCACACCGCTCGGTAGCTTCCTTGGAACGCTTACCATCGCCGAAGGGGGCATTTGGGGCAGCCTGACTGGCGTATCTGTAGGTGTTGTTTCAGTCTTTGTCATTTTTGGCGCTGTCCTGAATGCGGGTGAAGCAGGTCAAGGGTTCATGAATGTGGCGGCTGGCGCCGCTGGTCGCCTTAAAGGCGGGGCTGCAAAAGTATCTGTCCTGTCGTCGGCGCTCTTTGGGTCCATCTCTGGTTCTGCTTCTGCAAATGTCGCATCAACCGGTGCCGTGACATTACCCGCAATGACAAAGCTGGGGTATCCCAAACGTCTTGCCGCCGCCGTTGAAGCCGTTGCCTCATCAGGCGGTCAGATTATGCCCCCACTTATGGGCGCGGGAGCGTTTGTAATGGTCGAACTGACAGGTATTCCCTACACTGACATCATGTTCGCAGCCCTATTGCCCGCTGTTCTGTTCTTTGTTGCAGTTTGGATAGGCATAGATGCCTACGCGACACGATATGAGCTGAAAGGCATTCCTGAGGACGAACAACCAGCGCGTCGCGAAATTCTGATCACATCATCATTTTTTGCAGTACCATTCAGCGTTTTACTGATCGCCATGTTTGCGTTGAACTATACGCCACAGTATTCGGCAGCATTGGCAATATTTGTAGGCCTGATCGCCCTTCTTATGAATGGAAAAACAGGGCTGGACTTGAGGCTTGGTACCGAACGCTTGGCCGCTGCTTGCTTGAATGCAGGCAAACAGATAGCCATGATCGGTTCAATCATCATCTGTGCTTCTATCGTTATTGGCGTACTTGGCATCACGGGTTTGGGCGTAAAGCTCACGTCTTTCATTGTGTCTGGTTCTGGTGGCTTGCTCTGGCCCTCCCTTTTGCTAACGGCCCTTGCATGCCTTTTACTAGGTATGGAAGTCCCAACAACCGCAGCATACGTGATCTGTGTCTCAGTCGCTGGACCTGCACTGATTGACCTTGGCTTAGAGCCATTGCAAGCGCATCTTTTTGTGTTTTGGTTTGCACTTCTTTCAACCATTACCCCACCCGTTTGCGGAGCGGTATTCATTGCCGCAGGTATGATTGGGGAGAACTGGTTGAAGGTTGCTCTGACCGCCATGGCTTTGGGTATTGGTCTGTATATCATTCCACTTGGCATGATTGCCAATCCTGATCTCATTCGGCTGCAAACTAATACGGTAGGCGCAGTTCTAGCATTCGTTCAGATGGCAATTGGTCTTGGCTGTGTATCGTTTGGGATTATTTCGAACTACAATAATGCGCTTCGTATTGCTTTCGTTTCACTCGGGCTCGCAATCATCTTTTTACGCGTTCTGCTGTAGATTCTTGCGGTAGTAATTCACCTAGATGACGAAGACCATATGACGATCTGTCGGTAGACTCCTTCATGAGAAAAGGATCCACATTTGTGAACCCAGCTGTTGTTGGAAATTTTGGTACTCTCGTGATAGTGGACGTTTATACATCGTGCAGCATCGGTCGAATTGGGCTAATTCTGTTGAAAAACTCTTCCTTGATTGGTGGCGCATTCGCTGATTCAATTCCTTTGGGGATTGGAGGATTTTGCGATGATGGGACCGAAGCAAGAAGCGCAAGCGGCGCTGTTTTATGAGTTCTCACTGGATGATCATGTCCCCCAAGATCATCTGCTACGCTCGATTGACCGGTTCGTCGATCTGGGTGACATACGCCAATATTTAGCCGACTTTTACAGCCATACAGGCCGCCCTTCGATTGATCCCGAACTGCTGATCCGGATGCTGCTTGTGGGCTATTGCTTCGGTATTCGGTCTGAACGTCGCCTTTGTGAAGAGGTGCATCTGAACCTCGCATATCGCTGGTTTTGTCGCCTTGATCTGTCTGATCCAATACCCAGCCATTCAACCTTCTCAAAGAACCGGCACGGGCGTTTCCGGGAACCCATGCAGTGTAGTCGGCCTGCACTTGACCTAAACCGAAGTCGGTCAGGTCAATCAGGTCTGCATTTCTGCCAAAGGCATTGAAGTCGGTGATCTGGTCTTGAAAGTACTCGTTTTCAGACCGGAAAACGAAGGTATCCGCCCCGCGCCCGCCGGTGAGAGTGTTCGCGCCTGCACCGCCAATTAAGACGTCGTGGCCAAGCCCAAGTGGATGCGGGACGATTTCGACAGACTTCACAGCGGCCCTGTGCTGCCCACATAGCAGGACAGGTTGATCATCAGCCTGCTAATACACCCTGTTCAAGGACCTGGAACAGCAGGTTGTTGCACGCAACACCCCTGGAGTGCCTGACCATTTCACGGACCACCCAAGGTCTGACGTGATTGTAATCGTACCGCCAAAGCGCCAACTTGCGGCGGGCATCGTCCAGGCTGTCGAACCATTCTTCGTTCAGCAACTCGTCGCGTAGGCTGCCGTTGAATGACTCAATGAAGGCGTTCTGCTGCGGCTTTCCCGGATCGATGTAGTGCCACTTGACATCGTTTTCATTCGCCCATTTCGGAATGGCACGACTTGTGAACTCGGTCCCGTTATCGCTGACAATGCTGGCGGGTTTGCCGTAGATCCGAACAAGTGAGACAAACTAACCCAAGTACGCTGTCACCGAACATTGTTCGGGTTTTGGTTGCTCCACTCTGCTGTAACTGGTGTAATCCAAACGACGCACTCCATGTCGCAAATCAGATAGAAACCCGGCGTTTCTACCGCGAACATCCCACTGCATCCATCTGAGATTGGAATCTAAGAAATGAATGTTATCAAACCAATATCGTCTCCAGTTGAGGCACTGCGTGCCAATGTTTCGGTTCCATTTGAAGAAGCGCGGGCGATGCCGACGCAGGTTTATACCTCTCAGGCGTTCCACGATGCGGAGTTGGAAAATGTATTCAAGAAATCCTGGTTTTGCGTCGGGCGGGCCAGTGCATTGGGCAAACCCGGCGATTATGTCACTTGCGAACTCGCGGGTCAGCCCATCATAGTTTTGCGTGACAAGGATAATGTTCTTCGCGCCTATTCAAATGTGTGTCGCCATCGGATGTCGACGCTTTTGCACGGGCGCGGCAATACGAAAACAATTGTTTGTCCCTACCACGCTTGGACCTACAATCTTGATGGCAGCCTGCGTGGCGCCCCTGCGATGAACAACAACAAGGCTTTTTGCAAAGAGCACTACAACCTGCCTGACGTTGCCTGCGAAGATTGGTTGGGTTGGGTGTTTATCAGCCTCAATCCCGATGTAAGACCTGTTGCCGAAGAGCTGCATGAAGTTGAGGAACTTGTCGCGGGTTACGACATGACCAACTACACAGAGACCTTCTTTGAAGAGCATCTGTGGGACACAAACTGGAAGGTCTTGGCCGAGAATTTCATGGAAAGCTACCACTTGCCGGTTTGCCATGCTGGAACAATCGGTGGTCTCTCTAAACTAGACGAAATGATCTGCCCACCCGGGCGCAAAGCATTCAATTACCACACGATCCTAAAGGATGACTCCTTGCAGATCGCGATGGCCCACCCAAACAACAAGCGTTTGCAAGGGGATGAGCGACGAACGACCTTTTTGTTGGCAATCTATCCAAGCTTGTTGATCACGCTGACGCCGGGATATTTCTGGTATCTTAGCCTGCATCCAAAGGGCACGGGGCAGGTCCAAATCCGATTTGGCGGGGGCATGTCGGATGATTACAAAGAGGATGCGGAAGCACAACAGAACCTGATTGATCTCAAGACGCTGCTGGATGAAGTCAACGTCGAGGATCGCGGCTGCACTGAGAAAGTGTATCGCGGGTTGTCGGCTGATGGGGCCACACCTGGGCATCTGTCCCATCTTGAGCGACCAAATTTTGATTTTGCGCAGTACTTGATGAACCGAATGGATCAGGCCTTTCGGCCGGACATTGCTGAAGGGGATTAAACATGTCGTACCTGTCAACCCAATTGCAAAGCATCGCAGCCCTTCCTGCGGATCGCCCCATGACAATGCCCGGCGCGTTTTACACGTCTCGAGAACAGTTTGATCATGAAGCGGCCACCGTGCTGCGCCGTGGCTGGCATTGCCTTGGCCGGATTGACGAAATTCCTGAGGTCGGCGATTTCTTTACAGTTCAATTGCTGAACGAACCGCTGATCGTCGTGCGGCAGGCTGATGCTCAGATTGCTGTGCTTGCGAATGTCTGTCGGCATCGCGGAATGCCATTGGCACAAGGGCGCGGGAACACCAAGCGGTTCGTGTGTTCCTATCATGCTTGGACCTATGATCTTGATGGGGGCCTGATGCGGGCCGCGCGGATGAAGAACGCGGGTTTTGACGCGAAAAGCTGTGGGTTGCATCGGCATAACATGCAGATTTGGCAGGGCTTCATCTATGTGAATCTTGACGCCACAGCTGTGCCATCAAAGAGTTCTCATCTTGATGTGCTTCTTGCCAACTACGAAAGCGACAAATTCCGCATCGCGCATGTGGCCGAAGAAGTTTGGAATACAAACTGGAAATGTCTCGTTGAGAATTTCATGGAGGGCTATCATCTATCTGTTGTCCACCCTGAAACCCTTCATGGATATACGCCAACGGGGCTGGCTCGAAAATTGGCATGTGGCGACGGCTTTACCTCTTATGCTGCGAACTACCCTAAAACGGTTCCCCCCCGTGGCGTCGGGGCGCCGAACTTGACGCAGGACGAACGGCTTCGATCCACCTTGTTTGCCGTCTTTCCAACCCAAATTGCCAGTCAAGCCGCGAGCCTGCTTGTTTCACTTAGTATTTTCCCGCTGAATGCTGGTCAGATTAGGGTCAAATGGACACTGTCGACCTATGGTGATGATCTTGATGCGGATACCATTGCTGACCGGATCGCGCTTTGGGAAAAGGTCAATGAGGAAGATCGGGAAAAGCTGGAGCGCATGCAAATTGCCCTTGGATCAGATCATGCTGTTTCGGGCCCTCTGGCAGAAGACGACTTAGAGGGCACAATCCGTGACTTTCAGCTTTGGCTTGCCGCCCAAGACCATATCTAAGGCGTGTCAACGAGGGTCAGTTTATGGCGATCTGATCGCGCTTTCGCGCCGGTGTGCACTTGCTGAAATCTGTGTCGATTGTCGTCGTTAAACAGAAACAGCTTCGCCAGAGATGAGAGACTGCGCTGCAGCTTCGGCCAATTGCTGGGCCTTTAGGCCATCGAAAATTGAGGGCGATGGCGTAACACCTTGGATCACAGCTTCGATAAAATGGGTCATTTCCGCCATATAGGCGGCTTCATATCGTTCCAGAAAGAAATGTTTTGTCGGCGCGCGGTTAAAACCCTCCGCAGTTGCCAATTCAACGGTGTTTTCCAGAACATTTTCGGCGCGCAACATGCCGTTAGAGCCATGCACCTCGATCCGTTGATCATATCCATAGGTCGCGCGGCGCGAATTTGTGATTTGGCAGATTTTCCCGGATGCGGTTGTCAAGGTTGTGGCGGCTGTGTCCACGTCACCGACTTTGCCAATGGCAGGATCAACCAATGATGATCCTACTGCAAAGACTTGGACTGGCTCTTCGCCCAACAAAAAACGCGCCATGTCGAAGTCGTGGATCATCATATCCCGAAAAATGCCTCCTGAGCTTTTGATGTAGCTAACCGGAGGAGGATTGGGGTCGCGTGATTGGATTGTGACCATTTCGATGTTGCCAATGTCACCCGCAGCCAAACGGGATTGGACCAGCGCAAAATTCGGATCGAACCGTCTGTTAAAGGCAGAGAGGAAGGGCACGTTGTTAGATTGCACCACATCGATGCAGGTCAAGATACGTTCAACCGATAGGTCTACGGGTTTTTCGCAGAATATGGCCTTGCCCGCATTGGCGGCACTTTGGATCAGATCGAAATGCGTATCGGTCGGTGTACAGATGATGATGGCATCCACGTCATCCGCTGCAAGGATCGCGTCTGTGTCGCGGATTTGCGCGCCGGTTTTGGTGGCCAATGCCTGTGCTGCCTCTGGAAAAGCATCGCTGAGCGCAACCAATTGCACGTTTGGCATACGCATCAAAGCCCGGGCATGTACCTGACCAATGCGGCCGCATCCTAAAATTGCAATTCTTAGCATGTTAGATCTCTTTTTGATGGCGGCTGATCGCAGAAATAACTTTTCTGGTTGCGGCGACCATGGGGTCATGGGTGTCTTTTAAAATGCTGACCCGATCGAAACGGGATGGGTCGGCAAAGACAGCTTTTCGCATCGCCTGCCCAAATGCCATCCGCAGTTCGGTGCCGATGTTGAATTTGCAGATGTTGGATTTGGTTGCCAGGGACGTGCGCTGTGCGATGGGCACACCCGATCCCCCATGGATGACCAAGGGGAGATCCGTAAGCGCTTGGATGGCGTAAATTCGATCTTCGTCCAGACCGCCTTCTTTGTCCTGTTGCAAATGGACATTGCCAACAGAGATCGCCATGGCATCTACACCGGTTTGGGTCGCAAATTGAGCGGCCTCGGCGGGGTCTGTGCCAGAGGAGCTTTCGCCCTGAGCGTATCCGACAAACCCGATCTCGCCCTCACAGGATACCCCGGCAGCATGAGCCATTTCCACAATCATGGCTGTTTGATCAATGTTTTGAGCAAGCGGTGCGCGCGAGCCATCAAACATCACCGAGGTAAAACCGCTTTCGATGGCTTCGCGACACTCATCGATGGTGAAGCCGTGATCCAAGTGGGCAACGACCGGAACGGTGGCGTTTTCCGCCAGATGACGAAACATTGCGCCCAAAACCGGCAGCGGGGTATGTGCCCGGCATGATGGCCCTGCCTGCAAGATCACGGGGCATGCTTCGGCCTCCGCAGCGCAGACAAACGCCCGCATGTCTTCCCATCCCAAAGTGACCAGACCAGCAACAGCATACTGACCGCGCATGGCAGGTTGCAAAACATCTGCAAGGGTTGCGAGGGTCATTTAAATTTAGCCACCATATCCTTGATCCCCGGAATGGTCTCGACCTGATAAGCATGGGTGGGTTGGAAGAACTGAACAAGACTGCGCTGGCTCAATCCGCCGAGGATCGTGAAGTAATACATCTCATAGCCCGGCATCACGGCACAGGGATGGTACCCCTTGTCGATCATTATTGTTGAGCCATCCATCAGCTGATAGGCGTCACCGGGTTTTCCTTCTTCGCGCTGCAGGATTTGCACACCGGACCCGTGATTGGGACGGAAGCGAAAGTTGTAGGTTTCATCGTGGCGTGTCTCATGTGGCAGATTGTCAGTGTCGTGCTTGTGGGCCGGAAACCCTGACCACCCGCCCTGACCAACTGTGAATAGTTCACTGACCAGCAATCGACCGACCTTGTCATGTTGTTTTTGACCAAGAATATGTTTGATTTTTCGATGTGTCTTTGTGTCATCCGAACCGTATTGAACCTTGTCTAACTCGGCCACACGGACATCAAAGGGGTCCAGAACTTTGTCGTATTTTGCGCCTGCGATAAAGGTCTCTGTGTCGCGGATAGCAACGATTGTCACCTTGGCACCTACAGGCACATAGACACCTTCGGGTTCTCCGTCCCAGACATCTTGGGTCCGGTTTCCGACGGCGTTAAACCCAACGCCTTCGACTGTTATGTCGACCGTGCCGGTTGCGGGAACAATACAGGTTTCATATCCGGGCACCTGATATTCAAATGCCTCCCCTGTCTTTAGCTTTACGATGTTAAAGTAGTTCAACGGAACGGTTGGATCATCCACGTCGACGATGGGTTTGTTCTTATTGTCGTGTGGTGCAATGTGCATGCGGTATCCTTACGCGAAAGTGGTGGGGCCGGGATGATCGGCGATAAATGTGGAAAGGTCTTGTGGAAAGGGCATGGCGGGCGCACAACCGGGTTTGGCCACAACAATAGCAGCGCAGGCAGAGCCGTTCAGCACCGCTGTTTCTAGGGGGGCGCCAGAAGCCAAAGCAGCCAAAAGTCCCGCCATAAAGCTGTCGCCCGCACCGGTCGGCTTGAGCGCGGTAACAGGGTATATCCCCGTCCTGATCTCCATGCCCTCAGCAAAGGTGATCGCGCCGTGTTCGCCCATCTTATAGATAACAATTGCCGCGCTGCTCTGTGCCAGTTCACGGGCCTTGGCCAGCCCCTTAGTTTTGTCACCAGCCATGAACCCAAATTCATCATCGTTGCCGACAATGACATCTGCCAGGGCCCCCGCCTTGGAAAGGACGTCTTCTGCAACTTCGGCAGAGGGCCAGCTGTAGGGGCGATAATCAATGTCAAAGATAACAGGGAGCCCAGCAGCGCGCGCCAACTCAAATGCTCGGAAGGATGCTGCGCGTGATGGCTCCGCGGCAAAAACAGTTCCGGCGGTCACCAATGCGCCAAATTTTTGGTAATCAACGGCTTCAACATCTGACATGTTCATTTCAAAGTCAGCAGCGCCATTGCGGTAGATCACCGATTGGTGGTCCTCAACCCGGGTTTCATAAAGAGCCAGAGAATTGCGAGCCTCACCCCCGGTAGGCAACACATAGGTTGTGTCAACGCCGTAGTGGTGCAGTTTGTTGACGCAAAATCGTCCGACAGCATCATCTGAAACCCGGGTTACCAAAGAGGCAGCTCCGCCCAGTTTCACGATGCCTGCGGCGATGTTTGCGGATGACCCCCCCATATCGGCGGTAAAGTGTGCGGCATCCTCGACCGCTTGGCCAGGTGCAGGGAACATGTCCATTCCGACGCGACCAACAACAACAAAGTTGTTCTGCTTAATACCTGCCAGAATGTCCTTCATTGGCGTCCCTCTGTGTTGCCAGCTTTGGCGGCATCCAGCACTTCTGGATAAGGGTAATTCAGACCAATCAACTGGCGTAAGTCGGGGCTGAGACCCGCGATGAAATCATCAGAGAGCGCGGCGGGCATATCTTCCATCGGTTTGACCCACTTGGGCAAATACTGAATCAGAATGGCGCTGCGGTCATGATCCGCGTTATTGGGCATCGCACAGTGCCAAGTGACTCCATAGAACAGGACGACGTCACCGGGGTTTCCGGTCATTTGTTCGCACCGATCAAAAAAATTATCTTGGGCCGTTGGGTAGCGCAATTCCTTCTGACTTCCCGGCACATAACCCGTCGCGCCACTTTCGGCGGTGAAAGGGTCCAGAATGACAGAGACTTGCGCGTTCATCGGAAAGGATCCGTTAAAACCAACAGGATGGGTATCGGGTTTGTGGAAATCCCAATAGGGATAGTCGACATGTGGCTCTTGTCCCGGTCCGCCGGGTAAAATGCGGTTTGCCGCAATGGACCCCATGATGAATTCTGTTCCCAAAAATTTGCGCAAAATCGACATCAAAACAGGATGCGCGGCCATCTCGCAAAAGACGTCGCCTTTGGCGAGCAGGTTCCAGACGCGGCGCTGCAAAGACAGGGTGCCGGCGGCTTCTGCAGCACCTTGAAAATGCGTGGCCTTGCCCGCGTCTTGTTCGGAATGAGCCATGACAATCGCCCGCGCCTGCGCGATTTGCTCGTCTGAAAACAAACCCGTTATTTTTACCGCGCCACCACCATGCAACAATTCTTCTACAATGGCCTCTGGTTTTGCAGTGCTTGCAGTGAACTGCCGCATCATACACCCTTTCTTTGTTTGGCGCGCTCGGCTTCGATTTCGGCGTGTTTTTCTGCGACTTTGGGGTTTTCGGAGATATGTGGTGTGCCGACTTCCCACCACGTGTGGCCTTGATCAGTCCAGCCTTCGTATGCATCGACTTTCATAACAATTACCGTTGTTTTCTCTGCGGCTTTTGCCCGTTTGAACGCTTCACCAAATTCCGCAGGGTTGGACACGGTTTCGGCGATTGCTCCGAGCGATGCTGCGTGGCTTTCAAAGTCCACACCAAAGGGGTGCGGGACCGTAGGGCAATCAGCAATCAGATTGTTAAAGCTTTCATTGCCTGTATTGTTCTGCAGCTTGTTGATCACTGCAAAACCGCCATTGTCGAGCAAGCAGATGATCAATTTGCGCTGGGTCAAAACCGATGAATAAATGTCTGAATTCATCAATAGATAGGACCCGTCGCCGATAAAGACGATTGTATCCTGTTCAGGCTCGCGTTCGAACTGTGCGATACGCGCACCCCAGCCGCCGGCAACTTCGTATCCCATGCAGGAAAAGCCGAATTCGACATCAACAGTGCCGATGTCTTTGGTTTGCCAATGTGCTGTCACCTCGGCGGGCAACCCACCTGCGGCAGCCACAATGCGATCACGAGGGTCACAGAGGTCGTTTACCACACGGATGGCCTGAGCATATGAGTTGGGTCCATTGCCGGCACTCGTCACCTGATCCGTATAGTCGACCCATTTCTTGCGTTCCGCCTGAGCAAATGTGGCCCAAGAGGCAGCTCCTTCAAACCCATCCAAAGCCACCGAAAGAGCGTCTATGCTGCGCTTGGCATCCCCAACCACGGGCAGGGACAAATGTTTCATCGCGTCGTGGCGTCCGACATTCACACCGATGATCTTGGCGTCTTTGTCAAAAGCCGTCCACGACCCAGTTGTGAAATCCTGCAACCGAGTTCCAACAGCCAAGATCACATCCGCCTGTTCAGCGATGCTATTGGCACTGTCGGATCCGGTGACCCCCAAAGGGCCGATGTTCAAGGGGTGATCCTGAACCATGTTGGCCCGCCCGGCGATGGTTTCTACAACCGGAATGTTATGGGTCTTGGCAAATGCTGTCAGTGCGTGAACAGCACCAGAATATTGCACACCCCCACCGGCGATGATCATCGGGCGTTTCGCGGTTTTCAGCAGGTCAGCGGCTTGCGCAATCTCTTGTTCATCAGGGCCCTGCCGACGGATGCGATGCACCCGTTTTTCAAAGAATGCGGCAGGGTAGTCATATGTCCATCCCTGTACATCCTGTGGCAGGCCAATGAAGGCAGGGCCGCAATCAGCTGGATCCAGCATGGTGGCCAAGGCGGCAGGTAAGGATTGAATGATCTGCGCGGGATGCGTGATCCGGTCCCAAAAGCGGCTGACGGATTTGAAGGCATCATTCACGCCCTGTGTGGGATTGTTAAAGTGTTCGAGTTGTTGCAACACCGGGTCAGGCAGGCGGGTCAAAAACGTGTCGCCACACAGCATCAGCATTGGTAGCCGGTTTGCATGTGCCAACGCGGCTGAGGTCAGCAAATTGGCTGTGCCCGGCCCCGCACTGGCCGTGCAGAACATAAAGCGCTGTCGCAGCCATTGTTTCGCATATCCAGCCGCCGCAAATCCCATGCTTTGTTCGTTTTGTCCACGATAAAGCGGGAGCGCATCGCGTGCATCATAAAGCGCTTCGCCCAAGCAGGTCACATTGCCATGCCCGAAAATTCCAAATCCACCACCGCAGACACGCATCTCTTGCCCGTCCACCTCAATGAACTGGTTCGAGAGATAGGTGATGATCGCCTGCGCGGTTGTTAGTCGGATAGAAGTTTCTGTCATGGTCAAATTCGTTCTCATACGGCGTCACGATGACGATTGATGGTTGCGCGATTTCGAATCCAAAGATACTGTTTTTGCAACCGGTTGCAAACCTAATTTCACGGAAAGCGCAGCACAATGAAAGAAATTGGCATTGGTATCGTTGGTGGCGGCTATATGGGCAAGGCCCATGCTGTTGCTATGTCAGCTGTTGGTGCAGTTTTTGAAACTGAATTGAAACCACGTCTCGAAATGATTTGCGCCAGCACAAAGGGCAGTGCCGAAAGGTATCGTCAGGCTTTTGGGTTCTTGCGCGCGACATGCGATTGGCAAGAGTTGGTGAAAGATCCGCGGGTCGAGGCGGTGATCATCGCCACGCCGCAATCTTATCATCGCCGAATCGCTGAGGCAGCATTTGCATTGAATAAGCCGGTGTTTTGCGAAAAACCCTTGGGGGCATCCCTAGAGGACAGCCGCGCCATGGTAGAGGCCGCTGAGGGGCAGATCAGCATGACAGGTTTCAACTATATCCGCACCCCAGCAAGCCAGTTTGCCCGTAAATTGATCGCACAAGGCACCATTGGCGATGTGACCTGGTTTCGCGGAGAGCACACCGAAGATTTTCTGGCGGATCCAAATTCACCGGCAACCTGGCGCACCCAAGGGGATGCAAACGGTACCATGGGGGATCTGGCACCGCATATGATCAACGGTGCTTTGGCATTGATCGGTCCAATCACGTCGTTGATCGCCGAAGTCGAAACTCTGCACGCGACCCGCCCCGGCGGAGAGGTCAGTAATGATGATCATGCCCAAATGATGTGCCGTTTCAAAGGGGGAGCGATGGGGCAGATGTATTTCAGCCGCATCAGCCATGGTCGCAAAATGGGCTATGCCTATGAGGTGACAGGAACCAAAGGTGCGATCCGGTTTGATCAAGAAGACCAAAACGCGCTGTGGCTCTATACCTCTGAGGAGCAGGAGGAGACGCGCGGTTTTCGCAAAATTCTGACCGGCCCGGCACATCCTGATTATGCGCCCTTTTGTCAGGGGCCGGGCCACGGCACCGGATATCAGGACCAGATCATCATCGAGGCACGGGATTTCCTGCGCGCGATTGAAACCCAAACACCGGTCTGGCCGACGTTTCATGACGGCATGGCGGTGAACCAGATAGTTGCTGCTGCATTGGCGTCATCGCGTGCAAAAGCATGGATTGATGTCGCTGACGTCTGAATTTTCGAAAGGTATCTTATGACAATAAAAATCGGCAATGCGCCCTGTTCATGGGGAATCGAATTTCCCAGTGATCCGTCTTACCCAAGCTGGCAATCGGTATTGGATCAATGCGCGGGTGCAGGATACAAGGGGATCGAATTGGGTCCAATCGGGTACATGCCTGAGGACCCGAAAGTCTTGGCACCAGCTTTGGCTGAGCGCGATCTTGAGATCATTGGCGGCGTGGTTTTTCGGGCGTTTCATGACCCGGCGATGTGGGATGATGTAATGGATGCATCCCGGCGGACCTGCAAAGCGTTGACCGCCCATGGTGCAGAGCATCTGGTATTGATCGACAGCATCTCGCCGCGACGCGCGCCAACAGCGGGCCGCAGTGATGAAGCAGAGCAAATGGATAAAGCAGAATGGTCGGCATATCGCGATCGTATTGCCGAAGTTGCCAAGATGGGCAGCGAAGAGTTCGGTTTGACAGTAGCCATCCATGCGCATGCGGCGGGCTTTATGGATTTTGAGCCTGAGTTGGAAAGGTTGCTGGAAGAAGTCGATGAAAGCATCCTTAAGATCTGTTTTGATACGGGCCACCATTCTTACGCGGGCTTTGATCCGGTTGCCTTTATGAAACGGCACATGTCGCGCATCTCATATATGCATTTCAAAGATATAGATCCGGTAGTCAAAGCGGATGTTGTCGCCAATCGTACCGATTTCTACAAGGCATGCGGGCAGGGAATTTTCTGTAACCTCGGGCAAGGTGATGTTGATTTTCCAGCTGTGCGCCAATGTTTGCTGGATGCTGGATTTGAGGGATGGTGCACCGTTGAACAGGACTGCGACCCTGCCTTACCCGGCACACCGCTAGAAGACGCGCGCGCGAACCGCGAATTTCTACAATCAATTGGTTTTTAAAGGTAAACGCAGATGAAAAAGCTGAAATGGGGCATGATCGGTGGCGGCGAAGGCAGCCAAATCGGACCGGCGCATCGTTTGGGGGCGCTGGCCGATGGGGCGTTTGAATTCGCAGCAGGTGCGTTGGATCATCGCGCCGACGCAGGCCGCGAATATGCGCAGCGACTGGGCATCCCGGCTGACCGGGCTTACGGCGATTGGCAAGAGATGTTGCAGGGCGAAAAAAATCGCGATGACCGGATTGATCTGGTCACGGTTGCCACACCGAATGCCACTCATTTTGAGATCACCAAATCCTTCCTTGAAGCGGGTTTTAACGTTTTATGCGAAAAGCCGATGACCATGACGGTGGAAGAAGGTGAAGAGATCGTGCGCGTTGCAAAGGCGTCCGGCAAAATTTGTGCGGTGAACTACTGTTATTCGGCGTATCCAATGGTGCGACAGGCCCGCAGCATGGTTCGCGCCGGGGAAATAGGAAAGGTCAGGCTGATTGTGACTGCGTTCAGTCACGGGCATCACGCAGACGCCGCAGACGCAGACAATCCACGTATCCGTTGGCGCTATGATCCGGGAATGGCGGGAGTGTCGGGGCAGTTTGCAGATTGCGGCATCCATGCGCTGCACATGGCCAGTTTCATTTGTGATGATGAGGTGGAAAAGCTCTCGGCTGATTTCGCCTCGACGATCCCAAGTCGGGTGCTGGAAGATGATGCGATGGTGAATTTCCGCATGAGCGGTGGCACCGTTGGGCGGTTGTGGACATCTTCAGTAGCCGTTGGTCGCCAACATGGATTTGAAATTCAGGTGTTTGGTGAAACAGGTGGTCTGCGCTGGGCGTCTGAACAACCCAACCAATTGATCTATACCCCGGTGGGTGGGCGCACACAGATCATTGAAAAAGGTGAAGGTGGATTGCATGAAGATGCCCAACGCCTGTCCCGTGTGTCGATCGCCCATCCCGAAGGCTTTCCGCTGGCAGTTGCGAATATCTATTGTGATTTGTCTGATGCGATACGCGGTGAAACCCGTGATGGTTTGCCTAATGCGTCTGATGGGGTGCGATCAATGGCGGCGGTGCACACGGCCGTGGCCTCTGCACAAGAAAACGGCGCATGGATGGATGCCCGCCCGCCGATGTTCAGGAGTTAACCGAGCGGACGCAGGGTGTCGCGCTCTATGATTTGACAAGGAAACAGCCGGGCCTCTGGATAGCGGTCCGGCTCATCCAACATTGCAGTCATCAATTCAACGGACGAATTGATGATCTGTTTTATGGGTTGATGGATCGTCGTCAGGGCGATGTTTTCCCATCGCGACATTTCCATATTGTTGAACCCTATGATGCCAATGTCGCCCGGCACGTTTAATCCCGCGTCTTTGATCGCGCTTAACACACCAATGGACAAGACATCATCCCCGCAAAAATAGGCTTCGGCCAAGCCGCCTTGCGCCAATCGCAACATCTCGGACCGGCCAGCCTGAAACGAATATTGTTCAGCAAAGGAATGGCGTGTGGTGACGTCCGGGCACAAAGCCAATTCTTCCTGAAACCCTTTTAATCGATCCTGCGTTGAAGTCGCAGTTTCCGGTCCCCCCAGAAAGGCGACGTCTTTGTAGCCGCGTTGAAGTAGGGCGCGTGCGGCCATGCGGCCCGCTTCGACATTATCAATGCCCACAACATGTACTTCCGGGCTGCTTGAATACCGGCCAAAGGTATTCACAACCGGAATTTTCTTGTCCCGGAACGCTTTGGAAAACGCAGGGGGGAGGGTTGATGATGCGACAACCACACCGTCTACAGAATATTGACGGAGCATTTGCACCGATTGTTCAGGATCGGTTTCGTTACTTAGATTGACCAACAAAGGGCGCAGGCCGCGATCCTGTAAGCCACGGGTAAACAGGTCAAAAACTTCAAGGAATATGGGGTTGTGAAAGTTGTTGCTGACCAAACCAATCAGCTTGGTGCGCCGGGTTGTCAGGCTGCGGGCCAGAAAGTTAGGGCTGTATCCCAAGTCAGCAGCGGCTTTCTCCACCTTGCGCCGCATCTTGTCAGATACCGATGCGCCATCCGTAAATGTCCGTGACACCGCAGAGGTCGACACACCTGCCTTATTCGCCACATCCTTTAGCGTTGCCGCCATTGTAATTTCCAGCCCATTAATCGTTCACTCAGCATAACTACAGCCTCAACAGATCAGATACAGCAGAAAATTAATCGAATCTTTTTGCAACCGGTTGCAAAAAATCCGAATCCATGGTTTCTTCCTAACCGGAGATGGCTATAGCCGGTACTATGGCCAGGTTCGATCTTCCAGGGAGGGAAAAAATGAAATCTATTCTTAAGAAGTTGATGCTTACCGCTGCTGTTGTCGCGGCGCCGTTTATGGCGTCCGCAGATGGCCATAGTGATGATCTGAGGTACATTTTGGTCAGCCACGCGCCTGACAGCGACAGCTGGTGGAACACCATCAAAAACGGGATCGCACTAGCTGGCGAACAAATGGGCGTTGCGGTTGAATACCGCAATCCACCAACCGGCGATTTGGCCGATATGGCGCGGATCATTGAACAGGCCGCAGCGTCACAACCAGACGGCATTATCACCACCTTGTCAGACTATGATGTGCTAAAGGGCCCAATCATGGCGGCTGTGGATCAAGGGATTGATGTCATCATCATGAACTCTGGCACACCAGCACAGGCTGCCGAAGTTGGCGCATTAATGTATGTCGGTCAGCCCGAATATGACGCGGGTCTTGCCGCGGGTCAGCGCGCCAAGCGGGACGGCGTTGGCAGCTTTCTGTGTGTGAACCACTATATCAGCTCGCCTTCATCCACTGAGCGGTGTCAGGGTTTCGCAGATGGTTTGGGTATTGATCTGGGCAATCAGATGATCGATTCAGGTCAAGACCCTGCTGAAATCAAAAACCGGGTTCTGGCCTATCTCTCTGCTAACCCAGAAACGGATGCGATCCTGACGCTTGGGCCAACCTCAGCGGATCCTACGCTTCTGGCTCTTGATGAAAACGGTATGGCCGGTGACATCTATTTCGGAACCTTCGATCTGGGTGAAGAAATCGTCAACGGTATCAAGGCAGGCACCATCCAATGGGGCATCGATCAACAGCCCTTCCTACAGGCCTATTTGCCTGTTGTTGTGTTGGCCAACTATGACCGTTACGGCGTTTTGCCGGGTAACAACATTAACTCTGGTCCAGGGTTTGTCACCGCTGACGGTCTGACCAAAGTTGAAGAGTTCGCAGGCGAATTCCGCTAAAGAAACCAACCAAAAGGCGACCTTTTGCGATGCGCAGAGGTCGCCTTTTTTGTCTCTAAACCGAGGGAGGGGAACCCATGACACAAACCGACCAAACCGACGAACGCGTTCGGGAAATGTCACGTCTGCGGCGTGCGATGATCAGGCCAGAGCTTGGTGGCATCGTAGGCACAATTGCCGTGTTCACCTTCTTTATTCTCTTTGCCGGCTCTTCGGGGATGTTCAATGCCCAAGGGGTCATGAACTGGTCCACAGTGTCAGCGCAGTTTATGATCATTGCGGTGGGCGCGTGCCTGTTGATGATCGCAGGCGAATTTGACTTGTCTGTCGGATCTATGATCGGTTTTGCCGGTATGATGATTGCGGTTTTTGGGGTCACATTAGGCTGGCCGATGTGGATCGCCATTCTGGCCACCTTTGCCATTTGCATCGCCTTTGGCGCTCTCAATGGGTACATCGTTGTGCGTACCGGATTGCCAAGTTTCATTGTAACTTTGGCGACCTTGTTTATCCTCAGAGGATTCACGATCTTTATTCCCCAAACATTGGAACGCAAGACCATCATCGGCGGTATTCGCGAAGCCGCAGAAGGAGATTGGATTGCACCGCTTTTTGGCGGAACGATCTTTAAGGGGTTTTTCCAATGGCTGGGCGATATTGGCGTGATTGACGTATTTACCCGTGGCAATAAAGCGGGTCAGCCGGTTGTTGACGGCATTCCCATGCTGATCATCTGGGCCATTGGGTTGGTCATTCTGGGTCATATCCTGTTGACGCGAACCAGATTTGGCAATTGGATTTATGCGGCTGGCGGTGATGCGCAGGCCGCGCGTTATGCCGGTGTTCCGGTCAACCGCGTCAAGATCCAGATGTTTATGTTTACCGCATTCTGCGCGACGGTTTTTGCTGTGTGTCAGGTGATGGAATTCGGCTCGGCGGGGGCGGATCGTGGATTGTTGAAGGAATTCGAAGCAATCATTGCGGTTGTCATCGGGGGGGCCTTGCTGACTGGCGGATATGGGTCGGTAATCGGCGCGGCGCTGGGCGCATTGATCTTTGGCGTGGTGCAACAGGGGTTGTTCTTTGCTGGCGTTGAAAGCTCGCTCTTTCGGGTGTTCCTGGGCGTCATCTTGTTGCTGGCGGTGATCCTGAACACCTACATTCGCCGCCTGATCACGGGAGAACGCTGATGCAACCGATCATTCAAATGAAAGACATCCAAAAGCACTTTGGCTCTGTTATCGCTTTGGCCGGTGTCACAATTGATTTTTATGCGGGTGAATGTCACTGCCTGTTGGGCGATAACGGTGCCGGGAAATCGACCTTTATCAAAACCATGTCAGGGGTGCACAAACCCACCTCAGGCGAGATTTTGTTTGAAGGGAAGCCGATGCACTTTGCGGATCCAAGGGATTCCATCGCGGCGGGCATCGCCACTGTGTATCAAGACCTTGCCATGATTCCGCTGATGTCGGTCAGCCGAAATTTCTTTATGGGAAACGAGCCCATAAAGACCAAAATGGGGATGCGCCTGTTTGATCATGACCATGCAAACGAAACCACGATGGCCGAAATGCGTAAGATGGGCATCAACCTGCGCGGACCGGATCAAGCAGTCGGGACACTTTCGGGTGGTGAACGGCAAACTGTCGCGATTGCGCGGGCGGTGCACTTTGGCGCAAAGGTTCTGATCTTGGATGAGCCAACGTCGGCTTTGGGTGTTCGTCAGACCGCCAATGTTTTGGCTACGGTCGATAAAGTGCGCGCGCAGGGCGTTGCTGTGGTCTTTATTACCCATAACGTGCGCCATGCGATGGCTGTCGGGGATCGCTTTACCGTGCTGAACCGTGGGAAAACCTATGGCACTGCCAACAAGGGTGAAATCACGCCAGAAGCCTTGCAGGACATGATGGCAGGTGGCGAAGAGCTGGCCACATTGGAAGGGTCGCTGGGCGGGACAGTTTAGGGTCTGGTCTTAGGCTCCAACGGACCTGCTACATTGAAGGCTTGCCAAGATCAGGCATCTTTTACTAAACTTGCCTGATCAGACACATGTAACAAAGGGGGGGACACAGCTGAATATGCGTATTATCCGTCGACTTCAGCATGGTCCCCGTTTCGCCCTGTAAATCCGTTTGCAGGGCTGGTCCAAGAACCTATGTATCTTGATCGGCCTGATAAATGCCGCGTGGCGGCACGTTCTATCTGATCGAGATTCCAATGACACAAATGAACATCAATGCCTTGGGGGTAACTCTGGGCGAGCCTTTATTTTCAGACCTCAACCTAACCATTTCAAAAGGCGATCGGATCGGCCTTGTTGCGGCGAACGGGCGTGGCAAATCTACTTTGTTGGAGTGTCTCGCAGGCGGGGCGGAGCCAACTGCTGGGGAGATCACCCGCACCCGTGGTTTGCGCATTGGATACGTCCGCCAAAACCTACCGGAAACAGCGCTGGATCACACTTTCTATGATTGGGTTTTGGCGGCACTTCCTCCCGAGCAGGCCGAATATGAAAGCTGGCGCGTGGATGTTGTCTTGGCGGATCTCAATGTGCCTTACGATCTGCAACAAAAACCGCTGAATGCACTTAGCGGTGGATGGCAACGGACCGCGATGTTGGCTGCTGTTTGGTGTACGCAACCTGAATTGTTGTTGCTGGATGAACCAACAAACCATCTGGATTTGTATCGCATCGGGCTGCTGCAAGATTGGCTGGCAGCCTTGCCTCGTGATGTTCCTGTGGTGATCACATCGCATGACAGGGCGTTTTTGGATGCGACAACAAACCGAACGTTGTTTTTACGTGCCGAAAGGTCCCGGGTATTTCAAACGTCATTCACCGCGGCGCGGTTGGCGCTAGACGAAGCAGATGCGGCAGATGAACGCCGTTTCGCCAATGATCTGAATAAGGCGCGGCAATTACGTAAGCAAGCAGCCAAACTAAAGAACATCGGTATCAATTCAGGTTCTGATTTGTTGGTGCTCAAGACCAAACAACTTAGCGAACGTGCCGCACAGATGGAAGCGGATGCCAAACCCGCGCATCAGGAGCGCAGTGCAGGGACGATCAAGCTGGTGAACAGTGGCACACATGCCAAAGCCTTGGTGACATTGGATAACATTCCCGTGGCAACCCCGGACGGCAGAGAACTGTATCGCACAGGGCAAAAGTGGATATTGCCGGGGGACCGTATTGTGCTTTTGGGGGCGAATGGCACGGGCAAGACCCAGCTGGTGAAAATGATCCAACACGCATTGCTCGGGCGCGCCGGGGCCGTGAAATGCGCGCCTTCTGTGGTACCTGCCTATTCGGATCAGCATTTGACACAGCTTTCGGAAAAGGACACGCCGATGACCGCCGTGGCAGGGCAATTCGATATAGGAGATCAAAGGGCGCGTGGGGTTTTGGCCGGGGCAGGCGTGAATATTCAAATGCAAAACACCAAGATTTCGGCCTTATCTGGTGGTCAAAAGGCCCGTTTGGCGATGTTGATTCTGCGGTTGAAGAACCCGAATTTCTACTTGTTGGATGAACCGACCAACCATTTGGACATTGAAGGCCAAGAGGCGCTGGAACACGAGTTGATTGCACATGATGTCTCTTGTTTATTGGTCAGCCATGATCGAAGTTTTCTGCGCCATGTCGGCAACCGATTTTGGTGGATAAATGGCAAGAAACTGGAAGAGGTGGAAAGCCCGGAGCCGTTTTTGCGCAATGAGATTGGCGCCGCGACCTGAGGGCAGCGCATTGGGGGGGGCGATGGTTTTGCGGGGTTGCCTGCGCTCCAATCCTAAAGCAGGGTGGCCGCGCAATCCCGAGATGATTTTGCGACGAAATCTGGAGCTGTCATGCATGTCTTAACCGTTCTGGATCATCCTGACCCAAAGTCCTTTTGCGGGGCCATTGCACGCCAATTCAATTCCGGCGCTGAGGCAAACGGGCATTCGACCGAGATTGCCGATTTGCATGCAGAAGGGTTCGACCCACGTTGGAGCATGGCTGACATAAACGGCGATGAAAACAGCGCCGCTCCGGCTGACATTGTTAAGGAACAAGACAGGATTGCACGGGCAGATGCGATTGCGCTTGTTTTTCCGTTATTCTGGTGGGGTATGCCCGCGATGACCAAAGGCTGGGTTGATCGGGTGTGGTCATGGGGCTGGGCCTACGATCAGTTGGATGATCCCGAGGTATCGCTTCAACGACCGCGCAGCGGCTTGTTACTTGTCCCCGCCGGGGCGCGGTCTGATGAGATGATTGAAATGGGATATCTGGATGCGATCGAAACCGCCTGGATGACCGGCACCTTTGGATATTTCGGCTTTTCGCGGCGCAAGCTGATGGTCCTGAACGGGTCAACCGGTTCAGACAAACGTCGTGCGGGACTGCTGGATCAGGCGTATCAGGCGGGATTGGGGCTGGAACCGCCGATTTGATCGGCTTTCGACACGCTGACCTTTGCGCCGCGCATCGGATCAGATAGACTGCGAAAAACAAAAATGAGGATCAGAGCAGATGAACCTTACACGCAGAACAACCCTTTTGGGTCTTGGCGCTTTGGGCCTGACCGCCTGTGGCAGCAATGGGAGCACGTTGGGGCCGCGCGCAAGCACGGCGAGTGTCGGTTTGCCTGCAGACCTGCGACCGTCGCCAAACGGCGCTTATGATGCTTGGGTCAACAGCTTTCGCAGCCGAGCAGCAGGGCAGGGGATATCAGCAAGCACGTTGGAATCCGGTTTTCGCGGCGCAGGGTATCTGTCAGGTGTTGTCAAACGTGACCGCAACCAAACAGAGTTCACCCGCACGTTGGAGGATTACCTCGCAATTGCGGCATCTGATGAACGGATCAGCAAAGGCCGTGCTGCTTTTGCCAAACATGCCAGTATCCTTAATGCGGTTGAGGCGCGCTATGGTGTGCCCGCCGAAATCGTTACGGCCGTTTGGGGCTTAGAGAGCTTTTACGGAGAGCGACGCGGCAATGTGCCGGTGGTCTCGGCCACGTCGACATTGGCCTTTGATGGACGTCGTGGTGCATTCTTTGAGAAACAGCTGATTGCAGCGCTAAAGATTCTGCAAAAGGGCGATACAACGGCTGCAAACCTCAAAGGGTCTTGGGCTGGCGCAATGGGCCACACACAATTCATCCCAACATCTTATGAGGCGTTTGCGGTCGACTTTAACGGAGACGGGCGCAGAGACATCTGGTCTGATAATCCAGCGGATTCGCTGGCTTCAACTGCGGCCTACCTGTCGCGCAACGGCTGGAGCAAGGGTTTGCGCTGGGGCGGCGAGGTCGGCAATGGCGCGCCGCAAGGATCTGTTATTCAGCCACAACCCGGTGGGCCGCGTTTCGCCGTGACTTCCAATTTTAGGGTGATAAAGCGCTACAATAATTCTGACAGTTATGCGATTGGCGTAGGCCATCTTGCCGATCGCATCGTTGGGGGCGGTCCACTTCGTGCGCGCTTTCCCCCTGATAAATACGGGTTGATCAAAGACGACCGTATCGCTTTGCAAAAGCGCCTGACGGCCAAAGGGTTCGACACAGATGGCGCAGATGGCGTGATCGGCCCGAACAGCCAAAAAGCGATCAGTGCATATCAGGCCAGCATCGGCCAACCCGCAACAGGTGCCCCTTCACAGGCACTTTTGCGGTCACTGAACTGATCCGAAACCGGATGGCCCGGACAGGCTGCGACGGCAAAAAGGAGCAGATGGCCTGCCCCTCACCAACGGCGCCGAAAATGTCCCTAAAAGCATAAAATCAAGGGCTTTGACGCCATTGAAAATGTGTAATCTATGGTTGTTGATTGCGAATTGGTAACCATTTTCATCCAACACTCATGCGATATTCTATTTGGACATTCGCACGATGCTTCGCAAAATAATGAGCTTGATTACGCCAACCTATGAGGACCAAGGTCTTTTCAAGAGACCATTGGTGGAAATACAGACTGAACTGCTGCCGCAAATTCAGCTTTCCAAACGCGGGGATATGCATGTCCGGGGCTTCATTGGCGGGGGGCAAGAAATCACAGTTGTTTTTGCCGGACGCAGAACAGCGCAAGCAGCAATTGTACACAACCAACTCGGATGGTTGCAGGCACAGGCAAGCAAAAAAGGCGTGGCATTTGATGAAGAAAGCGAACATTTTCGATTGAAAGTCTTGGTCAACGGATCTTGGCGGCCCAAGTTCACACGAGATGAAATGGGATGGGAAAGCCATACGCATCATTTGATTGCTGCACGCTGGATTGTTAATGATCCTCGCGCGAAATCAAGTGCGCATGGAACAGCACCTGAGATAGTCCCGCAAAATCAATAGGCGTTGATCGGGTCTTTGGTCTGTAGGGGCAAACCGAATAGAACCATAATCGCATGATGCGCGTGAATAATCATGGTTTCGCCTCTGCAACGTGGTCCTTACGTTGTAATAACATGAAATAATAACTACCCTCCTGAAAGGACTGGCCGCCATTCGATCAGCCCGAGTTCAATAAGGGTGATCCAATGCCAGTCTATCTTCACGGTCTTTCGACCGCATTGCCGCCGCATTGCCTGACTCAGATTGAAGTCAGAGAACGGGCGGCCATCATTTTTAGTCAAAAATATCCGCAGTTTGAGCGGCTGTCCAAGACCTTTGACACAGCAGGGATCGACAAACGGTATTCTGTTGTTCCCATCGACTGGTTTACAGAAGAGCACGGTTGGGCAGATCGCAATGCGGCGTTTATGGTCGGGGCAAAGGCGATGTTTATTGAGGCGGCACAACGTGCACTTGATCACGCAGGCTGGGTCGGATCAGACGTAGACTGCGTGGTATCCGTGTCCTCGACTGGCATCGCGACGCCCTCGCTAGAGGCCCAGGTTTTTGCAGAAATGGCTTTTCGAGAAGACATTATGCGCGTTCCTGTATTTGGCCTTGGGTGTGCGGGAGGTGTTTCAGGGTTATCCACGGCCCAAGCGATCGCAGCGGGCCGACCGGGGGCAAAAGTGTTACTTGTCGTTGTCGAAGCATGTTCGTTGTCATTTCGCGCAGACCGCCTGCAAAAAGCAGACATTATCTCAACCGTGTTGTTCGGGGACGGGTCCGCCGCTGCCTGCCTCAGTACAACGCCACCTGTTTCCGGTCAGATTGTTACCCTCAGCCAAGGCCATCAGAAAATGTGGCCCGATACGCTCGATATTATGGGGTGGGATGTTGATGAGACAGGTTTCGGCGTTGTCTTTGACCGCTCAATTCCGACCTTTGTGAGTGAAGAGTTTGCTGCAGCAACAGATGGCGCGTTAAAAGCGGCAAACCTTAATCACAGCCAAGTTGACCGCTACGTCTGCCATCCCGGAGGCGCAAAAGTAGTGGACGCGATCGAAGGCGCGCTGCACCTTGATCAAGGATCATTGGTCGCAGAACGCGAAACCTTACGGACCGCCGGAAACATGTCCGCCCCAACCGTGATGTTTGTGATGAAATCGGTTCTTGAGACGGGTCAAACAGGGCAAATGATGGCCTGTGCGTTGGGCCCGGGGTTTACAGCCTCCTTCTTGCCCTTTCACGTCAGTGCGAGGGTCGCATAATGGAGACGGCAGCCGTCCTTTTCCTCGGTTTCATTATTGTTCAACGACTTAGCGAGCTGGTCATAGCAAAACGCAACACAGCGAAGCTTTTGGCCAAAGGGGCCTATGAAGTGGGGGCATCGCATTACCCGGTGATGGTCGCTATGCACAGCCTTTGGATCGCTTGCCTGCTGATATTTGGGTATGACGAAACGGTCGCGTTCGGATGGCTTGCAGTGTTCGTCGTTTTGCAGCTTTTCAGGGTTTGGATCTTGGGGAGTTTGGGCAGCCGTTGGACCACACGCATTATCATCCTAGAAGAGCCACTGGTTGTACGCGGTCCGTTCAAGTATTTTGCTCATCCAAATTACATGCTGGTTGTGGCAGAGATCATCGTGGCGCCAATGGTCCTTGGCCTTGTCTGGGTAGCAGTTGTCTTTACTGTGCTGAATGCCGCGATGTTGTGGGTTCGGATTGGCGTTGAACACACAGCACTTGCACCCCTACGGGCGGATTGATGTTGTCATGGGGCATTGGCTTTGGGGCCGAACGCCTTGGCCTGGTTGCACTGAGATTCCCGCGCATTGCAGCTTTTTGTCTTTTGGCGTTTTTGGTTCTGATCGGCTTCAGCCTGTCGCGGCTTTCCTTTGATGATGATATTCACCGCGTTTTTCTGTCGGACAGCCCGCTGTCGCAGGCCCAACGTGCCTATGACGCACAGCAATCGCCACCTCTGAGCACGGTCCTTATTCACATCACGTCACCGGACGGGCTGACGGCCAAAGACATGACCGCGTTGCGTGATCTGTCCTTGGATCTTGAGTTTATGGACGGCGTAACAGCGGTTGCATCGCCTTTCATTCTCAGGTGGCCACCAACACCAGATGCGCCCTCGGGAACGCCGCTATTTGGGCCGCAAATCAACTCGGGTTTTGCGGATGATCTGACTTCGTTTGACGCGTTGAATACAGGTTTGCCTACTTTCGTGAACAATACCCTGACGGCGGTATTGATCAGCGTTTCGATAAACCTCGACCAAGAGACCGTCGCGGTGGCGATGTCTAATATCAACACTGAATTGAGCCTTGCAATGCCCGCAGGGTTGTCCGCCAATATCACAGGAGAAGACGTCATCAGCGCGGAAATCGTGTCAGGTCTAAAAGATGATTTGATCGCGTTAAACCTTTGGGGCGCTTTGATCATCACCGTTGCCGCCTTTCTGCTTTTACGCGATTTGCGCATGGCGCTTTTGGCCGTTGTGCCTGCGATTGTTGGGGCGGCCGCTGTTTTGGCGCTGTCTGTTTGGCTTGGGTATCCGATCACCGTCTTAAGCAACGTCATCCCGATCTTGTTGTTGGTGTTGGGGGTCGCTGACGGCGTCCATTTGACAATGCATCTAAAGGAAAATGGATCGCTGCGTGAGGCCATTCAGAACGTTGGACCTGCTTGTGCGTTGACAGCGCTGACAACTGCCGTGGCGTTTTCAAGCATCATGATAACCGGCAACGCACAATTGTTTGAATTTGCTGTCTTGGGGGCGGTGGGGACGATGCTTTCTTTTGCGCTGGTTATCGTTACCTTTGCGGTCTTGGGGCGGATCGTACCCCTTTCAAAAAGACCAATTCCACAGTTCAGTACGCGTCTTGCACAGCGTCTTGTCCGCTGGGGGGGAGCGTTTCCGCGCGCGACTACCGCTGTTTGTCTTCTAATTCTGGTCCTTGCGACATTGGGCTTTAGCCAGACAAAAGCATGGTTCCCGCTTTATCAAAACCTGCCCGGTTCCAGCACGACCCAAGCCACCAACGAGGCCATTTCAGACAGCTTTGGCGGGGTTTTCCAGATGATTATTGAGACCACTGGCGATTGGGACCATAAAAGCAATCTGGTCGCGCAGCTTGAGGCTGTTAATCCGCCCAAAACCGTGTTGTCGGAAATGAACTTTGCGCGCTGGTTGGGGCACCCCAAAGAACCGCCCACGGCGCAAGAATTGGAAACCTTGCCTCAAGCGTTGGTGGATCAACTGCGTAGCGATGGTGACACATCCCGTGTTTTCATTTCGATGCCTGAGCCAATGCTCAGCGATGTTACCTTGGCCCAGTTCGATGTGAGTCACCAAAGGGCCGTCCAAGCAGAGGCAACAGCGGTGATTGGTCTTCCCGCTATCATGCGCCAAGAAGCGATCAATCTCATTCGCCAACTGTCGTTTGGATTGGTTGTGGCGGCACTTGGTGCGACACTTCTTGCGGCATTTGCCTTTCGGGCCATCCGATTGGTGCCGATTCTGATCATCCCCAACATCTTGCCTTTGATGGTCACTGGCGCATCCCTCCACCTTTGGGCGCAGGGTCAGTTGAGCCCAACCGCAGTCCTTGCCCTGACAATTGCGTTTGGCATTGCGATTGATGACACGGTACATTTCCTAAGCCGGTTCTTTGGGGCGAAAACCAGCGGGCAAAGCTCTGAGCAAGCGATTGCCACGGCATCTCAATCAGCTGGGCAAGTCATTGTGTTGACGTCGTTTTTGTTAACTGTTGGGTTGTCCGTGACGCTGTTCAGCGATTTTACCCCAATCCGCCTGTTTGGGGGTATGATGATTGTAACGCTCTGGGCTGCATTGCTGATCGATTTGCTTTTGTTGCCTGCCTTACTCGCTCGGAAATAGGCCGCTCATGTCTCTCTTCAAAATCACTTTTCTGATCGCAGTGGCAGTTGGAACAGCCGCATTTTCCGACCCTCTTGCGGCTATGGTTGGTGTTTGGAAGGGAACTGGCTGGGCGAGGGAAACACAGCAAGGGCCTCAGGAAACCGTGCGTTGCCAGATCACCAACAGCTATGACACCTCAACCTTGACGCTGACGATCACTGGGAAATGTGTCGTGCCGGGGCGTCGGTTAACCATGTCGGGCACATTGATGGGGGCGGAAGGTGTCGAGCGGATCACAGGGCGTTGGTTTAACCCAGATGGCATTGGCAGTGTTCGCATTGTTGGTATCCAACGCGAAGGGATCGTGGCCTTCAATTTCAGCGCAAAAGATCCGTCCTCAGGTCGTAATCTGGCGCAAAACGTAGAATGGCGCGTCTTGGATGGCTCGCTTCGGTTGCGCTCTACAGATCGGAACGATCCCAATATTATGATGTCGGATATTAGTTTTCGTCAGTGATCTGATGGGGGGCAGCAGCAACACAACAGGTCCTCAAACCGAATTCCCAGCAAATAGAGGCAGTTCAAACAGCCCCGTCGGATAGCTCTGCCTCTCTTGGCCATCGGTCGCTCCTGATCGCGCTCACGATAAGCTGAGTGAAATACTAGGGTTTGGGGTTGAGATTTTGGAAATTACTTATAAATATACTCAGGTATGGAAGTGGCGCGTTCTTTCTCACCCGCCAGAGCGAAAGACAAAGCGATATGACGCCAGTACGCCTCCCGCTGTTATCTGAGCCAGAGAGCGGCCCTTTGCTCAGCACTGCGCAGACGGCCTATCTGAACCATCTGCGTTTTGTTGCGATGACATGTCGGGTCAAACCGCGTACCGGGCTTTTCGAAGCATGCGCCCTGTTACAAACTGAAAAATCAACCACTCTGGATGCCCATGCCGAAGCGCTGATGCGCTGCCTAAATGAGGCCATGGGCAAACCCACACGGTTGCACACGCCCGGCACGGATGAGATGACATTCGACGAAAGATGGCTTGTCCAGCTTGGCATTGCATGCGCGCGCGCGGATCAGGCCAGTTGTGATTTTCTGCTCAGGTCCCGTATTGCCCGTGAGAACCGGCGTCTTGTTGGCTTTTTGGTCGGGCACATCGCGGATTGTTTTTCCCTGACCTAAATCACGCTTGCGAAACGATCATTCGCGCATGTCGTCGGGCCACGGCGCTGTTTGCGAAATTGGGAGCATAACCCGCGAACGCCAACTGTTGGTCAAACATCCCAGCGCCCAGCTAAGGACACCGGGATGTTTATCTTAGATCAAAGGCTTGCGTCGAGGGCGGCCAGAATGACATCGCCCATATCGCTGGTGCTGATTGGTGTGCCGCCTTCTGGACCCATCAGGTCGGCTGTGCGCGCACCATCGGCGAGCACCTTTTCAACGGCTTGCTCCAGTCGTGTGGCTTCATCCCCCTGATCAAAGGAATAACGCAGCGCCATGGCAAAGCTGAGGATACATGCAATTGGATTGGCCAATCCTTTGCCTGTGATGTCAGGCGCTGAACCGTGTACCGGCTCATACATCGCCTTGGGGCGGCCATCCGCATTTGGGGCGCCCAGCGACGCGGAGGGCAGCATGCCCAGCGACCCGGTCAGCATGGCGGCGCAATCAGACAGGATATCGCCGAACAGGTTATCCGTGACGATCACGTCAAATTGCTTAGGCGCACGGACCAGTTGCATCGCGCCGTTGTCCGCGTACATGTGGCTGAGCTCGACATCCGGGTAATCCTGGTCATGAACCTTTTGGACCACTTCGCGCCAAAGGATGCCGCTTTCCATCACGTTGGCTTTCTCCATTGAGCAAACTTTGTTGCCCCGGCGGCGGGCCAGTTCAAAGGCGGAACGCGCGACGCGCTCGATCTCTGATTCTGTGTAGCGTTGGGTGTTGATGCCGACACGTTCGTTGCCTTCTTCAAAGATGCCGCGCGGCTCTCCGAAATAGACACCTGATGTCAGTTCGCGCACGATCATGATGTCGAGACCAGCGACGAGTTCTGATTTGAGCGACGAGAAATCGGCCAAAGCATCGAAACACTGCGCCGGGCGCAGGTTGGAGAACAGATCCATTTCCTTGCGCAGACGCAGCAACCCGCGTTCCGGTTTCACCGAGAAATCAAGGTCGTCATATTTGGGCCCGCCAACAGCGCCCAGCAGAACAGCATCCGCTTTGAGTGCTTTTGCCATTGTGTCATCGTGCAAGGGTGTGCCGTGGGCGTCATAGGCCGCACCACCAACCAGATCATTTTCCACGTCAAACGCTAATCCACGTTTGGCGCCAAACCAATCAATGATCCGGGTGACCTGCCCCATGACTTCGGGGCCAATGCCGTCACCGGCGAGGATAAGCAGGGTTGGATTGGCCATCTGGCACTCCTTGGAAAAATACTGTCCAGCGGGGCGTACCGTGATGGGGGCAAAGGGTCAAGAACGGCTATTGGGTAAGGTCCACCCAGACAAGCGAATGGCGGCTTGCATCCGGGTCTACGGGGCGCACACGGGCATCTGTTATGCGCCAGTCGGTTGAGGGCAGCGCATAATCTACGCGCATTGGCCCGGTTTGCGACCAGTTTACAGTGGGTAGGTGCGGGAGGGGGTCTTGAACGAGGGCATGCGCCAGAAGGGTCGCCATGGCCTCCCCCAGACCGTCGCCATTGTCGGGGTCCAGATTGGCATCGCCCAAGATGACAAAACGACCAGAAGGAGCGGGGGCAAAGGTGCCCTCCAGATAAAGTGACCAAAAGGCAGTTTCATCGTGGTTGCGTTTGCCATTTCGGTCTTCGGGTCCATCAAAAACCGGAGGAGTGGCGTGATAGGTCATGATCTGCACCCTGCCAAAGGTCGGATGATCAACCGGCACAATCCAATGGCCCTTGGAAGACAGCCGTTGAATGTTCAGTGCTTCCTGACTTGGAAAGGGCCCGCCGTCTTGTTCCGGCAGCAGCGCGCCGGGAAGATTTTGCCAAAGCAGATCGGTGAAGTCAGCAACGTCTTGCTCTGCGATAGGATAACGCGATAGCAGCGCCATACTGCCCTGACCAAAGAAGCGGCCAAATCCTTGGGCATCTCTGGGATCGCCGCGTTTGCCATCGCCGTCCATGTCAAGGTCGGTTTGACGCCCTGCATTTGGGGGCGCTGCAAAGAAGTAAGGGTAGTCAAACCCTTGCGCACCAATGGCCTGTGCAAATGCAGATAGCGCCTGATTGCCAAGGTCATAGTCGAAGCCTTGTAACGCGAGGATGTCAGCACGGGTTTCGACGATCTCTTTGATCACAGCATCGATCTGAGGGTCTTTGCCGCGTAGGATGTCGCGCAGCAGCAAGCCGGGGCCTTTGCGGGCCAGTTCAGTGTTAAAGGTCGCGACGCGCAAGGTGTTGTCCGCCTGTGCGGCGAAAGCCCATAGCAGGCTGAGGCACAGAGCGATCAGGCCGTTTGAAAACGACCCTCTGCTTCGGCTTCTGCATTGGCGTAAGCGCGGCGGCGTTTGTCTTGGATCATCTCGGCCACACGGGCCATGGCGATGCCACGTTTGATCATGCTTGCGGGAAGAAAGGCCCATGCGCTTAGCGTCCAGATGATGGTTTGCGGGTTTTGCAACGAGACCGGGTCTATCAGATCAGCCGCGGCCTTGACCACTGCGGGAATAATGAAGGGGAGCAAGAAGCCAAGGGCGATGTTAACCCGGGCGTCGCGTTGCAGGCGATTCAGCACATCCCCACCTGATGTAGGGTCAAACAGCGGGAGGTTGACCCAGACGTTAAAGGCCCCTTGCCGCGCGGGCCAATGGAAGAAACGGACCATGACAAAGAACATCAGCATGGCGATAAAGGAGATCAGGTATGCGGTGCCAGCAGAGGTCCGCACCGCTGCGACAGTTGCCTGATCGGTACCGTTGGGCAACATCAGCACCACAAGTCGAACAGGCGAAAAGGGAAAGTCGAGGGCGTTGCCGATAATGGTGCCAAGGGAAGCAATCGCGGCCGTCAGAGCGGAAGCGTCGGTTTGGCCTTTAAGAATGATGCTGAGCATCAAAACGGTCACAAATAGCGAGATAAACCGCAGGCGATTAAACGGGGGGGCATCCCGAAATTCCACAATGCTCGGAAGTGTTGAGTTGTATTCTACAAAGGTCAGAAAAGCGGCAAGCAAGGCGATCAATACCGTTACTTGGCTTGCATCAGATCCAACGCCGGGCAGCAAAAGCGCCGGCGTTGCAATCAACAATGCTACCATCAGACCGCGCAATGCTGCGCCTGTCATGCGTCCAATCACTACTCTACCCTTCCAAACTGGCCAGACGCGATACGATGCCGCGCTCTTGTTCCAACTTGTTGTGCTCTGCGGTAAAACAGAGCCTGCCTCATTCTTGCCCAATTTGTGCCTTCTTTCGCCACAGTGCTCAAGTCACTGGTTAACGATCAGTAAACAGTAGGGCCATTTGTGGGTTAATGTGGTGCGTTCTTGCATCTATTTCGCGGCAAGAAGAAGGCACCGCACCAGATGTTGTGGGCGCGAAAAGAGCGCCCACAAGTTTCTCTCTATACGTGTATTATTTTGCCGCGATATGGTTAACGCAGCCTTAGACCCACGGACGGCTTTGGCTGGCCTGTGCCTCAAACGAATCGATGGAGGCGGCCTTTTCCATGGTCAGGCCAATGTCATCAAGACCATTCATCAGGCAATGTTTCTTGAAGGGGTCGACGTCAAAGGCAAAGACCTCTCCGTCGGAGGACGTCACCGTCTGAGCCTCAAGATCGATGGTCATGCGGGCATTGGCCCCTTTTTCAGCATCTTTCATCAGGATGTCCACTTGCTCTTGGGGCAGGGCAATCGGCAAGATACCGTTTTTAAAGCAGTTATTGTAAAAGATGTCGGCGTAGCTGGGGGCGATGACACAGCGGATGCCAAAGTCCTTGATCGCCCAAGGGGCGTGTTCACGAGAGGAACCACAGCCAAAGTTATCGCCTGCGACAATGACTTCGGCCTCGCGGTATTGGGGTTTGTTCAAAACGAAATCGGGGATTTCGGCGCCGTCATCGTCATACCGCATCTCATCAAAGAGATTCACACCAAGGCCGGAACGCTTGATGGTTTTGAGGAATTGTTTGGGGATGATCATATCGGTGTCGATATTGATCAGCGGCATGGGCGCCGCGATCCCTGTGAGTGTGTCGAATTTATCCATGTTAATTATTCCCTAATTTTGGGCCACAAGATGTGGGGTATCGGAGGGGATGAATTGGGGGGTGTCATGGGTACACCATGCGTACACCCCCTGTACACCGCCGCATCGCAGCATTTGGCAAGAATGCTCATCCAGCCGTTGGCTGTTTTCGCGTGGTAGCCGCGAAGACATTCCGGAGGAGATGGATGAGCGTAGTTGGGTCACATCAGGTCTCGAACATCTGTGAGTCTGCCGGTCAACGCTGCGGCCGCCGCCATTGCAGGTGACATCAGGTGGGTGCGTCCGCCCCGGCCCTGACGGCCTTCAAAGTTGCGGTTGGACGTTGCTGCACAGCGTTCCCCCGGTTGCAGCTGATCAGGGTTCATTGCCAGACACATTGAGCATCCCGCCAGACGCCATTCAAATCCGGCCTCTATAAAGATGTCTGCAAGGCCTTCTTCTTCGGCCTGTGCGCGCACCAGCCCGGACCCCGGAACAACCATTGCGCGGATGCCGTCTTTCTTTTTCTTACCCTTGAGGATTTCGGCAGCGGCCCGCAAATCTTCGATCCGGCCATTGGTGCAAGATCCGATAAAGACGGTGTCGATCGCAACATCGGTCAACGGTGTCCCGGGGTTGAGGGCCATATAGTCAAGCGACCGTTGGGCGGCGCCGATTTTGCCTCCTTCAAAGTCATCTGCTGCCGGGACCATGGCTGTGATCGGCAATACGTCCTCGGGCGAGGTGCCCCATGTGACCACGGGTGCGATGTCTTCACCTTTGAGGGTGATGATTTCATCCCAAGCGGCGTCGTCGTCTGAATAGAGTGTTTTCCACCAATCCAGTGCCGCTTCCCATTGGGCCCCTTTGGGCGCGTGAGGGCGGCCCTTGCAATATTCAAAGGTTTTTTCATCAGGTGCAATCAGGCCAGCGCGCGCACCCCCTTCGATGGCCATGTTGCAGACGGTCATGCGCCCTTCCATGGACAAATCACGAATGGCTTCGCCGCAGTATTCGATCACAAAACCCGTGCCACCTGCGGTGCCAGTGGCACCGATCACGGACAGGGTGATGTCTTTGGCGGTCACACCGGGGCGCAGTTTGCCTGTGATCTCGACCTTCATGTTTTTGGATTTCTTTTGGATCAGCGTTTGCGTGGCCAGCACATGTTCGACCTCGGAGGTGCCGATGCCGTGGGCCAGCGCCCCAAAAGCTCCGTGGGTGGCTGTATGGCTATCTCCGCAGACCACGGTCATGCCTGGCAGGGTCCAGCCCTGTTCAGGTCCGACAATATGCACGATGCCCTGACGGACATCCGAAACAGGATAGTAATGCACGCCAAATTCCTTGGCATTTTTATCAAGCGCTTCGACCTGAATGCGGCTGTCTGCGGTCATGGTTTCCGCATTCGCGCGGTCCAGCGTGGTGGGCACGTTGTGATCTGGCACCGCAATTGTCTTTTCGGGTGCGCGCACCGTGCGACCGGTCATGCGCAGCCCTTCAAAGGCCTGAGGGGATGTCACTTCGTGCACCAGATGGCGATCAATATAAAGAAGGCAGGTGCCATCGTCCGCTTCGTGGGCGACATGGGCATCCCAGATTTTGTCATAGAGTGTTTTGGGGGACATGTTGGTCCTCTCCCGTATGTGAGTTTTCGTGGCTGGTGAGCTGCGGGGGGCCGCAGGCGCAGTTATAGTCGCGCCAGCACCGTATGGGTGGCCCCAAAGAAGCGTTCGCGCAGACGCGCGCGGTCGGTTTTGTCGAAAATCCGATTCATAGGGTATCACCTACCTGCACAGAGGCTGTCCCGCAAGGGTGTGAGGGTTGCGAGGCGGCTTGCTTCGTGCGACGATTCTAAAAATTCCGGAGCTGTCATGGAAGATGCGACCGACCCGTTTGCCGACTTTTTGCTCGCCTTTGAGGCGATGTGGTCCAGTGGGGTGGCGTTTTTTGGCGGTGTGATCCAACCGGGGTGGCGACAAAATCAGGTGTTGATTATTCTGGGGCTGGTGGTGCTGTCATATTGTCTGCATCGCCCCACGGGGCAGCTTGTTCAGAACTGGGTGCGATCCCATCAGGGGTGGGCGAAGTGGCAGTTGCGTTTGGTTGTGCAATTCCGACGGCGGCTGGGGCTGATCTGGTTCGCGGCGTTGGCCGGGCTGATCTATGTTGTGATGCAGAACATAACCTGGCCGTCGCGGTCCTACCTGATCGGATTGGCGGCGACCCTGGCCACGGTTTTGGTGGGGATCGCCTTTGCCGCGCAAATGGTACGTAACCGGCCGTTGCGGCGGTTTGTGATCTGGTCTTTGTGGATCTATGCGACCTTGTATTTGCTGAATGTCGTAGATGATATTGCAGCGTTTTTGGACAATGTGGCGATTGCATTTGGTGAATTCCGGTTGTCGCTGTTGTCATTGATCACTGCGCTGGTTGTGATTGGTGTGTTGATGACGCTTGCGCGGTTGGCCAGTCAGGCCACCGCCAGCACGATCCGGCGCAACGATGAAATCAGCCCGTCAATGCAGGTTCTGGCGGTCAAAGGCGTGCAATTGGCGCTTTATGGTTTTGCGTTTTTCATGGGGGTCAAGGCGGTTGGGATCGATTTGACCGGGCTTGCGGTTTTGTCGGGTGCGATTGGTGTGGGCCTTGGTTTTGGCTTGCAAAAAGTGGTGTCGAACCTTGTGTCGGGTGTGATCATCCTGCTGGATAAATCGATCAAGCCGGGGGATGTTATTTCGCTTGGGGATACGTTTGGGTGGATCCAGACTTTGGGCGCGCGCTATGCGTCGGTGGTCACGCGGGACGGCAAGGAATACTTGATCCCCAACGAAGACCTGATCACCGGGCAGGTGGTGAATTGGTCGCATTCAGATGATTTTGTGCGGCTCGATATCCATTTTGGTACAGCCTATGGGGACGACCCTCATTTGGTGCGCAAATTGGCGGTTGAGGCGGCCAGAGGGGTTGAGCGGGTCCTGAGCTTTAAGCCGCCGGTGTGTCATGTGGTTGGGTTTGGCGACAGCAGCGTCGACTATATTTTGCGGTTCTGGATCAAAGACCCAACCGGGGGGCTGACCAATATACGCGGGGCGGTCTATCTTGCACTTTGGGATGCGTTTAAGGCCAATGACATTTCCATACCGTTCCCGCAAAGGGAGGTCTTGATGTTGGGCGGTGATCCCCCCGCTAAACCGCAGAACGTCAGAGATTGAGGGAAAAGAGCAGAGTGTTTGGCTGTTATTCGTTCTGGGATGCCGGATACGGAGGGCCCTCTTTTTAAGGTCATGACCCATTGATCCTGCTCCTGGGGGCTGAGATGTCGGATTGTGCAGGTTATTGACCCGATATTTTCGTCAAAGGTTGTTACCAAACAGGGGCAGGTCATTGCATCAAGGTTCTTGGCTGGGGCGAAGGAGATTCGCCTTATAACAGCTGATAATATCTGACCTAAATACTATGTGATTCTGTTATAGCGGCTTTTGTGGTTGCATTTTTGGCTTGCGACGAAAAAAGCGGCAAAAAACGAAGGGCACCTTAACCAAAATCCTTGACTAACCAGATAGGTGAGGTGAGAGGTGGCGCGGCTCTGACCTTTCCAGACAGGCTTGCCGGACAAATAGTCATAAATTACCTATAGTGCGGGGGACGGTAAAATTAGACTTGGTCTATGGTTATATTTTGGGCTGATATTTTGGATGTCAGCTCCGATGAGTTTGGCGCAGACAATCACTGTGTCCACGGTATCGCGCGCCCCATTTTCTTTTGAAACACCGGACGGTGATCAAGGGTTCAGTATTGATCTGATGAAGATCGTTGGCGAAAAGCTGGGCCGTGAAGTGGTCTTTTCGCGCTACGACGAATTCAACGACATGTTGAACGCAGTTGAGGCTGAGACAGTCGATGCAGCAATTGCCAATATCTCTATTACGGCGGAGCGCGAGCGCCGAATGGATTTTAGCCAGCCGATGTTTGAAAGCGGGATTCAGGTAATGGTGCCCTTTGAGGGCGTGCATCATTCTATCTTGTCGCTGTTGTTCAATCTCCAACTTTGGGGATGGATTGGCGCCACATTGCTGTTTCTGTTTTGCAGCGGCATGCTGATGTGGCGTTTTGAACGAAAAGCCCAGCCATTCTTTGATCTCAAAGCAAAAGACGCCAGTTTTCCGGCATTCTGGTGGGCGTTGAACCTAACCCTGAATGGCGGTTTCGAAGAACGTATGCCGCGCAGCAGACCCGGCCGTTTCCTGGGGGTTGTTTTGGTGATTGGCAGTCTGTTTTTCGTATCCGTTGTTGTGGGACAAATTACGGCATTCATAACGGTTGAAGCGATCAGCACAAATGTCGACAACCTGAATGATCTTGACGGGAAACGCGTTGCGACGACGTCTAATTCGACGTCGGCTGCGTTTTTGGAAGCCCGCCAAATCCGGTATTCAGCCTATCCGTCGCTGGACGAATTACTGGAGGCTTTTGAAAATGAGAGGGTTGAGGCCGTTGTCTTTGATGGCCCGGTATTGTCCTATTATGCGACGAACCAAGGGTATGGTGAGGCGCGGGTTCTTGAACGGGTCTATCGCATTGAAAACTACGGAATCGCATTTCCTACCAATAGTGAGCTGCGTGAAGATGTGGATCAGGCATTGTTGGAGCTGCGCGAGGATGGCACGTTTGCGCAGCTTACCACAAAGTGGTTTGGCCCGAGTTTCAGGAATTGAACTTGGAGCGGGTTAAGGAGCGCCTCCTGAGCCTTGGGCGGTTTCTTTTGTTCTGAGCATTCAGCCTGAGGTATTCTTGCGGCGCTTGCGGTGGAAGAACAAGATCGAGGCCGCGAGGCAAATCGCGATCTCGGCTGCGAATGTCCAGTGCAAAACAAAATTCCAGACCCACCAATTGTGGCGCGCCGGTACCGCGACGGCATTCAGATGGACATCTGAGAACGGTTGGAGCCAATAGATTTCGGCTGCAAAACTGTCCAGAACCATGTGCAACAACAGACATGCCAAGGTGACTAGGATATAGGGGCGCCATGTCTCACGGCCTATGATTGATGAGATCATCCATGCCGCACCCGCGAGGGCGATCCAGAAAAGCGGCCAGTGAAAGATGTATTCGTGATGCGCGGTTTGTCGATTATCGACAAAATAGAACCACAGTAAGTCAAGATCCGGCAGGCCGGATGCCAGCGTACCTGCAAGGATAAGATGTCGTCTGTTGCCCTCCATTGGAGCAAGCAGATCAGAGGCAAGGTATCCAGCGGGAAGGTGGGCAATGAACATGCGGGCATATTTGGCGATGGGCGGGCGCGTGTCAAACGCGGGATTGTTGTGTGAAGCGGGGCCAATCTCAACATCCATGCAACATTGATGGGCCGTGCGCCAAAGGACGCACAGCTGTCATTGAAAAGTCGTGCAGGCATTGTTATTCTACAGATGCCCCAAGCGCCGGGGGCGTGACGGCGCGCCAAAAGGAGGACTATGTCCTGGCAATCCAAGCTAACGCAGCATTTCCTGCGAAACCTGAGGCGGCGCTGATGGCGACGACCTCAGACACCACCACAAGTGACGCACTTTTGGTTAGCATTCTGAAATCTCTAGATGACGACAAAGCCGAAGATGTTGTGCAAATTGATTTGCGCGGTAAAACGGAAATTGGCGATTACATGGTCATCTGTTCAGGTCGTTCGACGCGGCAGGTCTCAGCGATTTCAGAAAAGCTGGCTCAGAAGGTCAAAGACCAATTTGGCCGCACACCAAAGGTCGAAGGCAAGGGCATCGGCGACTGGGTCTTGATCGACACAGGCGATGTGATTGTGCATGTCTTCCGTCCTGAAGTGCGCGAGTTCTATCAGTTGGAAAAGATGTGGATGGACGGCGGCGAAGTCGCATCCCCGCAAAGCTGATCCAAGCGGCGGGCCAACCCCATGCGTGTTCATATCTGTGCGGTGGGGCGCCTGCGGGCGGGTCCTGAGAAGGACCTGATTGACGACTATCTGACACGGTTTGACCGAACCGGGCGGGCGTTGAGCCTAGGCCCGGCACGTGTCGTTGAGGTTGAGGACAAAAAGGGCGGCGGCATGGCAGCGCAAGCCAAGTTGCTGGAAAAGGCGATACCGGCAGGTGCGTTGATTTGCGCGCTGGATGAACGTGGCCGGGTTGAGACGTCACCTGAGTTTGCACACCGGTTGGGCGATTGGCGAGACACCGGTCGCAACGACGTGGCCTTTGTGATTGGCGGAGCGGATGGGATTGAGCCGGCATTACGCGCGCGGGCGGATCATGCGGTGTCTTTTGGCAAAATGGTCTGGCCTCATATGTTGGTACGGGTGATGCTGAGCGAACAGCTTTATCGCGCGGCATCGATCCTTGCGGGCGGCCCTTATCACCGTACTTAGGCTCCTGACCTCAGGGCCGTACTCCCTGGCATTGGTTTGGGAATTGGGTTCTGCGGGCATGGCGCGGAATTTGACAGAAAACTGCGGTTGACGCAGGATTATAAAATTAATTTTTTCCAGAGTTTTGAAACTGCGCCTTTGTGCAGGGTTTCTGAGTACATTTGAAACGGCTGCACAGATGGTCGAGACGGGCAATGAGGCACCTAATTTTTTGATCCCAAAAGGAAATTCAATATGATTGTTACTGGTAACCTGACCTTGCCCGAAGGGCTGTCTGCGCAACGTTTTCTGTCGGAGATGTTCGAATTGTCCCCTGAGGACGAATCACCGAACCTTAGAATCGACATTGTTGTGGACGGGGATCGCGCGACCGTCACGTCTTCTGCTTCATCCAGTTTGCTGTTTGATAGCATTGAAAATGCTGAGCTGATTTTCGTGGGTGGGTCTGGGCTGGACGCCACGGAGCGGTTGATTTCGATGATCGTCATCAACGGTGCAAACGGCGAAGCGATGAATATCACGTTAATTGAACCGACAACGTTTGATGAGTTTAGTGCGGCACTGGCATCTGGTGGGTTTGACGCGTTCAACACTTTGTTGATGCCACAAACCGGGCCGGGTTTCTTTCTGAGCTATGACGGGTCACCGGGGGGTGACACGATCGAAGGGTTCGAGACCGGAGATTTTCTGAACGGGCTGATTGGAAACGATTATATCAGGGGTTTGGGTGGTGACGACCGGGTGAATGGCGGTTCGGGAAGTGACACGCTAATGGGCGGCACGGGCGATGATTCACTGATTGGTGGGGAAGGCGAAGACTTTTTCGTGATCAGCCCCAACGAAGACAATGTTGAAGTCGTTGATCTGATGCCAATTGAAGATTGGGTTGATTTCAGAAATTTCCAACGCGAGCAGGCATTGATTGAACTGGTTCTCGATTCACCGACGGGAACGGTGTTTGAAGGCACAAATGTTTTGTTTTTCGACGGCGAAGACGGGTTGATCCGAATTCCGAAAGATCGGGTGATCCTGCCCGATCTGGAGGGAACGGACGTGTCCGAGGTGCTTTTGGGGTCAGAAGCTGCTGAGGCGATTTTGGGCTTGATCGGGGATGATACGATAACGGGTAGCGGTGGAAACGACACGATTGATGGCGGTACGGGCACTGACACGGCGGTCTATGGTGGAAGCCAAAAGCAATTTTCCGTCTATGTCGATCCGATGGGCGTTCAGGTCATGGATCGGCTTGAGGGGGGTGAAGGCAATGACACCTTAGAGGATGTTGAATATCTGGATTTTGAGTTTGGGGTTGAGCCGAATGCAAACGGGCTGCTGGATCTGGAGATGTATGGCCGTGCTGGCGAACTGGAGGTGGATGAATTTGCCGACCTGATCGAGCTGTATATTGCCTATACGGGCCGTGCGCCGGATGCTGTTGGATTGCTGTTCTGGGCTGCGGCATTGGAAGAGGGCATGCCGCTGGATGAGTTGGCGACGATCTTTGCCGGGGAACCGGAACCAACTGCGGCATTGCCTGACACGCTGAGCAACGCGGAATTTGTTGAAAAGGTCTATGAGCAGGTGTTGGGCCGTACGCCGGATGTGGATGGTGCAAATTTCTGGCTTCAGGTATTGGACGAAGCGTTGGTGAGCCGCGATGAGTTTATTCTCGAAATTCTGCGCGGGGCCAAGGCAGATGCGCCTGATGGGGCAAGTCAGGAATTCTCGGATCAGCAATCAGCGGATAAGACGTTTTTGAGCCACAAGACCGACATCGGTGCAGAGTTCAGCATTGCCAAAGGGATGTCTGACGTCGGAAATGCCATATCTGTAATGGCGTTGTTTGATGGCACGCAGGCCAGTTTGGAAGCTTCTTTTGCCGCGATCAACGAACATTTTGCGGAGGCGTTGGACCCTGAGAACGGCGAATTCCTGATCCAGTTAACAGGGATGTCAGCGGTTGATTTCACTGAATAATGTCAGCGCTGTTGATTGCGCCTGAGGATTTCTCCAAGGGCTCAATCAACAAGTGTGGCGGGTGGCCTATTGGATCAACGCAGTTTGACTTTTTTGATTTTGGGACCCCATCCGGTGGTATTATCGCGGGCTTGAATGCCGACTTCTGTGACGTCTTGGGGGATGTTCACGCCGGAAAGGGACCGGGTAAAGGGTTGTTCATTCACATGTGGATGCGCGAGATTTCGCATGCCAAGTTCGTTGCCTTGCGGATCAAGAACACGCCAGCCATCAGCGTAGTGATCCCAACCTGTGTCAGGATGGCTGAGTGTGACGTCAAAGCGCCATTTGCCGCCGATGCGTTGTGCATTGACTCCATCAATACTGGGCGGATCGGCGAAAACCGGGCCAGAAAGGGCAAGTAACGTGATAAGACTGCGAGTCAGCATGAGACCACCATTGATGAAATAAATGTATGAAAGCTATTGGGTATATAAACCGCTGTACTATTTTTCCAAGAGGATAGAACGTGATTGTGAAGCGAATTCCCGCCGCCAGATCACGATCAGTGTCAAAATTGCAGCAGCCATGAGCAAGATTGCGCCACCCAGCCAAGCGACGCTGGCCAGACCGAAATAAACCGAACGCAAGCCGCGGTTAAAGCTGCGGGTGGCTGTGATGTTCACCTCAGCGGCTTTGTTGGCCATGCCGGTGCACCGGGGGTCTGAGATGTCATTTGGTACCGCCGCCATAATCACGGAACAATATCCGAACAGGCGGTTTGACCAGACAAATTTCAGAAATGCATTGGTCAGAAAGAACACGACGACCAGAAGTTTGATTTCCCAGACGATGAGAGGGTGAGAAACAAGGGTCAGGTCTTCGGCCACGGTGACAAGGCTGTCAGCATTGCCGATCAGCGCAAGCGTTGCGCCCAGTGCGATCATGCTTGAGGAGGCAAAGAAGGATGTGCCCTGCCGCAGGGTTGCGATGGTTTGGGCGTCAAAGATGCGTGGATCACGGGTGATCATCTGGCGCATCCATTCGCGGCGATATTCCGCCATGATCATGGACACAGAAACAATACCAAAACGTTCGCTTTCGATCCGCCAGCCGATCAGGAGCCAAAGGCCGAAAAGCATAGCAAGGGCCGCGAAGTCTAGGGGGGCGAAGAGGTCAAGGCGGAGGGCTGAGTTCATGGTACGGTCATAAGTGGTGAGGAGAGTTCTTGCCAGCAGCAAAAATTGGTAATATAACTTTACCAAATTTAAAGGCGGGGAGAATTGTCATGGAAATGCCGACACCAGACGCACAGGTGATTGCACGCAAGGGCCGTGTGGTGGCGCGGTTGCTTGAGGTTTTGCCTGCGGATGCGGTGATCCATGAGGAGCGCGAGACCAAAGCCTATGAGTGTGATGCGCTGACGGCGTATCGGTGCCCGCCGATGGTGGCTGTCTTGCCCTCCAGCACCAAAGAAGTGGCGGATGTGCTGCGGATTTGTCATGCGGAGGGCGTGCCGGTGGTGCCACGTGGATCGGGCACATCACTTGCCGGGGGAGCTTTGCCGACAGCGGATTGTGTGATCCTCGGGGTGGCGCGGATGAATGATGTGATTGAGACCGATTATGACAACCGGCTCATCCGGGTTCAGACAGGACGTACCAATTTGTCAGTGACAGGTGCTGTAGAAGCGGATGGATTTTTCTATGCACCTGACCCGTCTTCGCAGCTGGCTTGCGCCATTGCCGGCAATATCGCGATGAATTCAGGGGGCGCGCATTGTTTGAAATACGGGGTGACAACCAACAATCTGATGGGGGTCACCATGGTGATGATGGATGGCGAGGTGGTTGAGATCGGCGGCGGCTATATGGATGCGGGCGGGCTTGATCTGTTGGGTTTGATCTGTGGGTCGGAGGGGCAATTGGGCGTGGTCACCGAGGCCACGTTGCGGATTTTGCCCAAGCCTGAGGGCGCGCGCCCTGTGTTGATGGGGTTTGACGACAATGAGGTGGCGGGGGCCTGTGTGTCGGACATCATCAAGGCCGGGGTTTTGCCGGTTGCGATCGAATTTATGGACCGGCCTTGCATCGAAGCGACGGAGGCCTTTGCCAAAGCCGGATATCCGATGTGTGAAGCCTTGTTGATTGTGGAGGTCGAGGGGTCGGATGCGGAGATCGATCACCAGTTGAGTTTGATCATGGAGATCGCGCGCAGGCATAACCCCGTGGAACTGCGCGAGAGTAAATCTGCGGAAGAAAGTGCCAAGATTTGGTTGGGGCGCAAGTCCGCTTTTGGGGCGATGGGGCAGATCAACGATTATATGTGTCTTGATGGAACGATCCCGGTGTCGTCTTTGCCTATGGTCTTGCGCCGGATTGGCGAAATGTCCGAGCAATATGGCCTTAAGGTGGGCAATGTGTTTCATGCAGGGGACGGCAACATGCATCCTTTGATCCTGTTTGATGCCAATAAGCCGGGTGATCTGGAACTTTGCGAGGCATTTGGCGCGGAAATCCTGAAGCTGTGTGTTGAGGCGGGGGGCTGTCTGACGGGGGAGCACGGGGTTGGGATTGAGAAGCGGGATTTGATGCATGTGCAATATGGTACCGCAGATCTGGAAGCGCAGATGCGGGTGAAAGATGTGTTCGATCCTGGTTGGTTGTTGAACCCGGCCAAGGTATTCCCTCTGGATGCGTCCCAAGCGCGCCGGGCCGTGGCGCTGGCGGCGCAATGACACAGCCAGATCAGCGGGTGTTGAGAGTTCGGACGGTATATAAGGCCAAAAAGAAATGCATGTAGAGACTGAACAGGATTTGGCGGAATGTGTGGCAAGGGCAAAGGGACCTTTATCCATTCGCGGTGGGAATACCCGCGGGATGGCGCCGCAGGGTGATGCATTGTCGGTTGCTGGGTTAAGCGGCATCTCGCTTTATGAACCGGGTGCGTTGACGATGGTGGCGCAGGCGGGAACACCTGTTGCGCAGATTGAGGCGGCTTTGGCCAAGGAGAACCAGCGGCTTGCCTTTGAGCCTATGGATCATCGCGGCCTGTTGGGACGTGAAGGGGCGCCGAGCATCGGGGGGGTGTTTGCTGCAAATGTCAGTGGCCCGCGCCGGTTGTCGGTGGGGGCTGCGCGGGACTTTTTGCTGGGTGTGCGGTTTGTGGACGGCGCGGGGACGATTGTCAAAAATGGTGGCCGGGTGATGAAAAACGTCACAGGCTATGATTTGGTGAAAGTGATGGCGGGCTCGTTTGGCACCTTGGGGGTATTGAGCGAGGTGTCGTTCAAGGTGTTGCCCTGTCCTGAGACGCAAGCCAGCTTGGTTTTGCATGGGATGGGGGATGGTGATGCGGTGGCTGCGATGTCTGCGGCGATGGGGAGCCCTTTTGAGGTGAGTGGGGCAGTGCATGATCCGCAGCAGGGGCAGACTGTATTGCGGGTCGAAGGGTTCGAAGCCTCTGTAAAGTACCGGATCGCGCAATTGCGTGATGTTTTGAGGGGATGTGGGGCAGAGATGTCTGTGTTGGAGGCGGTTGCGTCTGAGGTGTTCTGGGCGGCGCAGAGGGTTGTCGCGGAATTTCAGGCGCAAGAAGGAGATGTCTGGCGGGTGTCTTGCAAGCCGTCAGAGGGGCCGGGATTGGCCGCGCAGGCAGGGGCGAAGGCGCATGTTTTTGATTGGGCAGGTGGCCTGATCTGGTTGTGTATGGCGCAAGGGAGCGATTTGCGCGCGCGTTTGGGCGGTTTTGATGGTCATGCGACCCTTGTGCGGGCGACAGATGCGACCAAAGCGCGGCTTGGGATGTTTCATCCCGAGGCACCGGGTGTTGCAGAATTGAGCAGACAATTGCGGGCGCAATTTGATCCACGCGGCGTTTTTAACACGGCTTTGATGGATGCGGCCTGATGACACTTGGCGCCCTGTTTGTGGTGTTTTTTGTCGGTGGGCCCTTGGGATTTCGCATGCTGACCCGGGCTGAGCCAACGGCGTATCGGCAATGGGTGTTGGGCATGGTGACCGCGATTTTGGCGGGAATAGGTTTGGCCATGCGGTATGGGTTTCCGGAGCTTTGGGGGCGTGATGTGGCGGTGACTGTCCTGTCGATCGGGTTGATATGGTTCGCCTGGATCGGGGTCTTGGCCTATGCGGCGCAAGCTTTGCGCCGGATGGATGACGGGCCGGGCATGCGCCGGGCAACCGGGGTCATTGGCGCCGCAGGTACCACGATGCCTTGGTTTGGGCTGGCGTCGGCAAATTTGGTGCAGGGATAGCCCCCGCTTTAACAGATCAGATATTTCGGAGACTTCATGCAAACGACATTCACACCTACGCAGTTGAGCGATCCGTCCATTCAGCGCAGCAATGAGATTTTACGCTCTTGCGTGCATTGTGGGTTTTGCACAGCGACCTGCCCGACCTATCAGGTTTTGGGGGATGAATTGGACAGCCCGCGAGGGCGTATTTATCTGATAAAAGACATGTTGGAGAACGACCGCGACCCGGATGAAAAGACGGTCAAGCATATTGATCGCTGTTTGTCCTGTCTGGCCTGTATGACAACCTGTCCATCGGGGGTGCATTACATGCATCTGGTGGATCATGCGCGCGAATACATTGATCAGCGGTACAAGCGGCCGGTCATGGACCGGGTCTTGAGGTGGGTATTGGCGCGCATTCTGCCCTATCCAATGCGGTTTCGCGTGGCTTTGCTGGGGGCCAAGATCGGGCGGCCGTTTGCGCGGCTGATGCCGGATGCCCGGTTGCGGGCGATGTTGGAGATGGCGCCAAAGGTCATTCCTGCGGTCAGTCGCAATGATGATCCGGGCAGTTTTGCCCCCTTGGGCAAGCGGCGCAAACGTGTCGCGTTGATGACGGGCTGTGCACAAAAGGCGCTGAATACAGACATCAATGATGCAACTATTCGGGTGTTGACGCGGTTGGGCTGTGAGGTTGTGGTGGCCGAAGGTGCGGGATGTTGTGGGGCGTTGACCCATCATATGGGCAAGACCACCGAAAGCCATACGGCTGCGGCCAAGAACATCAAGGCCTGGGCTGCGGAAATGGATGCGGATGGGTTGGATGCAATTGTGATCAACACGTCGGGATGTGGCACTACGGTCAAGGATTATGGTCATATGTTCCGCAATGATGGGCTGGCGGGGGATGCCGCACGCGTGTCTGCCATCGCCAAGGATGTTTCCGAAGTTTTGATTGATCTTGCCAAGGACGGCGCTGAGATGGGGAGGGCGCCGGAAAAGATGACTGTGGCTTATCACGCGGCCTGTTCATTGCAGCATGGGCAACAGATCAAGACCTATCCCAAGGAATTGCTAAAGAAGGTCGGATTCACCGTGGTGGAGCCTGCGGACAGTCATTTGTGTTGTGGTTCAGCGGGGATCTATAATTTGATGCAGCCGGAGATCTCAGGGCAGCTTAGGGAACGCAAGGTGCGCACGTTGGAGGCCAAGACCCCTGACATCATCGCGGCGGGTAATATTGGGTGTATGATGCAGATCGGATCTGCGGCATCGGTGCCGATTGCGCATACCGTTGAACTGTTGGATTGGGCCGCAGGTGGGCCCAAGCCAAGGGCCTTGTCAGGCGAAACTGCACCGGGACCGGAAATACCTCGGTTGCGTTAACTCATATGCCCTAATTTTGCCGCAAGTCTTCCGTATCCCCTCTCACGTTGGCTCTGAGGGAATTTTTGTGCGCAATTGGATGGCTCTTTCTATGATGACGCTGGTGTTGGCGTCGGCGGGTTTTGCTCAGGATGCGCGGCTCAAACGGTTAACCTCAGGTGTGGAAGCACGTGGATGGGAAGCTGTTGGGCGGTTGGACATTGGCGGCACAGGGTTTTGTACCGGTGCGTTGATTGCCCCCCGTTTGGTTTTGACCGCCGCGCATTGTCTATACGATCGGCAATCCAAGCAGCGCATTGACCACAGCAAAGTGCAGTTTTTGGCCGGATGGCGCAATGGGCGTGCGGGTGCCTATCGAAATGTACGGCGGGCGGTGGTGCACCCGGACTTTGTATATGACGGGGATGTGTCGTCTGACCGCGTGCGAAATGATCTGGCGCTGCTGGAACTGCAGCAGCCGATCCGAAACACGACGATTGTACCATTTGCCACAGCGGCGCGGCCGCGACCGGGCGATTCTGTGGGTGTGGTGAGTTACGCCAAAGACCGCTCTGAAGCCCCGTCATTGCAGGAAGTATGCAAGGTGATTGCCCAGCAAGAAGGCGTGATGGTGACCTCTTGTTCTGTTGATTTCGGTTCGAGCGGCGCGCCGATTTTCTCGTTTCATGAGGGTGAAGCACAGATTGTTTCGGTGGTGTCGGCAAAAGCCGAAGTAGATGGCCAGCGGGTGTCTTTGGGCACGTCTTTGGGGGCTACTTTGGCGATATTACAGGCGGAATTGGTGGCGGGCAAAGGCGTGTTTGATAACGGTACGGCCCGGCGCAAACGTGTGTTGGTGGGCCAAGAAAAGGCTCAGACAGGTGCAAAGTTTGTAAAACCATGAGGCGTGCAGGGTTTGTCATAAAGGTGGCGCTTTCCTTGGGGGTTCTCCTTGAGGCGGGCGCGGCTGTTGCGCAGAACACAAACTTGCGGCGTCTGGCCACGAAGAACGACGCGTTGGTCTGGGAAGCTGTTGGGCGGCTTGATTTGGGGGGTGGATTTTGTACAGGGACATTGATTGCGCCCGATCTTGTGCTGACGGCAGCGCATTGTGTGTATGACAAGCACAAGGGCGCGACCCTGCGACAGCCAAAAGACATCACTTTTCGGGCCGGTCTGACCAATGGAGAAGCTGCTGCGCGGCGCGGTGTGGCGCAGATTGAGGCACATGTGGGTTATGACCCCAAAGCGCCTTTTAATGGGAAAAACATCCGGCATGATGTGGCGTTGATCCGGTTGGAAAAGCCGATCCCAACCCACGAACTTGACCCATTTGCAGTTTTTTCAGGTCGTCTTTCACAGGGACCGGTCAGTGTGGTGTCTTATGGCGCGGGGCGGTCAGATGCATTGTCGCGGCAAAACCAATGCCAGGTTTTGGAACAGCATGACCGGCTTATTGCGTTGGACTGTGACGTGACATTTGGGTCAAGCGGTGCTCCTGTTTTCACCCACCTAAATGGGCGGGGGCAGATCGCGTCTGTGATTTCTGGCGGGGGCAATTACCGGGGCCAACGGGTGGCGTTTGGCATGGCGCTGCCTGCGTTGATTTCTGATCTGAAACGTCAAATGCGGGCCAATGCGCCCCGCCCTGCGGCCAAAGTGCGCCGGTTGGGTGTGGGGGGCAACAAATCTTCTACGGGGGCAAAATTTGTGACAGCAAAGGGGTCTTGAAACCTCAGATGGGTCTTCCCACATGATGCATATCGGGGTGCCTGAGACAGGGCCCTGATGTTGAAACCCCGGGTCTGTCCTATGCGGAGGGCCCACTGACTTCAATCGCTCATGAATGAGGATTTATCTATGCGTACTTTTGATTTTGCACCCCTGTACCGTTCCAGCGTTGGTTTTGACCAGATCGCCAACCTGATGGACCGGGCCTTAAGCAGCGACGGTGCCGCCCAAAGTTATCCCCCCTACAACATCGAAAAACTGGAGGATGATGCCTATCGTATCTCCATTGCGGTCGCAGGATTTTCCGATGCAGACCTTTCGGTTGAAGTGCGGGACAAGGCCCTGATTGTGTCGGCAAAAAAGGCGGATGAGGATGAGGGCAAAACCTATCTGCATCGTGGCATCGCAACCCGCGCTTTTGAACGCCGGTTCCATTTGGCAGATCATGTCCAGATCACCGGCGCAGAGCATAGGGACGGAATGTTGCACATTGAGCTAGAGCGGCAGGTGCCAGAGGCGTTGAAACCACGGCAGATTCAGATTTTGTCGGATCGCAAGGTCATCGACAAAGATGTTGTGGACGCAAAAGCTGTCAATTGATGGCTGATACGAAAGTCTGATCTTTCTTCTCCTCCTCAATTTAATGAAAGACAGATTTTTGTGGGTCTGGCGTTTTGCGCCGGGCCCTTTTTTGTTGGGTGGTCACGATTGTGCGAGGTCAGAGCTGCGTTCTGGTCGCAATGGCATTGGCGCAATAGGTTTGTTTCAAGAGATGCGAGGACAGAGTATGCGGGCAATATTGGGGGCAGTCGCCTTTTGGAGTATGACGCAACCGGCTGGTGCAGTTGTGTTGGACGGCGAAATCTTGCGCCAAAATGGGCAGGGCAAATTTGTTAAGCTGGAGACGGACAAGCCGTTTGTCGTGGGCGAGGACAATTTTAACACGGATCATCTGTATGCCTTTGACGAAGACCAGAATATTGTGTTGGAGCGGGCGATCCGCGTTGACATTGGCGGTGAGATTGGTGTGATCGCAGGCGGCACCACGGTAGCCAGCCATTATGTGTTTTTTGACAGCTATTCAGGCATCCATCATGGTTATGTCTATTTTGACGCCCCGATTTTGGGGATTGCAGCCTATCAGGACACGATGGCGGCGACAGATTTTCTGGCCAATACCGATGTTGAATACATTGGAACCGAATTGCGCGGGTTAGAGGAGGGGGATCAGGTTTGGATTGATGCTCAGGATCCGCACAAGTTGTGGGTTTACTGGGCGGGATCGTCACCCGGGGATTACATCCGGGTCTTCACCGAACGTTCACCAACAGCGCAGATGATGTAGGCGCCAGCGTTTGCTGTGACGGTACGGTCAGGATTAATGGGTCTTGACCCCAAAAGACATTGAACCGGGATGAGAGGCTGAGCCGGGGCGGACCAGTGCGTGGGGCCGCCCCGATGTTTGGGCTATTGTTGCGAGAGGCTTTGCGCCAGACGCATCAGTTGGATGGCTTCGGCGCGGTATCCGTAGGGATCATCACCTTTGGTTTCAGTGGCCAGGGTGATGGCATCGGCATAGCTCCAGCCTCCCAGATAGGTGCCGCCGCGCAGAAGTTGGCCAAAACCTGCGATGGCCGTCGCAAAAGAGGCGGTGGCAGAGACATCAGCGGTGATTGGAGTTTCGATCAGATCACTGTCGCTTGCACCCGGTGCTTTGGTGCGCAGACGCAGGAAGGCGAGCTCATCGCTGCGTGCCGCGCTCTTTGCGGGGGATGATGCGCCGTAGCGCAGATCATCCTGTAGGATGGCGGGGGAGCCCACTGGCGTGATTTCATAGAGTGCGGTGACCTGATGGCCCGCGCCGATGTCGCCCGCATCGACGTTGTCGTTGTTAAAGTCCTCCCGCCGCAGCGCCCGGGTTTCATAGCCGATCAAACGATATTCCGCGATCAGGCCGGGGTTGAATTCGACCTGAATTTTGACGTCATCGGCTATTGGAAACAGCGCGCCGGTGAGTTGATCGACAAGGACCTTTTGTGCTTCGGACAGGGTATCAATGTAGGCGGCCTGACCGTTGCCGTTTTGCGCAAGAGCCTGCATCGTGGTGTCATCGAGGTTGCCGCGACCAAAGCCCAAGACGGACAAATAGGTGCCGCTGTCACGTTTGTCGGCAATGTAGTCTTTGAGCGCATTGGGATCGTTGAGGCCAACGTTGAAATCGCCATCTGTGGCAAGGATCACGCGGTTGATGTCGCCTTCCTCGGTCATTGCGGCCGCGGTGGCATAGGCCTGTTGCAGTCCCGCCTGACCCGCTGTCGACCCGCCAGCGTGCAGATTTTCGAGCGCGTTCAGGATGGTGCTGCGTTCAGCGGCGGGGGTGGGCGCGAGGACCTGTCCGGCGGAACCCGCATAGGTGACGATGGCCACTTGATCCTCGGGACGGAGTTGAGCGAGCATCAGGCGGAAGCTTTGTTTGAGAAGTGGTAATTTGTTGGAGGCATTCATGGACCCCGACGTGTCGATGAGAAAGACGAGGTTGAGGGGCGGGCGATCTTTGATCTCAACCGCTGCCCCCTGAATGCCGATCTGCAAAAGTTGAGTGTCTGGGTTCCACGGGGTTTGGGCAAGTGTCACGGTGGGGCGGAAGGCGGCGTCGGCTGCAGGGGCAAGGTAGTCATAAGAAAAATAATTGACCATCTCTTCGATGCGCACGGCGTCTTTCGGCGGCAATTCACCTGTGGTTAGCGCATTGCGAATGAAGGCATAAGAGGCGGTGTCTACATCGATGGAGAAGGTCGAGACCGGATCCTTGGCCGTGACATGCACGGGATTGGCGTCCGCATTGGCGAAGGTTTCGGTGTTGGGTTGGGGCGCGGGTTGAGGGGGTTCAGCCACAAGGCCAGCGGTTACGCCCAGAGAAGATTGAGAGCGCGATAGCGTTTTAGCGGTTGGTGCGGCGGCGAAATCTTGGAGGGCGATGACGGCGGGCAACTCTTCGACGCTCACCGGCGCTTCGATAACAGGGTCATGGAGTATCTGGCTTATGCCATCAGAGGTGGGTTGCAGGCTGTCTGTGGTGAACAGGGTTTCGTCTGACCCGCGCGGCATCAGATGATCCCCCAACGGGGTCAGCGCAACAAAGCCAATGGCAATCAATGCGGTTGAGGCTGTGAGGCCGGCGCGGGAGGTAAGGGTGTTCAACATGGTCTTTACTCCTGAGATAATGCCCGGTGTCGGGCGATCAGAAGTAGGACGCAGCTCTTCCCGTGATCCTTGGAGGTCCGCGAAATTTTTTTGCGCAAGGGCCAGATTTTCGGCTTTGCGGGTGGCATCGGGGCGCGGGGTTGCGGCGTTCATCAATGCTTTGAGATCGTCGAGGTCGTCGGTCATGCCGTGTCCTCCTGATGTTGTGTGGCGAGGTGCTTTTTGGCTTGGGAGATGCGCCAACTGATGGTGCCTTCGGACACGCCCAGTATGCGGCCAGCCTCGGCGTGGGTGACATCATCAAGGACCAGCGCAAGCGTGTCACGGAGATCGTCAGGCAGGTGGCGCATGGCAGAGGTGAGCCAATCAAGCGCCTCATCGCTCTCCTGATCGGAGGCTCTTCGGTTGCGTTCCCAATCCGCCCAACCATCAGCGGCGCGGGTATGGGTTGCCGTGCGGCGGCGGCGGTCATGGGCGGCATTGACGCAAATGCGGTAGAGCCATGTGGTAAAGGCGGCCTCGCCGCGAAAGTTCTGTAGTTTGGCAGGCAAGGCAGCGCAGATATCCTGGGTCAAATCTTCGGCGTCCGCGTGGCTGGCGGTCAGGCGAAAACACAGGCGGAACAGGCGGTCATACTGATGTTCCATCAGTTTGGAGAACGCAGCAGCATCCCCGCCTGCGGCCGCAAGGGCCAGCGTGTCGTCGTTGGTTTTCATAAGCATAACAGTTGGTATGACGCGGCTGCTGCGTCAATCCTTGGCGGATTGGGGAATTTTTTTCGATCTGAACGGCTTTGCAACTTTATTGGGCGATACCGGTGGGAACTGAAACCACTGTGGTGTTTTGATGAAGCTGATTTTTGCGGCGATACTTATCTTGATGACGATCAACGGGGCCGCGTCTGCACAGGTGATTTCGCTGCTGGGGAATAGTGGCAAGGGGATTTTACCGGGCAAACGGCATGCGTTGGTACCGGCAAAGCCATTGCGGTCTTCGCCGGGGTTGTTTGTGGGCCGTGCGGAAGGGGGACTTTTTGCGGATCGTCCGGCGCATCGACCTGCGTTTTCCGATGTGGGGGTGCGCGGGTTAAAAGGGTCGGACGTGCAGGTGCTGCGCGCGTTGATACAAGAGGCGGAGTCACGGCGGGACGGATATGATGCGGTTCAATACGGTGCGCGTGTGCGGCCCAGCAAGCGGCCCACGCAGATGACATTGGCGGAAATCTATGCGTGGATTGATGCAACACCGGGGCAGCCGCATGCGATTGGGCGGTATCAATTTGTCCCGGACACGCTGCGCCGGGTTGTACGCAAAACAAAAACGCCAATAAACCGGCGGTTCAGCCCGGCGGTGCAGGATCTGTTGGCGGATGTTTTGTTGGCAGAAGCGGGGTTGGCGCGGTTTCGTTCAGGCAAGTTGAACCGGACAGGATTTATGAACAATCTGGCAAAGATCTGGGCTGGCTTGCCTAATTCCAGCGGAAAATCGCATTACCATGGATATGCGGGCAACAAGGCGTCGTTTAGCTGGGCACATTTTGAGAATGCGATGAAACGGATTGGCCCGAGGCGCGGATAGGGCGCTGTGACTTGCGGTGTTTGCATTGTGTCGCCGTGTCGTGGTCGCATTCTGTGCATAATCAGCGGTTAAACCGCCCCGGTGTTGCAAGAAATATTGCGGAGGGTCGGCTATGTTACGCGCATTATTTTTGGGAATTCCCATCTGTCTGGCTGGGTTTTCAGGGGCTTTTGCAGCAGAAAACCGGACCTATTTTCCCGGTTTTACGGGCCGGGTATCGCAATTTATGGTGCCTGTGGATGCCAGTAACACCCGGGATCGATTTCTGACAATAAAGATTACAATGGCGCAACACCCCAAGGCCAGTGACATCGGTTTTGACAATGCGTTTCGGGCAGTGTGTTTGCGGCATCAGGGCGAGCTGCGTAAAAGAGCGGGCAAGATATCGCGGCATAATGACTGGCGGATGAAGGTGACATTTGCAATGCCATTGCGTGACGCAAACGGGATCAGCGTTGATCTTTTGCGCAGCAAGGTTTTGTGGTTGTCCAACTGTCGGTTTCAGTAGACCCGCATAAGGAGTTGAGCCAAGGGGCCGTACAGGGGCAGGATGAATGAATCCTGACCCTATGCGGCCCCGGATGGGCAATCAGACACTCATGCAGATGTATTTCATTTCCAGATAGTCTTCGATGCCGTGGTGTGATCCTTCGCGGCCCAGGCCGGATTGTTTGACACCGCCAAAAGGAGCGACTTCTGTGGAGATGATGCCGGTGTTCACGCCAACGATGCCATATTCCAGCGCTTCGGCGACTTTGTAGACGCGGCTGAGGTCCTTGGCGTAGAAATAGCTCGCCAGACCAAAGATCGTGTCATTGGCCATGGCGATCACGTCGTCTTCGGTGTCGAATTTGAAGAGCGGCGCCATCGGCCCAAAGGTTTCATCTGTCGCGACCTGCATGTCTTGGGTGCAGCCGGTGATGATGGTGGGTGGGAGGAAGAAACCTTTGCCTTGCATGGTTTCGCCCCCCCCCAAGATCACCTCGCCGCCTTTGGCTTTGGCGTCTGCGACATGTTCTTGCACCTTGACGATGGCATCCGCGTTGATCAGCGGACCAAGATCGGTTCCCGCTTCAAGCCCATCGCCGATTTTCATCGCAGCAACGGCGGTTTTCAGTTTCTCGGCAAAGACATCGTAAACGCCGGCTTGCACGTAGATGCGGTTTGCGCAGACACAAGTTTGACCATTGTTGCGGAATTTACACATGATTGCGCCTTGGATGGCGGCGTCAATGTCAGCGTCGTCAAACACGATGAAAGGCGCGTTGCCGCCCAGCTCCATTGAACATTTCATCACCTGATCTGCGGCTTGGCGCAGCAGGATGCGGCCAACTTCGGTTGATCCGGTGAAGGTGATCTTGCGCACTGCCGGGTTCTCGCAGAATTCCTTGCCGATAGCAGAAGAGGACGAAGAGGGCAGTACGTTGAACACCCCAGCGGGGATGCCGACACGTTCAGCAAGCACGCCCATGACAATGGCGGATAGCGGGGTTTCGGCGGCAGGTCGTGCAACAAAGGAGCACCCGGCGGCTAACGCAGGCGCGGCTTTGCGGGTGATCATCGCATTGGGGAAGTTCCACGGCGTGATAGAGGCAGCGACCCCGATGGGTTGTTTCAGAACGGTGATGCGTTTGTCCCGCTGGTGGCCGGGAATGGTTTCACCATAGATGCGTTTGGCTTCTTCGCCAAAGAATTCGATGAAGGAGGCGCCATAGGCGACTTCGCCTTTGGCTTCGGCCAGTGGTTTCCCTTGTTCTGCGGTCAGGATGGTGCCCAGATCGTCCTGGTTGGCCATCATCAGATCGAACCATTTGCGCAGCACGCCTGCGCGTTCCTTGCCCGTCCAGCTGGCCCATTCCTTTTGTGCGGTTTCGGCCTGTGCAATGGCCCCGGCGACCTGTGTGCGGCTCAGGTCGGCAACCTGTGCAATCACGTCACCACGGGCCGGGTTTGTGACGTCAAACGTGCCATCCTCGCCGTCCACCCAAGCGCCACCGATATAGGCACGGGTTTCCAACAGGCTCGGGTCCTTGAGCATGGATTTAAGATCAGTGGCATTGGCCATGGCATGTCCTTTCGTGTTTCATTTGTGGTGTCCAAAGCAACTATGGGTATGATTGTCCAGTTCCGTAACGCGCCAAATGCGAAAGGTGATCCGAAACATGATGCGATTTAGGCCGGGAGGTTGTGCATGATGGTGAGCGAAAAGGCGATGGTGCGGAACGTTGCGATCTATCCGTGGTTCAAGTTTGCGCAGTCATTGGTCTTTTGGCAAGCGGTGTGGTTTCTGTATTTTCAAGACGCATTATCACCAGCCGCGTCAATTGGTCTTTATGCGATTTATGACATCTCGGTGACAGTGCTTGAGGTGCCGCTGGGCATAGTGTCAGACAAAATGGGGCGTAGGCGAACCTTGATCGCCTCAGCGGTGGCGGGGATTGTTGGATCAGTCTTGTTGGCGTTCGGAGGCGGGTTTGCGGTTTTTGCCCTAGGTCAGGCCTTTATCGGCGCAGCAACGGCGTTTTCGTCAGGCACGGACAGCGCGACATTGTACGAATCCTTGGTAGCATCAGGCAAGGGTGATCAGGTCGAAGCGGAGGAGACGCGGGCGTTTCAATATTCCGTGTCCGGCTTTGCCTTGTCCGCGATTGTGGGCGGGGTGCTGGCGATGTGGTCCTTTCCGCTGACGTTCTGGGCCGCTGCGGCTGGCCTGATGGCAGCGTTTTTACTGGTGTGGCGCATGACCGAGCCGCCGGGGCAAACCGGTACGCAGGCCAGCCGGGCAATGGGCCCGGCGCTGCGCGCGGCAAGTGCACAGCCAGTGTTACGTTGGATCTTTGTGTTGGCGGTTGTGATGTATGGGTTCAGCCATTTGCCGTTTGTCTTTGGGCAGCCCTTTATTGACGCGGCCTTGGGCCGGGTGGACCTGGCCCAAGGGACACCTGTTGTCAGTGGTGCGGTCAGTGCGGTGATGATGGCGGTGTCTTTTGGTGCCTCTCTTGTTGCGCTGCGATTGCGCAGACGGCTTGGGTTGGTGCAGATCCTGTTGTTGGCCTTTGGCCTACAGGTCGCGCTGATTGCGGTGTTGAGCGTTACCCAAAGTTGGTTGGCCATTGCGGTGTTGTTCCTGCGTTATGTACCTAATGCGTTGTCGCGTCCTTTTGTGATGGCACGCATTCAGCCATTGTTGCCCGATACTGTGCGCGCCACCTATGTGTCGGTGCAAAGTCTGGCAGGCAAATTGGTGTTTTCGATGTCGTTGCTGATGGCTGCGGGGGCAAGTTCAGATGTGGCGGCGCTGCCGTATTCGGATATTCGGCTTATCTTGGGGTGTTATGGTATTGGGGGAATATTGATTTGGGCCGGTCTGGCGGCCACGGCACACCGGGCGGGTGTGGAGCGTTAGGGTCAGCACCCTAACCCCTTTTCATTGCGGCGGTGTTTTGCGAAACTTGAGGGTGGGGGGATGTAAATGTGTGTTACATTGCCTATATTATTTGTAACAGATTGAAAAACAGGGGTAAGTCGTGTCGAATTTGGATGCACAGGTAAGGGAATCTCAGGCACAGGTCACAGAGGCGCAAAGCAAGATTGCGGAGCTGACGGGCCGCATTGAGACCGCGCGGGCCAAATTGAAGGCGGGAGATGATATCGAAATTGATATTGAAAACGCCACGCTGGAAGATGTCCACGCCCATACCGACGTGATGAATGCCAATATCGCAGAGCTGATCATGGGGTTGGACGATGTAACCGCCGGGTTCAGCCGCGACTTTGATGAAATGCGGAACAAGACCGGCTGGGAAAGCTTTGTCGGTTTGTTTTCGGGCGCGAAATCGGATGCGATGCGTCAAGAGCGCGTGCGCACTGCATCAATTGACGACAAGTTGCAGGATCTGATTGCCAAGTCCGACACAATTGTTGGATTGCTGGAAGGGCAATTGACGATGTTGGAAGAACAAAAGGTCAAGGTGGAAACAAACCTGACGGAGACGCTGGACGAGCGGGAGTTAACTGTTTCCGAACTGGAAACAGTCCGCAGCGATATTCAGGGGATGGACCCCGATATTATCAAGCTGGAAAACGCGATTGCATCAGAGACCGATGCGGCGGCGCGCACCAAACTTGAGACCGAGCTGGCTGACGCCAATACCAAATACAACGCTTTGGTGCAGGAGGAGCAGGTCAAGCTTGCCAAATCCCAGACGTTGGAGCGCTATATCGAGAAAGGCAAAACCTGGATTGATAGTTTGCAGAACCAAGCGGCGACGCAAATGGTGTTGATCAACAAGTTGCAGACGGACACCAAGCAGCGGGTTGTGTTATACGACGCGTTGACGAAATCGCTTAAGACGGCACAACAACAAGACGTTGCACACCGCATCAATGAGATTGGTGTGAAGACGGATCAGGAAGCACAATCCGCTATGGCCGGAATTGGTGCAGCAACCAATGCACGCATGGCTGAGATGATGGAGAAACACGAAGATCACATGGTCTTTGCCCGTGAGGTGTTGGAGGCTAAAGCCAAGGCGGATGAGCGGTTTGCGCGCAGATTCCAGTCCATCATCGATAAGCATGACAGCAATCAATATGGAGCTTAAGAGCCCTTTGGGGTCTAAGGTCGGGCCCATCGTTTTCTGCTTGGCCTTTGCCGTTCTTGTTGGGGTGGCGCTGTTCATTCTATCCAGCGATGTCCCCAATTGGGAGAGGGCCTCAATACTGAGCGTTTTGGGTATTGTGGCGATTGCATTCAAAGGGGCGCTGCTTTTTCCTTTTGGCCATAACCCGGAATACAAACAATATGTGCAGAAACAGCGCGTTCTCAATTGGGTGACGGCCAAAGATGACTGACCTTACCCGAGACCATGTTGGCCTGTCAGACACTTATGTTTCGCGTCGGTATTTCCGCAAGTTTGAGGCGATCATGCAGCATATGTTGCATGTGGCCGCGGTGATGAAGGCCGAAGGGCAGCTGAATGAGGCGGAGGTTGAGATCCTGACGACCTATGCGGCGAAGCTGACCAATACGTTTAAGGCGCTTGGCTTGAAATATCTGCTGGCGGGGCGTGAAACGGGGCGGTTCTTTGGGTCGTTGACCATGGACAGTCGGGACAGCGGGTTTCCTGTGGCCGAAGAGATCATGACCATGGCAAATGACGCGCAGCAGGCACAAATGCATTTGCAAGGCATGGGATCGGTTGAGGCGTTAAAAGATGACATGATACAGGTGATTTTGGGGGAACAAAAACTGCCCACAAAGTTGCAGTTTTCATTATCTCAACGGTTGTATTACGAAGAACTGGTGCGCGGTTACCATTTTTGGGTACAGAATGATCCGCAGGTGCAATGGCTTGGTAATCTGGACGGCGGTCGGCGGCAATTTCGTCTGAATTGGGCGAGTTATGACAGTCAGGTGAACCTGCCGGTGATCTATATCATGGAAGTCGAGGATACGGGCGGGATTGGTCTGCCAAAGGATCAACGGCGCTGGCCGGCGGTGCAGGCGCATTTGTCTTCGCAGGCGCTGGGCGGGCTAAAGTTGCTCACAATTGCCAAAGGATTTGACGAGGACTTTGATGATCTGCATCCCAAACGGCTGCGGCGGTTTCATCTGGGGCCGATGTATTCGCATGCCTATACGCAGCAAGCCGGGCCTCTGCGTGAGGTGCTGGCCGAAGCGAAAGCGCCGGCGGGGCAGGATTGGGCGCTGGTCTGGACCGAAGAGGAATTGGTCAGCGATCGGGTCATAGAAGAAAAGTCAGGATGGTTTTCAACGGTGGAGCGTGAGGTTTTTGCGCTTGATCCCTTTGGTGGGAAAGGCCCTGATCTGGGTGCGACACGCCAAGAGCGCAGTATTATTTTGTCGCAACGCCCGTTTCAGGTGCTTGAGGAGAAACGCCCTGCGGGTTTTGCAACGGTCCGTAAATATGTGGTCAGCGGATCGGGGCGGGTGTTGCAATATTGATCATAACGGCACGTCAAGGAGCACCTGTTGGATCGGTATATAAGGCCAAAAAGAGGGGCAGGGTGGTTGAGCCCAAGAGATGGTGTTTTGAGGTGCGAGGGGGATTTATTGTGCGGTTTTATGAAGGTGTGATTTTGAACAAAAGGAAGTTGGCATGAGCCAGACATCGGATGCAATGGAGTTGCGTGAAGAGGATATCGCGCGCCATGTAGCGGTTGCTCAATCATTGATTGAAGGGTTTGATCATGCGCCTCGGATTGGCACAGCGACGGGGGATGACGCGCCTGAGCGGTCCTCTGGTATCGGGACGCGGCGGCGCTTTCGCTCTACCACGCCGGGATTGGCAACGCGGCGGCGGGTGCCGGTGGGGGCGGTGCAATTGATTGCACGGGTTGAAGGGGCAGATGGCGCAGATGCGTTGATGTCCCCTTTGCAGGCGACGGTTTTGCATGGGGTGCGGCGGGCCATCGCGATTGCATTAGCTGTGGCAGAAAATGTGGCGGAACACTCTGGGTTGGGTGATTTGAAACGCGCAAACCTTGAAGGGTCGTTGCCAGCGGCGCGCAAAGCGGAGTTTTCTGAACGACTTGCGGCGGAGGCGATGATCACGCTGTATGTTTTTGGCAATGCTTTGGCGTTTTTGTTATCCGCGCATGTGCCGGAGGCCGCCGTTGAGGTTGGCGATGTCGATGAGGTCTTGACCGACAATGGTCAGGTTGCCTTGCATGGGGTTCTTTGGGAGTTGGACCAAGATATCGCGGCACATGGCAAGGATGATACGGCTGTGGTGGCAACGGTTGCGGCATTTGCAGAAGCGTTGATGGAGAAGGTCGCCCTGCGTGCCCAGACGATGCCACGGTTAGAGGCATTTCAGGCGGCAAGTTGGCGGGTTGAGGCGGATGATTTCACGGTCTCTGGGTTCTCGCCAGCGTCCAAAGCCAAGTCCACCACATTAACCATGACGTTTAAGAAACCCAATGAGGTTGTGGGCAACCATATCGCCAAATATCAGGCGATGAAATTGGCCAAGATGGTGATGGCCTATGACTTTGATCGGCGGTTGAATCCATTTGCGGAGTTGGGTGGGTTTATCTTTACCTTTATGGGGGATGGCGCGCCGGGAACGGGCAAGACCACGCTTATTCAGATGATGGCGGGGTTGATGTCAGAGTATTGTTCCAATGCAGGGTATCCGTTTCGGTATCAAAACCTATCAACCGATAACATCGACAGTTATCAGGGCAAGTCGGGTCAAAACGCCAAGGCTTTTATCAACAATGTGATTGATCCTTCTATCATTGGGTTTGGGACAATCGACGATATCGATCAATTGGCAGGCAAACGGGGCGACAGGCAATCTTCGGCGGGGCAGTTGGAGATCACGGCGGTGTTGATGGAGAGTTTTGCCGGGGCGAATACCGTTGTGCGGGGCAATTGCACCTTTGGGATGTTTTCCAATTATCCTGAAAATGTCGATGATGCCTTGCGTCAGCGCGCCGGTGCACGGTTCCTTGTGGATGGGCCACAGACACGGGAGGATTACGTCGATATCCTATATCTGTTGATGGGCAAGAACCATGACATTCCGTTGGGCGACCATCAGGTGTTTGAGGCTCAGGCGATCAAGAAAGCGGTGGCAGCGTCCTTTGAGGGGCATTCAAAACCGCATGAGGCGGGGTTGTTGCAGGTCTATGACGCAGTTCGGGCTGAGATCGGGGAACTGGATACGATCAACAAGTTGGGCACCTATTTGAAAGGCATTCAGGAGGCCGATCCACGTTTTACGGGCCGGGCGATCAAGAACATCACGGATGCGGTGAAGGTGCGGGCGATGGACTTTGAATTGCCCGATGAGTGGATGGAAAAGCCGGATTTGTTTTTGTTCAAAGGGTATGATGAGAAGAAGGCGATGATCGAGGGGATGCGCCAACCGATCACCGTTGAGATGGTGGTGCAAGAGATCAACCGCTATGCGGATTCAGAGTTCCGTTATGCGGATAAATCCGATGAGGTGGCGGTTGAGAATGCGGTAAGAGATATGCAGCGGATGGAGGCGGCGAAGAAGCGGTATTTGAGCGTGAAAGGAAACTAACGTTGGGAAATGCCGTTTTCGTTGTGACGCTGGCTTTCGTTGAGTTCTCCGCGATAGTGCTGATCCCATTGATTGTTTTTCTGCAAAAAGCAGTATCTGGCGTTCAAAGGGGGTATTGGGTTGGGGTATTCATCGCCGTTTGTCTTGCAATTTCGGTGCCTTTGGTTGGGGTCTATTTCCAAGTCAGCTTTTTATCTGGTGGACCTGCGGCAGGTTTTGCCGAGGCCGTAGTACTGGGAAGCTATTTTGTGACTTGCTGTATAATTATTCCTTTTTCGGTTTGGTTTTTTGGGAGGCGATGGAAAGCCACAATTGGTGTCACAAATGAATAAACCAATTCAAATTTGTTTTTCGCCCGGTCAATTCGCTCTCGCGGCACATCTGTTTTGCCGATGCAGGGTGTTCTGTGGGTCCGGTGTGTTAGGAAGATGATATGCAGCGTTTGATTAAAAACGGCCTTATGTTCGGTAACCTGTTCCACGTTGCTTCGCCGGCGTTGGTGGAGCGTTACAATCGTGCGCTTGAGCATCTGACAGGCAAACGCACCAGCCTTGACGATTTTCATGTCGACATTTCCGGCTATTCACCCGAAGTTGGGGATGAATTCAACGATCACCTCTATCTCAATCATGCGGGCGTGAACCGGCAGTTTATCCTGCTGAGCATGGAGCAACGCAGCGCGCCGTTGCTGCATAGCAAATTTTCGACCTCGCGGGGCATTCTCCAACAATTCTTTGCGGAAAACGAAGCGCAGTTGTTTGCGTTGACAGCGCGGGATGCGGTGGCGGGGGAGTTGGTCAATAGCGTCTATGATGTCTCTACGCCGCTGCGGTTGTTTGATATTCGACGGGTTGAAGTAGAAGCGGATACCACCCAAGGCACGGTCAAGGACGCGGAAAAGCTGGCCAAAATGGTGGAGCGGTTCAAAACGGAGCCTGACGGTTGGTTCGATGATGTGTTGATCGCGGATATGATCAACCTCGCGGGGAAAACCGGGGATGTTGTGCGCAACCCGGTAAGGCTGCGCGAAATGGGGTTTGATCAGCGCAACTTTTGGACGGCGCATTTTGGCGGGCTTTATGTCTTTCAGGATGTTGACCATCCGGCGGTCATTGCACCGTCGGGTGCGGATGCTTTGGGCGAATTACCGATCAAATACACGTTTGAAGCGCGGCACCGAAACCAGATTGCGAAGTTTTTTGACTACAACGACCTGACCGAAACCATCGTCGAAGGGCGCAAGGATCATGCGGCGGCGATCTTGCGCCAAAAGATGGATTTCGTGCTGGTGGATGCGGTGGCGGACGAAGATATCGACCTAAGTGGGGCGACACGGGCGGATCTACGAAGATTGGCACGGGCGCATCGCGACAAGCTGCCAGATGAGTTTCATGCCTTAAGTGCCCTGATCAATTGGGCGGAGAATGGCGGCAAGTGGCCGCGCATTTCCTCAGATCATCCGGCCTATTTCTATACGCTTCGCGCTGCGGATACCAAGGATGCTGCCTTGGTGAATATGTTGCTTGCTGAACTGGCTCCCAAAGATGCCAGACAGATGTTTATCTGCCACAAAGAGCTGTTTTATGCGACCTATGCCAGTTGGCCAGAGGCCAAGAAGGCATTCGTTGTTGATTTCCTTGTGGCTGAGTATCAGGTCGATAAAGCAGGCGCGCGCGAGACGTTATTTGGTCATGATGCCCCTTTGTCAGAACCCGCACCGGTGCGTGATTTGATTGCGCGGGTTGGACCTTGGGGCGCAGTGAGGAGAAACAAATGATCGGATTTATCCGGCTTTTTGGCATACTCTTTGTGGCGTTGACGGTGATCTATGTCAGCCTGTCATTCTATTCCCGTGCGGTGCGAAAATCCAAGTTGCGCAAGAAATGGCACGACGGTGAACAACGGCTGGATCGCGATACCTTTGTGCAGCGTGGGCTGGAACGTTATGACGGGTCGATCCGTCGCAAGTTAATTCTGGGCGTCTATGTGGTGCCTGTTGTGGTGATTATGGTCATCATTTACCTGACGAATTTCACCTAAGAGGGGTCAAGATGTTTACGATTGTTAAATGGGTTTTCTGGACGACGTTTTGGGTGCTGGTGGTGGCGATTTTCCACTATACGTTGCCGCAAACCGATATCGTGCGGGTCACGGATACCTATGAAAAGCGGATCGATCTGGGCGAAAATGCGCTGTTTTGGGCGCAGGCGGATGTCGGGACAGATGGCACGTTGGCCAATCGCGATGTGTTCTTTATTCAGACGCGACAGGCCAATGGTGATGTGATGGTATACCGCAACGAAGATACCGGCTGGGGGTGGCCGCCGTATTTCAAGTTCGACACGTCAAATCTGCAAGCGGAGGCGGCGGACGGCAAGACGACCTCTGATGCGCCCGAATATTTCGCCATTAAACATTATGGTTGGAGAAACGAGTTTTTTACGATTTTCCCAAACGCTATCGCGTTGCGGCCGGTTAACGGGCCGGATGCATCAAAAGGCATTCCTTTTCTGAACATCCTGATTATCGCCCTTTTTGCGGCGGTGTCTTGGGCCATTTGGGTGCGTTGGCGCCGGTTCCGAGTGGCGCGGATCGATCCCACGTTAGAGGCGCTTGAGGATGATATGGTGGAAAAATCCGGAGCATTGCGCCGCTGGATCGGGACTTGGAAAAAGAAAACTTAGGAGGCCTGACCCAAAGCCTTGCCTGCGTCAATCTGAGAACAGATGATCGTTCTGGACAATTTCCAGGGTCTTGTCGGTTGGCAAGGTCAGGAAATTCGCCAGTGCATTGGCGTTTGTGTCAGCCTCTGCTGTTTCGCGCATGCGAGTGAGGTGTTCGAACGCGGCGTCGCGGATGCGGTCACTTTCGAACACCATATCATTGCGGATCGTGGGCAAAAGACGTTCGAGTGTATCAGCCGAGGTCTGATCCCCTGCCAAGCCCACCCGCATGGCATGCCCTGTCAGGTAATCATCTGAGAATTGGCATTCAATTTCCATGATCTTTGTCGTGGAACGGTCAGCGGTGAAATCGCTGAGCAGATCAAGGTTGGCCGGATCCATGCAGATGATCAGTTTGTCGGTCTCAAAATAGTCAAACAACATACGCATCAATGCGCGTCTGTGCCGGTGGCGTTTTTCCAAGGTTTTCTGAATGCCGCCCAGATCGGGCAGCGGTGTGTCCTCTTCGTTGAAAAGGTATTCGATGGCGGGCACATTGGTCACTTGCCGGATACGGTCCAGCACCCGTTTGGCCACATGCCATTTTTTACACACGACAATCAGTAGTTCACGTTCCCGGCCCAATGTGCTTTCGGTTTCCCAAAAACGTGTGGCAAAGCGCCGACCTATGCGGCCACGGCCCGTCAGGAATTGAAAAAGGCTCCGCCCTTCATTGCTGATCTGAAACTGGACGCCTTGCGCGATATACAAAAGGCCGAGCCTGCGTTTGAGATCATGCGCCTCTGGGCTGATTTTGCGGGCAAAAAGGTAATCCTGACTGAGCAGCAGTTCATAATGGTCATTGTGGAATGTTACGGGCATCCCATAGTCGGTGAACATCAGGAATGTCAGCGTCCGGGATCGGATTTCGTCTTCTCGGACCAAGTGGCGCACAAGTGTTTGAAAGAAGGTTTCATCCGGTATCCAGGTGGTTCGGAAAAAGCGGATGACGTCCCGGCGTTCGCGCACAAAATTCAGCAGCTGTTCGACGGTTTGGCGGCGCAGACACCACCATTGCGACCCGATCATGATTTGCAAATCTTCGGGGATCTTGCGTTCCAGCTTGAGCTTTTTCTGGGCTTCAAACAGGAAGTAGAACAGCTTTTTGTGTTCACGTTCGTTGACGAAGTGCCGATAGATCAGGCGTTCTTCTTTCCAGCCTGTTTTGATCCAGTCGCTTTCAAAATAGTCAAAACTTTCGATAAAATCGGCATCGTTGTTGTCGAGAAACTGATGGGTGTATTCGGCTGATTTGATCGCCATGCAGTCGCCGGACAACATGTAAAAATGGGAGGCACGGGGGAACGCATCAACCGCGGCTTCAACAGCGTTAAGCGTTGCCTGAACAAGAGACCACTGACCCCAGCCACATTTTATCCTTCGTTTGGGGAAGGTGACGTTTGGATTGTCCTTGAGCGCATTTTTGATCAGGCTGTAGTGGACCGGGCTGGCCGAAGCGTCAAAGTGGATCGACATAAAGTCACCCACCGCAGTGAGTCGTTCCGCCTGCCGGATGACGGCATCGGGTTCTTTGTGACACAATAAAATGTAGGCGATTTTTGCCATTTTGGAAACGATAGGCCCTTTTGCCTTTGATTGAATACCTTGATAAGGGTGAAGACAGATTGAATAAACACCATTAATTTGCTTTTTTAAGCTGATATCGAACTGTTGCGAAAAACAGTCAGGCGAGCAGGGATAGAAATATGGGATTTCCAGGAACTTGGATGACCGAAAGTGAGAGCGTGGTTTACCGCGTCGTACCAAAATGTGCATGTTCGACCATTGGTCAGATCATGTTTTACTCTGATCACGGGACTTTCTTTGACGGAGATATCCATGATGCGCAATCCGGGATGCACAAATGGGCGCTTGAACCATCGCAAAAACCGATCACTTCTAATGTAACCAGCCATGCATCTTATGCGTTCACCTGTGTGCGCAATCCTTATACGCGCATTCTGTCGTCGTTTTTTGATAAAATTTGTGGCATTCAACGGAACGGCAAGCGGTACCGCGGCAATCTGGTTCCCTTGCTTATTCAAAAGTACGGGATTGAGGTCGGGGGTGACGACGGCAAACAGGAATTCGACCAAATTCAGAGCTTTCGGCGGTTTTTGTTGTTTGCGCGTGACACCATCCGGTGGCGGCGTCCGATGGACCCAGACATCCATTGGTCGGCCATGTCCGGTCACGTCAGCACATTCATTGTCAACGGCGGCACCTATGACAAGATCGTCTGGACCGAGAGCTTTAACGAGGGCATGCAGGATGTGTTGAATGCGATCAAAACGCCCAATGCGGTAAAGTTGGCCGACATTCCGCGTTTTAACGAAAGCGAAGGGCACGGACCCAAGCGCGCACATCCGGTTGGGGATTACTTTGACGATCTGTCGATGCATCTGGTGCGCGAGATCTATAAGCGTGACTTTGATCTATTCAAATATGATTTTGACGATCCAAACAACAAGATGCCAGTGGGCGAAATTGATTTGGATGAGGTTCACGCCAAGCTGGGTGATTAAGATCAGAACCGAAATCGCTACAAGGGCTTAACGGTTCGCCTTGATTGCAGCGATGATCCGACGCGCGGCGGCTGTGCTGCCTTTGGGAGAGGGGTGGATCATATCCCCGGCATGAAAGCTGCGGTCGCCTCTGGGTACCAGATTTGCCAAAGAAACAAAGGTCACAGCGCGGTAACGCTTTGCCATCTGCTGGAGCCGTTTTTCAAGCGCATCGCCCAGAGTACGGCAATGTTCAATAGGGGAGCCAACGCCGGGGCTGCGCAGGTAACCGACATAAAAAACCTGAGCGCCCGCAGCAACAGCACGGGTCACAGCCTTGGGAATTTGACCACTTAACCCATCACGAGAGATCAGCCGCTCCAGCCGCGCGTCACATTTGGAACAGCCACAGCCGAGCCAAAGATCGTTGCCACCGCCATTCATAACCACAACATCCCACGGGCCTTTGCGGTATTGTTTGGAAATGTTCAGCCCCAAGGCACCGGTGATTGGCAATCGATAGCCATAGCTGGCGCCAAGCACCGCAGTGCTGCGGACCCTTGCGGGTAATTCACGTTTGATGATGGCCGGGACAGAGTGACCCACAGAACCGTTGGAGGTCATAAAGCTGTCGCCCATGACCAGTATCCGCAAAGGATCCGCCCATGTCATCGAGGCCATGTGGATCAAGCATAAAAAGGCCAGTATCAGGGGGCGTTGTCGCATGGCAGGTTGTTCCTTGCTGGCACAGGTGACTTGCGCCCCGGCGGTCAGGGGCCTACATCGCATATCATGGCACAGGTAAAAGCATCGTCAAAGTCGGACCCCAACTACAAAGTCATCGCCGAAAACCGGCGGGCGCGGTATGATTACGCGATTGATGACGACATCGAATGTGGGATCATTCTAGAAGGCTCCGAGGTCAAATCCTTGCGTATGGGGGGGGCAAATATTGCCGAAAGCTATGCCGCAGTTGAGGAGGGGGAGCTGTGGTTGGTGAACAGCTATATAGCGCCCTACGCACAGGCCAAGACCTTTACCCATGAGGAACGCCGCCGCCGCAAATTGCTGGTCAGTCGCAAGCAGATGGCAGATTTGTGGAATGCTACGCAGCGCAAAGGTATGACCTTGGTGCCTTTGGTGATGTACTTTAACCATCGTGGTATGGCCAAGCTGAAGATCGGGATCGCAAAGGGTAAAAAGAACCACGACAAGCGCGAGACCGAAGCCAAACGGGATTGGTCACGACAAAAGTCGCGGCTGCTTAAGGATCATGGCTGAGCCGCTGCGCCTGATCGGATTTCGACATTCTGTCTATACGTGGATTGTGCGCCTTGCTTTGCACGAATTCGGGTGCACAGCCGAGTACATTGAGGCCAATCCTTTTGCCGACCCGCCAGACCCTGTTTTGCAAAAATACACACCGTTCCGCCGTGTGCCCGTTCTTGAACACGGGGCATTGCGGTTGACCGAGACAGCGGCGATCCTGCGATATCTGGATGCGTTGAACCCTTCTTTATCGTTGGCCCCCAAAGATCCAATTGCGCTGGCGCAAATGGCGCAGGTGATGGGTTTGAGTGATGCGGATGTCTATCCGATCCTGATCAGGCAGGTTTTCTCAAATGGGTATTATGCGCCGGTTGTCATGGGTGAAGGTGGCGATGCACAGCGCGTTGCAGAAGGGCTTGTGCGTGCGCAACCGGTGTTGAAAGTGTTGGATCAGATTGCAGGGCAAGGCCATCAATTGAACGCGCACCACCTTAGTCTGGCGGATATCCATCTTGGACCGATGATGTCCTATTTCACACGGGTGCCTGAAGGGCAGCTCTTGCTTGATGCTTATCCGGCGTTGTCGGCGTGGTGGCAGTGGATGCAAAGCCGGCCCAGTCTTTTGCAGACCGATCCATTGGGTGGGTCATGTCCCTAGATGTCGCATCGCGGTTTGCCCCGGCTGATACACTTGCGGTAGCATTGTTATCCTTGGACCAGCCGCAAGGTGGGGATGGGGCGCATGATCTGTCGCATATCTTGCGGGTTTGGCAAAATGTGCAAACCCTGCGGCAGGGCGAAGGCGGGGATCATCGGGTGTTGGTTGCTGCAACGATCCTGCATGATTGTGTGAACCTGCCAAAGGATGACCCAAAGCGGTCAGATGCATCCCGGTTATCCGGCGAAAAAGCGGCGCGAATCCTGGCGGAACTGGGATGGTTGGCTAAGGATATTGATCAGGTCAGCCATGCCATTCAAGCGCATAGCTTCTCTGCGGAGATCGTGCCGCGCACGCTTGAGGCAAAAATCCTGCAAGACGCCGATAGGTTGGATGCTCTGGGCCATATCGGGATTGCGCGGTGTTTTGTGGTGACGGGGCAGCTGGAGCGCGCGATCTATGATCCGCAGGACCCTGCTGCGCAGGCCCGGCCGCTGGATGATGGCACCTATGCTTTGGATCATTTTTACACCAAACTTTTGAAGCTGGCAGATGGGTTTCAAACCCCAACAGGTCAACGTCTTGCGCGTGCACGCCATGCGGTGATGGAAACGTTTGTTGCAGGGCTTTTGTCGGAAGTGGCGCCTTGAAAGGCCGGAACCCTCCGTGATGATTTTGCTGGCGAATTCCCCGTTTCCAAAAGGTTAACGAAGCCTAGGGTGTGGAGACTTTGGGTGTCGCGCCGAAGTTTGGGGTATGGAATTCGCGACTTGGAGGAATGACAATATGGAACTTCTTATCGGTCTGATTTCGGGTGCTGTTGGGGGCAATGTAGCTGGCAAAGCAATTGGTGGCTTCAACCAAGGCACATTGATCAACTCGATTTCTGGGATCGTTGGTGGCGGCCTTGGCGGGACGATCCTGAATATGGTTTTGGGTGCAGGTGCCGCGGGCGGTGGTCTGGACATCGGATCGATCGTTTCGCAGATCGCCGGGGGTGGTATTGGCGGCGGTGCAGTTCTGGCGGTGGTCAGCATGCTGCGCAATAAAATGGGTCAATAATGCGCATAGGGCAGCGGCATTGTTCTGCTGCCCTTGCCAGTCCGAAGCTCCGGTATTAGGCAAGGGCAACTTTGTTTAACGAAGGGCTGCATGATGTCAGATGACCCCAAAACACTTGTCTCGACTGGCTGGCTGGCCAAACATCTAAAAGACCCCGATCTGCGGCTTTTGGATGCGTCTTGGTACATGCCGGATTCGGGCCGAGACGCGCAGGCCGAATATACGGCTGCGCATATCCCGGGCGCGCGGTTCTTTGACATTGATGAGATTTCGGATGCCCGATCTGACTTGCCGCATATGGTTCCTCCGGTGGAAAAATTCATGTCCCGGATGCGGGCTATGGGTGTCGGAGATGGCCATCAGGTGGTGGTCTATGACGGGGCTGGCATGCTTTCGGCGCCGCGCGTGTGGTGGTTGTTCAAGCTGATGGGGCAGGACAATGTTGCGGTGCTGGATGGGGGATTGCCCAAGTGGATCGCCGAGGGGCATGGCACCGAAGATATGCCGCCCATTCCACGTGACCGGCATATGACCGTCCGTATGCAAAATCACTTGGTGCGGGATGTAACGCAGGTGGCACAGGCGTCCAAACTGGCGTCACCTCAGGTGGTGGATGCCCGCGCGGCAGCTCGATTTAAGGGCGAGGCGCCCGAGCCGCGTGAAGGGCTGCGTGCCGGACATATTCCGGGCTCGCGCAATGTACCGTTTGGGACCTTGTTGAACTCTGATCAGACGATGAAATCACCCGCCCAGACCCGTAGTGTGTTTGAGGCCGCTGGCGTTGATTTGAACAAACCAGTCATCACCACATGTGGGTCCGGAATAACGGCTGCCATCTTAGGGTTGGCGTTGGAACGGATGGGCCACAAAGAGTGGTCACTTTATGATGGATCATGGGCGGAATGGGGGATGTTCCCCACCGTACCTGTCGCAACCGGAGATGCATAATGTTTGAAACCCTAAAGGCGCAACCTGCGGATAAAATCCTCGCGTTGATGCAGATGTACCGCGAAGACCCGCGAGAGATGAAAGTCGATCTTGGTGTTGGGGTCTATAAGGACGCAACGGGGCTGACGCCTGTGATGCGCGCGGTCAAAGCCGCCGAGCAGCAGATTTGGGAAGCGCAAGACACCAAGGTGTATACGGGATTGGCCGGTGATCCGGCATTTGCAGATGCGATGATTGAGCTGATCTTGGGGGGGGCTGTTGCGCGTTCAAATGTTGCGGCCGCTGCGACACCGGGCGGCACTGGCGCGGTACGTCAGGCCTTTGAGCTGGTGCAGATGGCCCGGAGCGATGCGCGGGTTTTTGTGTCAGATCCGACTTGGCCAAACCATTTGTCGATCCTCAAGTATCTGGGGATGGAAGTTGTACCGTATCGCTATTTCGATGACGAAACCCGTGGTGTGGATTTTGACGGCATGTTGGCAGATCTGGCCACTGCAAAAGCGGGCGATGTGATTTTGCTTCATGGCTGCTGTCACAACCCAACAGGCGCGAATTTGAACGCGACAGAATGGGATGCGGTGATCGATGTGTTGTTGAAAACCGGTGCAACGCCGATGATCGACATCGCTTATCAGGGGTTCGGTGACGGGTTGGATGCCGATGCAGCGGCCACACGCAAAGTAGTAGCAGCTGTGCCTGAGACATTGATTGCGGCAAGCTGTTCAAAGAACTTTGGTATTTACCGCGAACGGACTGGATTGTTGATGGCGGTAGCGCAGAATGCGTCCGCGCATCCGCTGAACCAACAGACTTTGGCATTTTTGAACCGCCAGAACTATAGTTTTCCGCCCGATCATGGGGCGCGCATTGTCACAACGATCCTGAATGACAGCACGTTGAAGGCCGATTGGATGGCGGAGCTGGAAGAAGTGCGCGGCGCGATGTTGGGCCTCCGCACGCAGCTCGCTGGTGAATTGCAGCGACTTTCAGGATCTGATCGATTTGGTTTTCTCGCGCAACACCGCGGCATGTTTTCGCGTTTGGGCACCTCACCTGAAAAGGTAGAGGCGCTGCGCGTGGATCATGGGATATACATGGTGGGCGATAGCCGGATGAACATTGCGGGGCTTAATGCTGAGACCGTGCCGGTGTTGGCTGCTGCAATTCTTGACGTTGGCGTCTGAGAAAGGACGTAGATGGGTCAACCCTGCCGGTGTTTCGGGTGGGGTTGACGGCTGTCTTTGAGCCCGGACAGATCAGCTTGCCGATGCGAAGGCTGGCGTTGTGGCATGACGCCAAGGTCACAGTTGAAGATGGATGTGATCATCATGCCGGGCCGCCCGGCATCCCTGAAATCTGATCTTGTTGCTGAGCACGTCAATTCGATTCTTCAGATGGGGCTCGATGAAGACCTTTCCCACGCGGTCATCTTTGTCTAACAACTGCAAAGCGGCTTTCATTCTGAAGTCATCTGGTCGATATGCCGGCCACAGATTTTGCAGCCAAGACATGTTCCATCGCAGAGTCAGCGCGTTGTCGGGGCATGTGGTTGGCCCATCTTCAAACGCGAAATACCCAATAGGTGATCTGACTGTTCCGGGCAGATACCCTGTGTTGTCCCTGTAATAAAACGCGAGATCAACCTTGCGCCCATCGTCGTGGGAAAGGTGGGGAAGCAATGGAAAACCGGTCAAATATGGGAAATTTGCATCCAAAACGCGGGTCACCGTGCCGGGGAAGCGAGCTTGCATTTGCTGGGCATGATCCATCAGTACGTCTTTGAGTTCAGGAACGACATATTGACGGTTCAGGACGCAGTAAACCTTCGACTGCATTTTGAGAACGTCACCCGTCATACACGGCAAGGGCTCTCTGCCGAACATCGGCGCAATCCAGAGAGCGGATAGGGACAGCCCGATGTATGCTGCTAGAAAGCAAATTATCTTGAGCCGAAACGCTCGGGAGAGTAACCAAGCAAGCCCGCCAACTTGCGTACCAATGGTCAGGAACAGAACGATGGTTACGTGCAAAGATATTCGGAGCATCATGTCAAATTGACGCAAAAGAACTGGATTGGAAAGTGCCGCCAGAATTTGCTTGGCGTGCAAAAAAAGGCCCGGATCGTTGGATCCGGGCCTTTTGTGTGTTTGAGGCGAGACTAGCCTTTGGAGAATTCTGGATAGGCTTCCATGCCCAGCTCAGCCATGTCCAGCCCGGTGATTTCCGCTTCTTCGCTGACCCGGATGCCCATAACGGCCTTAAGGATAAGCCAGACGACACCGGAGGTAACGAAGGCAAAGATGCCAACCACAACAATGGAGTAGAGTTGCGTGCCAAGGCTTGCGTCACCGTTGGTCAGGACCACAGCGATTGTGCCCCAGATGCCAGCAAACAGGTGCACCGGGATGGCGCCGACCACATCGTCAATCTTGAACTTGTCGAGCATTGGGACCGCGAAGACCACGATCACACCACCGATACCACCAATCAGCGTCGCCATACCAAGGCTAGGTGTCAGAGGTTCAGCTGTGATCGAAACCAGACCGGCAAGAGCGCCGTTCAGGATCATCGTCAGGTCAGGCTTGCGGTACAGGATCTGAGTGAGGATCAGCGCTACAATCGCGCCACCTGCTGCGGCTGCGTTGGTGTTGGCAAAGATACGGCTGACATCTGCGATATCACCAACAGAGCCCATGGCCAGCTGTGAGCCGCCGTTAAAGCCGAACCAACCCAACCACAGGATGAACATACCCAAGGTTGCCAAAGCAAGGTTGGAACCGGGCATCGGGTTCACACGGCCATCTTTGTATTTGCCGATCCGTGGTCCAAGGATAATCGCGCCAGCCAAAGCCGCCCAGCCCCCTACGGAGTGCACAACTGTGGAACCCGCGAAGTCGAGGAAACCAGCCTGATCAAGGAAGCCACCGCCCCATTTCCAAGACGCCTGCAACGGATAGATGATGCCGGTCAGAATGATCACGAAGATCAGGAAGGGCCACAGTTTGATCCGTTCAGCCAAGGCACCTGATACGATTGAGGCCGTCGCAGCACAGAACATCAACTGAAAGAAGAAGTCGGAGCCGGTTGACGCATATTCGCCGTCATCCGCGCCTGCAAGATCAATGCCAACCGCTTCGAGTACGCCTGCGCCAAAGACGCCGGAGAGCACGCCATCAACGGACCATGTGCCAAGCGGGTACATCAAGTTATAGCCAAACGCCCAATAAGCGATGGTGGCCAAAGAAAAGAGCGCTACGTTTTTGGTCATCTGCATGGTTACGTTTTTGGACCGCACCAAGCCGCCTTCGAGCATGGCAAAGCCGGCGGCCATAAAGAACACCAAGAAACCACCAATGAGGAACAGCAATGTGTTCATGATCCAGACCATTTCAGCGGTCACCGCTGCTGCGTCCTGGGCCAGTGCAACCGACGGCAGCACGGCGGCTGCGGCGGCGACTGGAATGAGATAAGATTTTTTCATCATTTCGTCCTTGAGATTAGATAGCGTCATCGCCGGTTTCACCTGTGCGCACCCGCACGGCTTGTCCCACGTCGAGGACAAAGATTTTGCCATCCCCGATTTTGCCGGTTTGTGCAGTGCGTGAGATCACTTCGACCATCTGATCAGCGACAGCATCAGCCACCACAAGTTCCAGTTTGACCTTGGGCACAAAGTTCACGACATATTCTGCACCGCGATAGATTTCAGTGTGGCCGGATTGCGCGCCAAAGCCCTTGATCTCGGTGACCATCAGGCCCCGAACACCCGCTTCGGTCAGCGCTTCGCGCACTTCCTCAAGCTTGAATGGTTTGATTGTTGCAATGATGAGTTTCACCGTTGGAATCCCTCTTCCGTTTGGCAGGTTGCCCCTGCGATATGCCTCAGCACCAATTGTTATTTCGGGCCGCGAGGAAAGGTTCACAGGAGGATTCCCGCCCTTGGGTGAGGTTGGATTGCGCAAAAATTAATCGATTGAGTAAATTTGATTAAAAATTGTGCGCGATGTTAATCCGCAGGCTTAAAAGAGGGCGCTAAACAATCCGTCAGAAACCGGTTATGCTGAAAGAAAATGAGCAGCCGAACAGGCATATTATGAGTGATTCACCCAAGCGGAAGCGGCCTTTGGTCGCTGACAAGCGTTACCCGTCCAAAGGCAAAGCCGTGACCAAAAAGGTCGCCAAAAAGCCCGTAAAAAAGCCAGCGAAAAAACCCGCGACGGCCCGACGAAAGATACGCAAGCCCCGTAAAGCCAAACGAGGTGGGGTTCTTGGGTTTTTCACAGGGATAATCCGTTGGATCATTCGGACGATCTGGAAAATCACCTGGCGGTTGACGGCTGTGGCTTTGCTCTTGCTTGGGGTGGCGGTTGGGTATCTTTACACAACTTTGCCCGATCTTGAGGCACTATTGGATGGTCGGGCCCGTGGCTCGGTCACGATGCTTGATCGCAACGGCGAAGTTTTTGCCTGGCGGGGGGATCAATTTGGCGGTGTGGTCACAGCAACCTCGGTTTCACCGCAGCTGAAAAACGCAGTGATCGCGACTGAGGATAAACGGTTCTATCGCCATCTGGGTGTCAGCCCGCGCGGCATCGCCTCTGCGGTGCGCATCAACCTAAGCGAAGGGCGCGGTCCTTTGTCCGGGCATGGCGGGTCCACAATTACGCAGCAGGTCGCAAAGCTGATTTGTTTGGGCGAACCTTTTGACCCAACCGCTGGCCTTACAGAAAAGGAATATGAGGCGAATTGTCGGCGCAGTTCCATTCAGCGCAAGGCCAAGGAGGCGCTGTTCTCCATCGCGATGGAGGTGAAATATACCAAGGATGATATCCTATCGATCTATCTGAACCGCGCCTATATGGGGGGCGGCGCGTTTGGGGCCGAAGCGGCGGCGCAACGGTTCTTTGGCAAACCGGCATCGGCTGTGAATGCGGCGGAGGGTGCAATGATTGCGGGGTTGTTGACGGCGCCCACAACCTTGTCACCGACAAATAATCTGGAACGCTCGCGAAACCGCGCGGCAACGGTTCTGCGCTTGATGCGGGAGCAGGGGTATCTGACTGCACAAGAAGCGGAGGCGGCACAGGCCAATCCGGCGGTATTGTCGCAAGCCGCCCAAGCCCGTGCAGGTGGGTATTTTGCGGATTGGGTCATGTCCACCGGACCTGAGTTCTTTACCCGCAACACCACCGAAGATGTGCGGATCATCACCACATTGGATCAACGTATCCAAAAGGCGGCCGAAGACGGTCTGAAGTGGGTTTTTGACAACAAAGTGCGGGCGGGTTCCAAAGCGCAGGCGGCAATTGTTGTCATGTCAGCGGATGGCGCGGTGCGCGGTATGGTGGGGGGGCGGCAAAACAAAGTTATTGGCGCGTTCAACCGTGCCACGCAAGCGCTACGTCAGACGGGATCAGCGTTTAAGCCGTTTGTCTATGCTGCTGCTCTTGATCTCGGGTATTCCCCTAATGACCTGATCCGGGACGATCCCTATTGCAAGAATATTCCGGGGTCCGGTGAATGGTGCCCTCGCAACTATACAAATAAATTCTACGGTGATGTGTCTCTGACAACTGCGCTCAAGAATTCATTGAACATTCCGGCCGTCAAAATATCCGAAAGTGTCGGCCGCGAGATGGTGTCTCAGGTTGCGACGCAATTTGGAATTCAGAATGATCTGGCCGCTGGGCCTGCTTTGGCGTTAGGGGCTTCTGAAAGCACATTGATTGAGATGACAGGCGCCTATGCAGGTATCCTGAACGGGGGGTCATCGGTGACGCCTTATGGGTTGGTTGAACTGACCCTGTTGGGGGATGAAGAGCCGCTTATGGGATCTGGAGGGGGGATCGGAGAACGGGTCATTCAGGATGATGCGGCCAAGCAGTTGGTCTATATGATGGAAAAGGTGATCTCTGACGGGACAGGATCACGTGCGCAGTTTGACGGGCGACAATTGGCGGGCAAGACCGGAACAACATCTGCGGCCAAAGACGCGTGGTTCATTGGGTTCTCAGCTGAATATGTCACCGGGGTATGGATGGGATATGACGACAACACGCCGCTCACGGGGGTTACAGGGGGCGGCTTGCCCACAGACATCTGGCGCGAGGTGATGAGCCGGGTCCATGAGGGGCTGCCCAATGTGCCCTTGCCCATGCAAGCACCTGCCGCGCCCAGCCGACATAGTGAACAGCAACAAAGTGACCCAAAGCCGATTGTCAACGGGAACCGGTCCGGCAATGGGAATGGCGGTGGCACGATCATTGATCAGGTTTTGCGCGATATCTTTGGCACGTCAAGCAGCGGTAATGCACATCAAACGGACCCCTCAAGTCGCTGAGCATTCCTGACAGTGATCGGGGTGCGCACAATTGATTGTTATTCTGCGTGCCGCGATTGCGTTATGCCAAAGCTCTGCAAAATGAGGATCACTTATGACACCGCTTCGGATTTCTTCTTTCTCTCAGGGGGACGCCGGGGGCAACCCTGCTGGCGTTGTGATTACAGAAACCTTGCCCTCCCCAGACAAGATGCAACAGATCGCAGCAGACCTCGGATACTCGGAAACTGCGTTTGCGGCCCCGCAAGGGGACAACTGGCGCGTGCGCTATTACGCGCCGTTGGGTGAGGTTGCGTTCTGTGGGCATGCTACAATTGCATTGGGTGCAGCACTTGGGGCGCAAGAAGGGGAAGGGCGCTACGTGCTTGACCTAGCAGCAGATCAAATCAGCGTTGAGGCGATGCAGGTGGGCGCTGATTGGCATGCGGCGTTGCAATCGCCGGGTACATGGTCAAAACCGATGGAGGATGGTTTGCGCCAAGCGCTGCTGGATGGTTTTAGCCTGACGGAGGATGACCTTGACCTTCGGGTGCGCCCGACGTTGGCCTTTGCGGGGGTGCGCCACGGGGTGCTTGCGCTTAAGGACAGGGAAGCGTTGCGGGGGATGGCATATCCTTTTGAACCGATGCGGGCCTTGATGGCGGCGCATGATTTGGTGACAGTCAGCCTGATCTGGATCGACAGCCCCAGACATTTCATTGTGCGCAACGCATTTGCGAGCGGCGGGGTTGTCGAAGACCCGGCAACAGGGGCGGCAGCGGCCGCATTGGCGGGCGCGTTGGTTGATATGCAATGGGATGGGCTGCGCGAAGGCGGACAATTTGTCATCACACAAGGCGAGGACATGGGGATGCCCTCGACCCTGAACGTCGAGGTAACAGGCACGCCGGGTGCTTCGGTAAAAGTCAGCGGTGCGGTCCGCTGGATGTAGACCAAAAGGATGCCATGGCTGGGAAATTTCCATCCCAGCAATCCAATCTTAAAGAACTTCTGATCAAACGGACCTGAAGGACAAGCCGCCGTCAGAGCGCAGACGTCCTATGGTGAGCAGGATCAGAAAATGCGCGTGAGCGATGCTAAACAAGGCAAAGACGAATTGCGCGATGCCCGTGTGCGCAGTCGGCCGCTCTATTGGGCGGTTGGCCTATTCAGTATGTTTGCCAACCTGCTGATGCTGACCGGGCCGCTTTATATGTTGCAGGTTTATGACCGGGTGCTGGCATCTGGGTCGGGTGCGACGTTGATTGCCTTGTCTTTGTTGATGGTGTTTCTGTATGCCACGATGGGGGTTCTGGATTTTACGCGCGGCCGGATCATGGTGCGGGTGGCGTTACGGTTCCATCAGGACCTAAAGAAACGTGTCTTTCATGCGGTGATGCGAAAATCAGCCGTGTTGCCCGATGTGCGCACACGGGCTGGTTTGCAGGATCTGGAAAATGTGCAGCGATTGATCGCCTCGCCTGTGGTGATCTCTGGTTTCGATTTGCCGTGGACGCCGATATTTTTCACCGCGATATTTGTCTTTCATCCGATGTTGGGGGCGTTGGCCCTTGGCGGCGGGGTTGCTTTGGTCCTCATCACTTTAGCCAATCAAATGTTGTCGCGTCGGTCACAGGCGATGGCAGGATCACAACAGCAAAACGCACAATCAACCGCAGCTCAAATCGGGATGCAGGCCGAAGCGGTGCGGGCAATGGGCATGCAAGAAGCCGCATACCAGCGCTGGGCAGGGACGCAAGCAGAGGCCGCGCAAGCCGATTTGACTCGCTCCAACATTGGCAGGGGTTTTTCCACATTAACCAAAACGCTGCGATTGTTTTTGCAATCAGCGATGTTGGGTCTGGGGGCATGGTTGGTGATCGGTGGTCAAATGACGCCGGGCGGAATGATCGCGGGATCGGTGTTGTTGGGGCGGGCGTTATCCCCGGTGGAATCGTTGTTGAACCAATGGCCCGTGGCCCAGCAAGGTATGCGAAGCTGGGGACATCTGGCGATGCTTTTGGATGAAGTGCCAGGTGACGCGCCGCGCGTTGCTTTGCCCAAGCCCAAATCCCTGCTTGAGGTCAACGCAATCACAGTTGTACCGCCCGGTGAAAGATTTGCAGCCCTCAAGGCGCTGAGTTTCAAGGTTGAACCGGGACAGGCCGTCGGGATCATCGGGCCTTCGGGGTCTGGCAAATCGACCTTGGCGCGTGCCTTGGTTGGCATCTGGCCCCCTGCGGGAGGGCAATTGCGGCTGGATGGTGCGTCATTGGATCACTATGCACCCGAAGCTTTGGGGCAATATGTAGGGTATTTGCCACAGCAGGTAGGGTTGTTTGACGGTACGCTGGCGCAAAACATCGCCCGATTGGCGCCAACACCAGATGAAGCGCAAGTGATTGCGGCGGCCAAGATGGCGGGCGCTCATGACATGATCCTATCGTTGCCACAGGGGTATGACACAAAGATTACCGAAGGGCGGCATCGATTGTCAGGGGGGCAATTACAACGCATCGGTCTGGCGCGCGCACTTTATGCTGATCCTGCTGTGTTGGTTTTGGATGAACCAAACGCGAATCTGGACAACGTCGGCTCAGAAGCTTTGAACGCGGCGGTGCAACGTTTCAAAGCATTGGGCCGTGCCGTGTTGATCATGGCCCACCGTCCCGCAGCAATCCGCGAATGTGAGATGTTGCTGGTTCTGGATGGGGGCACCCGGACGGCCTTTGGTGCCAAAGATGAGGTATTGTCTGGCATGGTCAAAAACGGACGCGCGTTGAAGGCCGTACCAAGTGCAACAGCAGGTGCAGGATGAGAAACAATGATGTGATCATCGCACGCGTTTGGTCCTATGTCGGGTTAGGCGCTGCGGCGTTGGTGTTCCTGTGTCTGGGTATCGGAGTTTGGGCGACACAGACCACGATTGCCGGTGCGGTCATGGCCTCCGGTGTCATCGATCTGGACCGCAACAGGCAAGTTGTGCAGCATCCGCAAGGCGGGGTTGTTGCGCAGATTGCGGTGCGGGATGGCGATTTTGTCAACTCCGGTGATCTGTTGATCCGTCTGAACATGGACAGCGCCCAAGCAGATCTCGCCTATGCCCAAGAGCAATTGTTTGGATTGCGCGCCCGAATGGACCGGTTGCGGGCCGAATATTCCGAACAAAATATCGTTGTTTTTGAGGATGCATTGATTGCCCATGCTGCTGAAACTCCGGAATTTCAGGCAGTATTGGAAGGTCAGCGGGTGCTGTTTGCAGCGGGCCGGGCAACGCGGGACAATCAGGCCCGTCAACTGCGCCAGCGTCAAGAACAGGTGCGGGCGCGGGTGGTTGGCATTGAGGCGCAGATAACGGCGCTCGACACGCAGATGGGTTTGATCGCAACAGCGCTGGTGAACCAGAACAAACTGCTGTCCCAGGGATTGTCCCAATCAGCAGCCGTGCTGCAACTGAATCGTGAACGCGCCACGCTGGAAGGACGTCTTGGAGAATTGATTTCAGCCAGAGCCGAGGCACGCGAGAGCATTATCGAAACCGATATCGATATTGTCCAACGCGCTACTGAATATCGTCAGACCGCGATTGCCAAGGCTCAGGAACTGGAACAACCGTTGCAAAAGTTCACCAATGATGCCCGTCAGTTGCAAGCGCAGATTGCGCAAGCAGAGGTCCGTGCTCCGGTGTCAGGTGTTGTGCATGGCATGCACATTCAAACCCAGCGTTCAGTCTTGCGTGCGGCTGAACCCTTGTTGTTTCTGATTCCTCAGGATCAACCGCTGATTATTGCGGCGCGGGTCACCCCACAACATATTGATCAAGTGCATATTGGTCAGGATGTAAAGCTGCGGTTGTCCGCGCTTGATCAACGGTTGACCCCTGAGGTGCTTGGCACTGTGATGCGGATCGCAGCAGATGCAGTTGAGGATGAACGCTCTGGCGAACGTTATTTCCAGACGCAAATCATCTTAAAACCCGGCGAATTGGATAAACTGCCAACTGGTGCGGTGTTGCTGCCGGGCATGCCGGTTGAGACCTTTATTCAGACCACACAACGGTCTCCGATGGCCTTCCTCATCAAACCGGTTGTTGATTATTTCGCCCGGGCCTTTCGCGAAAGCTGATATCCCCTTTTCGTGGGGCCAATTGCCCGCTAGCGTCCCCCAGATACGACATCTGAAAAGGACTTGGTGATGAGCATTACAGAAAAGCTGGCTGAACTTGGCGTGACATTGCCGGATGCCCCGGCCCCAGCGGCCAATTATGTGCCTTTTGTGCAGGTGGGCAATATTGTCTATGTTTCGGGACAAATCTCAAACGGGCCGGATGGGTTGATCACCGGCAAGTTGGGGGATGACATGACGGTTGAGGCGGGCGTTGCGGCGGCCAAAAGCTGTGGGATTTCGTTATTGGCGCAGGTCAAAGCAGCCTGTGGTGGCGATATTGAGCGGCTTGTTCGGGTTGTAAAGCTGGCGGGCTTTGTAAATTCCACGCCGGATTTTATCGATCAACCCAAAGTGATCAACGGATGTTCGGACTTCATGGTTGCGGCGCTGGGTGACAAAGGACAACATGCGCGGTCTGCGGTTTCTGCGCCCTCTCTGCCTTTGGGTGTTGCTGTTGAGATTGAAGGCATTTTTGAGATCAAATGACCCTACCAGCAGCGTTCTATGAAACCCCACTGGCGCATCGTGCCTTGCATGATATTGCCGATGGTCGACCAGAAAACAGCCGTGCGGCGATCCGTGCGGCAATTTCTGCGGGTTTTGGCATTGAGATCGATGTGCAGCTGAGCCTCGATGGCGCGGCGATTGTGTTTCATGATTATGTGTTGGATCGGCTCACAGGTCAGACCGGCGCGATACGTCAACATTCAGCCCGTGATCTGGCGAAAATGCCGCTGATCGGAGGGCAAGAGGGAATCCCGGATCTGCCAGAAATATTGGACCTGATTGCTGGTCAGGTGCCATTGCTGATTGAGATCAAGGATCAAGATGGGGCAATGGGCCCAAATGTCGGCGTGTTGGAAAAAGCAACCGCTGAAGCGTTGCAAAACTATGAAGGTGCATTGGCGGTGATGTCGTTTAACCCTCATGCAGTGGGTTCTATGGCTGAACTCTTGCCTGATGTGCCGCGTGGTATTGTAACAAGTGCCTATGACGTCAAGGACTGGCCTTTGCCCAGCGAAACCTGTGATCGACTGCGGGAAATTCCTGATTATGATCGTGTGGGGGCCAGTTTCATTTCACATGAGGTGGATGATCTGGAACGCGCGCGAGTGGCCGAACTTAAGGCCCAAGGAGCAATGATATGCTGTTGGACTGTACGGTCTGCACAACAAGAGGCCTCGGCGCGGCAAGTTGCGGATAATATTACCTTTGAGGGGTATGTCGCGGGCCTCGCTCCTTGATCCTTGCACAAGAGGCCACACATAAGTGGCAGAGCAGGCAGGACGGCATATGACCACGCAAGAAATCGAAATCAGGTTGGTGCCGCATTTGGCCGAGATCGGTCAAACGGATTGGGATGCCTGCGCCTGTCCCGAAACAGCTGATGGATCCCCACCAATAGATCCTTTCACCACCTACCGGTTTTTGTCCGCCCTCGAAGAAAGCGGCAGTGTCGGGCCGGGCACGGGATGGCAACAACAGTATTTGGTTGCCACCGTTGAGGGGCAAATTATCGCGGTGTCGCCGCTTTATGCCAAGATGCATAGTCAGGGCGAATACATCTTTGATCACAATTGGGCCCATGCGTTTGAACAGGCCGGTGGGCAATATTATCCCAAACTGCAAATTGCGGTGCCTCATACACCTGCAACGGGGCGGCGGTTGTTGACCCGTCCGGGGTTTGAGGATGTGGGGCGTCAAGTGTTGTTGCAAGGTGCAAAGCAGGTCACCGAAAATAACGATCTGTCTTCGGTGCATATGACGTTTTGCACTGAAGAAGAGGCCATGTTCGCGGAAGAGATGGGGTTGATGGTTCGCAAAAGCCAGCAATTTCATTGGCGCAATGACAATTACGCTGACTTTGATGGATTTTTGGCCAGCCTCAATTCTCGCAAACGCAAGAACATCCGCAAAGAGCGGGTGCAGGCGCAAGGGTTCGGTGGCACGATCGAAACATTCACCGGAGACAGCATTCTGCCCGAACATTGGGACGCATTTTGGCAGTTCTATCAGGATACGGGCATGCGAAAATGGGGGTCACCCTATCTGACACGGGGCTTTTTTGACATCGCGCAGGACAGGTTACGGGATGATATCGCCCTTGTGCTGGCGCAGCGCGATGGGCGCTGGGTGGCCGGTGCGTTGAACTTTGTCGGGGCGAATGCGCTTTATGGCCGATATTGGGGCTGTACGGAACATCATCCCTGTCTGCATTTTGAATTGTGTTATTATCGGGCGATCGATATCGCAATTGAGCGTGGGCTGAACACAGTTGAGGCTGGCGCTCAGGGGGAGCACAAACTGGCGCGCGGCTATTTACCCACAGCGACATGGTCGGTGCATTGGATGCAAGATCCGGGGTTTGCCAAGGCAGTTGGCGATTACCTGCAAGCCGAACGTGATGCGGTGGATCATGAAATTGAAATATTAACCGATTACGGCCCTTTCAAACGACCTCAGGTGGAAGAACAGGAATGACTGAAAAGTTAAGCGAAGAAACACGGCATTCAGTGCTGGAACCGCTTTTTGTGACGGGTTGGGAAATGGTGCAGGGCCGCGATGCCATCCAAAAGACGTTTGTTTTCGGAGATTTTGTGGCGGCCTTTGGCTGGATGACACAAGTGGCCATCTGGGCAGAAAAATGGAACCATCACCCTGAATGGGACAACGTCTATAAGACCGTCAATGTTACTCTGACGACCCACGAAGTGGATGGGCTGAGCGCGCTTGACGCCAAGTTGGCGCGCAAGATGGATAGTCTTTGCGGATAGGTGGGTAAACGGATTGGCGGGGCAACGCATCGCGCGCCCCGCTTAGAAACAGGATTAAGGTGTCCTGATCCTAATATGGCTACATGGAGGCCAGTAGCGCCTCGCCGCCTGAAACTTCACAGACACCCGGGCTTTCTTCTTCTTGCAGCAATGTGACCTTGCCGTCATCAATCAACATCGCATAACGTTTGGACCGGGCAACAAGTCCGGCTGGCGGCGCATCAAAGTCCATGCCAATGGCTTTGGTGAATTCAGATTGCGCATCCGCCAGCATGGTGATGCCAGCCGCTTCTGCGCCCGTTGCCTCACCCCAAGCCTTCATCACAAACGGGTCATTACAAGAGACGCAAATCACCTCATCCACACCTTTGGCGTCAAATTGATCTTTGGTGCGCACAAAGCTAGGGACATGAGCGGAGTGACAGGTGGGTGTGAACGCGCCCGGCACGGCAAAAACGACAACTTTGCGGCCTTTGATCTTGTCGGCCAATTGCACGGGTGCAGGACCTTCGGCACCCAATTGTACCAGTGTCGCATCGGGCAGGGTGTCGCCTTGAGAAATTGTCATGTGTATGCCTTTCATAGGTTTGCGTTTATCGCTGACACACATATAGCTTTTGCAAGCAATGGCGACCAGTCGCGGGAGTAGAATTCATGGGCAAAGTAATTGTGATCGGTGCGGGGCAGGCGGGATCATCCTGCGTGGCCAAGCTGCGAAATAGCGGGTTTGATGGTGAGGTGACCTTGATTGGTGCAGAACCGGTGCCCCCCTATCAACGCCCCCCCCTAAGCAAAGCGTATCTGATGGGGGACATGGCGCTGGAACGTTTATTTCTGCGCCCCGAGACGTTTTATGCCGAGAACAACATTGATTTGCGGATGGGCACGTCAGTGTCCGCAATTGATAAGGCCGCACAAACGGTCACCATAGCAAATGAGGTTTTGGCCTATGATGAGTTGGTGTTGACCACCGGGTCTGAACCAAACCGTCTGCCAGCAGCCATCGGCGGTGATTTAAATGGTGTGTTTGTGGTGCGCGATCTGGCGGATGTGGATGCGATGGCACCACAGTTTGTGCAGGGCGCCCGGGTCTTGATTGTGGGGGGCGGATATATCGGGTTAGAGGCGGCATCGGTCGCGGCCAAACTTGGCCTGCAAGTGACGTTGGTTGAAATGGCGGATCGGATATTGCAACGGGTTGCGGCGCCACAGACCAGTGACTTCTTTCGGGAATTACATAAGCAACATGGTGTAGATATCCGTGAGGGTGTTGGCCTTAAGACCCTGACCGGAGAGGGTGTAGTCAGCGGCGCAGAATTGTCTGATGGGTCAGTTCTGGAGGTGGATTTTGTGATTGTTGGCGTTGGTATCCGCCCGGGTCTTGATCTTGCCGAGGCGGCGGGGCTGGTCTTGGAGAATGGCATCAAGGTGGATGCGCAAGGCCGCACCTCTGATCCGCATATCTGGGCTGCCGGTGATTGCGCGTCTTTTCCCTATCGTGACACCCGCATTCGGTTGGAATCCGTGCCCAATGCAATTGATCAGGCAGAATGCGTTGCCGAAAATATCATGGGGGCGGACAAAGAATATGTCGCAAAGCCGTGGTTCTGGTCTGATCAGTATGACGTAAAACTGCAGATCGCTGGATTGAATACCGGATATGATCAGGTTGTGACGCGGCGCACGGATGCCAACAGCGTTGGGTTTTGGTATTACCGCGGCACAACATTACTGGCAGTGGACGCAATGAACGATCCGCGGGGCTATATGGTCGGCAAACGGCTGATAGAAAGCGGGAAATCACCAGATGCAGATGCCATAGCTGATCCGCAAACGGACCTTAAGGCGCTGTTGCGCGGGTGAGGATCATCGCAGGAACATATCGCGGGACAGCATTGGCGAATCTGGGCAAAGGGGATGCTGGCGCACATTTGCGGCCAACGTCCGATCGGGTGCGCGAAAGCTTGTTTTCGATGCTGACGCACCGCGACGTGCTCATCGGGTCGAGGGTGCTCGACCTCTTCGCAGGGACCGGGGCGCTTGGGCTTGAAGCCTTGTCACGGGGGGCGGAACAGATTTGTTTTGTTGAAAGCGGCCGTGTGGCACAAAAGCTGATTGGTGAGAATATCACCAAGCTGGGCGTCAAAGATCAAACATCGCTGATGCGAAACGATGCCACGCGACTGGGTGCCTGGCCGGCTGCCCCGTTTGATCTGGTATTTCTGGATCCGCCCTATGGCAAAGGCATGGGGCAATCGGCATTGGAGGCGGCGCGAGGTGGCGGATGGCTTGCCCCACAAGCCACCATTGTTTGGGAAGAAAACGCACCGATGCAGGCGCCTGAGGGGTTCACCCGTTTGGACAAACGCAAGTTTGGCGACACACATGTCACTTTGTTGGCAGTGTCTTAGGGCGCCGTCCCTCGCAACTGGGCTGCTCAAGCGCCTTGTGAGAGACAGTTGCTAGGCCAAAGCCCGAATGGCCTTGCCCAACCGCATCATGCCTTCGCCAATTTGCGCGTCATCGGCCATTGAAAAGCTAAGTCGAAGGCTATTGGCCCCTGAACGGTCGGCATAAAACGCCTGTCCGGGGACAAAGGCCAACCTTTGATTGGCCAGCGCGTGGCGCAGCAATGCCCCGCCGTCCATGTGTTTGGGCAAGGTGACCCAGACGAACATACCCCCTTCTGGATGGGTCCAGCTGACCCCATCAGGCATATGCGTCTGTAGGGCCGCAAGCATCGCGTCACGTCGTGCCACATAGGTCTGGCGCAGCTTTGCGGTGTGCGTGTCAAAGAGGTCACGCGCTACAGTATTGATGGCCATTTGGTTCAGCGTCGCAGAATGCAGATCAGATGCCTGTTTGAGCAAAACCATCCGTGAGATGACAGAAGCCGCCCCACAGACCCAACCAACCCGCAAACCGGGGGCAAGGGTCTTGGAAAAACTGCCACAATAAAGGGTTCGGCAGGCTTCGATGCTGCCTTTGCGGGCAATTTCCAAAGCCAACATTGGTGGGATGATCGCCCCGTCATAACGCAAGGATTGATAGGCGGAATCCTCGATCACCGCAATGTCGAGCCTGTCCGCCAGATCAAGGATATTTTCGCGTGCAGCGCGGTTCAGTGTTTCACCGGTGGGATTGGCGAAATCGACAGAGGCATAGGCAAATTTTACCTGTCCTCCTGCGTCTTTGGCGGTTTTAGCATAGTCTTGGGGGGATCGATTGCCGCCGGGGATCAAACGGTCATATTGCGGCTCATAAGCGTTAAAAGCGCCCAATGCGCCCATGTATGTGGGCCAAGTGACTAGTGCCGTATCACCCGGAGACAGCAGCAGTTTGCCGAGATAGTCCAACGCCTGTTGCGATCCTGAGGTGATCAGCACGTTGTCGCGGGTGCAGGGCACACCCAATTTTCCCATTTCCCCGACAATCCAGTCGCGCAGCGGGGCATAGCCTTCGGACACCGAATATTGCAGTGCGGCGCTGCTGTTGGTGGGGGATAACGCCTCTGACAAAGCGTTTTGAAATGCATCCACCGGAAATAACGCGGGGTCGGGGATGCCCCCGGCAAAGGATATGATGTCTGGTTGATCCAGCAGTTTCAAAAGCTCGCGGATCTCACTTGCCTGCATCCGGTCCATACGGTTTGCAAAGATGTCTTCCCAATTCATGTCAGAATCTCTTCCCTATTTTCTGGGACCTGAGCATAAAATGAAATTTATGGCAACAACTATTACCTATTTGCGCAAGATTGTTATAGCGGCCAGTGCTCAATGCGTTGTTTCTTTTGTGCCAATAGCGCCATCACAGGTCCCAAGAGGCGGACCAGACGGCCGGTGATTGCAGGCTTTCCTGTCTCAACCAAGGTCTTGAGGTTGGTGGCGATAAACTTCTGACCTGACAGCATTTGTTTGTGCAGTTTGGAGCCTTCGATGGCCTCGGTGATGATCAGATCAAATTCTGTCCCACCGTCTTTTTGGCGCAACTCATAGGTGACGACGCAGGGTGGCTCATCAATGTCTGTCATCTGGAATGTATGGGCATAACGGTGCGGGGGCTCAAATGTCAGGACTTCACCAACAACCATGGCGATTTTGCCAGATGGATTGACCATGCGCATTTTTTCGCCCGGTCTCAGGCCATCTTTCGTCTGGCATACAGCCCCAAAGAAGAATGGCAAGGGCGTGTCGGTTGCCACCAGCGTGGACCAAACCGTTTCAAGGGGGGCGTTGATAAATGTTCGGCTAATGGATTTGGGGGCATGGGCCATATTCACTCGCTTTCGTTCTTTTTTGCGGCTGCTTCGGCGGCATGTTTGATCAGACTCATTCGGTCGAGCCAATGTTCTGAATACCCGTCAATCCAGCGCTCATAGATCAGTTGAAGCGGCATCGCGTTGAGATAGAGATGCCGGGTGCGACCCTTTTTGTGACTGGTGACAAGTCCAGCGGCGGTCAGCACGTTTAAATGGTTCATCACAGCGATGCGTGTAACGTCGAAAGACTTGGCTAATTCTCCGACCGCAAGTCCCGGTCGGTCGCGCAAGTGATCCAAAATCTCGCGCCGGGTGCTGTGGGCGAGAGCGGCAAAAACCTGATCCATATCAGAATGGGTAAACATGTAATTACATTATTACATCAATTGCACCTGTCAATATCTAACCTGTTTTGCTGATCCAAGTTTGGGGTTAGGCGCAAAAGAGGGTATGGTGTTGAAATGACAGATGCGACGTATTTTGGGCGGCCCTTTTCAAGGTCAGAAACAGCGGATGAACCGATCTGTTTGCCTGCACCCAACGCCCCTGCGGCAGGGCCTGTTTTCATCAACGATTGCGTCACCCCTTTTGGGGGGGAGACGTTGTTGTCGTTACTGATGAAACGAATGATGCAGGATGATCAGCCGTAAGTGGGGTGAAACTTGCCCGAAGGAGACAGTGTAAAAATCTCAACGCCGTCTTCTGTCACGCCGACAGAATGTTCAAATTGCGCAGAGAGTGACTTGTCGCGGGTCACGGCCGTCCAGTCATCGGCTAGCGTTTTGGTTTCCGCACGGCCGAGATTTACCATCGGTTCAATCGTAAAGAACATACCGGGTTCAAGCACCGCACCCGCACCGGGTTTGCCGTAATGCAAGACATTGGGGGGCGCATGGAAAACCCGGCCCAGCCCATGACCGCAGAAATCCGTGACAACAGACATGCGATGCCCCTCAACAAAGCTCTGGATGGCGTGCCCGATGTCTCCAAAGGTATTGCCGGGCTTGACCGCAGCAATACCGCGCATCAGGCTGTCATGAGTGACCTCTATCAACCGCTCTGATTTGCGGCCAAGTTTGCCTGCCACATACATGCGCGACGTGTCACCAAACCATCCATCGACAATCACCGTGACATCGATATTGAGAATGTCGCCATCCTTGAGCTTTTTGTCACCCGGGATGCCATGACAGACAACGTGGTTCACGCTGATGCAACTGGCGTGTTTATATCCTTTATAGCCAATGGTCGCGGATTTTGCGCCCGCTGCATTCACCTTGTCTTCGATGATGCGGTCAATTTCACCAGTGGATTGGCCAACAATGACATGTTCAGCGATCTCATCCAAGATGGTCGCGGCCAGCGCGCCGGCTGCATACATACCAGCAAAATCGCTGGGGTCATAAATGCGGATGCCGTCTTTGGTTTGACGGCCGCGGTGTTGTTCGTTCACCGATTTCTCCAATCGTATTCTATTATGCTCTTCTAGCGTGTGGGGAGGCCAAGGACCAGAGGTGCGGTAATTGTTATCTCTTGCGGGGTGATATGGGTGCCAATGCACAATGTTTCCACCCCTGCCAGTGTCGCAGTGGCATGGGCTTGGGCATAAGTGGGGTCTATATCGTCAGCCATGCTCACATGAGTACAATCAGTCCGTTGAACAAGGTATAACAAGACGGCCCGGTGACCGGCGCGGGCGACTTCGGCCAATTCACCCAGATGCTTTGCCCCGCGCGCTGTGACGCTGTCGGGAAATTCAGCCAGACCGGGTGTGCGCGACAAGGTGACAGATTTTACCTCAACATATGCATCGGGCAAGCCATCACCGCTTAGCAAAAAATCAATACGGGAGTTGGTGCCGTACTTCTGTTCTGGCTTGACCATTGTGTAAGCCGCCAACGCCTCAATCTCGCGGCCTTCCAGCGCGGCGCGGACAGCTTTGTTGGGCAGGCTGGTGTCAACGCCGGTGAAATGCCCGTTCTCATGATCGACAAGCCGCCATCCGAATTTCAGCTTTTTCTTGGGGTCATCATTGGGTTCCAGCCAGATTTTGCTGTTTGGTTCGGCCAGTCCCATCATGGAGCCAGGGTTGGCGCAATGGGCAACAACCTCGCGGCCATCCTCCAACGTGCAATCGGCCAGAAAACGTTTGTAACGTTTGATGAGGCGGGCAGGGACAAGTTCGGTTTGAAAGCGCATGTGGTGCGGCCTATACCGATGACAGCAAACCCTCAAGGAGAAGCCTGTGCCAAACCCCACCGCCGCGATGATTGTGATCGGAGACGAGATCCTGTCAGGCCGCACCCGCGACAGCAACATGTATCATCTGGCTGGGCAATTAACGCAGGCTGGCATCGACCTGAGCGAAGTGCGCGTTGTGGGGGATGAACGCGAAACGATCATCGCGGCTGTCAAAGAGCTGTCTGGGACCTATGAACACGTTTTTACCAGTGGCGGGATTGGGCCAACCCATGACGATATCACCGCAGATTGCATCGCCGCCGCGTTTGGAACGGCCATTGACGTGCGCGAAGATGCCCGTGCGCTCTTGGCGGCGCATTATGCCAAGGCGGGCACCGAATTGAACGCCGCACGGTTGCGCATGGCGCGGATTCCCGAGGGGGCGGCGTTAATCGATAACCCCGTGTCTGTGGCGCCGGGTTTCCGGCTTGAGAATGTTCATGTGATGGCTGGTGTCCCATCCGTGTTCGAAGCGATGGTGGCCTCAGTCTTGCCGACCTTGACCGGGGGCGCGCCACTGATCAGCAAGACCTTGCGGATTGAGCGGGGAGAAGGTGACATCGCTGGGCCACTAGGCGCCTTGGCCGACGCCTATCCGGCGCTGTCTTTGGGGTCCTATCCGTTTCAGAAAGAAGGGAAATACGGATCAAACATTGTGATCCGAGGCACCGAAGAAGACGTGGTGGATGCCGCGCTAGCGGAACTCAAGGCCGTATTTCCATGACCCCCAATGCAAAGCAACTCTATGACGCCATAGACCGGACATGGCCTGCCGCGCGCTGTTGGACGTCCGGCCAATGGACTTTGCGGGATGGTCAGGGGGGCGGCAAACGGGTGTCGGCGGCGACTGCCAATGGCGATGTGACCAAAGCGGATATTGCGATAGCTGAAGCTGCGATGATGCAGATCGGTCAGGCGCCCTTGTTTATGATCCGTGAAGATGAAGAAGAGCTTGATGCGCTGCTGGCGGAGCACGGGTATGAGGTGATTGATCCGGTGATCCTGTATTCTTTGCCACTTGCCAAGTTGACGGATGTGGCAATTCCGCGTGTGACCGCCTTTCATATCTGGGAACCTCTCGCCATCATGCGCGAAATCTGGGCGTCTGGAGGCATTGGCCCTGAACGGCTTGAGGTGATGGCGCGGGCGGCGGTGAAGACAGCGATTTTTGCCCGCTGGAACGAAAAGCCCGGCGGCGTTGGATTTGCCGCGATGGCGGATGATCTGTGCATGGTGCATGCGGTCGAAGTCCCTCCGCACCAGCGCAGGCAAGGTGTTGCGCAGTGGATCATGCGCCGCGCTGCATTTTGGGCAGAATCGCAAGGCGCGCGGCACATGGCTGTCTTATGTGTAGAAGACAACCTCGGTGCAAACGCGCTTTATCGTGGACTAGGCTTTGTGCCATCGGCCCGCTACCATTACCGTCACAAGCCTGACTAAAGGATACCACCTATGGCTGATGACCTGCCAACCGCGCTGAACCTGCCAATGATGGACCCGCTGCCCGAAGAAACGCAGCGGTATTTTGACATCTGTCAGGAAAAGCTTGGCATGGTGCCGAACGTTCTGAAAGCCTATGCATTTGACGTGGAAAAGCTGAATACCTTTACCGCGATGTACAATGATCTGATGTTGGGTCAAAGCGCGCTCAGCAAGTTAGAGCGCGAAATGATCGCGGTTGCAGTGTCTGCTGTGAACAAGTGTTATTATTGCCTCGTGGCGCATGGTGCGGCAGTGCGCGCGCTTTCCGGTGATCCGACGTTGGGCGAAGCATTGGTGATGAATTACAAGGTTGCGCCAATCACTGACAAACAACGTGCGATGTTGGATTTCTCTGTGCAATTGACCCTTGAAAGTGCTGGCATTGCCGAAGCAGACCGTCAGGGGTTGCGCGATCATGGCTTTAGTGACCGTGACATCTGGGACATTACCAACGTAACAGCGTTTTTCAACATGACCAACCGGGTGGCCAGCGGGATCGATATGCGCCCCAACCCCGAATATCACGCTCAGGCCAGATGATCCGCGCGGTTGCTGTTCTTTCGCTCCTGCTTGTAGGGCCTGCGTTGGCGCTTGAGATCAGCTTGCCGACGACAGCGCGACAGACAGTGACGCGCAACACCGGGCCCGATACCTATGCAGCGCCAATTGGCGTTTTTGATCAGGGTCGGGTGCCAAGTCAAACAATCGAAGGAAATGTTGCCCGCAGTGCATGGCGGATCGAATCGCCGGGATTGACAGCATTTCAGGTCATGCGACCGCTGCGCGAACAGCTGGTAGACGCCGGATATGACGTTATCCTTGATTGCGAGGCAGAGGCTTGCGGCGGATTTGACTTTCGGTTTGCGACCGAAACCCTGCCCGGGCCGCATATGTATGTGAACATCCGATCGTTTCACTTTGTGACCGGGCGACGCACCAAAGAGAACGGTACAGACGAAGTGGTGACCTTGCTTGCCAGCACTGCGGCGTCTTCTGCTTATGTGCAGGTCATTCATGCCGGCGACGGGGCTGAGCAAACAACATCGGTTTCCAGAACAGCGCCCGCGCCAAGCGCACCGCAACTACAGCCGACCACGGATCTGGCTGCAAGTTTGTTGGCGCAGGGACATATCCTGTTGGATGATCTCGATTTTGAAACGGGCAGCACAAACCTGGGTGCAGGGCCATTTGAGTCTCTTGCGCAATTGGCCGCTTTTTTGAAGGCAGAACCGGATATGCGGGTGGCTTTGGTCGGCCATACCGACACAGACGGGGGATTGCAGGGCAATATCACCATCTCTCGACGCCGGGCCGCGGCGGTGCGTCAGCGTTTGATCGACACGTTCGATATTCCAGCTGCGCAAATGGACGCAGAGGGAATGGGGTATCTGGCTCCGGTTGCCAGCAACCTGGAGCCAGAAGGGCGCGATGCCAACCGCAGGGTGGAGGTGGTCCTGCTGGGTCCGCGCTAAGGGAGGGCTTTGTTACAGCAACGAAATGCTGGCCCGCGATGAGAAAGTCTCTTCTACTGTAACCAGACCGGCACTGGAGGGGGCATCCGGTCTGACCTGATCCTCATAGGTCGTGAAATCGGTATTGGCGCGGCGTTTGAATTTCTTCAGAAAACGGTCCCGCCGTGTGTCTTGGTCAATCACATCATAGGACAACAACGGGCTTGTCTGTGCCCGTGTCGGGGCCTGTGCCTGAAATCCGTTGTGGGCACAGGCCGTCAATGCCATGGCCGCCATAGAGATCGCTATAGTGCGCTGCTTGATCATGTTATGCCTGCCTTTCGCCTATTCATTTTACTGTTTCGATTATTGATACAGACTGTTTTAGACATTTTTAGGGCAACCTTCTGCAGGAGAGTGTTTCATTTGAAATTACGTGCAAATTTTCTTAAAAAATTCATTAAAAGCAATTGATTACGAATTTCTTAAATTTTCAGAAATGAGATCGAAGCCCGTATAGATTGGGTGTTACGCGCCAATTTTTGGGTGGTTAAGTGATGTTCGGCCAACTCTTTGGCCCCATTTTTCACGGCCGTTTCGAGGTTTTTTGCCGCATATTTCGCTTCGATGGCGCTGGCATCTAGGGCAAGGGTCAAGGCCGCCCGTTCCGCTTCAATCGTCTCAACACGCGCGGTATATGTCTGACCGGCGATCTGACCGGCGGCGAGAGCAAGCGTAAGGCGGTTCAATTCAGCATCTTGCGCCCGCAAGAACTTTGGCAGCTCAGCTTTGATTTCATCAAGGGTCGCATTGGCGCGCCGCAGATTGCGCAGAATCCTTGAGGGGGAGGTGATGTCAGTGTCAACGCCTGCAAATCCGCCTTTGAGAGCTGACGCCTGCACGAGTGTTCGGGTATTTGCATTTAATGCTTGCGCTTGTTCGATCAGCCGATCTGAATTTACCGCCTGAACAGGGAAGTTTAGCGGATTGGCCCCTGATCGCGTTGGAACATCAGGGGGCAGCTTGGCTTGTCCGCATGCTGCCAAGGACAGGATAACGATCAGGGATCCGAAAGTGCGGAGGGGGGACATTGTGAGGCCTCAGTATCATTCATTGTTGCCAATTCGGATACGCAGTGTTTCCGGCAAATTTAAGGCAGATGTGAATAAAACGAAAAAGCCCCCGATGCCTAAGAGGCACCGGGGGTACAGTCTCACCGAGGGAGGCGGTGTTCGTCTATTGGTTACCAGTCACTGGGGCCTTTTTCGGCAAAGGCATGGACTAGAAAATCAATGAAGGCGCGGACCTTGGGTTGGGTAAATCGGCCCGGTGGATAAACGGCATAGATGCCTTGGGTTTCCTGAGGCAAATCAGGGATCGCATCAATCACCAACCCTTTTTCCATTGCATCGGCATAGAGAAAACTAGGCAGGTAGGCGATGCCAAGGCCCGAGATCGCGGCATTCAACAGGCTTTGCCCGTCGTTCACAGAAAGCCAACCCGCAGTACGCACCTGACGCTTCTCCCCTGAAGGAGCGGTCAGTTTCCAGACGTTACCGCTGGATTGGTTAGAATAATGCAGCAGTTTATGGTCATTCAGATCGTCGATTTTTTCGGGGTGACCATATTCTTCAAAGTATTTCGGAGATGCGATCATGCGCTTTGTGGTTTCCGTCAGCTTGCGGGCCCGCAGTGTACTGTCTTCCAGTTCACCGATCCGCACAGCCATGTCGAACCCTTCTGAGATCAGTTCAACATAGCGGTTGTTCAGCACCATGTTCACTGTGATATCCGGGAAATCGCTCAGGAATTCGGACAATGCGGGTGACAAGTGGTTCACGCCAAAATCGGTTGCAACAGAAATGCGCAATAGTCCCGAAGGCGCCGATTGCATGGATGTGACAAGCGCGTCCGCTTCTCCCGCGTCATTCAACACGCGGCGTGCGCGGTCATAATAGGCCAGACCAATTTCGGTTGGTGAAACACGCCGTGTCGTCCGGTTTAGCAGACGCGCACCCAGCCGTGCCTCAAGAGAGGAGACGTGCTTGGAAACAGCGGATTTAGAAATCCCCATCTTCTTTGCTGCGTCGGTAAAGCCGCCTTGATCCACAACTGTGGCGAATGCTTCCATTTCGGTCAGCCGGTCCATACCCGCTCCTTCAGATTACTTGCTTCGAGGAACAGGTATGCTGGTCAATTCAGGCAAGAACTGGGCGGGGGTGGGACAGTTGCAAGGTAATTGCAGGATCGTTGAAAGGCCGGAAACAGGTGAACACTGTGTTTCCTCCTCGATCCGTCGAACAATTGGGCGGTTCAAGGAGTGACCCTAAGTATAGTGTCTAACTTGGCTTGAACTTTTCACGGTCACCAGGGCTTAGAAAAATTAACCTTAATGATACCTTAATCAAACCGCACTGGTCACACTTTTTGCCACGACACTTTGGTTTCTTGATACCGGAGGTCAACACGATGCATTTCATCTATATATATAGTCCCAGCGATTTTGTGGGCGGATTGCCAGACGAGAGTGGCGCGCAAGCCGCGGGTTCACCTACATTTACCTTGCAACTGCTTCCCGGGGCGACGCCGACGCTTGTTCAGATAACCGATGATGACACGGTCTTTGACGAAGTGGATGCCAGTCAGAGTTTGACCAATGCAGTTAATCTAGGCGGCACAAATTTTGCCGCCGGAACGACGATTAACACCGCATATGATCTGATCAACACTGGAACCGGACACAAGGTAACCTCCTTTCATTTTGGAGGTGACGGTTTTCAACAGGGCGCTGTTGACGGCCTCGCATCTACTGTCCCGTTGACCCCGGGCGTAGCATACACATTTAACACTGAACGCACGTCACATCAGCAAAACAACCAATATAGTGACTTTGTTGCCTGTTTTGAGGCTCAGACACCTATTGATACAGAAAACTCCAGCATTCCGGCTGGGCAACTTGTGGCGGGGGATGTGATCTTGACCCGGGATGATGGGCCGCAACCAATCTTAGGTGTATTGTCGCAGATTGTACCGGCCCGGGGCGCGCTGGCTCCAATTGTGTTTCCGGCTGGGGCATTGGGAAACCAAGTACAGATAAGCGTCTCCCCTCAACATCGCATGTTGATAAGCGGGCCGCGGGCGGAATTGCTTTTTGGTGACAGAGAAGTCTTGGTGCCGGCGGTATTTTTGGCCGAACAAGGGGTGGGATATCGTAAGGTCGGCGGGATGGTGCGCTATGTTCATTTGCTGATGGAACAACATCAGATCTTGTCATCTTCAGGCTGCCTTAGTGAGTCGTTCTTGTTGTCGGACCAAACCCATCTGCCACCTGCGCTGCGTCAGGAAATCGAAACGATATTCCCGACCGAAACCATTGCCGCAAATCGGGCATCACGCCTGTGTCTGCGCCGGTTTGAGGCAATGGCACTGTCGGCTTGAACCTTCAAAGTGCTGCAGCCAACCGGGTTCCCTGATCAATCGCGCGTTTTGCGTCCAATTCGGCTGCGACATCCGCACCGCCGATCACGTGACAGGTCTTGCCCTTGGCCTCCAGCGCATCCGCCAATGACCGATCTGACAGTTGCCCGGCACAAAGCACAATTGTATCGGCCTCAATCAGTGTTGGCTTTTCTCGGGCGTCACCAAAGGTGATGTGCAGGCCTGCCTCATCGATCTTTTCATAGTTCACGCCGGCGATCATGTTGACGTCTTTCATGATCAGCGACGCGCGGTGGATCCAGCCGGTTGTCTTGCCCAGCCCCTTACCAACCTTGCTGGCTTTACGTTGAAGCAGGGTGACCTCACGCGCGGGTTTATGCGGTTGAGGACCCTCAGGCGCTAAACCGGAGCGATGATCGCTTGTATCCGCAACCCCCCATTCGCGCATCCATGCAGGCAGGTTGAGTGTCGGGCTTTCGCCTTCGTGCACCAGATGTTCCGACACATCAAAGCCGATGCCACCTGCACCAATCACTGCAACGCGCGCGCCAACATCTGCAGTGCCATTCAGCACATCAATATAGCTGACAACATTGCCGCTGTCCTGCCCGGGAATTTGCGGATCACGTGGGATGACGCCTGTGGCGATGATCACCTCATCAAATGCGTCCAGATCATCTGCGGATACTTCGGTGTTCAGTTTGACTGTAACACCCCGTTCCTTCACCATGGTGCGGTACCAGTCAACAAATCCAAAGAACTCTTCTTTGCCCGCGACTTGTTTGGCCAGGTTCAATTGTCCCCCAATTTCGCCAGCTCGGTCAAAGACTGTCACTTGGTGGCCTCGTTCTGCAGCGGTCAAAGCCGAGGAAAGCCCCGCAGGCCCTGCGCCAACCACAGCAATGGTTTTAGGATTTGATGTCGGCGCTACCAGCAGCTCGGTCTCATAGCAGGCTCGGGGATTGACGAGGCAGCTAGAGATTTTGCCGCTGAATGTATGATCCAGACAGGCTTGATTGCAGCCAATGCAGGGGGCGATATGGGCTGATTTATTGGCCATCGCCTTGGCGACAAAATCCGGATCTGCCAGCATCGGCCGGGCAAGGCTGACCATATCGGCGCAGCCGTCTGCCAAAACGTCTTCGGCCACTTCCGGTGTGTTGATGCGGTTTGAGGTGATCAACGGGATCGACACTTGCCCCATCAGTTTTTTGGTGACCCATGAAAATGCAGCACGTGGCACAGAGGTTGCGATGGTTGGGATGCGCGCCTCGTGCCAGCCAATCCCGGTGTTGATGATCGTGGCCCCCGCTTTTTCGATTTCGCGAGCAAGCTGTGCGACCTCATCAAAAGTTGACCCATTGGGCACCAGATCGATCATCGATAGACGGTAAATGATGATAAATTCTTTGCCCACAGTCTCGCGAACCCGGCGCACCACTTCGATTGGCAGGCGCATGCGATTTTCGTACGATCCGCCCCAGCGGTCGGTCCGCTTGTTGGTATGGGTGACCAGAAACTGATTAAGAAAATATCCCTCTGACCCCATGACCTCAACGCCATCATACCCTGCCTCCTTGGCGCGGCCCGCACAGGCGGCGATATCAGCAATCTGCTTTTCGATGCCGTCTTCGTCCAGTTCTTTGGGAGGGAAAGGTGAAATCGGAGATTTGATTGCTGAGGGCGCAACGCAGGCAGGTCCATAGGCATACCGCCCTGCATGCAAGATTTGCATCGCAATTTTGCCCCCCGCCTCATGCACCCTGTCAGTGACGATCTTGTGGTGCGCGACGTCTTCATCACTGACCATCATGGAGGCTCCGGGCAGCACAGATCCTTCAAGGTTCGGACCAATCCCGCCTGTAACCATCAAGCCAACCTCACCCCGTGCCCTTGCAGCATAAAACTCTGCAACGCGATTCCAGTCCTTGGTTTCCTCAAGGCCAGTGTGCATTGACCCCATAAGCACACGGTTTTTGAGCGTGGTGAAACCCAGATCAAGAGGGGCGAGCATATGCGGATAGCTGGACATGGAAAATCCTTTCTGGCTGAAGCGATGTTGGCTGCGACCTGACCGCAAATAGACGCCCAAGTCACGCACTACGCCGCGTCAGGGGCCGCTATTGGATAACAAGCCTGTTTGCGCAATATATCAAGGGAAAGCCCGGCTGGCTTTTGAGCAGCCGCGTCTCATGTTACCAGTTGCGCTAAGACCGCATTGACCAAAGGACACCGTGATGACACCCGAAGAGATCGAAAAACTGCCGTACCGACCTTGTGCCGGTGTGATGCTGTTGAATGCACAGGGGGAGGTTTTTGTCGGGCAACGCAAAGACAACCATCAGGCAGCATGGCAAATGCCGCAAGGCGGTATCGACAAAGGCGAAGCACCCGAAACAGCGGCGTTGCGGGAATTGGAAGAAGAAACAGGCATCAGCCGCGATTTGGTTGATGTGATTGCACAGACCGAAGGTTGGGTGCCTTATGAGTTGCCTCATGATTTGATCGGTAAATTGTGGAAAGGCAAATATCGCGGTCAGAAACAAAAGTGGTTCCTGATGCGGTTCAAAGGCCGCGATGATCAGGTGAACATTGTCACGGATCATCAAGAATTTTCAGCGTGGAAATGGCTGCCTACACAGGATCTTGTCGCCAATATCGTGCCGTTTAAACGCCACGTTTATGAAACCGTGTTGGCAGAGTTTGAGGCGCACTTATGATACGTCTTTTGGCCTTTATCGCTGCGCTGATCGCGCCTGTTCCGGCCTTTGCATTGTCTTGCTTGGCCCCGTCTGTTGAACGCAGCTATGCGCAATTTGACGCCGCTGAGCAGACGTATGTTGTGGCACATGGTCGGTTGACGTTGAATACGGCGCGCCTGCCCAAGGTAGGGATCGCAGGCAAGAAACCGCCGCGTAAAACGCTCATTCCGGCAAAATTGCGCGGCACGTCGCTTTCAAAGGAAGGGTTCAAAGTGCCGTTTGAGCAGGATCTGACACTTGAAGTCTTATGCATCAATGTCTGGTGTGGGTCGGCACAAAATGGCGAAGATATTCTGGCCTTTCTGCGTAAAGATGCAGATGGCTATGCACTGGCAATCAGCCCTTGCGGCGGCAGTGCCTTTGGGTCCCCTGAACCCGCGATGCTAAAGCAAGTCACACAATGTATGACCCAAGGCAATTGCAAAGCGGAGCGGTAGGGAACCCCAGTGCTGCGCTGGTTGTCAGTTGGCGCGCAGCAGCGGAACATGCCGCGCAGCCGTTTCAGGCAGAATGCCACTTAGGCGCGGATCATCTTCGATTTCGACCTGCTGACGGTAAGGGGTAAACCCGCTACGCCGATAAAAGCTGAGCGCCTGTGGGCTGTCATTTGTGCAGGTGTGAACGTGAAAGCGACTGATATCTTTAGACCAAGCTGCTTGGATCGCCCGATCCATCAGATGACCGCCTGCACCCGTGCCAATTAGTTCGGATGTCAGGCCAAAATACGCCAGTTCGCAGGCATCAGGTTGACGGAAATCAAGCTCCAAAAGCGCCTCATCCCGGCCCGCGACATCAAGCGTATAAAACTCAACTTGAGGATCGTTTAAGATCGCTGTTAAGGCCGTATCATCCTGCTTTCGGCGGCCATACCATAGCCAATTTGCGCCGACCCGATGAAAGATATCCCGGTACCATGCCACATCAGGTGTCACGGCTCGAAAGGTGACACCATCGGGCAAAGAGACATTTCGGAGTTTGGCTTGGGTGGTCATCTCAAGGTGGGTGACAACATTTGCGACTTTGCCTCGCGGGATGTCATGCAAACCATTTTCCAGCATATATCAAACCAATCCTTGCGCTTGGAACACGTCCATCATCTTGATTTTTGGCCGTGGTCCGATATGGCCAATTACTTCACCCGCACAAAGGTTGCCCATGCGGCCGCAGGTCTCAAGGTCTGCGCCTGTGCAGATGCCATACAGGAACCCAGCGGCAAATTGATCGCCCGCGCCGGTCGCATCAACCGGTGTCACGGGTGTAACAGGCACATCCACACGTTCCCCTTCCTGAATCAGGCTGACGCCGTTGCCGGACCGGGTGCAGGCAACAAGCGGGCAGATGTCGGCGGTCTTAGAAAGCGCAACTTCGATGTCGTCGGTCTCAAACAAAGACTTCATCTCAGCTTCGTTTCCAATCACATAACCAAGATCATTCTTGATCAGTGACAGAAAGTCAGAGCGATGGCGTTCGACACAGAAAGGATCAGAAATCGCGATGCCTGCCATGCCGCCCCCATAGTTGGTTGCGCGTGCTGCTTCGCGGAATGCGGTTTTGCCGGCGTCGTGGTCAAACAGATAGCCCTCAAGGAACATAAGGTTGGTATTGCCAGATACCTTTTGCGGAACATCAACCGATGTCAGCCCCGTTGAGATACCAAGGTAGGTGTTCATCGACCGCTCGCCATCTGGCGTCACAAAGATCATGCTGCGCGATGTTGGTTCATCTCCGTCCACGACAGGCGGGTTCACAAAGTCGATACCATTGTCCTGCATCGCGGAGGCATAAAATGTGCCAAGCGCATCTTCGGCAACCCGGCCGATAAAGGCGGTGGTTAATCCAAGCGCCCCAACACCAGCAACGGTATTGGCAACTGCGCCGCCGGGTGTCTGAACACGTTCTTTCATCACGCGGTACAGGACCTCAGCACCTTCCTGCTGGATCAGCTGCATGATGCCTTTCTCGATCCCCATGGCTTTCAGAAATGCATCATCCGTCTGAGAGATGACATCAACGACGGCATTGCCAATGCCCACAAGATCATAGGTTTTCATTCGGAAGTGTTCCTTTTTGCAAGGGTCATGCTGTTTTCGGATCGCGTTGGATCGGGTTAATGTACGGTCTTATCTTCGAAAGGACATAAATCTTTGATAATGCAGGTCGGGCACATCGGTTTGCGCGCTTTGCAATGATAACGACCATGCAGGATCAGCCAGTGATGGGCATGCAGTTGGAAATCTGCAGGTATATTGTCTTCGACGGCGCGTTCGACGGCTTCTACGGTTTTGCCCGGGGCAATGCCGGTACGATTGCCAACTCGAAAGATATGTGTGTCCACCGCTTGGGCAGGTTGCTGCCACCACATGTTCAACACGACATTTGCGGTCTTGCGCCCGACACCCGGCAACCCTTGCAGCGCAGCGCGTGAATTGGGAACGACACCGTCATAATCATCCACCAAAATCTGGCTCAATTTCATCACGTTTTTCGCTTTTTGGCGGAACAGGCCAATTGTTTTGATATGTTCTGTCAGACCTTCGAGCCCCAGATCGAGCATCTTTTGCGGGGTATCGGCGATCTTGAACAAGGCGCTGGTTGCCTTGTTCACGCCGGCATCTGTTGCCTGTGCAGATAACGCCACAGCAACAACTAATGTAAAGACATTCACATGGTCCAGCTCGCCCTTTGGTTCAGGGTCTGCCGCTTGAAAACGGGTGAAAATCTCTCGGATCGTGTGATAATCGCGTTGTTTTGCCATGCAAGACGATATGCGCGATGCGGGCGCAGAGGGCAAGCGGTTGCGCATGTTTCGGGTCGCAAGACGATCCGCTTGTGCCTAAATTGGTGATATGAACCAAAACCTGCATATCCCCGCCCTTGATGATGGCTACCATTATAACGTGATGCGCCGCGCTATTGAATTGTTGGATGACGCACAGAGCGCATTGTCACTTGATCAGATGGCCGAGCAGATGGGCATGTCGCCCGCGCATTTCCAACGGTTGTTTTCGCGTTGGATTGGTGTGTCACCAAAACGGTATCAGCAATATCTGATGTTGGGGCAAGCCAAGGAAATGTTGCGCAATCACGCGACGACATTGCAGGCGGCTCACGAGGTCGGCTTGTCAGGCACGGGCCGTTTGCATGATATGTTCCTGAGATGGGAGGCGATGAGCCCGGGTGAATTTGCCCGGCAAGGGGCAGATTTGGAAATCTATTGGGGATGGTTTGACAGCCCCTTTGGTCTGGCGCTGGTCATGGGCACGCAAAAAGGCATTTGCGGATTGGCACTGGCTGCTGAAATGGGCGAGGATTTGGCGATGCGCGATTTGATATCGCGGTGGCCCAAGGCGACTTTCATCGAAGACCCGATGATGCTGCGCCCTTGGGTTTTGACTGCTTTTGGTGCACAGGACGGATCATTGGACAAGGCGCCGCTTTACCTGATTGGTGCACCGTTTCAGATCAATGTCTGGGAGGCGTTGCTGAAAGTGCCAACAGGTCAAGTGACGACCTATTCCGACATTGCAACAGCCATCGGAAACCCCAAAGCGGTGCGCGCTGTCGGCACTGCCGTTGGGCGCAACCCGGTGTCTTGGTTGATCCCATGCCACAGGGCATTGCGCAAATCAGGGGCGCTTGGCGGTTATCACTGGGGATTGCCCGTTAAACGCGCGATGCTGGCCTTTGAGGCCGCCCGATCAGAGGCGTGATGCCATCTATGTGAATGCGCGGGAAAGTGCCGACGCATTTTTCCCCGTGATTTCTATCTAGGAGAACGCCATATATACTGCATAAACCAATGCGCCCTGCCCGAACGGGGCCAAAACATGAAGGCAGTAGATATGATTTCTTCGAAAATTACTTTGGCTACGATTGTCGCCGGCGCTTTGACGCTGAGCGCCTGTACCGACCCGGGCACCATCGGTGCACAGCCGGGTGACCCCAATCAAAAAACCAAGAACGGGGCGTTGATCGGTGCGGGTACAGGGGCTTTGATTGGCGCACTGGCCAAAGATGGCAACCGTGGCGAAGGCGCGCTGATTGGTGCAGTCCTTGGCGGGGCCATCGGGGCTGGCGTGGGATATTCGCTCGACAAACAAGAAGCTGATCTGCGTCAACAGGTGGGCAGCGATGTGCAGATCACCAACACAGGTGATCGCCTGATCGTGACCTTGCCCAACAACCTGTTGTTTGCCACCGACAGCACATCCTTGACCCCAACCTTGCAGGGTGATTTGCGCGCGCTGGCCAATAATGTTCAGGTCTATGCCGATTCCACACTGCAAATTGTTGGTCACACCGACAGTGATGGCGATGCGTCATACAACCAAACACTGTCCGAAGGGCGTGCGCGATCAGTTGCAAATGTACTGATCAACAATGGGGTTCCGCCCCAGCGCATAAATACCTTTGGTCGTGGTGAAAGCCAGCCTGTTGCCAGCAACCTGACACCTGAGGGCAAAGCCCAGAACCGACGGGTTGAGATTGTGATCCTGCCAAACCCGGCCTGAGCCGACCTCTGCAATTACGCACGGAGCCTCTGCATTTCGCGGAGGCTTCTTGCATTTTGTTAAGATGTGAACAACGTTTAGCATAACACTTGAACCATCGGAGGGCGTGTTATGGCTGCGGTTAAACTTCTTGGTATTTCGGGGTCTCTGCGCGCAGAGGCGACCAACACCAAGCTATTGGCCGAGGCGGCGCGGCTTTTTGGAGCTTGTGAATATACCTTGGCTGATCTCAAATTGCCGCTTTACGATGGCGACGAGGAGGACGCATCGGGTGTGCCTGCCTCTGTCCAGTTCCTGGCAGATCAGATCGCCGCTGCTGATGCGGTGATCCTGTCTACTCCAGAATACAACAAAGGCCCTTCGGGTGTTTTGAAAAACGCCTTGGATTGGGTTAGCCGAACGGAAGGCAAACCGTGGAATGATAAACCAGTGGCGCTTATGTCCGCTGCCGCCGGACGTTCCGGAGGGGAGCGCGCGCAGATGATCCTGCGCGGATATATGGTGCCATTCAATCCAAAGGTTCTGCAAGGTCCCGAGGTGCATCTGGCCGAAAGTTATGATGCCTTTGATGAGGACGGGCAGTTGATCAACCAAGGATATGCAAAAACTTTGACCGCCTTAATGGTGGCATTGCGCGCCTTGATCTAGGTCTCAACAGCGATCTCGATCAGGTTTTGATCGGGGTCGCGAATATAAAGAGACAGCAACGAATTCTGTGCACCTGTCCGCGCGACGGGACCGTCTTCGATGTGGATGCCATGCAGATGTAGATGTTTTTCCCATGTATCCGTCGGAGTGCTGGTCAGAAAACAAAGATCGGCGCTGCCTGCGGTGGGGCGGGCGGCTTTGGGGTCAAATTCCTGACCAAGAGGGTGCAAATTGATCTTGGAACGGCCAAATTTCAGCGCCCAACGGGTGCTGCCATCGGCAACTTGAAAGGCCTCTGATTGCAAGCCCAGAATGGTTTCATAGAACGCGATTGTTTGCGGGATGTCGGCGACCGTCAGCACCAGATGATCCAACGCAATCAGGGTGGGCATTTGTTGCGACATTGGAGCCTCATGGAGTAGGTTGTTGACATGCATAGTGGTCGGGTAATTACAGAAAGTCAAAACGATGTCATAGACCCCGCAAGGGCCAATGCGTTGTTGGTTGCTTTGGGGCAAAGGGCCGATGTGAAAGTGGCAGATGCGCTGCCGCCGTTCTTTCATCAGCTTTATTTCTGGTCACCGCTGCCGCCGGTCAACTTGGGCCGGGATGGGCATCCACAGGTTGGCGGGTTGATACCTGACATGGGCCTGCCCCGCCGGATGTGGGCAGGAGGACGGCTGCGTTTACATACACCGTTGCGGGCAGGGGTGCCTGCCACACGGCACTCCGTTTGTGAGAGCGCGCAACGCAAACAGGGGCGCAGCGGAGCATTGGCCTTTGTCACTCTGCGTCATGAAGTCGTTCAGGATGGCGTTCTGTGCCTGGAGGAATGGCAAGATCTCGTTTACCGAGAGGATCCCACGTCGGTGTTGACCGCGCTCCCTTCGCCTCAAGCGCCAGAAAACGAAGAGCACAGGGATGAGCGCCGGTTTTCCTCAACGCTGCTGTTTCGTTATTCTGCGCTCACCTTCAACGGCCATCGCATCCACTATGACCTTGATTACGCGCGCGATATCGAAGGATATGACGGGCTAGTTGTGCATGGACCTTTGTTGGCTCAACATCTCATGTTGTTTGCGCAATCGCATCTTGGGCCACTGACGACCTTTTCCTTTCGCGCCACAGCGCCACTGATGCATCACGAGACAGCAACCCTGTGTCTAAGGGGTCGCGATCTATGGGTGCGCGGCCCGGACGGGCGACTTTGTATGCAGGCCACTGCCTAAAGGTTGTCTTCAACCCGAAATCCCTGTGGGATAGTATTGCGCCCTTCCAACACCAGATCGGCCATCACATCGGCCACTTTTGGCGCCATACCAAAACCGATCTTAAAGCCGCCGTTGGCAATGAAATGCTGAGGTCTGTCTGGCCAAGCCCCCAACATCGGGGCGCGGCTTCGGGATCGCGGGCGCACCCCGGCCCAACGCTCCACAACAGTGGCTTGCTCCAAGGCGGGCACCGCAGCGCGCGCGGCTGCTATCACATCATCCAGTTTCGCATCAGTTTGATCGGTTGTGTCGAATTCGCGTTCCGACGTAGAACCCACAGCCACTGTTCCATCCCCATGTGGAATGATGTGCACGCCACCTGCAAAAAGTTGCGGCAATGCGCGGGCGTCAAACGCCAAAAGCGCGGCTTGCCCTTTCACACCTGTACCGATCATGCGGTGGTGGTCTGCATTCAGCACCTCAAGCCCGGCTGCGCCAGTGGCCCAAACCACCGCTCCTGCGTCAGGCGCCTCTGCCTCAATTGCCACACCCCGCGATGCCAATGCCCGCACCAGAGCATCACATCCTTGGCGGGGATGGACCAATGCGCTCAGGCTGTCACGGATCAGATAACCACTGGGGCTGGCGGGCTCCCAATCATTGCCGGTTGCCGGAATGACCTCCCAAACGGCGTGCCCCTGCCAAAGCATCGCAGCGCTGCCAATACGCTTTTGCGCTAAGGCGAGCGCGGCTTTATCATTGATCGGTTGCAGCCGTCCCTTGCGCGCATAACCAGAGGTGCCACCGCCTGCGGCTTCTACATCTGACCAAAACGCCTGAGCTTGCAACAAGCTGCTGAGTTGAAAGGCCTTTTTTGGGTTCCAGTTTTCGGGCACATGCGGGGCCAATGCGCCGACAATCCCACCGCTACTGCCAGTCGCAGGCCCATATGGGTCTATCACGCGCACCTTGGCACCACGTTGTGTTGCCGCCCAAGCAATGGACAGGCCAAAAATGCCCGCCCCCCGCACCGTCAGATCATAGCTTGCCAATATCTGCTCCTTCGCCCATGTCTGGACACACTCTTTCTTTACGCGGTGTAGCGGTGCAGAACCAGTCAGATCAGATTACGTGGGCGACGGGCGATGTGCCGGTTTCAACGCGGTTTGATGATCCCTTCTTTAGTCTCGAAGACGGGGTGGCCGAGACCCGTCATGTATTTTTGGATGGCAATAACCTGCCTGCGCGGTTTGCACCGGGGTTCCGGATCGCTGAACTGGGCTTTGGCACCGGATTGAACCTGTTGGTTGTCTGGGATGCGTGGATGCGTTCTGGTCAGACAACGCCGTTACAATTCACCAGCTTTGAGGCCTATCCGATGTCGCCGGATGATATGATGCGCGCGCATCAGGCATTCCCTTCCTTTGACGGACGCCGCGATATGTTCGCCAAGGCGTGGAACGGTGAGGGGGGAGTGATTGCGCTGCCCGGTCTGCATGCCGAAATTATCTGCGGTGATGCGCGCCTGACAGTGCCAAAATGGTCAAATCAGGCGGAGGCGTGGTTTCTGGATGGGTTTTCGCCAGCGAAAAACCCCGAACTATGGTCTGAACCGCTTTTGGCGGCGGTGGGGCAACACACGGCACCGGGGGGAACTGCGGCGACCTATACAGCTGCGGGATTTGTGCGGCGTGGGTTGGCTCAGGCCGGATTTGAGGTCACCCGCGCGCCGGGTTTTGGCCGCAAACGTCACATGACGTGTGCCAAGATGGCCAACTGATGAGCCAAGGTAACAACACCCGCCTTGGGATCGGCTTGATGGTGGCCACAACGTTCATTTTTGCCGTACAGGACGGGCTGTCCCGACATCTGGCCTCCGAATACAACGTTCTGATGGTTGTGATGATCCGGTATTGGTTCTTTGCGGCTTTCGTCATCACAATTGCGCAACGCCATCAAGGCGGCATCCGCGCAGCGGCTCAGACAACGCAACCGGTGTTGCAAGGGGTCCGGGGGCTGTTGTTGGCTCTTGAAATCTGCGTAATGGTGGTGGCCTTCACGGTGTTGGGACTGGTCGAAAGCCATGCTGTCTTTACCTGTTACCCGCTGCTGATCGCAGCGCTGTCGGGGCCAGTTTTGGGCGAACGTGTAGGGTGGAGACGTTGGATGGCCATTGGCGTTGGGTTCATTGGTGTGTTGATTATCCTGCAACCGGGTCGGGGCGTCTTTGACCCTGCCGCGGCAATCCCGTTGCTGGCGGCGGGCATGTTTGCGATTTACGGCTTGTTGACCCGCTATGCCGCGCGTCACGACACAAGCACCACCAGCTTTTTCTGGACAGGCGTTGTCGGCGCCATCGCCATGACCTTTATCGGCATCTGGAGTTGGGAAAGCATGACCAGTCGGGATTGGCTCTACATGTTTGCGCTTTGCATCACCGGCGTTGCGGGACATTGGTTGTTGATCCGCTGTTATGAGGTTGCAGAGGCCAGTGCCGTGCAACCATTTGCCTATTTCCAACTTGTTTTTGCCGCAACCATCGGGATCGTGCTGTTTCACGAAACGATCCGGCCAAATGTTGCGATCGGAGCAGGTATTATTGTGGCTGCCGGCCTATTCACCTTTTGGCGCGAACGCCAGCAAGGTTTGTCCAACTAGTTCTTTTGAAAATGGGATTGGCAGAGGGTCTTTGCCCAGACGTGCGCGATAGACTGGCAAGCTTTCAGTGACCCGCATGATATAATTCTGGGTTTCCCGAAACGGGACCATTTCGATCCAGTCGACCACATCAATATCGCCTTTGCGCGGATCGCCATAGCGATCGATCCAGCGAGGGGGGCGGGCCGGACCTGCGTTATAGGCCACGGACATCATCACGACATTTCCATCAAACCGCCCGGCCATTTGGGATAAATACTCAGAGCCGAGCCGGGCATTATAAACCGGATCAGCGGTCAGCCGCTGGGTGGTGTGTTGGGCACTCACCCCAAGATCACGCGCCACATCTTGGGCGGTTCCGGGCATCAATTGCATCAGTCCACGCGCGCCTACGCCACTTTGAACCACGGGGTCAAATTCACTTTCGCGCCGCGCAATCGCCAAAGACATTTCCGGTGCCATGGGCAGGGCCGCATCCTTGAGCGGGTGAAGAGCATAATAGGGCGCGGCAACGGTCAAGCCACGTCGCGCGGCCCGTTTGCCAATCATCACAGCCAGATGGGGTTGACCGGTATCTATCGCCGCCTGACCCAAAAGCGCGATGTCGTCTGCCACAAGTTGTTCGGCCAAATGGGTCCAAAACCGCTCAGCCAAATTCAACTCACCCGAAGCTTGCAACAACAACCCGGCTTCAAACAACGGATCAGACGCTAAAGAAGAATTGCGCCAGTCTTGGGTGGGCGTGACACCTGCAAGGGTGGCATCAAAGGGGACACCCGCCCGTTCAGCCGACAGCAGACCGTAAAACGAGGATTGATATTCCGCCCCTGCTTCATAGGCGATTTGCGCCTCAGCTGTCTTTCCCATCGCCTCTAATGCGCGGCCTTGCCAATAGCCTGCGCGCCCTTGCGAAATGGGGGAGGACACGGCGCTGTCGTGATTGACAAAGTGCTGATAAGCGCTTTGTGGATCGTTGAGAAACCGCAAAGCAATGTAGCCGGACAGCCATTCAAGATCAGCGTAATGTGATCCGGTCTCCAAGAAGTGTTGGGACGCCATCAGATAGGCGCGTTTGGGATCGCCTGAGCGCATTTCACTGCGGGCCAGCGCGCGGCGACGGTTGGCCCAAGCGTCAGGGCGCCCCAGGGCATCCGCGCTGCTGGAGCGTTCGATCAAAAGCGCCTTTGCGTCATTGACCAGCCCTTTTCGAATACGCCATTCAAAGCGGTCGGCCTGAAGTCCTGCATCACCAGCCTGTAGCGCGGGCAGGTCACGGATCATTTTATTCACGTCACCGGATCGATTTTGCAGCGCGATACGGGTTTTGGCCAAGGCAATGGTTGGTTCATCGACCAAATCAAACATCTGTCTGGCGTTGTCATGTTCACGTTGCCACAGCATCGCATCCAGACGGGCAACATGGTGCGGTTTCAGGATGTTTTCGTGTTCGGCCAGAAATAAGGCTTGTGAGGTCGCGTTCATTGGCATTGTACGCCATGCCAAGACGATGTTGGCTTCGGCCTCACCTTGGTTGCCCGTTCGCATCAATGCACCGGCATGGGCCAGAACGCCGCGCGGTGTCTGTGCTTCTTGATCTGCAAAAAAGCTCAGGATCACGGCATCGGGCTGGCTGATGACGGCTGGCTCGCTCTGCTTGCGCAGAAAGGCTTCTCCGGGCCAATCGGGACGGCGGGACAAAAAGGCGCTGACATCTGCAAAGGTACCGCGCCCGGCACGCAGGCGATGCCATTCGATGACATCTGCGGCAACCCTGCCATCGCGGCTTGCCAATTGTTTGGCCGCGTCCCAATTTGCACCCCGCATGGCCTCTATTGCCCAGCCCAGCGGACGAGGGCGTTCGGCATTTGCAACCAAGGTTGATAGAAAAAGCACCGTCAGAGCCGTCAGAATCCGTGTCATTGCTTGCAATTCCTGTTCCCAAAGGGCTAGAGCCTTGCAACATATCCCAGCGGGCGGCGCAATCAAATCACAAGGTCGTCCGTTTCTTGATCTCCGTCCGGCATGGTGCCGGCCAGCACAATAAGGAGCGTGCACATGTTTAAAGGCTCTCTGCCTGCCCTCGTCACGCCGTTTCGCAACGGCGAGCTGGATTTGGAGACGTTGAAGAAACTTGTCGAATGGCACATCGGCGAAGGGTCAAATGGTTTTGTGCCTGTGGGCACAACCGGAGAATCACCGACGCTCAGTCACCGCGAACACGAAACCGTGGTAGAAGAAGTTGTCAAAGCCGCCGCAGGGCGGGTTCCGGTGATCGCCGGTGCGGGATCTAACAATACTGTTGAGTCTATCCGTCTGGCCCGGCACGCTGAGAGCGTGGGGGCTGATGCGATACTTGTCGTTACGCCGTATTACAACAAACCCACTCAACGCGGGCTGATTGCGCATTTTACGGCCATCCACGATGCCTGCGGCCTGCCGATCATCATTTACAACATTCCGCCCCGCTCGGTTATTGATATGACGCCAGAGACGATGGGCGAACTGGCCAAACTGCCTCGGATTATTGGTGTCAAAGACGCCACTGCTGACCTGTCGCGGGTCTCCATGCAACGCATCACCTGCGGCCCGGATTTTGTGCAGCTGTCCGGAGAAGACCCAACAGCGCATGGATTTAATGCGCAAGGTGGTGTTGGCTGCATCTCGGTTACGGCGAATGTGGCACCTGCATTGACAGCCGCTTTGCAAGCGGCTTGTGCGGCTGGAGATTATGCCGGGGCGCTGACCATTCAGGATAAGTTGATGCCGCTGCACAAGGCAATTTTTACGGAGCCGGGCCTGGTCGGGGTGAAATATGCGATGTCGCGGCTGGATCTTTGTTCAGATGAGGTACGTCTTCCATTGACCTGCTTGTCTGATGAAACCAAAGCGCTTGTGGACTCTGCAATGCGCCATGCAGGGTTGCTTTGACGTCGGACAGGATGTCCGACTTACATCAGGGTGCAATCAGCCCATTGCAGAGATGAGCGAGGGCGGGGTTAACCCCGCCTTACGCCGCTGAAATTTGCAATTCCATGATAGGCAGGAAACGGCCCGGGATGGAACCGGACGGGGTTTTGCCGATTGTAACAAACCCCATCGCTTTGTAGAACGCCACCGCAGCTGGATCCGCATCAAGCCTTAGCCGGAACAGGCCCCTTTCTTGGGCTGCGGCAAGGACCACGTTCCAGAGCTGTTGTCCCACACCCCGCCGTTTATGCGCCGGATCCACAAAGAACGAAGAAATTTGGCCATGTCTGGTCGTTTCATCAACCTCAAGCGTAACGCAGCCCATGAGGTGATCACCTTGGGCAACCCAGATCAATCCGTCGGTGATGTCTTGCGCTGTCAGCGTCAGCTCTTTAGCGCATTGCGCCATGAAGGCATCATCATATCCATTGGATTGTTTCGAGGCGAAGATCAGCGCGGACAATTCCGCCGCCTCCGCAGGGCAGGCGCGGCGGATGATCATGACTTAACGCTTACCATAATAGAGACCAACAACGTGTTCCGCCTGAGCAAAGAACAACCATCGCGAGGTTAAAACACCGGCCACATGCGCAAGCACAGCAAAAAGCGCAAAGAAGTGGTTGAACGGAAGGAGCAAGAACAGCACAGGCAGCACACTCATCAGGCCAATTGCGATCACTCTCAGCTTATCAGCGTGTTTGCGCCCCAGCTCATGCACAAATTCGCGCAGCAGATAGTTTGTCCCTGTGTGGGGCGGCTCAAACGCGCGCACTGTACCGATGTTGCCCAGTTGCGTGGCCGAGGCCAGATCGGTGCCGGAAGATGCCAGTGCCTTGTCACCTAAGAACCAAGTGGCGAGTTGAATAACACCCGCGAGCACTAACAAAACGACCGCCAAGGTCACTTGACCCGCCAACAAGGCCCCACCAGCGATGCTGAGCGACAGAAAATTGGCCGGGGTCAGCGGCATGTTCCAGCGCGGCACTGTTTTGATCTGAGTATAGATCATCGCAGTTGTTAAAACGGTCCCCATTGAAAAGAGCCCGCCGATAAGCCCCAACAGCGTCCAACGTTCCCCCAGAAACACCAATCCAGCCCCGTAAAGTGCCATGATCAAAAGGGCCACAACCGCGCAGATGCCTTCCCGGCTCAGCCAGCTTGACCGCCATTGTTTGAAGGCTTTCAGGGCGCGTTCAGGATGGCCCAGATGAAAGGTGGAGGAGATCAGGCCGCCAACGGCAAGGATGTAGGCGATGGTAAAGAACGCAAAAGCCGAACCACCCGTCACAGAGGGAAACCCAAGCCCCAGCCAGAAGAGCAGGCCAAAGCCAAGCCCGGAAAATGCGGAAAAGAAAATAACGGAAGGAGCAGGATGCATCAGATTTTCTCCAGCGCTTTGTCAAGCCAGCCAAGAAAGCCCTTGGGCTCATTGGCGACGGGATCGAGGAAAGGCGCAAGCACATCAAATTCAGGCAGCGCATCCTTGGGGCGGGGCGGCAGGTATTTGTTCACTGGTTTGGTGCCCATCTCAGGCATGAGATCAACACCCCCCCTTTCAGCAACCAATTGGCTCACCTCTGAGGTCGGATCACCCAGATCACCAAAATGGCGCGCGCCAGCAGGGCAGGTGCGCACGCAGGAGGGGACGCGATCCACCTCAGGCAAGTTTTCATTATAGATGCGGTCAACGCAGAGCGTGCATTTCTTCATCACCTTTTCTTCCTGATCCATCTCACGGGCGCCATATGGACAGGCCCAGGCGCACAATCCACATCCGATGCAGTCGCTTTCATTGACCAAGACAATGCCGTCTTCGACGCGTTTGTAGCTGGCCCCGGTGGGGCAAACGGTGACGCAAGGTGCGTCTTCGCAATGCAGACAGGATTTGGGGAAATGGACCAGCTGCGCTGCTCCCTGTTCGGGTTGCACTTCATAGCTGTGGACGCGGTTCAGGAAAGTACCGGACGGGTCCGACCCGTAGGGATCTTGATCAGACAAAGGTGCGCCGTAGTTTTCGGTGTTCCAGCCTTTGCAGGAAATCACACAGGCGTGGCAGCCAACACAAGTGTCCAGATCAATGACAAGACCAAGCTTTTTATCGGTAGATTGCGGGAGCGATGTCATGTTCTATCCTTTGCGTTACGCGCCGGAAATTTCGAGAACTCCGTGCCACTTTCGGTGAAGACGTTGATGTCGTTCATTTGCCAACCTTCCATGCCAGATGGTCGGGGCCTTGACCGACAGGAGAACCTATTGGTGGAAATTCGGGCCGGGCTTCTTTGGGGGCATCAACTTTTTCTATGCGTACTTTAAGATCAAACCATGCAGCCTGACCGGTGATCGGGTCCGAGTTTGCCCACCGCAAGCCATCACCTTTGGCCGGGAGCAGTTCGTGGATCAAATGGTTCAGCAAAAAGCCCTTGGTGGCCTCGGGCGCGTCTTTGTCCAACGCCCAGGCGCCTTTGCGTTTGCCAATGGCGTTCCACGTCCAGACGGTGTTTTCATTAAGCGCGGCCATCTCCATCACGGGGACAGTAATTTCACCATGCGGCGAGGAAACGCGCGCCCAATCGCCATCATTGAGGTTATTTTCGCGCATCAGTTTGGTCGGCACATAAAGTGGGTTACGTCCGTGCAATTGGCGCAACCATGCGTTCTGTGACCCCCATGAATGGTACATTGCCATGGGGCGTTGGGTCAGTGCCGTGACATTAAAGCCCTCATTGCCTTGTTGGTCGGTTTCGTACCAGATCGGCAGAGGCGACATGGTCTTCTTGATCCGGTCGCGCAAATGTTCGGGCGGTTGACGATCACCGTGGCCCTCAGCGGCCAGTTGAAATTTGCGCATTGGTTCGACGTAAAGAGAAAACAGATAGGGCTGTGGGCTGTCAAAAATCCCCATCTTCACGGCCCATTCCTGATAGGCGAGGTTCCACGGTTTGTAGTAGTTTGCCCCCTCCGGAATATGTTCCACAAAGAAGCCGCCGTTTTCGATGTAATTGTCGATCTGACCTTCGTTTACCCCGCCACGACCGGATTGCAGGCCCTTTTCACCCATCCGCCACCCTGCCAAGGGGCCAATGCCCGGACGGCGTTCGTGATTGGTAATGTAATCTGCATAATCGGCATACTTTTGCGACCCGTCTTCATTTGTGAAGGCCGGTAGGCCAAGTTTTGCACCCAAATCACAAAGCGCAGATTGAAAGCCTTTTACGTTACGGTCAGGTTCAACCACCGGCCAGCGGATCGCATCCGCAGCTGCATCCGCTTCGCAGATGGGGCGGTCCAGCAATGAGATGCAATCGTGGCGTTCCAGATAGGTGGTATCGGGCAGGATCAAGTCAGAATAAGCCACCATTTCAGAGCTATAGGCGTCTGAGTAGATGATATGGGGAATTACGTATTCGCCGTTTTCATCCTTGTCCGTCAGCATCTGCATGACGCCGCTGGTGTTCATTGATGAATTCCACGACATATTGGCCATGTACATAAACAACGTGTCGATCTTGTAGGGATCACCGGCATGGGCGTTTGAGATCACCATATGCATCAACCCATGCGCCGACATCGGGTTTTCCCAAGTAAAGGCCTTGTCGATACGCGCTGCGGTGCCGTCTTCTTTCAGAGCAAGGTCCTCTGGTCCGTGCACAAACCCCAGATGCGGGCCATTGAGCGGGGCATTTGGATTCACGCCGATATGGGGTTTGGGGTGAGCTGTTGCCGCTTTGGGGTAGGGGGGCTTGAAACGGAAACCGCCGGGGACTTCGACAGTGCCTAGCAAGATTTGCAAGGTGTGGAGCGCGCGGCAGGTTTGAAACCCGTTGGCATGGGCCGAGATGCCTCGCATCGCGTGGAATGACACGGGGCGGCCCGTCATCTTGGTGTGTTTCTCACCGCGGAAATCGGTCCAGGCGTGATCCAGTTCAAAGGCTTCTTCAAAGGCGACACGTGCCAGTTCTGCGGCAATGGCACGGATGCGGTTGGCCGAAAGTCCACAGCGGTCTGCGACGGCTTCGGGCGCATACTCATCACTTAGATACATATCGGCCATCTGGTGGAAAACCGGTCGGTGCGTGACCCCTTTGGCGCGGTAGGTGGCGGATAAATCAGGTCTAACGCCGGGTTTGTCATAGGCCGTCAGCTTGCCTGTTACCCGGTCCACAACCAATTGTTTGCCGTCATCATCGCGCAGATAAAGGCCGAATTCATCGGATTTCTCATCTGCGTTGATCAGCACAGGCGCATCTGTGTATTGGGCCAGATAATGCAGATCAATCTTGCCTGCTTTCATCAGGCAATGCACCATGGACAAGATAAACAACCCGTCGGTGCCCGGCGTGATGCCAACCCAATCATCCGCCACCGCGTTGTATCCGGTGCGGATTGGGTTTACCCCAATGACCCGCGCGCCGCGCGCTTTGATTTTCCCAAGCCCCATCTTGATAGGGTTGCTGTCATGGTCCTCGGCCACACCAAAAAGCATGAACAACTTGGTATGGTCCCAATCCGGTTGGCCAAATTCCCAGAATGCGCCGCCCATAGTATAGATACCGGCGGCGGCCATATTAACAGAACAGAACCCTCCATGAGCCGCGTAATTGGGGGTGCCAAAGCTTTGCGCCCAGAGCGAGGTAAAGGATTGCGACTGATCTCGACCGGTAAAGAACGCCAACTTCTCTGGGTTGCTTTCCCGAATGGGCATCAGCCAGCTTGCCGCGATATCATAGGCCTCATCCCAGCTGATTTCCTCAAACTCCCCGGACCCGCGCGGGCCGACCCGTTTGAGAGGTGCTTTGAGCCGTGAGGGCGCGTTGTGCTGCATGATTCCAGCAGAGCCTTTGGCACAGAGAACACCCTGATTGACCGGGTGGTCGCGGTTGCCTTCGATATAGGCCACCTTGCCTTCTTTCATGTGCACGTTGATGCCGCATCGGCAGGCGCACATATAGCAGGTTGTTTTGCGAACCTCGTCGGAGACCTTTGGGCTGAGATCAATCTTTGGCTGGGTCATTTCGTTTCCTTCAAAGGGCGCTGCGTATCAGTGACAAGACGCCGAGGCCGATAAGCAAGGTTAAGCAGACGCGACGATAGTAAGGCTGGAGCTTTTCTGTGAACAATTTCTGCCCAAGAAACACGCCAATCATGCAGGGGATGATGAAAAATAAGCCGCGCAGGGTGGCAGTGGTATTCATGGTCCCAAAGTAGAGGTGACTGAAGAACGATGTCACCGAACCAAAGAGCAGGAATGCAACCAAGGTTGCGCGCATCACCCGTGGTGAGTCATTTCGAGCCAGAACATAAAGCGCAACAACCATGCCACCGACTCCGGCAAGGCCGGTCACGGTCCCAGCGACAAGACCTGTTACGGCGGTCCCCGCAGTACTGTCGAGCGCTTTGATCCGAATTTTGCCAAGCTGCAATATTGCCAATGTGATCAGGATGACCAAAGCGGCCTGACGTGAGGTGCCGGGGTCAATGGTCGTGGTCAAAGACAACCCAATGAGGACACCGATTGCACTGCCCATGGTCAGTATCCCAGCTGTGCGCAGATCCGCACCATCCCACCCGGCACGGATCATCATTAGCGAGGCCGATAATTCAAGCCACCACATCACCGGGATTAATTCGATCGGGGGCAGGATCAAGACGGCCAGCGCCAGTCCAAAGGCTGACAAGGCAAACCCGGTGAAACCACGGATCAGGCCAGCGGCGACGAATATGGCCGCCAATGTCCAACCTTGACCGGGCGTGACCGAAAGGGTGCTCCAGATGCTATCCATCAGCAGCCTGAAGTGCGGTTATGGCAATCATATTCGTCACATCCTGTGCGCTACAGCCGCGCGACAGGTCATTGGCGGGTTTGGCCAACCCCTGCAGCACCGGGCCAATGGCGTCACAACCGCCAATGCGTTGCGCGATCTTGTAACCGATGTTGCCTGCGTCAAGGTTGGGAAAGATCATAACATTCGCACGCCCCGCCACAGCAGAATCGGGCGCTTTGGAAGCTCCAATTTCGGGGACAAAAGCAGCATCAAACTGCAGGTCGCCGTCAGCGTCTAATTCAGGGTGGTTTTCTTTGAGGATCGCCATTGCATCTGAGACTTTGGTGACATTGGGATGTCTGGCGCTGCCCATGGTGGAGAAGCTAAGCAAGGCTACCTTGGGATCTTGGCCCAAAAGCTGGCGGTGTGATGTTGCGGAGGCCACCGCAATAGCGGCCATTTCCTGCGCATTGGGATCGATCACAAGGGCGCAATCGCCAAAGGTTAGCACGGAATGGCCCGAGGGGTGATTTTGGGGGAGGTTTATCAGGAAAAAGCTGGAAACCAGCGGTGCGGATTTGGCCTTGCCAATCACGTGCAACGCGGCGCGGACCGTGTCTGATGTAGTGGCCACCGCGCCGCCAAGTGTCCCGTCTGCATAGCCGTTTCGCACCATCATCGCTGCAAAAACCAACGGGTCGCGGGCTTGTTCAGTGGCAAAATCTTTGCGGATGGACTTGTGTTTACGCAATTCAAAATAGGTTGCTGCAACCTCATCCGTCAGGTCTGACGTCTTCGGATCTTCAATTGAGATCTTATCGTTTTTGGTGACCCCTGACCGGGCCAACATCGTTTCAACATCAGCGCGCGGACCGACAAGCGTGATACGGGCGATCCCGGCACGTGTGGCTTCCAACGCGCCGGCCACAATCCGAGGATCGTGGCCTTCGCTTAGGACAATATGGGCAGGCCGGGACGCTGCGCGGTTACGCAGATCTTGGATCAATGTCATGGCCTGTCCTTTTGTTGGTGTGCCCGTGTGTTCAGGTTACACGATTTGTTGCTTGCGCATGTCGTCTTTGTTAATGCCAGCAACGGACACCGGTTTGCGCATTGCATCACGGCGGAACGGTTCACCCAATTCCTGATTCAAGATGACCTCGATGAAGGTTGTGACGTTGTTGTTCATCTGCTCTTTCACAGCAGAATTCAACACTTCGGTCAGCTGCTCCATAGAGGTGGCTTGGATGCCTTGCAGACCACAACCCTTTGCGATTTCGGCATAACTTACGCCTTCGTTCAGCTCTGTGCCGACGAAATTGTCGTCAAACCACAAGGTGGTGTTGCGCTTTTCGGCACCCCATTGGTAATTGCGGAAAATGACCATCGTGATGGCGGGCCAATCGCCGCGCCCACAGGCTGTCATTTCGTTCATGGAAATGCCAAATGCTCCATCTCCGGCAAAGCCAATGACAGGGGTATCAGGGCAGCCGATTTTCGCCCCCAAGATCGCAGGCAGCCCGTAACCACATGGGCCAAACAGACCCGGTGCAAGGTATTTGCGGCCTTTGTCAAAAGAGGGGTAGGCATTGCCAATAGCACAGTTGTTGCCGATATCGGATGAGATGATCGCATCTTGTGGCATTGCAGACATGATCGCGCGCCATGCCTGACGGGGGGCCATATGGTCCGGTTTGGCCGCTCGGGCGCGTTCGTTCCACGTGATACCTTCGTCGGTGTCGTCCTCGTGGTCCATTGAGGACAGTTCCTGTGCCCAGCGGGATTTGGTCAATGCAACCAGATCAGTGCGTTCTTTGCGGCCTTTGTCACCGGCACCGGCGGACAGGTTTTCAAGCAGTTGTTCCGCGACGCGTTTGGCATCACCCTGAATGGCGACATCGACTTTCTTGGTCAGGCCAATACGGTCAGAATTGATGTCGACTTGAATGACCTTCGCATCTGTGGGCCAATAGTTGATGCCATAGCCAGGCAGCGTAGAGAATGGGTTCAGACGGTTGCCCAAGGCAAGCACTACATCGGCTTTCTGGATAATCTCCATTGCGGCCTTGGAGCCATTGTAGCCCAGAGGGCCGATGGCCAGAGGGTGCGAGCCGGGGAATGCGTCATTGTGTTGGTAATTGCAGGCCACAGGCGCATCCAAGGCCTCGGCCAATTTGGCGGAGGCATCGATCCCGCCCGACAGGATAGCGCCAGCGCCATTCAGGATTACCGGGAACTCAGCCTCAGACAGCAGCTTGGCCGCGTCCTTGACCGCTTGTTCGCCGCCCTGTGGGCGCTCAAGGCGGATGATCTGTGGCAGCTCGATGTCGATGACCTGTGTCCAGTAGTCGCGGGGGATGTTGATCTGCGCCGGAGCGGAGCCACGCCACGCTTTTTCGATGACCCGATTGAGAACCTCGGCCATGCGGGATGGGTCGCGTACTTCTTCTTGGTAACAGACCATATCTTCGAACAACTTCATCTGTTCGATTTCCTGAAAACCACCCTGACCGATCGTCTTGTTGGCAGCTTGCGGCGTGACCAGCAACATTGGCGTGTGGTTCCAATAGGCGGTTTTGATCGGCGTCACAAAGTTGGTGATGCCGGGGCCGTTTTGGGCGATGGCCATCGACATTTTACCAGATGCGCGGGTGTATCCGTCAGCGACCATGCCACCGGATGTCTCATGAGCGCAGTCCCAGAATTTGATCCCAGCAGCGGGAAACAGGTCGGAGATAGGCATCATTGCAGAACCGATAATGCCAAAGGCATTGTCGATTCCGTGCATTTGGAGGACTTTGACGAAAGCCTCTTCGGTGGTCATTTTCATATCATGTCTTCCTTAATATTTGGAGATTGCCGCGATTCTGACGGGATTTTACATCGCTCATAGTGTAGGTGTTAGGGCCAATGATGTTAGCCAAGTAGGACCAGATCATTTAAATTGGTCAATTGCATCAGCAATGATCTTGACCCCTTCTTTGATGCGACTTGTTGCGATAGAGGAATATGCAAGCCGGTAATAATTTGTTGGTTGGTTTTGACCCGCAAAGAAAGAGCGGCCGGGTTCTATCAGGATGCTACTGGAGCGAAGCTTGCGGGCAAGGATATCGGTGTCGACGGGCGCGGGTGCTTTCATCCAAAAGGACGATCCCCCGAAATATCCACGCCCTGAAATCTCAAGACCGTGTTGTGCTATTGCTTCTTCCATGACCGCGCGCCGTCCTTGAAAAGCTGTGCCCATGCGGCGAACCAACGCATCATAGTGCCCGAGGGACAAAAAGTAGGCGGCGGTGCGTTGAATGTGACCGGGAGGGTGGCGCAGCACAGAGGCCCGCAGCGCGCGCGCCTCGCGGATGAAAGGTTCAGAGCCCACCAGATATCCCAACCGAAGCCCCGGAAACAGCGATTTAGAGAAGCTGCCGACGTAGATCACCCGCCCGTCCGTGTCCAAAGATTTAAGCGCAGGGGACGGGGATTTGAGGAATGACATTTCAAATTCGTAGTCATCCTCGACAATCAGCGCGTCCATGTCGCGCGCGGCTTCCAAAAGAGCGCGACGGCGATCCATTTGCATGGTTGCATTGGTCGGACATTGGTGGCTGGGCGTGGTAAATATAACGTCAGTGCCAGGTGGAATGGCATCAGGTGGGAGCCCGCCATGATCAACGCGGACAGGGCTTACGTGGCATCTGCTTTGGGCGAGAATGTCGCGCAGAGCGGGGTAGCAGGGGTCTTCTAGGGCGGCGCGTCGCCGCTGCGTCAGCAAGACCTGCGTGGTGAGCCAAAGCGCGTTCTGAGCCCCCAGCGTGATCAGGATTTGTTCGGGGCGGGCGGTGATGCCGCGACGCGGCAAGGTGTGGCGCGCGATAAATTCGATCAGCTGCGGATCGTCCTGATCATAATAGTCAGTGGTCAGCGAGGTGAAGTCACGCTGGCCCAAAGCCTGCAAGGCGCACAGCCGCCAGTTTGCGTGATCAAAGAGCGTCGGATCCGCCTGACCATAGATAAAGGGATAGCGAAACGTGGCCCAATCGAGCGGTTTTGAAATACCCGTAGAGCCGGAGAATTTTTGCCCGATTGCGCGATTCCAATCAACAGCATCCTGACTTTCGGGGGCAATGGCAAAGGAAGGCGGCGCAGGTGCGTTGTCGGACACATAATAGCCAGACCGCCCTTTGGATGCGAGATAATCATTGGCCAAAAGTTCGGTGTAGGCGATGGTGACTGTGATGCGGCTGACACCCAGATGCGCGGCGAGTTTACGGGTTGAAGGCAGCTTTTCGCCTTGCTGGAAGCGACCTGAAAGAATGCCTTGCGCAATCATCTGCTGGATTTGCTGTTGCAGCGTCCCATGCGCTTCGGGGCTTAGGAAAAAGGTTTCAACCGGGAGTGCCATGAGGGCTCTTTTATTGGACCTAATTCAGAATGAAACTGGTATTAGATCGGCCTGATTTTATCTTGAGATCGAGCGCTAACTTAGAGCATTTTTTGCTTAACGCAAGTTCAAAAATGAGACTTTAGGTATCAAAATTTGAGCACTTTGACCTTCGATATTGAACTTTTCAGCCATGCACCACCCGTGCACCCCTTGTGCACCCCCGATACACCGTGCGGTGCATTTAACTGCAAGAAGGTCGAAACGCTGTATCAGGTCGGCAAACGGAGTGCTGAAAAGGGATTTGGGATGATCAAACGTGATGCACATGCGCAAATGATGTACGAATTGGAAGACCTGCAAAACGGCATGCGGGACGAGTGGTTGCAGGACAGTCTGCCTGCGGAATGGGACGGGATGGAATACGGATCCCCCAGCCCGCGCGCCAAGACCCGTGTTACCATCCGCATCGACAGCGACATGTTGCGGTGATTTCGCAAGATGGGCCCGGGTTATGGCCCTCGCATGAACCAGATTTTGCGGATCTATTGGTTGGCTTTGTTGGGGGGCGGGATCAAGGCCTATCCAAATGACAACAATATCCCAAGGTTGTTGAACCGAGGATATGAGAAAATGCGCGAGAGGCGTGAAGATTTTCGATAGGATTGGGGTGTCTAGATGGGATCGCCTTGGGCAATTGCGGCCTGAACATCTGCGATGTCTTGGGGGGAAAGCCCATAATCTTGGGCGGCGGTTTCAGCCGTGATATAACCCCGGGCCAGATCACGCTTGACCTGTTCGGCGGGGCGTTCTGAGGGGTCGCCATATCCTGCGCCACCGGGAAAGGCCATGAGGACGGTGTTGCCATGCGGGACAAATTGCTTGCCTTTGCCTTGCATCGTTGTGCCATCGTTTCGGGCAATTGTTGTGGGCGCGCCTGCTTTGCCGCCGCGACGGCCTCTGGCTGGGTGATTGACGCGGTCAAACATCGCCTGAATATCGAACTCATGTCCTTCTTGTGCGCCGACTTCCATGTATTGGCCCAAACCACCTCGGGTTTTGCCGGCACCTCCTGAATCTGGACGCAGTTCTTTGCGCCAGATGATGACCGGGCCTGCGTGTTCGGTTGCCTCGATGGGCATGGTCATCACGCCGGAGGGGAAGGCGGTAGCGCTTAACCCGTCATGATCCGGGCGCGCACCTGAACCGCCCGAATTGAAGGTCAGCACTTCGCAGCGGCGGGCATCTGTGGGGGCGGGGGCATCGGTGCGGGGGCGCAGGGAGACCTGGAAGTTGCACAGGCAGCCGGCGCCTTCGGCGGGCACCAAACCGGGTACGATTTTGTCAAAGGCATCAAAGACCACATCGGGGACAAAGTGACCAACGATGTGGCGCAGGGCCACAGGTGCCGGGTGCAGCGCGTTGACGATGGTATTGTCGGGGGCTGTGATTTCGAATGGCGCAAGGCTGGCGGCATTGTTGGGGATTTCGGGGGCGATGGCGACCTTGAGCGCGTAACAGGCGTATGCTTTGGCATAGACCAGCGGGCAGTTGATGCCTTTTTTGTCGACCCCTGAGGTGCCGGTAAAGTCAGAAAGGATACGATCGCCTAGAACGCTGACTTTGACGTTGAGGGTGATGGGGTGGTCAAAGCCGTCCACAGTCATTTGACCCGTGGCGGAGGTTTGAGGGAGTGCCGCGATCCGTTCAAGGGTGGCACGGCGGGAATTGTCGAGGATGAAAGCGGCGATACCGTCGAGATTGTGGAGGCGGAATTCCTCCATCATGTCGATCAGGCGGCGGTGGCCAATTTCGTTGCAGGTGGCAAGGGCATAGACATCGCCGATCAGTTGGTCGGGTTCACGCACGTTGCCCCGAATGATGCGGGTCAGGGTTTCGTCCACGACGCCTTGGTTGGCGAATTTCATGATGGGGAGATAGAGGCCTTCTTCGTAGACGGAATGGGCGTCTGCGCCAAAGCCACGGCCACCAATGTCTACGATATGGGCTGTGCAGGCAAAGAAGCCGACAAGAGAACCGTTGTGAAAGGAGGGGGTGACCATGGTGATATCATGCAGGTGCCCGGTGCCTTCCCAAGGGTCGTTGGTGATATAGATGTCACCGTCGAGAATGTTGGGCCGACCGATGCGACGGATGAAATGGGCAACCGCGTCGGCCATGGCGTTGACGTGACCGGGGGTGCCGGTGACAGCTTGGGCCAGCATGTTGCCTTGGGTGTCATAAACGCCTGCCGAAAGATCTCCGGCCTCGCGGACGGAGGTGGAGAAAGCGGTGCGCACAAGCGCCTGTGCCTGTTCTTCGACAACGGAGATCAGGCGGTTCCACATAACCTGATAGGCAACGGTGGAGTGGTCCTTGGTCATTTGAGGTCTCCTTTGATCACAACGTCGATGCAGCCGTCTGGCTGGCACAGGGCGTTGCGGCTGGCGGGAACAATGATGGTGGTTTCGTCTTCGACAAGGGCAAGCGGGCCTGCGGCGTGGTCCCCTGTGGCCATCTCAAGCCGGTTAAGGATTTGCGCGTCCAGATACACCCCGGCGGCGGCGTCAAAGAGCGGGCGTTGACCCGCTGCTTTGGCCACTGTCACGCCTGTTGTTTCTTGCAGACGTGTGACCGGTTCAGGCGGGGTGGTCGCGTTGACGGACCAAACGGTGATTTCAATATCCATGCCCGCGACGGGGCGACCAAAGAGCTTGGTGTAATCTTCGATAAACCGAGCCTCAAACACCTCCGGGTCGGGGTTCATTGCCTGTGCTTTGGTCAAGGCAATAGGAATTTCCCAGCCTTGACCCGTGTAGCGCATGTAGACTTTGAATTCCGACAGGATCGGGCTGACGTCATCACAGGTGCGCACAAAACCGGCGGCTTCGGTTTCAAGATCGCTCAGCAGTGCTTTGATCTTGCCGCCATCAAAATCGCTGAGTTTCATATAGACGGAGCGGTTGGCCTCAAAGCTGAACGGCGCGCGCAAAAACCCGATGGCAGAGCCGACGCCCGCACCCGGTGGCACCAACAGGCGGTCCACGCCCAGCTTTTCGCACAGCCGTGCAGCATGGAGCGGCGCGGCGCCTCCAAAAGCGATCATCGTGTAGTCTGACAGGTCTTCGCCATTTTCAACCGCATGCACACGGGCCGCATTGGCCATGTTTTCATCCACGACTTCGGCCACCCCAAAGGCGGCTTCAACCGGGTCCATATCCAAAGGAGCGCCAACGTGATCAGAAAGGGCGGTTCTGGAGGCGTCGGGATGCAGTTTGATTGAGCCACCGGCAAAATTGTCGGGGTCAAGTTTGCCCAAAATGAGGTCAGCGTCGGTGACACCGGGGTGTGCGCCGCCACGGCCATAACAGGCCGGGCCGGGTTCTGATCCGGCACTTTGCGGGCCAACGCGGATTTGGCGCATGGCATCCACATGAGCAAGGGAGCCACCCCCCGCGCCAATTTCAACCATATCAATAACCGGAATAGAGATCGGCATGCCCGACCCCTTTTTGAAACGGTAGGTTCGGGCAACTTCAAAAACACGGCTGGTTTTGGGGGTTTGGTCCTTGATCAGACAAATTTTGGCGGTGGTGCCGCCCATATCAAAGGACAGAACCTTGTCCAGGCCATACCGCGCGGCGATGTGGGCGGCAAAAACGGCCCCTCCCGCAGGCCCGGATTCAACCAGTCGCACGGGGAAATCCGCAGCGTTTTGCAGTGAAATGATCCCGCCGCCGGAATGCATCAGAAAGATCCGGCAGTCGACGCCTTCGGTTTGCAACCGCTGTTCCAGCCGGCCCAGATAAGAGGCCATCAACGGTTTGATGTATGCATTTGCGACAACGGTATTGAAGCGTTCGTATTCGCGCATTTGGGGGCTCACCTCGGAAGAGATTGAGACCGAAACATCTGGCAGCTTTTGCGCCAGCACATCGCGTACCAGTTCTTCGTGGGTGGGGTTGAGGTAGGAATGAATGAGCCCAACCGCGATGCTTTCAACGCCGGTCTTGGCGATTTGATCCACCACGGCTTCGACATCTGCGCGGGTCAGGTTTTTGAGGATGGCGCCGTTGGCGTCCACGCGGCCCGGCACTGTGAACCGCATTTGGCGCGGGAGCAGCGGTTCGGGGAGGTTGAGGTTTAGATCATATTGTTCAAACCGAGATTCGGTGCGCATTTCGATGACATCGCGAAAGCCTTCGGTGGTGATCAACGCTGTTTTGGCGCCTCGGCGTTCGATCAGCGCATTGGTGGCCAAGGTGGTGCCATGGATAATCTGACCGATATCAGAGGGGGCGAGCCCGGCCTTTTTGCAGACCTGATACATGCCATCGATAATGGCGTTTTCGGGCGCGGCATAGGTGGTGAGCACTTTGGTAGAAAACTGTGCGGCATCCGTTTCCAGCACAACATCGGTAAAGGTTCCGCCAATATCAACGCCAAGGCGGTTGGATGTCGTTTGCATAGATGCCTCGCTTTGGGAATTGCCATTGAGACACTAGGGCAGAGCGCGGCGGGAAGATCAATTTGAATTGCGATATGAGCGGCATTTTTAGTGGATATGCAAAGCCCCGCGCGGGGGCGGGGCTTTGACGGGGTTGGTTTAGGGGCAGCTTATGCGAAGACACGTCCCAATGCGCCATCTACAGCCGCGATGATTTGATCGATATCATCTTTGCCGACGATAAGGGCGGGTGAGAAACACAATGTGTTGTTCTTGCCCGGAACAGAGCGGTTGGTGGCCCCAATGATCGTGCCTTGGTTCATGCAGTCACCAACAACAGCCTGAACCAGATTTTCAGCAACCGGCGCGCGACTGTCGCGGTCTGCGACCAGTTCGGCACCAAGGAACAGGCCTTTGCCCCGCACCTGACCGATGCAGCTGTGTTTGTCCGCAAGCGCCAGCAATTGGTCCGTCATGTAGGCGCCCATGACGTTGGTGTTTTCAAGCAAGCCTTCGTCCTGGATGATACCCATGTTTTCGATGGCAGCGGTTGGTCCTGCCGTGCATCCGCCAAAGGTTGAGATATCGCGGAAATAGTTCAGCGGATCGGAGGCATCGTCCTTGAACATGTTGAACACCTCTTCGGTGGTCACAAGGCAGGCGATGGCGGCATAGCCGGAGGCGACACCTTTGGCCATTGTCACCAGATCAGGTTTGATGCCGTAGTGCTGATAGCCAAACCATTCCCCGGTCCGGCCCACGCCGCACACAACTTCGTCGATGTGGAGCAGGATGTCATATTGTTTGCAAATCTCTTGCACACGGTCCCAATATCCTTCGGGAGGGGTGATGACGCCGCCCCCTGCGGTCACGGGTTCAAGGCAAAGTGCGCCAACGGTGTCAGGGCCTTCGCGCAGGATGACTTTTTCGATCTGATCCGCAGCCCAGACGCCGTAGTTTTCCTGTGGTGCGCCATCTTGTTCAAATGCGCGGTATTCAAGGCAATGCGGCACACGGATAAAGCCTTCGTTGAAGGGGCCGTATTGCGCGTTGCGTTCATCCTGCCCACCAGCCGACAGGCAGGCGATGGTTGTGCCGTGGTAGTCGCGGTCCCGGTAGAGGATTTTGTGCTTTTTGCCACCATAGCGCTTGTGCGCAATCTGGCGGACCATCTTAAAGCCTTTCTCATTCGCCTCGGACCCGGAGTTGCAATAGTAAACGCGGGTCAGGCCCGGCATCTTGTCGATCAGCATTTCGGCGAATTTGGACCCCGGAATAGAGCCTGCGGACCCGGCAAAATAGTTCAGTTTGACCAATTGGTCGCGCACCGCATCTGCAATGCGTTCACGGCCATAGCCAACATTGACGGTCCAGACGCCACCGGAAACCGCATCAAGGTGCTCTTTGCCGTGTTGATCCCACACGCGCATGCCTTTGCCCTCAACAATGATGCGCGGATCTGTGGTTTCATATGCTTTATGCTGGCTGAGGTGATGCCAGATGTGCGCGCGGTCTGCTTCTACAACGCGGGAGAGATCGTTTTCGTTGAGATTGCCGTCCATGTGTCAGACCTTTCGATGGTTCAAAATGCGTGGAAGTCAGGGTGTATTTTATCTGTCTGGTGTATTCATGGCTGGTTTTTCCTAGAATCAAGTAGGGCCAGTTTGTCGCAATCATAATGCCAGTATCCTTTGATGTCACATTAAGGATGCGGTTTTTTAGTTAGGTCAAGGGCAGCGTGGGGAAGGCAGGGTGGCAAGACAGGGGATTGGTCGATTTCCGTTGACACTGCTACTGGCTGACGTGTTCCATGCGCGGTATTCAAATTGACGCACTTTATTAGGATATTTTCGTGATCGCCTCAAATTCACCACTTGTTCTCGCACTTTCCAGTTTTGCCGATGAAGACATTCTGCAAGGTCCTGAGCTGACGTATAGTTTTGGTGCCGGGGGGACTGTTATACCGGATGCGGATGTGACTGGGCCGCGCACCACATTGGATTGGAGCGAGGAGCAGAAGGGGTACGTGCGCGAGCTCTATGCCTATATTTCGACGGTGGTGAACCTGAACTTTACTGAAGTGGATGAGGCAAACAGCCCCAATACCACGTTTTTTCAGGTCACGGACTTCACCGATGGCACGACGGGTTACATGCAGCCGACAGGGTTTCAGACCAACCAACTGGTGATCCCGACGGAGTTCATTGGCTATGCGGATGTCACTCTGATCCATGAGATCGGTCATTCTTTGGGGTTGAGCCATCCGTTTGACGGGCCGGCAAATTTGCCCGGGGTGCAGAGCGACGCGGATTTAGGGGACTTTAATCTCAACACCGAATTGGCCACGCGGATGTCTTACACACCGGGCGCGGCGCTGGCGCATCCGGGGTTGGATATCATGGGGGAAGCGTTGAGCTTTGGGGCGCTGGACATTGCGGCCTTGCAACTGTTGCACGGGGCGCGCGACTCCACTGGCCTTGGGGACACGACCTATGGCGATATCCCATATCTCGACACAATTTGGGACAATGGCGGGCATGATCTGATCGACTTTTCCCAAGCGAGTGACCCGGTTGTGATCGACCTGCGGGCGGCCAGCCTTGAGGTTGATGCGGGCGGCGGCGGCTATTTGTCCTTTATCTCACGCGATGACGGTGCATTGGCGGAGGGCGGATATACCATCGCCTTTGGTGTTGAAATCGAGGACGCACGTGGCGGGCAGGGCGATGATAATATCACCGGCAATGACGCGATTAACCTATTAAGCGGAAACGGCGGCAACGATCGGCTTGATGGCGGGGCCGGATCGGATGCTGCTTTGTATTCGGGCACTCAACAAAGCTATACGTTGTCTTTGTCCGCAGCTGGCATGACACTCGAAGACCGCCGGGGCACTGATGGCACAGACACGTTGGTCAATATTGAATCACTGGGCTTTGGCGACAATACAGCCGGGTTCTTTGATCTGACGGTTTTTGCGGGGACACAAAACCTGTCAGGGGAAGCGATGGAGAGTTTCATTGAACTGTATATCGCGTATTTTAACCGCGCCCCGGATGCGGTGGGCCTGAATTTTTGGGGCACGGCGTTTGCCAACGGGACATCGCTGACGCAGATGGCAACGCTCTTTACGGATCAGGATGAAACCCGCGAAACCTATGCCGCAGATTTAAGCAATGCAGATTTTGTGACTGCGGTTTATGACAATGTATTGGGGCGTGCTGGGGATCAGGCAGGTTTTGATTTTTGGGTTAGCGTATTGAACGATGGCGGCCGCACCCGTGATCAGTTCATTCTGTCTGTTTTGGAAGGGGCCAAAGCCGCGCCAGCAGCAGGTGCGTCGGATGATTTCATCATACAGCAGTTGGCTGATCAGCAATATCTGAGCATCAAAACGGACATTGGTGCCTATTATTCTGTGACAAAAGGGATGTCTGATGTCGCGCAGGCGGCTGCGGTGATGAACCTGTTTGATGGATCAGCTGCCAGTGTTGAAACGGTACAGGCCGCGATTGACAGTTTTTATGCTTCGGCATTGGATGGTGAGACCGGTCAGTTCCTGATGCCGCTTGTTGGGGTTGTGGATGATCCCTTTGGTGGAGCGCTGGTCTGAAGGTTGACAACGGTCATCGTAATTTGATGTACGGTGGTGAGACCAGATTTTCACGTGGATGTGAAAACTGGACTTATACCCCTTATCGAATTGGCAGTTTATTTTGGGCTGGCTTGCGCGTCTGGTAGACGAACAACGCGGCTCAGTGCTGACTCGGCGGGTATGGTGGTGGTCTGGTCGTAAACAGAAGGGGAAAGTCGTTGTTTTCATCTAAAAGGAAAGACATATTGCAGAGCGGTCATTCGTTTTGTGTGTCAAAGATGCAAATGCGTATTTCGATCCTTTTGCAATCACCTTGCCTTGTGAAATAGCTTGGCAGTGACGCCGCGAAGTAAACCAAGAACACCGCGCCAAAAAGGGGCGGAGTAATGATCAACGGGAGAACAAAATGATCAAGAAGACAACAACAGGATTTGTAGCCGGTGCCGTTATGGCAATGACTGGTCAAGCCGCGTTTGCGGATGGCCATGGTGAAATCACCGTCGCCTATTTCCTTGAATGGCCAATGCCATTTCTCGCAGCCAAAGCATCCGGTGCGTATGAAGAAGCGCTGGGCATGAAAGTGAACTGGGTTTCCTTTGAAACCGGTACTGCGATGTCCGCTGCTATGGCATCAGGTGATGTGCAGATTTCCGTATCGCAAGGTGTGCCGCCTTTCGTTGTGGCCGCATCTGGTGGTCAGGACATTCAGGTTGTGGACGTGGCGGTAAGCTATTCCGAGAATGACAACTGTGTTGTCAAAGCGGATCTGGAAATCGACAAGGATTCTGCTGCTGAATTGGCGGGCAAGAAAGTGGCGGTGCCTCTTGGTACGGCGGCGCACTATGGTTTCTTGCGTCAGATGGCTCACTTTGGTGTCGACGTTTCGACCTTGCAGGTCGTGGACATGGCGCCCCCAGAAGGTGCGGCGGCTCTGTCTCAGGGTGCGGTTGATTTTGCCTGCGGGTGGGGCGGTGGCCTGTCGCGGATGAAAGAATACGGCAACGTTTTGCTGACCGGTGCGGAAAAGCAGGATCTGGGTATTCTGGTGTTTGACGTCACTTCAGCACCAGCGGCCTATATTGCTGAAAACGGTGAAACGATGGCCAAGTTTGTAAAGGTGACAGCCGATGCAAACGCCGAGTGGGCCGCCAGCCAGAGCGACGAGATGCTGGCCGTAATCGCCAAGGAATCCGGTATGGATGTTGAGGCCACAAAGGCATCGATTTCCACCTTCGAATTCCCAACCATTGAAGAGCAGCTTTCTGCTGCGTGGTTTGGTGGCAATGCGTCGCCCTTTATGAAGGGTGTGGCGGATGTGTTTGTTGAAGCGAACTCCATCGACAGCGCGCTTGATAGCTATGACGGTACTGTAAACACAGGTCCGCTTGAAGCTGCAAAAGACATGTAGAGAACGATCTGGCGTGGCCTCAATCCGGGGCCGCGCCTTTTTCTTCCTCGTGTGTATATCGCAATATTCTGAGGCAGGGCGAACCCTGCCCGTGGGCGTATGATCTTGAACGCCAGAAAGCCAGGGAAATGACCGGATTATCCATCGACAACCTATCTATGCGTTTTGATTTGCCTGATGGTGGGCATGTGCAGGCGCTGCAAGATGTTTCGCTTGATCTTAAGGCGGGGGAGTTGCTGAGCGTGCTTGGCCCGTCGGGGTGTGGCAAGACCACGCTGTTGAACATTGTTGCCGGTTTTTTGGCCCCAACAGCAGGGGTGATGACGTTGAACGGGCATCAGATCAACGGACCGGATGCGGAACGCGGCATGGTGTTCCAGCAGGGGGCGTTGTTTGAGTGGATGTCCGTGCGGGAGAACGTGGGTTTTGGCCCATCGATGAAGGGGATGCCTAAGGCCAATAAGACAGAGATCGTTGATCATCTGCTGGATGTCGTGGGCTTGCAGGATTTCAAGGAAAAGGCGGTTTATGAGCTGTCGGGCGGGATGCAGCAACGTGTGGCATTGGCCCGTTGTCTGGCTAATGACCCGGACGTGATTTTGATGGACGAACCGCTGGGCGCGCTGGATGCGTTGACCCGCGAAAAGATGCAATCTTTGGTGCTGAAGCTTTGGAAAGAAACCGGCAAGACGATCATTCTGATCACCCACTCTGTGGAAGAGGCGTTGTTGTTGGGGGAACGGTTGATCGTGATGGCGCCGCGACCAGGGCGCATTCACAAGGAATATCGTTTGCCGTTTGCAGAGCTGGGTGTGAATGCCGATCTGCGAGAGGTCAAAAAACACGAGGATTTTGGCCCCAAACGTGAGGAAATTCTCAATATGATTTGGGACATGGAAGAAGAGATTATGGGCACCAAGGAGGACGCGGCATGATCCCCCTGCTGATCTATATCCTGATTTTTGTGGCGGCCTTTTTTATTGTGACCAAAGTTGTGCAAGGGGCCGGGGTGGCCGATTACACGTCTTTGAAAACAGTGACGTTTGGCGATGAAAGCGCGGTCCGGCCCAACCGGGCGGCCGGTGTCATTTCGATCCTGACGATATTCCTGTTGTGGGGCGTTTTCACCGGCTCCAAGCTGCTGCCGGGGTTCCTGCATGCGCCGGGGCCGTTTGTGGGAGAGACGTCCTTTACCTATACCGCACAAGTTGACGGGCAGGCCCCGGATGATGCGACTGTGACTGTCATCGTGCACCCGCGCGAAGACTCGGTGAAAGCCCCTGAGGTTGAAGGTGGTGACGGGTTTGCCAAGAATGATTCTGTGGCAATTGCGCAGTGGCGCACCGGTCTTGTCCGGGTTGATGCCAATGATGAGATTTCCAAGAAAGACGGGGCCAAGGTCATCGCCATTGATGGCAAAGAGATTGCCCCGGGGCAGACCGTAAAGACCAAAAATGGCACGGTGACTTTGTCTGATAAAGGCACGCCTAACTTTGCCCCGACCAAGGGCTGGCAGATGGAGCCATTGTATCTGCCTGCCCCAGAAGAGGTGTGGACACGCAGCATTCAGATTGCATCAGAAGGGTTTCGTAATTTCACCTTGCTGGAGCACCTTGGCTTTTCGCTCTTTCGGGTTGTGCTTGGGTTCTTGCTGGGCGCGATTGTTGGTATTCCGCTGGGATATGCGATGGGCCTCAGCAATTGGTTCCGTGGCTGGTTTGATCCCATCGTGGAGTTCATGCGCCCGGTGCCACCGCTGGCGTTGATCCCGCTGGTGATTATTTGGGCCGGGATTGGCGAAGCAGGCAAGATTATCCTGCTGTTCCTCGCGGCTTTGTGGATCATGGCGATTGCGGCACGCTCGGGCGTGTCTGGGGTCAAGATTTCCAAGGTGCATGCGGCTTATTCTCTGGGCGCGAGCAAGTGGCAGATCATGCGACATGTGATTGTTCCCAATTCCTTGCCCGAAATCTTTACCGGCGCCCGTGTTGCGATGGGGGTTTGTTGGGGCACGGTGGTGGCGGCCGAATTGGTCGCAGCGGAACAAGGGGCGGGGATGATGATCATGACCGCGTCCAAGTTTCAGAACACCGACATCGTGATTATGGGGATCATTCTGATTGGGGTGATCGGCTTTGGCATTGATATGCTGATGCGCGCAGCTGAGCGGTTTTTGGTCCCTTGGAAGGGCAAAGGCTGATCCAAGGTAAGCATCTGGTTTTTGCGAAAGCAGGAATTTGCGAAAGAGGGCCGCTTCTTTGAAAGGAAGCGGCTCTGTTTTATTAAGTGACTAGCTGTGCGACCTTACGGTTTCTTGTTCCGTTTGGGTGTTGTTGCGCCGCCTTTGCCGCCCTGTTTGCCAACCCTGTTGGGGGGGCTGAAGCGTTTGGAGGGATCAGAGGCACGTTTGTAGGTTGTGCCTTCTCCTGGGGCGCCGTCACGTGATTTGAAAGGCTTGCCACCTTTGGGTTTGCCCCCCTTTGCGGGACGCGGCGCATCAGCTTTGGGGCCTTCTTTTTTCCACACGGCCTTGGCCTTGGGTTTGGCGGGACCGTCGTCTGATTTGGATTTTGGTTTTGCGCCGGGTTTCATCGGGCTCCGGTCGGTTTTGTGAGACTTTGGCGGGCGTTCGCCTTTGGGTTTGCGCGGTGCGTCATATTTGGGTTTGTCGAATTTTGGTTTTTCGCCACGCTCCGCCCCGTCGGATGTCTCGTAAGGTTGAGCCCGGGGTTTGCGCGGGGCAGGGGCCGCATCTGGATCATAGTTAGATTTACGATGCGGTTTGCCGCCGGGTTTGGGCCCCCGGGCCCCGGGGCCTTTACCACCGGGCTTGCCGCCGGGGCGGGGTCCACGGGGCAGATTGGGCGCTTTGTCGAGCTTGGTGACAACTGCGCCGTCTTCGACTTTCATGTCCGGGCCAAGGGCGTTAGCGAATTTTTGCGTCGAGCTTTCGAGGATCTCAACAAAGCTGTGGTCCTGCTGGACGCGGATTGCGCCGATGTCGTCCTTGGTCAGGTCGCCCATTTTGCACAACATGGGCAGCAGGCTGCGCGGCTCTGCGCCGCTGTCGCGCCCCATTGAAATGGAGTACCAGATTGAGGGACCAAAGCTTGGCCTTGGGCGGTCGTCTTTTGAGCCGGGGTCGGTCAGGTCCTCTGGGGCAGAGGCCCGGGCGCGGTAGAGGTTCACAAACGCGGTTGCCAGTTGTGCGGCGTCGAATTTTTCAATGAGCGATGCGACAAAGGCAGCGGCGTCATCTGGGGCAGGGGTGGACCACGCGGGATCGGTCAGGAGGCGTTCTTCGTCAGCGGCGTTCACCTGCTCGGCTGTGGGGGCTGCGGCCCATTCGGCTTTGAGCTTGGCCCAGCCGAGAAGGCGGTTGGCCTTGGTTTTCATTTTGGGAGGGACGATCAGCGCAGAGACCCCTTTGCGCCCGGCGCGCCCTGTCCGGCCCGAGCGGTGCAGCAAGGTATCGGAGTTGGAAGGCAGATCGGCGTGAATGACCAGTTCGAGGTTGGGCAGATCGATGCCGCGTGCGGCGACGTCTGTTGCGATGCAGACGCGTGCGCGGCCATCGCGCAGCGCCTGAAGAGCGTTTGTGCGTTCCGATTGCGTTAGCTCGCCCGAGAGAGCAACAACGGAAAACCCCCGGTTGGTGAATTTTGTGGTCAGCCGCGCAACGGCGGCGCGGGTGTTGCAGAACACGATGGCATTTTTCGCCTCGTAAAACCGCAGCACGTTGATGATGGCGTTTTCGGTGTCGCGGGGGTGGACGTTCAGCGCGCGGTATTCGATGTCGGCGTGCTGTTTTGCCTCGCCGATGGTTTCGATTCGCTTTGCGTCCTTTTGATAGGATTGCGCCATTTTGGCGATGGCCGCGGGAACGGTGGCAGAAAACAGGAGGGTCCGGCGGTCTTCCGGGGCTTCGGAGAGGATGAACTCAAGTTCCTCGCGAAAGCCCATATCCAGCATTTCGTCAGCTTCATCCAGCACCACAGCGCGCAGGTCGCCAAGATCGATGTTGCCGCGTTTGATGTGATCGCACAGGCGCCCGGGTGTGGCCACGACAACATGCGCGCCACGATCCAATGCGCGCCGTTCGGTGCGTTGGTCCATGCCGCCTACGCATGTGGTCACGATTGCGCCTGCTTTGCCGTATAGCCAGCTGAGTTCGCGGCTGACCTGCATGGCCAGTTCGCGGGTGGGTGCGATGATCAGGGAAAGTGGCGCTGCGGCAGGGCCAAAGTGTGTGTCCTCGCCCAGCATGGTCGGCGCGATTGCCAAACCAAAGCCTACGGTTTTACCTGATCCGGTTTGTGCCGACACCAAGAGGTCAGCGGCTGTCAGATCGGGATCTGTGACGGCCTGTTGTACGGCGGTCAAAGTGTCATAGCCTTGCGCGGCAAGCGCATCTGCGATTGTGTTGATCACGGGGTGATGTCCTGTTCTGGGAGGGCTTGCCCCGGGGAGGAGCAAGAGCCATTGGCCGGGCCAAGGCAATCATGTTGCGCGGCGCTTACGCTTTTTGGGCCGGAATGTACATGGGTTTGTTGCTGGGCTTTGTCTGTTTCTAAATCTTCGGGTGCTATCGCAGGGGGTGAAATGAGGGCTGCGGGTAATTATTTGCTGTTATGTGTGGCTATGAGATGAACTGGGCAGTCTATTTGAACGGCAGCTTTTTGAGGAGCGTTTTAAGTGCGCAAACATCCCGAGGTTGACACGATCGAAGATGTGGTCACGTTTCGTTTGAATTTGCTGGTGGCAATTGAGGAACGTGCGGGTCAACATTGGTCAGAGCGCCTGTTTGATCTGAGCATGAATGAATGGCGATTGTTGGCGTTGATAAAGTCGCGCGGCCCCTGTCGGGCGAGTGATCTTGCGGATTTGTTGTTGATGGACAAAAGCCAGACCAGCCGGTCGATCAAGGTTTTGCTGAAGAAGAAATTGATCCTCAATCTGCCGGATGTCAAAGATGGTCGGGCCGTCACACTTGAGCTGACGGAGACAGGGAAAGTCCAATACGATCAGGTTTTTGCAGAAGTTTTGGAAAGTAACGAACGTATTTTGTCGGTGTTGAATTCGAAAGAAGTGGCAATGTTTGACAGTGTGTTGCGCAAGTTGGTGAGCCATTCGCAAGATCTGTTGGAGCGGCGCTTGGGCCGTCAGCTTGTGCGGTAGCTCCTTTGGCGCTGGAACGCGGCTTTGTTTGACCTTCCGGGGCGCATCTGTTGGGCGATTGTGGTGGCACAATAGCATTCTGGTTTTCAAGAGATAGAGTTGTTGCGGCCTGAGTAGGGGGCTCCAATTTTTGGAAAATCCGTTGTTATGCGCGGCGCGGCAACTTTTTGATTTCAGAACACACCCGGCAGGGCGCTGCGTCGGCACATTTGCAATTCATGCGTGATGGCAAGGCTAGCCGGGGGGCAGGATGAATGGGGCTTGATCCTAATCTGAGCGGATGAAACCCGGTTCCCCATCCGGGAACTTCCAAGATCAGCGGGAGGCTTCCGGATGAAAAGGGATCCCTCCGGTATAATGGGTTACACAACAATTCATTTCGCATCACAACACTAGAATTTTGTGTGGCGTTGCGTTAGCTTCACAAATAGAACAAAACATGAACAATAGGGGCATGCATGTCATCCGATTCTCCTCTTGCACAGGTGATTTCCCTGTCATCCAAACGTCTGGTTACAGATGTACCTGCCCCGGACGGGGGCGGGGCGGTGTTGCGCGATGTGGTGTCGGGGGGGCCGTTCGATGCGGCGGTGACGGCATTTGTGTTGGCCTGCCTCCCCCACAGCAATGCTCCGGTGTTGTGGGTTTCGGATCGTATGTCACGACGCGAGAACGGTCGGCTTTATGGGCCTGCCCTGCCGGGTTTCGGTTTCAAAGGTGCCGTGTTGCGGGTCGAAGTCAGCCATCCGCGCGACGTGCTTTGGGCGATGGAGGAGGGTGCGGGCTGTGCCGGGGTGTCAGCCGTGGTGGGCGAGATCCATGGTGCGCCAGAAGTGCTGAGTTTTACTGCAACCAAGCGGCTGGCGCTCAGGGCGGAAGCGTCAGACGTGCCGGTCTGGTTGATCCGGTCGGGCGATCACGGCGCATTATCAGCAGCCCGCGAACGCTGGCGATTGTCGTCACTGCCTTCAAAAATGCATCGTTGGAACAAGGCGGCTCCGGGACAACCTTTGTGGGAGGCGGAGCTGTTTCGTGCGCGAGGCCGCGCGCCGGGTACCTGGGAGGCGCGATATGACCCCACAGCGGGAGCCTCAGCCTCAGGGGGGGAGAATGGTCTCTGTCTGGTTTCCCGATCTGGCGATGGACCGGTGGCGCAGGATCGTAAGCCAACAACGGACGTTGCCGGATGAAACCCTGCCTGTGGTGTTGGCCGCGCAAGGCCCGCATGGGCCGGTGGTCCATGCGGTGAATACCGAGGCGGGCCGACGCGGTGTGATACCGGGCGCGCGGGTGGTGGATGTGCAGGCGATCCACCCTGATTTGCATGTGGAGGCGTCGGATGTGCCGGGCGATGTGGGGATGTTGGAGCGGGTGGCGATCTGGGCGCGGCGCTGGTGTCCGTGGACGGTGCGCGACGGCGGGGATGGGATCATGATGGACATCACCGGGGCGGCGCATTTGTTTGGAGGAGAAGCGCAGATGCTGCGCGATATTGGTGCACGGTTCAAGATGCAGGGTCTGTCAGCGCGGCTGGCAGTGGCCCCCACACGCGGTGCGGCACAGATGTTGGCACGGTTCGGCGGCGGTGGTGTGATCTGTGGCCCTGAGGACATTGAGGTAGCGGTGGCACCTTTGTCGGTGGCGGCATTGCGGATCCCAGAAGATACGGTGCGGTTGCTGGAGAGGTTGGGATTAAAAACACTGGGTCGTCTGATGGAGGTGCCACGTGTGGCGTTGATGCGTCGGTTCGACCGGATGGCGCCAGAGGTGAATCCATTGGTGTTGTTGGACCGGGCATTGGGACGGTTGGGAGACCCGCTTAATGCGCCGGAGGATGTGCCGCGTTGGCTGGCACGGGTGCGTCTGGCCGAACCCGTGATTGATCCTGAACCGCATCTGGAGGCGTTGGCGGTGGATCTGTGCCGTCAGATGGCGCGCAGTGAGCAGGGCGCGCGGCGGTTGCGATTGACGATATACCGGGTGGATGGGGAATGGCGCAGCCGCGATGTTGCATTGGCTTCGGCTAGTCGGGAGGTGGCGCATCTGCTGCGGTTGCTGTGTGGTAAGTTGGAGGGGATTGACCCGGGTTTTGGGTTTGACCTGCTGACGTTGGAAGCGGTGCGGGTCGAGCCTTTGGCATTACATCAGGATCATCTGGATGGGTCGCGGGATGCGGGCCGGGATGTGGCGGCGTTGTTGGATCGGCTGACGGCCAAGTTGGGGCCGGAAAAGATCACTTGGTCGACTTGGGTCGAGAGCCATGTGCCCGAGCGGGTGGAGGGACGTGCGGTGGCATTAAGCGAGGATGTGAGGACGGCCCCGGTATTGGCGCGTGAGCGGCCTTTGCGACTGATGGAGCCTGCGGAAGAAGTGGCGGTTTTATATGCGGTGCCCGAAGGACCGCCGGCGCGGTTTCGTTGGCGGCGGGTGTCGTATTTGACGGCGCGGTTTGAAGGGCCAGAGCGGGTGGCCCCGGAATGGTGGCGTGACCGCCCCGGCACGCGGTTGCGGGATTATTATAAGGTGGAGGTGCAGGACGGGCGACGGTTTTGGTTGTTCAGGGAGGGGGTTTTAGGTGATGGGCGCGGCGGTGATCCGCGTTGGTTTATGCAAGGCGTTTTTGCGTGAGCGCCGGGACGACGCGCGTCTGCGACGACGCCCCGCCCGCCGTCCCGTTTGACAAAACCGCAGTACTGGGTCCCGCTCTCAGGCGTGCGCTGTTGCGGGGGGGGGCATTGGAGCGGGCATCGTGGTTTTTGCACTGTTTCGTCCTCTTTGATCGCGGCATTGCCCGTCAGGACACGCATTGCCCTGAGCCATTTGCGGAGATGTAGATGCCGCAGCAAGACGGACATAAACGTCACAGGTTGGAGGAGGAGAACCCGTTTCAACCAAATGCAAAAAGCGCCTTTGTGGAATTGGGGGTGGCCAGTTGTTTTTCGTTTCTGCGGGCGTCTTCGGATGCGGTGGATTTGACGGTAAGCGCCAACCAGCTTGGGTATGATGCAATGGGTATTGCGGATCACAACACCTTGGCGGGTGTTGTGCGGGTTCATACAGAGGCCAAGAAAGCCTGTGTGCGGCCCTTGATCGGGGTGCGGTTGGTGTTGATGTGTGGCACGCAGATGTTGGCCTATCCGCGTGACGGGGCAGCTTATGCACGATTGTCGGCGCTTTTGAGCAAAGGCAAGATGGCGGATGTTAACAACGGGTGGCAAGAAAAAGGTGTCACACATTTGACCTTGGAGATGCTGGCCGCGCAGAGCGAGGGTGTGCAGCTGATTGTGATGCCTCCTGAGGCTTTGGAGGTCTTTGAGGCGGGGTTGGCGCGGTTGGTGCGGGCCTTGCCCACTTTGCGCCACATCGGTGCGGCATATTTGTACCGAGGCGATGATCTGGCGCGGATTGGACGTTTGGATGCGATGGCGCGGGCGCATGGCTTGGCGATTTTGGCGACCAATGATGTGCTTTATCATGTGCCACATCGGCGCCCGTTGCAGGATGTGATGACCTGTATTCGGGAAGGCAAGACCATTGAAACAGCTGGGTTTTTGCTGGAGCCTAACGCAGAACGGTATTTGAAGCCGCCCAGTGAGATGTGTCGATTGTTTGCGAATTGGCCTGAGGCAATCCGGGCGACGCGCATTGTGGCGGATGCCTGTCAGTTTTCGTTGGATGATCTGAAATATGAATATCCGCATGAGATTGAAGCAGAGGGGCGCACGGCGCAAGAAGAGTTGGAGCGATTGACCTGGGAAGGGGCTGCGTGGCGCTACCCGGAGGGGGTTTCAAGGCGGATCAGGGCGATCATCGAAAAGGAATTTGCGCTGATCAAATCCAAGAAGATTGCGCGGTACTTTCTGACGATCAACGACATTGTGCGGTTTGCGCGTCATCAGGCATCGCCGCCGATCCTGTGTCAGGGGCGCGGGTCGGCGGCGAATTCGGCGGTGTGTTTTTGCCTTGGCATCACGGCGGTGGACCCCGAAGAACATGACGTTTTGTTTGAGCGGTTTTTGTCGGAGGAACGCGATGAGCCGCCCGATATTGATGTGGATTTTGAGCATGAGCGGCGCGAAGAAGTCATTCAGTACATGTATAACAAATACGGTCGGGACCGTGCCGGGTTATGTGCAACGGTCATTCATTACCGCCCTCGCTCGGCCATTCGTGAAGTAGGTAAGGCGATGGGGTTGAGCGAGGATGTGACCTCCAAGCTGGCGGGCACAGTCTGGGGCAGTTTTGAGGGACAGATGGGGGACAACCGCGTCAAAGAGGCGGGCATGGACCTGAGTGATCCATATCTGCGCCGGGTGATCCTATTGGCGCGTGAGATGACAGGCATGCCGCGGCATTTGAGCCAGCATGTGGGGGGATTCATCCTGACTGAGCGGCCTTTGACGCAGATGGTACCCATTGGCAATGGTGCGATGCCGGAGCGGTCCTTTATTGAGTGGGACAAGGACGATATCGATGCGTTGGGTATATTCAAGGTCGATATTCTGGCTTTGGGGATGTTGACCTGTATTGCGAAATGTTTCGACCTATTGCGCGCCCATGAGGGGGTGGATGTTGATTTGGCGACGGTGCCTTCTGAGGATCCGGAAACCTATGATATGCTTTGCGGGGGGGACAGCCTTGGGGTGTTTCAGGTGGAGAGCCGGGCGCAGATGGCGATGTTGCCTAAACTGCGGCCACGGACCTTTTATGATCTGGTGATTGAGGTGGCGATTGTGCGCCCCGGGCCCATTCAGGGGGACATGGTGCATCCGTTCTTGCGGCGGCGTCAGGGGATTGAAGGGGTTTCTTATCCCGCGCCGGGGCCGGAGCATCCGCAGGATGAGCTGCTGAAAATCCTTGGGCGGACGCTGGGCGTGCCGATTTTTCAGGAACAAGCGATGAAGATTGCGATTGATGCAGCCGAGTTTTCACCCAAGGAAGCCAATGATTTGCGTAAAGCGATGGCGACGTTCCGCTCGCGCGGCACAATTGAGACGTTGCAGAACATGATGGTAACGCGGATGACGAACCGCGGGTATGATGCGGATTTTGCACAAAGGTGTTTTGATCAGATCAAGGGATTTGGGGATTATGGGTTTCCCGAAAGCCATGCGGCAAGTTTTGCCAAGCTGGTCTATGTGTCGTCATGGATGAAGTGTCATTATCCGGCAGCATTTGCCTGTGCTTTGCTGAATTCTCAGCCGATGGGGTTTTATGCGCCTGCGCAGATTGTGCGGGATGCAAAGGAACATGGGGTCGAGGTGCGCGGGGTGGATGTGGATTTTTCGGATTGGGATTGCACGTTGGAGCCTTGCCACACGGGTTTTGCGTTACGCTTGGGGATGCGGCAGGTGGATGGGATGCGTGAAGATGCGGCGCGGCGGGTGATGGCAGCCCGGGATGTGCCGTTTGAAGATGTGGCAGACCTGAAGGCGCGGGCGAAATTGGACCGAGGCACCGTGCGGCGGTTGGCAGCGGCGGATGCGATGCGGAACATGGGGATTTGTCGGCGGCAGGCATTGTGGCAAGCGCAAGGATTGAAGGACGCGCCTGCCTTGCCGATTTTTGATCATGTAGCGGCAAAGGATGAGGGGGTCGAACCGGTTGTTGGTTTGCCGGCGATGCCGCAGGCCGAACATGTGGTGGCGGATTATCAGACATTGCGATTGTCACTTAAGGCGCATCCGATGTCCTTTTTTCGGGGAAACCTGCGTAGGCAGGGGTTTGTTTGTGCGGATCAATTGCCGGGAATGAGGCATGGGCAAAAGGTGTCTTTGGCCGGGTTGGTGTTGGTGCGCCAAAAACCGGGGAGTGCCAAGGGGGTTTGTTTTATCACGTTGGAAGATGAGACGGGCGTGGCAAACCTTGTGATCTGGCCCAAGTTGTTTGAGCATTTTCGCCCGGTGATCATGTCAGCGCGATTATTGGTGGTGCATGGTCGGGTACAAAGTGATGGGCGGGTCATTCATGTGGTGGCGGAGCGGTTGGAAAACCGGACCAACCGGTTGGATGATTTGTCAGCGGGGCAGGTGCAGGTGGCGCCTGTTGGGGCGGCTTATGAAAGCCGTGTACATTCCGCCGGGGGGCAGGAGAGTGCCCGCAGGCATCCCCGGGATGTGCGGGTGATCCCCAAGTCGCGGGACTTTCATTAGCCGGATTTGGCCTGCAATTTGTTATATTCGGTATCACCACTGATTTGTTCTTGTCCCAGAAGAGATGCTGGAGTGGCAGTATGATTTGCACGCGCTTGTCAGCAAAGGCAGGGTGGTGCATCCTTTTTATTCCAGCGCCATGGGGCGATTGCGCATCGAAAAGCCATGGCAGTCGCGCCTGAAACCGTTGGCATTTTGAGGACGCACTGCTGAGGATGCTAAATTAAGGGGTCCTGCCCCTAGTGTTTCGATTGGAGGACCTGTTAGGCAAAGGAGCGGGCAAGCCCGCATGCGATTTCATTGATTTGTCTACGCCAAATCGTTTGTGAGGCTCTGCCTCACGCTCCGCGGTGTATACGGCCAAAAAGAGGAACGGGACTTGTTGAAGACAGTGCCTGATACACGTGATTTGGTGTTTGTGGGGGGCGGACATGCACATGCATTGGTTTTGCGCGCCTGGGGTATGAACCCTTTGCCGGGGGTGCGTTTGAGCGTGATCAATCCGGGACCAACCGCGCCTTATACGGGCATGTTGCCGGGGCATGTGGCCGGGCATTATGGGCGAGATACGTTAGAAATTGATCTGGTCCGGTTGTGTCGGCATGCGGGGGCGCGGTTGATTTTGGATAAGGCGGTGGGGATCGACCGGGCCGCGAAACAGGTTGTTTTGGCCGGGGGGGGACCGGTGAGCTATGATGTGGCATCTATTGATGTGGGCATCACGGCTGAGATGGATTTACCGGGGTTTGCGTTGCATGGCATTGGCGCGAAACCTTTGGATGTTTTTGCGCAGCGGTGGCGTCGGTTTTTGGGCGAAGTTGCGCAAGGCGTGTTATTGCCAAAAGTTGCGGTGATTGGGGGCGGTGTCGCGGGGTGTGAATTGGCCATGGCGATGGCGCATCGGTTGCGTGCGGAGGGTGTTGAACCGGAAGTGACTGTGATTGAGGCGGGGCCGCAAATTACCGGTGTGGGCGAGGCCGCACGGGGCAAGATGCGGGGCGCGATGGCGCAACTGGGTGTAAAGCTGTGTTTGAATGCGCGGGTCAGTGAGATTTGTGCAGATGAAGTCAGGTTGGCGGGACAGGATGCGGTGCCGGCCGCACTTTGTGTTGGGGCAGCGGGCGCGTTTGCGCATGAGTGGATTGCACGGACGGATTTGCCGCTCCGGGATGGATTTATTGAGATTGGCCCGGATTTGGGTGTTGTTGGGGACACTGCGCTTTTTGCGGTTGGAGATTGTGCGGTGATGCCGCATGCGCCCCGCCCGAAGGCAGGTGTGTTCGCGGTACGCGCGGCTCCGGTGTTGCAGAGAAATCTGCGGGCGGCATTAACGGGCGGGCGGCGGCGGCGTTGGGTGCCGCAAAAGAACTATCTTAAGTTGATCTCGCTTGGCGGAAAATCGGCGTTGGCGGAGAAATATGGGCTGACGTTGAGCGGGCCATTTATGTGGCGTTGGAAAGATCAGATTGATCGGGCATTTATGGATCGGTTAAGCGATTTTCCGGAGATGGCAGGGCCGTTGGTGCCAAAGGAGGCTGCACAGGGTGTGGCGCAGATGCTAGCGGGCAAGCCGTTGTGTGGTGGCTGTGGTGCCAAGGTCGGGCAGGGCGTTTTAACTGGCGCAGTGGCGGCGCATATCGATGAGGTGCAGGGCGCGGTGGTGACCGGTGCAGGGGATGATGCGGCGGTCATTGCGCAACCCGGTGGTGGGTTTCAGGTGATCAGCACGGATCACTTGCGCGATTTTGTTGACGACCCGGTTCAGATGGCGCGGATTGCGGCGGTGCACGCATTGGGTGACGTTTGGGCGATGGGAGCACAGCCGCAGGTGGCATTGGCCTCGGTTGTTTTGCCGCAGATGTCAGCTGCATTGCAAGCGCGGACCCTCAAAGAGATCACGTTGGCCGCACAAGAGGTGGTGACGACAGCAGGGGCGCAATTGGTTGGTGGCCATACCTCGATGGGTGCGGAGCTGACGATAGGGTTCACGGTCACGGGCCTCCGGGAGGAGATGCCGTTGACTGTGGCGGGGGCGCAGGATGGGGATGTGTTGATCCTGACGCGACCAATTGGGTCGGGTGTGATTTTGGCGGCAGATATGGCGCGGCGCGCGGATGGTCGTGATGTTGTGGCGACCTTGGCCAGAATGGCGCAACCGCAGCACCGCGAGGCCGAAGTTTTGGCGGCAAAAGCCCATGCGATGACAGATGTGACCGGGTTTGGGTTGGCAGGACATGTGCGCGCGATCTGTGTCGCATCGGGATTGGATGCGGAATTGCTGGCGTCTGACATTCCTGTTTATGAGGGTGCGCGCGCTTTGTCTGAGGCGGGTGTGTCGTCGAGCCTGTTGGCTGCGAACCAAGCCGATGCGCCGGTATCGGGTGTGCAGGATGACTTGGTGCATGATCCTCAGACGGCAGGTGGATTGCTGGCTGCGGTAGCGCAATCAGATGTGGCTCAGGTCTTGTTGGATTTGCAGGCGCTGGGCTGCGAAGGGCATGTCATCGGGCGGCTTGTGAGCGGCAACGGGGTGGTCAGGTTGCGGTGACGCGATGCAGGAGATCACGGGCAGCTGTTGCCAGTGATGCGTTCTCCAGCCGGTCCAGATTTAGGGTCGCCGAGGCAGGGGGATTGCCGGATGTGGATTTGGCATATCGCGGATCGTAATGCTGGAGGATGAGCCCTTTGGCGAGGTTGTGCCAATCGCCCGCGCGGACTTTGGCGTGCCAATCGTCGATATGGGATGCGGCGTGATAGGGGCGCAGTTGGTCGATGAGATGGGTCATGATGGTGACATTTTCGGTCAGGTCCACATAGGCGCGACAGAGAAATGCACAGCGGGCATCAAGCGGAGCATTGATTTGGGCACGGGGGGCGGTATGCATTCGGGACCAGAGCATCGGCGGGATCAGGCGGTTGCCGATCTTGCTGCTTTCGGCCTCCACAAAGGTGATCTGATTAGGATCAAGCGCGGCGAGGGCGCTGGCGATCCGGGATTCGAACATCTTTTGGCTGGGTTGATCGGCATGGAGGCTGCCAAATAGTGATCCGCGGTGTTCGGCTAATCCCTCAAGATCAAGAGTTTGCGCCCCGGCATTGGCCAAATGGTGCAGCAAAGCGGTTTTAGCGGTGCCTGTGCCCCCTTCGATCACCATCAGGCGGTGGGGCATCGGCGTGTCATATAATTGGGAAACCGTCAGGCGGCGATAGCTTTGATAGCCGCCTTTCAGAAGACGCACACGCCAACCGACCTGATCAAGAATGGTTGAAAAAGCGCCCGACCGTTGTCCGCCACGCCAGCAATAGACCAGCGGTTGCCATGCGCCGTCTTTGTCTGCCAATGGTCCTTGCAAATGCGCAGCTGTATTTTGAGCCACCAAGGCCCCCCCGATTTTGCGCGCTTTAAAGGGGCTGTCCTGAGTGTAGATTGTCCCTACGGTGGCGCGTTGGGCATCGTCCAGCACCGGCAGGTTAATGGCGCCGGGAATGTGATCTATTGCAAATTCGGAAGGCGCGCGGACATCGATAATGGTGTCTACGTCAAGGGTTTGCAGATCTGTCAGTTGGGTGAGGGTCAGAGGGGTCATGGGGTACCTTTGTGATGCCCTTCTTTATCCGGTCTTTGAGCAAGGTCAAAGCGGCAGTGTTGCGGATGCTTTAGGTATGAAGCCGCCGAAAATAGATGTGGTTTTCGGCGGCAGCAGATCTGCTAGGTCTTCAGATTTGACAGGAATTCAGCCACGTCCGAACATTTTTCGTTGTTGGTTACTGTTCGGGCGGTCTGTGCCCAAACCAGCGGCGTTGTCTTGTGTTCTTTGTCCAATGCATCTGTGGGCGCGCCGTGCTCAAGCAGACATTTGAGCATTGCAAGGTCTCCGTTCCATGCGGCAGAATGCAGTGCGGTGCCTTTTGACCCAATGGCGTGACGTGCGTTGATATTGGCACCGTTTTCAAGCAGCCAACGCACCATCTTGATATGGCCGAAATCGACAGCGGCCATCAAAACCTCATCTGGGATGGTGTTTGATTGGCCCGATCCGAGCATCTGTTGCAGCCTTTCAAGATCCCCAAGTCTGGCCACGTCTTTGGCGTCAAGGTGAATGCCGTTTTGCGCCAATGTGTCGACCAGAGCCTGGCCTTTTGCGCCCAAACGGCTGAGCGCATCCATCGCGTTGGATCCCCAACGATCAACTTCATGCGTGGTAAACCCGTGTCGCAGCAGTTGGTGTATTGCCTTAGGCGTCCGGGCAAGCGCCACGAGAGACCCGCTGGGTCTTGGGAAATTGGTGTCTTGGAGACCCTCAAGGTGGTTCCGCACCAAATCGTCGTCGCCTGCCAGCAAAGCTTCGCACAGACCCATTTGCGCGCCTTGGGCCCGAAGTGTCGTCACCATGTCGTCGCGGGCGTTGAACAAGGCAAGCATGAGGGGCGACCAATGATCGTAATGTGTATTCGCACCGTTTGGATCGCTGCCGTGGGCCAAAAGCAATTTCAGGATGGCGTGCCTGTTGCCTTCAACCGCGAGATGGAGCGGATGGGGATGCCCGCCCCAATAGGGGTGGTTGCCCGTCGCATTGGCAAATTCGGGGTTCAGGGCCAAAGCGGCAAGGATGGCATCGTGTTGACCCTCGGACACATGACGCAAAAACCCATCAACCTGATTGTTTTGAGCTGAGGGTTGCGGGTCTTGTTGGGCACAAAAGGCGGTAAGCGCGCGCCAACTTGAAAACCCGTATTCTTTTGCAAGATCGAACTGGACATCGGCCAATTTCACAGTGGGATTGGCACGGGACAATCGGTTCTTTTGCTGTTTAGCGGTCTTTTTCAGCCATTCAATATTGGCGTGCGCAGGGAGTGTGTTTGTCATTTGACACCGTCTTTCCAAAAGTCCCGATGTCCGCAGGGTCGGGTGGGAAAAAGGTGCGATATGCAACTTGGAAAGATGGGTTCAACCCTTTACGCGGACCGAATGCCTTCTTGCAGGCAGACCAACAATACCAAGATACCAGTGTCGATCAAGGAAAGTCTTTGCTGGCGCGCGCGCAGATGTGCGCGCTCGGGTTATCCGTCTCGTCCGGGTTCGTTTGGATCACTTGAGAATAGTGCGATTTTGTTGCCTTGAGGGTCGCGCAGGTAACTTACGAAGAAATGCGCACCATAGGAGTGGCGAAAGCCCGGTTGGCCTTCGTCAGAGCCGCCAGCAGCAAGTGCGGCAGCATGAAGGTCGCGCACTTGTTTTTGGCTGCGGGCTTCAAATGCGATCATGGTGCCGTTGCCTGCGGATGCCGGATTTCCGTTGAACGTTGGCTTCACGTAGAAATCTGGCAAAATCGCAGATTGACCCGGGGCAACAGGCAAGGTGTAGCTCAGGCCTTCCGGGCCCTCCTCTAGGCTGTACTCAAGGGGCAGCAGGAACGCAGAATAAAACTGTTTCGCACGCGCGATATCATCAGCGCCGACAGTGACATAGGAAATCATTCGGTATGATCCTTTCGTGAGATTTGCCTGATGATACGAGATTTGCCCAGTTTTTGCATGCCAAGACTATTTGTATCAATGTCGGCATTGCGAAAAACACAATAGGGGCGCAGGGCGACATTCACAGGGACGGATGTTCGCTTTGTCATAGTTGTTTTGGAACCTGCCCGTTCAAATCGCGACATTTCTAACCTCTAGAATTTGGCATGCGAAACTAGAGCGAAGTTCCTCAATCTAGCCGTAATCTAGCCGTAATCTCGCATTATGTCTCTGTAGCTGCACGGAGTTTCATTTGGACGAAAGTGGTACAGGGATGAAGATTATTTTGCGCGTCGCAGCAACTTTAGTGCTTTTGACAGTCATGGGGATCATTTTCTTTTCGCAAGCGCCAACCGTATCTGGGGCTGACAATCGATCCGCCTTGACACCGCGGGATGAAGTGACACCCGAATTCATCGCAATGCGTGGCTGTATTGAGGGCGTCGAGCATCCGTCGGAAGCAAAACTCACCAATCAAGAGCAGATTGCTGCGTGCAACGAACATGTCCGGATTGCAGATAACAAAACCCAAGCCACATATTTTCGCGGTCTCCATTTGTACGAAAACGGCACAATCGACGCGCATCGCACACAAGCTTATGATGACTTCACTTTCGTAATTGACGCTGGGGCAGACCTTCCATCGGCCTTTGGAAACCGTGCAGTTTTGAACCTGAGAGATCGCAATGCTCCAGAACTTGCGCTGGCCGATGTCGATAAAGCGATAGAGCTGACAACTGAGCGACCGCGCTCTTACTACTTTGAAAGGCGCGCACTTATTCTTCTTAGCATCGCCGAGCGCGACGCAGATGAAGCTATGGTTTACGCCGCATTGGATGATCTTCAGAAAGCCAAGTCGCTTGATCCACGAAGCAAGACGTACTCTCAACTAGAAAACTGGGCGGCTGAATTTCTCAAGAGGTTGCATCAAAGCGAAGGTCGTCGAATCCGGAAGGGCTGACCAATTTGCTCTCGTCCGTCTAACTGCTTGAATAACGCGGGAAGACCGAGTTGAGGAAGAACAATAATCCACGACATCGAGGCTTTGGGCAGCCCAATCCAGTTGCCACCGCGCCCGCTGATTGAGATCGGCGCGAGGGCCACAATTGGATGGGAAGTTTGGAAAAATCGCGCTGGGGCTTAATGGGGCATGCAATTCACCAAACAGCCTTATGCAGGTTTGTGCCCACTCGCATTGATGTCTTTCTCAAGGAACTTTGCCGTTACATTGTAAAGAAGCGTTGAGATAGTATTGTCGAATTCGTTCCACGGCAGGCAGCCACAAAAGGTGATCGAACCTGTTGCAAAGACCGATCCCCCACCGGGGTAATCCGCCAGAATCATATCCGCATGAAGGGCATCTTTTTCGGAACCACCTGTAAGATTTGTGAGGTGGGTCAGCTGCTCTTCGGGGACCAGCATAAAGCCATTGTCTCGTGTGACGGAACGTGCCAGCAATACAGTGTTTTCAAGTGACCCCAGCCGATAATCAATGTGATCCAGCTCAAACCCGGCGGCGCCGTTTCCTGAAAACCCGAAATCGCCGATGATATCATCCTCGACGCCCTCAAACACCCAGTCATACATTGGATCCGTGCAGACACGTCGATAAGGGTCACCAAAGAATTGACCCTGTGCCGCGAACCCGACGCCAACAAGATCCTGAGGCGCGCGACCGTTGCGGCGCCACAATCCGCCGTAAGTTCCATCGAAGGCATTGTAATATTCGCCCGGTTCCGCCGCCCAAGCGCGAATGCCATCCTCGGCGCGCCGGATTTCAAGCAGGCTGTCATTTTCGGGATGTATTGCGATGCGCCAATAAAACCCGTTGCCCCCAAGATACATCAGATTGCCCCCGGCGTCGCGATAATCGCGTAAGGCATCCAAGGTTTGTTCGGTGTGATATTCAGGGTGAGTTCCCGTGGTGACGGCCTTGTAGCCCTTGATCGCCGCGACGCCGTCGGCATGCAATTGGTGATCGGTCACCACATCAAATGCGATCCCTTTGGCGTGGAGCCAGCTGAGAAGGTGACTGTCGGCCTGAAAATGGCGCAATCCCGAACAATCGGTGTTGCCAAAGGTCATATAGCCGGGTCGCAAATTGAACAGCGGACGGCGGCAGGATGCATGCGCGATACCGGACCCGTCGCTGTGATAGTTGTAGGTCGACAACCCATATTGAGGGTATTCAGCCGGGTTGTAAGGATAGGCGTCCCAACCCGCCATCCGGTCCGTCCACGACGCGTCAAAATCCGGGCGGGCATGGTTGCCGTAGATCGTATAGGTGAAGGTTGAGATTAGAACACAAAGATCTGCGGTACGTTGCCCCAAAGGCGGGCAGACGAACAACGGAATCGCATCCTGGTGGCCTTCGCACTCAAGCCGCATGACATATGCGCCTGACGCCATTCCATCTGGGACTGTAAAAGAAAAATCAGTGTCCCACTCAAAATCGTAAATGTCATCCTGGTGAAAATGGATGGCGGCATAATGTTCGGGCTTGTGTGTCCAATTCATCTCGGATCCATCCCAAGCATAACTTGTCACAGCGCGCGTAGGGAAGTTAACCAACTTTAGGTCCGGCCCAATGTCGGCCTGTACACTGATCGAAAAGATGTTCTGGCTGAAATCCCAAGAACAAAGCACCTTGTCATCAACCTGAATTGACGGGGCTTCGATCTTGCCATTGAAATGGCTGGTGGCCCTTACATCCTCCATTGCGGCCGCGATCACTGGTCGGCCTGTCAACACGGCTGGTTGGTCCAATGAAGCTGTCGTTTGAACCGGCTTGTCGCCGCTTCGTTTTAGTAAGGTTTGTGTAATTGTGACCGCGCCTGCCTGCATCCGGGCTTCAATGCGATACCATTGACGCAGCTTGACAGATGTCCCGGTCGACACGGATTGCCCGCCAATACTCAAGGCAACCGCGCCTGTTGGATCGATATGAAGATCAAGCGTGCCAATACTCAGAACCGTCTGGCGCAAGTCTGAACTCAGAGTGGCGAAAATAATGGCCGAAACCGTCACAGCGGCGTCTGACGGCAATGAGATTTCCGTGGCGGCGATTCCGTACGACCCGGCAAAGAACGGACGATCGACGGACGGAACGGTTCGGGTTTTGAAATAAGTCGAAGCATCCTCTTCGACGATCCCTTGTCCTGCAGGGTTCGGATCTGCGCAGATGGAACGGAAGAGCCGGGCAGTGAAAGGCGCCGCAGATGCAGACGAGACTTTGAACGACACGGCGTCGCCCGGTCGGGCCGACAATTTGTCGGAATATCCCAGCAAAGGAGGGTTCTTGTTCGTGTCCATCATCGCATTGGTCCGTAGTTAAGATCAGGCTGGAAGGTCACGAGTAGAGAGAGGATCAGAAGCGGTAGCACGGCTGCTGATATACCCCCGAACGTGGTCTTGCTGATCCTGGCTTTGGTAATGCGGTTCACACCAATTGGCGGGGTCAAAAGTGACGTCGCTAGTGGACGTGGTGTGCAACTTGGCATTGAATATTCCCCATGTTGGGCTTTGATTATTATCAAGCTTGCCACATCCTCCAAAAACCGTCGATACCTTCACAAGGATTCGCCTGCGCTTACTTTAGCTGCAGCGAAATTGGGCTTTGTCCCGCATACGTGGCCTCGGGCGCGACAAAAATCGAACACCCGCAGCGAATGGCCGATCTGGTGAAGCTGTGACGCAGGGCCTGACACCGGAATGAAGGTCTGGTTTGGGTCGTCCTTAACAGGGCAAGCAAGCGTAGGAGACTACCTGTTGCTCTGCCTCCGAGGTTTGCCGCATAAGGGATCACTGTTGAAATAGTTTAGCGTCTTACACACAAGGCAGAACAAGGGCGCCTTTCGATGCTTATTTAATTGTTGAGAAATAATCTTCCGCGCCTCAGCAGAGCAAGGTTCGCATGAGGGCGAAGCATCTGGTCCAATGCCAACTGTTGGCCTTAAGTTTGAACCACAAGGTGCCGCATGTCTGACCAAGAACAGAGCCTGTTCCCTAACATCTAGGTCAATCTCAGGCGCGTATCGGAGGGGCGTTCTCCGAAATGTTTGCTGTACTGTTGGCTAAAGTGGCTCCAACTCCAGTATCCATACTGTGCCGCGATATCGCCAATGCTGATGTTACGGCGTGTTGGATCCAGAAGGCCGCGGCGCACTGACCGAAGCCGGGAGTGCCGCAGATAGCCTGCGACTCCCAACGATACTTCGCTTGAAAAGGCATATTGCAAACTGCGTTTGCTGATGCCCAATCCGTTAGAAATTTCTTCCGGTGACGCGTTCTGTGGCAGACTTGCCTCCAGTTTGGACTTGATCGCTGCAAAGCGCCGAAACCCCTTTGAGTGTCCTGCAAGGTCAAGGCTGTGCTGTGCGGAGAATTCCAGAAAAAGGCAGGTGAGGAAACTGTTCGTTAAGGCTTGTCCGTGGGACGCAGGATCGGTGCCATACTCTGAATCGTTGCAGGAGGCGAACAACGCGTTCTTCGCGTCATGGCGCAACCGATCTGCAATCATTGGCGCGTGGAGGCAGCCCACCTGTTGTCCAAGTCCAAGGACCCAATCTCGGATGCGCGGCATGTCCCTGATCGCTTCTTCCAGCACGAATTTCTCGAGGACGACGGCAAGTATTGCCCCGTCTTTGGGGCTGAAAAGGTGAAACGAGGTGTGGGGTGGAACGACAAAGAGGGACAATTGGTCAATGTCGATGCCATCCACCCGGAACGGGGCCGCGCCAGACAGGACCACGCCAATCGAATAGGTATTGGTCGACGCTGCGATGCTTTGCGACAAAGCCTGATTTGCCCTTTCGAAATGCAAGCTTACGTCGCCCAGATAACAAGAAACAAAGCGCCCGCGAAATTGACCATCGGTCAGTTGCAGGTAGTCCTGATCATATCCAACCAACCGCTGGGCCTGTTCGTCAAACTCGAGGAACTCCAGATCAGTTACGCCACCTGTCGTTGCACGCCACTTGCGTTCAGGGAACCAAGTGTTTGAATTTTCAAATTTTTGCATCCAACGGCCACGCGAAATCTGTTGCGCTGCAACGATAACACGCGGCAGTCGAATTGGTATACCCTTCGAAGCCAAGAGCAAGGCCAGCCTGTTTTGGCCGCAACCCACGGAGAACATCATGACCCTTTTCAAGTATGCTATGGTGGCATCTGCCGTGAGTATCCAGATGACCGCAACCGCTGCGGATACGGTAGAAATCAACGGCGCTGACCTCCACTATGAAACGATTGGCGACGGTCCTGCGATTTTGCTGATGCACGGCGGGTTGGGGCTGAGCCACGACTACCTGCGCCCCTATTTTGATCAGCTGGCCAAGTCTCACACGGTTGTCTATTATGACCATTTCGGCAATGGCCGGTCGGAAAAGCCTGCCGATTACGCAGAGATGACGTTTGATCGCCTGACATCGGATGCAGCGGCGTTGATGACCACGTTGGGCCATGACACTTTTACGCTGATCGGCCATTCCTATGGCGGCTTTATCGCGCAGGAATTTGCGGCGACCCATGCGGATCATCTGGATGGCTTGGTGCTGGTCGACACGGTTCCGGTTTTTGACTATCAGCCCACAGTTTCTGGCAGTGATGAACAGATGGCAGCTTTTGGCAAACTGTTCACACAGCCTATGGTGGATGACGCTGATTGGCAGGCCGCATGGAAGCCAGTGGTGCAGATGTATTTTCACCAGTGGGACGCGAAAACAGGGGCCGACTTGGATGCGCGGACGGTTTATGACCATCAAGCCTGGAACGCTTCGGGTGCTTTACTGGGGACATTCAATACGCTGGACAAACTGCCCGGCATCACGGCACCCACCCTTGTTGTTGCAGGGCGGCATGACCCGATCACCCCGCCTGGGCCCGGCGCGGAACGGATTGCCGCCGCAATCCCCGGCGCAGAGCTCGCCATCTTTGAAGATTCGGGTCACTACCCGTTCATCGAGGAACAAGACGCTTTCTTTTCAACATTGACGAAATGGCTTGGGCGTTAGGCCTGCGTTCCCGTGGAAGTGGACCTTGGGATGTCAAATTCCAGGGCCGGCCTCGTCCCGCGGGCTGTTAGCTCTGGCAACTTCTGAATTCGCACTTGCCGCGGACGGCGGGTTGCTGAGATTGAAAAAACGATTGGCAAGGCTGTTGATATGTTCATGACGACCAACACGGGCGCAATCTCGCGCAGGTTGGAAGAAAAGGTGGAATCGCTCGAACTTGAGAAGGCCAAGCTGATCGAAAAACTTGACTATAAGGCCGAACCGGCGGCCAGCATTGAAGAAAAACTAGAACCGGCACAGGCGTTATTGTCAAACCTTTGGAAACTCTGGGAAACCGGTTAAATTAATATGCGCCGATTGGTGCTGAAGTTAGCCTTCACAGCCCCCATGCGATACTGCCGAGAAAAAAGGTGCCAGAACCGTTGAAATTGCGTTTCTGTTCAAGGTTTTAGATGCTGATCTGATGCTGGAAAGTGGATTTGGTGGAGCATAGCGGGATCGAACCGCTGACCTCCTGCATGCCATGCAGGCGCTCTCCCAGCTGAGCTAATGCCCCAAAAGGCCAAAGCCTTGGGTAGGTGGCGCTGAATTAAGCTGAAGTCGGGGCGGGATCAAGGGAAAAATGATGCCGCCCCAAGACTATCAGCTTTCGTCGTCATCTGAGGCGACGTCTGCGATATCCTCGAGTGGGACTGTATCGTCATCATCGTCGTCGTCGTCCAGAATATCGTCGTCCAGATCCACATCGACATCATCGTCGGCATCGATCAGTTCGTCCTCTTCAACGTCGGCCTTTTTGGCCTTGGCTGTTGCGGCATCTTCAGCATCAGCCGCGATCATGCGCGACTTGGACGCATCAACTTCGAGAACTTCGCCGGTGTATGGGCTAACGATAGGTGTTTTGTTCAGGTCGTAGAACCGCTTGCCCGTGGTGGGGCACAGGCGCTTGGTTCCCCATTCTTCTTTGGGCATGAAATACCCCTTCTTGAATTAACGTTTGCGTATGGATGAGTGGTAGATGATTCAGGCCAAGTGCCATATGAGGGGGGGACTGTCAAAGGCTTTAGCCTTATTGTACCGAAAGCGTCCCTGCGTGAGCGATACTTACCTGCCTGGCGAACCGCCGATTCCGCTGATCTTGCGCCGTTCTGCGCAGGCAAAACGCATTTCTTTGCGCATTTCGCAACTTGACGGTCGGGTGACGCTTACCATGCCAAAACGGCTTGCCGAGCGGGAGGCATTGGCCTTTGCGGTGTCCAAGGAGGCATGGATTCGCAAACATCTGGATGCGCGAGGTGAGGATGTTGATGTGGCGCTGGGCACGCAAGTGCCCGTCGGAGGGCAGATGTTGCATGTGGTTCCGGGGCAGGGACGAAAGGTTCAGATCGGAGCAGATGAGATTGCAGTGCCGGGCCCCGCTGAACGGGTCGGCAAACGGTTGGGCGCATACCTAAAGGAAGTCGCGCGGGACCGGCTTGCGGGTGCTTGTGACGATTACGCGGCAGTGTTGGGGCGTTCGTATTCGCGTATCACAATGCGCGATACCCGGTCACGTTGGGGGTCGTGTACCAGCGATGGCGCGTTGATGTTCTCATGGCGTCTGATCATGACACCGCCAGAGGTGTTGGATTATGTTGCCGCGCATGAGGTCGCACATTTGGCGGAAATGAACCATTCAGCGGCATTTTGGAACGGCGTTGAGCGGATATATGGCCCCTATAAGGAGCCCCGTCAGTGGCTGCGCACCCAAGGAAACGCGCTGCACCGCTATCGTTTCTAGGGCATGTAGCGTCCGACAACACTGACAAAGATATCAGGCACCTGACTAACGTCATAACCGCCCGGTTTGGTCTGCAATGCGTAAAGAACCAAGGCTCCGCCAATCAGAACGGTGACCGCCGACGCACGGGGTGCGCGGCGGTCTGATAGGGCTGATAAGATTGATGGAATCGAAAAGGCGCTTACCACCAATCCAAGTGAAAGGGCTAAATCCGGATCCATCGCGTCTCTCCAAAAAAATTATTTTGGTGAGCTTACTCCGGGTCTGCCGGATAAATCAAATTTTCGTCACAAGGGGCAACGCGTAAGATGTTTGTACTGCCCGGCACGTTGAAAGGCACACCAGCAGTGACCACGATGTGATCGGCCTCTTCGGCAAAGCCTTCGCTGCGGGCGGCACGAACCGCCGAGATCACCGCTTCTTTGAAGCGATCGACTGTTGGTGTGATCACGCAGTTCGTACCCCAGCTGAGCGCAAGACGCCGCGCGGTACGCACCAATGGGGTCAATGCGATAACTGGTACACGGGGGCGTTCACGCGCAGTCAACAGGGCGGTTGTGCCGCTTTGACTAAAGCAGCAGATCGCCTTGATGTCAGTTGTTTCAGCAATTTCGCGGGCGGCGGCAACAATGCCGTCAGCAACGGTCATGCGATCCGCCTTGCGCGAAGATTCGATGATTTGGGTATAGGTCGGGTCCTGTTCTACCTCGCTGGCGACGTTGTCCATGGTGGTCACAGCTTCAATCGGGAAATCGCCGGCGGCTGATTCTGCGCTGAGCATAACGGCATCGGCACCTTCATAGATCGCGGTGGCAACGTCAGATACCTCGGCGCGGGTGGGCATCGGGCTTTCGATCATCGATTCGAGCATCTGCGTGGCGACAATTACGGGTTTCGCAGCAGAGCGGCATTTTCGAACCAGACGTTTCTGGATGGGCGGCACGTTTTGCACAGGCAATTCAACGCCGAGATCACCACGCGCGACCATGATACCGTCGCTGACCTCAAGAATATCATCAAAGCGTTCTACCGCAGAAGGCTTTTCGATCTTGGACAAGATCGATGCGCGATCTTTGCATAGTTCGCGGGCCTCGGTCACGTCTTCGGGGCGCTGAACAAAGCTGAGCGCGAGCCAGTCGACACCCAAAGCACAGACGAATTCCAGATCAGCGCGGTCTTTTTCTGACAAAGCGGCCAGAGGCAGCACCACGTCCGGCACATTGACGCCTTTGCGGTTGGAGATCACGCCGCCAATAACAACTTCGCAATTGGCAAAATCATCGCCACAATCCACTACTTTGAGGCGGATCTTGCCGTCATTGACCAAAAGTGATGCGCCAGGTTTGAGAGCGGCAAAAATCTCGGGGTGCGGCAGGCAAACCCGCGATGCATCCCCTTCGGTCGGGTCCAGATCAAGCCGGAACGCCGCCCCAACATTGAGCTGTTCGTTGTCACCAGCAAAGACACCAACCCGCAGCTTCGGCCCTTGCAAATCTGCCAGAATCCCAATGGTGCTGCCCAGGTTTTCTTCAACCTCGCGGATGATGCTGTGTTTTTTGCGGATCTCTTCATGGCTGCCGTGGCTCATGTTGAGCCGGAACACATCTGCGCCCGCCTTGTGCAGCGCCTCGATCATTTCATAGCTTTCGGAGGATGGCCCCAGCGTTGCCACGATCTTTACGTTGCGCAGACGTCTCATATGTTTGGTTCCTATTTTATTGGTCGGTTTTTCTTGCGAAGGTGGGCTATTGTTAGCGATAACAGCATTTCGAGCACTGCCTACAGGTGAACGTTAGGGCTGTCAAAGCTTTCAAAATTGTGAATGGTGATCGGGTTTTGTTTAGGCTCGCTTGCTTGACACCTGCTGTCTAAATGCCCAATTTTGCGGCAAAAGGAGACCCCCATGGCCAACCCCACAGAGATCGAATTGCAAGCAGCCGCCTTTCGCCGTTTGCAAAAGCACCTGATGGAGGACCGAACGGATGTGCAGAACATCGATATGATGAACCTGACGGGGTTCTGCCGCAATTGTTTGTCGCGTTGGTATCAGGAAGCAGCAGCAGAGCGCGGCCTCGAGATCGGTAAAGAGGAAGCACGCGAGTTGTTTTACGGCATGAGCATGGCCGATTGGAAAGCCAATTACCAAACAGATGCAAAGCCTGCGCAACAAGAGGCCTTTAAAGTCGCGTTTGAAGAAAATGTTGGCAAGGGCTAGCTGGCAACAATACCCTTAAAACGCCGCAGTCTGTCTCCGTTCCTGCCACAATTGCCCGGGAATATGGTCTTGTTAACCAATTTCAAGGCTCCCGGATCATGCTTGAACTTATTGCCATTCCGACTTTGCTGACTGCTGGTCTTGCTTGGGCGCTGTTCTCAGACGATGACGGTGATCCAGATACATCAGATGATCCGATTGAGATCACGCTGGCGGATGATGTCGCCAACTTTGAAGGCACGGATGCCAAAGAACATGTGCGCGCCAACGCTTTGGATAACTTGCTGACCGGGTCAGATAATAACGATTTGATTGGTGGGTTGGCTGGTGCCGATACATTGAACGGCGAAGACGGCGATGACCGTTTGTTCGGTGGAGAAGGGTCTGACGCGGCGCTGGGTGGTGCGGGCAATGACAAGATATTCTTGGGCGATGACGATGATGTTGCGGTTTCGGGGGACGGTTCGGATGCGGGGGATGATTTTATCCGAGGCGGAGCAGGCAATGATGTGATTGTGGACAGTGCAGGTTTCAACAGTATCCGCGGTGATATCGGGCATGACCTGATCCTAAGCATAGATGGGCTGAACGCGGATGGTTCTATTGCAGCGGACACGCCAAACACGCCCGATACGGTGCACGCTGGTTTTGGAAATGACACACTTGTGGGCGACGCTGGAGATGAGTTGACGGGCGGGTTTGGTGAAGACACTTTTGTGATCGCGGTGCCGTCAACAGCGCCGGGCGCACCAGCGGTTGTCACCGATTTTGATCTGCGCGATGACTTGCTAAGTGTGGTGTTTCTCGAAGAAATACCTGCCGATCCGACGATCAGTTTTGAACATGACGCAGAGGCCGACCTGCTGCGCGCCATGATCGATGGTCAAGAGGTTGCAACCATCAGGGGCCTTGACGCCTCCGATGTGCCATTTTTGCGCACTTTCACTACAACAATGCCCGCATTGCTGGCGGGTGCCGTTTAGGGGCAGGGGTCATTGATCCTGCCCAATTTAATCTGATCCTAGTCTCAAACGGCAGCTTTGCGCATCTCATCAAGATAGATTTCGCGCAGGCGCGGGGCCACGCGCCCCGGTGTACCATCGCCAAGCGCCACACCGTCGATTTCGACCACTGGCATGACAAATGCGCTGGCTGAGGTGGTGAACGCCTCATCCGCCTCTTTGGCTTCTTCGATGGTGAAATTACGCTCTTCGATTTCCATCTGTGCCTCGCGTGCAAAGCGCAAGACTGCGGCACGTGTGATCCCGTGCAGAATGTCATTTGAAAGCGCGCGGGTAATGATCTTGTTGCCTTTGACGATATAGGCGTTGTTGGATGTGCCTTCGGTTACAAACCCGTCTTCTATCATCCAGGCATCATCACAACCGGCCTTTTTGGCCATCATTTTGCCCATTGAGGGATACAGCAGCTGAACTGTTTTGATGTCGCGACGCCCCCACCGGATGTCCTCAATCGAAATGATCTTGGCGCCTTTCTTGGACGCGGGGCTGTCTGCCAAACCGGGTTTGTTTTGGGTAAACAACACGATCGTGGGTTCAGTTGTTTCAGGGTCAGGAAACACAAAATCCCGGTCGCCATCTGATCCACGGGTGACCTGCAGGTAAATCAACCCCTCTTCGATTTCATTGATCCGAACCAGTTCACGATGCACTTCAAGCAGGTCCGCCTTGGAAATCGGGTTGCGCATCTCCAGCTCAGCAAGCGAGCGCGACAGGCGCACGGCATGGCCGTCAAAATCAATCAGTTTGCCATCAAGCACAGAGGTGACTTCGTAGACCCCATCCGACATCAGAAACCCACGATCAAAGATCGAAATCTTGGCCTCATTTTCGGGCATATATTCGCCATTTACATAGACTGTGCGAGTCATCAGTCGTTCCTCTCTGATCGGGTTAGCGCGCGAAACGCGGCTGTGCTGAGGTGGTTTTCATTCAAAAGAGACCTGAGCACAAGTGCGACTGATTGCGCATCGGCCTGTGCATCATGGGCCAGACCCGGCGGTTCAATGCCAAAATGTGCGCAAAGCGTGTTGCTGCGCAAGCTTACCACTGTTTCTTCCGGTACTCCCGCCGCCAACAAAAGCGGCACGGCATTGCGAAACCAGCGGGCGGGGATCGGGCTCATGAGCCCCTGCACAAATAACGATGTCGACAAGGTAAGCACATCATCAGTGCCCCAACTCAGAAGCGGATCTCCGTTTGAAAAACTGTCCAAAGCCTGCATTGCCTCTTGCAATGAGATCGCATCGCGCTTCAGCAAGGCATCGTCGATACCGGTCAAATGTGTCAACAACGGATCAACCGAAACGATCTCTCCGTCTCGCCCCATGGGGTGAACAAACCATCCCTTGGGGGCGGACACATCGTAAGGTGGGGTCAGGGACAGCCGCGCTGCGCCGATCTGCACGCATAAGGGGTCAGGATCATGTGGACCACACCAGAATCGCATGGGTGCGCCGGGTGCTGTCAGGAATTCGCAATCATAAAGCGTGACGTTGTCCATCCCTTAGCCCCAGAGAGCAGCATCCGGTGGATGCACACCAGCTGCGTCATAATGCAAAGCGTTTTCGCGATCTTCGCCCAACAACAGCGGGCCATCCAAATCAACAACGGATTTGCCTTGAGCAACCAATGTCGCGGGCGCCATGGCGAGCGATGAGCCAACCATGCACCCAACCATCACATCATATCCTTTGGCACGGGCCTGATCCCGCAGGCGCAAGGCCTCGGTTAACCCGCCGGTCTTGTCGATCTTGATGTTTACAACATCATATTTCCCCTCAAGGTGTGGCAGGCTTGCGGTGTCATGGGCGCTTTCATCAGCGCAGACCGGAACAGGACGGTCCATCCCAACCAATGCCTCATCTTCACCAGCGGGCAGGGGTTGTTCAACCAGAGCCACACCAAGTCGTACCAAATGTGGGGCGAGGTCGGCATAGACTTCGGCGGACCACCCTTCATTGGCATCCACGATGATCGTTGAATTTGGCGCACCTGCACGCACAGCCTCTAGCCGTGGCATATCATCGGCCGTGCCTAGCTTGATTTTCAACAAAGGCCGGTGCGCATGTTTTTGGGCCTGCGCCTGCATCTGATCGGGCTCTGCCAAAGACAACGTAAACGCCGTGATGAGCGGGCGGGGGGCCGCCAAACCGGCTAACTCCCAGACCCGTTTACCAGATCGCTTGGCTTCCAGATCCCACAAGGCACAATCCACAGCGTTACGGGCAGCCCCGGCTGGCAATAAATCATAGAGACCTTCACGGCTTAAAGTGCCACCCAACCCCTCGATTTGCGCTGTAACAGACTCCAACGTCTCGTCATAACGCGCATAAGGCACACATTCGCCCCATCCGGTTACCCCGCCATCTGTGATGCGTACCGTCAACACCCGTGCCTCTGTCCGTGATCCCCGCGAGATCGTAAAAACCTCGGCCAGTTTGAACACATCCGTCGTCACATCAATTTGCATCATTCACCTCACTTACGAAACATCGGCGCAACCTTTGCGTCACTTTCGAAAGCGGGTCAAACAAAGGCCAACCCGCCTTTCTTTTTGGCCTTAAATACCGTCCGCACTCTCCACAAGCGCAGGGGCTGACATTAAAGCGCCGCCAACGCCTCTGCCAGGCGATCCGCACCCTGACGGAAGGGATCAACTGTGGGCAATCCGTATTCCGCTTCGATCTTTGCCATATAGGTAATTGCGTCCGCTTCGGAGAGATGCTGCGAGTTGATGGAAATACCAACCACCTGACAGTTCTCATTCGCGACCTGCGCCAATTTCAGCGCCAGATCGCGGACATCTGCAAGGCTGGGCAATGCATACCCCGGAAGACCACGCATATGGGTCCGGGTCGGTTCATGACAAAGGATCAACGCATCAGGTTGGCCGCCATGAATAAGGGCCATGGTCACACCTGAATAGCTGACATGATAAAGGCTGCCCTGACCTTCGATGATGTCCCAATGATCGCCGTCATTGTCTGGCGTCAGATATTCCACCGCTCCGGCCATAAAATCTGCAACAACTGCATCAAGCGGCACACCTGAACCGGTGATCAATATGCCGGTTTGGCCTGTGGCGCGAAAAGTGCTTTTCATGCCTTTGCGCTGCATTGCTGTATCCAGCGCAAGCGCGGTGTACATTTTGCCAATCGAACAATCTGTTCCCACCGCCAGCACACGTTTACCGGTCCGTTTTTTGCCGTCAGCGATCGGGTATTGGACGTTCGGGACCCGGACATCATGCAGGGTCTGTCCGTTGACCTGAGACGCGGCAACCAGATCACCTTCGTCTCCCAACATGTTATGCAGGCCCGAGGCCAGATCAAAACCCATTTCAAGAGCTTGGATCAGCACTTCTTTCCACGCCTGAGAAATCACGCCGCCACGGTTGGCCACGCCGATCACCAATGTTTTGGCACCTGCTGCTTTTGCTTCGGCCAGGGTGAGGTCCTTTAACCCAACATCCGCTTTGCAGCCCGCCATGCGCAGCTGTCCCACCGCGTTGTCTGGACGCCAATCGGTGATCCCCTGTGCCACTTTTGCAGCAAGTTGGTCGGGGGCGTCGCCCAAGAAAAGCAAATAAGGTGTCTGGATCATGGTGCTTGCTCCTGCAGAATGGATTCGCTTCATTTTGGGCGAATTCTGGCACAACAGCTTTGCGAAGGTGCCGATGTTTGAATGCAAAACGCAATAACATCGTGAATTTTTATAAATTGGTGCAAAAATCTTGCACCGATGGGTCATTGTGTTGTCGAGGAATGCTGCATCTGCGAAATGGCGCTTGCAGGTCGACGCGTAACTTAATACCAAGCAAAAGGTAATTTTACGCAATAATGTGTCGCACTGAGGAAACCTCCATGTCATTCCGCATTCAACCCACCGCCCCCGCACGTCCGAACCGCTGCCAGCTTTTTGGCCCGGGATCCCGCCCGGCGATTTTTGAGAAGATGGCAGGTTCTGCGGCAGATGTGATCAATCTGGATCTGGAAGATTCGGTCGCGCCCTCTGACAAAGACAGCGCCCGGCTAAATGTGATTGAGGCGATCAGCGCGGTGGATTGGGGCGACAAAACACTGTCCGTGCGGATCAATGGATTGGATAGCCCTTATTGGTATCGCGATGTGGTGGAGCTTTTGGAAAACGCAGGCGATCGGCTGGATCAGATCATGATCCCAAAGGTTGGCAATAGCGCAGATGTCTATGCGGTGGATGCATTGGTGAGCGCCATTGAAGCTGCCAAAGGCCGTAGGAAAAAAATCGCTTTTGAGGTGATTATCGAAAGCGCGGCCGGGATTGCACATGTTGAAGAAATTGCTGCGTCTTCGCCCCGGTTGGAGGCAATGAGTTTGGGGGCGGCCGATTTTGCAGCGTCAATGGGCATGCAGACCACAGGTATCGGCGGGACGCAGGCCGATTATTACATGCATCACGAAGGGGCGAAATATTGGTCCGACCCCTGGCATTGGGCGCAATCGGCGATTGTTGCGGCTTGCCGAACCCATGGGGTGTTACCGGTGGATGGGCCTTTTGGTGATTTTTCAGATGATGAAGGGTTCCGGGCACAGGCGCGTCGGTCAGCGACATTGGGGATGGTGGGTAAATGGGCGATCCACCCCAAGCAAGTTGCGTTAGCCAATGAGGTATTTACCCCCTCTGAGGCGGCGGTGACCGAGGCGCGGGAGATTTTGGCCGCGATGGAAGACGCCAAGGCCAAGGGTGAAGGGGCGACAGTTTACAAAGGTCGGTTGGTGGATATTGCAAGCATCAAGCAGGCAGAGGTGATTGTCAGGCAGTCGGAGATGATTGCAGGCTGATATCGCATTGCTTGTGCAATGCGACCGGGGCAGAGGCTTTGCCTCTGCGATTGTTTGGGGGCTCTGCCCCGTCGATCAAAGATCGACTCCCCGCGGTTTTTTTGGCCAAAAAGAGGGAAGTGAGAGCCTTTACAAAACCAAGGTGGCGGCAGTCTTGGCGCTTGGCTTTTTGGTCAGGCGCGTTCGTCTTTGGGGGAGCCCATAACCACGTAAGAGGTGATGCTATTCACTTGAGGCAAGGCACCGAGGCGGTTGGTGTGGAAATCTTTGTAGGCTTTCAAATCTGCGCATTCTACGCGCAGCAGATATTCAATGGACCCTGTGATATTGTGGCATTCGCGTACTTCGGGGGCGCGGCTGATGGCGTGCTCAAAGGCTTCTTGAGCGGTTTTGGAGTGATCTTTCAGCCCAACACCAACATAGGCAGCGAAACCTGACCCCAAGGCTGTTCGGTCCAGCACAGCGCGATATCCTTTGATCACGCCGCGGCGTTCGAGGTCTTGGACCCTGCGCAAACAAGCGGAGGGTGACAGGCCAACGCGGTCAGCCAGTTCGATATTGCTGATCCGACCATTTAGAGTGAGCTCATGCAATATTTGTTCGGAAATTTGATCTGTTACTGTCATATGTTGTGAAATTTTCGCATTTTGATCCATTTTCACAATTACTCACCCTGAATTACATGTCAAATATTGCGGTATGAATTTTGATATCTTTCCTGCGCTTGCGCTTTTCGCCTTTGTCAGCTCGGCCACGCCGGGCCCTAACAACCTGATGCTTATGGCGTCGGGGGCCAATTATGGATTTCGTCGGACGTTGCCGCATATGGTCGGGATTTCGGTGGGGTTTTTGGTTATGATGGTGGCAACTGGATTAGGATTGGTCGGAATTTTTGATGCTTTTCCAATAAGTTATGTTGTTTTGAAGGTTGCGAGTGTTCTGTACATGCTTTGGTTGGCATGGAAGATTGCCCATGCGGCGCCGATCCAGGCGCATCAGGCTGAGGGCCGACCGATGACTTTTCTACAGGCGGCGGCGTTTCAGTGGGTAAATCCAAAGGCTTGGGCGATGGCGTTGACGGCTGTGACGGTTTATGTGGCTGACAATGGCGACTGGATGTTGATGATTGGCGCAATATTCTTTGCAGCGGTCAATTTACCGTCAGTAACGATCTGGACGGTGATGGGGCAACAGATGGCGCGGTTGTTGGTCAAGCCAGCACGGTTGCGGGCTTTCAATTGGACGATGGCAGTGTTGTTGGTTGCATCGCTTTATCCAGTGTTGCAGATGGGCTGACCGATTGCATTGGGCGTGGACAGCGGCCATATAGGCGACAGGCAACGCGGAGCCCTGATTGATGACCCAATACCTCGACTTTGAAAAACCACTGGCTGAAATTGAAGGCAAGGCGGAGGAACTGCGCGCGCTGGCGCGAGCGAACGAGGAAATGGACGTCACAGATGAAGCGGCGGCGTTGGACGAAAAAGCGTCAAAGCTTTTGGATGAGCTTTATGGGACATTGACACCTTGGCGAAAATGTCAGGTGGCGCGTCATCCCGATAGGCCCCATTGTCAGGACTACATTGACGCCTTGTTTGTTGAATACACCCCATTGGCTGGGGATCGTAACTTTGCCGATGATTTGGCGGTGATGGGGGGGCTGGCGCGGTTTAACGATCAGCCGGTTGTGGTGATTGGCCATGAAAAGGGCAATGATACCAAATCGCGGATTGAACGTAATTTTGGCATGGCGCGTCCTGAGGGGTATCGCAAAGCGGTGCGGCTGATGGAATTGGCTGGCAAGTTCAATTTGCCAGTGATCACCTTGGTCGATACGCCCGGTGCCTATCCCGGAAAAGGCGCCGAAGAACGCGGCCAATCCGAAGCGATTGCCCGGTCAACGGAAAAATGTTTGCAGATCGGTGTGCCGTTGGTGTCGGTGATCATTGGTGAGGGCGGATCAGGCGGGGCGGTAGCCTTTGCCACGGCCAATCGGGTCGCGATGATGGAGCATTCAGTATATTCGGTGATTACACCAGAAGGATGCGCTTCGATCCTATGGAAAGACGCGGAAAAAATGCGTGAAGCGGCAGAAGCGATGCGGTTGACGGCGGATGATTTGCGCAAGTTGGGTGTTACGGACCGGATTATTCCTGAGCCACGAGGCGGAGCGCATCGGGATTCTGAGGCGGCCATTGCATCGGTTCGCACGGCTATTTCTGAGATGCTTAAAGAGCTTGAGGGTAAGGATGGGCAGGCTTTGGTCGCGGACCGGCGACGCAAATACCTTGAGATCGGGAGCAAAGGGATTGCAGCCTGATTAAGGTTCATTGTGGCGCTGACGCCTACACCGGTGTGTGATTGACCCATGTCAGGGGTTATAGCTTGATCCGAAAACGTGGTCCCGGTGGATCCAGCCGATCGAATCCTGCTGCGAGGTAGACATTGGCGGCGGCAGTGTTGTCAGGATGGGTGCCGACGGTCATGTAGCCGCAGTTTTGGGCTGTCGCCACCACCAGCGACGCGTCGATCAGGGCACGGCCAATCCCGGTGCCACGGGATGAGGCGCGTACAAAGAGGTGGTGCATGTCCATGCCGCGCACCCCGAATTGTAGTTGGGCGAGCGGGCAAAGTGCGGCATATCCCACAAGAGTTTGAGCCGTTTCAGCCACGAGGATATGGAGCCACGGGGCAGGTCCCAGAGCATCGCGCGACAGCTGCTCTGGCGTGAGGGTTGCTGTGTCGTTGTGGTGGTTGGCAAGGCCCCGGACCATATCGAGAACCTCGCCGATGTCCTGAGCCTTGATTGGTCTGATGGTGGTTTTTGTTCCCATGTCGCTATGTCGCCAGCATCCGCAGCCCTTGGGTCACGTCAGACCGGACCGCCAGCCGCAACCCGGGTTCATCGCCTGCTTTCAGGGCTGCGATGATCAAACGATGAAATTGGGGGGGTTCTGTTCGCCTGAGGCGACCGTACAGCGCGCACATTGTTGGCCCCATTTGCAACCAAACCGTTTCGGCCATGGCCAGCATCGCCGGAGCCTGTGCGCGCAGATAAAGGGTGCGGTGGAATTCCAGGTTTGTGCGAATATAGCTGACAGCATCGCCCCGGTGGACGGCATCTGCGATGGCCATGTTGATGGTCTGCATCCGCTCGATCAACGCCATGTGGGCGCGGGGCAGAGCGCGGCTGGCCAGCTCTACTTCGATCAATGCACGCAGGGCGGCCAGTTCTTCGATCCGTTCGTTGCTGAGTTCCGGGGTTGAGATGCGGCCCGAGGTTGACATGGTTAACGCGCCTTCAGCGACAAGTCTGCGGGCCGCTTCGCGGGCGGGGGTCATGGATACTTCGTAATCTTTGCCGATGCCACGCAGGGTCAGGGCCTGCCCGGGAGGTAAGTCGCCGTGCATAATGCGCCCGCGCAAGTGACGGTAGACGCGGTCATGGGCGACTGAGGTGGCCTCGGTTGGGCGAGCGGTCAGGGACATAGACGCCTTGTGATCACAAACAGAGCGACGGTCAAGATGATGTGGTGCTGTCTTGGGCAGTATCCTGGGAAAATATATTGATCCAACCGTTCTTTTTGCGGTGCCAGATCGAGCTGACAAACATCACCTCGTCTTTGGGCCGGGCTGTCCGGCGAAAGGTCGCGCGGTAGCTTAACAGGGCATGATCCGCACCAAGAGGTTTCACATGAAAGCGATCCAGATCATAAGATTGCACGGTTGGACCCTGATCAAGTTGCCCGCTGTGGTCGGATTTTTGCGCGAATCCGTCGGCATAAACGCCAAGAAACGTGTCGCAGAGCAATTGGTTGTCCGCAGCAGCATCACCCGTGACCAATGCGTCCCAGACCATCCGCTCATGGGTGATCAAATCTTGTAACAGGGTTGGGTCATGTGGTGAAATCATGCTGAAATGGGTCTTTTCGTGGGTGTATATCCGCCACAAACTCTGGCAGAGGACATCGGATTGCAAGGAATTCCCGTTGCACCTCATCAGCCCCCTTGCCAAGCACCCGATCCGCGCCTATACGCCCATCTTCAACCCGCGCCGCCGGCCAATGTGGCATGCCGAGTGCGCGCGTAAACCGAACCTACAAGAACGGAGACGGAAATGCCTAAGATGAAGACGAAGTCGAGCGCCAAAAAGCGCTTTAAGATCTCGGCGACCGGTAAGGTCATCGCGAGTCAGGCCGGCAAACAGCACGGTATGATCAAACGGACGAAGAAATTCATCCGCAACGCACGCGGCACGACAACACTGTCAGAGCCCGATGCAAAGATCATCAAGGGCTTTATGCCCTACGACCGCTGATAAGGAGAGCCGCAGATGTCACGTACCAAAGGTGGAACAGTCACCCACGCCCGTCACAAGAAGATCGTCAAAGCCGCTAAGGGCTATTACGGTCGTCGTAAGAACGTCTTTAAGGTCGCCACGCAGGCCGTCGATAAGGCCAACCAATACGCCACACGCGACCGCAAGAACCGCAAGCGGAATTTCCGCGCATTGTGGATTCAGCGGATCAACGCTGCTGTGCGTTCCCATGATGAGGCGCTGACATACAGCCGCTTTATCAATGGCTTGAACCTTGCTGGTATCGAAGTCGACCGTAAGGTGCTGGCAGATCTGGCCGTGCATGAGCCAGAGGCGTTTGGTGCGATCGTGAAGACAGCGCAGGACGCGTTGGCTGCTTAAATCGCAAGTTTTTGAGAATTTAGAAAGCCGCTCCCAATCGGGGCGGCTTTTTGCATTTCAGACCTAGGGCAGCCGTAGAAATTGGGCCCAGGACATCTGATTCTGCGATTAGTTAACAAAAATTCACCATGTTTTCGCCCCTTAGGGAGTTTACCTTTTCCTGCAGTTTGGAGGGGTTAAAATGGCGCGTATCAGTGAACTGCACTATTCAAATACTTTGGCTGCCAACTCTGGTGTTGCCGAATTTCTTGAGGTGGCGTTGGGGCCAACCGAAGATCCTGCGGATTTTACCGTCTCCTTTTATGAGGCGGATGGCTCGCTTGGGTTTGAGATTACCTTGGATGATCCGCTTGTCGTTGCATCAGTCGATCCAGACAACGGAGAGTTGATTTATGTCCTATCGGCGGCGAATCTGCCGATTTTTCTGACCGATCCTGACGGTGGTGGAACGAATAATTACGAAGCCTATGCTTTGACCGATACCAGTGCTGTGCCCGGCACAGTCATCGATTTTTACGACATTGGTGGTGGAACGCAGAACATTACGGCGGTGGGTGGCGCCGCAGGCGGGGCGATGTCAGAAAATATTTCCACGCCGACAGGCCCAGATACCACCACGACATCGATCCAGTTCAATCAGCCAAACCCGGACACCATTACATATGAAACCTTAAGTCCGGGAGATACCGGGATTGCGTGTTTTACCGCCGGGACACTGATAGAAACGGAAACTGGACCCAAAGCCATAGAAACATTGCTCCCCGGTGATCTGATCTGGACATTTGATGCGGGGTTGCAGCCGGTGCGTTGGATTGGCGTGCGTGACGTCGCAGGTCTTGGCCCGATGGCCCCTATTCGCTTTGAAACGGGTGCCATGGGCGCCACAGAAACGCTTTTTCTATCGCCGCAACACCGGGTCTTGGTGACGGGCTGGAAAGCTGAGCTGCTCTTTGGTCAGGGCGAAGTCTTGGTGCCGGCCAAATCGCTGATCAATGATCTGGACATCCGCCGGATCACAATGCCCCGTGTTACATATGTTCATGTCTTATTGGACAATCACCAGATCGTTCGGACCCACGGCGTTCTGTCCGAGAGCTTTTTGCCGGGCGCTTCGATCTTGGCTGATACTCAAACAGAGACCTACAGAGAAATCGCCGCGCTGTTTCCTGAGCTTGGTGATCACGACAATCAGGTGCCCGAAGCAGCACGTTATATTTGTACGGTCCGCGAGGGCATGGCCTTTCGGACCGAAAGGACCCCTAGCGCATAAGGTTGCAAGTGCCGGTCCTTAAGCGACCGGCAATGGACCTTTCAAATGGACAGATTCGATATTCACGTGATTGGGTGATTATTTTAGCTGAATTTTGCGACGTGCAATCCGGAATGGCGCACTAGGCCCGCTCTTATACCCGCTATTGTTTGTCGCGCCGTCGCAGGACGCGGAAATCGACGCGGCGGTCGGTCTCTCCGGCTTCTGTTGCAGACCCTTGCGCGCGCGGTACACGCGCCCCAAAGCCCACGGATTCTGCCGCCAGAGGGTCGACGCCCAAAGCGATTAATCGGTTCAGAGCCTGATCTGCACGTTCCCAGCTGATCGCAAGGTTCGTTGCATCATCCCCGCTGCTGTCGGTATGGCCTGCGACCATGATATAGGCGTCTTTGCACAAGATGATATCGTCGCTGATCCGAGCAAGCAGTTCTGAGCCTCCCGCAGACAAAGTCGTGCTGCCGGGGGCAAATTGAACATAAAGCGGGGCGAGCAACTGATCGAGTTTAGCGACGCAATCCAGATTGTTTTGAGTAACGGTGAGATTGTCAGAGGGCGCTGCGCGGGTGACCGTCTGAGCGGGTTCGTCCTCTGCCATGGCGGCGACAATCGCCTCGATCAACAGATCATTGGAAGTCTTTGCCGGGGATGGCTGAGGTGTCGGCTTGGGCGGAGTGGCTTGTGCCGTAACGACGGGCTCAGGTGCAACTGGCAGCGGGGGGGCTTGCGTGGCAACTGCAAACGTCTGTGGCGATGCCGGGCTGATCAGTTTCCCCAAAGCTCTGGTTTGTGCTGCTGTCAACGTCTGGGCGGTTTGCTGTGCCGGGGACGGATCGCTGTTTGTCATGTCTTTTGGCAAGATTGTCGCCGCTGTTTGGGGGCTTTGCTGTGCGGGTGCGCTGGCAGAAGTCCAAAACATCGGGGTTGCTGCGGCTGTCACCGTCAGCAAGACACCCCCGACAAGCAATGGCAAAAGGTGCAAAGCACCATTTAACTGTCGCATCAGCGGCGGTTTCTTGGGATGTGAGACCTTCAACGGTGGCATGGCAACTCCTGGACGATGCCGCGAAATGTTGGGATATCGATAAAATAGTACACTTGATATGGTGCGAACTCTACCTTTAGGTGCGCCTGAGTGCCAGCTTTTTTGGCGAGATTTGTGCAAACAACGCTATTAAAAGGCGCTTTTCCCGTCATGCGGGTGGGTTGCATTTGCGCAGGGGGGAAAGTAGCAGGGGCCAAGCAGTTCTCAAAGGTGTGCCATGGACGATCTCAAGCAAAAATACCTGAGCCAGATTGCCGATGCAGTTGATGAAGCCGCATTGGAAGACATCCGTTTGACGGCTGTTGGCAAGAAGGGCGAAGTTGCGCTGAAAATGCGTGAGTTGGGCAAAATGACCCCCGAAGAACGGCAGGTAGCCGGGCCCGCGCTGAACGCGCTTAAGGATGAGATTAACGCCGCGTTGGCAGCCAAAAAGGCCGCCCTCGGGGATGCTGCGTTGGATGCACGTCTGCGCGATGAATGGCTTGATGTGACTTTGCCGGTGCGCGCTGGACGTCAGGGCACGATCCATCCGGTGAGCCAAGTGACAGAAGAATTGACCGCAATATTTGCCGAAATGGGGTTTTCAGTCGCGGAAGGGCCGCGGATTGATACCGATTGGTATAATTTTGATGCGCTTAATATCCCCGGCCATCACCCCGCGCGCGCCGAAATGGACACGTTTTACATGCACCGCGCGGAAGGTGATAACCGCCCGCCTCATGTGTTGCGCACACATACGTCGCCGGTACAGATCCGCACGATGGAAAAAGAAGGCGCGCCGCTGCGCATCATTTGTCCGGGCGGTGTGTACCGCGCCGATTACGATCAGACCCACACGCCGATGTTCCATCAGGTCGAAGGGCTTGCGATCGACAAAGATATCTCGATGGCCAATCTCAAGTGGGTGCTGGAAGAATTTTTTGCCGCGTTTTTCGAGATTGACGGCATCAAGACCCGCTTTCGTGCGTCCCACTTCCCTTTTACAGAACCGTCCGCCGAAGTTGACATCCAATGTTCTTGGGTCGATGGACAATTGCGCATTGGTGAAGGGGACGGTTGGATGGAAGTGCTGGGGTCCGGCATGGTGCATCCGAAAGTGTTGCAGGCCGGAGGGATCGACCCTGATATCTGGCAGGGCTTTGCCTTTGGCATGGGCATCGACCGGATTGCCATGCTGAAATACGGCGTCCCGGATTTGCGGGCGTTCTTTGACAGCGATCTGCGGTGGCTGCGCCATTACGGGTTTGCGAGCTTGGATCAGCCGAACTTGCACGGTGGTTTATCGCGGTAGATGTACCTGATCGGCATTTGCTGTGCGAGTTATTAGGATTGGTGGGTGCGGTTGACCGCCATTCATCCCGGCCGTTGGATTGTTGGCATCTCGGTTCTTCAAATACCTTTGATGTATTCTTTGTGGCTTGTTCCTCCGGTCTGGGCGCTTTTCCTTTATCCGCTGTTCTTTGTTGCTCTGGTGCCCGCCTATCTGGCCGCTTCTAAAAATAGCAAGGCACAGACGGAGCGGCGACATGAGGCTTGGCGGCGGGTGAAGCATGTTCAGGCGCTTATCAAAATGGGCAGGAAACGAGGCTGATTTTTGCTTCTGGTACGGAATCAAAACTGCCTGTCGGCCCGATCTGGTTGGTGATTTACTGAGGCAGTGAGCTTTGTCGACGAGGTTCATCAAACCAAAGGGAAAAATAGCTGAAAACAGCATTGCATTGCCAATTCGCAGGCGGGGGAGGCAAGGCGTGTGGGATGACATTCATCTTACAGCAATGTGACGTGACATTCCCGAGGGCTCGGGTATCTCTGGCGGTATGAAATATATCCTCTTTCTTACCGCTCTCCTGCTCTTGCCCGCGATGGGCCCTTCCAAAGCCTGCCATGGTGCAGATGCCTGCACGCTGGAGGACCGATCCTACCACATAAAACTGCCCGATGATTGGGACGGTGAAACGGCCTTACCTGTGTTGTTGCATTTTCATGGTTGGGGGCGGCAGGGTGATTTGATTGTCCAACACCAGCGTATTTCCGGCCACACACGGCGGCGCGGCGTTTTGCTGGTTGCGCCCAACGGTTTGGGGCGGACATGGGATTTTTGGGATGAAGACAGCCGCGATGTACCATTTGCAGCGGCAATCATCGAAGATCTGGCCAAACGTCTGCCGATCGACCGGGATCGTATCTATGTGTCGGGATATTCCTACGGGTCTGCGATGGCGTGGCGCTATGCTTGCCAGCATGGCAACGATGTTGCGGCGTTACTGGCGATTTCTGGCACGATCCCGCAAACCGAAGCTTGCCCCGAAGCCCCCAAAGAAGTGCGGCAGGTTTATGGGTTTTCGGACAACGTCATGCGGTTTCCTTATGGGCCGGGGGGGGATGAAACCTATCCTGTAGCACTGTGGCGCGATGCCTATGGCTGTACAGAAGGGCAGGTTGCAGGCCCGTGGAATATTGTCAATTTCCTCACTTTTGATCGCCGTGAATGGAAATGCGAAGGCGGAGACGTCACGTTGGATTTGCATCCGGGTGGGCATTTTATCCCACATGGTTGGATCGGCTGGCAGTTGGATCAGCTGATGGGGCGGACTCCGCAATATCCATAAAGCTGCATTGAAACTGCGCTCGATTACGGATACCGACGTGCCAATTAGACGCACGAGGGTACTTCGATGAAATTCACACTGTCCTGGCTCAAAGATCACCTTGAAACAGACGCTTCTGTTGAAGAAATTTGCGAGACGCTAACCGACCTTGGGCTTGAGGTTGAAGGGGTCGAGGACCGGGGCGCAAAGCTGCGTGACTTTACCATCGGTTTTGTGAAATCTGCAGAAAAGCACCCGGATGCAGACCGCCTGCGCGTCTGTCAGGTTGAGACAGATGAAGGACTGAAACAAATCATCTGTGGGGCGCCCAATGCCCGTGAAGGCATCAAAGTGGTTGTGGCCAAGCCCGGAGTTTACGTGCCCGGCATTGATACCACGATTGGCGTCGGAAAAATCCGCGGGATCGAGAGCTTTGGCATGATGGCCTCCGAACGCGAGATGGAGCTTTCGGATGAACATGATGGCATCATCGAGCTGGCATCCGGCGATGTGGGACAGTCTTTTGTGGATTGGCTGGCTGAGAATGATCCGGCAAAGGTTGACCCGGTCATTGAAATTGCGATCACGCCCAATCGCCCGGATGCGCTTGGTGTGCGTGGTATTGCTCGGGATCTGGCGGCGCGTGGTCTTGGGGTGCTTAAGGCCCGTGATGTCGATCCGGTGCCCGGTGCTTTTCCGTGCCCGATTTCTGTTACCATTGAAACAGATACGCTTGAGCAATGTCCGGTGTTTTATGGGCGTGTGATCAAAGGCGTCAAAAATGGTCCGTCACCTGCATGGCTGCAGGATGCATTGCGCGCGATTGGGTTGCGCCCGATTTCGTTTCTTGTCGATGTCACGAACTTCTTTACCTATGACCGCAACCGGCCCTTGCACGTCTTTGACGCTGATAAGGTCGCTGGCAATGCGCTTCGCGTGCACCGCGCCCAAGGCGGAGAAACGATGGTGGCGCTAGATGACAAAGAATACACCTTTGTCGAAGGGATGACCCTGATTTCTGATGCGAACGGTGTTGAGAGCATTGGCGGCGTCATGGGCGGTGCGGCCTCTGGCTGTACCGAAGAGACGACAAATGTCTTTCTTGAGGCGGCATATTTTGACACTGTGCGCACCGCCTATACGGGGCGGGCACTTAAGGTCAATTCGGATGCGCGCTACCGTTTTGAGCGGGGGATTGATCCGGCATGGACGCCTGAGGGCATTGAACATGCAACGGGGATGATCTTGGATCATGCAGGCGGCCAAGCATCAGAGGTTGTGGTTGCTGGCGCGGTTCCCGATACGTCGCGGGCCTATAAGTTGGATACCGACCGTGTTCAATCACTGGTCGGTATGACGATCCCAGCCGATACTCAAAGGGCCACGCTGACGGCGCTTGGATTTGAGTTGGATGGTGATATGGCGTCTGTTCCCAGCTGGCGACCTGATGTTCAGGGTGAGGCTGATTTGGTGGAAGAAGTCGCGCGCATCGCCTCCTTGACCAAACTGGAGGGCGTGCCTTTGCCACGCCTTACAAAGGGAGTGCCGCGTCCAATCTTGTCGCCGATCCAACGCCGCGAAGTTGCTGCTCGTCGTGCGGCGGCTGCGCTGGGGTACAATGAATGCGTGACATACAGTTTCATCGACCAGGCCTCGGCCGCACTGTTTGGCGGTGGGGACGATGCAACGATGCTGGAAAACCCGATCAGCAGTGACATGAGCCATATGCGACCCGCATTGCTGCCCGGATTGCTGGCGGCAGCGGCCCGCAATCAGGCGCGGGGCTATGCTGATATGGCGTTGTTTGAGGTGGGGCCGGCCTTTCATGGCGGAGAGCCAACGGAACAGCACACATTGGTGTCTGGCTTGTTGATTGGACGCACGGGGCCCAAAGACGTACACGGCGCGTCGCGCCCTGTTGATGTATATGACGCCAAGGCGGATGCAGAGGCTGTGTTGTCCGCAATGGGGGCTCCTGCCAAGGTGCAAATTCTGCGCGGTGCAGGCGACGCATGGCACCCCGGTCGGCACGGTATGATCTGTCTGGGGCCCAAAAAGGTTTTGGGCATCTTTGGTGAAGTGCATCCGAAAATCCTGTCTGCGATGGATGTCAAAGGGCCAGCAATGGCCTTTACCCTGTGGCCGGGCGAGGTGCCGATGCCGCGCAAATCCGGGGCGACGCGCGCCGCGCTTAAGATCAGCGATCTGCAAGCTGTGGAACGTGATTTCGCCTTTGTTGTTGATACAGAGGTCGAAGCACTGACCTTGGTGAACGCGGCAATGGGAGCCGACAAAGCCCTGATCGATGAGGTGCGTGTGTTTGACGAATTCATCGGTGGTTCCCTGGGCGAGGGTAAGAAATCACTCGCCATCACAGTGCGGTTGCAGCCCCGTGATCAGACCCTCAAAGATGCAGATATCGAGGCAGTGGGCGCCAAGGTTGTTGAGAAAGTGACCAAGGCGACAGGTGGCGTTCTGCGCGGCTGAATTGAATTTGGGACCATGGGATGGCTGCCTCTTTTTGGTAAGGGGGGCCTTTGGCCCACCAAGAGGAGGAGAAAATCATGCTAAACGTCTATTTATCAGGTGAAATCCACACTGATTGGCGCGAACAAATCATCGACGGTTCCAAAGGGCTGGATGTGGCGTTTGACAGCCCCAATACCGATCACGCGGCCAGCGATGATTGCGGCGTTGCCATCTTAGGCGCCGAAGCTGACAAGTTCTGGCACGACCGCAAAGGCGCTCAGATAAATGCGATCCGCACCCGCAAAGGTATCGAGAACGCGGATGTGGTTGTTGTGCGGTTTGGGGATCAGTACAAACAATGGAATGCAGCTTTTGACGCGGGGTATGCGGCGGCGCTGGGCAAATCATTGATTGTGCTTCACGGCCCCGACCACGCCCATGCGTTAAAAGAAGTAGATGCCGCAGCTTTAGCTGTTGCAACAGAACCTGCTCAGGTTGTGCAAATTCTGCGTTACGTTTTGACCGGGGCGCTGCCCACGTAAGTCGGCCATTCTGGCCGACCCCGGCTCGCGCTTTAATGCGCGGGCACTTCTTTCCAGCCTTTAAAGATCAACAGAACGCCAACGCCAAACAATCCCCATCCGCTGAGTGTATCGATGCTGATACGAGATCCGATTGTTGATCTGACGAGATGATCTGCCAGAAAGGCATACCCCAAAATTGACGCGGCATCGAGGAACACAAACACCGCGCCATAGACAATGGTTTGCGGCAGAATTGCGTATTCAGTTGAGATGAAGCCGGGGAAGAGGGCAACAAAAAACACAATGGCTTTTGGGTTGGTCACGCAGGCAAAGAAACCGGCCAAAAAGGCGGATCTCTGGATTGTCTGGCTGTTGACCATGTGACTTTGCCCTGCAGCGCGAAACGATTGGAGTGCCAGCCAAAGGATAAAACATCCCCCCGCAATTTGCAGATAGGGCAACACAATATCCGCCAATCCAATCAACACTTGCAAACTGGCAACTGCGATAAGGATATGGACCACTGACCCCAGCGCGTCTCCCGCGACTGTCACCACAGCTGCGCGGCGTCCGTGTTTGATCAATTGGCTGGACGTCAGTGCGACCGATGGCCCCGGCAGCCCGATAATCAACGCGGTTGCGGCGAGGAAACTCAGGAATAATACCGGGTCCATAGATTGTCCTTTCAGTCTAGCGCTGAGGCATTCTTACCAAATGCGATAAAGCCCTAAAGCGGCAATGACAATGTGCCGTCCAGACCTTGGCGGGTTGACTGAATACAGGCTGAGGGCCTGTATCATGGACCTTAATCGCGTGGCGGAATAACGCGGCCTTTTTGCACAGCAGGGCGATCAAGAAACCGGTCCAGATAGGCCACAAGGTTCTTGTGGTCTTCCCAACCGACCACTTCTTGGGTGCCGTAATATTCCAACGCGCCAAGCCAAGGAGCGATGGCAATATCAGCGATTGAATAGGAGCCTGTGATCCAGTCTTTCCCCTCAAGTTCGAGGTTGAGTACATTCAAAAGCCGCTTTGCTTCATCAATATAGCGTTGCTGCGGGCGCTTGTCCTCCCATTGCGAGCCGGCAAATTTGCTAAAGAAGCCAAGCTGTCCGAGCATGGGGCCAAGTCCGCCCATTTGGAACATCAGCCATTGTATCACATGAGCCTTTTGGGTGGCATTGGACCCGATCAACATGCCTGACTTTTCGGCCAGATAAATCAGGATTGCCCCGGATTCGAAAACACTGATTGGCGTACCATCCGGGCCGTTTGGATCAAGTATGGCAGGGATCTTGTTATTGGGGTTCAGAGACAGGAACTCCGGGCTTTTGACGTCAACATCAGAAAGCGTGACCTTATGCGCTTCATAGGCGATGCCCATTTCCTCAAGCGCGATAGATGCTTTGACCCCATTGGGGGTGGGAAAGGAGTACAGTTGCAGGATGTCGGGATTGGCAGGCGGCCATTTTTTGGTGATTGGAAATGCGGAAAGATCGGCCATTTGGTGCTCCTTGCATGTGTTCAGGGAGGAGGTAGTCATTTTTCCCCCTAAGAACAGCCTTCACGATGTGCGTTCTTGTGTTAACAAGTGTGCGGCGATGAACCGACTGGGCAAAACAGTGGTCAAAAGACGCCAAGTAAAAGGGATAGAGAATATGCTTCAAGAATTCAAAGATTTCATCGCCAAAGGCAATGTCATGGACATGGCCGTTGGTATCATCATTGGTGCGGCCTTTACCGCAATTGTGACGTCACTGGTCGGCGATCTGATAAACCCGATCATCGGATTGGTATCCGGTGGCATCGATTTCACCAATAAATACGCTGTGCTGAGCGGTGAAATCCCTGCGGGCGCGTCGCTTGAAGCGGCTCGCGAAGCGGGTGGTTCGATCTTTGCCTACGGGGCGTTCATCATGGCGATCATCAACTTCCTGATCATCGCGTTTGTGGTGTTCATGTTGGTCAAGATGGTCAACCGCGCCAAAGACGCAGCAATCGCCGAAGAAGAAGCGGCTCCAGCAGAGCCCGCAGGTCCGACACAAGAAGAGCTGTTGGCTGACATTCTGAAAGCGCTGAAAAAGTAACCGGCTCACGGTTTGACGTTTTGGAAAGGCCCGTCATTTTGGCGGGCCTTTTCATTTGGGTCTCGACCCTAGTTGGGCAATTGTCGTTGTGTACCTGTCAAATCTGGGCTAGCCAATGGCATGGTTGGTAGTCACCAAGGCGTCGCTGTTCCTCGTTCGGAAAGCTAAAACTACCCGACACGCTTCATTGATCTACTCTTCAATGCCGCGTCCGCAAGTCAGCGACCAGCGGCTTTGTTGCGGTCGATTGAGGATGACATGTCAAAAGAAAAAACGCCGCTTGCTGTGGCGGATATTACCCCATTTGCGCGGGCTTTGTCCAAACAGCTGCATGCCAAACAGAAAGTACCATCCCATCTTGCCTTGTTGAATATGCTGGCCCGTTCGGCTGGGTTTCGAAATTATCAACACTTGCGGGCGTCTCAGGCGGCGAAACGACGATTGGACGCGGGTGTTACGGCCGTGGATTTCAAGCGCGTAGAGAAAACGCTGCAGCAATTTGATCAGCTGGGTTGCCTGATCCGCTGGCCGTCAAAACGTTATGTCCAAGAGCTGTGTCTCTGGGGTCTGTGGTCTCGCTTTCCGCGCAACGAGGTGCTGCAAGAACCGGACGTGAACGCAATCCTCAACCTATCGCATCGTTTCGATGACCCAGCGATTTTGCGGCGTAACCTGATTGCAATGAAGTTGATGCAGCGTAACCCGGATGGCTCGGATTATTTACGGATCGAGCAAGCACCACCGCCAGAAGCTATTGTGATCATTCGTGAAATCACCGCACGAGCGTCGACCCCTTGAGGGCGGATAGAGAGGTTGGCCGGAGCCCAGCGGAGCCCTGTCCGGCCAACCTCTTGTTGGGGGCCGTTACTGCTTGAGCGCCAAACGAGGAGACAGCACATCAATCCCTAGTGCTTTGCCCACGGCGTGATAGGTTAACTTGCCTGCGTGCACATTCAGGCCGTTCAACAGGTGTTCGTCCTGTGTGCAGGCCTCGCGCCAGCCCTTGTTGGCGAGGTCCAGCATAAAGGGCATTGTCGCGTTTCCCAGGGCAATTGTTGATGTCCGCGCGACGGCACCGGGCATGTTGGCCACGCAATAATGCATGATGCCGTCCACATTATAAATCGGGTCCTGATGTGTGGTGGCCCGAGAGGTTTCGAAACAACCGCCCTGATCAATCGCGACATCCACCAGCGCCGCACCGGGTTTAAGTTCAGCCAGTTGCGCGCGTGACAAAAGTTTGGGTGCCGCCGCGCCGGGGATTAACACGGCACCAATAACCATGTCAGCTTCTCGTGCCAGTTCAATGGTGTTTTGGGCCGATGCATACCGGGTCTTGAACACACCGCCAAAGGCGTCGTCCAGATACCGCATGCGGCCTAGCGATCTGTCCAGCACTGTGACATCCGCCCCCATGCCGGCGGCGATCCGGGCGGCATGAGTGCCCACAACGCCCCCGCCAATCACCATAACGTTGGCAGGGCCCACGCCCGGAACACCGCCCATCAATACGCCACGCCCTCCATTGGCTTTTTGTAACGTCCAAGCGCCAACCTGTGGCGCCAAACGCCCTGCAACCTCAGACATGGGGGCCAGCAACGGCAATCCGCCATTTCTGTCCGTCACGGTTTCATAAGCGATGGCCGTGCAGCCGGACGCCATCAGATCATGGGTCTGATCAGGGTCCGGGGCCAAATGGAGATAGGTGAATAGCAATTGGCCCTCGCGCAACATCTTGCGCTCCCCTGCCTGAGGTTCCTTTACCTTAACGATCATATCAGCACTGGCGAAAATTTCTTCGGCTGTGTCGATGATCGCGGCCCCGGCGGCGACATAGTCGCTGTCCTCAAATCCCGCCCCCACACCTGCACCAGCCTGAACAATGACCTCATGACCGTTGTTGATAGCCTCAAGTGCGGCACTGGGCGTCAGGCCAACGCGAAATTCCTGGGGTTTGATCTCAGTTGGGCATCCGATTTTCATGGCACGATCCTTTTTGTTCGCATTCTGCCTGAATTTTAGGCGCATCTGCGCGCAAGGCGATGCGAATTGTGTTGTTCATGATCAGTCGTGATGGGATATCTTTGCGCAACATTGCCACTTAGCGCGGAGAGTTTGTTCAAATGAGCCTTGATGAGATTGATCGTCGTATCCTGAGAGCCATCCAGCGCAATGGACGGATGTCAAACGCGGAACTTTCCGAAGATGTGCATTTGTCCGCGTCAGCCTGCCACAGGCGCGTGCAACGGATGGAAAAAGAGGGATATATCCGCGATTATGTTGCGTTGTTGGATGCACGAAAGCTGAATGTGCCCACAACAGTATTCGTGGAGATAACATTGCGCGGGCAAGCGGATGAGATTTTGGATGCCTTTGAGAAATCTGTCGCACGGATACCGGATGTATTGGAATGCCATCTGATGGCAGGGTCTGCGGATTATTTACTGAAAGTTGTGGCCGAGAACACAGAGGACTTTGCGCGCATTCACCGGCAATATCTGGCGCGGCTGCCCGGGGTGCAAGGAATGCAATCCAGTTTTGCCCTTAGGACAGTGTTCAAGACAACGGCGCTGCCGGTGACATAATACCGATTTGGGCATCCTGACCGAGTTCAAATGCCGCCGGGCAACAGACCCAATAGATAAGACTGGATGTTCAGCGCCAAGCTGTTGCTGCCATCGCCAATGCCGGCAAATGCTGCAACGGCGAGGCCGACAACAAGCGCGGTTAAGACTACCCAATCGACAGTAACAGCCCCGTCTTCCTGAGAGCAGAATTTCCTGAAATGTCCCGGCATGGAATGATTTTTCCTTGATAGCGTTTAGGTTGAATAAAATATTTTGAATACGCGTAGTGCTATTGGCCAATTGCGACGAAATTATGGTCAGCTTGATCAAATAAGCCGGTGCGTATCTGTGCCATCACCTACCCGAAGGCAGGGCGCGATGGCACGGCAGACGCGCCTCGGTTCTGTGTCGGGCGCATTCCATCTACTAGCCACGCGCATTCCTCAAAAAAGAAAACCCCCGCAGGGCGGACCATGCGGGGGCAATCAATTCTCAGTCGACGCTAAAGATGACTTACATCATCCCTTCGCGTTGCGCTTTTTTGCGAGCCAACTTACGGGCCCGACGGATCGCTTCAGCTTTTTCGCGCGCTTTTTTCTCGGACGGTTTCTCGAAATGTTGCTTGAGCTTCATTTCGCGGAAGACGCCTTCGCGCTGTAGCTTTTTCTTCAGAGCCCGAAGGGCCTGATCGACGTTATTGTCACGAACACTAACCTGCATGTGGTTTTCACCACCTTTCTAGGATAAAGTTGCAAGGATTTGCAGGAAGTGGCCACATAGCAAGGCCATTCTCATTTGTCGAGTCTTTCTGTCACTGAGCCAAGGAGCGAATTATGACCGATCCCAAAGATGTCTTGCTGGATGCGGCATTGATCCATGTCCCTTTTGATGGCTGGTCCCCGGTCACATTCAAAGCGGCGATCAGTGATACAGATGTAGATCCGGCGGTTGCGCATGCGGTTTGCCCCCGTGGTGCGGTAGATTTGGCGGTGGCGTATCACAAACGCGGGGATGCGTTGATGTTGGATGCATTGGGTCAGGAGGACCTGAAAGAGATGCGTTTTCGTGACAGGATTGCCCGGGCGGTTCAGCTGCGCCTTGAGATGGTCCCTGACAAGGAAACAGTACGGCGAGGCACAACTCTGTTCGCTTTGCCGCCCTATGCGCCGGATGGGGCAAGGTTGATCTGGGAAACATGTGATGTGATCTGGGACGCCTTGGGGGATACCGCGACAGATTACAATTGGTATACCAAACGCGCGACACTTGCCGGGGTGTATTCAGCGACAGTGTTGTTTTGGCTGGGCGATTCGAGTGAGGAAAACGTGGCGACGTGGTCCTTTCTTGAGCGGCGGATTGACAATGTGATGCAGATCGAAAAGGTCAAGGCGCAGGTGCAAAAGAGCCCGACACTCAGCAAGTTATTTGCCGGACCGGGCTGGGTATTGAGCCAGATCAAGGCACCATCCCGGTTTCCCAAAGCAGATTTTCCGGGGTCATGGACCGCGCCTCGGGATTGACCGACGCCTGATGCTGGGCCGTTCGGTTTTGCTGGGGTAAGGACCAACTTAGATACGGCGGGGCCAATATCGTGCCAAAGGATACTGTCGAAATTTAGGAACCCCCAAAGGTGATCAAGCGTGGCTTTACATCACCAAAGCACCTGTTAATCAGGCGCCTCTTTTCTGGTGTCAGGATAAACAGATGGCCGCTCCATTTTTGATCGACTTGCAAGATGTGACCTATACTCCTGATGGCAAAGACGTTCTGTCGGGGGTCACGGTGCAATCGAATGCCCGTCGAATCGGCATTGTCGGACGTAACGGATCGGGGAAAACCACGCTGGCCCGCATGATGGCGGGGCTGATCCTGCCAGATGCTGGTGAGGTCCGTATTGGTGGCGCTGATGTCGGGAGGGACCGCAAAGCGGCATTGCGACAGATCGGTATCCTGTTCCAGAATCCCGATCATCAGATTATCTTTCCCACCGTTGAAGAAGAAATCGCCTTTGGGTTGACGCAGCTGGGGCAAAAGCCGGCAGAGGCACAGGCAGGCGTTGCAGCGATATTGGCGCGGTTTGACAAAAGCCATTGGGCCAAGGCGGCGGTGCATCAACTATCACAAGGGCAACGGCAATTGGTGTGTCTGATGTCGATCCTCGCGATGGGGCCGAAAGTGATCGTGCTGGATGAGCCCTTCGCCGGTCTGGATATTCCGACCACCTTGCAGCTAGAACGGTTCTTGGCAGAACTGGATGTTACTCTGGTTCAGATCACTCACGATCCTGACGCCGTGCGCACCTATGATCAGGTGGTTTGGATCGATGCAGGCCGTGTCGCAGGCAACGGAGCTGCCGCACAGGTTTTGCCAAATTTCACCATCCAAATGATGCAAATTGGAGGTGCTGATGATCTCTCTGACCTCGCCAGTTGAAACACGAGCCCATGGCTGGTCAGCCGGGGGTAAATTAATGGGGTTGGCGGCTGCTACACTTCTGTTGTTTGGAGTGCAAAACCTGATGTGGCAGGCCGCGTTCCTGTTGGGAACTGTAACGCTTTATGCATTGCCGGGTCGGGTGTTCCTGCGCAGTGGTCTGGGACGGATTTGGGGGCTTTGGCCCTTTGTCGCAGTGATCTTGGTTTGGCACATGGTGACCGGTGATGGCTGGGGCGGCGCGCTGGTGGTGATCCGGATGCTAACAGCCGTAGCGTTGGCCAATTTGGTCACAATGACAACACGTCTGAGTGATATGATGGGTGTTGTGCACGGTCTGATGACACCGTTACGACGCATTGGGCTACGCACACAGGGGATAGAGGTCGCCATGGCTTTGGTTGTGCGGTTCACACCGGTGCTGGTTGCAAAAGGGCGTGCGTTGACAATGGCTTGGCGTGCAAGGTCCGCGCGACGACCGGGTTGGCGGATCATCCTTCCCTTTGCCGTGACCGCTATTGATGATGCCGAACATGTCGCGCAGGCGCTGCGCGCCCGAGGTGGGTTGTAAGGTGATCCTGACTCCATTGTGCGACTGCAGCATTTATGCAGTTGCAGCATTGTTTGGATTGGCGTAGCCATCGGTCCCAACAAATGACCGATACCAAAGGATCCCTCATGGAACGTTCCGTCGCACTGATTGCTATTTTCGCCGCTCTTATTGCTGCCTTGGGGTTAATGCCCACTTTGATGTTGGCTAGTGGTATTCCGATCACAGCGCAAAGCCTTGGTGTGATGCTGTGTGGGACGGTATTGGGCGCAAAGCGTGGCGGGCTTGCCGTGTTGTTGTTTGTTGGCCTTGTGGCACTTGGTCTGCCCTTGTTGGCTGGCGGTCGCGGTGGTCTGGGTGTGTTTGCCGGGCCGACAATGGGCTTTGTGCTCGGCTTCCCGGTTGCGGCTTTTGTAACAGGATTTGTGACAGAACAATTGCGGAAATTGCCTATTGGTGTTGCTGCTAGCATCGGGGCCGCGGTTGGCGGGATCTTTGTGCTCTATCTGATGGGTATGTTGGGCTTTATGATGGTGCTGAACAAAGGTTTCGCAGAAGCATTTGGTGTATTGGGATGGTTCATCCCTGGGGATGTGATCAAAGTTGTTTTGGCAGGTTTCATCACAGCAGGTCTTGCACGTGCGCGCCCGGCCAGCGTGCTGTCGCGGGTCTAAGCCTGACGCATAATCGACGTGCACTTTGATTTAGGACAGCCTAGTTTGTGATCAGCAAACATGTAGAGGATGGCCTGATGACTGATATGATGCGCGCGATGGAGATCACCAAACCCGGTGGGCCGGATGTCTTGCAGATGGTCACGCGGCCAGTGCCCTCTGCTGGCCATGGGCAGGTTGTTATCAAGGTGGCGTATGCCGGGGTGAACCGCCCTGACGCGTTGCAGCGCGCGGGCCTTTACAACCCACCCCCGATGGCAAGTGATCTCCCGGGGTTGGAAGCTTCAGGTGAAGTGGTCGACATTGGATCAGGTGTATCCGAACTGGCTGTTGGTGATGTGGTCTGCGCATTGTTACCTGGCGGTGGGTATGCCGAATACGTCGCAACCCCTGCGGCGCATTGTTTGCGCCTTCCGAAAGGCATGGGGCTAAAGGAGGCGGCGTGTTTGCCAGAGACCTTCTTTACGGTTTGGTCAAATGTTTTCATGCGCGGTGATTTGAAAGCAGGTGAACGGTTTTTGGTGCATGGTGGATCATCGGGAATCGGGACAACGGCAATCCAGCTTGCTCATGCTTTTGGCGCTCGGGTATTTGCCACAGCCGGAACAGATGCCAAATGCGCGGCTTGCATTGATCTTGGAGCAGAGGCGGCCCTGAACTATCGAGACACTGATTTTGTTGAGGTCTTGCAGGCCGAAGGCGGGGCAGACGTGATCCTTGATATGGTTGGGGGGGAATATATCCCTCGCAACATCAAAGCGTTGGCCGAAGATGGCCGGCTTGTTCAAATCGCGTTTTTGCAGGGACCAAAAGTTGAGTTGAACTTTGTGACGCTGATGACGCGTCGCTTGACGATGACGGGTTCAACGTTGCGACCTCAAAGCGACTTGGCCAAGGCTCGAATCGCACAGGAACTGCGCGAAGCGGTCTGGCCGTTGTTGGATGCTGGACGGATTGGACCGGTGATAGACAGCACCTTTGCGCTGGATGACGCTGCCGCTGCGCACAGCAGGATGGAGAGTAGCGGCCATATCGGGAAGATCGTTCTAGAAGTTGCCGCCTGATCTGAAGGACGCAGGCAAGCCTGCGATACGATTTATTGTCTGGATGGCTGAACCGTCAGTGCGCGACGCATAATTTTGCCGTATCAGGAGAGTTCGGACGGTATATAAGGCCAAAAAGAGGGGAGATGTGCGTCTCCCCTCTTCTTCAGAAAGCAACAGCTCTCTTCTTGGCGCGGAACATAGGCTCCGCAGCCTGCTCCGCTTCCAGAGTAGAAACGATACTGGTTAACAAAAGGTTTCTCTTTTTGGCCTTATATACCGTCCGAACTCTCGTTCGCGTATCTTCAGAATTTGTTATCGAAGCGGGGCAAAAACTGCATCTTGCATTTTGCAGTCACGCACCACGTCTTGACCGCAGGGGACTGGCGTAAGCGTTTTTGACAAGCAAATGCGCGCTTCCTGTATGTGATTGGCGCGACACGTTATTGTCACTCCGTCCGGTTCCAAAGTTGGATTCGACTTGATAAACGCTTCTTCAACAACAGAGGCAGGCAATTTCACTTGGCGAGGCAGTTTGCGGAATATTTCCGGCCTGTTGATCTGACTGTATACTGACCGGGATAGCTCGAAATAGTCGGGCGCAGACAATCCTGTACAGGTTCCATGCTTTTTCCACTGGTGCCAGGCCAGTCCCCCAGTCCCCATGATATCTGCCATCTCTGCAGTCATTCGGCGTGAGGGCGCTCGTTCAATGGTTTTGCAATAAGAAGGATAACCTCGATGGAACTGTGGCCATAAGCCATGTAAAATCCAGCCGTGGCCGGTCCCAAGGTCACATTGTGGAGAATTGCGGGCATCCCCTTCTTGCAGGCACCAGTTTGGCGACCAACTGAGTGAAACGACATAATAATCGAACTCGCCTGCGGTTTCTCCTTCAGCGGCAAGGGCGCTGGCGAGTGCGATGAGTGCGGCTGTCAGGCCGCCGAAGAGCTTGCGCATTGGGTCTTTCCTTATCTTTCATGCATCATTATAAGGCGGACAAGTTCCCCGACAATGGAAACCGTCTTGGCCGCCAAGACAGCCTTTTTCAGGCGACGGGAAAGTTGTGTTTGCGCAAAGGAGAGATCATCGTGGCAAAACCAATTATGGCCAAGGCGACTGCCGTTTGGTTGGTAGACAATACCACCATCAGTTTTAAGCAAATTGCCGATTTTGTGGGCATGCATGAGTTGGAAGTCCAAGGCATTGCTGATGGCGATGTCGCGCAGGGTGTGAAAGGGTTTGACCCGATCACCAACAATCAATTGACACAGGGTGAGATCGACGCGGCCCAAGCCAGCCCATTGCATAAGATTCAGCTGAAATTTAATGCCGCTGCACAGGGTGAGGAAAAACGTCGTGGTCCGCGATATACACCCTTGTCCAAACGCCAAGATCGTCCAGCATCGATTCTTTGGTTAGTGAAATTTCATCCAGAGCTATCGGATGGCCAGATCGGAAAATTGGTCGGTACCACCAAACCAACCATTCAAGCGATCCGAGAACGGACCCATTGGAACATCAGCAATATTCAGCCCATTGATCCGGTTGCATTGGGGCTTTGCAAACAATCAGAATTGGATGCGGTTGTACAAAAGGCGGCCGCCAAGAAAGCCGCAGCGGGTGATGTGATGAGCGATGACGAACGTCGTAAATTGGTCAGCACGGAGCAGAGCCTTGATATGGACTTGGCGCCCAAAACGCCAACAGCAATTGAAGGGTTGGAGACCTTCACGCTATCGGGCGAAGATGTCGATGATGAAAAAGACGATAGTGATTATTCCGATGCGGACAGCTTCTTTTCTCTTCCAGATGGCGCAAACGATCCAGAGGAAGACGAAACGAAACCCTAAGACCCCTGCATCAAAATTGTTTTGGGGGAGAAAAGGACAGTTTTCATCAGCCTCTTTGGCTTGAATTGAGGAGGACTGCCCGCTGCGGTGCACCGATGGAAAAACTTCTGGCTTTGCGAGGGCACTGCGGTTACACCTTCACAACTGCAAAGCAATAGACTTATTCGTTTATTGCTTTTTTCGGAGAGTTTCCGCCGCTGGATGCGACTGTTTCAAAACGAGGCGCGTCGCGGAGGACAGGGCCGTCTGCTTTGGGAGGGGCAGACGGCCACCCTTTTTCTGGATGTGGTTTTGACCAATCTACGTTCCCTAAATCACATTCTGGCCAAGACAAATTTCAATATTCCTGAAAGCCAGACGGATCTAATTTTGCCGTTCCTTCGAGGGTCTTGGCGCAATTGGTCTTTGCAAAAATGAAGTGCTAGATCGACTTTCTGGCTTGCATGGCGGCGGTAATGGTCCCGCCATCCAGGTAGTCAAGCTCCCCGCCAATCGGTACACCTTGCGCAAGCGACGTGAGTGTGACCTGATCTTCAAGTTGATCTGCAATATAATGGGCAGTGGTTTGTCCATCGATGGTAGCGTTTAATGCAAGGATTACTTCGCTGATATTTTCTGTTGCGATCCGATCAATAAGGCGCGGGATGCGCAACTCTTGCGGGCCAATGGCGTCAAGAGCTGACAATGTGCCGCCCAATACATGATAGCGGCCTTTAAACACGCCTGACCGTTCCATCGCCCAAAGATCGGCGACGTCTTCAACAACACAAAGCTCCCCATTAGCGCGTTTTTCGGATGTGCAAATGTCACAGATGTCTGAGGTGCCGACGTTTCCGCAATTCAGACATTCCCGCGCGGTCGCGGCAACTGTTTGCATCAAATCGGCCAAAGGCGTCAGCAAAAGCGCACGTTTGCGAATGAGATGCAGGACCGCACGCCGTGCGGAACGCGGGCCCAGCCCGGGCAGCTTGGCCATCATCTCAATGAGGGCATCTATCTCTCGGGTTGAGCTCATACTGCGGATGAAAAGGCTCTAGAACGGCAATTTCATATCAGCAGGCAGTCCCATTCCTTCGGTGAGCTTTGCCATTTCCTCTTGGGAACGGTCGCTGGCTTTGGTTTGTGCGTCTTTGATCGCCGCCATGATCAGGTCTTCAACAACTTCTTTGTCGTCGCCGTTGAAAATGGAGGGATCAATATCAAGCCCTTTGAGCTCGCCTTTGGCCGTGCATGTTGCTTTGACCAATCCCGCCCCGGATTCGCCAGTGACCGTGATAGAGGCCATATCTTCTTGCATTTGGGCCATCTTGCCCTGCATTTCCTGTGCTTTTTTCATCATCCCGGCCATATCGCCGAGCGCCCCAAGTCCTTTTAGCATAGCTCTCTCCTTTGCCTCATTTGTTCCTATATGCGGCGCGCGGCCAGCGGGATCAACCGTCCTCGAAGGGATCCCATTCATCTTCTACCTCGGGCAAGGCCTCTTGGATGGCAGCCGCAGCGATGTCTTGGGGGGTGCGGATTGCCGTGATCTTGGCGCGGGGAAATTTGGCAAGCACGGCCTGCATCATCGGATGAGCCTGTGCATTTTCCTTCAATGCTATGTCCTTGGCGTCGCGCACTTCTGCAATTGTTTGTGCGCCACCGTCGTTCACAATTGTCACGGCCCAACGGTTTCCGGTCCAGCCTTGCAGGCGATGACCTAATCGTTGGGCCAGATCACGCGGGGCTTTGTCCGTTGGTACAAATTCGATACGTCCGGGTTGATAGGCCGCAAGGCGCAGGGTGGTCTCGACCTCAACAAGAAGTTTCACATCTCGGTTGGCTCGGATCAATTCAATGACATGTTCGAAAGTTGGAAACCGCGCCAAGGCTGCGTCAGGGTCTTGGGCAAGTGCGGTTGATTGTCCGGCCGCATTGGAATTTGCAGCCATACGGCTGTGCGTTTGGCTCAGGGCTTGTGCGCCGGATGGTCCCGCCGATGAGCCCCCGACAGAGGGCGAAGAGGCCGCGGGGGGCGGTGGTGTGGTGTTTTGCAGCTTGCGCACCAACTCTTCCGGGCTTGGCAGATCGGCGACATGGGTCAAACGGATCACGGCCATTTCTGCGGCCATCATCGCATTTGGGGCGCTTGCAACTTCATCCAGCGCCTTGAGCAACATTTGCCACAAGCGGGTCAATACGCGCATGGGCAGCGCTTCAGCCATTTCGCTGCCTCGGCGGCGTTCTTCGGGGCTGATCGTGGGGTCCTCTGCGGCGTCGGGCGTGATCTTTACCACAGAGGTCCAATGGGTGATTTCAGCCAGATCGCGTAGGACTGCCATCGGGTCTGCACCATCGGCATATTGGGCGGATAGTTCCGTCAATGCGCCCGCTGCATCGCCGCGCAAAATCATATCAAACAAATCCAACACCCGACCACGATCAGCCAATCCAAGCATCGCACGGACCTGATCCGCTGTGGTTTCGCCAGCGCCGTGGCTGATCGCTTGATCCAGCAGTGACAGCGCGTCGCGGGCGGACCCTTCGGCCGCGCGGGTGATCAAGGCAAGGGCATCATCGGTGATTTCGGCCGTTTCCGCTGTGGCGATTTTGCGCAAGAGTGCGATCATCACCTCGGGTTCGATCCGGCGCAGGTCAAAACGTTGGCACCGCGACAGAACCGTAACAGGGACTTTTCGGATCTCAGTTGTCGCGAAAATGAATTTGACGTGCTCGGGCGGCTCTTCGAGAGTTTTGAGCAGCGCATTAAAGGCCCCGGTGGACAGCATATGCACTTCATCGATGATGTAGACCTTGTAGCGGGCAGAGGCCGCGCGGTAGTGAACGCTATCGATAATCTCCCGGATGTTGGCCACACCGGTGTTGGAGGCCGCGTCCATTTCCATTACATCAACATGGCGGCCTTCCATGATCGCGGTGCAATGTTCGCACTGTCCACAGGGTTCGGTTGTGGGCCCGCCCGTGCCATCGGTCCCGATACAGTTCATGCCTTTGGCAATGATCCGCGCTGTGGTGGTTTTGCCGGTGCCGCGAATGCCGGTCATGACAAAAGCCTGCGCAATTCTATCCGCTTCAAACGCATTTTTTAGCGTGCGCACCATGGCGTCTTGTCCGACCAAATCAACAAATGTTTCCGGGCGGTATTTGCGGGCAAGCACGCGGTAGGCGGTGGTGTCGGACATGCAGGCTCCTGAACGAGGGGATTCGCGTCGAAGGACAGGGTATGCCTCTGCAAGAAGACCGTAAACCGTTCATCGCGATTGCTGTCTGGTCAGCAATGCTTGGCATCCTCAAACCGGTAAGGCATTGTGCCAACTAAAGGTTGCAATCACCATGGCGCATTTTGGTAAAGCAACCGACGGATGTGTAAATTGGGGGCGGGGTATGCGGTTAAGGGGGATCAGACGTTCAAAGAACGTTGAGGTGCGCGGAACTGGCAACACCGGAACCCGGCGCCGGCGGGGTGGCCGGGCAGGTGGGCTAGGTCTGACGGGTGTTCTGGTGGTGCTAGCTCTGGGGTATTTCACGGGCATTGACGTCAGCCCCCTTTTGCAGGGCGACGGCACTGGCCAATCAGAGCAAAGCGCGCCGTCGAGCGCCGCGGACGCACGGGTGACAGAGTTCTCCGCACAGGTTCTTGCCACAACCGAAGATGTCTGGACCAAGGTTTTTCGGGAACAATTGGGCCGCACCTATGTTGCGCCACGATTGGTTGTGTTCAGCAGCGTAACGCAAAGCCCTTGCGGCGGTGCGTCGGGTGCCACAGGGCCGTTCTATTGCCCAGCAGACAGCAAGGCGTATCTCGACACGGGTTTCTTCACGATGTTGGATCAACAGATGGGGGCGGGCGGTGATTTTGCTGCGGCCTATGTGATCGCCCATGAGGTGGCGCATCACGTTCAAAACGAATTGGGCATTCTGCCCAAAGTGAGTGTCGCACGTCAGAAAGCGTCAAAGACTGAGGCCAATCAACTGACTGTACAGTTGGAGTTGATGGCCGATTGTCTTTCGGGTGTTTGGGCGAGCCATGTAAAGGGGTTGATGGAAAAGGGCGACTTAGAAGAGGCGCTGAATGCGGCCCGCAAGATTGGTGATGATCATCTGCAACGACAGGCAGGACGTGTGCCGCAACCTCATACGTTTACCCATGGCACCTCACAACAACGCGCCAGCTGGTTTGCGCGGGGCTATGAGACAGGCGCGGTTGGGCAATGTGATACTTTTGCCGCTGGTCAATTATGACAGATTATTCCCGCAAATATGACGCTGCTCTTACTGAGCTGAACCAAACGGATATGTGGCCCAGCAATTTTGCGCCTCCGATGCTCAAGGTGCAAAAGCGATTGGGGTTCAGCGCAAGACCACCGCATTACGCATCCTTTTTCAGCACGATGATAGGGTATGCCATTTGGTTTGGCGCTGTCTGGGGGGTTTTGATGTGGTTTATATCCTGGCGCGGACAAGATTTCACCATTGTCGCCGCAGCAGGGGCGGCATCCCTCGCAGGCGTGGTTTTCGGCATTGTCATGGCCACGTATTATGCGCGGGGGCGTCGCAAGTATGGGTTAAGTCGATGGGAGGATTTGTGAAGTTCCTGGCGAAGCGATGTGTTCAACATCGCAGGTTCTCGCCTGTGCGATCTTAACACAAAAGGCGAAGGTGAGAGATTGATAACGACCCAAGCGGGACTCGTTACGGCTGCTTCCTTCCGGATCTGACCGGGTTGGCGAGGCGCCTGCCCGCACCAACCTCTCAAGGGTGATATAAGGCGGCAAAGTCCCAAGTGCAAGCGTTAGAACCGGCACCGGATTGCCATAAAACCATCCTCCTGATGCCCAAGAACCTGTGGCGAAAGATGCGCAATATCATTCAGATAAGGCAAAGCTTCTGGACTTGTTCTGATAATCGCTTGAACTGGCGTGGCGCAGGCAAAACGCCATGGCTGCAAGTTTAATGGAAATTGACGTTTGGAGGAGGACAACACGTGAACCAGAGCCTCAGGGACAGAATCAGTGCTGCGGAAAATTATCTGATCTGAGGTAAATCGCGCACCACCGCCGCCACCAACTGCGCGAAACATATTGGTTGCCAGAACAAAATTTTGTTCAGCTGCCACCGTTGCCCCTTGATAGGTCAGATGGACAAGCCGGCTTCCGGCTGGTTGGGACGGATCAATCGTGTAATCCACCCCAAATACCGTATCAAAATCAAAAGACGGGCGATGGTCCAGACGCAGTGGCTGATCCGGCTTTTCCGGGCAAAGATGAGAAAATACACCCGCTTTATGTTCCAGCCAATCGCGCAATTCCTGTCCGTTGATTTTGAGCGCGCAGATTTCATTTGTGAATGGTGACAAGCCCGCCAGGTGACGCCGATAGATAGTGCCAGCGGGGATGTGCAAAAAGTTTCGGGGGCCACCACGCCCTCCGGCGGTATGGGCCGACGCTGTTGCCAACAAGGGGAGGTTCGCATCAGCAGTGCCCGCGATCCCGCTACGCACGGCATCGAATTTGGCGCTTGCTTCGAGGCTGCTGGTGGCCGTGGGCATAGCGAGGGTAAAGTAGTTGTGGATTGTAGCAGACGTCTGACCGCAAGAGACGGCGAGTTCTGCGCGTGTGGCGTGGTGAACCGGTGCACAAAGCGCCGAGATTTTTGGATGCGCGGGCACCTCTCCGGTATTAGGCCGCAATTGCGTTTCATGGCTAAGAACATGCCACTGCGTATCGTCTGCCCATCCTAGCTGAAGGTCGAGAACCGCAAGATCCGAAGCCTCAAAGCCCGGCATCACAGCAGGGCGATGATGCAGCGCGCCCTTTTCGATGTCGACGCCTGAATATCCGGCATGATCGACGCCGGGCAAGCGTCGATGGGTATGGCCCGTGATCACCGCATCAATCCCTGGCACACCGGCAAGATGGCGTGCATCGTCTTGCGGAACCGGTTCATTGACCGGTCCTTCAACCCCAAGATGCGCGAGCAGAATAACGATATCGGCCCCCTGTGCGCGTACCTCTTCTGCGGCGGTTTGGGCGCAGTTTAACGAGGGGTGAATTTCGGCCCAGTCTTTCAACTCTTGTGTGTTCCATTGGGCCGTGCGCTCGGGCAAAACTGAAATCAAGCCAATGGTCAGCGTATCGGGAACTTTCCAAGTGTTATGGGGCCGCGCACAACGGATCAAAGCACTGCGCACAAATGGCGCGCTGCCTGCTGGCACGAGGTTACTGGTGACACAGGGAACCGGCATCAGATTGGCCAAATTGCACAGATAGGCAACGCCGTGATCAAGGTCATGATTGCCCAACCCAATGGCGTCATATCCCATTTCGCCAAGGACAGCGATCAGGGGGTGGTCAGCGGTTACAGGCATCTTGGCCAACACATCGGCAAGCGCATTGCCTTGCAGAAAGTCGCCATTGTCGATCAGGATGGAGATTGTGCCTTCTGCTTGCGCTTCGGCGCGCGCGTCTTCGACCAGCGTTGCCAACCCGGCCAGCCCTGCATGCCCAACACTCTGGTCTGCAATATAGTCATGGCCCAATAGCTGCATATGAATGTCCGACGTGGCCAGAATACGCAGAGATTGTACCGGTTGTGCGGCGAAAGCACCCGGTTGTTCGACGGAATGTTGACTAGGATCGTGTGTATTGAGCAGATCGTCACGCATGGGAGAAAATCAACCTTTGATTGAAAGGTATTAGTACATATCAACCAAAAATCTGCAAGGCTGTTGATTTGCGCGAGTTTATGCCAGTTGGGAAGGAAGAGGCGACGGCGTAGAACGCCGATTTGAAGGGAAGGAACGTTTATGCGGCATGCAGAGCAAGTTACATTTGGTGGCTCGGGGTTGGATCGGGCTGGCGAAATCAGAGACAACGCGGATGTTGTGCGCTTTGCGCGATCAGCGGCAGATAGTCGTGCAATTGTCTTTTGGCGCGGCAAGCCATTGATAAACCGTGAGCGCCCGACATCCCTTGTTCGGTTACCAATGGATCATCCGGTGCTGGCAGATGCCGCTGCGGACACGATATTGCTGGGCAGAGAGGACGGGGCTGCGCGATTTGCATTTGATCTGTCTTCATGGGTGCCGGAGGAGCTGGATGACTCCACACTTGGCGGTTTTTTGGATCCTTCCGAACAGCAGCACCCAGCGTTACCAGAAGGTATGGTGTTTGCAGAGCTACGCCGGGTCATGACATGGCTTTCGCCCAGAGATGCAGAACTGGCAGCGACAGGCAAAGCGGTTCTTGCTTGGCATGATAGCCATGGATTTTGCGCAAAATGCGGTCAACCAACTGTTATCGTACAAGCCGGTTGGCAGCGGCAATGCCCGGCGTGCAAAACCAGCCATTTCCCGCGTACAGACCCAGTGGTGATTATGTTGATCACACATGGCAATTCGGTGTTGATGGGCCGGTCCCCGGGTTGGCCAAAGGGGATGTATTCGTTGCTGGCGGGTTTTGTCGAACCTGGGGAAACCCTGGAAGCGGCTGTGCGCCGGGAGGTCTTTGAGGAGGCTGGAGTGCATGTGGGTGACGTTGGTTTTCTGGCCAGTCAGCCTTGGCCTTTTCCCGCGTCACTTATGTTTGGGTGTCAAGGCGTAGCAACAAGTCAAGAAATCAACATTGACCCGGTCGAAATCGAAGATGCTCTTTGGATCAGCCGCGAAGAAATGATGGAGATTTTTGCAGGCAATCATGATCATATCCTGCCCGCACGCAAAGGTGCAATTGCACACTTTTTACTGGAAAATTGGCTTGCGGATACTTTGGAATGACGCGACAGTTGACTGGCTAAAAGGTTAACAATTCAGACAAGGCCGAGACATGAAGTTTTCAACAAACGAGGACATAGAAGCACCTATTGATGCGGTGTTTGAGATGTTCTGTGATTTTGACTCCTTTGAACGGTCTGCCATGCGCCGGGGTGCTGAAGTACAACGTATTGATAATATGGCCGTACCCGGTGTTGGTCTGGCGTGGCGGGCAGCCTTTGAAATGCGGGGCAAACCGCGTCAGATTGAAGTTGAAATGGTCGCCTTTGACCGCCCCCATGAGATCGTGTTGGAAAGCACGTCACCGGGAATGTTGGGGAATACGAGCTTTGAACTGATTGCCTTGTCGCGCAGCCGCACGCGGGTGAAAGTTGAGCTTGAAGTGAAGCCGTTGAACCTGTCAGCACGGTTGTTGGTTCAATCCTTGAAATTGGCAAAAAGTTCGCTGACCAAGAAGTTTAAGCTGCGGGTTGCCGAATATGCAAAAGGCATGGAAGAACGCTATGCCCGCCGGGCGGGGTGAACAGCCCTGGTCGAGATCGGAATTTAGCCCTGATCGTTTGCAGGTGATGCGTCTTGAGGCGTTGATTTGGCGAAGGTTACGATCAAGGCAGCGGCGGTGATCGCGAAGACACCAATAAACCCCAATATGCCGGGCACCACAGAAAACAGGATCAGATCAAAGCCCAAGGCCCAGATCAGACCTGTGAAATCAAAGGGAGCGAGCGCACTGACGGGGGCGCGGGCCACCGCTTCGTTGGCGACGATATGACCAGCGCCGCCGATCAGTCCGGCAAGCGCAAGCCACCCAAACAACGTTGCATTTAAAGTGACCCAGCCAAACGGCACAGTTGCAAGCCCGACCAAGGCTGAAACGACAGCAAAATAGAATGCGATAGAAGAAGAGCTTTCGGTCAAGGTCATTGTCTTTGTGTGGACCCTGACAAAGGCCATTGTCAGCGCATAAGCCAGCCCGGCGGCAACTCCGATCAAAGCGCCTTCGCCCGGCAATTCGAAGGCTTCCCACAGCATCAACAAGACGCCAGAAAAGCCAAAGAGGACAGCAATCAGGACGGCGCGGGTCATGGCTTCTTTTAGCATTATTGCAGCCATAGGGAGCACCAGAACCGGCGCGAGATAGGCAAGCGCCTGAGCGTTGGCAACCGGAAGATAGGCCAATGACAGGAATGACATTGCCATAGAGAAAGCCCCAAACAGGCTGCGGGTGATATGAAGTCCGGGCCGCTTTGTGCGCAGCCCTTTGGGGAATTCCTTGAGCCACATCATATAAAGACATATCGGCAGCAGCGCCAAAGCAGAGCGCCAGAACATGATTTGTCCGATGGGAACGGAATCAGCGGCGCCGTGTACCGCGGCCGACATGGCCGTCATCAGAAAGGCCGCGAGTAACCGCAGACCGACACCTTCTAGGAAACGCTGGCGCGCTACCATCAATAAGACCTTTCTCTTGCTTTAACGCGTCGCATTTTCAGGAAATCTCAGACCAAAATGAAGAGGCCTTTTGATTGTTATTGAATTGGGACCGGTCCGCTTATCCGCGCCCCGGGTGGGCAGGATAAACGCCCAGAATATCGAGCATATTGGTAAAATATCCCAGTTCTTCCAATGCGCGCGCAACAGCCGGATCTTCTGGATGGCCTTCGATGTCTGCGTAAAACTGCGTTGCTGTAAACGATCCGCCCACCATATAGCTTTCAAGCTTGGTCATGTTCACGCCGTTTGTCGCGAACCCACCCATGGCCTTGTAAAGAGCCGCGGGGATGTTGCGGACTTCAAACACAAAGGTGGTGAGCATTTTTTTGCTGCGGGGCCTGTGGTCCGGTGTCGGGGACATAAGCAGGAAACGCGTGGTGTTGTGGTCGAGGTCTTCGATATCGCGGGCCAGAACATCAAGGCCGTGAATATCTGCAGCCACTGTGCTGGCCAGCACACCTTCGGTGGATCCATTGGCCTGTGCCAGATCTGCGGCGGCACCGGCGCTGTCGGCGGCAGCTTCATAGGTGATGCCCTGAGCATCCAGCCAATTACGCGCCTGAGGCAGCAAGACCATATGTGCACGGACGTGTTTCACCTTGTTAAGTGCAACGCCGGGGCGGGCCATGAGCGCGATCCGCACACGTACAAAGGCTTCTGCAACAATGTGCAGGCCGCTCTTTGGTAAGAGGCGATGAATATCTGCCACACGCCCATAAGTCGTGTTTTCAACCGGCAGCATGGCAAGATCGGCACGCCCTTCGTTTACCGCGCGAAACACCCCTTCGAATGTGGTGCAGGGAACCGGAATCATCTCTGGCCGCGCTTGCAGGCATGCTTCGTGGCTATAGGCCCCCAATGCGCCCTGAAAGGCGATACGAGGTGTTGTTTTGTCGGACATAGGAGCAATCCTTGGTATTTATGCCGCAGTTGGGCAATTCGTCGCGGTAACTACACCTTGCTAGGGGCGAGGGAAAGCAATAGACAGCCGCAAGTAGAGCCTCAACACACAAAGACGGACCTTGCCCATGTTCGATACAATGACAATGACCAAAATCGGCGGCGGCCTGTTTGGCGCCTGGTTGATCCTTTTGCTTGGCAAATGGGCAGCGGAAGAAGTTTATCATGCGGATGCGCATGGCGAACAATCCTATGTGATTGAGATCGAAGGTGCTGAGGAAGACGCGCCAGAAGAAGAAATTGATATTGCCGCTTTGATGGCAGACGCCGACTTAGAAAAGGGCGCAGGCGTTTTCCGTAAGTGTTCCGCGTGTCACAAGGTTGACGGTACCGATGGACTCGGCCCTCACTTGGATGGGGTTGCTGACCGGGAAATCGCTTCTGTTGATGGGTTTGAGTATTCCGGCGCGCTGGGCGGTCTTGACGGGAATTGGACGCGAGAAGCGCTTTTTGGGTTCTTGGAAAACCCCAGATCATACGCACCAGGCACAACGATGGGTTTCGCAGGTTTGAAAAAGCCAACTGAACGCGCGAATGTTATCGCCTATCTGGAAAGCCTCTCAGAATAAGACCGACACAATTTTGTATGAAAGGGCCGCCTTTGTATTTGGGCGGCCTTTTGTATGCGATATTTCAAGAGATAACATATTCGCAACTTGTCACTTGGCACATTGCCCCAGTAGCTTACATCAACTGATATGTTTCGAGCGATGCAAAGGGAGTGCCTGATGACACAAGCCAAGACCGAAGTGACGACCCGGACCCGAACCAACGGGATGATGGTGCAATGGATGGCTCTTGCCGCTTTTGGTGTGGCATCGATTTTTGCCAGCACCGCACGTGGTGAGGAAGAGACGATCAAAAGCCACGGGTATTCGTTTTTTGGCGAACTGAAATACGGGCCGGACTATCCGCATTTTGATTATGTGAACCCCGACGCGCCCAAAGGCGGAGAGATTTCGATCGCCACACTGGGCACCTTTGACAGTATGAACCCCTATACCCGCAAAGGACGGGGGGGGGCGCTTTCTACTGTTGGATATGAGAGCCTCTTGGGTGAAGGCGTGAATGCGCAAGCACCGGCGGATGTCTATGCGGAATACTACTGCTTGTTGTGCGAAAGCCTTGAGTATGATGTCGATAAGAACTGGGTCATCTTTTATATGCGGCCCGAAGCACGCTTTTCAGACGGCACACCGCTCACCGCTCATGACGTCGCCTTTAGCCAACAGTTGATTCTTGATCAGGGCCTGAAATCTTATGCAGATGCGGTCAGCAAACGGATCCAAAACATCGAAGTGATTGACGATCACACGATCAAATATGAATTTACGCCCGGCATTTCCCGCCGCAGTTTGATTGAGGTTGTCGGCGGAATGTCGGTTTGGTCCAAAAAGTGGTACGAAGAAACCGGTGCTCGTCTGGATGAAAGCCGTCTGGAAACCTCGCCGGGGTCTGGTGCTTATGTCATTGAAGAAATCGATGTGAATCGCAAGATTACATACAAACGCAACCCGGACTATTGGGGCAAAGATCTGCCCTTTAACAAGGGGCGTAACAATTTCGACCGTATCCGCGTTGAATATTTTGGCGATGAAAATTCCGCTTTTGAGGCGTTTAAGGCGGGTGAATATACCTTCCGCAATGAGGGGAACTCAAAACAATGGGCTTCGGCTTACGATTTCCCCAAGGTGCAGAACGGCCAAATTGTAAAACAGGAATTGACCGATGGCGCGCCGCCGACGCCAACGGGTATTGTGTTCAATCTGGGCCGTGAGGTCCTTCAGGACCGCCGCGTGCGTCAGGCTGTCGCGCTGGGCTTTAACTTTGAGTGGACCAATGAATCGCTGCAATACGGGTTGTTCCGCCACCGCGCGTCATTCAACCAAGACACGCCGGTCATGGCACAAGGGGTGCCAGAAGGGGCGGAACTCGAATTTCTGCAATCCCTCGGCGATCTGGTTCCGGCAGAGATGCTGACTGAGCCAGCGATCGTTCCGCATACATCCAAGCCGGAGCGGTTGCTGGACCGCCGCAATGCCCGGCGCGCGATGAAGCTGTTGGATGAGGCCGGGTGGGCCGTTGGGGATGATGGCAAACGCCGCAACGCGGCAGGAGAACCGCTCAAGCTGACTTTCCTGCTGAATTCCGCCGGATCGGCCACACTTTCAGCGGTTATTGAGAACTTTATGTCCAACCTCGATGCGATGGGTATTGAGGCGAATTTGGAAAAGGTAGATGCATCGCAATACACCGCCCGCGAGCGGGATCGTGATTATGATCTGGTCTATGACAGCTATATCCCATTTCTCAGCACGGGGGGCGGTTTGCAACAGGTCTATGGGTCTGAGGCCGCTGCGTTTTCAGTGTTCAATCCGGCAGGTTTGGCCAGCCCGCTTGTCGATGAAATCATCGAAGCATCACAACGGATGGACACCAAGGCCAGCACTGATGTGACCTTGATGGCACTGGATCGTGCGCTGCGTTATGAATTCTTTATGATCCCTGTCTGGTACAATGACGCACATTGGACAGCATTTTATGATCAGTATGAACATCCCGATACCATTCCGGCCTACGCTTTGGGGTATCTTGATTTTTGGTGGTACAACGCCGACAAAGGTGCAGCCTTACGGGCTGCCGGGGCGTTGAGGTAAAAATCAACCATGGGTGCCTATATTCTCCGACGGCTGTTGCTGATCATTCCTACGTTGATCGGTATTATGTTGATCAACTTTGCATTGGTGCAATTTGTCCCCGGTGGCCCGGTCGAGCAAGCGATTGCACGTGCACAAGGCGGCGGAGATGTATTTGGCGGATTTACAGGCCCCGGCAATGATGCGGGAACGGAGGATCTGACGACCTCCACAGAAAGCGACTATATCGGTGCGCGGGGCCTGCCGCCGGAATTTATCGAACAGCTGGAAAAGGAATTTGGCTTTGATAAGCCGCCGGTTGAACGGTTTCTCAACATGATGTGGAACTACATCCGGTTCGATTTCGGAGAAAGTTACTTTCGGTCCATTGGTGTGATCGACTTGGTCAAAGAAAAACTGCCGGTGTCGATAACCCTGGGTCTATGGTCCACATTGATTGCCTATCTGGTGTCGATCCCGCTTGGCATCCGCAAGGCTGTCAAAGACGGGACAAGCTTTGATACCTGGACGTCTGGGGCCATAATCGCGGCCTATGCAATCCCCGGTTTCCTGTTTGCGATTTTGCTGTTGGTGCTATTCGCGGGCGGCTCCTATTATCAGATTTTCCCGTTACGCGGGCTGACCTCTGACAATTTTGATCAACTCAGCCCCTTGGGCAAGGCAGCAGATTATTTGTGGCACATCACTTTGCCAGTGCTCGCCTCAACGATCAGTGCCTTTGCCACATTGACGTTGCTGACCAAGAACAGCTTTCTGGATGAGATCAAGAAACACTATGTGATGACGGCCCGCGCCAAAGGGTTGTCCGAACGCCGCGTGCTTTATGGCCATGTCTTTCGCAATGCGATGTTGATTGTGATTGCAGGGTTTCCTGCGGTCTTTGTGGGTGTGTTCTTTGGCGGATCGCTGATCATCGAGACGATCTTTTCGCTTGATGGACTTGGGCGCTTGGGGTTTGAGGCCGCGGTTGCACGGGATTATCCCATCGTCTTTGGGACGTTGTTTATTTTTGGACTGATTGGCCTGCTGGTCGGTATCCTGTCTGATCTTATGTATGTGTTGGTTGACCCGCGCATTGATTTTGAGCGGAGGGAAGGGTGATGGCCCGAGGTATCGCCATGTCAGCACTGAACCAACGCCGCTGGCGCAATTTTAAACGCAACAGGCGTGCGTTTTGGTCCCTTTGGATTTTTGCGGTTCTGTTCACAATTTCCTTGTTCGCTGAGTTTGTGGCCAACGACAAACCGATCCTCGTGAACTATCGTGGCGGCTATTATATGCCGATCTTTAACTTCTACCCCGAAACTGAATTTGGTGGCGATTTCCAAACCGAAGCGGTGTATCGCGACCCAGAAGTGAAATGCCTGATTGCGACGGGCGGGCTTGACCTGTGTTTTGATGATCCCGAGGCCTATATCGAAGATGCCGCTGACGGGGTCATCGAAGGAGAGCCGATTGAGGCGGGCTGGGCCATTTGGCCGATCATCCCGTATTCCTTTAATACCGCTGTTGATCGTCCGGGGGCCGCACCCTTGCCTCCGAATGCGCAAAACTGGCTTGGCACTGATGGGACCAAGCGGGATGTAATGGCGCGGGTGGTGCATGGTTTCCGCCTGTCGATCATGTTCACGTTGATCGTCACCGGGTTGGCATCGCTTATTGGGGTGATTGCCGGTGCTGTCCAAGGATTCTTTGGTGGCTGGCTTGATCTGATTTTTCAGCGGGTGATCGAGATTTGGTCATCAACCCCTTCGCTTTATGTGATCATCATTATGTTTGCGATATTGGGGCGCAGCTTTTGGCTGCTTGTGTTCTTGCTGGTGCTGTTCAGTTGGACATCTCTGGTTGGCGTTGTGCGGGCTGAATTCCTGCGGGCGCGTAACTTGGAATACGTGCGCGCGGCGCGCGCACTTGGGGTGTCGAACGTGACCATTATGTTCCGCCACATGTTGCCCAACGCTATGGTGGCGATGCTGACAATGCTGCCCTTTATCATCACTGGCACCATCTCGACCTTGGCCATTCTGGACTACCTCGGATTTGGTTTGCCCTCTTCTGCGCCATCGTTGGGGGAACTGACCTTGCAGGCCAAGCAAAACCTCGAAGCGCCTTGGCTTGGTTTCACCGCCTTCTTTACCTTTGCGCTGATGCTTTCGTTGTTGGTGTTTATCTTTGAAGGCATCCGTGATGCCTTTGACCCAAGAAAGACCTTTTCGTGACTGCCTTATTAGACGTAAAGAACCTGACCGTCGGTTTTCGACAGGATGGCCAGCTGATGCAGGCGGTCAAAGGTGTGTCCTTTCACGTGGAACGAGGCGAGACAGTTGCGCTTGTTGGGGAAAGCGGTTCGGGTAAATCGGTTTCGGCGCTCTCGACGGTTGCCCTTTTGGGCGATAGCGCTGAGGTTTCCGGCTCTGTTACCTATGATGGGCAGCAGATGATTGGGGCGGATGACACGCTGTTGCGCAAGGTGCGCGGCAACGACATCAGTTTTATCTTCCAAGAACCGATGACTTCGCTGAACCCATTGCACACCATTGAAAAGCAGCTCGCTGAAAGCCTTGCCCTGCATCAAGGGGTTGTAGGCGCACAGGCCCGCGCGCGTATTCTTGAACTGCTGGATAAGGTCGGTATCGTAGATGCTGAAACACGTCTTGGGTCTTATCCGCATCAACTTTCGGGTGGACAGCGCCAGCGGGTGATGATCGCGATGGCTTTGGCCAACAAACCGGATGTGTTGATCGCGGATGAACCAACAACCGCACTTGATGTGACCATTCAGGCCCAAATCCTGGAACTGCTTGCTGATCTAAAAGACAGCGAAGGTATGGGGCTGTTGTTCATCACCCATGATCTGGGCGTGGTACGGCGCATTGCGGACAGGGTTTGTGTCATGCAGCAAGGCGAAATCGTGGAGCAAGGCCCCACCACTGAGATTTTCGACAATCCTCAACACCCCTATACCAAGAAACTGCTGGGCGCAGAACCGTCCGGGCATCCCGATGCGGTCCCGGAAGGGGCCAAAGAGGTTATCAGCACGGAACAGCTCAAGATCTGGTTCCCCATTACCCAAGGATTGTTGCGGCGTACCGTGGGTCACGTAAAGGCTGTCAATGACGCGACGCTCAGTGTTCGCGCAGGGGAAACATTGGGGATTGTTGGCGAATCAGGATCGGGCAAAACAACACTGGCACTTGCCATTATGCGCCTGATTGCGTCTGATGGCGGCATAACCTTTATGGACCAAGATGTGCGCAGCTGGTCGACGCGCGAATTGCGCCGGTTGCGCAAAGACATGCAGATCGTGTTTCAGGACCCTTTCGGATCGCTCTCCCCCCGCATGACCTGTTTTCAGATTATTTCTGAGGGATTGAACATCCACAATGTTGACCCCAGCCGGGACCAACGCGAGCTTGTGCAGGATGTGATGGTTGAAGTTGGGCTCGATCCGATCACCATGGACCGTTACCCGCATGAGTTCTCAGGCGGGCAAAGACAACGGATTGCCATTGCGCGCGCGATGGTGCTGCGCCCACGTTTGCTGGTCCTGGATGAACCAACAAGCGCCTTGGACATGACCGTGCAGGTGCAAATTGTTGAATTGCTGCGCGATTTGCAGGTGAAATACGGGCTGGCGTATCTTTTCATCAGCCATGATCTCAAAGTTGTGCGGGCGATGTCGCATAAGGTGATGGTGATGAAACGTGGCGATGTGGTTGAATATGGCACCACAGAAGATCTGTATGAACGGCCGCAATCCGACTATACCCGCACCTTATTACAGGCCACAACGTGATTTGATCGCTGCAAGCGATTTGCATTGCCATTAAAAACTGGCACGGTTGGCCAAAGTCATTTTGGAAATTCTATATGCCTCTGCGCACCATGCCCCATTCGGTCTATCGCTATATTTTCCGCTACTCCAAGTGGCCGCAGGTTGTGGTGATCTGCCTCACGCTTGCCCTGTTGCCGCTTGCGCCTATCCCGCTCGAGTTACAGCGCCGGATGTTGGACGATGCGGTTGCCAGCAGTGACGTCAGTTTGCTGATCTGGCTTGCGGGGCTTTATCTCGCTGCGTTGCTCGCCTCGGCCGGGCTAAAATTTGCCATGCGCGTGCAGCGGGAATTGATCTCGGCCCGGATTGTGCATGCGTTACGCCGGTCGGTCTATTACCACATCTATACGGTAACGCCGCCCGCGCTGATTAAGGCCAGCGCGCAGGGTGATGATGTGGTCGACGAAGGCGCTGTGGTGTCCATGCTGTCAAGCGAGACAGAAAAGCTAGGCGGATTTGCCGGTGCTGCTATTTCAGGACCTTTGTTACAAATCGGCACTCTGATCGTTGTCTTGGGGTATATGTTCTACATTGAACCTTTGGTCGCGACGATTGCGCTGGCTCTGTACTCGCCGCAATTCATTATTGTGCCGATTTTTCAATCCCGCATGAACCGTTTGGCCGGGGAAAAGGCGATCACCGTGCGGGCGCTTGGCAATTACATCGTGGACAATGCGGAGCCTGACCTTCTGGCCAAACCGCCGCCCGCAGGCTTTACCGCGTTGACGGATCAGATTTTGCAACTGAGAACGCAGTTCTTGATGACCAAGAACATCATGAAAACGCTCAACAATCTGTTGATTGCTTTGGGACCTTTTGGCGTTATCGCATGGGGCGGTTATCTGGTTATTCAGGGTGAAGTTGAGGTTGGTGTCATTCTCGCCTTTGTGTCAGGGCTGGAACGTCTAGGAGGACCGATCAGAGAATTGATTGCGTCTTATGGGTCGATCACGGATGCGCGGATGCGATACCGCATATTGCTGGATAGTTTCCCACAAGGGATGGATCCCGAAGGGCCCGAGCCTCTGCCACCCCTTGCGGGGCAACGCAAGAAAACCTGACCAGCGTCGGCCTGACCCTAAGGTGTGATCAGGCCGACAATCATAGCACCAAGCGCCACAAGGTGGATCAGCATGATGGCCTTGTCACGCCACATAAGGCCGACCGTGAACCAGCCAATCAACCCAATAAGAAACAGGTAAATATTAAGCGGCGTCAGACCAAGTGCGGTTGTTGTGTACCCGGCTATTTGAACAACGGAGGCAGCCCATTTGAGGGCCCAAATGCTCCGTTCCCGGTTCAGCGGTCGAAAATATTGATGCAAATGCAAAGTGCTGATCATGTCAGATGACCTTTGCATAAGACATAGCGAGTGGGCCCAAGAACGCCGCTTGGACTTGTTCAGCTTCAAGCATGACATCACCAAAACTTTGTCCTTTTGCGCCACAGGCCGCAGCGATCAAAGTAACGTCATATCCCAGATCACGTGCCGCGCGGGCCGTGGCATCGATGCACATTTGGGTCATCGCTCCGATGATCGTGACCTGTGTCACACCAGCGCTCTGAAGGTGTTCATGAAGGTCTGTGTTATGAAAGCTATTGGGTCGATGTTTGAGTATAACAACCTCACCGGGGGCCGGGGTGACGCTGGCATGTACCTGTGCGCCGATGGTGCCGGGGCGAAAGAACGGCGCGGTATCGCTGGTTGCTTCATGCACAACATGGATGATCAGTTGTCCTGCTTTGCGCGCATCCTCAAGGACGGTGGCGGCGTGATCCGCCACCTCTTGCATGTTCTCAATAGGCCACAGACCATTGTCGAAATAATCGTTTTGGATATCCACGAGGATCAGGGCGCTGCGTGCCATCTCCGTTTTCACAACTTTGCCGGATCAATGCAGATCGCTTTGCGGCGCGAAAACCACCGTTTGCGGGTGCCTTTGGTTTTGCCGGGAATTTCATGTAATTTGACGCAATTTGTGCGGGTGGCGGTCATGAAGGTTTGTGCATAAATATTTAACACTTTATTTCCTTTCCAGATTGATTTGATGTTTGTAAATAAGGGGAAATGGCACGAATATGCGAGTCATCCTATCTTCCATTATGTAAGTCAGGATTTAATATGAATTGGCGTAGCCTACCGCCCTTGTCAGCATTGCGTGCCTTTGCGGCCTTTGCGCAAACCCGTAATATCGTCGCAGCGGGGGACGCATTGGGCGTCAGCCATGCAGCCGTTAGCCAACAATTGCGCAGTCTTGAGACCCATTTGGACGTTGCATTGTTGGACCGTACCAACCGTAGCCTTGCGTTAACTGCGGTGGGCGAACGATTGGCGCAGGTGCTGCAATCTGGTTTCACGCAGATCATCGATGTGGTCGAAGAAATCACCAATCAGCAGGGCGCGCGGCCTCTGCATATCTCTGCCACGCCAACTTTTGCGGCTTCTTGGCTGATGCCGCGTTTGCCGCGGTTTCGCCAATTGCATCCAGAGGTCGACATCATGATCGACCCTTCTGCGCTGCTTGTTCCGCTCAGTGCTGATGGAATTGATGTGGCAATCAGATATGGCACTGGGCCATGGCCGGGGCTGGAAAATGAGATGTTGCTACAATCCCCTATGGTGGTGGTTGCTGCGCCGTCGTTGGTCGGAGACACCGAATTTGCGGATCTCGTCGAACTTGCGAAATTTCCGTGGCTCGAAGAGCTTGGCACCTCAGAGGCAACCGCATGGCATCGTCGTTTTGGTGTGCCACGGGCAGAATTGGGGATGATGCAGGTGCCCGGCAATCTGTTGCTGGACGGGGCGCGCGACGGGCAGGGGGTCGCTGTGACCGTCCGCGCGTTTGTGGAACGCGATATCGCCGCGGGACGGCTACGAGAGCTCCACTCCGAAGACCCCTCACAGGGCGGGTATCACATTGTCACACGCACAGGCGTGTTGCGGCCTGCGGTTAAGGATTTTGTGATGTGGTTGCGTAAAGAAGGGCGGGAGGCCGTTAATTAGTTTGATCTCAGCACCGTTTAGCGGCGGACGTCCTAACTTGGCCCAATCATAAAGCAGCTGACATTGCGTGCAGCCAGCCTGCGGCAGGCTAAATCGGCTGTTTCACGGCTCATTCCCAGAAAATTGGCGTCAAAGCCTTGCGGTCTTCGAACGACCTTACGTAACGAACCATCCAGCGTGGACATCTCAGCAAGGGCGGTCTTTAGAAGGACTTTTTCAGCGGCAAAACGGCTGGGATACCGGCCAACATTCACGCCCCAATGACGCCCACCAGATGTAGAGACGCGGGTGACGATTTCCTGCTCAACAACACGTTTTTTTGTGGGTTCTGCTTTGGCCAGTGCTTTGGCCAGTGCTTTGGGGCGTAATGCAGGGCGTACGGTCGCATTCGCCGCGACCAATGTTGGCTCTGGCGTAGGCACAAGAGGCGCAGTTGTCGCAACAGCCTCTTCCAATGCTGCTGTGATGTCTGCATTGGTAATGGTCGTTTGAGGCGCTGTAGCAACCAATACAGGTGCGGTGGCGGCACCTGCTGGGCGCAATTTCGGTCTCATAGATGTTTTGACAGCCCCGACAAGACGTATCGTTTTGCCTTTCCCACCTTCCACCGAGCCTGGATTGGTACTGGGCTGTTCAGGAACGGATTCCAGATTGGCAATCTCTGGTCTTACTGGTTTGCGCAGTGGTGCGCGCGATGGCGCGCGGCGGAATCCAAGATCCATAAGCTCGGTCACTTTGGCATTCCGAGAAGCGGTGGATTTGCCGCCAAAAACCGTCACGATTATCCGTTCATTGCCCCGTTCAGCAGAGGCCGTCAGGTTGAAGCCCGCAGCACGTGTATATCCGGTCTTGATCCCATCCGCGCCTTTGTACGAATTCAGGAAGCGACGATTGGTATGGCTGACCTTGCGCACGCCGGCATCTGCGGTGATCCGGGAAAACAAATTGTAATACTGTGGGAAATCATACAGCAAATGCCGCCCCATGATCGACATATCATGTGCAGTCGACATATGCCCTGTTTCGGTAAGGCCATGCATGTTTTTGAACGTGGTGCGGGTCATGCCCAAAGCGCGGGCGGTGCGGTTCATCCGTCGGGCAAACCGCGCCTCGGACCCGCTGATTGCTTCACCGATTGCAGTTGCCGCATCATTTGCGGATTTCACCGCTGCGGCGCGGATCAGATAACGTAATGCGATGCGTTGACCGGCCCGCAAGCCCAATTTGCTGGGCGGTTCAGCGGCGGCTTTCTTGGACACAGTGACCTTGCTGTCGAGCGAGATTTCACCGCGCCGGATGGCTTCAAATGCGACATAAAGCGTCATCATTTTGGTCAAAGAAGCCGGATGCAGCCGGGTATCGGCATTGCGCGCATGCAGCACTTTGCCTGTACGTGCATCCATCACATATGCCGCATAGGGGGCTGACATCGCGCTCATCGGCACAATCACCAGCAACCAAACCGCCGCAATAAAGAACAACCCAAAACGGGCGAGCGAAACGCGTCGCGCCTTCATGATAACCTGCCTTTTTCTGCCTCAGACCGCCGATTTTTCGACTGGCCATATTTTTATGCCTCAAAGATAACACAGGTGCCCCTTTCATTAAACCCTTTGAATCAAAGGAATACCATCAAATTGCCGCAATGCAGAAACTACATGTGGGGAGGCGGGCAGGATGCAGCACAACAAGGGGTATTGTGGCAAGAATGTGGCGGGAATAAGGCGGGTTTGCCTTTGATTGAGTCTCGGACGGGTTTACCCGGCAAGGGTCAGCTTTTTAACAAATCCGGGTAACGCGCCAATGTCGGGGAGATCGGCAAAGCGTTCTTGATCTTGGGGCACGTCCGCATGTTCAATTGCCCAGCTTAATGTCGCAGGAATAAAAACCCCCCAGCCGCCAGCCTGCAGCATCGGCACCACATCAGAGGCCATCGAATTCCCTGCCATGAGAGCTTGGTCTGCCCCGGTGCCGTGACGTTGGAAAATTTCCGAATAAACATCTGAGGTCTTGTTGGACACGATCTCCACCGCGTCAAAATCGTCGCGTAACCCCGATTGTGCCAATTTTCGTTCCTGATCCAACAGATCGCCTTTGGTAATAAGGATCAATTTGTAGTCTTTGCGCAGTGCGGTGATTGCTTCTTTTACATGAGGCAAAATCTCAACGGGATGAGACAGCATATCGCGCCCGGCATCGAGAATTTCCGCGATCACGTTTGCGGGCACTTTGCCCTGTGTGACCTCAATGGCAGTTTCGATCATTGACAGAGTGAAGCCTTTGATCCCAAAGCCATAATGCGGTAGATTGCGACGCTCGGCTTCGAGTAACCGGGCCATCAGATGGTCCTTTTCGGTGTGATCCCGCAAAAGGTCTGCAAATCGATCCCGAGTGAGCGCAAAAAACTGTTCATTTTGCCACAATGTGTCGTCGGCATCCAAACCGATTGCCGTCAGGGTCACGTTCATTTGCGCCATACCTCTTTTCTAAACCATCTGTGGGGTTATATAACGCGTCTCACGACTCACAACGTTTCCTTCAATCGCTCGGATCAGCCATGCGCCTTGACCCTATCATGATGTCAGACAACGCTGATGACGACAGCGACATTGATCTGCTGACAAAAACGGATCGCAAAACAAAGCGTCCGCCGCTCTATAAAGTAATGTTGTTGAATGATGATTTCACGCCAATGGAATTTGTCGTGCATGTGCTTGAGCGGTTCTTTGGCCTTAACCATGCGCAGGCCTTTGAAATCATGTTGACCGTGCACAAAAAGGGTCTGGCTGTTGTTGGCGTGTTCAGTCACGAGATTGCCGAAACCAAGGTCGCGCAGGTTATGGATTTTGCGCGCCGGCATCAGCATCCTTTGCAATGCACCATGGAAAAAGAAGAGTAACACGTGATTGACGCACGGTTGCAGCTGGCGCTGAATGGCGGCGGATTGGTGATGCCTGAAGCAGGGGGGGTGGCTGTATTTCGCCCTCCGGCTGATGCAGATCTTGAGGGGCTGAACCCTGACAACTGCGACATCATTCATGACTTCAAGCCGTTTCATGCGGCATGGTCCGACAGAGGGTTTCAGGTGACCCATGCGCCGCAGGGGTCTTATGCCGCAAGCATCGTCTGCCTGCCACGCGCCAAGGCTGAGGCGCGCGCCCTGATTGCGCAGGCTTGCGCGCATACTGATGGCGTGGTGGTAATTGACGGTCAAAAGACCGATGGCGCAGATTCGATCCTTAAAGAAATGCGGCGGCGAGTCAGCGTGCAAGGACCGGTGTCCAAAGCACATGGCAAACTTTATTGGATCACCGCTGAGGCCACGGATTTTTTTGAAGACTGGGCGCAAGGCCCCGCGCAAACGCCGGGTGGGTTCTGGACCGCTCCGGGGGTGTTTTCCGCTGATGCGGTTGATCTGGCCTCTGCCCTGTTGGCCGATGCGTTGCCTGAAAAGATGTCCGGGCGGGTTGCGGATCTTGGTGCCGGATGGGGTTTTTTGTCGGCGCATGTGTTGTCCCGCGACACCGTCAAAGAAGTACATTTGATTGAGGCCGGTCACATGGCACTTGAATGTGCGCGGCGCAATGTTGTGGATGACCGGGCCGTTTTCCATTGGGAAGACGCAACTCTTTGGAGCCCGCCCCACCGTATGGATACGATCGTGATGAACCCCCCATTTCATACAGGTCGCGCGGCCGAGCCGCAGATCGGGCAGGCCTTTGTGGCCGCTGCTGCCAGACATTTAGCACCCCAAGGGCATCTTTGGATGGTTGCGAATCGTCATTTGCCGTATGAAGCGGAACTGACAAAGAGGTTTGCACAGGTTCAGGAGCTGGGCGGAGACGCGCGGTTTAAACTGTTTCACGCCACGCGTCCTTTGCGCGCGCGAAAATAACCTTCAGGTTTGGAAAAGGACGCTAACGGATGTCATTTTCGGTTCAGGGTAAGACTGCAATTGTTACAGGAGGCGCCAATGGCATCGGTCTTGCGATTGCGCGGCATCTGGCTGACAAAGGCGCCAACGTCATGGTTGCCGATGCACATGAGAAAAAGCTGTCCGAAGAATTTGGCGACGCACCAGAAGACGGTAATATCCGCATTTTTGCCGGTGATTTGCGCCAGCGGCTGACAATTGCCAATCTGGTATCCGCGACCATTGATGCCTTTGATCAGGTCGATATTTTGGTGAATGCTTCTCGGCAATTGCTGCTGACAGAGGCGATGAACACCGAAGATACATCCGTACAGACGTTGCTGGATCAAAACCTGATGACAGCGCTGCATCTGACCCAATCCGTCGCCAAACGCATGATGAAACAGGCCGAAGATCAGGAAGAAGGTCAAGTCGGCTCCATCATTAACCTCAGCTCGATTGCGGCCAACAGCACGCAGCCCGAATTGATGGGATATTCCATCGCCGCCGCGGCCCTGCAACAGATGACCCGTTCCATGGCATTGGTGCTGGCCCCGGAGCGTATTCGCGTGAACGCGATCTCCTTTGGTTCAGTCATGAGCGGCTCGCTCAGAGCATCTGTGGCTGAGAACCGCGAGTGGCGCGATGATATCCGCGCCCATACACCGCTTGGTCGTATTGCAGCACCAAATGAGCTGTGCGACGCGGTGCAGTTTCTGGCCTCCGAAGGAGCTGGTTTTATGACCGGAGAGGTCATGGTCGTGGACGGTGGACGCAGCCTGCTTGATGCGGTGAGCGCGCCTGCGCACTAGGTCCCGATGCCAAGTGTTGCGCCGGCTGAGCGCCCCTTTTGACAGTGCAGGTGTAACGGCGCTTTACCAACATCTGCATGAAAAGAGGTTTAGCTCTTGACGACACCCGATGGCTGGCTTAGTCCACGCGCCGATGGCGTTATAGCTCAGTTGGTTAGAGCGAACGACTCATAATCGTTAGGTCCCTGGTTCAAGTCCAGGTAACGCCACCATCATTCCACCAGCTTTTTTCGTTTCTGATGCCCGAATTGGGCACAATATCCCGGCGTGCTGGTTCCCTGATTTGGGGGGCGTTTAGGTATAACAGTTTGAAATAACGGTATTTCAAATCAATTTCAGCATGCGGATATCAATACGACTTCTGTCGTGACAAGGTTCAGAGCATCGCATAGCCTATATGATATCGACTTGACGTGACCCACGCCTGGGCATGTCTGGGACCGCCCGGCATAGGGGTGGCCTGAAAGATGAAACAAGGGAGTATAAAATGATTTTACGTAGAAAACTTGTGGGCCTTGCCGGGGCCGCAGTTGCCGCAACATTGATGGCCACAACAGCAATGGCGCAGGATGTCACATTGCGTATGCACCAGTTCCTGCCACCGCAGGCCAATGTGCCCAAGCTGGTCTTGGACGTCTGGGCAGACAATGTGGAAGAATCCTCAGGTGGCAAGATTAAAGTGGAGCGGTACCCCTCCATGCAGCTGGGTGGGACGCCACCAGAATTGATCGATCAGGCCATTGATGGCGTTGCTGATATTGTCTGGACCGTTGTGGGGTATACACCGGGCCGCTATCCGCGCACCGAAGTGTTCGAATTGCCCTTCATGATGACCAATGCGCGCGCTGCGTCTTCTGCTTATTGGCAGATGTTCGAATCGCACATGGAAGACACCGAATTTGCCGATCTCAAAATCCTTGGCACATGGGTCCATGGCCCCGGCTTGATCCATTCCAACAAAGAGATCCGCAGCCCGGCGGACATGGCGGGCATGAAACTGCGCGGCGGCTCGCGTCTGGCTTCTGATCTCATCAAACAACTGGGCGGCACACCCGTTGGCATGCCTGTGCCTGCGGTGCCCGAAGGTCTGTCCAAAGGTGTGATCGACGGCACAACCATCCCTTGGGAGGTGACAAAGGCGCTCAAGGTACCTGAGCTGGTCGAAAACCACACTGAGTTCGCGGGTGATGCGCTTTATACACTGACCTTTGTTCTTGCGATGAACAAAGACCGTTACGAAAGCCTGTCTGATGATCTGAAAAAGGCTGTGGATGACAATTCGGGTCTTGAGTTCTCGATCTTTGCGGGCGGCACCATGGAAGACAGCGACGGCCCATCGCGTCAGATCGCTGTGGATCGGGGCAACAACATCGTGACCCTGAATGCCGAAGAAACCGAAGTCTGGAAAACCGCATCTGCGCCAATCTATGACGCATGGCTTGCGGATATGGAGAGCAAAGGCATTGACGGTCAGGCGCTGATCGATGAGGCCCGCGCGCTTATCGCTGATTACGACAAATAAGCCGGAACCGGCGTTTCGTCTGCGGCAATTGCCTTGCCGCAGACGTTCTTTCTTGAGGTGAGAGCTACCCCATGCATCGGCTGATCCAGTCCCTCGCGCGTTTGACCGCATTGGTCGGCGGTCTCGTCCTGATGGTGTTGATTGTGTTGACGACCGTTTCGATCATCGGTCGATCCTTGAACAAATTCTTTCACAACGATTTTTTCGACGAAACACTGGTTGGTTTTGCGCAATGGATGCTTGATCTGGGTGTGGGTGAGATCAACGGCAGTTATGAATTGCTTGAAGCCGGTGTTGCTTTTGCGATTTTTTCCTTTTTGCCGATCTGCCAGTTCTACGGGGCACATGCGACAGTGGATGTTTTCACATCGTTCCTACCGCGTAAGGGCAACCGGATTATCGCCGCCTTCTGGGAGATCGTGCTGACCTTGGCACTGCTCTTGCTGATAAATCAGCTATTTGAAGGGATGGAACGCTATATTCGCAACGGTCAGACAACGACCTTTTTGCAATTCCCGATCTGGTGGGCGTATGCCGCCAGTTTTGCAGCCGGCACCGTGGCTTGTATCACCGCAGTCTATTGCAGTGTGATCCGGGTGATTGAGGCCGCGAAAGGTATCAATATCCTCCCTTCTGAGTTCGGAGAACACTAAGATGAGCAGTCTTGAGCTGGGCTTTTGGTCTTTCCCGATCTTGTTGGTCATGGTGTTTTTGCGCGCGCCCATTGGGCTTGCCATGCTGCTGTGCGGATTTGGCGGCTGGTATATGGCGATGGGCGGCAATCCAGCGCCGCTTTTGGGAAAGCTAAAGTCTGAAACTTATTCGACATTCTCAAGCTATTCGTTGACCATCATTCCGATGTTCCTGCTGATGGGGCAATTCGCGACGCTGTCGGGCATGTCACAAGCGCTTTTTCGCGCGGCAGAGAGCTTTCTGGGGCATCGGCGTGGCGGTGTGGCAATGGCCTCTGTTGGGGCCTGTGCGGGGTTTGGCGCGATCTGTGGCTCATCGCTTGCGACAGCGGCGACCATGTCCAAGGTCGCCTTGCCCGAGATGAAACGCTATGGGTATTCGGGCGGCTTTTCGACCGCGACCCTTGCAGCTGGCGGCACCCTTGGCATTCTGATCCCGCCGTCGGTCATTCTGGTGATCTACGCGATCATCACTGAGCAAAACATCGCCAAACTGTTCCTTGCGGCCTTCCTGCCCGGCATTCTGGCGGCGATTGGATATATCCTGACGATCTCATTGTATGTGCGGTTGCATCCTGATGCCGCAGGCACGCGCGCAGCGGTACCAATGGCGGATCGGTTCCGCGCACTGGCGGATTGCTGGCCTGTACTTTTGATCTTTGTGGTGGTTGTTGGCGGCATTTACGCGGGGTGGTTTACCCCAACCGAAGGTTCTGCGATCGGCGCAGCAGGCACTGGGTTGGCCGCGTTATTGTCGGGCAGCCTCAATTGGAAAGTTCTTGGAGAAAGCCTGCTTGGAACAGCGCGCACAACGGCCATGATCTTTTTCATTGTCTTGGGCGCCGGGTTCTATAACGGGTTTCTTGCGCTTTCCGGTGTGCCGCAATTTATGGCCGAATGGGTCGTAACCCAAGGGTTTAGCCCGATCTTCGTTCTTAGCGTGATCCTGGCTTTCTACCTGATCTTTGGTTGCCTGATGGACAGCCTGTCGATGATCCTGTTGACTGTCCCGATCTTTTTCCCGGTCATCACCGCGATGGATTTTGGCATGTCTGAAGAACATCTGGCGATCTGGTTTGGTATTCTGGTGTTGATTGTGGTTGAGGTTGGGTTGATCACGCCGCCAGTTGGGATGAACCTTTTCATCATCAACTCGATGGACCGCGATACACCAATGACCCAAACCTACCGGGCAGTGATGTATTTTGTCGGTTCTGATATTGTCAGAGTGATCTTGCTGGTTGCTTTCCCGGCGATCACCTTGTTCCTTTTGCCCAATTGACCCAGCGGATGCAGTAAACTGCGTCAAACGTGCTTGTTTGTTGCGCATCTCTTTTCAAGCTGCACAATGCGGCCCAAGGGGAGAGAAATCACATGTTATCCATCCAGTCCAATGCCGCGCATTTTTTCGTGGATCGCCACCTTGAGGAAGGGCGCGGCGACAAGACCGCCTATATCGAGGCTGAAACCGGGCGTAGTCTGACCTATGCGCAATTGGCAAGTGGGGCCGCTCAGGTCGCTGGCGCATTTGTACGTGCCGACATCCGCGCCGAAGAGCGCGCCGCACTTTTGGTTCTGGATCAAATCGAATTTCCGCAACTTTTCTGGGGGTCTCTTAAGGCGGGGGTGATCCCTGTGCCGATGAACACCCTGCTTGCGACGCCTGTTTATGATGTCATCCTGCGTGACAGCCGTGCAACGATTTTGATCGTGTCGGCGCCTTTGTGGGATGTTGTTGCTCCTGTTGTCGCTGACAATCCGTATCTGCGCAAAGTCATCGTTATTGGTGACGCCGCGGACGGCACGATCTCTTTTGATACCTTCATACAGGACGCGCCCCATCTGCCCACTGCGCAAGCCAACAGTGATGAGGTGGCCTTTTGGCTCTATTCCTCCGGATCTACCGGGCAACCCAAAGGGGTGGCGCATATTCACTCGGCGTTGCAGGCCACGTCGGATACCTACGGCGCAGAGGTGCTGGGCATCAAAGAAAATGATGTGGTTCTCTCTGCGGCCAAGTTCTTTTTTGCCTATGGCCTTGGCAATGCGATGACCTTTCCGCAGTCAGTCGGGGCGACGACGATCTTGTACACCGGACGCCCCACACCACAGGGTATGATCGACACAATTGCATCTCATAAACCGACGATCTTTTGCGGCGTGCCGACTCTTTATGCCGCCATGGTGGCCCAAATGGATCAAACCGGTACGCCGGAGGGGGCTTTGCGTCTGTGTCTCTCAGCCGGGGAGGCCTTGCCCGAAGATATCGGCACTCGTTGGCAGGCCCATACAGGGGTGGCGATCCTTGATGGGGTTGGGTCGACAGAAATGTTGCATATTTTTCTGAGCAACCGGGCTGATGATTACGTCTATGGCACATCTGGCATTGCGGTGCCGGGATATGCGCTGCGTTTGGTGGATGAAAACGGCGCTGAGGTGGGAGTGGGCGAGATCGGCGAATTGCTGGTCAACGGGGCTTCTGCGGCCAGCGGGTATTGGAACAAACGCGACAAAAGCCGCAGCACCTTTGAAGGGGTCTGGACCCGTACAGGTGACAAATACGAACGCCGCGCTGATGGGCGGCTGATTTACGGCGGCCGAACGGATGACATGTTCAAAGTGTCGGGCATTTGGCTCTCCCCGTTTGAGGTAGAAGGTGCCTTGGTCAGCCATCCGCAGGTCTTAGAAGCCGCAGTGGTTGCGCACCGGGATGCAGATGGGCTGGAAAAACCCAAAGCTTTTGTCATTCTGCAATCCGGTGAGGGTGATGAGGCTCTGAAAAAAGCGTTGAAAGAACATGTGAAATCACAGGTGGGTCTTTGGAAATACCCGCGCTGGATCGAAGTGGTCAAAGAGCTTCCCAAGACGGCAACAGGCAAGATCCAACGATTTAAATTGCGCGAGCCGGAGTAATGCCCGCCCCATGGTCGCAAAGGCCTGAGGTGCCGCTGCAGATCAACGGTGTTGCGTTGGAATACGCCTGCTGGGGTCCTCCACCGGATCAGGCCCCGACGCTGGTATTATTGCATGAGGGTCTTGGCTGTGTTGCGCTATGGAAAGATCTTCCTGACCTTTTGGTCGCCGCAACGGGGTTTGGCGTTTTGGCCTACAGCCGTGCGGGATACGGCGCGTCTGACACGACTGCCTTGCCGCGCCCTCTGAACTATATGACAATTGAGGCCAAAGATGTTGTGGGAGCCGTTCTGGAGACGGTAGAGGTGCAGAACGCCATCTTGATGGGGCATTCGGACGGCGCGACAATCGCAGCGATCTATGCCGGATCTGTCTTTGATCGGCGGATACGGGGGATAATCCTTTTGGCACCCCACTTTTTTACCGAACCTGAAGGGCTAGCGGCGATCCGCGCTGCAGGGGTGGCGTATGAAAAAGGGGACTTGCGGGCCCGACTTGGCAAATATCACACCGACGTTGATGTGGCATTTCGCGGTTGGCATGACGCGTGGACAGATCCTGAGTTTGTGGATTGGAATGTTACGGATGTGATTGATCATTGGCGGGTGCCCGCGCTGGTCATTCAGGGATGCAAAGACCCCTACGGCACGCTGGCGCAAATAGAAGAGGTCAGCTCCCGCATCTATGCACCACTTGAGACCTTGATTATTCAGAAATGCGCGCACGCCCCGCATGTGGAAAAACGCAAAGAAACATTGGCAGCCGTTTCTGAATTCTGCGCAACACTGCACCGCCTTGAATGCCAAAAGGTGCCCCTTGGTTGAGCGCCCCCCAGTTGTGCCAATGCCGCCCTATGTCTTTGTCCCCGGTCAAAACGCCCGCCATCCTGAGGATTGGTTTGATGAGATCAAAGCCAGCGTTCAGCCGGGTATGAACCATCAGACCTTGCAGGACAGCCGGGCCTTTCGGGCAGGGCTTGCCTATCTTGATGCAGGGTACTTTTGGGAATGTCATGAAGTGCTCGAAGCGGTTTGGATGGTATTGGCCCCAAAGACCCAGGAACGGCTCTTGGTTCAGGCGTTGATCCAACTGGCGAATGCAGAGTTGAAACTGCTGATGAAGCGCCCGAATGCGGTAGGTCGGCTGTGCGATATCGTGACCACCCAACTGGATGCTCTGCCGTCTGACGTCGCGATTCTAGGGGTGCAATCCAAAGCATTGAGAAACCGAGTGAAGGCGCTGCAATTGCGTTCTCAGTAGAGAATTGTGCGCTTTAGTGCATATTTCGAACGTGATCTGCACGGATATACGTCTGTTTCCATGAAAATTAAGTACTATAGTACCATTGATGACAGAACCAATGCGAACAAGGACCTTAGCCATGGCCAAAGTGATCGATTTTCAAACGGACCCGTCGCGGTACCGGCATTGGAAGATCGACTATGACGGCCCTATTGCGTGGCTTTCGATGGATGTCGACGAAAAGGGCGGGTTGTTTGACGGTTATGAACTCAAGCTCAACAGCTACGATCTTGGCGTTGATATTGAGCTTGCCGATGTGGTTCAGCGGATGCGGTTTGAACACCCTGAGGTGAAGGTGGTCGTCATGCGATCCGCTAAGGATAAAGTATTTTGTGCGGGGGCCAACATTCGGATGCTTGGTGGCGCGGCACACAGCCACAAAGTCAACTTTTGTAAATTCACCAACGAGACGCGCAATACCTATGAGGCGGCGCTGGCAGACAGTGGGCAAAACTATATTTGTGCTGTCAAAGGTGCTTGTGCGGGGGGCGGTTATGAGCTGGCGCTGGCGTGCAACCATATTATGCTGACGGATGATGCCACCTCTTCTGTCGCGCTGCCCGAGGTCCCGTTGCTGGCGGTGTTGCCCGGCACAGGTGGGCTGACCCGTGTTACCGACAAACGCAAAGTGCGGCGTGATCTGGCAGATGTGTTTTGCTCAATCGAAGAAGGGGTGAAAGGCAAACGCGCTGTGCAATGGCGGTTGGTGGATGAGGTTTTTCCAAACTCCAGCTTTGATGAAAAAGTAGCTGAGCGGGCGGCGGGCTTGGTCAAGACATCTGAAAAAACGGATGTGACCAAAGGCATCGTGCTTTCCCCTCTTGTGCGCCACTTTGCCGAAGGTGGGGTCAGTTATTCGACCGTGGACGTCACATTGCACCGTGATGAGGCCCGTGCGACGGTGACCATCAAAGGCCCGGATGAGGCCGCCCCAATTGATATCGACACCTTTGAAACACAAGGCGCTGAGGCATGGATGCTGCGCTGTGCGCGCGAATTGGACGATGCCATGTTACATCTTCGCAGCAACGAAAAGGAACTTGGCCTGATTGAGTTTCAGACCCAAGGGGACCCCGAATTGGTTGTTGCGCATGAAGCGCTTTTGCTCGCGTCCAAAGATCATTGGCTGGCCAATGAAGTGCTGCACTATTGGAAACGCGTGCTCAAAAGGGTCGATATGACGTCCCGTTCCTTGGTTGCGATTGTCGAACATGGATCGTGTTTTGCAGGACCTTTGGCAGAACTGCTCTGGGCGGTTGATCGCAGTTACATGATGCTTGAGGACTTTGAAGGGGACAACCGCGCGCTGGCTTCGATCACTCTGAGCGCGGGCAATTTTGGCAGCTACCCGATGGGCAATGATCTGACGCGGTTACAAACGCGGTTTCTGGGCACACCAGAACAGGTGGCACACCTGCATATGTCGATGGGAGAGGCGCTTGACGCAGAAGAGGCCGAAGAAAAGGGTCTCGTGACCTATGCTTATGACGATATCGATTGGGAAGACGAAGTGCGTCTGTTCATGGAAGAACGCGCCAGCTTTTCCCCGGATGCGATGACGGGAATGGAAGCGAACCTGCGTTTTGCCGGGCCAGAGACCATGGAGACCCGGATCTTTGGTCGTTTGACCGCTTGGCAGAACTGGATTTTCCAACGTCCCAATGCGGTGGGTGAGGAAGGCGCGTTACAGCAATACGGCACGGGTCTGCGCGCTAAATACAATATGGAACGTGTCTGACCCAAAACGGGTGGGCCAGAGCCCCCCCTTACAAGGGGAAGGCGAAATTGCAGGGGGAGGTCTCTTCCTCCTTTAGGGAGAACGAAATGCTTGATCTGATAAATGTGAGTTATGACACCCAAATCCCCAACAACGTGGGATTGTCAGAGGACAAGAAGGTGCTGAAAGCGCTGGAAAAATGGCACCCAGGATACATCAACTGGTGGAACGACCTCATCCCGCAGAACTTTCAGGAATCGATGGTCTATTTACGCACTGCAGTCAGTGTGGACCCCAAAGGCTGGGCAAAGTTTGACTATGTAAAGATGCCGGAATACCGCTGGGGTGTCTTGTTGGCCCCACAAGTCGAAGACCGCCGCATCCCGATGGGGGAACATCTGGGGGAACCTGCATGGCAGGAGGTTCCGGGTGAATACCGCAACATGCTCAAACGTCTGATCGTGATTCAGGGGGATACGGAACCTGGTTCTGTGGAGCAGCAACGTTTTCTAGGGCTCACAGCGCCCTCGCTTTATGACATGCGCAACCTGTTTCAGGTGAATGTGGAAGAAGGACGTCACCTCTGGGCGATGGTCTATTTGCTGCAAAAGTATTTCGGCCGTGATGGTCGGGAAGAGGCAAACGACCTTTTGGTTCGCTCTTCGGGAGACGAAGACGCGCCACGGATGCTTGGGGCCTTTAATGAAGAAACGCCGGATTGGCTGTCGTTCTTTATGTTCACCTATTTCACGGACCGCGATGGCAAAATGCAGCTTGAAAGCCTTGCCCAATCAGGGTTCGACCCGTTGTCGCGTACCTGCCGGTTTATGTTGACCGAAGAAGCGCACCACATGTTTGTTGGCGAAACCGGAGTCGGGCGCACGATACAGGCAACCTTGGAGGCCATGGCCGCCAATGGGATCACCGACCCTTATGACATCGGCAAAATCCGCGATCTTGGGGTGATTGACCTGCCCACCATTCAGAAAAAGCTGAACTTGCATTACACCTTGTCGCTTGATCTTTTTGGTCAGGAGGTCAGCACAAATGCCGCCAATGCGTTTAACTCCGGGATCAAAGGGCGCTACATGGAGCAGCGGATTGAGGATGATCATAAGCTGCAAGATGACACCTATGCTGTGACATCAATTGAAGGGGGCAAGATCGTGACGCAGGATGTGCCCGCCCTCACGGCCATCAACATGCGTCTGCGCGATGACTATGTGCGCGATGCAGCAGGTGGTGTGGGACGCTGGAACAAGATGATTGCAAAATCAGGTATCGAGTTTGCACTCAAGCTGCCGCATGAAGGATTTCATCGACAAATCGGAGTGTTTTCCGATGTTGCTGTAGATCCGGATGGGGCCATCATTTCTGCGCAAGAATGGACAAAACGTCAGGATGAATGGCTGCCGACAAAAGCGGACGGAGATTTTATTCAATCCTTGATGGTGGCTTGTTATGAACCGGGCAAATACGCGTCGTGGATAGCACCACCCAAAGTCGGCATTGATAACAAACCGGGCGATTTTGAATATGTGAAGCTGCATATGGCTTGAGCGTCAGGGTGGGCAAAATGCCCCCCTTACGATCACCACGTAAGGCGGGCGTATCGCCCGCTGCCCGGCCTTCAAAGGGATCACCAGATGAACCAACCCGTCAAACAACACCTGATCGACCCTGAGATATGTATCCGCTGTTACACCTGCGAAAATACATGTCCGATTGGGGCGATTGAACATGATGACAACAATGTGGTGGTGAATGCAGACATCTGCAATTTCTGTATGGATTGTATCCCGGTCTGCCCGACCGGATCTATCGATGAATGGCGTGTCGTAGACACGCCTTACACGTTGGAACAACAATACCAGATGGACGAACTGCCCGAGCAGGCAGATATTGCCATTGTGGCCCCCGTATCTGATGCGGCTGATCCGATTGAAGCGCTTTTGGCGGAGGCGCACAAGGGCGCGGGTGGCAAAGCCAAAGCGCCTGCATCAGCGGCTAAACCAACAATTAACCTGCATAATCTGGGTAAACCGGCGCGTATGATTGTTCAGGGCAATTACCCGCTGACCAAAGACCCGGGGCACGACGTGCGTCACATCATTCTCGATCCCGGCGCGGTGCCGTTTCCGGTGCTTGAAGGCCAATCCATCGGGATTATCCCACCTGGAAAAACCGAGGACGGGACCGCGCACCTGCCACGGCTCTATTCTGTCTCAAGCCCGCGTGACGGTGAACGCCCCGGGTATCACAATATTTCGCTCACGGTGAAACGTGAGGAGAAAGGACTGGCCTCAAATTTCCTGTGCGATCTGGAGCAGGGGGCCGAGGTTGAGGTCACAGGGCCATTCGGCGCGACCTTCCTGATGCCTGCAATCCCCGATGCGCATTTGCTTTTGATTTGTACAGGCACCGGATCCGCGCCAATGCGCGCCTTTACCATGCAGCGACAACGCGCGGCTGCTACCGGGGGCATGACAATGTTCTTTGGTGCCCGCACTCCCGACAGCTTGCCTTATTTCGGTCCGCTCAAGAAGGTCCCTGAAAGCCTGCTGAAACAGCATTTGGTGTTTAGCCGCCAAGACGGGCAAGCCAAGGAATACGTCCAAGACCGACTGATCGCTGAAGAAGAGGCAATTGCGGAATTGCTCAGGAATAACAAACTTTATGTCTACATCTGCGGGTTACGTGGGATGGAGGAAGGTGTTGAGCGCGCGATGACATCCATCGCTGAAAGCATCGGGGTGCAATGGACTGCGCTGCGCGACGCAATGCGAGAAGACGGCCGCTATCACGTGGAGACCTATTGAATGACGGCCCCCTTTGTTCACCCGGTTAACGTCACATGGGGAGATTGCGACCCAGCACGCATCGCCTATACCGCACGTCTGCCCTATTTCGCACTTGATGCCATAAACGGCTGGTGGGAACATCATTTCGATGGCGAAGGATGGTTCCAAATGGAGATCGACCACAACGTGGGCACCCCATTTGTACGCATGGAAATGGATTTTCGAAACCCTGTCACCCCGCGCCATATGTTGATGTGCGAGACCTTTCCAACCCGGCTAGGCACCAAATCGATCAGCTTTGCAGTCCTTGGCCGTCAGGACAATGTGCTGTGTTTTGAGGGCGCGTTTACATGTGTCTTTACCATTGCTGACGTGTTCAAAAGCCAACCCGTACCGGACCGATTGCGCCAGCTCATTGAGCAGAAGCTGCGCGATGCATAACAGGAACCACAATACTGCGCATCAACTCGCTTGTTTTGTGATCCACCGTAAAAGGAGGCGGGGATGACCAGCTGTGCGACTGATCGTGACGCAAAAGATGCCGGATCAGAGTTGATTGGCCGTCTTGCTGCCCGAGTTGCTGAAACCCGCAAACTACGCGGGTTGTCCCGGCGGGTGCTGTCTGAGATGTCAGGAGTGTCGCCGCGCTATCTGGCCCAGCTTGAAGCGGGCGAGGGCAATATTTCGGTGATGTTGTTGCAGCGGGTTGCCGATGCTTTGGAAGTGCGCATTGAGACACTTCTGGCCGAAGAGATCCTGTTGGATCACGATGTGTTACGAATGGCCGCATTGTTCCGTCAGGCACCGATAGATGTTCAGCACAAAGTGCGCACGCTCTTGGCACCGCAGAACCTCGCCTTATTGAGGGCAGGGCGAATTTGTCTGATCGGATTACGCGGCGCGGGGAAATCCACCCTTGGTCAGATGGCGGGGGAGGCGCTGGGCATTCCCTTTGTTGAGTTGAACAGAGACATCGAAACTCATGTTGAGATGCCGATGTCTGAGGTTATGGCATTCTACGGAGAGGCGGGGTACCGCACGTTGGAAGCCGAAGCGCTGGAACGTGTCAGCGCCAAACATGATCGCGTTATTCTGGCCGTAGCCGGAGGCATCGTGGCACAGGAAACAACCTATTCACGGCTGTTGGAGCGGTTTCATACCGTCTGGATCAAGACCAGCCCGCCAGAACATATGCAACGCGTGCGCGCTCAAGGAGATCATCGTCCCATGCAGGGCAATCCGGCGGCCATGGCACATTTGCGTGCACTGCTCACATCGCGTGAACCGCTTTATGCAAGGGCCGAGGCGCAGGTGAACACCGCCAATCGTGCCGTGCGCTCGTCCTTGAATGATCTGCTTGCCGTGATCGCCACTCGTCGGTTTCTAGAACCGGACGCATGACAATCGAACCCGCAGCTGTGCAAGCGGTCCAACATGTTTTTTGGATGCAGGCCGAAGCGCTGATGTTTGCGCATACCAACCCGTGGGAATTGGATGCAGCGCTTTGTGATTGGGGCTACGCCATCGGCCCGTGCGAGGCACAGGACCTGATGGGACTGGAAAAAGTTCTGTCTTTTGGTCCTGATCGCCCGACCCCCATTCTTGCGCGTATGTTAGCCGAAGGGCGCATAGGAAAGCGGGGCAGTGTTGGCTATTACCGATATCCGGGCGGCGGCGGGGCGGTGACCGATCCGCTGGTCGAAGATCTGATCCTTGAGGAAGCATGGTTTGCCAAGACAACCCGAAGCACAAGGACAGATGGTCAGCTTGTGGATGCGATGCATGCTGCATTGCTGCCTTTGTGTCGGGACATGCAAAACGCGGGCATGTCGGATGAGGTGCTAAATCAGGTATTGTCCGTGGCGGTTCATTATCCGGCATCGATTGGGCTGGCGCCAATTAGATTGATGGGGTCCTGACCCCAAGGGCCGCGCACCGGCAGAAAAGAAAAGGGCCACGACATGCGCGGCCCTTTTGCAAATAATCAAGACAAGACGCTTATGCGTCGCCTGTCCAAGCCATCCGGGCAGGATGGTATTCAAAGCTGATGTGATGCTCTGCACCAACCAGACCTTCTTTGGTGTGGTTGTACACTGTGCGCCAATACGGCTGGATTGTGACACCTTCATCCTGAATAAGGGCCTCGCCCTTTGCCATGATTTCCCGGCGTTTGTCCGCATCCGCGGTGGCCAATGCTTCGGCCAGCAGGGCGTCAAAATCCGCGTTGGACCAGCCAAATTCGTTCCATGCTTCGCCAGAGCGATAAGCCAAAGCCCAGATTTGAACGCCAAGTGGACGGTGGTTCCAGTTGGTGGAGCTGAACGGGTATTTTGACCAGTCATTCCAGAACGTAGAGCCCGGCAAGATGGTCCGCTTGACCTTGATCCCTGCGTCACGCAATTGCGCGGCGACGGCGTCTGTGGTGTCCTTGCGCCAAGCATCGTCTATCGACATCAGCTCGTGCTCAAAGTCCGCCATGCCTGCTTCTTCCATCAGCGCCTTGGCACCGGCTGGATCAACCTTGCGCGCTGGAAGCTCCGCATATTCGGGGTGCATCGGACCTACGTGATGGTTTTCCGCAGGGATACCGCGACCAGAATACCCCAGTTCCAGCAGAACGTTGTTATCTACAGCCATCGCAATCGCCTGACGAACACGTTTGTCGGCATATGGTTTCTTGCCATCTACTTCTGCCAACTGGTTGGGGCGGATCACAATGGTTGACGCCGTAGCGATTGAATTTTCAACCCATCCATCCAGCGTGGACATGATGTCGATGAATTCACCTTCCATTGAATAGAATGCGTCGACTTCTTCGGCTTCGGCAGCGGCGATCCATGCGGAGGGGTCCGTGCCATAGTCGATGTATTCCAGACGGTCGATGTAGGGGCCGCCAAACACATCGGTGCCCCACCATGTGTGGCCTTCGTTTTTGACCAACACCCCTTTGACACCCACTTCGAGCGATTCCGGCAGGTAGGGACCAGTACCAACTGGATTTGCCAAAGGATCAGCGGCATCAAAATCTGCAGGCACAATAGCAGCAGGATAATCTGCCATGCCAGCGATCAGCGTGATGTCAGAAGCGGGCAGGTTCAGTTTGACGGTATGGCTGTCTAAGACTTCAACGCCACCATCAATCACCTTGTTGGTTTCCGCATTGATCAGCGTGGCAAAACGGCCCGCCATTGAGTTGCCCTCAACGTCTTTGTCACACCAGCCCGAAATGTTGCGCGCGACATCTTCGGCGGTAAAATCTTCGCCATTGTTCCACTTAACACCTTTGCGGACGTTCAGCGTATAAACGGTCGCGTCGTCATTGATCTCCCAGCTTTCCAACAAGGCAGGAGAGAAGGTGCCATCGCTTTCGTAGATCGCCAGATACTCAAGCCAACCCCGCGAATAGTTTGCAATCTGTGACCAATCATAGGTGCGCGGATCTTTGAGTGCGCGTACTTCTTGCTGCATGCGGACGGTGCCGCCGGTCTTTTTGTTGGCGTGCGCTGCCGCATGTGCGGGCGCGGCCATGCCAAGCATGGAATAGGCCGTTGCAGTTGTCGCACCAAAGGCAGTCGCCAGTGCCAAAAATTCACGTCGGCTAACCGGGTCGGTTTTCGCCGCTTCCGCGCCGTCCAGAATGGATTGGGGCAGGGGTTTTCCCGTTCGTGTCAAAAAACTCATTATTCTTCCTCTCTGATGGGTGGCAACGTGTGTGCTGCCCCTAGGTGATGCGGTTTTTGCCGCATTTGTTTTTGTGCCTCTTGCGATGCATCGCAAAACAGTCAACCACAGTGGCCGCTCAGGTCAAGCCTGTCACGGGAACTTGTGCATGAACCGCCGGCTGCAAAGGGGCCAAAATCAAACGAATGATCAACGTTTCTCGCCAATTGCCACGCGAGGCAAGGGGTGGATCGGACCAATTTCCCCCTACTTTTTCCTCTGAGCGGCATTTGACCCCCGTTAGATGTCGTATTCGGAGGTTCATGTCTGCTCGGATTGGTCATTGGTCTGGCCAAAGACCCCAAAGGGGCCACAAGTCGAAAAAAATGAACAATAACCGCCATTGCGTGTTCACAGGTCACAACCCATGCGAGAAAGCGGCATTTTCGCATGGTGTCTTGATTCTCAGAACTGCTTGCTTCAGCTGCTTTGGGCCGTTCCCGTCGCAATCCCTAATATGGCGCGGAGGGTATCTAGATCACCAATCTGGTTGCCCATGATCAAAACCAATCGTGCGTTTAACGCGTGACTTTCTGCCTCGCTCAATCCCTCATGTGCATCCATCAACGCATTGTAAAAAGCGTCACCGTTTGGTCCCAAATTGTCTTGCAAGATCATGCGATACCCCCTGTTGCACGCACATATGCGGATTGAATGGCCGCTGGATCGGGGGTGCAAAAAACAGCGCAGACATGGCCGTCAGGCCGCACAAGATAAACATGCGCTGTGCCGTATCGGGCGGCAGCCAGCCCAGTACTATCCGCATAGCATGGATAGCTGTGTGATCCGCCGATCCCCACGCGTGCGATGCCCTCAATCTGGGGCAGAGCCGTGTCGCCAAACCCGATCAGAGTGAATTGCCCCTTGAGCTGACTGAGCAACCATGTGGGGCCGTCTGGCCCCTCAAGTGGCGCATCGACCATCACATCACCGGGTGGCACCGGGGCGTCTCCGGGTGTTTGCAAACGGTGTCCTGCCAATGAACAGGGGTTCGACAGACGCCCCGAATTGATCAGTTTGCGCGCAAAGGGATGTGTTTTCGCAAGGTCCAAAACGGCATCACGAAACAACGTTTCTACCGGGCTTTTGGGCGTCATGAAATTGGTAGCACGTGCGGAATTCAGGATGTTCTCGGTCGACCCATGTATGCGCTCTTCGTTATAAGTCTCAAGCAGTGTATCCAGGGCAGTTCCCTGCAAAACAGCGGCCAGTTTCCAGCCCAGATTGTCTACATCCTGAATGCCTCCATTGCCGCCACGCGCGCCAAATGGGCTGACCACATGGGCGCTGTCACCAACAAATACCACACGGTTATGCACAAACCGCTCTAGTTTGGCACAGCGGAATTTGTAAACACTCATCCAATCCAACCGAAAAGGGGTCTCACCCACAATCGCTCTGATACGGGGCAACACCCTTTCTTGGGTTGCTTCAATTTTGGGATCGGTGTCTGGCCCAAGTTGGAGGTCGATGCGGTAAATGTTATCGGGCTGCTTGTGTAACAATGCTGATTGGCCGTTATGAAAAGGCGGCGCAAACCAAAACCATCGCTCTGGCGTGCCGTCATTGCCAAAGGGTGAGGTCGCCATCTCCACATCGACAATCAGGAAATGTTCTTCAAAAGTCTGCCCTTCAAACGCCAGCCCCATACGGTTGCGCGTGGCGGACCCGGCCCCATCACAGGCGATGTAGTAATCGGCTTCTAACGCATAAGGGCCATCTGGAGTCTCGATTGTCAGGACGACATGATCTTCGTGGTCGGCATGATCCGTGACAGTATTAAGAAAGCGCAAATCAATGAGATCGGGAAACGCCTGTGCCCGTTCCACAAGGTATTGTTCGACGTAATATTGCTGGAGATTGATAAACGCGGGATATTTATGGCCCGGTTCTGGCAGCAGGTCAAAATGATAGACTTCAGCATTGCCATGAAATTGACGGCCGACTTTCCAAGTCACGCCTTTGTCCAGCATCCGACCACCAACGCCCAGCCGATCGAAAATTTCCAGCGTCCGCTTGGCCCAACAAATGGCGCGCGACCCGACCGAGACGACATTGTTGTCGTCCAACACCACAGATTTGACCCCCCGTTGGGCCAGATCGACAGCCATAGCCAATCCAATAGGTCCCGCACCCACAATCACAACCGGATGGCGCGGTTCAGGCGTAGTCAGGCCGGGAGGCGCCACATAGGGGAAAGGAGCATAATCATATGGCATCGGTTTCTCCTAGGGTTGAGATGGAAGGCTTAGACGAGCCAGAAAGCTCAGGGCCGGGATGCTCAGAGCTAATATCAACAGCCAACGCCGTTCTTTCCGGGCCGCAGGGTCACGCAGCCAAACACCCCATTGCTTCAGAGCATCACGAGGGCCGGGCCAGGTTTGACCCGTGCGTTTAATCGTGCGGCGTCGTTGGGCAAACAGAACGCGAAACATCAACACCGTCCATGCCACAAAGACCAGCGTGGTCGCCCCAAATAGGATGATGGCAAACAATGTCATGGCCTGTCTCAGTCCTGCAAAGCCGCCCACATTTCCAAATCGCGTTTGTCTGTCCAGATGCGGGGATGCAAAATGCCGCGCGCTTCGTCGTAGGCGCGGGATACGTTGAAAGGCAGGCAATGTTCATAGATGGCGTATTCTTTGAACTTGGGATCACAGGCCGCGCGCACAGCGTCCCATGCTTCCTTAAGGCTGCCGCCCCGTGCTGCAACTTTGGCCGCAGGCGCATAGGTACTGTCAACAAAATCGCGGGTCGAGGCGATGGCGCGCGCCACGGCTTCCTTTCCCACCAAGGCCGCGCCGCGGCCGGGTGCTATCGCATCCACGTCGTATGCCGCGATATTGTCCAAGGTAGCGCCCCAGTCCCCAAAATATCCGTCACCGCAATAGCAGGCTGAATGGTCCTCAACGATATCGCCGGTGAACATCACGTTCTCATCGGGCACATGAATCACCGCATCCCCGGCGGTATGAGCACGGCCAATGTGTTTGATGTCGACACGGCGTTTGCCCAGATAAACTGTCATGCTGTCGCTAAAGGTTGTGGTTGGATAGGTCAGACCCGGAATGCTCTCGTGCCCTTCAAAGAGCCTTGGGAAACGTTGAAATTCGCTGTCCCAGTCTTCTTGACCACGTTCCTCAACCATCCCGCGCGCGACGTCTGACATGATGATCTGATCCGCACCATAGGCCGATGCACCCAGCACACGTACCGCATGATAATGCGTTAACACCAGATGGCTGATTGGTTTGTCCGTGATGGAACGGACCTTTTCGATGACCTTATTGGCCAAACGTGGTGTCGCCTGTGCTTCAACGATCATCACGCTGTCGTCGCCAATGATCACGCCTGAATTCGGGTCCCCTTCGGCGGTAAAGGCCCAAAGATCGCGCCCCACTTCGTCAAAGGTGATTGTCTTTTCGGTCATGTCGCCTTGAGAGGCAAATGCTTTGGCCATGTTATTCCTCTTGAAGTATCTTTAGAAGTTCGGGACCCACGCGGGTTTGCAGCGCCTGCATGTCAGGGGCAAGTGTTGCCATGATCCGTGCAAACATCGGTTGGGTCTTGGACATGATCGCAGCCCCATGCTCGGACTGGTAAAAGGCGATCAGTGCCTCAAGTTCAGGTGCGGTGAAAATCTCTGCACTGCTGGTCACCATCAGGTCTTGCATTTTGGGCCGGATTTCAGCCATCGCAGCTGACATCAATTCCCCAATCTTTTGCTCTTGCTCATCCGCGATCGTGACGTTTGGGGGCAGGCTGGCCTTTACCTGAGCGCCCATGGATCTGGCGCTGAACATCTCAGTGATCATGTTCTGCACTTCGGGCATGTTGACGTATTCCTGGGCAAGCACATTTGTGTCTTGGGCAGAAACCGGTAAGCTGAGCAGGGCAAAGGCGGCGGCAAATCCGAAACGGCGCATCATGGGAAAGTCACCGCTGGCGCGATTTTTCCGACACAGCTGCCAAATCCGATGCGGTATCCGTCACCTTGGGCATGTCCACGCAATGTCAGCGTGTCACCGTCGTGCACAAAACTGCGCGTGCTGCCGTCCGTCAGGGTAATCGGTTCTTTGCCGCCCCAGCTGAGTTCCAGCAGGCTGCCGCGTTGATGTTTCTCACTCCCCGAGATCGTGCCTGATCCCAGCAAATCGCCTGCATTCATTGCACAGCCTGACGATGCGTGATGCGCCAATTGCTGAGCTGCGGAATAATACATTTCATTGTAATTGGTTTGGCTCAGTACTTCGGCGGTGCCCCCTTCAGGCTGCAAAGTGACCGAGAGGTCGATGTCATAAATCATCGGACCGGGTTCTTGCAGATAGGGAAGCAATTCAAACTCCCGCTCCGGGGTCGAAGCCCGGAACGGATCCAAAGCCGCTTTGGTGACGATCCAAGGGCTGATTGACGTCGCAAATGCCTTGGCCTGAAAAGGTCCTAACGGTTGATACTCCCAAGCCTGAATGTCACGCGCGGACCAATCATTCAAAATGACATAGCCAAAGATCATTTCATCCGCTTGTGCGACGCTGACAGGTTGGCCGATGTCCGTTGAGGTGCCGACAATCGCGCCCATTTCCAGCTCGATATCCAGGCGTTTGCAAGGGCCAAACGACGGCATCGCGGCATCCGGTGCCTTAAGCTGGCCATTGGGCCGGACAATATCGGTGCCCGATACAACAACCGTTGAAGCCCGGCCGTTATACCCAATGGGAATATGCAGCCAGTTTGGCGGCAACGCATTTTCCGCCCCGCGAAACATCGTGCCGACGTTGGTGGCATGGTGTCGGCCTGCGTAAAAGTCAGTGTATTCGGATACCACCATCGGCATATGCAATTCGACCTGCGCCATGGCAACCAAATGCGGGGCAACCTGAGCCTGCTCGGGGGCATCTGTCCTGAGCAGTTCAATCAGCCGGGCGCGCAGGGCGGCCCATGTCTGGGGGCCCATCTCCATCACATCATTCCAGTAAGGCACATCAAATACCGGATCATCACCCAGCACAATAACGCCGGCTTCTTCCAATGCGGCTATATCAAGGACCATATCCCCAATCGCCACCCCACAACGGGCTTCGAGGGTGTCGGTGGAAAACACGCCATAAGGCAGGTTGTTCAATGGGAAGTCGGTGTCGGCGTTATTGGCGCTGGCCACCCAAGAAGTCATCAAAGTCATAGGTTGTCCTTGTTTCGGCGAAGGCTGTTGCCTCTCTTAAGTATAAGAGGCTTTTCTTCCACCATTGGTTATTTCTTGCCCGGTGTCCCGTCGAATTTCTTTTCGATATCCGTCCAGCAATCGATGTAATCATCCTGCATCGGAGCTTCTTTTGCTGCGAATTCGGTCAGATGTTGCGGGAAACGGGTTTCGAACATGAAACTCATTGTATTGTCGAGCTTTTGTGCATCCAACTCAGCATTTGAGGCACCTTCAAAAGCGTTTTTGTCCGGCCCGTGCGGCAGCATCATATTGTGCAGGGACATGCCGCCGGGGATGAACCCTTTGGGCTTGGCGTCATATTGCCCATAGATGTTGCCCATCAGTTCGCTCATCACGTTCTTATGGTACCACGGCGGGCGGAAGGTATCTTCGGCCACCATCCATCGTTCACGGAACAAGACAAAGTCGATGTTGGCTGTTCCCTCAACACCGGATGGGGCGGTCAATACGGTAAAGATCGACGGGTCAGGATGGTCAAACAACACAGCGCCAACCGGGCAATAGGTTCGCAGGTCGTATTTGACGGGCGCATAATTGCCATGCCATGCCACCACATCCAACGGTGAATGCCCGATCTTGGTTTCGTGGAACTGCCCACACCATTTGATCGTGACCGTCGAAGGCACATCGCGGTCTTCGAATGCCGCAACGGGCGTTTTGAAATCCCGGCGATTGGCCATGCAGTTTGCACCAATAGGCCCTCGTCCGGGCAGGTCGAATTTTTGACCGTAGTTTTCACAGACAAAGCCGCGTGCGGGCCCCTCAAGCACTTCAACCCGGTACACCAATCCCCGTGGCAGGATGGCAATTTCCTTGGGCTCCAGATCTATCACGCCCAATTCGGTACAAAACCGCAGCCGCCCTTCCTGTGGGACAACCAACAATTCGGAATCAGCCGAATAGAAATAGCTGTCTACCATGGATTCAGTCACCAGATAGATATGGCTGGCCATGCCCACCTGCGTGTTCACATCCCCCGCGCTGGTCATGGTCCGCATGCCAGTCAACCATGTAAGGGGTTCTTGTGCATGGGGCACAGGATCCCAGCGATATTGGCCAAGTGATGTCACAGCGTCAGAGATATGCGGGGCTGATTTCCAGTAGGGCAAATCAATGCGTGAATAGCGATGCGAATGTTTGACCGAGGGGCGGATGCGATAGCACCAGGTTCGTTCATTCTGATGGCTGGGCGCGGTAAAGGCCGTGCCGCTCAATTGTTCCCCATACAGACCATAATTGCATTTTTGCGGTGAATTCATGCCTTGCGGCAATGCACCGGGTAAGGCCTCTGTTTCAAAATCATTACCAAATCCGGGCATATAGCCTTCATGCGTCCCCATGGGGCTCGCGGAGGATGTCATTTCGTTTGGGGTCGTCTGACGGTTCATATGCGGCTCCCAACAGCTTGCAGAATCAGTTACGTTTGTAATAGTTGTTTTTGTAACTAACAACAGATGTTCACATGCCAGACGACAATTTCGATCTCGAAACGTTTTTGCCTTACCTGCTGAACCAAGCGGCTGAAGCCAGCTCGCTTGAATTTCAGAGCGTTTATAAGCAACGTTATGGGATGTTGCGCACGGATTGGCGCGTGTTGTTTCATTTGGGACTGTATGGGCAGCTGACCGCCCGTGATATCGGTGAACGCGCGAAAATGCATAAAACCAAGATCAGCCGCGCCGTCCAACGACTGGCTGAGATGCGGTTTGTCATCCGCACGCGGGACGGACAGGACCGCCGTGTTGAGCATCTGAGGTTGACGCCAAAAGGGCAGGCGGCGTTTGAAGATCTGCGTCAGGTCGCACAGCACTATGAAACGGAGCTGACAGCGCCATTGGACAGCGCAGAAACACTGGCCTTGCGCCGCGCCTTGGTGAAACTTGCAAACCCACAGGCGCATCGCTTTACTTGACGCCGGATTGCAGGCAGGCAAGGGGCATGAACGATCATGCCAAAGGACTGTGCATAACATTGATGGGAGTCCTGTTTGTGGTTCCTGATTCCCTGTTTGTGCGACTGATCGATGCCTCGGCCATGACCATCGCCTTTTGGCGGCTGGCCTTGGCAGGGGGGCTCACGGCCTGTTGGATCGTAATAACAGCAGGGTTTGAACCGTTTCGCGCGGTTTGGCGCACCGGGCGCTACGGCGTTGTTTACATGTTAGGTGTCGGCGCCAGCGGCGTGATGTTCGTGGTCGCCGTCAGTCTGACGTCGGTGGCGAATGTGGTGTTTATCATCGCATCCCTGCCGGTCTTTGCCGCGATCTTTAGCCGGGTTTTCCTTGGCGAAGCTTTCGGTCAACGGACGTTTCTGACAATCGCCGCTGTTTTGCCGGGCCTTGCGATCATTGCCTACGGCTCTGGAGAAACCGAAAACGCCAATCTGGCAGGAGACCTATTGGCGCTGTCGGTATCCGCCATGTTTGCCGCAGCACTCACCGCCGCGCGCCATGTCAGGTCCACTTCAATGGTGCCCGGTGTGGCGATGGGGTACCTTGTTGCGGCTCTTGGTATCCTACCCTTCGCAGATCCGCTGTCGGTGCCTATGGCTCAGACGCCATTGGTTTTGACCCATGGGGGAGTCATCCTGATCAGTTCGGTATTGCTGGCGATTGGACCCCGGTACATCACCTCAGCGGAGGTGGGGCTGTTGGTGTTGCTGGAATCCGTACTTGCGCCATTGCTGGCATGGGCAATCGTGGGCGAAAACCCCGGCAGCTATACCTTGATTGGCGGCGCAATTGTGATTTGCGCGCTGTTCATATCCAACCTTGTCTTATTGCTGCGGTTGCATCAGGCGAAGCTTAGCGGCAGGACTAGTGGGTCCTGACCATAGCCAATACCCCGGCTGGGCGCGCCACACCGCGCCTTAAAAATCAGCCGTCACACCGGGCAACTTCAACGCTTTCACCAGATCCCGCAGTTCTTGGCGTGCGGCGACATTTGAGATGTTAAGCTGTTTGACGCCGATGTCCTTGAGGTCCAGCAACGTCAAACCTCGTGGAAATAACTCGCGAAAGATGACGCGTTCATTGAAGCCCGGCGCAACGCGAAATCCAATCCGCTTGCTCAGGTTTTCAATTGCGCGCTCCATCTTTTCCTTGTTGACCATACGTTGCGCACCCAGACGGTTGCGGACCACAATCCAGTCAATCGGCGACAGACCGGCCTGCGCGCGCAACTGTCGGGCGGTCCACACCATTTCAGAATAGACCGATGGTCCGGTGATCTTTTCCGCAGCGGCATCGGTATGGGCCAACAGATCGAAGTCGATGAAACTGTCGTTTAACGGTGTGACCAGCGTATCAGCAAGCGAATGTGCCACCTGACTTAACCGCGTGTGCGACCCGGGACAATCGATCAGGATAAAGTCATTGTTTGGCTCCATGGATGCCACGGCGGCACTCAAGCGATGATCATAGGCGTTTTCGCCGGGCTTCAGACTATCGGTTTCGATTTCGGGCAGTTCACACAACGACGGGCTTGCCAAATCCAGCTTGGCTTGTGCCAAAAACGCATGCCTGTTTTCAATGTAGCGGCCAAAAGTCCGTTGGCGCAAATCCAGATCAAGCCCGCTGACCCGATGCCCCATCCGCGCCAAAGCAGTTGCGACATGCATAGAGACGGTAGATTTTCCCGCTCCGCCCTTTTCGTTACCGACGACGATAATATGCGCCATTGCCCGTTCCTTTGACCTCCTGCATTCACCTGCAGGTTGTGTGTTTTTTCCACTATATGTGGGGTGTGGTGGTTTGGAAAGTGTCGCAATCCTATGCTGCTTGAACCATTGCAGCACTGTCACGCTTACGTTGCCGCAGGTCTAACAGAGAAATCTCACGTGCCTCAAATCTGTCTTAATTTGTCCTGATATGGGCCAATTTAGCGCTAATGGCCGCCACAGTCAGTAATTAATCACAAATCAGAAACAATTTGTGCGGTTGTTTCCATTTCGGCTCAACCGCAGCTCTTTGACCAGGATTTGTGCGTGAGATGCCGATTTCAGTTCTGATATACGAATTTGACCCCCTTGGCGCGGTCAATACCACCGTCGGTGGGTCATTTACTTATACCGGCGCGGCGACCCCGGGCGGTTCAGCGGTTATTGATGATACGCAAACCGGCACCAATGGGTTGTTTCTGGATGATGTGGCCAATGAAACCGCACAGGCCACAACCGTTCTTAACGGCACGACTGATACGACACCCCGCGATATCTATGCCGAAGAAGCATGGACACTTGAAGATCAGGTCACCGGAAAAGTCTTTCAGCTGATCACCTTTCGCGTCGATGCCGGGCCTAACACGGGGTGGTACACCCTGTCCGAAATCCCATTGGTCCAGGGACGCAGCTATGAAACGCTGACCTATGACACGACGCCTGATGCCAGCGCGGGTGAAGCGGCATTTGCTTATGCGGACTATGCCGTCTCAGATGGGGTCGTATCGGGCACCGATGGCGATGACACGATTGACGGCAGCTATAACGGCGACCCCGGCAACGATGTTATTGACGGGAACGATGCACCGGGCGCAAGCGCTGCAACGCCGCTTGACTTCAATTGGTCGGGCTTTGCTGACGAACAGGACCTGCGCAATTTAACAACTCCCCAAGACACTGGCGGGATCGAAGTCAGCGTCACCTATGACGATGTACAAACCACTGAGACCTTCTCAGCCGAAACAAGCGGCGGGACCAATGAAGGCGTCTATGTCGCGCCCGGTGAAACCTTCAGCAACAGTTCTGCGGGTTATCTTCTTGCTGATGGCAGCGCAGAGGATACAACGATCACCTTTGACTTTGCCGCAGCGGCCGGGTCAGGTTTTGAAGACAGCGTTGAAAATGTCGCTTTCCGCATCAGCGACATTGATGGGATGAATGCAAACGGTGTTGATTTTCAGGACATCGTCACCATTCGCGCCTTTGATGCTTACGGAAACGAGATATCCGTCAACATCACTGGCGGCAGCAACCACACGGTGGTCGGCAATACGATCACCGCTGGACTGACCAACTTTACCCCAACCAGCGCCCAAGCCTCTGCCTTGATTGAGATCGAAGGCCCTGTCGCCCAAATCGTTGTCACCTACGACAATGGCGGCACCACCGCGCAGGCGATCTATTTCTCTGACATCCAATTTGATGCGGTGCCTGCGGGAAATAACGACGATTCGGTCGAGGCAGGCGGCGGAAACGATCTGATTGAAGCAGGTCTTGGCGATGACACTGTCAACGGCGGCACAGGTGATGACACTCTGACAGGTGGCGGCGGGTCTGACACGCTGGCGGGCGAAGAAGGCTCTGACACCTTGAATGTCGGCAGCGGTGATACCGCCACGGGTGGCGACGGCGACGATACCTTTATCATTGATGACACAGCGTTGGATGGCACCGGCCTAACGGTGACGGGTGGCGAAGGGGATGAAACCACGGGTGATGTGCTTGACTTCAACGGTCAGCTTCTTGCCGGTTCTGTTGTTATCTCTGACAATGACGGGCCCGGCCCCGGTAAATCCGGTTCGGCTGAATTGCTGGATGGCACAATTGTCACCTTTTCTGAGATCGAAAGCATCATCTGCTTTGCCGGGGGCACGTGTATCGAAACGCCTTTTGGACCGCGCCGGGTTGAGACCCTGAAACCCGGTGATCTGGTGCTGACCCGTGACCACGGCCCGCAGCCACTACGCTGGGTCGGATCCAGATCAGTGAAAGGCGAAGGCCGCTTTGCCCCCATCGAATTCGCGCCCGGTGCCATTGGCAATGCGCAACGTCTGCGGGTTTCTCCCCAACATCGCATGTTGATCGAAGACTACCGCGCATCGATGTATTTTGGCGAAGATGAAGTGATCACAGCGGCGGATTTTCTTGTGAACGGTGAAACGATCGTCCAACGCACCGTTGCGGAAGTCACCTACTTCCACCTGCTTTTTGATACGCATGAACTGGTGATGTCAGCGGGTTGCTGGTCTGAAAGCTATCAACCCGGCAGTTACAGCCTGCCCGGTCTGGAGGACCGCGCCCGCACGGAACTTTTTGAGCTATTCCCGGAACTGCGCAGCAATCCTAACGGATATGGTCAAGCCGCGCGCCCCAGTCTGAAACGCGCACAAGGCATGCTGTTGGCTGCGTGATTGCCGCTTGGCATATGTCATCCAGATCGTGGCCACGAAAAAAGGCGCACCCAACTGGCTGCGCCTTTACTACTTTTCGCAATGGCACGCTGCTTACAGCGACAGGCCTGCGTACTTGTTCTTGAACTTGGACACGCGACCACCGGTGTCCATCAGACGGCTTGTGCCGCCGGTCCATGCTGGGTGCACGGACGGGTCAATATCCAACGACAGCTGGTCGCCTTCTTTGCCCCATGTTGATTTCATTTCCACAATCGTGCCGTCTGTCATTTTGACGTTGATCGTGTGGTATTCGGGATGTGTATCGGCTTTCATCGCTACGATCCTTACGCTTTTTTCGGCTTATAGTTGCTGTTCTCGGTGATACGTGCGGATTTACCACGACGCGAGCGCAGATAGTACAGCTTGGCACGACGTACACGGCCGCGACGAACTACGGTGATGCTGTCGATGTTGGTGGAGTGCAGAGGGAATACGCGCTCAACACCTTCGCCAAAGCTGATTTTGCGCACGGTGAATGACCCGGCAATGCCATGACCATTGTTACGTGCAATGCAGACACCTTCGTAGTTCTGCACACGGGTACGTGTGCCTTCGGTGACCTTAAAGCCTACGCGGATCGTATCGCCGGCACGGAAATCTGGGATTTCTTTACCCAGTGCGGCGATCTGTTCCGCCTCTAGTTCTGCGATCAGGTTCATTTGACCGATCTCCTTTGATGCTCGTGGTGTTCCACGAAGATTGTTTCGCGATCAGAGCTTCGGTCTGTTTGTCAGGCTTGGCCGTGGCCGCCCACCGAAGGATACATCGTCATTCCTTTTTGCCCTTTGCGAAAAACGCAAAGCACCGGAGCCACACAATGGTGATTCCGGATGGGCGGGGTATAGGAGGGTTATTCAGATCGATCAAGGGGAGATAGATTGAATTCCATCTTTACGGTCAGGCCCCTAAACAGGGCGCGCCTTTCAAAGCACAGAGTCAAGCATCTTTGGAGTGGCGTTCCCAAAGATCGGGCCTGCGGTCTTGGGTGATCTTTTCGCTTTGGGCTTGGCGCCATTTGGCGATCTCACCGTGATTGCCCGAGGTCAAAATCGCCGGAATGTCGCGCCCCTGCCATGTGGCGGGCCGGGTATATTGTGGATGTTCCAGCAACCCTGCGGAATGGCTTTCCTCGATGGCGCTGTCTGCATTGCCCAACACACCGGGCAACAGTCGCACCGTCGCATCAATCATCGCCTGAGCGGCCAATTCACCGCCGGTCATGACAAAATCACCCAAGGACACTTCGGTAATGCCATAATGTTCGATCACCCGTTCATCGACCCCTTCAAACCGACCACATAGCAAGGTCACCCCCTGACAGGTAGCCAGATCACGCGCCATGGATTGATCAAAGCGGCGCCCACGTGGTGACATATACAAGATCGGCCATCGGCCCCGTGCTTTGGTCGTTGCGGCCTCAACAGCGGCACCAACAACATCCGCACGCAGCACCATTCCCGCGCCCCCGCCCGCAGGCGTGTCATCCACATTGCGGTGCTTGCCGATCCCAAACGGGCGCAGATCATGGGTATGCAATTGCCACAATCCGTCCTGCAAAGCCTTGCCGGTCAGGCTGGCCCCCAAAACACCGGGAAACAAATCCGGAAACAAGGTAATCACCCGCGCCTGCCAGACATCACGGTAATCGGGCTTGGGTTGCATCAATTCACGTGGCTTTAGGGTCGGGCGCACAGATTGGCGGCCATGGGATCGGGTAGGTTTCATAGGCCCTGCGCTTTGGAAATAAGTGCCGCTTTTGCCGCATTGCGGGCCGCACTATCTGATGTGGTCCGGTTCACTTCTATCATCGCTTGCAAGACGTCTTCTCCGAGACGTTGATTTGCGGCGGGCACCGGTACCAGACCCGCGCGCACCGTCAACGGCAGATCACACAGGTCTAACAACGGGTCTGCCGGGCCCAAAGGCAGGTCGCGACAGTTTTCCAGCGTGTGCACATGCACCGGGACAGGGACCCGTGCGGCTATTTCATTGGCCATACCCCGCAAATCCGCAGCACGGTAGAATTGCGCGCGAAATGCATTAAGGGTCATGGTCATGTCAGAGGAGCGCACATGTTCCCAATGCGCCGAGGCCAGCCAGGCGTCAGGTTTGCGCAGGGTCAGGAAAATCAAGATTTCGGCCTGTGGAAACCGCGCTTTTGCAATCTCCCAATAGGCATATAACAAGACAGGCGCGGCGGCGTAATCCTTTAGACCTGAATGTCCGGGCAAATGCCCGCAGAGCTCTTCTGCGGACAGTATCAATGTGCGCCGCGGCATACCGGGCAGCTCGTTCATGACAGCCCCAAACCGGGTTTGCGCTTTGATCAAGGTCAGCGGGTCCTGATCTATGGAATACCCTCGGGTGGCGGCAACAACGTCACGCAAATGCCAACGCAGCCTCAAAGCCACCTGTTTCTTCATCGCCACGCGGTTTTCGCGCAAAACCGCCTGCACAGTAGACGTGCCGGTCTTGTGAAATCCTGCGTGGATGATGATCCGGCGCGGCATCAGTCCTGCGCACTTTCGGGCAAGATACCCTCGGGTGGATCGGCGACAATGCGTCCGGCGCTCAAATCGACCGTGGGCACCGCAGCTTTGGTAAAGGGCAGAAACGTGGTCGCTGAGGTCCCCGCCAATTGCAGCTCCAACAGGTCATCAGCGCCGTGGTTCTGTACGGTTTTCACCCGCCCCAACAGCACGCCACCGGTATCATATATCTCAAGCCCAATCAGATCAGCATGATAGAATTCATCGTCGGGCAGGGAGGGCAATTGCCCGCGATCCGCATAAAGCACCGTGCCACGCAAGGCATCTGCGTCTTCTTTATTGGTGACCTGTGGAATGCGCGCGGCAAAACCATTCTTGATAGATCGCAAAATAGCGACTGGATATTCGGTGCCGTCTTCGGTGCGTAGCGGGTTATAGGTCTCAATGTCTTCGGGCACCGCGCAGTAACTTTTGATGCGCAATTCACCGCGCACACCGTATGCACCTGCAATCACACCAACCGGAATCATATCTGTCATTCTGCCACCTTTGAGCTGACACATAAATTACCTGTCCACGTCCCGGCCAGACGGTTGCACTCAGCGCGCATCGTGAAAAGGCTTGCCTGAAACCCCAAATAGGCCCCAACGGACAGCAGAAAGACAAGGCGCAACACTCGAAACATCAGCGGTTCTCAATCTGCAAGGCGGGGGCGCGGACCTCCCAGCCTTTGGTTTCCAATTCCGGCGTCAGGCTGTTTTCCTGTGGCCAGCCGATACAAAGATAGGCGACCAGCGTCCATCCCTGCGGTGCCTCAAGATCAGCGTTGAGGCGCGCGGGGTCAAGGATGGAAACCCATCCAACACCAAGTCCCTGTGCGCGCGCGGCGAGCCACATCATCGTAATTGCCCCAACCACCGAATATTGCCGCATTTGTGGCATTGTCTTTGCGCCAAGGCCTGCGCCTTTTGAGGTGGTATCATCACAATAAATCGCCAGATGTTCCGGCGCGTCCTGCATGCCTGACAGCTTAAGACGGGCATATCGTTTGGCGGTGTCCCCGCTATAACCCTGAAGGGCGGCAGTATTGGTGTCTTTGAAATTCTGGAGTGCAGCCGTCCGCGCATTGTCCGAGGTCACGCGCAAGATGCGCCATGGTTCTGACATGCCAACAGAAGGCGCCAGCGAAAACGTGTCGAGACAGGTTTGCAAGAGGTCCGGGTCAACCGGATCTGTGCGAAAATGGCGCACATCGCGACGCCATCGCATCAGGTCGTGCAGCCCGGCACGGAAATCATCCGAAAATTCATCCATACCGGGCCACTCGTTTTCTATGCCTGCGACAGATTATTCTGCAGCGGCCTCATCAGCAGCAGGAGCAGCAGCCGCCTCAGCAGCAGCGGCAGCTTTGTCAGCTTTTTCCTGCACGCGTTCTTGGGCTTTCTTGCCCGGTGTGCCTTTGTTGGGGTTGTTGCGCTCTGTTTTTGGCAATGCGCCTGCGGCTTCCAACATGCGGCGTACACGGTCTGTGGGTTGTGCGCCTTTGGCGATCCATGCCTGAACCTTTTCAACGTCCATTTTCACACGCTCTTCGCTGTTTTTTGGCAGCAGCGGGTTATATGTGCCCAGCTTTTCGATGAAACGGCCATCGCGTGGCATGCGGCTGTCTGCAGCGACGATACGATAAAAGGGGCGCTTCTTGGAGCCGCCGCGGGCGAGACGAATTTTCATAGCCATAATGTGTAGTTCCTTTGGTTTTAGATGGGGGAAACCCCCGATTAGCTCTGGTGTTGCTTATGATGCTGAATGACTTCAGCGATGATGAAGTTGAGAAACTTCTTGGCAAATTCGGGGTCCAGATCGGCCCGGTTTGCCAAATCTTCAAGCCGCGCGATCTGATCCGCTTCGCGGTTTGGATCGGACGGGGGAAGGTCGTGGCTGGCTTTGAGTTTCCCCACAGCCTGCGTATGTTTGAACCGCTCGCCCAAGGTATAGACAAGGATCGCGTCAAGACGGTCAATTGAGGCGCGGTGGTCTTTCAGAACCTCAGCGGCGAGTTTTACAGTATCGGTCATGCGGCCTCCTTGGGGTGGCGGTAGATGTTACAAGGAATGCCAAGCAGGCTTCCCTCGCGTTCAAAGCTGGCACCAAGTCGTACCGCAAGCGCGCACGAGCGGTGATTGTCCGGACTGATATAGCTGATCAGCCTGTCCAGCTTTAATTCTTGCGCCGCAAAAGCGCGCGCGGCACGGGCCGCCTCAAAGGCGTATCCTTTGCCCTCAGCATGCGCGAAAACCGTCCATCCCAGCTCTGGTTCATCCCATCCCGGTGGATTGATCACGCCGACCCAGCCCAGAAAGTCACCATTCTGGCGGTCATCGATATGCCACAGGCCGTGCCCTTTGAGCGCCCAATGACCAATCCGGGCGGCCAATTTGGTAAAGGCACCTGTTGCATCAACCGGGCCACCAACGCTGTGGCTCCGTTCGGTCTGGAAAAACGCACTCAATGTCGCCAGATCGCTGGTTTTTGGCGCACGCAGCGTCAAACGCTGTGTGTCCAGCACGGGTATTTGGTCTGTCATATAGGTCATTCCAACGCCTCCGGTCCGGGATGGCGATACAGATGTTCAGTGCCCATATTGACGTTCTGATAGGTCTTTTCCAACGTTGCACCCAACCGTTCGGCCAAGGCAATCGACCTTGTGTTGCCGGGCACGATGTTGCTGCTCAGGGTTGTGAATCCCATGTGCGTATACGCATGCAGCCGCACGGCTGTCGCCGCTTCAAAGGCGATACCCTTGCCCTCATTTCCCTCAAATGCGATCCAGCCCATCTCGGGCTCTGGCCAACCTTCGGGGTTCCACAAGCCGCAGATACCTGCCGGCGTATCGTTGCCTTTTAGGGTGATGGTCCAAAACCCATATCCGCGCATGTGCCAATGACCAATCACACTTGCCCACCAGCGCCACGCCTGATCACGCGGCAATACGCCGCCAAACCCAAAGGCCTGATCGGCATCGGCGTAAAAGGCGATAATCGCCTCAACATCGCTTGGCTTGGGCCCGCGCAAGATCAGGCGGTCCGTCGTGAGGATCGGGGCGTCAACCTGCATCATGACATCCCCGTCGGGCGCGGGTGGCGGTACACCTCAAGCACCATGCCATCAACGGTGGTAAAATCATCTTCTCGCAGGGCGCCAAGGCGCTTTGCCAAGGCGATAGAACGTGTGTTGCCCGGTGTCACACAGCTCACAGCAGTGGTCCAACCCAATGTGCCAAATGCAAAGTCGACAGAGGCGCGCGCCGCTTCATATGCCACATCGCGTCCTTCAGCCTCGGCAAAGACCGACCACGCAATTTCGGGCTCCGGCCAGTCGTCCGGAAAGAAACATCCGCTTACGCCAAGCGGCGCATCGGTTGTTTTGTCTGCCACCATCCAGCGCCCATATCCACGCAAATGCCAATGGCCGATGATTTCGCCCAGCTTGTCGAAGGCCTGTGTGCGGTTACACGGGCCACCCACAAATGCGGTCCTGTCGCTGGCCCGAAACGCGGCAAAGGCGTCAAAATCGCTCCATTTCGGGGCGCGCAGACGCAGGTTTTCAGTCTCGATTGTCGGGATGATGATGGTGGTCATGCGGCCCTCCGGTGACGATAGACTAATGTATCGCTAGGGCTGTCACCTTCTGGCAGCGCTGCGTTCGGGTCTTGGGTCGCCCCGAGATGTTGCGCCAAGGCGATGGAGGACGCGTTGCGTTGATCGATATAGCTGACCAATGTGTCGTGACCGTTTGACCAAGCCCAGCTCAAAGCCGCATGCGCCGCCTCACGGGCAAAGCCTTGCCCCTCATGTTCTTCTAAAAGAACCCAACCGATTTCGGTTTCGGGAAAATGATGTGGCCGGTTGATGCCGATTTGTCCGATAAACGCACCTGTGTCGCGGCGTTCAAGGCCCCAGCTTCCGAACCCTTGTAAGGACCAGCTGCCGACTTCGGATGCAATCCAATACCACATTTGTTTGGGGCTATAAGGCCCCCCCATAAACCGCGCCCGTGCTGATCCAAACAACGCATAAAGCGGTGCAAAGTCGGCCATAACGTGATGCCGAAGGACCAAACGATCCGTGGTTATGGTGGGCGCATGGGTCACTCAGCAATCAACCCCAACTGAGCCGGGGACGCACCGTCCAAGACAGGCCGCGTGAAACTGCGGTCGTAAGACAGAATGCAACGGGTCTTTTCCGCATGTGCAAAGGCCGCTTGGCATTCCGGGTCACTGGCCATTGCGGTTCTGTATTCCTCGTATGCTGCCAATGAGGGAAACGAAAACATCGCCCAGGCCACGTCATTGGCACCTTCATGGGGCAGGAAATACCCGTGATGGTGCCCTCCCATCCGGTTCACCAGATGAATCCAGACCTTGGCGTAGGTCTCAAACGCGTCAACCTGATAAGGATCAATGCGATATGTCAGCGTGCAGGTGATCATGTCGTTGCCCTTGGCATTACCATGGCGTCGTACTTTGCGGCCCAGCCACAGCGCCGCTGCCCGCCAAGGCGCGGGGTCAGACCATCAGCCTCACAGGTCACAGGATATGTGGCCATCAATGTCACTTCTTTTTACCAAAGCCCGACAGACCCGGAGGCAATCCCATACCGCCCCCCAAACCGGGCAATTTGCCCCCCATCTGTTTGGCCGCCGCTTCCAGCGCCTTGGGGTCCATGCCGGCCGCCATAGCCGCTGGGTCCATGCCGCCTTTGCCGCCGCCCATCATGCCTTTCATGGCTTGCTTTAGCATGCCGCCTTTGCCCATTTTGCCCATCTTTTTCATCATGTCAGACATCTGCCGATGCATCTTCATCAGCTTGTTAAGTTCTGACACTTCCATGCCCGCACCTTTGGCAATCCGTTTTTTACGGCTTGCCTGAAGCAAGGCAGGGTTGGCACGTTCTTTCTTGGTCATTGACTGGATCAGCGCGATTTGTCGCTGCAACACCTTGTCATCCAACCCGGCGTCTTCGACCTGTTTGGCCATTTTGCCCATGCCCGGCATCATTCCCATCATGCCTTGCATTCCGCCCATCTTGATCGTCTGCTCAAGCTGCATCTTAAGATCGTTCATATTGAACTGACCTTTGGCCATGCGCTTCATCATCTTTTCGGCTTGCTCAGCCTCGATGGTTTCCTGCGCCTTTTCCACCAGCGCAACAATGTCGCCCATCCCAAGGATACGGCCTGCGATCCGCTCCGGCTCAAAGGTTTCCAGTGCGTCCATCTTTTCGCCAAGACCAACAAACTTGATCGGCTTACCCGTGACCGCGCGCATCGACAGCGCCGCACCGCCGCGCCCGTCACCGTCCATCCGGGTAAGGACGACACCAGAGATACCAATGCGATCGTCAAAGTTTTCGGCCGTATGCACGGCGTCCTGACCCGTCAGCCCATCCACAACAAGCAACGTCTCACGCGGGGTCACCACGTCACGCACTGCTTCGACCTGTTGCATCAGCTCTTCGTCGATTGACAGACGGCCCGCCGTATCAAGCATATAGACGTCATAGCCGCCCAACCCGGCCTGGGTCTTGGCCCGTTTGGTGATTGCAACCGGGTCTTCACCTTTGACAATGGGCAAGGTGTCCACACCGATCTGCACACCCAAAATCGCCAATTGCTCCATCGCGGCGGGGCGGTTCACGTCCAAGGACGCCATCAGCACCCGTTTGCCATCGCGTTCCTTAAGCCGTTTGGCCAGCTTGGCGGTGGTGGTGGTTTTCCCTCCCCCCTGAAGACCAACCATCAGGATCGGGGCAGGTGGGTTATCCACTTTCAACGCGCCGGGTTCACCCTCGCCCTGCAACACATCGATCAACGCATCATGTACGATTTTGACGACTTGCTGGCCCGGTGTGATGGATTTGGTGACAGCCTGACCGGTTGCCTGATCCTGCACCGCTTTGACAAAATCACGCGCCACCGGCAGCGATACATCCGCCTCAAGCAAGGCCACACGGACCTCGCGCAGAGCCGTCTTTACGTCATCCTCTGACAATGCGCCCTGTTTGGTGAGGCGGTCAAAGACGCCGGACAGGCGTTCGCTTAGATTTTCAAACATGGGGCAAGCCCCCTCTCTTGGTCGGTTGCGGGTTGCCTCCAAGATAGGAAGGCCCGCTGAAATGCACAAACGCCTCCGTGGGCGTATAACGCTGACGGAGGTCGATCCCTGCCCAAATGGCAAAAGGACCGGAAGGCAATGCTCCCGGGGATGCAGGTCATTTAGGTCGTGGCGCGATACGAGTCAAGCCAACGGTTGATCGCACTTTCCGCCCGGGCCGCCCCCCGCCCACTTGTATAAACCAAGGTCATCGGATGAATGCCCGCGTCCATGCCGCCATTGAACACAAGCGCAGCCCGATGTGTCGGCGTGTCTCCGGACTGTGAAGTTTCAACAATTGCGCGCTCAAGGTGATGCAATTGCCACGTGATTGCGGTGTATTTGATCCACGACCGGCGCCGCAATTCAACCAGATCGCGCGGCGCGTCCAATATCAACTGCGTCCGGCGGATGAAAATCACATTAAAGCCAAACCCAATGATCAGACCACCCATTATGAACAGCAACCCTGACCCCAAGGTGGTGCTCAACATGCTCAGACCAATACCGACAAACACCAATCCAAATACAGAGACAAAGATCGCCAGCCAAATGGGGTTGTTCTCAACAATCAATTGTTCGGCTGTGTCACGGGTCACTTTCATACCCGCAGTATGCCGCGCCAAGATGCGTTCGCCTAGGGTCAGGCCCCATTAATCCTGTGCAAATGTACCTTGCCACAAGAAAAGAGGGTCAAACCAGCCGTGCGGATTAAGGGGCCTGATCCTAATGCCCATGATACATGCGAATGCCCAAGATACATGCGTCCGACGTCGTCGGCATCAGTATCTAGTACGATCCGCGATCAGTGCCGGGCCGACACCTCAATTGACGCTTGCACTTTTGAACTGACAAATGCCTATTGCCATCAGTATGTTCACATGCGCACAGAAGGCCGCGATGGACAATTGGGACGAAATCAAAACCGCCTATCAGGTGGCACGTATGGGCACGGTGAGCGGTGCGGGGGACGTTCTTGGGGTCCACCATGCGACGGTGATCCGGCATATTGATGCACTTGAGGCGCGTTTGGGGGTCAAGCTCTTTCAGCGTCACGCCCGGGGCTATACCCCAACTGAGGCAGGCGAAGACCTGTTGCGCGTCGCGCAGGCCACAGATGATCAGTTCAGTCAACTTGCCGGGCGGATCAAAGGGCGCGGCGCCGATGTCTCGGGCGAACTGGTTGTGACGTCATTGGTAGCACTCGCCTCTCAGATTGCCCCCTTGCTGACCCGTTTCCAACATATGAATAGCGATGTGACCGTGCGCTATCTGACCGGAGAACGCCTGTTCCGGCTGGAATACGGAGAGGCCCATGTGGCCATTCGGGCCGGGATTGCACCTGATCAACCTGATAACGTTGTGCAACCTTTGGCCAACCAGCAGGTCGGTGCCTATGCGAGCCGATCTTATGCCGAAACCCACGGTTTGCCGCAATCGAAAAGCGATTATGCCAAACATCGGTTTGTCGCCCATGACGACCAGGACAGCCGCGCGCCGTTTAATATCTGGCTACGCAACAACGTCGCAGAGCAGGCCATCACCTTTCGCTGCACAGATTCCCGCGCCTCCGAGGCCGCCGTCTTGGCCGGGGCCGGCATCGGGTTTTTCGCAACCGTTGATGCAAAACAACATCCCGATTTGATCGAGGTCCACAGCCCCCGCCCCGAATGGTCGGTGCCTTTGTGGCTGGTCACCCATGTTGATCTGCACCGCACCTCCAAAGTGCAGGCATTGCAGAACTTTATCAAAGAGCAAATGCAGCAGGCCGCGACGTGAGCCCTTCCAGCCAAGGTCATCTGGCGATGCTTGCGTTTTCTGCCTTGGTGGCGGGGTCGTTTTCGCTTGGCGGGATGATGGCAAATGACATTGACCCATCGGCCTTTACCGCTGTGCGTTTTGCTGTGGCGACGGTTTTTGTGGGCGCGCTTGTTGTGCTGCGCGGAGGGATGGACGCGGGCAGCCTTCAGGCGCCATGGCGCTACGCCATTCTTGGGGGGCTCTTTGGGTTCTATTTTGTGCTGATGTTCGAAGGCCTCAAGACAGCGCCACCCGTGAGTGCGGCGGCCGTGTTCACTTTGGTTCCGGTGCTCGCGGCCGGGTTTGCATGGCTGTTGTTACGTCAATTCCTGCATCCGCGCATGGCCGTTGCTTTGGCAATCGGGGCGGTCGGCGCGCTTTGGGTGATATTTCGTGCGGATGTTTCGGCCATCATAGCCTTTGATGTAGGCCGCGGCGAAGCGGTCTATTTCATTGGTTGCATCAGCCACGCGCTTTATTCCCCGATGGTGCGTCGCCTTAATCGAGGCGAATCCGCCGTTGTCCTCGCCTTTGGCACAACGGTTGCGGGGGCGGTGTTGCTTGGGGTTTACGCTTGGCCAGAATTGCGCATGGTGGAGTGGGGCGCTTTGCCGACCCGGGTTTGGGTCACGCTGTTTTATACGGCGTTCTTTGCCACAGCCTGCACTGTTGTTCTGTTGCAATTTGCCGCCCTGCGCCTGCCATCAGCCAAAGTCATGGCCTATACGTATCTTGTTCCGACATGGGTCATCGTCTGGGAAATCATGCTGGGCAATGGCGTCCCGCCTGTCATGGTGCTGGGTGGTGTGGCGCTGACCATCCTTGCGCTTTTGCTGCTGCTTCGTGACGAGGACCCGGCTTAGCGGCAGGGTCCTAACGTCGTTCAGGCAGCTCGCTTGCCAAGAACCGTTCAAAGGCATCAAGGTTCACAGGCTCAAACTGCCCAAATCCCTGCATCCAGATTGATGCATCCCGCATCGCATCCGGTTCCAGCTTGCACCACTTCACCCGTCCACGTTTCTCCTGAGAGATCAAACCCGCACTTGTCAGAACGGTCAGGTGTTTTGAAATCGCGGCCAAAGACATTTCAAACGGTTCAGCCACGTCAGTCACAGCCATGTCATCCTCAAGCAGCATCGCCAGAATGGCGCGGCGTGTGGGGTCCGCAAGAGCGGCAAAAACCTGATCAATGGGATGTGACATGACACGCTTTTACCCCGGTGAACGCCCCGGGGAAAGCGGTTAGGGGCAAGTTTAAGGGGCCTGACCTTAAGACCGTGGATGGTGTGTATGCTGGGACGGCAACTTGTGTTTCAGGTCCGCGACATCTGCCTCTGACAGCCCAATATCACGCAGCTGAGACCGGTTCAGATCCTTCAGTTGAGGATGCCTGCGGGGATGTAGTGCTCGTATCATTCTGCGCAAAGCTGCGATCATTGATGAGGTTTTCACACATTTCTCCTGTTCATGCCAAAGCATGTTACGCTCTACAAACGTCATAATTTCAGCCCTTTCGGTGTTATCTCGCATCTTTTCGCAGCATGGCGCCAAAACTGCAAAGTCAATTCCTTGACAGCATATGTGCAAAAAATGCACATGAGATATGTCTCGCCAACTTCCTCCTCTCAACGCCTTGCGTGCCTTCGAAGCCGCCGGACGACATCAAAGCTTTTCCCGTGCTGCTGAGGAACTGGGTGTCAGCCATTCCTCCATCAGCCGCCATGTGCGCGGATTGGAGGACCGTTTGGGGGTGCAATTGTTCCGCGATCAGTCGCGCGGCCTGACGCTTTCCGCCTATGGCGCCTCTTATCTGGCGGAGGTGTCTCCCGCCCTTGATGCTATCGCATCCGCTACGGAAAACCTCTCTGACGTGCCAAAAGGAACTGTCTGGGTCAGCTGCGAAACCCTCTTTGCCATCAAAGTGCTGACCCCGCGACTGGGCGAATTTATGGCGCAACACCCCGAAATAGATGTTCGGGTCGAAGCCTCTTGGCATCTTGCTGATGTGGCCCGGTATGAAACGGACCTCGCCATTCGATTTGTGTCCTCTGGGAACAATTATCCGGGTTCCGAGCTGATCAGCAACGCGCCGTTGCATCCCTATGCGGCGCCGGACCTGATCAAAGAGCCCCTGCGTTCGCCACGCGATTTGCTGTCTTATCCCTTGCTTAAGGATCGCAGCAGCGGGACCTGGGACTTGTGGTTCGCCACATCGGGTGAGGTGGCCGCCGACGAAGTGCCGCACATCCCCTGGCGGATGACATCCATTCTGGCGGTCGAAGCCGCGGTGGCCGGGCAGGGGGTCTTGCTGACTTCAGACGAGGTCGTGACGCATGACGTTGCCGAGGGGCGATTGGTGCGCCTCAGTGACATTGGTTTCACAGAAGGGGGGTACCATTTGTTGCAGGGAGAAGGTGTGTTGCGGCGCAAAGCTGTCCGGATCTTCAAGGACTGGCTGATGGCCCAAACCGCGCAGTGGCGTCCCAAGCCCTGACAAAGATCAACCAAAAGGTTGAATGTCCGGCGGCCCCTGTTTCGGGGCATAAACCGTCTGCGTTACCCGAGACGTCTGTATAAAACATATCAAAAACAATACCTTATCTGACGCGCGCAGATGGTTGACTCTATGTGATTGCAACAGTAGCTAACCCCCAAGAATCCCAATGGGGAATTGCCCGTGCCAGATCAGGATCTTCAACAGCTTGAAGCCAAGATCAACGCCGCCAAAGCGCGGTCTGCACCGGCCAAACCCCATCAAGAAGAACACTACTCTCAGGCGCAGCTTGCTTGGCGAATGGTGATCGAACTTGTAGCCGGTCTTGGGATCGGTTTTGGCATCGGATACGGGCTTGATGTGCTGTTTGGCACGCTGCCGATATTCATGGTGCTGTTTACAATGCTGGGCCTTGCGGCCGGAGTGAAAACGATGCTCCGATCTGCGCAAGAGATTCAGGACAATAAAATGGCCCTTGAGGCCGCGAAAGACAATGAAGGAGCCTGAGATGGCGACAGATGCACATAGCGAAGAAGGCGGTCTGGTCTTTCACCCGATGGATCAATTCATCGTCAAGCCATTCTTTGGCGATGGAACGGACGTGGCGTGGTACACTGTGACCAACGCAACCGTCTGGATGTTCCTTGCGGTTGTTGCGGTCTTTTTGTTGTTGGTGCTGGGCAGTTCCAAACGCGCGGTCATCCCCTCGCGGATGCAATCTGTTGCGGAACTGGCCTATGGCTTTGTCTATAAAATGCTCGAAGACATCTGCGGCAAGGAAGGGGTCAAATATTTCCCCTACATCATGACGTTGTTTATGTTCATCGTTTGCGCCAACTTCCTTGGCCTTTTGCCTGCGTCCTTTACGCCGACATCGCATTTTGCGGTCACTGTTGTGCTGGCTTTTGCCGTGTTCATCACCGTCACCGTTTTGGGGTTTGTCAAAAACGGCGCCTCTTTCCTGAGCCTGTTCTGGGTCGCCTCAGCGCCTCTGGCGCTGCGCCCTGTGTTGGCAATCATCGAATTGATCTCGTACTTTGTGCGCCCGGTCAGCCACTCCATTCGTTTGGCTGGTAACGTCATGGCGGGCCACGCGGTGATCAAAGTCTTCGCAGGCTTTGCCGCGCTGACAGCCGTTTCGCCGATTGCCATTCTGGGCATTACAGCGATGTACGGTCTGGAGGTCCTTGTGTCCTTCATTCAGGCTTACGTCTTTACCATTCTGACATGCGTGTACCTCAAGGACGCGCTGCATCCGCATCACTAATTCGGGCGACACTTTTACACCCGTCCAAATACGAAACTTCCAACGCATAGGAGAATATCATGGAAGGCGAACTCGCACACATCGGCGCAGGTCTGGCAGCAATCGGTTCCGGGGCTGCGGCCATCGGGGTTGGTAACGTTGCAGGCAACTACCTCGCAGGCGCATTGCGCAACCCATCCGCTGCTGCAAGCCAGACAGCAACACTTTTCATCGGCATCGCGTTTGCTGAGGCTCTGGGCATCTTTGCCTTCCTCGTAGCGCTGTTGTTGATGTTCGCTGTATAATCCAGCGATAACGACATCCTTGCGTGCGGATAGGGGCTTTTCCCTATCCGCTGTAAGGGTCTAACGTCCAAGGTCTCGTTTCCGAGGAGATGCCAAGATGGCAACTGATACAATCACAGAACATGGCGTGGTAGAGACGGCCCCCGGCATGCCACAGCTGGATTTCTCCACTTGGGGAAACCAGATTTTCTGGCTCGTTCTGGCACTGATCGCGATTTATCTGATCCTGTCGCGTGTTGCACTGCCCCGCATCGGTGCGGTTTTGGCGGAACGCTCTGGCACGATCACCAATGACCTTACCGCCGCCGAAGACCTCAAAGCCAAGGCGGTTGAGGCCGAAGAAGCCTATAACAAAGCTCTCCTTGATGCGCGTGCCGAAGCGCAGCGGATCGTGGAAGATGCAAAAGCAGAGATTAAAGGCGAACTGGATACAGCCATTGCAAAAGCCGACGCAGAGATCGCAGCCAAAGCGGCTGAATCTGAGAAAGCCATTGCTGATATCCGCGCCTCCGCGCTGGAAAATGTGACCGTTGTGGCCAAAGACACTGCCAAAGAAATCGTGACCGCCATGGGTGGCAAAGCTGATGCAAAAACGATTACTGCGGCTGTAACAGCCCGGATGAAAGGATAACCAGATGCGTTTTACCCTGACAACCGCGCTGGCTGCAGTGCTCGCAACACCGGCGCTGGCCGCCTCTGGCCCGTTTTTCTCACTCGGCAACACCGACTTCGTTGTGCTGCTGGCGTTTTTGCTGTTCATCGCTGTGCTGTTCTACTTCAAAGTGCCCAGCCTTTTGGGCGGCATGCTGGATAAACGTGCCGAAGACATCCGAGCAGAGCTGGATGAGGCACGCACCTTGCGCGAAGAAGCCCAGACTTTGCTGGCTGATTATGAACGCAAGCACAAAGAAGTGCAGGATCAAGCGGATCGCATTGTCGCCGCTGCCAAAGAAGAAGCCCAAGCCGCAGGCGCCCAGGCCAAAGTGGACCTTGAGCAATCAGTTGCACGCCGTATGGCCGCTGCGCAGGATCAGATTGGCTCGGCTCAGGCCGCCGCAGTCAAAGAAGTCCGTGACCAAGCCGCAGCAATTGCTGTCGCTGCTGCCCGTGACGTGATTGCCAAACAGATGACAGCCGCAAGCGGCAACGCTCTGATTGACGATGCCATTGCGCAGGTTGATACCAAACTGCACTAAGCGCACAGTTGCACAAACGAACAACAAGCCCTGGCAATTGCCGGGGCTTTTTCGTTTCGCACGGCAAGTTTCTCTGAAGATGTTGAGTCCGTCAAACTACGACAAAACCGACACGACCACGCTCAGCTGTTCTTTTCCTGCTCAAGCCGTTGCTGCGCGATATCTTCATTTCGCACGGCTGTGTTATGGTCTGTCAGACAGGTTTTCACAAAGGACAGATGCGCCTCAATTGCACCTCGCGCCGCTAGCGGGTCACGGACCTGCAGCGCTTCATTGATCGCATTATGCTGTTCCAGCAAGGCCTGCCGACTGGTGCGTTGCTTGAACATAATCTGCCGGTTGTAAAACACCCCGCCGCGCAACAGCTCATACATCGACCGCATCATATGCAGCATCACCACGTTATGGCTCGCCTCGACAATTGCCATGTGGAACTGCGCATCCAACTGGGCCTCATGTTCCGCATCGCCTTTGTCATGTGCCGCCTGCATCTTGTCAAAAAGGGTTTGGATGACCGCCAAATCCGTATCGGAGGCATGGGTCGCTGCGCGTTCCGCAGCCAAGCCTTCCATATCCCGGCGGAACGACAAATAGTCAAAAACCGCTTCGTCATGGCGGGCAAACAGCGCAACCAACGCCGGTGAAAACGCCCCGCCCAACACATCCGCCACATAGATGCCAGCCCCGGGTTTCGCGCTGAGCAAGCCATCGTTTTGCAACTGCGCAATTGCCTCGCGAAGCGACGGGCGTGACACGTTCAACCGCTCTGCCAACTCTCGTTCTGAGGGCAATCTTTCACCGGGCCGCAAAATGCCTCGCAGAATGAGTTGTTCGATCTGACGAACCACCGAGGTTGACAGCTTTTCGGGTGTGACGGCACGGAATGGCATGTGACCTCCTGAATTGGTCAATTCATATGACCAAAGCAACCGCGCGGCAATGGGCGACGTGATCTAACCTTTCATCTCAAAATCAAACTACGTCATTGGATGTTCATCTTGAATAACCGGATGTTAACCATCTTTGCCCATCACACTGGCATGTGGCGTCTCTTCATCTCTGTCCTTCTTGCGCTCTTATGCGCCTGCAACACCCCCGACCGTGCCTTTCAGGGTGTCCCGGCCACCCGTCTCTTGGTTGACGGATCAATCTTCGACGTCCGTGTCCGGGACCGTCATGCAGAAGCCATTCGCATTAATCCGCAATACGCTCCGCGCTTGGGGCCAATCGGCTTTCGCGCCGCCACTGCGATGCAACAGGTCAGCGGCTGTGTTGTGGTTGACATCAAAGGTGATGCAGCCCGCATCACAGCTCGCCTTGATTGCGGCAAAGGCGCACCTCCGCGCCGTGAAACCGCGCGTGAATATGAATGTATCCCGCTCCGGGGAACAGAAATCAAAGAGATTGGGCAAATCCGTGTCGAATTGGACTGCGACGCAGTGTAGTCCTCCCAAAACCGCAATATCTTGTGGATAACCTATCCCTTTGTGCTCCTTCTTGTGGTCGTCGCTTGACACATCTGCGCCCAGCCCGGCATCCTTTACACCGCAGGAATCATTCGGAGCCCCCCCAGACGTGCGCTTTTCCAAACTCAGGCTGACGGGCTTCAAAAGCTTTGTAGACCCCACTGATCTGATCATCGCTGATGGTTTGACCGGTGTTGTGGGCCCCAATGGTTGTGGAAAATCGAACCTGCTCGAAGCCTTGCGCTGGGTCATGGGGGAAAACCGCCCCACCGCGATGCGCGGCGGCGGTATGGAAGACGTGATCTTTGCAGGTGCGGCCACCCGACCGGCGCGTAACTTCGCCGAGGTCGCACTGCATTTGGATAACTCTGAGCGGTTGGCACCGGCTGGCTTCAACGACACCGACGCGCTTGAAATCGTGCGCCGCATCACCCGCGATGTGGGCAGCGCCTATAAGGCAGCTGGCAAAGACGTGCGTGCCCGTGACGTTCAGATGCTCTTTGCTGATGCCTCGACGGGCGCACATTCACCGGCCTTGGTCCGACAGGGCCAGATTGCTGAATTGATCAACGCCAAACCGAAAAACCGCCGTCGCATTCTGGAAGAGGCCGCAGGCATCTCGGGCCTTTATCAACGACGCCATGAGGCGGAGCTGAAGCTAAACGGTGCGGAGACAAACCTTGCCCGCGTTGATGACGTGATCGAACAATTGGCGAGCCAGCTGGCTCAATTGGCCCGTCAGGCCCGTCAGGCTGCGCGTTACCGCGAAATCGCTGATCAATTGCGCCGCACCGAAGGGATGTTGCTGTACCGGCGGTGGCGCGAGGCCGATGATGCCCGCGCGAGCGCTGACGAAGAACTGCGCACACGTGTGACGGCCGCTGCTCAGGCCCAAGCCATTGTCGGGCAATCTGCCAAGGCCCGTCAAACCGCCGAAGACGCGTTGCCCGCCCTGCGTGAGGAAGAAACGATTGCCGCAGCAGTCCTGCAACGTCTCGCCGTGCAACGCGACACCCTCAGCGATCAAGAAGCCCGCGCGCAGCAAACCATCGACACGCTGACCAACCGGATCACCCAACTTGGTCGTGACATTGACCGAGAAAGCGGGCTGAACCGCGATGCAGGCGAAACCATCGACCGGCTGGAATGGGAACAGACCGAACTTACCAAAGCGGGCCAAGGTCATAGCGAGGCACTCGAAGCCGCGTCAGAGGCTGCGCGCGACGCCGCCACCGTGTTGCAAAGCCGCGAGGCGGACCTGTCCCAGCAAACCGAAGATGTGGCCCGCCTTGCGGCCCGTCACGGCTCTGCTGAACGTCTGCTCCAAGACAGCCGCAAGACCCAGCAAAAATCAGAAGCCGAAGCACAACGCGCGCAGGAGGCCGTGACCCAAAGCCGCGCGGCCCTGACACAGGCTGCACAGGATTTTGAGATTGCAAAAACCGCAGAATCTGCGGCTGTGACCGCTGCGGGACAGGCCGATGAAGCTTTGTTAAAAGCTGAAGAGGCCCGCGCCCAGACCCAGACCCGCGAGGCGGATGCACGTGGCGAACGCTCCGAAGCAGAAGGCGAGATGAACGCGCTGCGTGCCGAAGTTGCTGCCCTCGCCAAGCTGGTCGAGCGTGATACAGCTGAGGGTGGACAGATTTTGGACCGACTTCAGGTCGAACATGGGTTTGAAAAAGCGTTGGGTGCTGCTCTTGCGGATGATTTGCGCGCGCCACAAGTGGAGGCGGATGGCCCCTCCGGCTGGGCCGCGCTGCCCGGCTATGACACCGAACAACCTTTGCCTGCTGGCGTCACGCCCCTGACCCTGCATGTCTCCGTCCCTGAGGTGCTGGCCCGGCGTATGGGGCAAATCGGTCTGGTGGATCCCGACGAAGGGGGCGGGATGCAGGCGTCTTTGTTGCCGGGCCAACGTCTTGTTTCGCTCGAAGGGGATCTCTGGCGGTGGGATGGGTTTCGCGCTTGGGCCGAAGATGCCCCCTCCGCAGCCGCCCTGCGCCTGCAACAGCTCAACCGCCTCGAAGTCCTGAAACAATCGCTCGAAAAAGCCAGCCAACGCGCCGAAGGCGCGCGCGCCGCGCATGAGAGCCTGACCCGCACCTTGGTTGAACAAACCGAAGCAGACAAACGCGCCCGCGAACAGCGCCGGGATGCGGATCGTGCGGTGGCAGACGCAGGCCGCGCCCTTAGCCGCGTCGAAGCGGACCGGACCTTGGCCGAAGGCCGGCTGGAAAGCCTTGGTTTGGCCGTTAAACGTCACGAAGACGAAGCGATGGCAGCACGCGGCAGAGTGCTTGAAGCAGAACGTGCATTGGCGGATCTGGGGGATTTGTCAGAGGCGCGCCATGCGATCGAAGATCTGCGTATGACCGTCGAAGCCGCGCGGATCACCATGATGTCACGTCGCTCGGCACATGATGAGTTGCGCCGCGAAGGCGAGGCCCGCACCAAGCGCGCCCAAGAAGTCACCAAAGAAATCAGCGGCTGGCGCCACCGTCTTGAAACCGCCGAAAAACGCAGCGCTGAATTGGTGGAGCGCAAACAAACTTCCGAAGCCGAGTTGAAGGAAGCCAGCGCCGCCCCCGCTGAAATTGCCGCCAAGCGCGATGAACTCGGCTCCGCCATCGCCACCGCAGAGGCCCGTAAGGCCGGAAGCTCTGACAAATTATCCTCCGCCGAATCGACACTGCGCGAAACAACCCTTGCCGAGCGCGACGCGGAACGTGACGCCTCTGAAGCCCGCGAGGCCCGTGCCCGCTCCGAAGCCCGCGCTGAAGCCGCCAAAGAAACCGTGGCCGCCACCGCTGAACGGATCGCCGAAGACAGCCAACAGACCCCAAACCAATTGCTCACCAGCTTGGAAATGAACCCCGATCAGATGCCGGGTGCTGATACATTGGAAGCGGATGTGAACCGCCTCAAACGCCAACGAGATGCACTGGGGGCGGTGAATTTGCGCGCCGAAGAAGACGCCGCAGAAGTTCAGGAAGAACACGACACGCTCACCACAGAAAAGGCCGATCTGGAAGAGGCAATCAAGACACTCAGATCCGGGATTGCCAGCCTGAACCGCGAAGGCCGCGAACGTTTGTTGACCGCGTTTGAACAGGTCAATTCCAACTTTTCTATGTTGTTCAAACACCTCTTTGGTGGCGGAGAGGCCAATCTGGTGATGGTTGAATCCGATGACCCGCTCGAAGCAGGTCTTGAGATCATGTGCCAGCCACCGGGCAAGAAACTCAGCACGCTTAGCCTATTGTCAGGGGGCGAACAAACCTTGACCGCGATGGCTCTGATCTTTGCCGTGTTTCTGGCCAACCCCGCACCAATTTGTGTGCTCGATGAGGTGGACGCGCCTTTGGATGATGCCAATGTGACGCGGTTTTGTGATCTCTTGGATGAAATGTGCCGCCAGACCGACACACGGTTTCTGATCATTACCCACCATGCGGTTACAATGGCGCGTATGGACCGGCTTTTTGGGGTGACCATGGCCGAACAAGGCGTCAGCCAATTGGTCTCAGTTGATCTCAAAGCTGCAGAAACGATGGTTGCCTAGCACCTGTATTTCTCAAACCGCCCGAGAAATACAATTGCTAAACGGTTTCAGCTTCAGCGCTCATTTGGGGGGCAATTTTTCAACCGCTCCACCGGCTTTTTCCCAACCGATAAATCCGTCTTTTAAATGTGCCGCCTCAAATCCCATGTCCTGCAATGTCGCCACTGAAATCGCAGAGCGCCACCCCGACGCACAATGAAAGACGAACTTTTTGTCTTCCGCAAAAATCTCTTTGAAATAGGGGCTTTCAGGGTCCACCCAAAATTCCAACATGCCGCGCGGACAATGAAAACTACCGGGGATAAATCCGCTCCGTTCGCGTTCGCGCGGATCACGCAAATCGACTATTTGCACCGTTGGATCATCCGCCATGGCAAACCCATCAGCGGTCTCAATTTCTTCGATCCGGGCGCGGGCGTCTGCAACCATCTGGGCTGCTGTTTTCTTCAGAGGCATCATGTTTCCTTTCTTAAAGTTTTCCAAGCAATGCAGGCGTTGGCCAGCCATCCACAGCCAGCCCAAGGCGGGATTGTTCGACACGTACAGCAGCACGGGTGCCAGCCCCCAAGATTCCGTCGATCGCACCAACGTTATGACCCCGTGCCTGCAACCGTGTCTGCAAGGTTTTCATTTGGGCGCCATCCAGACCCGTGTCCGGGGTACCTGCATCAAACACCTTTGCGCCTTGTAGACGTGTGGCGAAATAGGCGGCGGTCATCACATAGGTAAAACTTTGATTCCAATCGAAATAGACCCGGAAATTGGGATAGGCGATAAAGGCAGGGCCACGCCGCCCTTGTGGCAACAAAATAGATGCTCCTAAACCAGCCGCCAGCGGACCATTGCGCGGTGTCACCCCCAAGCTCTGCCAGTCCTGAACCGAACGCACGGTTTCCAAACCGGTCAAAGACCAATCAAACCCGTCAGGCAGGCTCACTTCTTGCAACCATGGCTCACCCGCACGCCATCCAAGGTCTTGCAGCATCTTTCCGCCCGACATTAACGCATCCGGCGCCGAGATTTTTAACGACACTTTGCCGTCTCCGTCCCCATCAACCCCGTTGTCCAAGATATCGCGTGGCAACATCTGCACCATGCCAATCTCACCCGCCCATGCCCCTGTGGTGCGACGTGGATCAAACTGGCCTCTGGCAAAAAGCTCAACCGCCGCCAAAACCTGCGGACGGAAAAGCTCAGGCCGCCGACAATCATGCGCCAACGTCACCAATGCATTGGCCGTGTTGAAATCACCCTGAAACGTCCCGTAATCAGTCTCAAATGCCCAAAACGCCAGTAAAACACCCCGGTTCACACCATATTCGCGTTCAATCCGGTCAAAAATCGCGTCATAGCGTTCGCCGTTTGCACGCCCGCGATTGATCCGGTCGTTTGAGATCAGCCGCCGGGAGAATTCCACAAAAGGCAGCTGAAACACCCCTTGTTTGCGGTCCGCGCGTATCACGGCCGGGTCTTGCGCCACACCTGCAAAAAACCGATCCGCAACATCAGAGGGAATGCCCTCTGCCACCGCTTCGTCCTTCAATCCTTGGACAAATCCGGCAAAGGATCCCCCACAGGCAGCCGAGGCTGTAATCGGGGCCAAAAGCAACGCAGCAGTCAAAAGAAAACGTTTCATCACAGTCCTTTAGGTTGTCAAAATTCCAATCAGCGCAGCCAGACACAACAACATCGCCCAGGCCTGCCAAAGCCGCGCAATAGCGGCGTCAATATCCGCAGGGGTTCCGTCTTGTGTGCCGTTTTCATGCACCCAGTCAAAGTTTTGCATTACCCCATCATAGGCACGTGGACCGGCAAGAGCTACATCAATGGCACGCGCCATAGCGGCCTCTGGCCAGCCAGCATTGGGGGATCGATGCCGCCGGGCGTCGGTGCGAATGGCCAGCCATGTGCCAACAACCCCGCCCGGGACTGCGATCAGCAACGCAGTGACCCGCGCTGGCACGAGATTAAGCAGATCATCCGCCCGCGCTGCCGCCCAGCCAAATTCGGCGTATTGTGGCGTTCGATAGCCGATCATACTGTCTGCGGTATTGATCACCTTGTAGATCAACAGCCCCGGCAACCCGCCAATCAAGAACCACAAGGCAGGGGCAACAACACCGTCGCTCAGGTTTTCAGCGGCGCTTTCAATGGCAGAGCGGACAATCGCAGGCGGTTGCATCTGCGCTGTGTCGCGGCTGACGATCATCGCAACGGCGCGGCGTCCCTGGCTGACCGATAACCGCAACCCATCTGCCACCGCGCGCACATGTTGGACCAAAGACCGTTGCGCCAGTAGAATCGCAGCAACAACCGCTTCGACACCGCTGCCAAGTTGCCCCAAGACCCAACCGAGCATTCCCGCCAACAAGATCAGCATTCCGACAACCGCGACCCCTTTTGCGCGGCGTTGCATTGCATGGTTGAACCGTCGGTCACACTCCGCAATCAACCGCCCCATGAGGACCGCAGGATGAGGAACTCTGCGCCACAACCACGCGGGTTCACCCCATACCGCATCAAGCAACATCGCCGCGGCCAAAACCAATCCAGTGGTCATGCCAGCGCTGCCTCAAGGTGCGCCCATCCGTGACCCGGCGGCAAGCCAAGCCGTATCCAACGTGGATTATACGGAAAGATTCGGCTCCAGATGTGATGTTGGGCAAGGCGGGTCTGCCAGTCTTGTGCGTCTTTGACATCGTACAGCCGGAACAATGTGGTGCCCCCGACCAAGCTGGCGCCCGCCTGTGTCATCATTTGATCCATCCGGTCACTGTCTGCTTGCAGCCGCAGGCGGGTCTCCTGCGCCCACCGCATGTCTTGCAGCGCAATTCGCCCGATATGAAGCGCCGGGCCCGTCACTGCCCAAGGCCCCAACATGTCCGCCAGTCTATTCAGTAACGCCTGATCTCCGATCACAAATCCCAACCGCACCCCAGCAAGCCCCCAGAACTTGCCAAAACTTTTCAGGATCAACGTACCCGGGGTATCGCCAAGCAGGATCAAGGACTGCTCGGGCATGACATCACAAAAGCTCTCATCAATGATGCGCAATTCGCCCGACATCGTCGCAGGGTCCGCCAAGCGCCCATCTGGGTTGTTGGGATGCACATGCACGCTTGCCTGCGCCGCTGCATCGCTGATCTGCCAGCCCGCCGCCGTAAAACTCGCCGCATGTTCGTTGTAGGTTGGTCCAAGGATTGATACCGAGCCAGCAGGGGCCAACCTTGGCATCTGTGCAATCGCAGCGGATGCGCCCGGCACCGCAAGCACCCCCATGTGGGCCGGCACCTCCCAGAACTGACGCGCCGCATCGATCAACGCAGCGTTTGCGCCTTTGTCCGGCAAATCACGCCAGCTTGCCGCCGGGATCTCGGGAACCGGATAAGGCGTTGGATTGATCCCCGTTGACAGGTCCAGCCACGCATCCCGACGTCCGCCAAAACGTGCTACCGCCGCATCCAGATTGCCGCCATGATCCCGGTGTAGGGTTTGCATCCTTGAAACACCCTCCCTGCCGGTGTTCGGCAATAAACCGCTTTTTCTGCCCAAGCTCAAAGCGGAAAGACACTCAAAATTCAAGTGTCAGAAAAGTGATTAACTGATTTGTCCATTCGTTAACCATTTGTTAATCTCTGAAGCACACCAGAGGTCCTATGAATATCGAACGCGCACAAACCATAAATTCCTCCGGCACATCTATGAATGTGCTTATTGTAGAAAGCCGTCCAGAACTGAGTTCTGTGTGGAAAAACCACCTTGAGAGGCAGCAAATGAACGTTATCTGCGCTGCAACCCAAGACGCGGCCATCACCCATATTGCTGATCATCCTGTGGATATCATCATCATGGATCTTATTTTGAAAGAGGGGTCAGCACTGGCTATTTCTGACTATGCAAATTTCCGCCAACCAAATGCACGTGTGATCTTTGTCACCAACACTTCCTTTTTCTCGGACGGATCAATTTTCTCTCATTGCAGTAATGCAAGCGCCCTTGTCCCTGCGGCCACCACCCCCGAAGATCTGGCCGCGATGGTGGAACACTACGGATCAAGCCGCTAGGCGGGCCAATTTGTTAACAACTGTACTTCTCAGACCGTCTGAGAGATACAGTTGCTAAGGGGCGGCGGGTATTCTCTTACCCGCGCCCATGTGGTGCATCAAAATCCAAAACCGGATTGGTCGGAATAATCCGGTGCGGGTTTATCGTCTCGTGGCTGTAATGGTAATGACGCACGATATGATCAAAGTTCACCGTCTCTGAAACGCCCGGCCATTGGTATAGCTCGCGGGTGTAGCCCCAAAGATTCGGGTAATCTACAACCCGTTTGCGGTTACATTTAAAGTGCAAATGATAAACTGGATCAAACCGCACCAACGTCGGGAACAACCGCCAATCGGCTTCGCTCACCTGTTCGCCCATCAGATAACGATGCTGTCCCAATCGCGCTTCCAGCCAATCCAGCGTGTCAAACAGGGGGCCGACCGCCTCGTCATAGGCGTCTTGCGTGGTGGCAAACCCACACCGATACACACCGTTGTTAAACGTGTCATAGATACGCGCGTTTACCGTTTCGATGTCACTGTGCAATTCGGCGGGCCAATAATCATCTGTGTTGCCAGTGATGCCGTTGAAAGCACTATTGAACATACGAATAATCTCAGAAGATTCGTTGGACACGATTGTCCCTTGCGTCTTGTCCCACAAGATCGGCACCGTCACGCGGCCCGTGAACACAGAGTCCGCCTTGGTATAAATATCGCGTGCAAAGGGTAGCCCAAACAATTGATCCCCTGTCGCACCCGCGTGGCTGTTATCAAAACTCCAACCGTCTTCCATCATATCAGGATGCACCACCGAAACACCGATATGGTCGCTCAAACCTTTGATTTGGCGCAGGATCAAAGTGCGATGCGCCCAGGGACAAGCCATGCTGACATACAGATGATATCGCCCGCTTTCGGCGTTGAACCCCGCAACACCCGATGGTCCTGCAGCTCCATCCGCTGTCACCCAGTTGCGGAATTTGGCCGCTGATCGCTCAAACTTACCGTTTGAATCCTTGGTGTTGTACCATGTGTCTTGCCACTTTCCGTCTACCAAAAGGCCCATTTTCCGCTCCTGTGTCGTTCAGTTAACAAGACTGTAGTGCGCCTGTCGTACTCTGCCCATATCAATGCGGGCGCAGGGTCTCTGCATAGATGCACATCAAAGGGGGCAAGGTTTCGACTTGCTTTTGCCCCCGATACCGTCAGCTTAGGGGCACCGGGGGGAACGATCATGGAATCAATGCTATCAAAAGAGATTTTGGCAGGCTTGGACGCCGCGCGGCGCATGAGCCTGCGCAAAGCATCGCGTCTGCGTCTTGAGGTGGACGGCGAACAGACCAAAGTGCTGCATATGTGGAAGACCGGCTTTGCTGTTGCGCTCGAAGATGCGCCGCACCTGCGCGGGTTGGTCGATCTTTATGATGGTGCGGTGCACCTGTTCCAATGTCTGATCATCGCCAGCGCCGAAGACCGGGGCGAAATGCACTATGAATTCAAGCGCGCCACTCCAGTGGCTGATCATGCCGCGCTCGATTTTGTCAAATCTACGGATGCGCCTTTTGCGCTATTGACGGACGGCCGTTAGCGCCGCCCCAATGAACGCCCCGGCATTGATTGTTTGATAGACCGCACGGGGGGGCGACACCTCTGTGCTGACATCCCGCGTCACCCATTCGCAGGCCCGCAGCTGCTTTAAGGATTGCGACAATGCCCGGTCCGTAATTGCGGGCAACGCTGCTTTGATATCCGAGAAAAACACCGGCTGATGGCTGACAGCCAATACCGGCACCGTCCATGTCCGGCGCAGCAACGTATTGCCAATATCTTGCGGTGCGGCGTGTTCAATCTGATCTGCCAGTGCCGCCGCCTCAATACCTTGGGCCGTCAATCGATACTCGGGACGCAACGGATGTCCATGCCCCGGATTGCGTTCCACCAACCCCAGATCAATCAAATGCCGCAGACTTTGCCCAAAGGCCGTGCGCCCGGCATTTGTCTTGGCCAGCAACGGCGCCTGCCGTCCCGGCGTTCCTTGGTGCATCAAGGCCAGAATGCGCAGGCTCCAGGCACGAGAAGAAATATTGACAATCAGATTTATGTCCATAAAGTATAGTATATATATTTTTCAATCATAGGAAAGCACTATGTCCGTTGTGACCCTAGACGATCAGATTACCTTGTCCCTTTCGGTGCGGGACCGCCACAAAAGTGCGGACTGGTATGCCGAAATGCTCGGATTCGAATTGCGCTATCACATTGATGAAGCAGGCTGGAGCGAGATGAACACAAAAACCAAAGGTGTCGTGCTGGGTTTGGGCGAACAGGCAGAACCCGCGCCGGGCAATGCTGTGCCGGTTTTTGGCGTGGCTGACATTCATGTCGCCCGCGCCGCACTCGAAGCCGCGGGTGTGTCCTTTGATGGGGAAACGATGACCGTGGAAGGTATGGTCAGCCTTGCCACTTTCTTTGACCCTGACAACAACGCGTTGATGCTGGCCCAAGACCTCTCTACGGGATAGGCGCCCGCGCGCGCAATTGCGCCAAAAGAGCCGCCCGCAGCGTGTCATATTCGCGCTGCGGTATGCCTTCCAGTGCGGCTTCGCTGCTGGTTGGCGCATCCATATATTGCTCAGGCGCGGTAAACAGCGCACCGGGGGCGGTGAACTGACTGTCCGTCAGATCCACCCGTTGCCCGTCGATGTGGTTGTAATAATGCCAAACGCCCTGCAATTGCGTCCGTAGCACCGCACCACCAAACACATCATGCACAACCGCTGCCGTCACATTGCACTGTCCAGAGGCCGGGTTTTCAGCTGTCCACTGAACCGCCGTTTCGGCGGACCACGCTTGCGCAAGCGCGGCCCTGACATTTGTCTCAACAAACTGCATGTGCCATCTACTGCAAGTCTTTGAACGCTTCTGCCAGCCGCGCACAGGCTTCCTCGACCCGTGCCCTTGGCGTGGCGATGTTGAATCGCAGATGGGTTTCCCCACCTTTGCCAAACGTCGGCCCATGGTTTACCGCGATCCGTGCGTCTTTTTGTACGCGTTTGGTGTATTCGGCCGGGGTCATACCGGTTCCCTCAAAATCCACCCACGCCAGATATGTTGCCTCAAGGGGCATCGACGACAATCCCGGGATCGCATTGACAGCCGTATCAAACACCCGCCGATTGCCATCCAGATAGGTCACCAGATCATCCACCCATGCCGCGCCTTCTGGGGAATAGGCAGCAGTGGCCATGAACAACCCAAAGGAATTTGGCGACATCCCCAATGCATTCATCCGCGCGCCAAACTTTGCACGCAATTGAGGGTCCTCAATGATCACATTTCCCGAATGGCTGCCCGCAATGTTAAAGGTCTTTGTCGTTGCCGTCATCATCACCAGCCGGTCGGTGATGCCTGCAATCTTGGCCATTGGCGTGTGTTTATGGCCCGGCATAACCAGATCATGATGAATCTCATCTGACACAAGGATCAGATCATGCCGCTTGGCAAATTCCGCCATTCCCTGCAATTCCGCCTCGCTCCAGACCTGACCACCGGGGTTATGCGGCGAACACAAGATCACCATCGTCTCGGATCCGGTCATCTGCGCATCCCACGTGTCAAAATCCATCTCATGACGGCCTTCAACCACGGGCATTTCACATTCGACAACATGGCGTCCCGCGGCTTTGATTACCTTGGCAAAGGCGTGGTAGACCGGCGTAAACAACACCACACCATCCCCCGGCGCGGTAAAAGCATCAACACACATCGACGTGCCATTCACCAAACCATGGGTGGTGAAAATCCAATCCGCCTCAACACGCCAGCCATGCCGGTTTTGCATCCACCACTGGATCGCAGACAGATATTTGCTGTCATCACCAAAGTATCCGTAGATACCGTGATCCAACATTTCCTGTACCGCACCCTGCACCACTTGCGGCGGGCGGAAATCCATGTCGGCCACCCACATCGCAATACCGTCCTCGCGTGGCACGCCATAAAGCGCCTCCATCCGGTCCCATTTGGCACAATGGGTGTCGCGGCGGTCGATGATTTCGTCAAAACTCATGGGAAAGCTCCTTTTTCTTGCCCGCAAGCTACCGTGATCCGCCACAGCTGCAACCCCTCGCTTGCAGTGATCGGTCCCATCGCCTACATCCACCTCATGAAACGCACAATCCTCTTGCACCCCGACCCCCGGCTCAAGAAAGCCGCAGCTGATGTTTCAGACCTGTCTGATGACCTGCGGCTCTTGGCGGATGATATGCTGCGCACCATGTATGAGGCCCCGGGCATTGGTCTGGCCGCGCCACAAGTGGGGCTGCTGCACCGTCTGATCGTGCTGGATTGCGTCAAAGAAGAAGGCGAAACACCGCGCCCGCTGGTGATGTTCAATCCGGTTATCACAGCCTCCTCCGATGATCTGAACACCTACGAAGAAGGCTGCTTGTCATTGCCGGATCTCTATGCCGATGTGACCCGGCCCAAAGTGGTGGACGTCGAATGGATGGACCGCGAGGGCAACCCCCAGTCGGAAACCTTTGACGGGCTCTGGGCGACCTGCGTGCAACACGAGGTCGATCACCTGAATGGCAAGCTGTTTATCGATTACCTCAAACCGCTTAAACGCCAAATGATGACCCGCAAGATGGTCAAACTTAAACGCGAATTGGCCCGCGCATGAGCCTGCTGCCGATTGTGCTCTGGCCCGATCCCCGGCTGGCAGAAACCTGCACGCCAATTGATGACATCACGCCACAGATCGAAACCTTGGCCGCTGACATGCTGGAAACCATGTATGCGGCGCCGGGGCGCGGGCTTGCCGGACCACAGGTCGGTGCGATGCACCGCCTCTTTGTGATGGATGTAGGATGGAAAGAGGGCAAATCCGACCCGATTGTCTGTATCAACCCGATGCTGCAAGAAGTGAGCGAAGACCGCGCCACCCAAACCGAAGGCTGCCTCAGCATCCCCGGCGTCAGCGCCGAGGTGTCGCGCCCCGCGCAGGTTCAGATGGTCTGGACCGGTCTGAACGGCGGTCGATATGTCCAAAGCTTTGATGGCTTTGCCGCCGCCTGCGTGCAGCACGAACTGGATCACCTCGACGGCATTGTCACCTTTGATCACCTGACCCCAGAGCTGCGCGAAACCCTGATCGCGGCCTATCACGCTCAATGACCGTCCGCCCCATCCTTCAATGGCCAGACAAACGTCTGCGCAGTCCTGCCGAAGAGGTATCGCAGATCACCGATGAGGTGCGCGGCATCTGGAATGATATGATCGATACAATGGATGCGATGCCCGGTGTAGGTCTTGCCGCGCCGCAGATCGGCGTGATGCTGCAACTGGCTGTTGTAGATACCTCAGCTGACCGGACCCGCCGCATCCGTATGGCCAATCCTGTTGTGTTAGAAGCCTCCGTAAAACCCAACATTCACCAAGAAGCCAGCCCTTGCTTGCCCGGTGTTGTTGCCAAAATCACCCGTCCTCGCGCGGTCTCCGTTCGGTACCTGAACGAAGAGGGCGTGATCACCCGCGGTGAATTTGTTGGGCTCGAAGCCACCTCCGTCCAACATCAGATCGACCACCTTGCGGGGCGGATGTTTTTTGACAATCTCAGCAAAACCAAACGTGACATGCTGTTGCGGCGCGCTAAAAAACACAAAAGCTAGGGCCGCTTGGCGCGCCCTGCAACATTGACTGGCCCCAACGGCCCCACCGGGAGACATCACACTGATGCGTATCATCTTTATGGGCACCCCCGAATTCTCGGTCCCGGTTCTGGACGCGCTGGTTGAGGCGGGCCACGAAGTTGCCTGTGTCTATTGTCAGCCGCCCCGCCCGGCAGGGCGCGGCAAAAAGGACCGTCCCACCGCTGTCCATCAACGTGCCGCCGCGCTGGGCCTTGAGGTCCGTCATCCGACCTCTCTGAAATCACCCTCTGAGCAAGCAGCCTTCGCGGCGGTGCAGGCTGATATCGCTGTTGTTGTCGCTTATGGGCTGATCCTCCCCCAAGCCATACTGGACGCGCCTTCGCTGGGCTGTCTGAACATCCATGCCAGCCTTCTGCCCCGGTGGCGGGGGGCTGCGCCAATTCACCGTGCGATCATGGCGGGGGATGCGCAAACCGGCGTTTGCATTATGCAAATGGACGCCGGGTTGGACACCGGCCCGGTGCTGCTGCGTAAAACCGTGGACATTGGCGCGACAGAAACCACCGCCGCCCTGCATGACCGGCTCAGCACGTTGGGGGCCGGTGCCATTGTTGAGGCCTTGCACCAGCTGCCAACCCTGACACCCGACCCACAGCCCTCAGATGGCGTCACCTATGCGGCCAAGATTGACAAGGCCGAGACCCGTATCAACTGGACAGGCGCCGCACAGGATGTTGACCGCCTGATCCGGGGGGTGTCGCCATTTCCCGGCGCCTGGTTCGACTGGCAAGGCACGCGGATCAAGGTGCTTGGCTCTTGTCTCGCTTCCGGACAGGGACAGGCCGGCGAGGTGCTTGATGCCAATCTGCGCATCGCCTGCGGCTCAGGCGCTGTCCAATTGACCCGCTTGCAACGGGCAGGCAAGGCTGCGCAAGATGTCGATGTGTTTCAAAGCGGCGCTCAGATTGCACCGGGGTCCCGGTTTGAGGGAGAATAGACGATGTTTATGATACTTATGGGCACGGTCGTGATTGCCGGGATCATTGGATACGCCTCCGAAAAAACCGGCTGGACCCGCAATGGCTATCTGCAATCCATCATCATCTGTGTCGGCGGCGCATTTTTGTTCTATTTCATCCGTATCATGTTTGGCTTTGGTTTTTCCTCACCGGGGATGAATGCCATCGTGTCCTCCATTGGTGCGCTGATCATCGTGCCGTTCCACTGGCGGAAATGAAATACTCTCAGCTTTTGGGAGGCGTGCTTTTGTATACCGGCAAATGCCATCCAAACCACAAGGACCCGGCGCGTAATACCCAGGTCACCGCACCACAGGCAGTTAACCCCAGCAGCGTATCAACCTCATAGGCATGCAACACCGCTGCAACAGTCGCCCCTAAAAACGCTGCCGTTACATAAAGCTCGCCCTGCTTCAGAACCAGCGGCACCTCGTCAACCACCACATCCCGCATCAGCCCGCCCATGCACCCGGTCGCAACCCCCATCAGCACCACAATAATCATGCTTTGATCCAAGGTGATCGCCACACCCGCACCCGCAGCAACCGCAAAAGCCAGCGCAAAACTGTCCAGCCAAATGATGGTGCGCAACCGACTTTCCAACAGATGTGCCGTGCAAAACACCACTAACGCCGCCGCGGCCGCGACCGCCAGATAGGTCGGATTGTCGATCCAGAAAATTGGATTGCGATCCAACAACAGGTCCCGCACCGTTCCACCCCCCAATGCGGTCAGACAGGCGATAAAGGCAAATCCCACCAGATCAAGCTGCGCACGGCTTGCCACCAAGGCCCCCGTGATGGCGAAAATCAATACCGACCCGTAATCAAGCAGCGCTAAAAGGCTCACGGCTTAAACGGTGCCATGCCCGCACGCGCCAATTCGTCGGCGCGTTCATTCTCGGGATGCCCCGCATGGCCCTTGACCCATTCCCACGTCACATCGTGCCGCGCATTGGCCTCATCCAGACGCTGCCACAACTCGGCATTCTTTACCGGTTTCTTTGCTGCGTTCTTCCAACCGTTCTTTTTCCACCCGAAAATCCAGCTGGTAATGCCGTTTTTGACATAGTTGCTGTCTGTGACGATGGTGATTTTGCTGCGCCGTTCCAGAGCTTCCAAGGCATTGATCGCCGCCAACAGCTCCATCCGATTGTTGGTGGTCAGGGCCTCGCCGCCCTTAAGCGTGCGTTCCTTTACAACGGTTGTGCCGTCACGCGCCTGCATCAACGCCCCCCAGCCCCCCGGCCCGGGATTGCCTGAACAGGCGCCATCGGTATAGGCAAAAAGGTCAGCCATGGGCGCGCAACGCAATCCAGTCAGCGGCAGTACCATCAAGACCAACTTCCCGGCCTTGGGCATGTTCGGTGACGCTAAATCCTGCATCCGTGACAAGGCCGGTCAGCTCTTCATCGGTGTAATAGGTGTAAAACCGACCCAAGGCATCCCGTTTGCTGGCCTGCCCGGATTTTAAGGCAATGTGAAAAACACCGCCGGGTTTGATCGCGGTGTAAAGCGCTGACAAATGTTTTGGCATTGCGTCTCGCGCGGCATGCAACAGGCTAAAGTTCGCCCAAATGCCATCATAAAGATCTGTGCCGGCAATCTCATCAAAGGTGGCGACTTTGGCGTTCACCCCGGCGTGTTGTGCGGCGCGTGCCACCATTTCGCGAACCGCATCCGTGGCGGTCACCTGATGCCCTTGGGCTGCAATTTCAGCGGCAAAATGGCCAGGACCACATCCCAAATCCAAAACATGCGCCTGCGCGGGCAGCGCCTCAAGAAAGGTTGTAAGTAAGGGATTACGCGCGCCCGACTTTTGCGCCATCGCCTCATAATCGCCGACCTTTTGGGCGTATACATCAAGTGTTTCTTTGTCTGTCATACAAAGATCCCTATCAAAAGACAGAGCACCACCACAATCGTCAATTGCAGGCGCAAGGCCATCCACCATGATGGCGTTAACTCCCAGCGATGAAATGCATAATCCAATAACAATAGCCCGATAAAGCCGGTTGTCAGGTTGCTCAGGGCGCTGTTCACACCGGTGCCGGGCATCAAAAACCACCAAAGGGCAGGGACCACCGACAACCCATAGGCCACCGCTGCATGTTGGCTTGTTGCGGCATTGGTGGCAAACCCCCACAAAACCCCCGACATAAAGGGCAAGATAATCCCGCCATAGCGGATCATGACCAAGCGACCATCTCCCGTCAGGGTGGCAGGCAACCAAGGGCTGGAAAATCCGGGCCACAGGTTCAACACCAACAAGGTGGCCCAGACAAAAGGCACCAAGCCGGCAAGGCCCAGCAAAAACGCGGCGGCAGGGATACGACCCAACATACTCAGGCTTTCTCAAATGCAAGCCGACCCGCAAGGGTGGCAAAGATCGCCGCAAAGGACCGGTTGAGCCAGCGCATGACCCCTTCTGAGCCCAACAGCCAGCGTCGGGCGAGAGCGGCAAAGCTGCCGTAGAGTACAAAAACCACAAAGGTCAACGCCATGAACACCGCCCCCAAAGACGCCATCTCAATGGATGCTGTTGCGGCTTTGCCGCTCAGGAACGGCGGCAACAGTGCCAAAAAGAAAATCGATAGTTTGGGGTTCAGGATGTTGATCAACGCCCCCCGCCGCGCAATCACCCATCCCGCCTCACGCGTCTTGGTTTCCGAAACCGCCAAGGCGCCGTCGGATTTCAGGCTCTGCCACGCAAGATACAGCAGATAGGCAACGCCGGCCCATTTAACGACCGAAAACAACACCGCTGAGGTATGCAAAACCGCCGCCAACCCAAGCGTTGCAGCGACCAGATGTGGCACAATCCCAAACGTGCACCCCAAGGCCGCCCAAAGCGCGGCGCGCCGCCCTTGCCCTAATCCCAGCGCCAAGGTGTAAATCACCCCTGTGCCCGGCGCGATGACAACCACAAATGCGGTCAAAAGGAAGTGCAGAGTGATCATGAGGGTATCTCCGTTGCGCGACAAACTCCGGGATAGTCGGTCACCAACCCTTGCTTGTCTACCGTCAGACGCGCCGAAAACGCGCTGTTGTGATTTTGGTAATGCCAGCGATCCCCCTCACGCGTGTAGGTCTGTTTGACAACACTCACCCCCAGTTCGGGCGCGATCATCAACACGTCAAAATCCGCAGTGGTCTGGCCCTGTGCACTCATACGGCGGATCGGGAAACTGTTGGTCAACGCGCTCCAGGACAAATCAATATCAAGCGCATTGATGCTATTGGGGACCAATGCGCCATCATCATTGCGCCACCCCCCGGCTTCCCGCACAAATGAAAAGTCGCGATTGCCGCTGGTTTTACCAAGGGTCACCCGCACCGATTGGCACATAAAACTGGCATCCGCCGTGACCCGATAGAGTTGGTTGCCATGCCGCCCGCTCACCCGCCAGCCTTCGCTTCCCTCCAAAACTGACACAAAATCAACGCTGCCGTCTTCCCAACGCCAGGCTCGTTTGTATTGGCAAATCTCTGCCACTAGGCCGTTTGCCGCAAGACCCGAGGCACTTTGAACTCCACATTTTCTTGTGCCGTCTCGACCAACTCCCGTGTCACTTCAAACCGGGCGGCAAAGGCGTCGACAACCTCATTGATCAACACCTCAGGGGCTGATGCACCTGCGGTGATGCCAATGCTCTTGATGCCCTCCAGACTGCGCCAATCGATGTCATCCGCCCTCTGTACCAGCTGCGAATAACTGCACCCCGCCCGCGCGCCCACCTCAACCAACCGTTTGGAATTTGACGAATTTGGCGCACCAACAACCAGCATTGCATCGCATTTGGGCGCCATCGCCTTAACCGCTTCCTGCCGGTTGGTTGTCGCGTAACAAATGTCTTCTTTGTGTGGCCCGACAATCGTCGGGAACCGCGCCTGCAACGCGGTGACAATGTCCGCGGTGTCATCCACGCTCAATGTGGTTTGCGTGACATAGGCCAAACGGCCCGGGTCTCGCACCGTCACGCTTGCCACATCCTGTGGCGTCTCCACCAGCAACACCTCACCATCGGGCAATTGTCCCATGGTGCCCACCGTTTCCGGGTGCCCTTCATGGCCGATCATGATCATCTGCAAACCCGCGTCCGCATGGCGCTGCGCCTCGATATGGACCTTGCTGACCAACGGGCAGGTGGCATCCACATAAACCATATTGCGCGCCGCCGCTGCAGAGGGCACGGACTTCGGCACCCCATGCGCGGAAAAGATCACCGGGCGATCGTCCGGGCATTCGCTTAACTCTTCGACAAAAACCGCACCCTTGTCGCGCAGCCCATCAACCACAAACTTGTTGTGCACAATCTCATGGCGCACATAGACAGGCGCGCCCCATTTCTCCAATGCCATCTCGACGATCTTGATGGCACGGTCCACGCCTGCGCAAAACCCGCGCGGCGCAGCGAGGTATAAGGTCAGAGAGGGCTTGGCCATTGGTGTCTCCATTTCTGGATTCATGCCTAATGAACCGGGCGGTTTTGGTCCAGAGCCGGAAACCTCAGGCCGGGTCCATTTCACGAGGAGGCCGCCCGATCACGTCACGCAGGTCTTCCAACTCGATAAAGTTATCAACCTGACGCCGCAAATCATCTGAAATCATCGGCGGTTGGCTGCGGATGGTGGACACAACGGAAACCCGCACGCCCTGCCGCTGCAAACTTTCAACCAGAGGTCTGAAATCGCCATCACCCGAAAAGATCACAATGTGATCAACATGTGGAGCAAGCTCCATGGCGTTTACAGCCAGCTCAATGTCCATGTTGCCCTTGACCTTCCGCCGGCCCATGCTGTCGGTATATTCCTTGGCCGGTTTAGTGACCATCGTGAACCCATTGTAGTTCAGCCAATCCACCAGCGGGCGAATCGGGGAATACTCGTCGTTCTCCAACAACGCGGTGTAGTAGAACGCCCGCAACAACTTACCGCGACGCATAAATTCATGACGCAACAGCTTATAGTCGATGTCGAAACCTAACGTCTTCGCTGCCGCATAGAGATTTGAGCCATCTATGAACAGTGCAAGCCGTTCGTCTTTGTAAAACATAAACTATCCTTCGGACGTTGCCGCCACCACTGTCATTCGCACATTGCATGAATGCAAGCAGATCAAATACTAGCGTTAAGTACAATGCCCGCAGTCACGTCGGGCTTAACTAAGGGTTTTTAGCCACGCTGCAAGCCAAAGTTCACGGGGAATAGAGCGAAAACATGCGCACAACGCAAGATTGCATGCTTTTAGCGTTAGGAGCGAACCTAACGTCAACAAGCGGATTGCCCTTAGAAACACTTAAATTATCGCTGTTGGCACTTGAAAATGAGGGTGCCGTGATTCGCAAAGTGAGTTCATTTTATAACACTCCTGCTTTTCCGGCCGGCAATGGTCCGGATTTTGTGAACGCCGCTGCTGAAATTTCTGCCGATTGGGATGCGGAACAGACATTGGCCATCTGCCACAAGATTGAGCACCAGATGGGGCGCGCGCGCCTGCAACGTTGGGGGCAGCGGACCTTGGATATCGATCTGATCGCCTTTGGCGATATGCTGCTGCCGGACGCAAAAACCCATGCCTTATGGCGCAATTTGCCCTTGGACGCGCAGATGACACAGACCCCTGAGCAATTGATCCTCCCCCATCCCCGTCTGCAGGACCGTGCTTTTGTGTTGGTGCCACTTGCGGATGTGGCCCCCAACTGGCGCCACCCCGTTTTGAACATGACGACCGTCCAGATGCGCGATGCCTTGTCTGCGGCGGATCTCGCTGCGGTCACCTTCTTGGAATAACGGCTTGTAAATCGCTGTGAACCCGCCTAAATACCCGACTTCTGACCGCCCCTGTAGATATTGGAGACGTCCATGGCCCGCGTTACCGTAGAAGATTGCGTAGACAAAGTTCCAAACCGTTTTGAACTTGTTATGCTGGCTGCCCACCGGGCACGCGAAATCTCTGCTGGTTCAGCCGTGACTGTGGACCGTGACAATGACAAAAACCCTGTTGTGTCACTGCGTGAGATTGCCGACGAAACACAGGCGGCGGATGATCTGCGTGAGCGTCTGATCGAAAGCAATCAAAACCAGATCGAAGTGGACGAACCCGAAGAAGACGCCATGGCGCTTCTTATGGGAACCGAGCAGGACAAGCCCGAAGAGGACAGCATGTCCGAAGAAATGTTGCTGCGTCAGTTGATGGCGGCGCAAGGCCAAGGCTAATCCCCCCTCCGCGTCAGGAGGCATGAGGCAGACGGATGGACACCACCGAGATCACTGCCGATGACCTGATTGCGCTTGTTCGGGCCTATAACCCCAAAACAAACGAAGCCCTGCTGCGCGCGGCCTTTGATTTTGGCCGCGAAATGCACGAAGGGCAATTCCGCCATTCCGGTGAACCCTATTTTACCCATCCCGTTGCCGTTGCCGCGATCCTGACGGAACAGCAACTTGATGACGCGACCATCATCACAGCACTTTTGCACGATACGGTCGAAGACACCCGCGCCTCCTATGCCGACATCTCCACGCTCTTTAGCGCCGAAGTTGCGGAACTCGTTGACGGCGTCACCAAGCTGACCAATCTTCAGCTCAACTCCTCTGAGACCAAACAGGCCGAGAACTTTCGCAAACTCTTCATGGCCATGTCCAAAGACCTGCGGGTTATTCTGGTAAAACTTGCAGACCGGTTGCACAACATGCGCACGATCAAGGCAATGCGCCCGGAAAAACAGGCGCAAAAAGCCCGCGAAACCATGGATATCTTTGCCCCGCTTGCAGGTCGCATGGGGATGCAATGGATGCGTGAAGAGCTTGAGGACCTGTCCTTTAAGGTGCTCAACCCCGAAGGCCGCGCCAGCATCATGCGCCGTTTCATCACCCTGCAACGCGAAACCGGCGATGTGATCCAACAGATCACCGGGGACATGCGCCACGAATTGAACCTCGCCGGTATCGACGCCGAAGTGTTCGGGCGCGCCAAGAAACCTTATTCGATCTGGCGCAAGATGCAGGAAAAAGACCTGAGCTTTTCCCGTCTCAGCGACATTTACGGTTTCCGCGTGATCACGCGTTCGGATGAAAACTGTTATGGTGCGCTGGGCACGATCCACAAACGATGGCGTGCGGTGCCGGGCCGGTTTAAAGATTACATCAGCCAACCAAAATCCAACGGGTACCGCTCCATTCATACAACCGTGTCAGGCCGCGATGGTAAGATCGTAGAGGTTCAGATCAGAACCCGCCAAATGCACGATGTTGCCGAAACCGGTGTGGCGGCCCATTGGTCTTATCGCGACGGTGTGCGCTCTCAAAACCCGTTTGCGGTGGACCCGGCGAAATGGATTTCGCAGCTGTCCGAACAATTCGACGCCGAAGAAGATCACGAAGACTTCCTCGAAGCTGTCAAACTTGAGATGTATGCGGATCAGGTTTTCTGTTTTACGCCAAAAGGCGATGTGGTCAAATTGCCGCGTGGGGCCACGCCAATTGATTTTGCCTATGCCATCCATACCCGAATAGGCAACGCCTGCGTTGGCGCAAAGGTGGACGGAATGCGTGTCCCGTTGTGGACCCGTGTGAAAAATGGCCAGTCGATCGAAATCATCCGCGCCCATGGTCAAACACCCCAGACAACATGGCTCGATATTGCCACAACAGGCAAAGCCAAATCCGCAATCCGGCGCTCCTTGCGCGAAGAAAACCGCGCCAGATACGTCAAATTGGGCCGCGAACTGGCCCGCTCCGCCTTTGCACAGGTTGGCAAACGCGCCACCGAAAAGGCTCTGCGCACTGCGGCCAAACGCCTCAGGTTTGGCGGCGCCGAAGACCTGCTTGCCCGGTTGGGCAGCTCAGAAATCACCGGGCGCGAGATCGTCCAATCGGTCTATTCCGATCTGTCACCCCATAAAGTCGACCAAATCGATGCCGCCCGCGCGGTGGTTGGCCTTGAACCCGGGCAATCCTTTGACCGTGCGCCGTGTTGTAACCCTCTGCCGGGGGAACGTATCATCGGTATCGTGCACCGGGGCGAAGGGGTTACCGTGCATGCCATTGATTGCGAAAAGCTACCGATCTATGATGATCAGCCGGACCGCTGGCTGGACCTGCGTTGGCACGAAGGCAATCACCCCGCCGTTTATGACGCCACCCTTGATCTGACCATCGGCAACGGGGCAGGGGTGCTGGGCCGTATCTGCACGCTCATTGGTGAAGCCTCCGCAAACATTTCTGATCTACATTTTCTCGAACGCAAACCGGACTTTTACCGTCTTCTGATCTATGTGGCGTTACGGGATGCGGCGCATCTGCACTCCCTAATGGTGACCCTCGAAGCGGAGAACGACGTGGCGGAAATCTCAAGATATCGCAATGTTGACGCGCAAAAGTCCGTGAATGGTCGTTAACTATGACTATGTCCTAATCTAAAGACATATCATGCAAGCTGGAATCCACTGGTGATCTTTAAACGCCGCGACCCTAAACCAACCCTGCGCGCGATGGCCGAATTTCTTTGGCCACGTGGTGGTTGGGCGCGCGCGTTCCACTATGTCAAACACCGGATGCGCCGCTTGCCAGACAGCCCCGAACGCATTGCGCGCGGTATCTGGGCCGGGGTCTTCATCACCTTTTCACCGCTGTTTGGCATGCACTTTATCTTTGCTGTCCTTCTGGCGCGCCTGATGAAAGGCAACATCGTAGCCTCTCTGATGGCGACCTTTGTAGGCAATCCGCTGACCTTTGTTTTCATTGCGCTGTCATCGCTCAAAACCGGACACCTGATTTTGGGCACCGAACTGGAACAGGGCGAACTAACCGCGCTGCGCCGTCAATTCGGGGATGCGGGTAATGATTTGTGGCAGAATTTCACCGCGCTGTTTACCCATGCCAAAATGGACTGGTCCGGGCTCAGCATCTTTTTCGACGAAGTGTTCTACCCCTACCTGATTGGCGGCATCGTTCCAGGAATCATTTGCGCGACAATCGCATATTATCTGGCAGTTCCGATCCTACAGGCCTATCAAAAACGCAGGCGGGGTCTGATCAAGGCCAAATTCGAAGCGCTCAAGCAAAAGACGGTCGCCAAAGCAGAGGCCAAGCGCCGGATCGACAAGGTGAATTAAAAAGGGACATATGATGGGGCAATCAGACAAGCTGCGGCTGGGTGTGAACATCGATCACGTGGCAACAGTGCGAAATGCGCGTGGCGGGAACTCCCCTGATCCATTGCGCGCTGCACGTATTGCACAGGACGCAGGCGCGGATGGCATCACCGCTCATCTGCGCGAAGACCGCCGCCACATCTCGGACGCCGATATCGAAGGGTTGATGGATGTCCTGACTGTGCCGCTGAACTTTGAAATGGCCGCAACCGATGAAATGCAACAGATCGCGCTGCGCCACAAACCTCATGCGGTCTGCATTGTCCCCGAAAAACGCGAAGAACGCACAACCGAAGGCGGGCTTGAAGTCGCGCGCGAGGAAAACCGCCTTGCGCATTTCATTGCCCCCCTGCGGGAAGCTGGCAGTCGCGTGTCGATCTTTATTGCTGCGGATCAACGCCAGATTGAAGCCGCCAATCGCATCGGGGCTGAGGTGATCGAACTGCACTCCGGCGCCTATTGCGATGCCTTTCACGAAGGCCGCTTTGACGACGCCAAAACCGAACTGGAGAATATGCGCCAGATGTCCACTTTTGCCCATGATCTGGGACTTGAGGTACATGTGGGCCATGGGCTGACCTATGACACCGTTATCCCCGTTGCCGCCTTCCCCGAAGTGCGCGAATTGAACATCGGGCACTTTCTGATTGGCGAATCTATCTTTCTTGGGCTTGCCCCGGCTATCGCAGAAATGCGCCGCCTGATGGATGAGGGACGTGCGGGCATTGCCGGATGATACTGGGCATCGGCACTGATCTGGCCAACATCGAACGGATTCAAGGGACGCTGGACCGGTTCGGCGACCGGTTTCGCAATCGGGTCTTTACCGACTTAGAACAACGCAAGGCCGAGCGGCGCAAAGATATCGCAGGCACCTACGCCAAACGCTGGGCCGCCAAAGAGGCCTGCTCCAAAGCGCTGGGCACCGGGCTGCGGATGGGAATCAGCTGGCGGGATATGGCCGTCAGCAATCTGCGGACCGGTCAGCCCGTGATGGAGGTCACCGGCTGGGCCGCTGAACGTCTTGCCGATATGACCCCACCGGGTCACGAAGCCATCATCCACGTCACCTTGACCGATGACCATCCATGGGCACAGGCCTTTGTTCTGATCGAAGCCCGCCCCCTGATGCAAAGCTAAATCAATTGAGACCGCACCGCCCGCCCCGTTACTGGAGAATTTGGTGCACCGGGGGGTGTACAGAGGGTGTACGCAGGGTGCATCCATGGCACCCCCGCCATTTCCCAACAAAATAACGTGATTAACCCGATTCGCCGCGTCTGCGCGCGCCACCGCCCATCCCTCACCTTGACAGCACCGCCGCCCGCCCGCATGTAACCCCAAATCGAATGAAAAGGACGTCGCATGGCCGACAAGGAAAAAACCGGCAACGCATTTGTCGAAACGATCAAAACGATCGTCTACGCACTGGTGATTGCAGGCGTCTTTCGCACCCTTTTCTTTCAACCTTTCTGGATCCCGTCCGGCTCCATGAAAGAAACGCTGCTGATCGGCGATTTCCTGTTTGTGAACAAAATGGCCTATGGGTATTCCTACGCCTCTTGCCCGTCTCTGATGCTGCCCAACCTTGGCGTCGAAGTGGACGCCAAAGATGTCTGCGGCTTCTTTGATGGCGATAACACGCGGTTCTGGGCCGGCGAACCAGAGCGCGGCGATGTCGTGGTTTTCCGCCATCCGATTTCAGGGCGTGACTATATCAAACGTCTGATCGGCCTGCCCGGCGATACCGTTCAGGTGACCCAAGGTGTAACGATCATCAATGGTGAGCCGGTCAAGCTGGAAGATGCTGGAATCTTTGAAGAAACCATGACTGCCCAAGGTCCACAACGGCTGCGTCCTCGCTGTGAAAATGGCCCCGTCGGCGAAGGGGGGCTGTGTCAGAAATCCCGTCAAATTGAAACATTGCCCAATGGCGTCAGCCATGCTGTGATCAATATCGGCAACCAACAATCCGACAACACTGGCGTCTACACAGTGCCCACGGGCCATTACTTTTTCATGGGCGACAACCGCGACAATTCTGCTGACAGCCGTCTGGCTCAACAGGTTGGCGGTGTGGGTTTTGTACCGTTTGAAAACCTTATCGGCCGCGCTGATCGCATCATGTTCAGCTCCGCTGGCCGGTCGATGCTGTATTTCTGGACCTGGCGCTCTGATCGTTTCTTCAAAGGGGTTGAATGAAGCTCAGTGGTGATCTCAAAGCCTTTGAAGGGCGCATCGGGCATGTCTTTTCTGATCCCGCGCTCTTGGGCCGTTCGGTCACCCACGCCTCGATGTCATCGCCAAATCGTGATGATAACCAACGCCTTGAATTCCTCGGGGACCGGGTCTTGGGCCTTGTGATGGCCGAAGCCCTGCTGGCCCTTGATCCGTCTGCATCCGAAGGACAATTAGCCCCTCGTTTCAATGCTTTAGTGCGGAAAGAAACCTGCGCAGATGTCGCCCGGGATATCGATTTAGGCAAGGTACTCAAGCTTGGCCGGTCCGAGATGATCTCAGGTGGGCGCCGCAAACAGGCCTTGCTGGGCGATGCCATCGAAGCGGTGATCGCTGCCGTCTATCTGGACGCTGGTTTTGACGCGGCAAAGGCGCTGATCCTGCGGCTTTGGGGCACGCGGATTGAAACGGTTGAGGATGACGCCCGCGACGCCAAAACCGCCCTGCAGGAATGGGCGCAGGCCCGCAAATTGGACCCTCCCAAATACGTGCAAATGGCACGCAGCGGTCCTGATCACGCACCGGTCTTCACCATCGCAGCCCGTCTCGATAACGGGGCCGAAGCACAGGCCACTGCCCCTTCAAAACGTGCCGCCGAACAGGCCGCAGCCACGACGCTTTTGGCACAACTGGAGAATTCCCCATGACCACCCGCGCCGGATTTGTCGCTCTCATCGGAGAACCCAACGCGGGAAAATCCACTCTTCTCAATAGGATGGTCGGGGCCAAGGTTTCGATCGTGACCCACAAGGTCCAGACCACCCGCGCCCGAATCCGCGGTGTCGCAATGGAAGGCGACAGCCAGATTGTGTTCGTCGATACCCCCGGCCTGTTCCAACCTCGTCGCAGATTAGACCGCGCCATGGTTGCCGCCGCATGGGGCGGCGCGGCGGATGCAGATGTCGTGGTGCTTTTGATCGAAGCACAACGCGGAGTGACCGAAGGGGTGGAACGTATCCTTGAAGGGTTGGCGGAGATTGGCGAGGGCCGCCGTGTCGCGTTGGCCATCAACAAAATTGACCGCGTCGAAGCCCCCGTGCTGTTGGGCCTGTCGCAAGATCTTAACGCCCGTTACCCTTTCATCGAAACCTTCATGATCTCCGCTGAACGTGGCCATGGCGTGGACACCCTGCGCAACTGGTTAGCAGGCGAAGTTCCCGAAGGTCCGTGGCTTTATCCCGAGGATCAGATCGCGGACTTGCCGATGCGCATGATTGCCGCCGAAATGACCCGCGAAAAGCTGACCCTAAGGCTGCATCAGGAGTTACCCTATCAGCTAACCGTTGAGACCGAAAACTGGGAAGAACGCAAAGACGGCTCAGCCCGCATTGATCAGCTTATTTATGTTGTCCGTGACGGTCACAAAGGCATTGTTCTGGGGAACAAGGGCGAGACCATCAAAGCGGTCAGCAAAGCCGCCCGTGAAGAGCTGGAAGAATTCCTCGGTCGGCGTATCCACCTGTTTTTGCAGGTGAAAGTGCGTTCGAATTGGTTGGATGAAGCGGAGCGTTATACCGAAATGGGCCTTGATTTCAAAGACGGAAATGGCTGAGATGGACCCATGGCTCGCCTGACGGCCCGTTTCTGGGTGGACGCCTATCTGGCGCGGTTACGGGTCTATGACATCCCGGCCTTTGTGGTGGCGCATGGCGATGACACCGGCGGTGCGGTGCTGGTCAAACTGGCCACATTGGACGGGCAGGCGGTGCTTTTTCAACGATCTTTTGATTTGATGACCGGTGCACGAAACTGGGCCGAACTGAGCAGTGGCGAAGAGCGCGATGTCGACGAGGCAGTCACCCGTCAACGTGGGTTTGATCCCGATCTTTGGGTCATCGAGGTGGAGGACCGGGAGGGTCGGCACCTGCTGGATCAAGAGGGCCTCGCCTAATGGAATGGCGCGATCAAGGCATATTGCTTAGTGCGCGCAGACACGGCGAAACCTCAGCGATCATCGAAATGTTCACGCCAGAACAGGGGCGCCACGCGGGGGTCGTGCGCGGCGGCACCAGCCGTAAAATCGCGCCGATCCTGCAACCCGGCGCGCAACTTGATGTGGTCTGGCGGGCACGGCTTGAGGGTCATTTGGGCGCATATACGGTAGAGCCGGTGCGCAGCCGGTCTGCCGTTGCTTTGGCTAATCGTCTAGCGCTGGCAGGGCTAAATGCGGTAACAGCGCTTTTGTCCTTTTGCCTGCCGGAACGCGAACCACATTTGGCCCTTTATGCCCGAACAGAAGCGTTGCTGGACCTTCTGGGACAGGGCGATGTCTGGCCGCTGGCGTACCTACAATGGGAAGTCGCGCTGCTTGAAGACCTGGGCTATGCGCTTGATCTGAGCACCTGTGCTGTCACCGGCGCAAAGGAAGGGCTGATCTATGTGTCGCCCAAATCTGGTCGTGCGGTTTCCGCCGAAGGGGCAGGGGAATGGGCGGATCGATTATTGCCTCTGCCGGGTGTCCTGCGCGGACAAGGTGCTGCGGAAGATACTGATATTGCACAAGCCTTTCGAACGACAGGGTATTTTCTGGAACACCGATTGGCGCGGTCCTATGGGGATAACCCGCTGCCAGAGGCTCGCATGCGGTATGTCGAAACCTTCAGTCGCGGGCTTTGAAGATCAACAGGTCTGTGGTGTCATCAGCGAAGGTCAGAACATCTCCGTCCACAATCGCAAGTGTCGCGTCTTCAAGCGCTTTGAAAAACGCGCTTTCATCCGACAGGTCAGGACAGGCGCGTCGCGTGGCAACGATGGGCCCCGCCTCAAACCACGGATAAGGTGTGATGTTGGTGCTGGTGTAGCGGTTACAAGGACCCTGACCGGTGATTGCATTGCGTTCAGGAAAGGCGATTGTGGCCCTGCCTTCAAAGGGTTCCCCATGCATCTGTGTCAAATGCCAATCCCGGTCAGACGCGCCATACCGACGCAAGGTCTCATCTGGGGGAAAGATGAAAAGTGTCAGCAGGGCAACAAGAACGATATGACCGGGCATCAGTTACTCCAGAGCCAGAATTGTGTCGACCAGCGTGTCAAAAGGCGCGCCAGCGGTATCGTTGCTGAAGGGCAAACCAATCAATGTTGCCTGCATCGCGCGGGCAAAATCAGGATTGCGCAGGCCCAATTGCCCTAACAACCGCGTGAGGTATTGCAGCCGTTCTGCATCTATCTCACGTAACGCTGCCGCAACGCGAGGGTCTGTTTGTGCCCAGATGCGCAATTTTGGTTCAACAGAATCGTTTAATATGCTGTGACCAAAGGCCCGCAAGCGCAGATCTGCATCCCCATGGTCCTGAATTTGGTTCAGAACCTGTTCCAATGCCTGCGCGTGCCAATGGGTCAGCAACGCGTCCTGAAATGCGGGTACGTCCTTGAAATGCCAGTAAAATGAACCCTTGGTTGTTTTCAACGTCCGCGCCAGAGGTTCTGCCGCCAGCGCTGCCGGGCCCGTAGCGACAAGGGCGTCGAGACCCGCAAGGATCCATTTTTCGGGAGAGAGACGGGCGCGCGACATAAGAAGGTGATATCGCTCCATTGGGCAGGGAGGCAAGTCATGCCTGCCTTGCAAATTTGGACCCTGAGCCAGCCTTCACTACCCGGTTCTCACAACCTTCGCTGAATGCCCGCGCTTCGCTGGAAAATCACACAAGCTCGACATCACTGAAGTTGCGTGAATGTTCGTCACCTTGGCAAACGCTTTTTGCAACTCAGGGCAAAATAGGCGGCCCAATCGTCATGAATAGATATTGTTGTCAGGGGAAGGACGACTCTAACCAAGAAGGCGACGTGCAATCACCTGTGCTTGAATCTCGGCGGCACCTTCAAAGATGTTCAAAATGCGGGCGTCACATAAGACGCGGCTGATTTTGTATTCCAACGCAAAGCCGTTCCCGCCATGAATTTGCAATCCATTGTCCGCCGCCGCCCAGACCACACGCGCGCCCAGCAGTTTCGCCATGCCAGCCTCAACATCGCACCGGCGGCCCTGATCTTTTTCAAAGGCCGAGAAATAGGTCAGCTGCCGTGCCACCATCACCTCAACCGCCATCATAGCCAGCTTGGAGGACACCCGAGGGAAATTGATCAAGGCTTTGCCAAATTGCTTGCGGTCCTGCGCATATTGCAATGAGATGTCGAGCGCGGATTGCGCCACACCAATGGCCCGCGCCGCTGTTTGAATGCGTGCGCTTTCAAAGGTTTCCATCAACTGCTTGAAACCTTTGCCTTCTTCGCCACCAAGCAGGTTTTCACCTTTCACATGAAAGCCATCAAATGCCAGTTCGTATTCTTTCATACCACGATAGCCAAGCACTTCGATCTCACTGCCTGTCATGCCCTGTGTGGGAAAGGGATCTGCCTCAGTACCGGGTGTCTTTTCGGCCAGAAACATGGACAGACCTTTGTAATCTGAGGTCTTTGGGTCGGTGCGGGCCAGCAATGTCATCATCTGTGTGCGGGCCGCATGTGTGATCCAGGTTTTGTTGCCGGTGACTTTGTAATCCTCACCCTCTTTGAGCGCGCGGGTGCGCAGGGATCCAAGGTCCGATCCGGTGTTGGGTTCGGTAAAGACGGCCGTTGGTAAGGTTTCGGCGCTGGCCAAGCGGGGCAACCACTTTTCCTTTTGTGCCTGCGTGCCCCCCGCAAGGATCAATTCGGCTGCAATCTCTGAGCGGGTGCCAAGAGACCCCACGCCGATATACCCCCGCGACAATTCTTCTGAGACCACGCACATTGACGCTTTTGACAGGCCGAATCCGCCAAACTCTTCGGGAATGGTCAGGCCAAAAACCCCCATTTCAGCGAGATCTTCGATCACTTGCATCGGGATCAATTCATCGTTGAGATGCCAATCGTGGGCAAAGGGTTCGACTTTTTCGACAGCATACCGGCGGAACTGTTCACGGATCATTTCCAATTCATCGTCAAGACCGCTGGCACCTATGGTAATGTTTGCTGATTGCTCTTGAATCAGTTCAACCAATCGGCTGCGGGCAGCTTGGGTGTTGCCACCTTGAGTGAGATTTTGAATGGCAGGCGTCATCATGGCGCGCATATCGTCTTGCGTCAGTCCAAGGTCTTGAAGGCGTAGAATTTCGCCTTGGTTCATCTGAATGCCGCCATAGATCTGCCAAAGGTATTCTCCAAAGGCGATCTGGAGGATGAGGCGTTCCGTTTCCCCCAATTTTTCATCGGCTCTCAGCGCCTCTGCCCAGCGGAGCATCTCGCGCAGCGATTGGGTATAGGTGGCGAGCCAGGCAAGACCATGCGCAGCAGTCTGATGGGTCTCAATCAAGTCAGCCGAGACACGGCCCTCATTGCTCACCATGGCGCGCACGCTGTTTTTGGCCAGTTCAAGAATCTGTTCTATCGGCGGAACAGCAGCGGCTGCCAGCTCTAACAAGTCATCCAACAAAACCGGAGCCTGCGTCATTGCCATGTCCTGACTATCCCGTGCCATATCGATATCCTTTGGTTTCTGCATTGCAGATAACGTCTTTGCACCTGCAGCACAACAAAGATACGTTTTGCTATGCGAAATTGTTTTAAAATTACGTCATGAATTTGCCCGTGCAGGCGCGTTTGTGGATTGCTATGTAGACCCATGCAGGCACTTTTCCCCTTTTTGAACCCCGGTCTCCTCATCGCTGTGTTGGGAATCGCCTTTTGCTCGGGATTTGTGAAAGGTGTGGTGGGCTTTGCCATGCCCTTGGTGATGATATCTGGGCTGACCTTGTTTTTGGCACCTGAATTGGCGTTGGCAGGTCTGATATTGCCGACCTTGGTTGCCAATATTGCACAGGCCATGCGCCAAGGACCTGCGGCGGCATGGGGATCGATCAAAAAATTCCGATACTTTTTATTCGCTGGTGGGGTAGCTTTGGTTCTGGCGGCGCAGACGGTGCGGGTCTTGCCAATTGAGGCCCTGCAACTTGCCATCGGGGTGCCGACCGTCGGCTACGCTATATTGCAGCTTGCCGGTGTACAGTTCCAACTGCCTCATCAGCGGCCGATCATGGAATCTTTCGTAGGTGTTGTTGCCGGGATCATGGGGGGGCTTTCCGCTGTTTGGGGGCCTCCAACGGTAATGTATCTCACAGCACTTAACACACCCAAAGCCGATCAGATGCGTATTCAAGGGGTTATTTATTGCGCTGGGTCCATCGCCCTTGTTGGCGCGCATCTGGGATCGGGGGTCTTGCGCACAGAGACGGTGCCGTTTTCGATCTTACTGATTTTACCGGCATTTGCGGGCATGTGGGTTGGTGGAAGAGTCGTCGACGCCATTGACCAGGTAATGTTCAAACGAGCGACACTCCTGGTTCTATTGTTGGCTGGCTCTAATCTGATCCGCAGGGCGCTGTTTTAGCAGCCCTGAAAGATCAGCCCAGACGTATCTTAGCCACGTCGCGCGACGGTCACACCTGAAACGTCTTCGATAAAAGTGACGATGCGGGTTTTGACATCTTCGTCTTTGATTGCAGCCAAAGCATGAACAATTTCTAAGCCAGCATCGCTGCCGGGTGCGGAATTGTCATTGTCGTGAAAACCGTCGAAGAAGAATGAGGGTGCGACATCTAATATCTGTGCCAATTCGAAAAGGCGACTTGCTGCTATTCGGTTTGAACCGATTTCGTATTTCTGAATTTGCTGAAATGACAAGTTAAGCTTACGCGCAACATCAGTTTGAGAAAACCTCCGCAGTGTGCGAATCTGTTTAAGCTTACGACCAACGTGCAGATCGACGGGATGGGACATGTGAAAACCTCTGGTTGAGTTATTTTCCCTTTAATCGCGAATCCCTTGATTCCATTCAATTGCATAGATTTATTAAAATTCGTACAGAAAATGCACCATTACGGTGTGATATTTGTTGCAATGATGGGTGATTTGTTTACCTATTCATTAGATGAATAAAGCTGTGGATTTTATAGACCGAATTGAAGAAACCGGCATGGATTTGCCGCCCGCGCTATTGTTTGAGATGGCGCGTTCTTTCGTTATGCTGGCTTCAACACTTAATCTGAGCCATGCGGTGAAGGAGCTTTCGAGTACCCGTCAGACCGTGCGACGGCATATTTCTCAGCTTGAAGGCTCTATGGGCGGGCCACTCTTTCTGGTTGAGGATCGACGCTACGAGCTAAGCGAACTTGGTCGTCAAATGTTACCTAATGCTAAGGATATTCTGGCGCGCGGTACTCTGTGGTGGAGAGGGCAGGCGCGATCTGTAGATCAACTCGAACAATTGACAGCAACTGTCAACGATTGGATGTTTTACCAACAACAGCAACCATTGGGGATGATTTGGTCGGATACTTCATTGCTTGTACGCGAGACTTTTCGCGCATGGACAATGGCAGGAGGCCAAATTGAAAGTTCGTGGTTTGCACATGTCCGCCCTTATATAATCATTTATCGAAATTCGGATATCGGTTGGATATGTACTGAATTCGGTGAAAAATCAGTTTACGTAAAATGGTTCGGCATGGATTACGCCCGTTCCAGTATCGGACGGCCGATCAGTCAAATGCCGGCTGGTGAAGAATTTTCCCACCTCATTTATCAGTCTTACGATGAGGTTCAGGCCACACAAGGTGCGCGGCTTGATCATGTTTTCACCCGCATGCCCAAGCTTGGGACAGGAAAAAGCCCGCCTGTGACGTTTCAGCGTCTTATCATGTGTGGCTTTTTCCCGGATGGGTCAGAGGCGGTCATGTCTCTAATTGCACCAGTTCAAAACGCCAATATTGAAGGTTTGGATATCACATTATTTGAAGGCTCAACCAAAGTTGAAGCCACGGAATTTACGTCGGAAGAGGCAATACTAGAAGGCATGTTGGGTCTGAACTGACCCACCTCACACGAATTATGGCTTTTTTTTGCCGCCCACGTGTCAAATGTCGGGTGTTTTTTTCGCGTTTGTATTAACCTTTTGGCAACACTGGTCAAAAGGACGTGTCTATGACGATTCAATTTCCGCGCGATGCTGCACCCTTTATTGCAACCAGCCGCAATATCTTGCGGTCCCATGGGATAGAGGTAACCATAGGTAGCAATTTCGAAGAATATAGCGAGATCATCAAATCTGAACGAAAGGTACAGAATCTAGGCGCACCTTTCGATTGGGAAAAGTATGCATTAAATCCCCGTGACGCGTTTTGGTTGATCGGTCGTAACGCGGATGGGGTACTTATTCATACGCAGGCTGCCAAAAAGGTCCCACTTCAAGGCAAAACTTTGGCGGGGCATCTATTGACTAAATTCCGTGATTTCCCACCGCCGATTCCCGGCGTCGATTTTGAACGCTCAAGGTTTCGCGCCACGCCGGGATCACACCGGATTGAGGGGGACGTTGTCTATCACGGTGAAGTCTGGATGGCACCGGATGAGGGCGCGTACCGCGGGACGGGGCTGTCTACTGTTTTGGCGCGAACCGGATTGTTGGAACTGATGCGGCGGTGGAGCCCTGACTACATCTATGGTTTCATGCTGCGGCAGGTTGCCTTCAAGGGGTTTTCGGAGCGGATGGGATATTTCCACAATGAACCCGGCGCGTTGAAGTGGCATGTGGCGGGACGGGAGGAACCGCTCGAAGCGTTCTTGACGTGGCTGAGCGAGGACGACGCAAAGTTCCTGTTGGATATCCCCGTAGAGGATTTGGTGAAGCAGGCCGCTTAGGCCACCAAAAAAGGGGCCGCGTTTTGAACGCAGCCCCTTTTTCTATTCTTTTACTTTCCCGATCTGACAGGAGGTCAGCCGATTGCGACGGATTCCACATCCTTGTCGATGAAGGGCAAGTATTGCGCAAAGTTGTCTGAAAACATGCCGACCAATTTAGCGGCTTGGCGGTCATAGGCGTCAGAAGCATCCCAGGTGCGGCGCGGGTCAAGTAGAATGTCGGGTACCCCTTCGACGGCCACAGGCACGTCAAAGCCGAAATTCGGATCTTTGCGGAATTTCACTTCTGCCAAATCCCCTTGTAGCGCTGCAGTAAGCAGGGCGCGGGTTGCTTTGATCGGCATCCGGCTGCCTGTGCCGTAGGCTCCGCCTGTCCAGCCGGTGTTGACCAGCCAACAGGTTGCACCGTGTTGTGCAATCTTTTCGCGCAGAAGGTTGCCATAGACCTCTGGTCGGCGCGGCATGAACGGTGCACCAAAGCATGTTGAGAACGTGGGTTCCGGTTCTGTCACGCCGCGCTCTGTTCCCGCCACCTTGGAGGTAAAGCCGGACAGAAAGTGATACATCGCTTGTGCCGGTGTCAGCCGCGCGATGGGAGGCAGAACACCAAAAGCGTCGCAGGTCAGCATAATGATGTTCTTGGGGTGGCCCCCCAACGCTTTCTCCGATGCGTTTGAGATATAGTGCAGCGGATAGGCGCACCGCATGTTGGCGGTCAGACTGTCATCGTCAAAATCAAGCTCTTTGGTTTCTGGATCAAAAACCATGTTTTCAATCACGGTGCCGAATTTACTGGTGGTATCATAGATTTCGGGTTCAGCTTCGCGGCTCAGATTGATGGTTTTCGCGTAACATCCACCTTCGAAATTAAAGGTGCCGAAATCGGACCATCCATGTTCGTCATCACCGATTAGAATGCGCTTTGGATCAGCCGACAAAGTTGTCTTTCCAGTGCCGGAAAGCCCGAAGAAAACAGCAGTATCGACAGGATTTCCGGTTGCGTGGTTGGCAGAGCAATGCATCGGCATGATGCCTTTTTCAGGCAGCAGGTAATTCAACAAAGAGAATACGCTCTTCTTATTTTCTCCTGCGTATTCCGTGCCACCAATTAGGATCATCTTGCGATCAAAGTTCATCGCGATCACTGTCTCTGATCGGCAATTGTGCTTTTTCGGGTCGGCCTGAAAGGTCGGGCAGTTGATGACAGTGAAATCAGCCGCGAAGTCATCCAGATCATCGCGATCAGGTCGACGTAGCATTGTGCGAATGAACAACCCGTGCCAGGCCAGTTCGGTTATCATCCGGACGTTGATGGCATGGCGCGGATCAGCACCTCCGACCAAATCTTGCACAAAGTAATCTTTGCCTTGCATATGCGCGATCATGTCAGTGTACAGCGCGTCAAATCCTGCTGACGACATTTCTGCGTTGTTTTCCCACCAAATGGTATCGGCAACACTTGCGGTTTTGACGACATGTTTGTCTTTGGGGGATCGGCCCGTGAATTTTCCAGTGGTCACCAGAAACGCGCCGCCTTGGCCAAGTGTGCCCTCGCCCCGCTTGAGTGCAGTTTCGATCAACGCGGGCTCCATCAGGTTATAATAGACATCGCCCAGCCCGGTGATCTGTTGATCTTCAAGGCGGAACTGCGGGTTTACCCGTCCAAATGTCATGTTATTTCTCCTGTAGGTGCGCGAAATCAGGCGCAAAAGTTTGCGTTTTGCCGGTTTTGGCCACGACCCATTGGGGCCGTTAAACGCTTCTAACACGGGGTTTTTTAGGATGAATAGGTGGGGGAGAGTACGTTAGCGCAACCATTCCAAACTTTATTTCCCCAAGCGGATTTGAGGGGCGCTTACATGACTCGTCAGGCGCGAAAGTGCGGCAATTTAGTCATTCCTAACTAAATTATGGCGGAATTGAGTCCGAGGATGATGGTGATTCGCACTTAAGGATTGATTCGGGTGCTCAAAATGACGATCAATGTGGAAAAACTAAAAACAAATAATTGAGCAGCACAAGGAAACAGGCAATGTCAAAAATTGCATTGGTGGACGACGACAGGAATATCCTGACGTCTGTTTCAATGACACTCGAGGCCGAAGGCTTTGAGGTGGAAACATATAACGATGGCCAAGCGGCTCTCGACGCTTTTAACAAGCGTTTGCCGGACATGGCTGTGCTGGACATCAAAATGCCGCGCATGGACGGCATGGACCTATTGCAGCGGTTGCGCCAGAAAACCGCGATGCCGGTTATCTTCCTGACGTCTAAGGATGATGAGATCGATGAGGTCCTTGGCCTGCGGATGGGGGCGGACGATTACGTCAAAAAACCCTTTAGTCAGCGCCTGTTGGTGGAACGCATTCGTGCGCTCTTGCGTCGACAGGATGCGGTTGAAACCGAAGAGGTCGGCGATACCGAAGAAACCAAAGTCATGGAGCGCGGCGATCTGCGGATGGATCCGTTGCGCCATTCGGTAGCCTGGAAAGGCAAAGACGTCTCACTGACCGTAACAGAATTTTTGTTGTTGCAGGCATTGGCTCAACGCCCCGGTTTCGTCAAATCCCGGGACCAGTTGATGGATGTCGCATATGATGACCAAGTCTATGTTGATGACCGCACCATCGACAGCCACATCAAACGGTTGCGCAAAAAGATGCGCACGGCGGATGACGAATTCTCCGCAATTGAGACCCTCTACGGGATCGGCTACAGATATAACGAAGAATAACTTGCACCTGTGGCAATTGCCGAAAGGAATTTTGTGCGCGATTTGAGCACACCAGCGCGTGACGGTGATGTCGTCTTGGGCGATGATTGGGTCGCGCCAGAAGGCGGCGCACCTGATGAACTGCGCATACGGCGTGAAAGACGCGGTTTGTTTTCGTTGCGGGGGTCACCGCTGACTCGCAAGATCATCACATTTAACTTGATTGCGTTGAATGTGCTTGTTGCGGGGATCTTGTATTTGAATTCCTCGCGCGACTCTCTTGCTGTGCAGCGGGCGGCGTCGCTTGTTTCCGAAGCTGAGCTGATCGCAAATGTCATTGAGGTGCAGCTGCCCACAAGCGGCCCGGTGAACTTGGCCGCAGGCGACAGTATTGATGTTGCCGAAACACTGGACAACATCGATTTGCGCAGTGGCATCGGCGTTTTTGTCTATGATCTCGACTCTACGCTGATTGCGCAGATTGAAGGCGACATCATGGTTATGGGTGTCGATGACAAAGGCAACCGGACTTGGCTTACCGATGGCTTGGCTTGGGTTTGGGACAAGATATCAAGCCCTTTTGGCAACAACCTGCAGGCCGAAGAGCCCTTGATAGAGGAAAAGTTCAAGGCTCAAATCCCTGGCAGCATCGAAAATGGCACGCAGATCGAAAACACCGTGGATGCTGATGGGCGAATACTATTTACGGTTTTGACACCCATCAATCAGGCCGACACGACAGTTGGCGTGGTTGCTGTTGCTTCTGCTGCGGGGGAAATTGACAATCTGGTACGTGGTGAACGTGAGCGTGTATTGCAAATGTTTGTGATCGCGACACTTGTCTCAATCGGTCTGAGCCTGGTTCTCGCCTCCGCCATTGCAAACCCATTGGCCGATCTTGCTGCTGCGGCAGAATTGGGGCGTGACAAAGATGCTCGCAAAATGAACCCGGGCCGCATTCGAATTCCTGATCTGACCGCGCGCCCAGACGAAATTGGTCGGTTATCCGGTGCACTGCGTGGTATGGTGTCTGCACTATATAACCGCATTGATGGTAACGAACAATTTGCGGCTGATGTCGCTCATGAAATCAAAAACCCACTTGCATCGCTGCGCTCTGCGGTTGGCACCTTGCGTATGATCAAACGCGATGATCAACGCGAAAAGCTGTTGAATGTGATCGATCATGATGTGCGTCGACTGGACCGATTAGTAAGCGATATTTCAAATGCGTCCCGCCTTGATGCGGAATTGGTCAAAGAAGAAGAAGAACAGTTTGATCTGCTTCATATGATTGGCAACTTGGGTCAGTATTTGGGCGAAGAGGCCAAAGGCAAAGGGATCGATTTCATCACCGATTTGCCCAATGAACCCATCCTCGTGCATGGGTTGGAAGCGCGGTTGGCACAGGTCTTTGTTAATCTAATAACAAACGCAGTATCGTTTTGCGAAGATGGTGACGCGATCCGCGTTTGGGCGCGCAAACGTGAGAACCGCGTACTTGTTGTTGTCGAAGACACGGGCCCCGGCATCCCGGAACAGGCTTTGTCTAAGGTTTTCAAAAGGTTCTATTCCGAACGTCCCGAAGAACATTTTGGCAATAATTCCGGCCTTGGCCTTGCGATTTCAAAGCAGATTGTTGAAGCGCATGGCGGCGTGATCTGGGCTGAAAATATTCGTCCAACGCAGGCTGACATCACTTCTGACCCATTAGGCGCACGTTTTGTTGTAGGCCTGCCGACCTGACGCGTGACGCAGAACGCGCCATCCAAAATAACGCTTCATGCGACATGTGTGCATGTTGCTGGCAAAGCGGTGCTGATCCTTGGTAAATCGGGATCCGGAAAGTCGGCTCTAGCTTTACAGCTTATCGCCCTTGGTGCAGAGCTCGTATCTGATGATCAAACAATTTTGAACCGTCAGGGTGATGGGGTCGTTGCATCGCCACCTGCTGCAATTGCTGGGATGATTGAAGCACGAAACATGGGGATTTTGCAGGTCCCGCATGCAGATGATGTGCCCATAGAATTGGTTGTGAATATGGAGACCGATGAGACCGAGAGGTTGCCGCCAAATCGCGAATTTGAACTTTTGGGCGTCTCGTTGCCTTGCCTTTATCACGTGCGCGCACCGCATTTTGCATCAACTATCTTGCTTTACCTCAAAGGTGCTATAATTCGCTCTATATGACCGCAGCATCTTCAGCCAATGATTCACTAACCAGTACAACGGAACGCAAAATCGTGTTTGTTACGGGGCCTTCTGGCGCAGGTCGCTCAACCGCGTTGAATGTGCTGGAAGACGCTGGGTATGAGGCGATAGACAATGTGCCGTTTCGGCTCTTGCCCGCATTGTTAGATGATCCGGGCGACAACCGGTCTATCGCGCTTGGCATTGATACCCGAACACAAGGTTTCTCAGCCGAAGCGATGATCGATCAGCTTCGCCAAATTACCAAACAAGAAGGCCTCAATGTTGAGCTGTTGTTTCTGGATTGCGCGGCGGAAGTTCTGTTGCGTCGGTTTTCGGAAACCCGGCGGCGACATCCCATGGCGCAGGGTGGCCCACCCATTTTGGCCATCAACCGTGAACAGGAATTGTTACGTCCCTTGCGGTCCTGCGCTGATGTGATGATCGACACGTCGCAGCTTAATATCCATGATCTGCGCGCTGAGATCGAACAATGGTTCGCCCCCGGGGGGCAAAGGTATCTGGGAATTTCGGTGCAATCCTTTTCGTACAAACGCGGCCTGCCGCGTTCGGTTGATATGGTCTATGACTGCCGGTTTTTACGCAACCCTCATTGGGAACCGGCCCTGCGCTCTGCGACAGGACTTGACGCGCCGGTCAAAGACTACATCAGTGCAGATCCACGTTTTGCCAGCTTTTCTGATCAAGTACTAGAACTCAGCCGCCTGTTGTTGCCGGCCTTTCGCGAAGAAGGCAAATCAAATGTATCGATTGCGTTTGGCTGCACCGGTGGGCAACACAGGTCGGTGGCCCTTGCTGAGATCCACGCTTTGCGCCTTGCAAAAGAGGGATGGCAGGTGTCAATAAGACATCGGGAATTGGAACGGCAACAACATGGGTAAAGCTGGCAGGTGATCGGGATTGTGATCGTGGCACATGGTGGGCTGGCGCGGGAATACCTCGCGGCGGTGGAACATGTGGTGGGGGTACAAAACGGTATTTTGGCGATCTCCATTCAAGCAAATCATGACCGGGACGCCAAACAGGACGAGATTTGTAAAGCCGCAAATGAAGTAGATCTGGGGGCAGGTGTGGTGCTTGTGACAGATCTATTTGGTGGTTCACCTTCCAACCTTTCGATGCTGGCCTGCCAACCAGAAAACCGGCGAATCCTATATGGGGCAAACCTACCGATGTTGATCAAGCTGGCAAAATCCCGCCATCTTCAGGTGACAGACGCTGTGCGGGCTGCCTTGGACGCTGGCAAGAAATATATCGACAGCCAAAATGTCAGTTCTCCACCAAAGGCCGCTTCATGACACAGGTTACACTTGAAATTGTTAACGAAAAAGGCCTGCATGCGCGTGCCTCCGCCAAATTGGTAGAAGTGGTTGAGGCATTTGACGCCCGAGCAGAGGTCAGCAAAGATGGCATGTCTGCATCAGGTGACAGCATCATGGGGCTGCTGATGTTGGCAGCGGCCTGTGGAAGCAGTATTGACGTTGCAACGTCCGGGCCAGATGCAGATGCGCTGGCAACGGCATTGACCACATTGGTCACGGACAAGTTTGGCGAAGACCGCTGACGTCTTTTGACCGGTTGGGTGAAAGAAGGGTGACATGGTTGATGATGTACAATCACTGAACGTGCAAAACAGCGCTGAACCAGATGCGCCGATCAAATACGACAGAAACAGCCTTTCTTATGCCTCAACCTTTGAGGACCCTTGGAAGGCCAGGATGATCCGCGTGATCGAACTGTTTTCCGGCAAATTGACCATCCTGCGTTTAATTCGCAAATTTGAACGAAATGGTGCGCCAACAGGTCAGGCATTTTGGCGTGGCGCTTTGGATACCATGGGGATCGACCTGACGACCCCTCAAGAACAACTTAACCGCATTCCAAAAGAAGGCCCGGTGGTGGTGGTTGCAAATCACCCACATGGCATGGTCGATGGCATGATCTTTGCCGATCTGATCGGCCGGGTCCGGCCTGACTACCGCATTCTGACCCGCTCTTTGCTGACCTCAATTGATGAGGTCGCAGGCAGCTTTATGATCCCTGTGCCGTTCCCGCATGATCCGGATGCTCAACGCAAAGGTGTTGAAATGCGCGCCAAGGCGATGAGCCACCTCAAAGAGGGGGGCGTCGTCGCGCTGTTTCCTTCTGGAGTTGTGGCCTCATCAGAAACCTGGTGGGGCCCTGCGGTCGAAGCGGAATGGAATGTCTTTACCGCCAAAATGATTCGCCGCTCTGGCGCAACTGTTGTGCCCATCCGTTTTCCTGGCCAAAACAGCCGCGCGTATCAAATCGCAAATAAAGTCAGCCCAATGTTGCGGCAAGGATTGCTGCTGCATGAAATTGTCCACAGTTGTAATAAACCTCAAGGGCCTGTTGTTGGTCACCCAATTCCTCAGGCCGAGATCGATTCCCGAGCGGATGATCCGCGCAAATTTATGGCGTGGCTGCGCAACCAGACAATGGCGCTCAAAGATTAAGGCAGACGAAGCGTCCTTCAATCCCGGTGCCTGCACGGTGACATTCAACCGCAATGGGGTGTCTGAAAAACGCACCCTGTCCCTCTTTTTGGCCTTATATACCGATCCCAAACTCTCAAGAAAAAGCCAACGACCGCGTGAGACATCGCGCCATGGCCATTCATTCCCAAAAGCAAACGCCGAAACCATCCGGCTTTTGACATGGGTCGCCCATTTCTCGGCGCCCTAAGTTCATCGCGACATTGAGGATCTGGGGGCTTTACCCTAGCGGGTCGGCACCGGCAATTCCCCGCGATAGTCATAAAACCCCCGGCTGGTTTTCCGCCCCAGCCATCCGGCCTCCACATATTTCGTGAGCAAGGGGCAGGGCCGGTATTTGGTGTCGGCCAGGCCATCATGCAACACGTTCATGATCGCAAGGCAGGTATCGAGACCAATAAAATCGGCCAATTCTAACGGTCCCATCGGGTGGTTTGCCCCCAACTTCATGGAACTGTCGATGGATTGCACATTCCCAACGCCCTCATACAGCGTATAGACCGCTTCGTTGATCATCGGCATCAGAATGCGATTCACAATGAAAGCTGGAAAATCTTCAGCGCTTGCCGCAGTTTTGCCCAGACGTTCAACGACCGTTTTACAGGCCGAAAATGTCGCCTCATCGGTCGCGATGCCTCGGATCAGTTCCACCAACTGCATGACAGGCACAGGGTTCATAAAGTGAAAACCCATAAACTTCTCGGGACGGTCTGTACGGCTGGCCAATCGTGTGATGGAAATCGATGATGTGTTTGAGGTCAGGATGGTTTCTGCTTTGAGATGGGGCAACAGGTCTTCAAAAATCGCTTGTTTAACAGTTTCGCGTTCTGTGGCGGCTTCGATAATCAGATCGCTTGGCCCTAAGTCGGACAAGACCGTGGTGGTGGTAATCCGGCCCATGCTTGCTGTCATATCAGCTTGCGTTATTTTACCACGTCCCACCTGCCGCGCCATGTTGCCTTCAACCAGCTTGATTGCATTTTGCAAGGCTTCTGCGCTGACGTCCGTCAGCTTGATATCATACCCCGCCAGAGCCATAACATGGGCAATGCCATTTCCCATTTGACCTGCGCCCACGATGCCGATTGTCTGGATGTCCATTGCGCGTCCTCTCAAAATTTGTGGCCACATTAGGGCCAGCGGGGGGGGCGCTGCAAGGGCAGGATTTTCGCAAAAACTTTTACAAATTCGACGGTTAACGGAATCGCAATTTTGCTCAAGGCATGATGCCCTTGGGTGAACGAAAATTAGGTGGGTAAAATGAGTTATGATGTGTTGGGGGCAAGTCCCCTCGACTATTTGCCATGCCGTTATGGCACGTCGAAATTGATGTTTCGTGGACCAAAACGGGACTTAACTGTGCCGTATGTCGCATTTGTGGGCGGTACGGAAACATACGGGCGTTTCATTGAAACGCCTTTTCCTGAACTTGTTGAAAAGGCATTGGGTCAGGTTTGCGTGAATTTTGGCCAGGTCAACGCCGGAGTGGACGCCTTTTGTCTTGATGCAGGGTTGGTGAAAACGATCGGGGATGCTGAGGTTTCTGTGGTGCAGGTGATGGGGGCGCAGAATATGACCAATCGGTTCTATTCCGTGCATCCGCGTCGGAATGACCGCTTTGTTGGCGCGTCGACATTGTTGCAGACGATCTTTCGCGAGGTTGATTTTTCGGATTTCCATTTTAACAAACATCTCCTGCAACAGTTACGGCAGGTCTCTGAAGAGCGGTTTCAAGCCGTGCGTCAAGAACTTCAGGAAGCTTGGAAAGCTCGGATGAAGTTGATGCTCAAGCAGTTCAGAGGCAAGACCGTCCTGCTTTGGATTTCTGATCAGCCGCCAAAGGAACAAGACGCCTATTGTGATGAAACCGAAGGGTCAGATCCAATGCTGATCACACAGGATATGATTGATGAAATCAGACCATTGGTGACCGATGTGGTGGAAGTTGTCGCTTCTGCTGAAACAATATCTGCGGGACCCGAAGGTATGATTCTGTCCGAAATGGATCACATGGCTGCAGCTCAGATGCTTGGGCCTAAGTTGCACAGGCAGGTCGCAGACGCATTGATCCCCTGTATCCAACAGATGCGGAATTGAAAAAGGCCCGCCGACATCGGCGAGCCTTTCGGGTTTTGCAGTTAGGTTTAAATTAGCCTAACTTTTCCATCAGCTCAGGCACGGCCTCAAACAGGTCTGCAACCAGACCATAATCCGCGACCTGAAAGATTGGCGCTTCTTCGTCTTTGTTTATTGCAACAATGACTTTGCTATCTTTCATGCCCGCAAGGTGCTGGATCGCACCTGAGATGCCAACAGCGACATAAAGATCAGGTGCAACAACCTTGCCTGTTTGGCCGACTTGCCAATCATTTGGTGCATATCCAGAATCAACCGCGGCACGAGAGGCCCCAACCGCAGCGCCCAGCTTGTCCGCCAGCTTTTCGATCAGCGCGAAGTCTTCTTCGGATCCAACCCCACGGCCACCCGAAACGACAACACCGGCTGAAGTGAGCTCTGGGCGGTCACTGGCTGCGACTTTGTCCTCAACCCAAGAACTCAGGCCGGGATCAGCTGCTGCGCCAACCGTTTCGACAGAGGCTGAACCGCCTTCGCCCGCCGCGTCAAACGTCGAGGTTCTGAAGGTTACGACCTTTTTGGCGTCTGTGGACTTCACAGTCTGGACTGCATTACCGGCGTAAATCGGGCGTTCAAACGTGTCGCCGTCGACGACGCCGGATGCATCTGAAATCACCATTACATCCAGCAACGCTGCCACGCGCGGCATGACGTTTTTGGAATCGGTGGTCGCAGGGGCCACGATGTGTTCGAAATCACCCGCGAGGGAGACAATCAGCGCTGCTGTGGATTCCGCGAGGCGGTGGCCTAGGGATCCATCTTCGGCAACAAGCACCTTGGACACACCATCAATCTTGGATGCGGCGTCCCCAGCTGCAGCGGCGGAACCGCCAGCGGCCAGAACCGTGATGTCCCCCAATTTGGAAGCGGCCGTTACGGCCTTGGCTGTGGCGTCCATCGCCAATTCGCCATCAGTAACTTCTGCAAGAAGAAGAACAGCCATTATACAACTCCCTTTTCTTTGAGTTTGGCGACCAGAGTATCAACGTCCGCGACGATTTCGCCAGAGGCACGTTCCGCGGGTTCGACAGTCGTGATGATTTCGAGCCGGTTGGCAACATCAACGCCATAGTCGGCCGGGGTCTTTTCATCCAAAGGCTTTTTCTTGGCCTTCATGATGTTTGGCAGGGAGGCATAGCGCGGCTCATTCAGGCGCAGATCGACGGTAACTACCGTCGGCATTGACACTTCAATGGTTTGTAAACCGCCGTCAACTTCACGGGTGACTTTGGCCTTATCGCCCGCAATCTCGATTTCTGAAGCAAAAGTCGCCTGTGACCAGCCCATTAGGGCAGACAACATCTGACCCGTTGCGTTCATATCGTTATCGATGGATTGTTTGCCGCAAAGCACAAGACCGGGCTGTTCTTCGTCCACAATCGCCTTGAGGATTTTGGCCACTGCCAGAGGCTCAATATCGTTGTGCACATCATCCGTCGCAACGACCAGAATTGCCCGATCAGCACCCATGGCAAGCGCTGTACGCAGGGTTTCCTGGGCCTGTTTGACACCGATAGAAACTGCTACAATTTCATCTGCCTGACCCGCTTCTTTCAGGCGAATGGCCTGTTCGACGGAAATTTCGTCAAAAGGGTTCATCGACATTTTTACATTGGCAAGATCAACACCCGATCCGTCCGCTTTGACGCGCACTTTCACGTTGTAATCGATCACGCGTTTGACAGGTACAAGCACCTTCATGGGCGTTTTCTCCTAGGTTACGACTCACCTTTGGGGTGGTCCTCAAACATTCTCCGGATTTGTTTAGCGAAGCACGAACCGCAAAAACAGCGCAAAATCGGCAAACAATGCACTTAGAACGCCGCGTCTTGGCCATCAGTCGCGCAGGATTTAGCTTAGCGGTTCGCGCCCGGTACCCACAAGACGTCGTCTTTGCCGCCATTGTTGGCCACACGTGCCGCTACAAAGAACCAGTCGCTGAGACGGTTAAGGTAAGTAACAGCCACTTGGTTCACCGATTCTTGCTCACTTGCCAGCACAGCCAGCCTTTCGGCGCGGCGCGCAACAGTGCGGCATACATGCAGATGGGCGGCCAATTCAGTTCCACCGGGTAGAATAAAGCTACGCAGGGTTTCCAGATCGGCATTCATCCCATCAATTTCCGTCTCTAACCGGTCGACCTGAGCCTGCGCGATGCGCAAAGGTGGGTAGTCGGCGGTTGCATCTTTGTCCATGTCAGGGCGACAGAGATCTGCGCCCAGATCAAAAAGATCGTTTTGGATGCGCGCCAGAGCGGCATCAGTTTCACCTGTCGCCTGCAATCGGGCCACGCCGACAAAACAATTTAGTTCATCCGAGGTGCCATATGCGTCAACGCGGCTATTATACTTGGCCACACGTGCCCCATCGCCAAGCGCCGTTGTTCCCTTGTCCCCGGTGCGTGTGTAGATTTTGTTTAACACAACCATCAGCCCGTTCCCCCGCGCAGCCAGACAAAACCAACGATCAGTAACACCGCGATAAATTGTGCAAGAATCCGATAGCGCATCAGTTTGTTTGAGTTCTTTTTATTAAAGGCACCGCCCCCCGCGAAACCGCCAAGGCCGATCATCAAAACGATTGCCACAGCCGCAACAGCCAGTAACACGACGATGAAAAGGGTATCTTCGAACATGGGTGCTCCTCTTTGCTTGCAACGAGATGTAGCGGCGCCGCGCCGCTCCGCAACCCCTGATCAGCGGCTCATGATCCAATCAAGCGCGCGTGTGGGCAGGATACGGCGCATTGTAGCGGAAAAATAGGTAGGTAGCGTGACGTAATACCGCGGGCGTGGGGTGGGGGCTTCGATCGCGTGGATCAATTTGGCGGTGACCGCTTCGGGGCCTAACTCAAAGGTGGCCTTGCGTACCGAATCGTATAGCCGAACTCGCAGGTCGTTTTGATATTGTTGGGCACGGGCCGCATTTTTCCAATCGATCCACCGCTCAAACGCAAGAATTGAATTGGCGCGAAAGGCCGATGTAATCGGTCCCGGTTCGATCAAGATGACATCTATGTTGGTGTCACGCATTTCCATGCGCAAGGTATCGTTCAGCGCTTCCAGCGCAAACTTTGTCGCGTTGTAAGCGCCCCGCCATGGCATGCTGATCAATCCAAGTACAGATGAACATTGAACAATCCGTCCGTGCCCCTGTGCTCGCATGACTGGAATGACCGCGCGTGTTAAGCTGTGCCAACCAAAAAGGTTCGCCTCAAATATCTCTCGCAACGCCTGTGTTGGCAGGTCTTCGACCGCGCCGGGAATGGCGTAGGCGCCATTGTTATAGAGCGCATCAAGCGTGCCACCTGTGGCGTTCAGAACGTCCTTTAATGCGGCATCAATGCTGGCTTCGTCGGTATAATCGAGTTGTGGCGCGTCAAATCCTTCGGCTGCGCGCAGCTCACAATCCTCGGCTTTGCGGCAACTGGCAAATACCCGCCACCCCCGATCCCGTAAGGTGCGCGCTGCATCAAGGCCAATGCCGCTGGAACATCCGGTAATCAGGATTGATTTGCGTCTATCTGGGTCAGACATAAAAAAGGTCTCCGTCAGGGAGACCTTTGATTGCGCAGCGAATGTCCGTTGGCAAGTGTCAGCCGCCCACCAGCAGGAAATCGGCCATCCATCCAGAAGGCCCTCCGTCCAGTGGTTCAAGCCGGACCCAACCATCTCCGTTGTCTTCGACGATTTTTACAGCATCGCCGCGTACCAGCTTTGAGACGATTCCAAAATCGGTGCCGGGGCCGCCGCGGACGTTGACGCGGTTGCCTGAAACAGTGCGGATGTCTTCCTCAGAAACCGCCGTGGCCACAGTAAGGTTTTCGCTCACCCCGTCATTGGGGTTGATCAGGCTGGGGATGATTGCGGGTGTCGAGGCCGAAGAGGTCACCACAGAAACGTTTTGCGGAACTGGCGTATCTGCCACATCAGGCAGCGCGGCTGTTTGCAGTTCCGCAACTTGCGGGGTGTCTGCGGCCTGTGGGCTGGGCGCTTGTGGCACATCAGTCTGGTCAAGCGTGGTCAGGTTGAGGGACACACGAGTGACGTCGGTTGGGGCCAATGGGGCTGTATCCACAACAACAGCTGGCGCTGGCGCAACAATTGCAGGTGCCGGTTCTGCTTTGGACGCTTGTTTCACTTCCAACGCCTCAAGCCGCGCCGTGCGGATCGCCTCAGCGTCAAAATCTGAACCACCGCTCATTTCATAGAAAGTCCAGCCCAGAAAAGCAAAGGACAGTAAAATAAAACGCTTCATCGTTATCCCCAAAACCACCAACCCAAGCGATTCCCACCACGTTAGCATGGAATCCAGTTGCTGGTGTCCATTATCAAAGTTAACGGACGCAGCGATCGGGGAAAAAAGAAAAACCTCTCCCCGTGGCAGGGATGCCGCAGCTGTCGCTGGTGCATGAAATCAACCGCTTGCTGCGGTGACCGGGGAGAGGTACAAAAACCGCCATGTCTGACGTTACCGATCCTCCAGAGACTGATCCTCATAATGTCTCCGAACCTCTGCGCCGCGCGCTGGGGGAGCGGTATCTGACCTATGCTTTGTCCACGATCATGCACAGGGCCCTGCCGGACGCGCGAGATGGGCTTAAGCCGGTGCATCGCCGGATTCTATACGCGATGCGCGAACTTCGACTGGCGTCTTCTGGTGGTTTTCGTAAGTCGGCCAAAATTTCTGGCGACGTGATGGGCAACTATCACCCGCACGGGGATGCGGCGATTTACGATGCGATGGCGCGTTTGGCGCAGGATTTCAACGTGCGCTACCCGCTGGTGGACGGACAGGGGAATTTTGGCAACATTGACGGGGATAACCCGGCGGCCTCTCGATATACCGAAGCGCGCATGACAGCTGTGGCGGAGGCCATGCTGGAAGGGCTTAACGAAAATGCCGTTGATTTTCGGGAGAATTACGACGGCACATTAACCGAGCCGACGGTTTTGCCCGCGCAATTCCCCAACCTGCTGGCCAATGGGTCAAGTGGCATTGCGGTTGGTATGGCGACAAACATTCCGCCTCATAACATAGCAGAGCTGTGCGATGCTTGTATCCATTTGATCCGCACGCCGGATTGCCGCGAAGATACGCTGCTGAATTTTGTGCCGGGCCCTGATTTTCCGACCGGCGGGATCATTGTTGAGCCACAGGAAAACATCGCGACGGCGTACCGGACGGGCAAGGGCGGCTTCCGGCTCCGTTGTCGTTATGAGGTCGAAGATCTGGGGCGCGGTCAGTGGCAGATTGTTGTGACCGAGATTCCCTATCAGGTGCAAAAAGGCAAGCTGATCGAAAAGATCGCCGAAGCCATTCAAACCAAGAAGATTCCGATCCTTGCTGACGTGCGTGATGAAAGCGCAGAGGACATCAGGATGGTTCTGGAGCCGCGCTCCAAGAACGTGGACCCTGAGGTCTTGATGGGCATGATGTACCGCCACTCTGATCTTGAAGTGCGGTTTTCACTGAACATGAACGTGTTGATCGACGGTGTTACCCCGCGCGTTTGTTCAATGAAAGAAGTACTGCGTGCCTTCCTTGATCACCGCCGCGAAGTGCTGCAACGTCGCTCCTCCCATCGGATGGAAAAGATCGATCATCGGCTTGAGGTGTTGGAAGGGTTTATCATTGCCTTTCTCAATCTCGACCGGGTGATCGACATCATCCGGTATGATGATGACCCCAAGGCGGCGTTAATGCGGGAAGACTGGGGAAAAACCCATGTCCGCGCGATAGATGAAGCAGATTACGTGTCTCCGGCTGCGGGCGACGGGGAACTGTCAGACGTGCAGGCGGATGCGATTCTGAATATGCGTCTACGGTCCCTGCGGCGGCTCGAAGAACTGGAACTGATGCGCGAGCAATCCGCGCTGATGGAAGAACGCGCAGGTCTTGAGGACCTGCTGGAAAGCGACGACCTGCAATGGCTGGCGATTACAGATCAGTTGAAGGCGACGAAAAAACAATTTGGCAAGGATTATGAAGGGGGTGCGCGCCGCACCACTTTTGCCGAGGCGGGCGAGATCGAGGACGTGCCGCTTGAAGCGATGATCGACCGCGAGCCGATCACCGTGGTTTGTTCGCAAATGGGATGGATCAGGGCCATGACCGGCCATATCGATCTGTCACGCGATCTAAAGTTCAAAGATGGTGATGGTCCTCGGTTTATCTTTCATGCAGAGACCACGGATCGGCTACTTGTCTTTGGCTCAAATGGTCGTTTTTATACGATTTCAGCCTCTAACCTGCCCGGTGGGCGTGGTATGGGCGAACCGTTGCGCCTGATGGTTGACCTGCCAAACGAGGCGCAGATCGTGGCGTTGTTCATCCATCAAGCAGACCGCAAATTGTTGGTCGCCTCTTCGGCAGGGGATGGATTTGTCGTGCCAGAAAATGATGTCGTGGCGCAAACCAAAAGCGGCAAACAGGTCTTGAACGTACGGGGCGATGTAAGCGCATTGATTTGCAAACCAGTGGGCGGTGACAGTGTCGCAACGGTTGGTGAAAACCGCAAGGTTCTGGTCTTTGGTCTGGATGAATTGCCAGAAATGGGACGCGGCAAAGGTGTGCGGTTGCAAAAATACAAAGACGGCGGCCTGTCGGATGCGGCGACCTTTACACGTGCAGATGGGCTGAGTTGGTTGGACCCGGCAGGACGTACGCGGACGGAAACAGAACTATCCGAATGGTCCGGAAAACGGGCCTCGGCCGGGCGGATGGCACCGCGCGGTTTCCCGCGTGATAACAAGTTCACAACTTAAGGAGCCCGCCGGATGACCGAAACTGGCACCTCTACAGGTCCTTGGGCACCGGCACCAAATCCAACACCGACGCCCGCATCGCCGCAAGGCATGCAGATCGCTTTTGTCGGGCGTCGCTTTGCGCTGTTTTGGCTGGCGCTCAAGACCGGATTTTTCACGATTCTGACCCTTGGTTTCTATCGCTTTTGGATGAAAACACGTCTGCGTCGCTGGTATTGGTCTGCCATAAGGCCCGGTGGTCACCCCATGGAATATGTCGGTGATCCTATTGAAAAGATGTTAGGTTTCTTCATCGCGGTGGTCATCTTGACCTTCTATATCGGCATCGTGAACCTGTTGCTGATGTTCGTTAGCTTTTCTGTCTTCAACAGTTCCGTGCTTGGCTACATCGCCAGTTTTGCCGGGGTTGTGCCGCTTTGGTTTTTTGCCCGCTACAGGGCGCGCCGATATGTCTTGGGCAGAACCCGTTGGCGCGGCGTGCGATTTGGGTTGGAAAGAGGCGCATGGGGGTATGCGATCCGGGCGTTGTGGTATTGGTTCCTGACGATCCTGACCTTTGGCATTTTGTGGCCACGCATGACGTTCCTGTTGGAAAAGTTCAAAACAGATCGCACGTATTACGGGTCTTTGCGGCTTTTTCAGGGGGGGCGCTGGCAAATGTTATACCGGGCGGCGCGCCCGTTGATTGCTGCTTTGATACTGTTGGGGGCGGGTTTGCTTTGGATTCTTGTCATTGACCCAGTCTTTCCAAACGAGGTCATCTCTCGCGGGATGTTTGTTGATGGGATTGAGGAGTTGACGGCCGGGCGTTTGAATGGGGTTGATCTGCAACACCCTGAAAGGGTGCTGATTGTTCCGCTTGGTCTGGCTGGGTTGTTGTTTGGTGCGATTTATTACCGCTGGGTCAGCAAACGGATTATGGCGCAACATAAGATGGGAAACGGCATTCAGGTCGCCTCGCAGCTCAGCGGTGTCCGGGTTACCTTTATCTACGTGCTTGGAAATTTCATTGCTTATCTGATGCTCATTCTGGGGATCACAGCGATGGCAATGTTGGCTGTGTTGATGTTCACAGACAGCCTTGAGTTCTTTACGGATCTACCGGGTGCCCAGGTGGCCTCTGATCTGCCGCGATGGATGACATTTGGCATCCTTGGAGGCTTCTATCTGTCGTTTTTCCTGCTTTGGGGGGTGCTGTATAACACGTTTGTCACCTTTCCGTTGATGCGCCATATGGCACTGACAACCAGCCTGCCGGTCACTGCTGGCCTTCTATTGGTCAGCCAACGGGACCGTGATGCCTTTGCCGAAGCGGAGGGCTTTGCTGAGGCTCTGGATCTGGGGGCTGCGATATGAGCCGTGGGTTTGATGGCATGGGGGCCGCGTTCTTTGACGGAGACAGCCCCGAGCCCCAAGAGGTCAGCCTGCACGTTGCTGCGGGCATGTTGCAAATCGGTTTGGATGACGGCAATACGCTGCGTTGGCCTGTGGAAAATATACGCCAATTGCCGGATCAGGCAGGAAAGTCAGGATTTGTCCTGCGGCTGACAACAGACCCTTTGGCCCGGCTCTTTGTGACAGACAAAAGCGTATTGCCGCATCTGCCGCACCTGCGCCGTCGCGCGCCGCCCAAAGGTCGTGGACGACTGGCCGCATGGGCTGTTGCAGCGGTCGCGGCGGTTGCGTTGCAAATCGGTGTGTTGGTGCCTTTGCTGGCAGACAACCTTGCCGGGTTTATTCCACCCGAAGGAGAACGTGCCTTGGGTGAAGCGACGTTCCGCCAGATCCGCGAAGCATTGGACGAGACCGGCTTGAACCCCTTGCCAATCTGCGAAGCCCCAGAAGGGGTCGCGGTGCTGAACAACCTTGTTGGTGCCTTGCAAGGGTCCGAGACGTTTCGTCAAACGGTCTCAGTGACGGTGTTGGACCATGACATGGTCAACGCGTTTGCCTTGCCCGGCGGGTTTGTCGTTCTGTTTCAGGGGTTAATAGATGCCGCAGACGGACCGGACGAAGTGACTGCTGTGCTGGCCCATGAAATTGGGCATGTCGCCAGCAGTGACCCGACGCGCCATGCGTTGCGCTCTGCTGGCTCTATCGGGGTGTTGGGCCTGCTGTTTGGGGATTTCGCGGGTGGTGCTGCGGTGTTGTTTCTGGCTGAAAGGCTGATCTCAGCGCAGTATTCACAGGCCGCTGAAACAGCTGCGGACACTTATGCCCATCGTGCATTGGAACGGGCAGGCATAAACCCCGGTGCATTGGGGGATATGTTTGTAACGATGAAAGAAAAACACGGGGAAACAGACGGAGTCACAGCGCATTTTCTGAGCCATCCGGCTTTGGGTGACCGGATCGCCGCGGCCCGCGCGCAAGTTACTGAAGGGACGACGTATGGCCCATCGATGTCTGACAAAGAATGGGCCGCCCTTCGCGAGATTTGTAACTGAGCGGGCGTCTTATTTCCCAAAGGACACCCGATTTTTCGCCGTGCGCCCGCAGTGGCCTGAGCATGTACCTGCCAAAAAGGGCAAGTGATTGCACCCAAGCAAGGGCTGCGGTATCGATCAGGGGAACTTGGACCAGAGGATATCACTGGAATGTACCGTATTTTCGCAGTCTTAATGAGTGTTGCATTTTTAGCCGCCTGTAACGGTGCTGCTGACTTGGAAAAAGCGCCGGTGCCGTTGGGTGATTTTAATTTGGTGCATAACCTTGCCGTGGCATCCAAAGCCGTAAAAGGACCATTGAGCCGCGAAGCGTCCGAAGATGTTTTGATCAAAGCGTTGACTGATGCAACGGAGGAACGGTTTGGGCGCTACAACGGGACGCGGGATTATCACTTTGGGATGAGCGTTGAAGGATATGTGCTGGCGCAACCGGGTATCCCGTTGGTTTTGGCACCTAAATCAATCCTGATCGTCAATCTGACAGTTTGGGATGATGCCAAAAACGCGAAACTGACCGAAAAGCCGCACCGTGTCACGGTGTTGGAATCACTGGATCAAGGGCCGATTGTTGGGTCTGGATTTACCAAGACCGCCGAAGAACAGCTCAAGAACCTCGCTCAGAATGCCGCCAAACAAATTGAAAACTATTTGGTTAAGCAAAACAAAGCGGAAGGGTGGTTTCAGGGGGGCGCGCAATCCGATGCCGTTGCCCCAACCACATCGGAATAAAACGATGCGGGTCATTGTGCCGAAACCCGCTTGATTTTATGCGCCAGACCCAATACATCGCCCGCCATATCAGGATCGGGCCCGAGGGGCCCCTCAATTGCAAAAGGGCGCTACCACCATGGCAAAGGAAAAGTTTGAACGTAATAAGCCGCACGTTAACATTGGGACGATTGGCCATGTTGACCACGGCAAGACGACGCTGACGGCGGCGATCACGAAGTATTTCGGTGATTTTCAGGCGTATGACCAGATT
>JBDWQI010000044.1:0-189496 GCA_039986635.1 Sulfitobacter sp.
GGCTTCAGGTCTCACCATCCCAGAGGTCAGTTGCCGCCTTTGCTTGATCCCCTGACTGGCAGACCCCAGATGTCGCGCCAAGTAAAATAGCCGTCTCCCGCCGGGGCGGGGCCCTCGGCGATTTTTCTTGGCCCGCCCCCAAGGGTCCGCCCGCCCTGTGCTCAAGCAAAGGCGGCTCCAGCCCAGAGGGATGGGGGACGTCGGCATGTCAGGGAAGGGGCGTCGCGCGCCGGGCAAAAGCGGCGGTCTATTTCTTAAGGACCCGGTCTGCCTTTTTGCGCACCAGCGTGCTGCGCAGGTCGTGCATGGCCAGCAGCAGTTGATCGGTGACCGCTTCCAATTGGTCATCGCTGGCTTTGGATTGCGCCCATTGGGTGGTCAGGTTCATATGGTCCACGGTGCGAAAAATGTCGTCGATGTCGCGGTGGGCAAGTTGGGTCAGCCGGTCTTCCATCCATGTCTGGATCGTTTGGCGATCCTCTTCGGTCAGGCTGCGATCTCCATGTGGTTTGATCTCACCGTTCTTGATGTTCACAACGGCGATCTGGTCCATTTCGATCCGGCGCTGGCGATTTTCGGTGTCCACGCGAAACACCGCTGCGCCGTTGTCGCGTACACGAAAGTAATACTCGGGAAGCTCTGCGGACATCTGCGATTCCTTCTTATGTGAGATCGGCGCAGAAGCTCTGAATGCGGGTGCAGGCTTCTTTTAGGGACGCGTCTGAAGTGGCATAGCTGACACGGAAGTTGGGCGAGAGACCAAAAGCGGCGCCAAAGACCACCGCAACGCCGGTTTCTTCCAGCAATGCGGTGGCAAAGACTTCGTCATTGGTGATCTTTGTGCCTGCTGCGGATGTTTTGCCGATGCAGCCCGCAATGGAGGGATAGACGTAAAACGCGCCATCGGGCACCGGGCATCTGACGCCTTCGGCGGCATTCAACATTTCAACCACCAGATCCCGGCGTCGCGCAAACATCGCATTGTTCGGCGCGATGAAATCTTGCGTGCCATTTAATGCTTCGAGTGCGGCCCACTGGCTGATCGAACAGGGGTTAGAGGTGGATTGCGATTGCACCTTGCGCATTGCACCAATCAATTGTTCAGGTCCAGCCGCATAGCCAATCCGCCATCCTGTCATTGCATAAGCCTTGGAGACGCCATTGACCGTTAAGGTGCGTTCATACAGCCGCGGCTCCACCTCTGCGGGGGTGCAAAATTCGAAATCATCATAGACAAGATGTTCATACATATCATCCGTCATCACCCAAACATGTGGGTGGCGCATCAGAACATCCGTAAGCTCTTTGAGTTCGTTGCGCGTATATCCCGCCCCGGTGGGGTTGGAGGGTGAGTTGAAAATCAACCATTTGGTCTTGTCGGTGATTGCCGCCTCTAATTGATCGGCCGTTAGTTTAAAACCGGTTTGCAAAGACGCCTCTGCGATCACCGGGGTGCCCCCTGCCAGCAACACCATATCCGGATAGCTGACCCAATAAGGCGCCGGGATCACCACTTCGTCCCCTTCGTTCAGGGTCGCCATCAGGGCGTTGTAAAGGATTTGTTTACCACCTGTGCCCACAGTAACCTGAGAGGGAACATAATTGAGACCATTGTCCCGTTTGAACTTGTTGCAGATCGCTTGTTTAAGCTCCGGTATGCCGTCCACGGCCGTGTATTTTGTTTTGCCAGCGTTAATCGCTGCGACAGCCGCGTCCTTGATATTTTGTGGTGTGTCGAAATCCGGTTCACCTGCGCCCAGACCGATCACATCGTGGCCAGCGGCTTTCAATTCAGCCGCCTTACCGGTGACTGCAATGGTGGGGGATGGTTTGACACGCTCAAGGGTAGCGGAGAGGAGTTTCATTTCGGGCCTTTGGAGGTTATGGGTCTCTTGTCCCTCATAGGGGGTGGCCTCGCACCGATCAAGCGCATTGGTCCCGATCCAAACCCGGTTGCAAGCCGGAGGACGACCCAAAATGTTTTTAAGGAGTCAAAATAATGAACGAAGATTCAGATTGGTACGGACCCGATGCTGCAACCTTTGGCGACAGAGTAGCAGCAGCACGTGAACGCGCAGGCATGACCCAAGGGGTGTTGGCCAAACGTCTGGGGGTACGGCTGGCGACCTTACGGGCATGGGAAAATGATCTCTCAGAACCCCGCGCCAACCGGCTCTCGATGCTCGCAGGGCTTTTGAATGTTTCGATGATGTGGCTGATCAATGGCGAAGGAGAAGGCATCGAAAGCCCGGTAGATGCCGTTGCCATTCCACCTGATATGGCGGAAATCCTGTCTCAGATACGCGCCTTGCGTGTCGAAATGCTTGCCAATGCAGAAAACATGGGGCGGTTGGAAAAACGTCTGCGCCTCGCGATGGAGGCCCCGGTTGGTGTCTGAAGAACGTCGCGCACACAAGGTCAAACGTCTGCACATGCGCTCCATTCGGCGCGGGATCAAGGAAATGGACCTGATCCTCACCGCCTATGCCGAAGGGCAGCTGGATCAGATGGATGATGCAACTCTTGATCTCTATGATGCAATGCTGAACGAAAATGACCATGACTTGTATCAATGGGTCACCGGCCAAACCCCCGCGCCGGAGCCCTATTCAGCTTTGATTGAAGACATCGGCAAGAATTTTTCACCTCTGTCTTAGTGCTCAATGACTCTTTTCATGGACGCCAGAACCACCAAAATGGTGGTTCGGGGGGAGGCAGAATAGTGATTCTTTTGGCCCGCAATCGTGCTGGATTGCTAAGTTTTCAAAGACAAATCACAGTTTAACGAAATATTCTGTTTTATTCTTCAGGTTCAGTTCAACGGATTGAGTCGGAGACCTTTGATGAGCTTTCAAGACCCCACCGCATTGGGCGGAAAAAACAAAGACTTTATGGTTGGGTACCTAGAATCCCTATCGCTGGTGGAACGATTGCATCGGTTGTTGTTGGACGTGATCAAAGATGAATTTGAACGGGTTGGTGTATTAGAAATCAACGCGGTTCAGGCATTGTTGTTGTTTAATATCGGCGATAACGAAGTGACAGCAGGCGAATTGAAAAGCCGCGGTTATTATCAGGGCAGCAACGTCAGCTATAATCTGAAAAAACTGGTCGAGATGGGCTTTATGCACCATCAACGCTGCGAAATCGACCGCCGTTCCGTTCGGGTTCGCCTGACGGAAAAAGGCCGCGAGATTTCGAAACTGGTGGCCGAATTGTTTGAGCGTCACGCAGAAGGTCTCAAATCCAAGGGCGGGTTTGGCGAGGATGGCATCTCAGAGATTACCGGGTCGCTGAAACGCATGGAACGGTATTGGACAGATCAAATCCGTTACATCTATTAACAACCGTCCCGGATTATTTGGGATCACCTGACTAAAAAACGCGCTGAAACTTTTGGTTTCGCGCGTTTTTCGGTCTGTTCCCGCGCGTTTTTCGCTCTGTTCCAAAGTAGCGAGCAAGGCGGTCCGCTTAACTCAACGTGTCCCAATGGGCTTGTGCTGCCGCAATCATTTTGGCCTCACCTTTGTCAAAATGTTTGCGCCCCACGGGACGTGCAAACAGGTAAAGAGACCCCTCATAGATGCGCCAGACTTCAGGGTCGCCATCCACAATCTTTTTCAATGACATCGCGCGGGTGCAAAACCCGCCAAACTTTGGGGCAAAGCTTGCAGGTGCGGCTTTGAACTGTGCCGCTTCTTCGGCAGTGGCAAACCGCCAATCGGCATCTTTCCAACGGACAACATGATCCTCTGAGCCCGGCATGGGTTCCCCTGCTGTCCAATAGGCGCGGCTGTCGTACCCTTGAATAGCGGCGCCGGAACGGTCCATGGACACACGTGAAAGTCCCGCAAACGCAGGTCTCACCAATGAGCTGATCCCAAGCCCAAGCGTCATAGACATCATCATCCGCCGATTGAAATTTCGCATATTGCCCTCGCATGTTGTCGCGCCTGATGATTACCAAAAAAGACTCAGCCGGAATATGCACATTCGCGTGACGCTGATCCTATTTGAGGTCCGAAAACACCAACCCGTCCAATTCGCGCAGCAACTTTTGCGTCATCGCACGGGTATAATCGGCAAAACCGATGGCTGTTTGCACAAAAGCATCCGGCCCCAAAATGACTTCGGTATCAAAGTAAGACGACAATTCCGCGATTTCCGCCTGCCGGATGTCCCCAATGCTGGGGTCATCGATCCCAACCACCAATGCGTTGATCGTCAGACCGGACCCTTCCAATTGTTGGCGCATGTCATGAGGGCGGGGGCCTAGATTGGATTTTCCATCCCCTGAAATGTCCAGAGTGCGCTTCCAGCAGTCCTTTTGCTGATCCAGATGCCGGGCGCCTTCGGACATCGCGATGCCCAATGCAGTGCCGGGGCTTGCATCACGTCGTTGGGTGGCGCGTAGAGTTGCGATGATATTGTCCAAAACCACTTCATCTGTGATCTCGGTCCAGGGGATCACCACCACCTGATCTGCCGGTCCTGACCATTCAAACACCAACAATCGCACTGGGGCTGCGGGCATAACCAACACCTTGGCGCGCACCTCTGGCGCATTTAACGCTTCTGCAACGCCCCCCATTTGCAAACGGTATTCGCGCGCATCAACCGATCCCGACACATCCAAACCCAAGGCAAGCGCCTGCCTGCATTCGGCAAATGCGGCGCCGGTCCAAAATCCCAACACCGCCAAAAGAACCCCGGCCCGGATCATCCCTTTGGCACTCCAACCCCGGGACCTGAGCCAATCACCGCAGGCATCACTTCACGCACCAGCTTGCGCCGCATCGCGCGTTCATAGTCGCTGAAACCATTGGCAATTTCCAAAAAAGCACCCGGCCCATGCAACACCTCAGCGCGGTAAAAGGCAATCAACCCTAACTCGCCCTCAAAATCCGCAGCATTCACCACCAGCCCGTTCACTGTAATGTCGTCAAACGGAAACGCTTCATAGGCGGCCTGAGGGCCGAACCCCTCGTTGTTTTGCCCGTCTCCCGCCATGTCCAACGTCTTGCGTTCACAGGCCGGCGCGCTCTCAAACAACCGGGCTCCACGGCCCAAGGCATAGCCCATCGCCGTGGGATAATCCGCATGGCCCCGCGACGTGCCTGCCACTGTCTCGGCCGCCTCAATCAAGGCGCGCTGGCTGTCAATTACTGTCCAATTCAGCAAAATGTCGTGCTGATACCGGCCTGACCATTCGTAAATGGCCAAAGCAACCGGTTGATCTGAAGCGAAGAACGCGTCCTGCACGTCGGGTGAGGTCAGGGCCGCAACAACCCCGCCCCGTTGCAAAGCGTCCTCGGTCCGATCAACAGAGCTCGATACATCCAAGGCCAATAACAACGCCAAACGACACTCAGCCGCGCCCGCAGCCGAGCTGAGTGCCAGAAAAAGCGCTGTTGCGGCCCTTACCAATGACCGGTGTTTTCCATACTTGCCCATGGTTCCGCCACCTCAAGCGCTTCGCCTTCTTGCAGCAATTCAATCGAAATATTGTCAGGTGACCGCACAAACGCCATACGCCCTTCACGGGGCGGGCGGTTGATCACGACCCCGTTGGCCTGCAAATGCTCGCAAGTTTCGTAAATATTTTCAACGGTATAGGCCAAATGACCAAAATGACGACTGTCCGCTGGCAACTCATCATCCCCATCCCAATTATAGGTCAATTCAACGTCCGCATGGCCATCATCCATGCCAGGGGGGCACAAAAACACCAGCGTGAACCGCCCGCCGTCGTTGTCGATCCGCCGCCGTTCCACCAGCCCCAACAGCTTGTAAAACGCGATTGACGCATCAAGGTCTTTGACACGTACCATAGTATGCAGAAATTTGATCGGCATTGGAGACTCCTTTGATCCAAGCAATTGCCCGGACCCTAGCACGCCGTTGCCGGGATGCCAGCGGCTCTCAACAATTTGACAGCGTCAAAAGGCCGATTTGATCCCGATGTTCAATCCAACCCTGTTCACATCAAACAGCCCGATGTTGCTGTCGGTGGTTGATGCAGACAGCCGAACAGTTGGGTTGAACCCATAATAATCAATGTCTTTGAAGGTCGCCGTGACATCCGCAAACAGCCGCACGTCTTGCCGCCCGTCACGCGAATCCCGACTGAAATCATAATCCCGCCAGCTCGCGCCAACCGCAATTTGTAACGCGGCCCCCATCACTGGCTTTTTCAACGCCAACCCGGTGCGCAGCGTCAACTCGGCGTATTCTGATCCTTCATTGGGGGATTGTGTGGTGACCGCCGAGATGCCAAAGAGCCCGGAATTACCAGAGGCAAACGCCTGCGTCAGGCTTACCGACAGGCCAAGGCTGTCTACATCCGGCGTGGCTTGGCCCCATTGGCGCTCCAAATCTGCGCCGAACCGCAACCGCTGCTTTTGGTTGATCCGCACCGCCTGCTGCAATTGCGTGCGCGCATAAGACGCATAACGCGATCCGCCATACCAGGATTGCCCGGCCTCGACGTTTAGCGAAAACTCGCCTTTCCGGTCCATGTTCAACCGACGGTACCCATAGCCAAGTGCCACGTTGCCAAAGGCAAAATCGGACCCTTTGACCGTTTCATCTGACAAGGTATCGGTGATCTCAAATGTTCGGTAGCTCAGTGATAAATTGACATCATGGGCCGTTGTGGGTGTCTGGTGAAACCGGTAACGGGTGCGCACCGATCCACCAATTTCGATGCCCGAAATTGCTTGCGCTTCATCATCCAGATCAAACTCAATCTCTTCCCCAAAAAGCAGTTCCGAAATTGCGTAATTCAGGCGTGACCGGTCGCGCGCAGATCCATTGTTGATGTTTGAATTCGGCGCAAAGGTGAAGGTCAGGTCCGTTTTCCACGGGTTTTGTTGTTTCACGTATTGAAAGTCGCGTGTGGCCCTTTCGCGCAGGGCGTCATTTGGCGCGTTTTGGACGGCCCGCCGCAACCACAATTGCGCTCGGGTGCGTTTGCCGTCCGTGGCCAGAATTTGTGCGGTGATCAACGCCGTTGAATAGCGCTCGGCGTCGGTTTCGGCCAATTGCCACGCTGTCCGGGCGGCCACACGGGCAGGGGCGACCTCCCCCAGATCACGTGACGCCCGGGCCAAGATCAGATGCGCATTCAAATCGCTGGGGTCACGCTGCACCAAAGCTGACGCAAACTGGCGCGCAACAGCCGGGTCATCCTCCTTAAGAGCGATGACAGCCGCCTGCCGCAATTGATCAGGGCTCAGCCCATTCTGCGCCAGAATCGTGCCGCTACAGACAAACCCAACGGCGGCCGCAGCGATACATCGCGTCAGCCAGGTAGACATTACTGCCGTTCTTCTCGGTAGATCGTAAAGCCAGTTGTGTCCCGCACGGTGTCAGCTGTGGGATCGACTGACGTTTCGGTAACGATGATCCCGACAATTTCCTCGGCGTTGTCACCCGAAATGATACCGTAATACTGTCCGGTTTCATAATCGACCGCCTCACCGGAATCATTTGCAAACCGCGACGTCAATTCACCAACAATTTCGCCGTTGGTGTCCAACGCATTTGTTGAGATTGTGAACACAGCAGTTGGGATCGCGGTCAAAGACGCACTGTTGGCTTCGTTCAACCGCGTGATGATGTCGTTGGTGATTTCATTGCCAGACAGGTCAAACACTTTACGGTTAAACAGGAAACCGTCGACCGCCCCTTCAAATCGCCCTGTTTCGCCATTGAAATCGTCGAAATCTAGCGCAATCTGAACATCCGATGTTGAATATTCCAGCCCGCCGCGGTCCGTGTAGTCCCGCAACCCGGCACCCTGACCGTTGTAGAGCGCCTGACCCGTGGTCGGCAGCGTCACGGTGCCATTGCGTTCATAAACAAACCCGCCAAACCCATAGCCGACGTAATCGCCCGTACGAATGATCGCGAATTCCGTGTTCCCTGTCCGGCTCACGCCGTAAATCGCGCGGTGACGGAACTGGCTGATCGGCGCGCCAGTGATCCCATCAGGAGAGGCGTCAACCGCCTCATAAACCGCATATTCCCCAAGGCTGCCGACAGCCTGACCGCGAATATAGGGGGTCTCTTCGTTGCCATCAAACGGCAGGTTGTCCACGCTGAACGTGTCATCCTCCGCGTTGTAAACGACACCTTCCGCAAACCCGTTGCCAACTGCACCAGTGCGTGGCTCTGACCGAAAGATCGTATTGTTTGGCTCAGGAGAAGCAGTTCCGGGCGGCACCGTCCGGTCAGATGCAATTGTATCCTCGTCAGAATCAGGGTCGGTCGCGTTCTCACCAAAAGGCGCATCTCCGCCGCCGCACCCGACTAAAAAAGTGCATAGCAACAGCCCCGCTAAATTGATTTTCATCTGATCCTGCCCATCCGTTAAATTCCTCGAAACATTCCCAAAATTGGCCCGCCCTTGTCAACGGGCCAACCCAGAATATATCCAATTTGTTTCGCAGGGGTGTTTAAAAAACAATACCGCATATCGCTGTTCCTGACCGGCTCTCACCAAGATATAGTAATCCGCGAATCCATGCCGTTTTCAAGGACGCCGCACATGCCATTGAGCCCTGACCAACAAGCCGAAATCGACGACCTGCGCAGCCAGCAACATAAGACTCTGCGCGCCACTGTACCGGGGATGGAGGCGCATCTCTATAAAGCACATGATGTGCTTGATCACGGCTTTATCCGGGTGATCGATTACATGGGCGATGACGCTGCCATCTGTCAGGCCGCCCGCGTGTCTTACGGCAAAGGCACCAAATCCGTGCAAAACGATGCAGGGCTCATCCGCTATCTGATGCGCCATTGGCATTCGACTCCGTTTGAGATGTGCGAAATCAAACTCCACGTCAAACTGCCCGTCTTTGTGGCGCGTCAATGGATCAGACACCGCACTGCCAATGTGAATGAATATTCCGCCCGTTATTCGATCCTTGACCGCGAATTCTACATCCCTGCGCCTGATCACCTGAACGCGCAAAGCGTTGTGAACAATCAGGGCAGGGGCGGGTTGCTGGAGGGCGAAGAAGCCGCCCGCGTTCTCGAAATCCTCAAGGCTGATTCCAATCGCGCCTATGACCACTACGAATCCATGATATCGGACGAAGGCCAGGACGGACTGGCCAGAGAACTCGCCCGCATGAACCTGCCCGCCAACATCTATACCCAATGGTATTGGAAAGTGGATCTGCACAACCTCTTCCACTTCCTGCGCCTGCGCGCTGATGCCCACGCCCAATACGAAATCCGCGTCTACGCTGATGCCATCTGCAAGGTGGTTGCCGATTGGGTCCCCGCCGCCTACGGCGCCTTTGAGGACTACCGCCTGGGCGGCGCCACGTTGTCGGGCAAAGCCCTAGACTGCATCCGCCGCATGATCGCTGGGGAAGAAGTGACGCAAGAGACCTCAGAGATGAGCAAGGGCGAATGGCGGGAGTTTGAAGGAGTTTTGAACGACCCCGCTTAGCGGGGTCAAAAGGCTTTAGCAGAACGTAGAAGAACAGGATCTATTCGCTTCTATCACGTGATGTAGCTTGGCGAATGAAACTAAGGACCAATTTTAAGATAGTTGCCGGCACGCATCCCCCATCTCAATTCATCTCCTGCCTTAAGCCTCACCTCATGAAAAAACACGTCCGGCATCGCCGGACAGCGCCCGGACCTCCCCCATGGGGAGGGCGCTTCGCACCCACCCCGAGGTCCAACCGCTGCCCTTCGCCGCACTGTCACGCCCAGCCCCACACAATATATAGAAAGTCAGAGTCGACATTTCGCCAAAAACATCAATCACTCCCATGCACCCCCCGGTGTACGGGGGGTGCACAGGGGGTGTACGCTAGACACCCCCCTCCAAAACCCTCAAACTCCCCCCATGTTCGACCTCGCAAATCCGCCCGATGGCTTCACCGAAAACCCCTTTCCGCACTACGATCACCTGCTGCGCGAAAGCCCCGTCACGCCGCAGCCTGATGGTTCGTTCCTGATCACCAAACACGCTGATCTGAACGCCATCTACCGCGATACAGCCACCTATATTTCTGATAAAAAACAAGCGTTTGCCCCCAAATTCGGCCCCGGTACGCCGCTTTATGAACACCACACAACCAGCCTCGTTTTTAATGATGCGCCCCTGCACACCCGTGTGCGTCGCATCATGACCGCGGCCCTTGCGCCCCGCGCGCTCAAGGCGATGGAACCGGGTTTGATCGCGACCGTTGATCAATTGCTGGACGAAATGCCTCAACATGCTGATTTAATAGAGGATTTCGCCTCAGTTATCCCAATTCAAATCATTGGAATCCTGCTTGATATCCCCCTGTCTGACCGCGCTCCGCTGCGCGATTGGTCGCTCGCTATTCTCGGTGCGCTAGAACCCGTCCTGACCCCCGCTCAGCTTGATAAAGGCCATAAGGCAGTGACAGATTTTAAGGTTTACTTACAAAGGCTTATCGCCCATCGTCGCGCAAATCCGGGGGACCCTGACACCGACGTCCTGACCCGCCTCATTGCCGGAGATACGCAGGGCCAGTTGAGCGATATCGAACTGATCCAGAATTGCATCTTCATCCTCAATGCAGGTCATGAAACCACAACCAATCTGATCGGCAATGGCCTGGCGCTTTTGCATGACAACCCTGACCAAAAGTCTTTACTTCTGAATGACTTATCCCTGATTGATACCGCTGTCGAAGAGATACTTCGCCTGCGTTCGCCCAATCAGTTCGGCAACCGAGAGACCAAGCGGGACGTTGTGATCGGAGGGTATGACATCAAGCCCCACACCAATCTTCATCTCTGTATCGGTGCTGCAAATCGCGACCCGGATGTCTTTGATAACCCTACAGAATTTCAATTGTCCCGCAAGCCAAACCGCCACCTTGCCTTTGCTGGCGGCCCGCATGTTTGCGTCGGATTGACCTTGGCACGACTGGAGGGACGCATTGCGATTGAACGTTTTCTGAAACGTTACCCGAAATACAAAGTAAGCGATGCCCGTTCCCCCGGGGGACGCATTCGGTTTCACGGTTACACTCACCTGCCAACACGTTTGGAAATGGGCTAAGGTCAAGAAAAGACTGGACTTGAACGCAACAGGTCGCCAATGTTGCGGCATAAAAAAACCGTGTAAACAAAAATACGAGGGAAGCATATGCGTCTTTTAACAGCAGCACTTACAGGTGCGAGTCTGAGCTTGGCAACACTCATGCCTGCACAGCTCGCGGCGGAAGCCAAAATTTACCCCTACCACGGCGCAAACTATTGCCCCGCAGGATTCCAGCCAATCGTCATTTCAGGCGTGATCTGCTGTGGTGTGCCAAACCAACATATGAGCTATAGCCAAGCGCTTGCGCACCCCATGCCAAAGAAAAAAGTTCACAAGGTCCGCCACAAGGTGCGCTCTGCGCGTGTCACATGTGAGCCGGGCACAAAAGGCTGCATCGACTAATTAGCGCGCAGTAGCTATGTGGAGTTCTGCTGTCCCGGCGGTCATCGCCGGGCGCTTTTTCCGCTGGTCTGCTTTGGGCACCGGTAGGTGGAATTGCAATTTTGATTGCGTATAAGTTGCTGATCAGCCTCGGATTTTGATGTCTCTAACTTCTTTGCAGCCACAGAGAATTGGACCGGCTATGCGCGAAACGCTCTAGCGGTTCTTTTATGACGTGCCCCCTTCTGTGGGGACCACAGTGGCGTTACGTTGTTAGATTTGCGTCAGGGACTAATCGGTTCACAAGAGCGAGATGTCCGATGCCATCTGGCGTCCGTCGCGCCCTTCTGCCATCTCGAAACTCACCTTTTGGTCATCGGCAAGTCCGGTGAGCCCCGAACGTTCGACTGCCGAAATATGTACAAATACGTCGTTGCCGCCCTCATCAGGTGCGATGAATCCGTAGCCTTTTGTGGTGTTAAACCACTTTACGGTACCTGTTGGCATGGTCTTTGGTCCTTCTACTGTCTTCACTTCCGCTGTTGATCAAATCCAATAGCATGTGGCTGGTCAATCATATCCACACCCCCTAAGAGATTACACAAAGAAGAAAGAAATCAAGGAGACATCCCGATTTCTTTTGTTAGATGGCGAAGAAGTGAGGGACGAGATGCTTATCTATGGGCTGAAAAACTGCGACACCTGCCGCAAAGCGATCAAAGCGCTTCCCGATGCGGAACTGCGTGATGTGCGTCTGGACGGCGTTCCCGACGAGGTCTTGCAGGCGGCTTTGACACAGTTCGCCGATACTTTGGTCAATACCCGATCTACCACGTGGAGAACGCTTGATGAGGAGGCAAAAGCGCAAGAGCCGCTGGTGCTTCTTAAGGCCCATCCCGCGCTGATGAAGCGGCCCCTTATCGCTGTGGATAACCAGCTATTTCTGGGCTGGAATAGCGTTGTAGAGGCCAAAGTTAAGGCATTACTTTAATCAAATTGAAGCGATTTTCTAGCCTTGGCTAGATGGTCAGTTGCGATTTGGTTTGAGCGCGTGGTCAAAGGAAAGCGGACCTGCCCCTTTGATCACCAAGACGAGCAACAAGAATACCCATAGCGCGCGCTGATCAAGGATGATCGCATCCGGCAACCCGTCAAACCAACGGCCGATCTCTGCGGCGAGGCCGTGACCGTAGATGTCAGTCAAGGATTGAACGCTGATAAACCCAATCATACCGAGGGCAGCCAACCGGGTCAGAAAACCCAAAACGATAAGCGTTGGTAGAATGAATTCGAGCCAGGTCCCGCTCAATACAACAAAATAGTGAAACATTCCAAGGGCTTCTGTGTCGTATCCTGCTGCTTCGAGCGCCTTTGGGAATACCTGTGCATATCCGCCAACTGAGGGGGAGAGGATGCCCGCAAAGCCGTCTCCCAGTTTGGTTAGCCCTGACTTTAGGAAGTAGACCAACAAGATTGCTGCAAAGAGAAACCGTGCAAGGGTTGGCAATAGCCAATCGGCGCGGTCAAGGCGTTGAGTGAGGGCAGCATAGAGAGACGTAGGTGCGGTCATGGCAAATCCTTGTGGTGAAGTGCAGCGAATGCCTGTGTTGATAGTGCGATGCCAAGGCTTGCGGCAAGATCAAAATCAGGATGTTTGTTACAGATTGCGTCATGGGCTGCGCCAAAGGTTGCACCGCTACGCAGGGCTTCGAGCCATTGCGCCGCACCTTTGGGTAATTCATGCGGGGTTGGATCGAACTCCGGTCTTGTGATCAGAACATCCTGCGCAATGGCGCGGGGTTTGTCGGTTGATGTGTCCTGATTGTAGCGCCAGATGTCGAAAAGGGGCCAATCTGATTGGATCGTGCGGGTTGCTGGGGCAAGGGTCATCGTCGCGTCCATCAACGCGTCCGGATTTAAGTTTTGGAGAACAGCAGCATCAAATGCGGGGACGTCAGCAGCGTGATACGCATGGCGCAGCCCTAAATCGAGGCGCGCGGCATCAGAGAGATATCCGATATGTGAGAGCGGTGTGAATTGATCCAGAAAGGCAGGGAATTCAGCGCCATAGAACATCATCAACGGCGATTGTGGTGGATGTTCACGGACAAAAACCGCAGCAAGACTATCGAAATTTGCCGCCCCCAACAATTTTTCCACCAAAGGAAAGGCGCTTTTCATCGCGTCAATTAGGGAAAGGGTTACGTTGTTGCGATAGACATCAAATCGACGTCCTGCCGGGTTGTTGGCCCCGTCGGTTAATCCTTCTGGAACGGGATGTTCTGGGTCTAATAGTCCGGCGCGAAAGGCCGACTGATCGATCATCGCGCCAAGGCCAGCGCCGCTCGGGCGGCTTCTTCGCGCAAAACCGGCCAATCGGGAACATCCGTGTCCCATTCTACCAAAACCGGGGCGGGCCCGGTCGTGTCCAGCACTCGGGTCAATAGGTTCCATACCGGGTCAACGACGGGTTTGGCGTGGCTGTCGATGAGCAATGGCGCGCCGTGGTCATCGATGTCGGTGTCATGCCCGCCAACGTGGATTTCTTTGACATGCGCCAATGGAAAGGCGTCAATATAGGCGTCGGCGCTGAGACCGAGATTTGTGGATGAAATGAAGACATTGTTCACATCCAACAAAAGACCGCAGCCTGTCTTGTGGGTAAGTTCACCCAAAAAATCGGTTTCAGATAAGGTGCTTTGCGCAAATGCGAGGTAACTGGACGGGTTTTCCAGCAACATTTGACGCCCCAGCGTGTTCTGCACCTGATCGATGTGATCTGATACGCGATGCAAGGTGTCCGACGTGTAGGGCAGGGGCAGCAGGTCGTTCATAAACTCAGCGCCATGGGTTGACCATGCGAGATGCTCAGAGAAACTCGCGGGGTTGACGCGGTCACACAACCGTTTGAGCCGCGCCAGGTGATCAAGGTCGAGAGGGGTTTCCCCGCCGATAGACAATCCAACGCCGTGCACAGAGATTGCAAATTGTTCAGACAAGGCCGCAAGCTGTGCCAAAGGCCGCCCACCATCCCCCATGTAGTTCTCTGCGTGTATCTCAAGCCAAGCCACCGGGCCCGGATCAGCGCGCAAAGCGTCAAAATGCTGGGGTTTATACCCAACGCCGGGCGCGTTGGGCAAAGGTTCAAAATTGGACGATTGGTCAAGCATTTGCCGCCTCGAAAGTTCTAGGGATGCGACTTTGAGTAGGGCAAAAGCCCGGGGCCTAGATTAGTTAGGCAGGTATGTCCCGGTCAAGGGCTTCGAGCGATCCTTCACGCGCGTTGCCATTTGCCATTGGCGGCAAATCAATGCTGTTGCATGTGCCAACATCTACCAGCGTCCAAGCGTTGCCTTGGTAGTCAACGGTTGACGTCCCCGCACATGTTGTCCCGGGTCCTGCGGCGCAGTCATTTGCCCCAGCCAGGGACACGCCATAACATTTCTCTTTGGCCGCCGCTTGGGCTGGTGTGGTGGTGTGGGCGGTTACCGCTGCTGCGACTGCGCCCGCGATTGCGACTGATTTCATGACATTGGACATCTGAACTTCCTTCATGTGATCGTAGGTTTCGGGTTGTTGGCCATAATAAAACATCCTGTCGCCAAGTTGACCACTCACGAGCAAGTGTGTCACGATCCCGTTACGAATTGCGAGGAATTCGGTTAAAAAGTTTCACCAAGTGCTGAGAAAGCCCCAATTTGCATTGGGTTTTGGGCTCTTGGAGCGGTAAATGAACACCGCTCCTCTGATGGACTGTTACAGGACAATCATGTCCGCATATCGGGAGGGGTGGCTTCTTCACGCAATGTAACAGTGACATCTGCCAGTGGTTGAACTGAGGTCCGCTTGTCCCCAAGGCGCCGCACAGACACGGTCTGTTCTTCAACTTCACGCCCGCCAACTGCGAGGATGACAGGCACCTTGCCAACTGAATGTTCGCGCACCTTGTAGTTGATTTTTTCATTGCGAATATCCGCTTCGGCCCGCACACCAGCTGCGTTCAAGGTGTCAACGACATGCGTTACATAATCGTCGGCTTCGGAGGTAATGGAGGCAACAACAACCTGACGCGGCGCGAGCCAGAAAGGCAATTTACCTGCGTGTTCTTCGATCAGAATGCCGATGAAACGTTCAAAAGATCCAAGGGTGGCACGGTGCAGCATGACAGGTCGGTGTTTGCCGCCGTCCGCGCCCACATAGGTTGCGTCCAGCCGTTCAGGCAGAACAAAGTCGACCTGATGGGTGCCACATTGCCAATCCCGGCCAATCGCATCGGTTAGAACAAACTCCAGCTTTGGGCCATAGAATGCGCCTTCTCCGGGGTTTAGTTCGGGTTCTATCCCGGCTTTGCGGGTAGCAGCGAGCAGGGCCTCTTCGGCTTTGTCCCAAACCTCATCGGAACCGCTCCGGGTCTCAGGGCGATCTGAAAACTTAACTTTGAAGTTCTCGAAACCGAGGTCTTTGTAGATTGCAGAGAGGAATTCGATGTAGGTGAGGGTCTCACTTTCAATCTGGTCCTCGCGGCAAAAGATGTGCCCATCGTCCTGTGTAAAGCCGCGCACCCGCATGATACCGTGCAGCGCGCCAGAGGGTTCATAGCGATTGCACGATCCGAATTCGGCCATGCGCAGCGGCAGGTCGCGGTAAGACTTCAGACCTTGGTTGAAAATCTGCACGTGACAGGGGCAATTCATCGGTTTGAGCGCATTGACGGCCTTTTCGCGGGCGTGTTCTTCGTCCACTTCGACGATGAACATGTGTTCTTGATATTTTTCCCAGTGGCCCGAAGCTTCCCATAGTTTTCGGTCGACAACCTGCGGGGTGTTGACCTCCACATAGCCACCTTTGCGTTGCTGACGGCGGATGTAATCTTGCAATTCGGTGTAGATCCGCCATCCGTTTGCGTGCCAGAAAATCTGACCGGGCGCTTCTTCTTGCATGTGGTACAGATCCATCTCGCGGCCCAATTTGCGATGGTCCCGTTTGGCGGCTTCTTCGAGCATGTTGAGATGCGCGCGGAGTTTTTCTTTGCCCGTAAAGGCGACGCCGTAGATACGTTGCAGCATCGCGCGCTTGCTGTCGCCGCGCCAATAGGCACCGGCGATAGACATCAATTTGAACGCATCTCCGGGCACCTGACCGGTGTGTTGCAGGTGCGGACCGCGACAAAGGTCCTGCCAGTCGCCGTGCCAATACATGCGCAGCGGCTCATCGCCGGGGATTGCGTCAATCAGTTCAACTTTATAGGGCTCACCATTATCTTCGTAGTGTTTGATCGCGCGCGCGCGATCCCAGACCTCAGTACGGACGGGGTCACGTTTGTTGATGATGTCTTTCATCTTCTTTTCGATCAGCCCAAGGTCTTCGGGGGTGAAAGGTTCTGCGCGATCAAAATCATAGTACCAACCGTCTTTGATGACGGGGCCGATGGTGACTTTGGTGTCGGGCCAGATTTCTTGCACTGCGCGCGCCATGATGTGGGCCAGATCGTGGCGCACCAACTCATTGGCCTGATCTTCGTCGGCCATGGTGTGAATTGCGATGTCCGCGTCAGTCTCAATGGGCCAAGCCAGATCAACATGCGCCCCATTTACGGTTGCGGAGATTGCTTTCTTGCCAAGGGATTTGGATATGTCGGCAGCGACTTCGCCCGCAGTGATACCTGCGTCATAGGTGCGTGCATTGCCATCGGGAAGGGTGAGAGAGATTTGGGCCATCTGTGGCGCTCCTCGTCAGTTTGGCGCCCACGAGACGCCCGGTTGCGGGTGATATGTGCGGGTCTTTTGCAGGGGCAATTGCCCTGCGTCAAGGGGGGATATCGGGGGGAACAATATCTGTGTCGTAAGGCGTCAAAACGGTCATGATCTGGTGGGTTTTCGCCGTTGCACCCATAGATGCGCGTTGACTGCGACATCAAATGGTCTATTTACGACATGGAGCCATCAGCGCCCTGACAGATAGGTTCATTGAAGGGATCAGACCATGAAGACGTTTAACCGGAATTTCCAATTGACCATCAATGATGTTGAGTTGATCGAAGAGGCTTTGCGTGCGCGCGGGCGGGAGCTTTGTCGGATGCGCAGAGCATTGAGTGATGAAGACCCGGCTGACATTGAATCGATCCGGGTGATTGAAGATGACCAACGCATTGGCGAAGAATTGTTGGGCCGGCTGCATGGTCAAAAGGTCTTTTACCGGCCCAAAACATCAGTGTATGTCAGCGGTTAAGCCATCCGAGCGGCAAAAACCGCATACCCCATTAGCACGCAGCACAACCAACCAAGGTTGAAGAGCATTGGACGAAGCGGCATTCTGGCAAGACCCGTAATCATGCCAACCGCATGGGCAACCCGGATCCAAAAGAACGCAATCGCGGTCCAAAAGGTCAGGGTGCTGAACCCATCAACCCGGTCTACAATGAACACCAACACTGCAAACGGTACAAATTGTTCAAGCAGGTTCAGGTGCGCGCGATGTGCACGGTGGACCCAGGCGGGCAGATCATTAAGATCGGCGGGGCGCATAAAGGTATCGGGTGCCGCATTCGTGACGGGCTGGCGGACCACACCGACAATATAGGGCACCCAAAGCGTCGCTGCAAAAAGGGCAAGGCAGGTTAGAATGCCCAGTTCAGTTGGAAACGTATCCATTTCTACTCTCCTTTACATGGCCACTTTCATGGCGGTTCCTGTCTCAAGCCACGACTTAAGGGAGGCGGCCAGACGTGCCCAGCCTTCGCCGACCCCTTCTTGACCCTGCGGAAGATCATAATGTTCGATGGTCAGCTTGCAGGCAGGACCTTGGGGTTCAATCAGATACACCATGCGGGACGTAGGTGCATCTGGGCCAAAGAAATGCGGCTCAAAGGTGGTTTCGATCCGTGTCTTCGGTTCCACTTTGGTAACGCCTTGGGTGAGCATTGCGTTCCCATCGGGCAGGATAAACCGGATTGTTTGCCCTTCTTCGGCCCGCCCTTCCGCTATATCGCAGGCAAAGTGGTAGGCGGCCATGCTCTGAGGATCGCTCAGGGCATCCCAAAGGGTGTCCTGTGTGCAGCGGATAAAGGTTTGCATCATAAAATCGGGTTTTGTCATTTGAATAGGTCCTTCGAGGGTTGATTTGAGATTTAACACCGCTCGTGCCGCTGGTTTTGCGCGCATCGGCTCAATCCAGCGATCTATGGTTTGCTGAAGGGGAACAGCATTCAAATAGTGATATTTGAAGCGCCCTTTCTTGTGGGTGACGACCAATTTTGCCTCTTCGAGAAGAGCCAGATGTTTCATCACGCCAAAACGGGTCATGTCCAAGAGTTCCGTCAACTCTTGCAACGTTTGCCCATCCTTTTGACGCAAGGCGTCCAAAAGAATGCGACGGGCCGGATCGGCGAGGGCTTTGAAAACGAGGTCCATGGAATCAGTTTATAGGTGATTAAATAGTCACGTGACAATATGGTAACCTAAAAAATCTGATGGTTGTGCTCGCGCCAATGGCCGCGCATGATCATCAAAAGAGCAGGGGGCACACATGGGCGAAACACAATTTCTGTTAACAAAACAAGGCCGTCGCTTGGCCTATCACCAGACACAGGGGCGCGGTCCATGGGTGGTTTTTCTTGGTGGGTTAAAATCTGATATGCAGGGCACCAAGGCGGTGTTTTTGGAGGAATGGGCCCGCAAAGAAGGCCGTGCGTTCTTGCGATTTGACTACTCTGGCCACGGCGAATCGTCTGACGCGTTTACCGATGGCTGCATCGGTGACTGGGCCCAAGACACAACAGAGGCCGTAACCGCGCTGACTCAGGGGCCGATCATCCCGGTTGGCTCATCCATGGGCGGTTGGCAATCCTTGTTGCTGGCGCGATCGCAACCTGAACGGATTGCAGGGCTGGTCACAATTGCCGCCGCACCGGATTTTACCGAAGACGGCTATGCGGCCGGGTTTTCAGACGCACAATGGCAACAGATGGAAAAGGATGGCCAAGTCGAACTGCCGTCGGACTACATGGAGCCTTATATCATCACCAAACGCATGATCGAGGATGGCCGCGATCAATTGGTGCTGCGCAGCCCGTTAGAGCTTCCTTTTCCGACCCGGTTTTTGCAAGGCACCGCGGATACAGCCGTTAGCGTTGCGACCGCTGTGCGATTGCTGGACCATGCAAAAGGCCCCGATATGCACCTGCGGTTGATCAAGGACGCGGATCATCGGTTTTCAGATGGGCCTTGCCTTGGTCTAATTATTGACGCGCTGACCGAGGTTTTGGCGACTGTCGTATGAATGTTCAAACGATAAATTAAAGGAGTTGTGATGGAGCATCGCATATCATTGATCACCCTTGGGGCGCGGGATATTCCAGCGCTGGCAGGGTTTTATGATGCCATGGGCTGGACCCGGGTTGAGACGCAAGACGGCGTGGTTGCCTATGATCTGTTGGGGCAGACGCTGGGCCTCTATCCGCTCGACAAACTGGCCCAAGACATTGGTATGGACCCTGCAATCTTGGGGCGGGGCGCGATGACATTGGGATACAATGTCCGCGAAAAAGCAGAGGTAGCCAAAATTCTGGCGCAGGTTGATCCTGCAGGCGGGAGCGTTTTGAAGCCAGCAGCAGATGTGTTTTGGGGGGGGCACCATGGCTATTTCGCAGATCCAGAAGGCAACATCTGGGAAGTCGCACATAACCCGTTCTCGACGCTTTCGGATGAGGGTGCCTTTCGCTGGAACGGCTACGGCTGATGCGAAAACCGGGCAGCATGTGGAGCCTTGAGACCTTTGGCAGGCAGCGTTTGTCAAAGTACTTTTTTATGCGCGACTTTATGTACTCCGAGATTTCGAGCTTTCATGAGCGCCAAAACCTGCCCGAGACCCCTGATCTGGTGCTTGAGAATGGCCGTGCGTTTTGCACAACTTTGATGGACCCGCTGGAAGAAACCTTTGGTCGCATCGCGGTGCGTTCGGGATACCGGTCACCTGCGCTGAACCGCTATGGCAATGAAAACAAACTCAATTGCGCGCGCAATGATCATCCTCTTGAATGCCATATCTGGGATCGCGGGACCGGGTCAGAGGCAATCGCCGGGGCATCCGTTGTTATCCCCTGGTTTGCGGATCAATATGAACAAGGTCGCGATTGGCGTGATCTGGCATGGTGGTTGCACGATCATTTGCCTTATTCAGAGATGTGGTTTTTCCCAAAACTTGCCGCCCTTAATCTGGTTTGGCGCCCTGAGCCCTTGCGCACAATATCAAGCTACATCGCACCACGTGGCACATTGTTGCGCAAAGGGAATAGCCCTGACGAAACGCGGGAACAAAGGCAAAACCGCTATGCGGATTTCCCGCCATTTCGAGGATTGAGCCTGCCTTTGGTCCCGGCGCATATTGCAGCACCTCAAACGCGTGCTATAGAAGAGTAGGGCAGGCGGGGGACGGGTGAATTGATTCATTTTCAACAGGTTAACGCACATGGCTGAGCCCTTGGTGTTGTTGCCAGGCATGATGTGTGATGCCCGATTGTTCGGCCCTCAGATTGCAGAGCTTTCCGCAGATATGGCGGTGATGGTCGCCCCGATCACCAAAGGGGAACGCATCGAAGAAATTGCATCAGGATTGCTTGACTTGCTGCCGGGGCGTTTTGCGCTTGCCGGTTTATCGATGGGCGGCATTGTTGCCATGGAAATCTTGCGCCGTGCACCGGACCGTGTCACCCGAATTGCCTTGATGGACACCAACCCATTGGCTGAAACACCTGTTATCGCGGCAAACAGGGAGCCACAAATTGTCAAAGTGCGCTCTGGACGGTTGCTTGAGGTGGTGCGCGATGAAATGAAACCAAATTATCTTGCTCCGGGTCCGCAACGGGCGGATGTGTTGGATTTGGTCATGGACATGGCAGAAGTGCTGGGACCGGAGGTGTTCATTCGCCAATCCCGTGCGTTGCAACGGCGCCGTGATCAACAGCCGGTTCTGCGCAAATGCCGCGCGCCTGCTTTGGTTTTATGCGGAGAACATGACCAACTCTGCCCGGTCAAGCGCCATACATTTATGGCTGAGCTCATTCCGTATGCTGAATTGGTTGTGTTGGAGAATGCGGGGCACTTGCCCACTCTTGAACAGCCTGCCGCAACGACGGACGCATTGCGAAAGTGGATGCAACAACCCTTGGTCTTACAATAAATTCAGGTGTTGGCAGCCAAAAGGGCCTTGCGATCTTGCGACGAAATTTGAGTGATCGCAGCAATCGGTTCGAAATCTGGTGCGTTGAATAGCGGGGTTTGACGCCACCGTCCGCTCAGACGCGCGCCAATCGCGCGGCCAAAGACTTTCACAAAGGCCATGACATTTTTGTGCCCAGCTTTGCCGCCCGGTTTGGGCACAAACGCTTCGGACAGGATCGGGCCAATCACCTCAGGGTTTTCAAGCCGCTCAGTGACAAGAGCTATAACTGGCAACTTGGGGCTGCGTTGCGAGGAGAAGACCTGAACACCGCAGCACTTTGCCTTCCAGCGCAGCAGGTTTTTCGCCCCAAAGGAAAACGGCTCAAGTTGATCTTGGCCGCATGAGAGCGTGACGTTTTCGGGCAACGTCTGAAACAGATCAACAGGTTGCCCCGGTGCCAAAGGCACATTGCAATAAAGCGCCCCCGCCCGACAAGAGGAACAATGGCACAACAAGTGATTGCCCCCCTTTGGCGTCGCATGTGCCAATGTCCCTTTGATTTTGCCGCAGGAACAGGAGAAGGGCGCATCTGTCATGGCTCAGGCCGCTTCGTTTTTGTTTGCAGCCTTTTTCTTGGTCTTCGGCGCAGTTGTTTTTTCGTGACTGTCGATAAAGTCCAGAACCATGGGGCGGATATTGTCCCGCCAGCTTTTGCCAGCAAAGATGCCATAGTGCCCGGCACCGTCTTCCAGATGGCTCGCTTTCTTTTCATCCGGCAGACCGGTCAGCAAATCCAATGCTGCAATGCATTGACCAGGTGCCGAAATGTCATCCTTGGAGCCTTCGACAGTCTTTACAGCGACAGTTGTGATCTTACCGATGTCTACCTTTTTACCCTTGACGGTAAAATCGTTACTGGCGATTTCGCCGGTCTTAAATATCCGTTCAACCGTGGAGAGGTAAAATTCGGCAGGCATATCCATCACGGCCAAATATTCGTCGTAGAACTTGTTATGTTTATCGTGCTCATGTGCTTCACCCTGCGCCACGCGCGCGATTTGGTCGCTGAATGCGCTAAAGTGGGTTTCTGCGTTCATTGAGATAAAGGAATTCAGCTGCAACAATCCCGGGTACACAAGCCGCCCGACACCTGCATGTTTAAAGCCGACCCGTTGGATCATCAGCTTTTCGAGCTGACCCATTGTGACGGAATGCCCAAAATCTGTCACCTCAGTAGGAGCGGCGCTGGGATCGATCGGGCCACCGATCAAGGTCAGGGAGGTGGGCTGTGCGCCGGGGTCTTCTTCGGCCAGATACGCGGTTGCTGCCAGCGCCAAAGGGGCCGGTTGGCACACGGCGATCACATGGGTATCAGGGCCCAATTCACGCATGAAATCAACAAGGTAAAGGGTGTAGTCTTCGACATCGAATTTACCTGCACTCACGGGGATGTCGCGTGCATTGTGCCAATCAGTGATATAGACATCGCAGTCCGGCAGCAGGCTGATGACGGTGGAACGCAACAGGGTTGCATAATGACCTGACATGGGGGCGACCAATAGAACTTTGCGTTTGGTATCAGTGCGCCCCTGAACCCGGAAATGGAGCAAATCGCCAAAATCGCGCTGCATCACAATTTCTTCGACAACAAGACGATCTTGGGCATTTGCCCCCACACAGGGCGGGATGTTCCAATCGGGTTTCATGACCATGCGCGAGAACGTGCGTTCAGTTACTTCACCCCATGCTGCGAGCCAAGAAAACGCAGGATTTGGAAACATTGAAAAAGCAGGGTAGGATGCCATAGCGAGAGCGGAGGCGCCCAGCCACTGGTTGGTGTTCCTTACGGTTTCCATCAGATCGTAGGTTGCCATATAGCGCATTTGAGGGTCTCCTTGTTATGGCCCATTGTTGGGCATTACATCGCTCTGGCCCCTGAATCCGGCGAGGTTATGCTGCACCTGCGAAGATAGGAGTAAAAAGTTAAGATGACAACTAGCACCACGGATCAAGACCCCGCGTTAGATGCCTCGATGTCACGAATGACTGAGAATATTAAGAAAGTTGAGGCACTTACAGAACGTCTGACCAAGGTGATGGCCACGCGTACTACGCATCAGCAGGCGCTAGATGGGCCAAATCAACAGCTTTTTGCCAAAGCCGCAGAATCTTATATGGCGCTGGCGGTCAATAACCCCGCCAAGCTGATGGAACAGCAGATGGGCTATTGGACCAAGACCCTCACTCATTTTGTCCAGGCACAACAGGTGCTGGCCCAAGGTGAATTGTCAGCTGAGGTTGATCCTTCCCCAAAGGATCGTCGGTTTACGAACCCTCTGTGGCAGACAAATCCCTATTTTAACTACGTCAAACAGCAATATCTTACCAACGCTGAAATGTTGTCTAATGCGGTCGATGATATCACCGATATGACGCCACATGAAAAACAGCGGCTGGTCTATTTCAGCCGTCAGATTATCGACATGCTCAGCCCGACAAACTTTCTGGCCACGAATCCGGACGCATTGCAGCGCGCCGTTGAAACCGAAGGGGAGAGCCTGATCAAAGGGTTGGAAAACCTCATCGGTGACCTGGAAGCAAATGACGGCGAATTGATCGTGCGTTTGGCTGATGAGAGCGCTTTTGAATTGGGGCAAAACATCGCAACCTCTCCGGGCAAGGTGGTGTTTCGCAACCGAATGTTTGAGCTGATCCAATACAGTCCAACAACAAAAAAGGTGCATAAGACCCCGCTCTTGGTGTTTCCGCCATGGATTAACAAATTCTACATTCTGGATCTCAAGGCGCAGAATTCGCTTGTGAAATGGGCCGTTGATCAGGGGTATACGTTGTTCATGGTGTCATGGGTCAATCCCGATTCCAGCTACCGTGATGTCGGGATGGAAGACTATGTTGAAGACGGTTATCTGGCCGCAATCAATGAGGTCAAAGCGATCACCGGTGAGAAACAGGTAAATGCGGTCGGCTATTGCATTGCGGGGACAACCCTGTCCCTGACTTTGTCACTGCTCAAACAACGTGGCGATAAGTCGGTGAAATCCGCGACATTCTTTACCGCGCTGACAGATTTTTCTGATCAAGGCGAATTCCAACCATTCCTGACGGATGACTTTATCGACGGAATTGAGGCGGAAACCGCTGACAAAGGCATTCTGCCTTCTGTGATCATGGCCCGGACGTTTTCTTTCTTGCGATCCAATGATCTGGTTTATGGGCCAGCTGTCAAAAGTTACATGATGGGGGAGGCGCCGCCCGCCTTCGATCTGTTGTATTGGAATGGGGATGGGGCAAACCTGCCGGGTAAAATGGCGATGCAATATCTGCGTGGATTATGTCAACGAAACGAATTGGCGGATGGCGGGTTTGATCTTTTGGGCCATCATCTGGTGTTGGACGAAGTGGATATCCCCCTGTGCGCCATCGCCTGCGAAACGGACCATATTGCCCCTTGGAAAGACAGCTTTCGTGGGGTGCAATTGATGGGGTCCAAAGACAAGACCTTTATTATGACGCAGTCGGGGCACATCGCAGGGATCGTCAACCCGCCTTCGAAGAAGAAGTATGGGCATTATACCAATGACGATTTGGGCCAAGATCATGTGTCATGGTTGGAAGGGGCGACGTTCACCGAAGGATCATGGTGGCCGCGCTGGGAAAAATGGCTGAATAAGCGCTCCGGAACGATGATTTCGGCCCGTCACCCCGGGGATGACGGACATCAGGTAATCTCGGATGCGCCGGGTGCCTATGTCGCCAAGAAGGCAAATCGCTAAGGTCAGGATCAATAGTCCTGATCTTACCGTCTGTTGGTGATTTACCCTACGTCAAAAGTTTATGCTGCGATGCAGAAAAAGCTTGAAATGCCGCGTTGCAGCATGTATTCCTTTTGCAGACGCAGAAAGCGGGCATTGGCCTGCACCAGCCAAAAAGGACGATCCCGATGACAAAGACACCAGACATGACCGCGATGTTCAAAGACGTAATGGGCTCTTTTCCCGTTGATACTTCCGCACTCGAAGGCGCGTTCAAGACAACCGCATCTCTCAACGAAAAACTGTCCGGCGTTGCCCTGACCGCAGTTGAGCAATCTGCTGAAATTTCGTCCAAGTGGACAAAAGAAACAGTGGCAAAGATTGCTGATTTGTCCAAAGCAAAGGCCGAGCCAGCGGATTATGCAAAAGCGATGACCGACTTTGCATCCGCCTATGCCGAATCCGCGTCCGAGCACATGGCGGCATTTGCAGAAGTTGCCAAGAAAGTTCAGATGGAAACTGTTGAACTGATGATGGCCGCTGGCAAAGACGTGCAAGAAGAAACAACAGCTGCCGTGAAAAAAGCCGCTGCTGACACGACAGCTGCTGCAAAGAAAGCAACAGCCAAGTAAGTCGACGAACAACGTATGAGTTTTCCCGAATTGATACGAGGGAAGGGCAGGTCTTTGGGCCTGCCTTTTTCTTTGTGACATCAGGGGCGTGTCAGCCGCCCGGCAAGCGCTTGGCCAAGGTAATCATAAACCCGTCTGATCCGCGGGATTTGCCGTACTTCCGGGTGAGCGGTCAGCCAAATGGGGAGGTGTCCAACCGGCGCGTCGCCTGACACACATTCCAAATGCGGGTCCTGTTGTGCGATGGTTTTTTGATTAAACCCAATCCCAAATCCTGCCCGGACCATTTGCCAGCAGACGACCTGATCGTCACACCGAAATGCAAATGCGTCCCTTGTCACTTTGAACCCAAGTGCCGCCATACCATCAATAATCAACGTGCTGCGGTCATATCCGATCAAATCATGGTCAATCATATCGGCCAAAGTGTCAGGCCTGCCGCGCCGTTCAAGATATTCGCGCGTCGCAAACGCGCCCATCTCTAGGTTGCCGATATGTTTGGCAATGACATCGTTCTGTGTCGGCCGATACATGCGCAGCGCGATGTCAGCCTCTCGGCGCAACAGGTTATTGGTGTCGTCGGATGCGACAAGTTCGATCTCGATGCCGGGGGCGGTTTGTCGCAAACCTGTCAAGACCTCAGGCAGGATATAGGTGGCCACAATCTGGCTGGCGGTGATTCGCACGGTGCCTAAAATTTCAGGGGTGTCATTCAGCGATGCAGGACTGACCCGCGCCGCCGCATCGGCCATCTTGGAAACCTCCCCCAACAGCACGGTCCCCTTTTGGGTCAGCACAACGCCAGCTTTGCTACGTTCAAAAAGCCGCACACCCATTGATTGTTCAAGCTGGGCGATGTGACGGCTGAGCGTGGGTTGGCTGCCCCCGAGCGCCCGGGCCGCTGCGGACAAAGATCCATGTTCGGCGACAGCCACAAATGATTGAAAAAGGGCCCAATTAAAATCCTGCATTATCAATCCAATTCTGGATAGAGACATCCGATTTTTGAGGAATGATATCCAGTAATGGTTGATGTAACCATAAGGCATCATAGGAAAGTGAGGTCAGATATGTCGAAAGTGATCGTTTTAGGTGCCAAAGGTCGGTTTGGACGTGCAGCTGTTGAGGCTTTTGCGCAATCAGGTTGGGAGGTCGTTGCATTTGGCAGAAACTGGTCTGCGGATTCCACCTGCGCGCAGACCCGGATCACGGGTGATGCCTTTGATGCGCAGGCCTTGGAAGCAGCGGCGCAAGGATGTGATTTGATCGTGAATGCACTCAATCCGCCTTACGAAAACTGGGTGCGTGATTTACCGAAGCTGACGCAATCGGTCCTTGCCGCCGCACGCCACTCTGGGGCCACGGTTTTGATCCCGGGTAATGTCTATAACTATGGCGCAAGAGCACCTGAACGGCTGGCAGAATCCACTGAGTGGCATCCGACAAGCCGCAAAGGAAGGCTGCGTGTCCAGATGGAAGAGGCCTACCGCGCGTCCGGGGTCCGTACCATCGTGCTGCGGGGCGGCGACTTTCTTGAAGCTGCGCAAAGCGGCAATTGGTTTGATGGCTATATTGCGGCCAATGCCAATAAGGGCAGCACGCTTTACCCGGGTCCATTAGACCGTGTGCATGCCTGGGCGTATTTGCCAGATATGGCGCGCGCGGCTGTGATGCTTGCAGAACGGCGCGCAGCCTTTTCCGACTTCGAAGAATTCGGGTTTGACGGGTTCACCCTAACAGGACAGGATTTGGTTGATCAAATTGCACAAGCTGTTGGGAAAAAACAAAAAATAAAGGCACTTCCATGGTTTATTGTACGCGTAATTGGTCTGTTCCAACCGGCGATGCGCGAAGTCTTTGAGATGCGGTATCTGTGGAACGTCGCACATCGGCTGGAGGGCACGAAACTGGCCCAGACCCTACCCGATTTCGTGCCCACCCCAATCGAACAGGCGTTCAAGGAAATATTGACGCCCTAGGGGCAAATCAGTCGCAAGATCAGCCTTGTCTCAGATGGCTTTCTTTTTCCCGGGCTTGCGCATAAGCTGCAATGCAGCACCGGGGCCGGGAGAAACACAGTGACTGAAAAATCTAAACCATTGCTGATCAAACGCTACGCATCGCGCAGGCTCTATAACACTGAAACCAGCGACTATGTCACGCTAGAAGACATCGCTGGCTTTATCCGGGATGGTCGTGAAGTGCAGATTGTGGATTTGAAATCTGGTGACGATCTGACCCGGCAGTATTTGCTGCAAATTATTGCAGAGCATGAAAGCCGGGGGGAATCCGTTTTGCCCGTAGATGTGCTTAATGATCTGGTGCGCAGCTATATGTCTGGCAATGTGTCTGTGGTGCCGCAGTTTTTGCGGGCGTCTTTTGACATGTTACGGGATGGGCAGGCCAAGATGGTTGAGAACATGAATTCTCTCAACCCGATGGCAAAGATGCCGGGTATGGATGCGATGCAGGCCCAGCAAGAGGCGTTTTTGAAAGCGATGACAGGCGGCTGGGCGGGCGGCACAGGGCCTGCGCAAGAAAAGCCAGAGCCACGCGCGGACTCTGGTGAAGACCTTGATGAGATCAAACAGCAATTGGCCGACCTTCAAGAAAAGCTGTCAAAGCTCAAATAAGATCAGGCGGCTTTGGACGGCGAAAGCGTTTCCAATGCTGCCAGCAAGACATCACAAACAGCATCCAATTCCTGCGTTTTAAGTTGAACAGGCAGACGCACATCACAGGCGCGCATCAACATAGCGCGGGTGCGTGGCAATTCCGGTAGGTCCGGGATGAATTGCCAGTTCCAAAAGGCACGCGCGTTGTCCTTGCTTTGGCCAAATACCTGTACTTTCACCCCTGCTTTGGCTGCGCGTTGGGCAAAGAGGGCGACTTGGGCGTCGGTCAGGTCACACAGATTGAACTGAATGGAATCTGGGGCGCGCACTTCGCCATCCAATGGTTTTGGCACCTCAACATGCGCTGAGGTCGACAACCGCGCTGCAACGTAGTCGTGGTTGCGCAACCCATCCGCGATGCGGCGGGGAAGTTCGGGTAACTGCGAGCGGATCACCACGGCGGCAAGGTTTGACAGTCGCAAATTGTAAAGCGGCAGTTTGTTTTGCCAGCGTTCACAAGCGTGAGCGAGTGCAGGATGTTTGCGCCAGTTGTGTTCATATGCACCCGACATGATTATCGCGCGCGCCACAAGATCGGCATCGTCAGTGATCAAAATACCACCTTCGCCGGCATTGACCATCTTGTAGGATTGAAACGAGAAACAGCCGATTTTGCCCATCGTCCCAATCTTGGTGCCGCGCCAGAGCGTTCCGAGCGAATGGGCCGCATCTTCAATCACCGGGACACCAGCTGCATCACACATGGCCATGATCGCATCCATATCAGAGGTATGCCCGCGCATATGGCTGACGATCACCGCATCCACTTGTGGCAACTTTGCCTCAAAGTCATTCAAATCGATACGATAGTTGGTTTCGACCTCGCAGAGCACCGGCAGACAATTGGCATGCAGAATGGCGGAAGGAACCGCAGCAAAGGTGAAACCGGGGATCAATACTTTGGCATTTTTGGGCAGATCAAGCGCCATGAGCGAAAGAAACAGGGCCGCAGAACAAGACGACACAGCCAGTGCATATGTGCTGCCCATCAGGGCTGCGAATTCTGCTTCAAGCAGCGAAACCGGTGCATCTTGCGGCGCGGTGTATCTAAAAAGGTCAGCTGACTCCAGCAATGCATCCAGTTCAGCGCGCGCAGTCTGAGGGATAGGTTCGGCCTGATGCAGGTTGGGCAAAGTCATTGTATTTGGTCCTTTCGCCGGAATATCCCTAATATAAGGCAGTTCGGATGCAGGGCCAAGATGTCGAGATGTTGATGGTGCGTTGTTCTGGTCCTGACGGGGCTAAATCGATGGGTTCGGAACCTAGATGCCAAATCTGTCACGCATGGCATACCAGCTCATGGCCAGTACAAGCAGCGGGTTGCGCAGGGCTGCGCCGCCAGGAAAGGTCTGTGTCGGAATAGCGGCCATTGTGTCAAAGCCATCGCCATCCCCCTGAATAGCTTTGGCCATCAATTTCCCTGCCTGCGTTGCATTTCCAACACCGTGACCGGAGTAGCCCGAGGCCGACAAAATGTTTGTGGACACCCGTGCCAGATAGGGCAGACGTTTCATAGTGATCGCCAATGTCCCCCCCCAAGCATAGTCAAAGCGCACGTCTTTGAGATGTGGAAAGACAATAGACATCGGTTTACGCACAGTCGCGTCAATGTCAGACGGGAACCGGTAGCCATAGCTTTCGCCGCCGCCGAACAACAATCGCCCATCCTGAGAAAGTCTAAAGTAATTCACCACAAACCGGCTGTCAGCGATGGCAACATCGCGCGGCAGCACGTCTTTGACACCCGCACCCAAAGGTTCGGTGGCTGCGATGAAATTGTTGATCGGCATGACTCGTGCTGCGACCTTGCGGTTTAACCCGCCAAGATAACCGTTACAGGCAAGGATCACATGATCCGCAATAACATGGCCCGCATCAGTGGCGACTTTGACTTTGGGGCCTTCGTTGATGTGGTGGACGGCGCTGCCTTCAAAAATCCGCACCCCGGCGGTATGAGCAGCGCGCGCCAATCCTAACGCGAAATTCAACGGGTGCAGATGCGCCGCCCCCATGTCCAAAACGCCCCCCAGATAATCAGGCGAGGGACAGACCGTTTGTAACGCGTCTCGGTCCAGAATTTCCAAATGATGATAATTGTAGTGCTTTTGCAGATGTTCCGCATAGGCATGGGCATGATCCACGTCCGACCTTGTTGACGCGGTGTGGGCCACACCCGGTTTGAGATCGCAGTTAATATCATGCGTGGCAATCAGGTCTTTGACCAGATCCACAGCCTCGAGCCCCATGTCCCAAAGACGTTTGGCTTGTGTCTTGCCAACCATCTTTTCCAGATCATCCTGCTCTACACGTTGCCCCGTGCCCAATTGTCCGCCATTGCGACCTGATGCGCCAAATCCCACGCGTTGGGCATCTAGCAGCACCACGTCACGCCCGGCCTCTGCCAGATGCAGAGCGGCGGACAGCCCGGTAAAGCCGCCGCCAATCACACAGACATCCGCTTTGTTTGCCCCTTTCAGCGGCGCAAAGCGCTCCATGGGGGTGGCTGTCGCTGCATACCAGCTGTTGGGATATTGGCCGCGTTGATCGTTGGCATAAAGCAGGTTCATGTATCAGACATTCAACAGCAGATGTTCACGTTCCCATGGCGAAATGACCTGAAGGAATTCATCGTATTCGGCACGTTTCACAATACTATAGACCCGCGCAAATTCAGGGCCCAAGACTTCGTGCAATGCTGTTGCTTCATCAAAAACATCAAGCGCTTCACCAAGAACGCGGGGGATGTCACCATCTCCGTCATAGGCGTCTCCCTTGAATTCTTCGGCTGGTTTCGTTGCATTGATCAACCCAAGGTAACCGCAGGCCAAAGAGGACGCGATGGCAAGGTAGGGATTGCAATCCATCCCGGCCAAACGGTTTTCTACGCGGCGTGCTTTGGCGTTGGACAAAGGCACACGAATGCCAGTGGTGCGATTGTCGCGGCCCCATTCAAGGTTGATGGGGGCTGCGTGATCTTTCACGTAGCGGCGATAGCTGTTCACATAGGGCGCTATGACAGCCAAGGCGCTGGGCATATGGTTTTGCAGCCCTGCAATGAAATGCATAAACGCCTCTGTTTCGGAGCCATCCGCGTTGGAAAAGATATTATCACCGGTCGCGAGGTCCAGAATGGAATGGTGAATGTGCATCGCTGAACCCGGCTCATCCGCGATCGGTTTTGCCATAAAGGTTGCGTAACAATCGTGACGCAAAGCGGCTTCGCGGATCAATCGCTTAAAATAGAACACTTCATCGGCCAATTTGACCGGATCACCGTGCAACAGGTTGATCTCCAACTGCCCGGCACCGCCTTCTTGGGTGATGCCGTCAATCTCAAAACCCTGGGCCTCGGCAAAATCATAGATGTCATCGATCACCGGGCCAAATTCATCTACCGCCGTCATTGAATAGGCCTGCCGGGCTGCCGCAGGGCGTCCGGAGCGGCCAATCATCGGTTTGATTTCATGGGCGGGGTCAAGGTTGCGCGCGACAAGAAAGAATTCCATTTCGGGGGCCACAACAGGTTGCCACCCCTTGTCTCGATACAGCTGAACCACACGTTTGAGAACATTGCGCGGTGAGAATCCAACCGGTTTATCGTCGCGGTCAAAAGCGTCGTGGATCACTTGCAAGGTCCAGTCGCCTGTCCAGGGTGCAGCGGTGGCAGTGGACATATCGGGTTTCAGGATCATGTCTTTTTCGGTGAACCCTTCGTCGCCAGCCGCTTCCCCCCAACCGCCGGTGATGGTTTGATAAAAGATGCTATCGGGAAGGTGAAAGAAATCCTGCCTGTTGAACTTGGAGGCTGGCACCGCCTTGCCACGGGCGATGCCGGGCAGGTCAGAGATGATGCACTCGACCTCATCCAACCTGCGCCCCTCAAGATAGGTTTGCGCAGGGGTTGGCAGGCGTTTGATCCAGTCGGCCATCAGGCCCTCTCTTTCTTGAAGAATTCGGTCATTTGCGCGGCAACCCGCGCTGTATCAAGTGTGGCATCAAGTTTGGTTTTCGCATCAGCAAGCTGATCGTCGGGAACAAGCCCTTTGCCACGGTAGGTGATCAACCCATCGATAAAATCGTGACTGTATTCCGGGTGAGGTTGGATCGACCAGATCCGGTCATCATAAAGCAAGGCCGCATTGGCACAAAAATCGCTGGCGCCTATCACCTGCGCGGTGGCGGGTTTTTCGACCACCTGATCCTGATGCCATGCATTTATGTGTGTCGTCTGACCGTTCAATTCATAGGCAACCCGACCTATTGACCAGCCGCCCGCAAATTTTTCGACTTTGCCTCCCATGGCTTGCGCGATCACCTGATGGCCAAAACACACGCCGATCATCGGGACATGCGCCTGATAACTTTCGCGGATGAAGTCTTCGAGAGGCGGGATCCAGGGATGGGGTTCATACGCGCCGTGTTTTGATCCGGTGATAAGCCACCCCTGAGCGTCATGCACATTATCTGGCATTTCGCCATCGACAACGGACCAGCTTTGATAGCTAAACGCCTCTGTTCCCAGTAACCGCTGAAAGTAGGTGTCGTAACGGCCGTTCTCCGCCATCTCTTGGGGAGGGTGACCAGTGATCAAAATGCCGATTTTCATAGGGGTACCTTAGATGATATCGAGGGTGAATTCGACCTGCTCTTGAGCGTTGAGAGATGCCATGCGACGTTGTTCCTGCCTTTTGGTCATCACCAGATTGCGGATTAGGTCGCGATCAAAAATGCGCGTAATGGCGGGGTTTGTTTCAAACAGATCAATGGCTGTGTTCCAGTCGCTGGGGATATGCGGCAGGTCTGCGGCATATGCGTTGCCGGTGATAGGCGCTGGGGGCAGGGCCGCGTCCTCTATCCCTGTGATCGCCGCGCCTAATACGGCGGCAAGCAGCAGGTAAGGGTTCACATCACCCCCTGCAACCCGATGTTCGATCCGTCGCGCTTTGGTGCTGCCTGATGGCACGCGCAATGCGGCTGTGCGGTTTTCATAACCCCAACACACTGCGGTAGGGGCGTGTTCGCCGGGGACCAATCGTGCATAGCTGTTGGCATGGGGCGCAAAAACAAGCGTGCTGGCGGGTAATGCGGCCATACAGCCGGCGATGGCGTGGCGCAACAAATCCGTGCCTTCGGGGCCGCCGTTGTCAAAGACATTGATACCATCTGCATCCAGAGCAGAAAAATGCATATGCATCCCCGACCCGGCATGTTCTGAATAAGGTTTGGCCATAAAACTGGCGGTCATGTCGTGTTTGCGTGCCAAGCCTTTGACCAGCAGCTTAAAGAACCACGCATCATCCGCAGCGCGCAAAGCGTCGTTGCCGTGGCTGAGGTTGATCTCAAACTGCCCCGCACCTCCTTCGGAAAGCGCGGTTTCTGCGGGGATGCCCATTGTCGAGCAGGCGTTGTAAAGGTCGCTGAAAAAGCTGTCGAATTGGTCAAGTGCGTCAAGGCTGAGGATGTCTGCGGCATCACGGCGTTTGCGAGTTGTCGGGGACAAGGGCGGCCTTGGTGTGGGAGTGTTTGCGTCAAACAAGTAGAATTCCAGCTCAACCGCGCAGACAGGGGTCAGCCTGCGGGCCCGGTACCGTTCAAGCACTGCATTTAAGGCATGACGGGGATCACCAGCAAAGGGGCGACCATCCTCGTGATACATCCAAACCGGCAACAGCGCCGCAGGTGTTTCAAGCCATGGCATTTCGACCCAACCACGTTCCGTTGGGCGTAAAACCCCATCGCGATCGCCGCTTTCCAGCACCAATGGGCTATTTTCGATGTCTTCCCCCCATAGATCGAGGTTGAGAACCGAAAAAGGAAACCGGGTGCCCCCGCCAAGGGCCTTGGTCGCCCCGTCAAGCGGCATACGTTTGCCACGCGCAACTGCGTTCAGATCAGGTGCCGCGACCCGTAAGGAGCGGATATGAGGATTTTCGCGGAGCCAATTGTGCATTCTTCACCTGAAAGGCGGTGGGCCATGCGGTATGGCGCAAGGCGGTTTTGCCTAGGCCAAAGACCTCCGCCGCCCACGCGCCGGATAATTTGATCAAATGTTGAATACTACCGGATCAAGTTAGGACGCAAGCGTAATCTTGGACGATTGTTTTCTGGCAGGTGGCGGTTAAGGCGCCGGTTGATCAGGCCCAGCGTGCCAATCACAATCAACGTCAGCACAATGAAGTATCCCGCAAGGATGGGGTAGGGGACAAAAGGATTAAAGGTCTTATCCGCGAAATAGCTGGCGTAATACAGCGCATCCCCGCGTTGTTGCCAAGCGGGAAAACCGCTGAGAAAGACAAGTGTGGTGGAATGGAACAGAAAGATCGCTTCGTTGGTATAGGCAGGCCAGGCAAGGCGTAACATGGTGGGCCAGATCACCCGGCGAAACCGCGACCAGCCGGATAAACCATAGGCGTCTGCGGCCTCAACATCACCTTTGGGAATGGATTGTAGCGCCCCGTAAAAAATCTCACCTGTGTAGGCGGCTGTATTGAGAAACAACACGATCAAAGCGCCTAACCATGCGGCTGTGAAAGGGTCAAAAAAGCCGTAGTTTGATTTTAAGGTCAGGAAAAGGAAGTAGCCAAAGAAGAATTGGATAAAGAGAGGGGAGCCCCGGAAGATAAAGATGAACCATTCGGCGGGTTTGCGCAGCAAGCGGTTGCTGCTGGCTTTGCCCAGGCCCAGTGCAGTGGCGAGGAAAAAGCCGAAAAACAATGCCAGCAAACCAAAATAGACATTCCAGATCATCCCGGAACCGATCAGCGTGATTTGTTCGCACAGCGTGAAGTCTTCTCTCGGGAGCAACCGTTCGCCAAAGCCGATGGAACGCAGCGCATAATCCTGAATGGTCTGAACGCAACTCATCGACGGATCCTCCGTCTCATCGTGATGGCCCCGGCACGTCCAAAAGCAAAGGGTTGTGTCATGCTGCTTTCCTTTGCGCTTCGCCGCCGGTTGTCGCCTGTCCCCGGGTCAGCCGCGACATCAGCCGGTCCAGCATTACTTCGGAGAACTTGGTGAAACACAGATAAAACACCAACAGCGCCAAAAAGTACCACATGCGCCAGTCGCCATGCGGATATGCGGTGAAACGAGGGGTCTTGGTGCCGCCAAGTTCGCGCGCCCAATAGACCACGTCTTCTACCCCAAGCAGGAACAAAAGCGGTGTGGCTTTGATCAACAACATCCATAGATTGGACAGGCCGGGCAGGGCGAACACCCACATTTGGGGCACCAGTACACGCCAAAAGGTCTGGCGCGTTGACATGCCATAGGCGCTTGCTGTTTCAAGCTGGGCATAAGGCACGGCACGCATGGCACCAAACAGAACATTTGCGGCAAAAGCGCCGTAGACAATGGCAAACGTCAGGACAGCGATGGAAAAACCATAGGTTTCATGCACCCATTGCGGGGCTTCGCCCAGCGGCATTTTCGCGGCCTGACAGACGACAAAATCGTTGCCTTGTCGTACCGGTTCAGTAACGTCAGGGCATAGCAGGCGATGACGCAGATATTCGATCCCCTGATCAAGGGCGATGACGAAGAACAAGAAGAATGCAATATCAGGGACGCCGCGCACAATGGCGATGTAGGTTTTGCCGATCCAACGCAGTGGCGCCATGGTGGAACGCGCCGCTGATGCCCCCGCAAACCCAAAAGCCAATGCAACCGGGGCGGTGATCCCCAATAGGGTTAATACAGTCAGCAGGGACCAATAGAGGTTCAGATGCTTGCCCGTCGTCAGGTAACAGGTAAACCAGCGAAAGGTCTCAAGGGTGTCAGGGTCGGAGCAGAATGGAAACATTGAACGCTCTTATTGGGTCTACACAGTTTTAGCAGCTGGTTGAACTTGTCAAGCTCTTGCCTTGAAGTAGCTCAACGGTCAAGGATTGAAAAACACATGATGGAAGAGGGTGTTATGCAGGACAAAGGCCGCTCTGTCATTGTGATTGGCGCTGGTATCATCGGGGCCACCGCCGCGTTCCAACTGCAATCCGCGGGTGCGCAGGTCACAATTGTAGACAGCGAGGCAAAGACCGCAACAGATGCTTCATTTGGGTGGATCAACGCCAGTTTTCACCAAGACGAGGCACATTTTCGTCTTCGTGCTGAAGGGATCGCGGCTTGGCATCGGCTTATTCAACACCTTGATCTGCCGGTGGTTTGGCAAGGGGCGTTATGTTGGGAAGAAACCGGGCAAGCATTTGATCATCAACGCGATCATTTACAAACCTTAGGATATGATGTGTCAGAGATCAGCGGTGACCAGTTTGCGCGCCTTGAACCTCATATCGCCGGGCCACCAGAACGTGCGCTCCACTTTGTCAAAGAAGCCGCAGCGGACAGCCCAAGGGTTGCCCAAACCATTCTGGCGGCTGCTGTGCAAAAAGGCGCGCGGCGGGTGCGCGGGCTATGGGTTGAGGGGCTGGTTGAGAAAGGTGGGAGGATTATTGGCGTTCGCACGCAAGGAGGGCTGCTCCGCGCCGATCAGGTGCTTATCGCGGCCGGGACAGGAAGTGCGAGTTTGATGGCGAAAGCGGAGTCACCGTTGCCGATGTTACGTCGGCCTGCTTTGGTTCTGCGGACAAGGCCGGTCCCGCCTGTGTTGTCGCATGTTCTCGTGTCAAAGATGGGGGAACTGCGCCAATTGAGCGATGGCACTTTGCTGATGCCGGGGGCGGTTGACCATCAAGGCGATACTGCTGAGACGTTGAGCGCATCATTGGAGGACACAGCAAGTGCCGTCTTGGCGCGGTTGGGCACCATGTTGCCACAGCTGGCATTGGCATGGCAGGAGGTGACGTTAGCCTTCAGGCCTGTGCCCCAAGATGGCCTGCCCGTGATCGGAAAGGTGCGCGAAGGATTGCATGTGGCTTGCATGCATTCCGGCATCACGCTGGCCGCTGTTGCAGCGGAGCTGGTGGCGCAGGAAATGTTGGAAGGTGTCTCAAATCACTCGGGCGCGATGCTGGCAGGGTATCGTCCGGGGCGGTTTGGGGCGCGGGGCGGGCCGCAAGCGGCCCACCCCATGTGAACGTTTAGAACAAAGCTGCTTCGGGCAGCCATTCTTTAATCAGTTCATTCAGGGAACCATCGTCCTTCATGGATTGGATTGCTGTGTTGAACTTTGCACGCAGCTCACCGTCGCTTTCGCGCACACCAAGGCCAATCCCACCACCAATCAGCACTTCTTGCTCAAGCATTTGAAGGTCTGCATCTGCTTCGGCAATCGGGGTCAGGAAAGATTTGTCCGCAAGAACCGCATCAGCCTCACCGTTTTTCACAGCTGCGACGGTTTCTTCGGGCGTTGCGAATTCGACCAATTGAGCGCCTTCCATGGACGCGATATGCGCGGCCTGAATGGTGCCGCTTTGTGCGGCAAGGATCGCGCTGGCCGGGTCAATGTCGCCCGCAGCCAAATAGGCCGAGGGATCAGGCAAGGTATAAGCGTCCGAGAAATCGATGACTTCGTCGCGCTCATCCGTGATGGACATGCCCGCGATGATCACGTCGTAGTTTCCTGAAACAAGATTCGGAATAATGCTGTCCCATTCGTTGGTGACCCATTCGCAGGTCAGTTCAGCACGCGCGCATAGTTCATCCCCAACGGCACGTTCAAAGCCAGCCACTTCGCCGTTGTCATCAAGGAAGTTGTAGGGGGGGTAGGCGCCCTCGGTTCCCATGCGGATGGTTTTAGCATGGCCATCTGCCATCGCCAAACCTGCTGTCAAAGCAAGCGCAGTTGTCGAAAGGATAAGTTTTTTCATTATAGAGTCTCCCATTTTTATTGGTCTTTTTGTTACGTTGCGTGGGTTGCTGACAGGAATCCGCGCAGACGTTCGGATTTGGGCGCGCCGAACAATGTGTCCGGTGGCCCTTGTTCTTCGATGAGGCCCTGATGCAGGAAAATAACGTGATCAGACACATCAGCGGCCAGTTTCATATCATGTGTGACGATGATCATGGTGCGTCCTTCAGCGGCCAGATCTTTGATCACTTTCACAACTTCCTGTTCCAATTCAGGATCAAGCGCTGAGGTCGGTTCGTCAAACAAAAGGGCTTCGGGTTCCATACACAACCCCCGGGCAATTGCGGCGCGTTGTTGTTGGCCACCTGATAGCTGTGCGGGATAAACATCGCATTTGTCGCCAATCCCGACCTTATCAAGATACCTGCGCGCTGCCGCTTCTACCTCTGCGCGGTCGCGTCGCAGGACAGTAAGCGGGGCTTCCATCACGTTTTGCAGGATCGACATATGCGCCCAGAGATTAAACTGTTGAAATACCATGGACAAATTTGTGCGGATGCGCAGAACTTGCTTGGGGTCTGCGGGTTTACGTGCATGATGCGCGCCCGACCAAATGACTGGTTCTCCCTTGAAGAGGATGTCGCCCTGTTGGCTGTCTTCAAGCAAGTTGCAACACCGCAGCAAGGTGGATTTACCAGATCCTGACGATCCAATAAGCGAGATGACATGCCCCTTGGGCGCTTGTAAGCTCACACCTTTCAGTACTTCTAACGAGCCATAGGCCTTGTGCAGGCCATCGATTTGGATCACCGGAGAGGGTTTCGTCACGCGGATCTGTATCCTAAATGATTCTGGGGCTAATAAGGGAGCAGATCAGCGCAAATTGCAACAACATCAAAGGATGCCTGCTTGGTTGGTTGCGGATCTTTGGGTCAATCTAGCTTTGTTGCTGAACCCGTTTGCGCGCCATGCCACTTTGTGCGTCACTGACGCCGATCAAACTGGCAACCAAGCGCAACAACGCGTTTTCTTCATCCGACCGGGTGCCATCAGCCAGCACAACCTGCCAAAGCGCTTCGATTACGCCAAGCCGTTCATCGAAAGGTACAGCATCTTTGATGGCGCGGGTAAAGCGAACCGTGTCGGGGGCTTCGGTTTCTAGGGTTTCGGCATCAGTCCTGAGTTTTTGCGCTTCTGTCGGGCTCAGCGCATACCGGGTCTGTGCGATATCTTCGATCAGGCGGATTTCTGCTGCGGCATAGTCATTGTCAGATCGTGCAACCCGTACCAAAAGCGCAGTAAGCGCCAGCCGAGCATCCGTATCATCAAGCGGGGCGGGGTCAGGCTGTGTCAGCCGTTTTAGAAAATCACCAAACATGAGCGCGGTATAAAGACCTGAATGGCAAAGGCCAAGTCATCGTTCGCCTGTGGCCTCTTGGCGCAATGTATTTATGTCGATTTCCGTCAGGCCCAGTGCGGTTTCGATTTGGTAAACCTGCATCTCTTCGGCTTCATCCTTGTGCCCATCGGCCAGCGCAACCGACCACATCGCCTTGCCAAGGGATAAGCGATGCGCATAATCAACCTCTTCGCGCAAAATACGGGCAAATTCAGGCGTATCTGGCGCGTCTCGTTCCAGAGCTTCGCAGGTGGCGCGCAGTTTGGCAGCCTCAATGGGACCGATTTCAAAGGTTTGGCTAAGGATGCGGTCAATCTGGCCGATCTCGGTGGCACGATAATCGCGGTCCGCAAAGGCCACACGAACCAGCAAAGCACCAAGTGCCAATTGGGGGTTGGGCTGCGGCAACGGTTTGGGTTCCGGGGTGCGGCGGGGGAAGAGACGATCAAACATGAATGAATTGTTAACTCAAATCAGGTGGTTTTCCAAAGCGTAAAGTGTCAATCGCAAGCCCTTGGGGGTCGGTATTGGTCACAATAAAGCCCGCGATATCCGCTTCTCCGGTGCTGCGCAGAAAACCAACGGAAAATTCGCCAGTGGGTTTGACGGGCACCTGACCAATCGCGCTGCCATCGCGGCGAAACATCATTACAGTGGCGGCTCCGGCTTCGCCTCCGCGCAGATCAAACGCAAAGGCGGATTGGTCTGTGTCAAAAAGCGCAGCAATCGCGCCTTCGCCTTGCCCGTCTCTCCGAGGAAATCCAGCCGCGCCATAACCATTGATCACGGTCTGACCCGCGAAATTGACAACAGACAGGTTTTCCCCCTTGGCCCCCGGCATCATGGTCAAAGGGGCAAAAGCAGTGCCGATGATGTCGTCATGCGGCCCACGCGATGAGACAGATTGTCCCGCAAAACGTTCGCCAAATGTGGCGCCCGGTAGTGGCAGGACATCATCAACATGCCTCCCGGGGCCCGCGCCGCTGTGTACGTCTTCAAATGTGATGATCTGTGTCAAACTCAGGCTGTCGGGATCAACCAAACAAACAGGCGCGTTACAGGCCTGAGCAAAGCATGGTGCGGAAAGCAGAAAAAGGGCGGCAAATGTCCTCATTTGACCACCATAGCACAGATTTCAGCTCTCGTACCCCTCAACAATCACCAAATCACCATCCGCCACAGGCAAACGGATGTCCTTGGCTTTTTGGTAATCATCGCTTTCATAACATGCCTTGGCATCGGCAAGTGACGCAAACTCAAGCACCACAGTGCGGGAACGCCAGTTTCCTTCGACAGCGTGTTGGTTGCCCCCGCGCACAAGAAATTTTGCCCCGTAATCGGCAAATGGTTTGGCGTTCGCCGCGCGGTAGGTGTCATAAGTCGCGGCGTCTTTGACGTCCATCTGACCGATCCAGTATCCTTTGGGCATTGGGTTGTCCTTTTCAGAGCATTTCAAAATTGCGGGTGAGGCGCGCGCATTCTTCGGCCATCCCATAAGGCGGATTGATCACGAACATGCCCGAACCAACCATCCCATGGCCGGGGCGGGCTGGCGCAAATCGGACCTCGTGACGCAGGGCATCCGGATGAGTGTGCATCAAGCTGGCCAACATCGCGGTATGGGCCTTTGAGGTCAGCAGCGGATACCAGAGCGCCACGATACCAACATTCCATGCGCGGGTGATCTTGGCAATATGGCGGGGGAGTGTGACGTAATCCTCCTTCAACTCAAAACTGGGATCAATCAACATCAGGCCGCGCCGTGGTGTTGGCGGGGTCAGCGCATGGGCCATTTCAAATCCATCGCGGTGATGGATTTTCGCAGGATAAGGCGACATGGCAAGGGAGAGCGCGGCATGTTCGCGGGGGTGAAGTTCTGCGATGTGCAATCTGTCCGTATCGCGCAGCAGGCTGGCGGCGATCAAGGGGGACCCGGGATAGCTGTTTGGGCCATTCTCGGCTTCGGTTTGATCCAAAACCCGGGCAAATGGGTGATCAGTGGCAAACCATCCCCGGGTCCGTTCAATGCCCTGTGCGGCTTCACCGGTCTTGAGCGCTGCGGCGTCCTTAAGATCATAAAGTGCGCGCCCACCATGGGTTTCCAGATAACAAAGTGGTTTGTCCTTGCGTGTCAGATAATCCAGCATCCACGCCAGCAGGCTGTGTTTATGAACATCTGCAAGGTTACCTGCGTGGTAGATGTGTTGATAAGAAAGCATGGGCCATCTCCGTGTTGGTCACCAGATCAGACCAAACGAGAAATATCCTTGGCCGCGCGCACGAAATCTTTGAAGAGCGGGTGCGGGTCAAAAGGTTTGGATTTCAATTCAGGATGAAATTGCACACCAATGAACCATGGATGATCAGGCCATTCCACAATCTCGGGCAGTTTGCCGTCAGGTGACATGCCTGAAAAGGTTAACCCTGCCGCCTCAAGCTTGTCGCGATACGCGATGTCTACTTCGTAGCGGTGGCGGTGGCGTTCATCAATGGCGGTTGAGCCATAGGCTTCGGCAACCTTGGAGCCCGCCGTGAGCACCGCATCATAGGCGCCAAGACGCATGGTGCCGCCTTTGTTGTCACCCACTTTACGTTCCACCTTGTGATTGCCCTGAACCCATTCCTTGAGGTGATACACAACGGGTTCAAAACGCTTTTTGCCCGCTTCATGGTCAAATTCTTCTGAGCCCGCCGTGGTCAGGCCCGCGACGTTGCGTGCGGCTTCGATCACCGCCATTTGCATGCCCAGACAGATGCCCAGATAGGGAACCTTGTGTTCGCGTGCAAATTGGGCTGCCTTGATCTTGCCTTCGGTGCCGCGTTCTCCAAATCCTCCGGGCACAAGGATTGCGTGATAGCCTTCTAGGTGGGGGGCAACGTCATCAGATTGGTCAAACACCTCAGAATCGACCCATTCAACCTTGACCTTGACCCGGTTGGCCATGCCGCCATGTGTCAGCGCTTCGGCGATCGATTTATAGGCGTCTTCTAGCTGTGTGTATTTGCCGACAATGGCTACGCGCACCTCGCCTTCGGGGTTGTTGACCCGGTCGGAAACATCATGCCAGACCGTCAGATCAGGTTTAGGCGCGGGAGAAATGTCAAAGGCATCCAGAACTGCCTGATCCAAACCCTGAGCGTGATAGGCCAGCGGTGCTTCATAGATTGATTTCAGGTCATAAGCCGCAACAACGGCTTCTTTGCGCACATTACAAAACAGCGCAATCTTTTCGCGTTCTTTTTCGGGGATCGGCTGTTCGGAGCGGCAGACAAGGATGTCGGGGGCGATACCGATGCTTTGCAGTTCTTTGACGGAGTGCTGTGTGGGTTTGGTTTTCAGCTCACCAGACGCGGAAAGATAGGGTAGCAAGGTCAGATGCATAAAGATGCACTGCCCGCGTGGCTTGTCATGGGAAAATTGGCGGATGGCTTCAAAGAAGGGCAGGCCTTCGATGTCACCAACGGTGCCGCCGATCTCACACAGCATGAAATCTACTTCGTCATCGCCGATCTTAAGAAACTCTTTGATCTCATTTGTGACATGGGGAACCACCTGAATGGTCTTGCCCAGATAATCACCTCTGCGTTCTTTTTCCAGAACGGTGGAATAGATGCGCCCGGACGAAACGGAATCAGTGTTGCGCGCAGGGACACCGGTGAAACGTTCGTAATGGCCCAGATCAAGATCGGTTTCCGCGCCGTCGTCAGTGACAAACACTTCGCCATGTTCAAATGGGCTCATCGTGCCGGGATCAACGTTCAGATAGGGGTCAAGTTTGCGCAAACGCACGGAAAATCCACGCGCCTGCAATAGCGCGCCAAGCGCGGCCGAAGCCAGCCCCTTGCCAAGCGATGAAACCACACCGCCAGTGATGAAAATATAACGCGCCATGCTGTCCGAAGACCCCCGTGAAGTTCAGTATTGTGCGGAAAGGCCGCCAAAGTCGCTGTCTAAAAACCGCAACACCACGGGATTTAAGAATAACAGGATTCGGCCAGCCAAGGCAAGACTATCGCGCAACATCATGTTGCGAAAATTGCGCCTGCCTCAAGGTGTAGTTGTCTAGTCGGCCAGTGGAACCAATGGTGCACTGTCATCCGATGATGGTGGCAAAAGCAGATCACCAGACGGGACCGTGCTGTCCGTGTCCCTTGCCGCAGGCGGGGTGACGCCCAGCCGGTCAATGACGGACGCGCCAGAGGATTGCTGTGCAACAATAATGGTCAGGGTGATTGAGGTTATGATAAACGCAATCCCCAACGCCCAGGTCAACTTGGTCAACGCAGTTGCCGCCGCACGGCCTGCAACAGCGCCGCCACCACCGCCCATTCCAAGACCGCCACCTTCAGAGCGTTGCATCAGCACCACAGCGATTAAGCCAAGGGCAAGCAGGAGGTGAATGATCAGGACGACGTTTTCCATGAGGCGGCTGCTTTCGTTTCTCGTTTGCGGCTATCTATGCATCTTTGCGTCTCGGGGCAAGAAGGGAATGGTGTTTGGGTTGCCAGTTACGTTCAAAGACCGCCGCATCTGCGACGGTCTTTTTAATGAGCGGTACGCGACCACGCCATGTTTAAGAGGGTTATCCTGGAATTGAGGTGGATCGGACTCGCTCTATTCCCTCTATGGTAGCATATTTTTCGCAATTGCGCGCGCAAAAAGTGTTACATCTTTTAAACCACTTGGGAGGTTTGATGCATGAAAGTTGTCATGGACAAGCCTTGGATGGTGATGCACTCTGTTGGTATGCCTCATGATCACCACCACGATGACCCGCACTCTCTTTTGCCCTCTGACCCCGCCCTTCGGGTCAAGGCGCTGGAAACACTGTTAACTCAAAAAGGTCTGATTGATCCCGCCGCATTGGACGAGATTATTGACACCTATGAAAACAAGATAGGCCCGCGCAATGGTGCGCATGTGGTGGCCAAAGCCTGGCTTGATCCGGGATTTCATGCGGCTTTGATGGAAGATGCAACTGCCGTGGTCGCAGAGTTGGGGTATTACGGGCGGCAAGGCGAACATTTGATTGCTGTTCAAAACACCCAAGCCGTGCACAATATGGTCGTTTGCACCCTGTGCAGTTGCTATCCTTGGCCTTTGCTGGGCATTCCGCCGGGGTGGTATAAATCTGATGCATATCGGGCGCGGGTGGTGCGTGAACCGCGCAAGGTCTTGGCAGACTTTGATGTTCAACTCCCTCAAGAGACAGCGGTACGGGTCTGGGATTCAACGGCTGAAATGCGTTATCTGGTGGTCCCGCAACGGCCCGCAGGAACCGATGGGCTTGATGAAGAAGCGCTGATGGCCTTGGTCAGCCGGGACAGTATGATTGGAACAGCATTGGCTGGCAAACCATGAGCCGCGTTCATGATATGGGCGGGCGATTTGGGGATGGCCCGGTTGTACCTGAGACAGATGATGTAATATTTCATGCGGACTGGCATGCGCGAGCGTTGGCATTGACCTTGGCGTCTGGTGCGTTGGGGCAATGGAATTTGGATGTGTCACGGCACGCGCGCGAACGTTTGTTACCTGCGGAGTATGCGCGGCTTTCCTATTACGAAAAATGGATTGGCGGGCTGACAATGCTTTTGCTTGAGGCAGGCGTTGTGACTCGCGAGGAATTGACGGGTGAGACAGAACCGACAGCGAGTCCGCTGGCGGATCGGACCTTGAAAGCGGATAAGGTAGCAGGGGTTTTGGCCAAAGGAGGACCTGCGGATCGGCCCTCGGACGTCAAAGCCGCTTTTGCACCGGGCGATATGGTTATGACCCGCGCCATTGCTGAGAATGAAAAAGTCAGCGGCGGGCATACGCGGTTGCCGACCTATGCTGCTGGCGCCAAGGGGCGCATTTTGCGGCTGCATGGCAAACATGTACTGCCCGATAGCAATGCCCATGGCACGGGTGAAGCACCTGAACCAATCTATGCCGTGGTATTCAAGGCGTCCGAACTTTGGGCGCATCCCGAGCATCCCCAAGATGAAGTGGTGCTGGACCTTTGGCAAAGCTATTTGTTGGCTTGTTCATGAAACCTGAACCCGCCTTTGAAGCGCCATGGCATGCGCAGGTCTTTGCCTTGACGGTACATTTAAATGAAGCGGGACATTTTGACTGGGGCACTTGGGCACAGCGATTTGGTGCGACGTTGAAGGCACATGGCCTGAAACGCGAACTGAATGGCGGTGAGGATTATTTTGCCGCTTGGCTTGAAACGCTTGAGACATTTTTAGCAGATATTGGCATGGCTGCCCCGGAAGATGTTGCTGTGCTGAGAGACGCGTGGGAAGCGGCATTTCTGGCCACACCGCATGGGCAACCGGTTAAGCTTGCCGAGGGCTGACGACGCTTTTGGCCGACAGGCCAAATCGCCCCGCCCGCCATCCCGTCAGTTCTAGCGTCTTGAGGTGAGCCTACTCAATACCTTGGATGTCTTCGGGAAAACGCTGCGGCAACTTTTTATTTAGTCATCCACATCGTCCATGTCTGCCTGACCCGACAAAGCCCGGCGCACGTGGCTCCAGCTGAGACCAATGCCCAGCACAAAGCTGAGCGCGATGAGGGCAAGCCACAAATTGAAGTTGGCGTTGTCCAGCACCAGAATGCCAAAGTCATAGAGCACCCAAAGCAGCGCTCCTACAACACCAAGGACAAGGCACATGCCAAAGCCACCGATGGATCGAAGCGTTGCACGTAAATAGATGATATATCCAATGATCAGGATCAGCCCTGCCAGTACCGCAACAGAGAGATTTTGCCCACCATAGCTGCGGAGCCAATCAATATAATTATATTGGGTTGGATTGAATGTCGCCGCCAAAAGCACAAAGGCGAAAAACCAGCGAAAGATAAAACCCATCTCGACCTCATTCATTTTGATCAGAAATATTCGATGGGGAAGGCAGAAGTCTAGGGCCTTGCGCCTTTCTTCCTGCTTGGCCAATCCTGACCGCTGTCATGCATGCCACAGAAGGTCTGAACAGCGGGTGCCAATTCAAATAAGCTAAGTTTGACAATAACGAGGGTGAAATCCGTGCTGCCCCGATTGGATTGGTGGTACCCACGCGCAGATTATGGAAACATTCAACCTCACCATAATTCCGGAATAAGCCCCTTAGAGCAAAGTTATTTGCGCAAAAGCGCAAGCGCCTGCGTTTTCCAGTTTCACCACCCGGCCCTTGTCGTTAAGAGGGGCGCGGATGTTTTCAAAGGATAGATCATCATGGCCAATGTGGTTGTTGTCGGGGCTCAATGGGGCGACGAAGGAAAAGGCAAGATCGTGGATTGGCTGTCAGAGCGTGCAGATGTAATCGCGCGTTTTCAGGGGGGGCATAACGCAGGCCATACGCTGGTGATTGATGGTGAGGTTTTTAAATTGCACGCATTGCCTTCTGGCGTTGTGCGTGGCGGCAAATTGTCGGTGATCGGAAATGGCGTGGTTTTGGACCCTTGGCATCTGCTCAAGGAGATTGAGACGATCCGTGCACAGGGCGTCGAAATTTCTGCGGAAACCTTGATGATCGCGGAAAACACGCCGTTAATCTTGCCATTCCACGGAGAGCTTGACCGCGCCCGAGAGAATCAAAACTCGGTGGCCAAGATTGGGACAACCGGGCGTGGCATCGGCCCCTGTTACGAAGATAAAGTTGGCCGTCGGGTGATCCGCGTGGCTGATTTGGCTGATGATGCGACGCTTGAATTGCGTGTCGATCGGGCGTTGGTTCATCACGATGCATTGCGCCGGGGGCTTGGGCTTGACCCGGTGGACCGTGACGCAGTGCTGGAAAGTCTGCGCGCCGTTGCGCCTGAGATTCTGAGCTATGCGGCGCCGGTTTGGAAGATCCTGAATGAAAAGCGCAAAGCAGGGAAACGAATCCTTTTTGAAGGTGCGCAAGGTGCATTGTTGGACATCGACTTTGGCACATACCCCTTTGTAACCTCGTCAAATGTGATCGCGGGGCAGGCGGCTACGGGCACTGGGATCGGGCCGGGTGGGATCGATTTTGTACTGGGAATCGTCAAGGCCTATACCACCCGCGTGGGAGAAGGCCCGTTCCCGAGCGAGCTTTTTGATGCGGATGGTGAACGGTTGGGGGTGCAGGGTCATGAATTTGGCACAACCACCGGCCGCAAACGGCGCTGCGGATGGTTTGATGCCTGCTTGGTGCGTCAGACCTGCGCAACCTCCGGGATCAACGGCATTTCTTTGACCAAACTGGATGTGCTGGACGGGTTTGAGACCCTGAAAATCTGTGTCGGATATCATCTGGACGGTGAGCGGCTGGAGTATCTGCCAACCGCGGCAGATCAACAGGCCCGCTGCACCCCGATTTACGAGGAAATGCCGGGGTGGTCTCAGTCGACAGAAGGTGCGCGCAGCTGGGCAGATTTGCCTGCTGAGGCAATTAAATACGTCCGCCGTGTAGAAGAGCTGATTGAATGCCCGGTAGCGATGCTGTCTACATCACCCGAACGGGAAGACACAATTTTGGTTACTGATCCCTTTGCGGATTGAGCCGGGAGAGCACCATGGCCCTAAGCTATAAAGCGCGCAAACGTTGGTCGATTGTTATCTTGCTGATCGCGATGCCGCTTTATGTTGTGGTGGCGGTGAATGTGGTCGAAATGTTTGACCGCCCGTCGATTCTGGTCGAGTTGCTGATTTTTGTTGGGTTGGGTGTTTTGTGGGTCTTACCGTTGAAATCAATCTTCAAAGGGATAGGGCAGGCAGACCACGACGCCTGATCAGTTCTGTGTCAGACAATGCTTGATGGAACGGGCGTAAAATTTGATACGTTAAACCGAACGCATCAGGCTGAGGATAAATACCATGTCGCCCAGGATACTCGACAGCGGTTATCTTGATGTGGGTCATGGACATCTGGTCCATTGGGAAATGGCCGGCACCCCCGATGCGCCTGCGGCATTGGTTCTGCATGGCGGTCCGGGGTCAGGATGTCGGACTGCACATTATGACCTGTTCGATCTGGATCATTACAAAGTCGTTTTGATGGATCAACGCGGATGTGGGCGCAGTAGGCCTTTGGCCAGCGAAACACTGGACGCGTTGACGCATAATACAACCGACGATTTGTTGTGTGATATTGTGACGTTAAAACAGCATCTTGGCGTGTCGGATTGGCTGGTTTTTGGCGGGTCTTGGGGATCAACACTTGCCCTGCTTTATGCTCAACTGGCGCCTGATCATGTGCGCCAGCTGGTTCTTGCAGGGGTTGCGACAACGGCGCGGCGTGATCTTGCGTGGCTCTATGAAGATGTGGGAAACCTGTTTCCCGAAAGCTTTGAGGCGTTTCATGCAATGGTGCCGGATGCGGCGGATGTTTGGGATCGGATAGCGGGGTATGGGGATTTGTTGGCTCATGCGGAGTACGCCCAAAATGCAGCAGACGCATGGTGCGCATGGGAATTGGCGATTTTTCAACAGACCTTTGAAGGGGCAGGTGGAGGCTGGGCTGAAGCGGGCTATCGTTTGGGGTTTGCCCGGATTGTCACCCATTATTTTCGCAATTTTGCATGGCGTTCGGATGGTTACATCCATGACCACATGGAGCGGATTGCGCATATTCCCGGCGTCATGATCCACAGTCGATTTGATTCCAGTTGCCCGTTGCGCGCCCCTTGGGAGCTGGCAAAACACTGGCCTGCGGCGCGGTTGGAGGTGCTGGGCGGGAACGACCATTCAGCGCTGTCTGAGGTGATGAAATTGCATATCAGAACCGCGACGGATGGGTTTCGGATGGCCGGGCCTTGAAACGGAAAAAGGCGGCACAAGATGTGCCGCCTTTGCAATGCTGAAGTCGTCGGGGTATCAGCCGGCGGCTCGGTGATCCGGGCGGAACCCAATGTCGTCTGAGACGGTGAACCGTCCGCCTTTGATCTTTTCGATCTTGCCAGCCCGCAGCAATTGTCCAAAAGAGCGAAGCCCTTCTTCGCGGCTGAAGCCTTCTTCGCTGCCTGCCTGACGCACTTTGGTCATCAGCTGCGGTCGCGAGAATTGATCATGGCCCTCTACAAAGGACATATAGGCTGCGGCTGCTTCCAAAAGCTGGGGCAAAGTGGTTGCTCCCATCTCTGTTGCAAACTCGGCAAAGCTCTCACCGTCAGTCTCCTCCGGTGCGGCCTGTGTGATCGCGGCAACCCGGCGGGGACGAACGGGACCAGACGGTTTTGGCTGATCGACATCGACACGCTGTTCGGCAACCAGTTTCAGGGGCGCCGGACGCGCATCAGCTGGACGATCCGTGCGGGATTGCGCTGCGGTTGGACGGCGCGGGCGCACAACTTCGGCCAGATCTTCGCGGTAGGCGTCGTCACTGCTGGCGTCCTCGTTATCCATTGTGGAGTCAGCTTTTTTGGCAGCCACTGCGGCCCGTAAATGCGCAAAGGCATCCCGGCGGGTGGCGCTTTCTGGTTCGTCCATCTGTTGATCCGTTTCGGCCAACAGACGGTTCATGTCAGGGCTGTTGTCTTCCTCAATGGAGGGCAACAAGGCACGGGCGGCGCTTTCTGACGGGGCGGGCTGCTCCGTTTCTGGCTGGGTCGCGGCTTTTGCGCCTGCGGCAATGTCCGCTTCCAGATCAGCCAGTTCTTTGGCCAATTCGGCCTCGTCCTCAGCGGACAAAGTTGTCGTGGATTTGCGGGCCGGGGCCAGATCGTCGAGCGCGGGCGCATCAGCGACCACTGGTGTCTCTGTTTCCGTATCGTCGTATTCTTCCAGATCACCTTTTTGGATCGCGGCTTCGAGGTCGGCACGTTTGACCTTGATCACACGGGCACGACGGGCGGCGACCTGTTTGGGTTCGTCAAGTTGCTCAAGTTTACGGGCGGTGCCTGCGGCTTTCTCTTTGGTGTCTTCTTTAATCGTCTCAGCAATGGCATTGGCCACAAGCGGTTGTGTGTTGTCCGCCGGATCGGCGTTTTCGTCCTCATCAAAGAGGTTGTCTACAGCCTCTTCTTCGAAGGTTGGCACATCAACTTCTGCTGTTGCTACGTCGATGGCGTCATCTTCCGGCACATCTTTTGCAGCAACATTTACAACTTCATTTTCCAGACGGCTCAAAATCGCACTGACGTCATCAGTTTGGGTTTCGATCGCGTCGTCTTTGGCTACTTCTGCTTGAGCATCATCCGCCTCCAACGCTTCCTCAAGATCGGCGCGCGCAGTAGCGATCACGTCAGATGTCGCGTCATCTTGATCAAGGTCTTCTTGCGCCACATCCTGCGCCACGTCTGGTGATGTTGTCGTATCGGTTGCTACCGCGTCTGAGGGATCAGCATGTTCATCTTCGCTATAGATGTCGTCTTCATCTGAGCTGTCGTGTTGTGCCACAACGGCCCGGATGCGTTGAAGTTTGGCCGCGATACTGTCTGGCGCTGGGGCGTCAGTTGGGGCAACAGCCACCTGTGCCTCAACTTCTTCCTCGGGAACCTCTTGTGTCGCGTTACCAGCAAAGAAGGCTTCAACATCTGCATCTGGTTGGCCCGGAACGATGTCGTTTTCATCTCCGACGTGAGTTTCTTCGGTTGGGGTTTCTACTGTTGGGGATTCTTCGCTGGCGGTTTGAACGCTCTCTTCGCTCACTTCTGGGCTGGCGTCATCAGCCACGAGAGCGGATACGTTGTCCAGAATATCAGACGGGATGATGTCAGCCTCAACGATGTCAACCTCCGCCTCTTTGGCGGGAACATCGGCGATCACTATATCATCTTTGGTGTCGAGTTCGGCGGTCACGTCGATGGGGGCAGTCAGCTCTGCTGCCGTGCCAGCCGCGTCAATTTCGATAACATCATCGGTCTGTGTCAATTCAGTGATTTCATCAGATGCCAAAGGTGTGGTTTCGACCGCGTTATCTTCGGTGATCTCTTGCACATTGATATCAGTTTCCAAAATCACCGGCGCATCATCAACGTGGTCTGTGCTTGCGGATGTTTCGTGGCTCTCAATCTTGGGCTCAGGTGTTTCCACCGGCGCTGGAGACTCACTCACAGCAGCGTCATGTGTGACCGTGGCCGCACTTGCGCCCGCCAATGCACTCAGCACGATTTTGCCGTCTTGTTCTCTGGCTTCGACCCGGCGAGAGACTTCTTTTTGGGCGATGCGTGCCAGCATGTCAGCATCGGGCTGAGGAGGCTCTGCACCGAAGTAGCGGTCATCAGACGCCAAATCACGGAAATACTCCGCAATTGCTTTCATGGTCCCGAAAGAATCGTCGAATCCTTCCAGCGTGCACGAAAATGTGCCGTATGAGACCGTAAGAATTTTGTTGTTATTCATCATCGGATGCTCGTCCTCTGCGATTTTGCAAGCTATCGTTTACCACGACTTCCAAGACCAAAGCGGCCCGAATCTGTGCCCTCCACCGTATCATTTCATGGCGAGAATGTGATCTGTTTCTGAAAATGCCCCAATCCACGCTTTATACCCCGATTGTTCAAAGTACTGATCCTGTAACCTTAATTGGTGGAGGAGATGCTACGCCGCAGGACCTGCACAAAGCGTTAAGATTGGCACCGACATGTGTTGCGGCTGATGGAGGCGCGGCGTTGGCTGTGGCAGAGCAGGTGCCGCTTGCCGCTGTGATCGGTGATTTCGATTCTGTTTCGGCCGATGTCCTTTCTGCGGTTCCCGTTGCCGCACATCACAGGATTCAAGAGCAAGATAGCACAGATTTCGAAAAGGCATTGGTGCGAATCGCAGCGCCGGTTGTAGTGGGGGTAGGTTTTTTAGGGGGACGGGTAGATCACCAATTGGCAGCATTTCATTCCTTGATGCGTTACCCGGATCGTCCATGCGTTCTGTTGGGGGCACATGAAGTGATATGTTTGGCACCGCCTCACATTCAAATTGATACAGTTGCCGGGGATGATGTTTCCTTGTTTCCGCTAGGGGGCGTAACGGGCCGCAGTTCTGGTCTTGTTTGGCCGATCGATGGCTTGGAGTTCTCACCGGGTAAGCAAAGTGGCACATCCAATCGTGCGGAGGGTCCTATCACGCTTCACATGTCCGCGCCGGCAATGTTGTTGATCTTGCCTCGTCGGTTTATGCCGGCTCTGGTTGAGCAGTTCTTGCGGTCTGATGTTGCGCGTTGGCCCGCTCTCTCAAAATGATGTAGAGGCCAGCAAGCACCGTAATGGCAATGCCGACAGCAGCCAAACGGTTCGGGAAATCGCCGAAAATGAGCAACCCCAGTAGAGTTGCAAAAGGGATCTCAAGATATTGCATCGGTGCGAGGGTCGCTGAAGGTGCGAAACGAAGTGCCCATGTCATTAACAAATGCGCAATGGTGCCAAGAAACCCGAGGCTTAACAGCAATAGAGAGGTTGTGAAATCCAAGGGAACGGTACTGAGCGGAGCCACGTCGAAATGCCGCCCAAGCAGGACGAGCGGCAGCATGATCACAACGGCCATTGTTCCGCTGACAGTTTGTAGCCCAATTGGATCGGTTTGAGAGGCAATTTGGCGGGTGATCAGCATGAACAGCGAGAAAACGGCGGCCACAAAAACCGGAAGAAGGGCAGGCCATCCAACTGTTGCAAAACTGGGTTGGATCACCAAAAGAGTCCCAATAAACCCAACAACGCAAGCGGACAGCCGGCGGGTACCGACCTCTTCATGCAGAACAAATTTGCCTAACAACAGCATGAAGAAGGGCATGACAAATGCGATTGCAACAGCATCCGCCAGCGGCAGATACGAAAGCGCGGCGAACATTGCGGCGATGCCAAGGATATGCAGCAAGGTCCGCACAAACGTTAGCCAAAGCAACTTGCCGCGCATACGCCAGAGACGACGCTGGAGCCAAACCAATGGGAAAAGCAACAGGACTTGAATTGCGAAACGGATCAAGACCACTTCCCCAATGGGAACAAGGTTACCCAGAAGTTTGGCAACTGCATCACCCATCGGTGCTACAATGCAAAATCCCAACATGAGACTGACACCGAGAAGTGGACGATCATGTTCCATGGTCAGACGCTAAGTGGTTTTACGCGGGGTCGCAACCACTAGTTGATAATTTCCATGGTGCGACTTTGATAGCGCGATAGGGTGTTCAAAAATTAACTTAAGAGTAGAATGAGATTCCCAATTGATACAACTTAAGCGTTTGTATTTTGCCCGAGGTAGAAGTCGCCTTAGGCGGCCGGACGACCAAGATTGACCTGATTTCGACCGCGTCCTTTTGCAGCATAGAGTGCGCGATCTGCCTGCTCCAGTAAACTGCGACCAACGTCCTCTACATCAGACAGAGCATTATTTTCAGACCCACCGATTCCCATACCGATGCTGATGGTCACGGTAATTGGGTCTTTGCTGCCAGGTATTTCAAAGGGGGCGGATGAAATGCTTTCACAAATGCGGATTGCGGCCTGTTGGGCTTGCCCAAGATCAGTGCCGGGCATGACCATCAGGAATTCTTCGCCTCCGATGCGTGCTACCATATCGGTGCTTCGCATGACATCGCGCAACCTTTGGGCCACCTCAACCAACACTGCATCCCCTGATGCATGACCATGGATGTCATTTACCCGTTTGAAATGATCCAGATCGGCAACCATCACAGCAAAGCTTCGTTTCGTGGTGAGCGCGTGTTCTGCGACACGATCAAGGTGCGGCATGGCATAGCGACGGTTGTAAAGCCCGGTCAAAGGATCAAATACTGCGGCTTGAAGTCCGGTACGTACCGAAGCTCGCAGCACCTCTCCCATCCGTTTACGGCGCATCACGGCCTTAACGCGCAAAGCCAGTTCCGCTGGATCAAACCCGTCAATCATCAGATCATCAGCGCCTAGATCAAGTGCGGTCGCACCCAATGTCGGGTTACGAACGGATTGGATAACGATCACACCTGCGTGTTGTGCGGACGCGGCCGCTTTGAGCGTCGAGATCAGGCGTAAGTCTTCCATGGCGACAGCAACATCTTCTGGCAAGATCAGAACAAAGACATCTGGCACAGCTTCTTCGGCAACATGCTGCATCAAGGCACCGACGCTGCCTAATGTGAGTTTGATGTGCAATTTGTTCCGCAGTTGGCTGGCGTATTTTTGCAGTTGAGATTTGTCACCGCTGACCAGGACGCAATGGCCCTGATTTTCAAACCCGCTCTCTGGTTCACCAAGACCAAGAGCCCGGCATGTATCTTCTCGCATCTGCCATTCCGCCGCTGCATTATGTGCTCTGATCAGGCTACGCACCCGACCCAATAGCAAAGTTTCATCCACCGGCTGGGCCATCAAATCATGCACGCCGGCCTCGAGAACTTCCATTCGTTCTGCTGCACTGGCCTGACATCCAATTGCGATCAAAGGAATATGTTCCGTCAAAGGAATATTTGCCAGAGTTCGGCAAAGTTCTGCTGCGCTGCCGTCTGGCAGGGAAAGAGCAGAAATGATTAGATCTGGGGCTTGGGAACGTGCGGCTTCTATGGCTTCTTTCATCGTGCTGACCTGCACAACGCCATAGAATGCCTTTTTCAGTTTGACCTTGAGTACGATTCGGTTTGTAGCGATCGTATCTACGATAAGGATTTTCCCCTGCACGCCACTAACCTTCCGTTAATTGATGATAATCCAATTCCATGAGGTAGTTTTTGCCTCTATTGGTTAATAAAGCGTTTCCAAGGCATAATATTCAGGTTCAAAACATGGGCTATACGCAAGAAACCGCCGAGACATTGGCTCTGCAGGCACTGGGTTGGTTGGTACAAAACGATGATCTGATGCCTGTTTTTATGGGTAGCAGCGGTGCGGATGAAGCTGAGATCAAGAGCCGCGCGGGGGATCCGATCTTTCTGGGGGCGGTTTTGGATTTCTTAATGATGGATGACGCATGGGTTGTGCGCTTTTGCGATGACCATGCGCTGGCGTATGACCGGGTCATGCAGGCACGCGCCGCGTTACCGGGTGGAGAACAGGTGAACTGGACATGAGCAGGATCAAAGGGCTGATTTTTGACAAAGACGGCACGCTTTTTGATTTTGCCGCCACCTGGGAAACCTGGGCATCTACGTTTTTGTTGCGGCTGACGGATGGTGATATTGCCCGCGCGATTGAGGTTGGTGCGGCAATGGAATTTGATCTGCTGACCCGGAAATTCGCGCCGACAAGTATCGCGATTGCTGGAACCGCTGAAGAAATAGCACAAACGCTTTTGCCTTATGTTGATGGATACACCGCCGCTACGTTATTGGACGTACTGAATGCGGAAGCAGAAAAGGCGCCGCAGAAAGAAGCAGTGCCATTGGTGCCATTGTTGGACGAATTTAAGGCCCGTGACCTGCGGCTTGGTCTGGCAACAAACGATAGCGAAGCGCCTGCACTTGCGCATCTGGGGCAGGCAAAGATTACCGGTTATTTCGATTTCATTTCAGGGTCGGATTCGGGGTTTGGTGGGAAACCCGCTCCGGGGCAATTGCTGGCGTTTGCGCAACACATAGGGCTGGAGCCGCAAGACATCGCGATGGTTGGAGACAGTGCACATGATCTGGTCGCAGGGCGCGCTGCTGGCATGCATGCTGTTGCGGTGCTGAGCGGGATGGCGGGGCCTGAGGACTTATCACCGCTTGCCGATGTTGTGTTGCCAGATATCGGGCATTTGCCTGAGTGGCTTGACCAAATGGCGACTTAAAAACGACATTTCCCGTCGCGAATGGGAAGGTTGCTCTGGGAAGTATGGGGCCTCATGAAGACCACTCCCAGAGGAAAAAACCATGTCAAACCCACCCCCCAAACGACGTGCCCGCGGTGGCGGCAGAGCTGGTGCCAAAGATCGACGCGGGGCTTCGGTGATCGAACAGATGCCGTGGAGCCCGCCGGTGAATACCGACCGCCCGACAGAACCGCTTGGCCCCGAAGGCGTGGAGGCCATACATGATGGGGCGATGCGAATCCTCGAAGAAATCGGGATTGAATTCCTAAATCCCGAGGCGCTTGGTATCTTGCGCAAAGCAGGGTGCACGGTCGAGGGTGATAACGTCCGAATGGGCCGCGACTTTGTGATGGAATGGATTGGCAAAGCACCCGCCGAATTCACGCTCACCCCGCGAAACCAAGATCGCAAGATCACCATTGGTGGGAAAAACCTGGTCTTTGGGAATGTATCATCGCCGCCAAATTATTGGGATATGGCAATTGGCAAAAAAGTGCCCGGCACTCGGGAGATGTGCAAAGACCTGCTGCGGCTCACTCAATACTTCAATTGCATACATTTTGCTGGCGGATATCCTGTTGAACCCGTAGATATCCACGCCTCAGTCCGGCATTTGGATGTGCTTTTTGATAAGTTAACGCTGACTGATAAGGTGATGCACGCATATTCTCTTGGCCGGGAACGTGTCGAAGATGTGATGGAAATGGTTCGGATCGCTAACGGCCTGAGCGATGACGAATTTGACGCCACTCCCAGCATGTACACCAACATCAATTCGACCTCGCCGCTCAAACATGATTTTCCGATGATGGATGGGTGGATGCGTATGGCAAGGCGCGGGCAGGGGCTGGTGGTGACGCCCTTCACCTTGGCAGGGGCGATGGCGCCTGTGACCATGTCAGGGGCCGTGGCGCAATCCATTGCCGAAGCGCTTTGTGCCGTCGTCTTGGCACAGATCATTCGACCGGGTTGTCCTGTGGCGATTGGGACGTTTACGTCTAACGTGGACATGAAATCTGGTGCACCTGCATTTGGCACGCCGGAATACATGCGCGCGACGCAGATGACCGGACAATTGGCCCGGTACTACAATCTGCCGATGCGGTCTTCTGGTGTCTGCGCTGCGAATGTACCGGATGGGCAGGCCATGTGGGAAACGTCTAATTCGCTTTGGGCGTCGGTTCAATCGGGGACAAACATGGTCTATCATGCCGCTGGTTGGCTGGAAGGTGGGCTGATTGCCAGTCCGGAAAAGTTCATCATGGATTGTGAGGTCCTGCAACATATTCAGCGCTACATGCAGCCTGAGATTTGTGCTACCGGCCCCGATGAGATCGCCATTGATGCGATAAAGTCAGTTGGAAATGCCGGACATTTCTTTGGCATTGAACATACGCAGGAACGATATACCACGGCTTTTTATCAACCCTTCCTGTCAGACTGGCGAAACTATGAAGGCTGGGAAGTTGCAGGTGGGATTTGGACAGCGGAGCGGGCGCACCATATGTTCAAAGAAATCGTCAGCAGTTTCGACCCTCCGCCAATAGATGATGCAATTCGAGACGAGCTGACTGATTTTGTTGCACGACGAAAATCCGAAGGCGGCGCGCCGACCGATTTTTGAAACTTTTGAGATCAATTTCTTTGCGCCAAAATCCTTAAAAATGCGCATATTGGCCATATCTTAACACTTTCACCTCATGGTTAGGTCTTGAGCAATCAGGAGACTTTGACCGTGCACGGGTTGATCAATCGAAGCATACAAACCTATGTGACGCACAGCTATGGCTATGCCAAATGGGTCAGCGTTACCCAAAAGGCAGCTTTAGGATTTGTCGAGTTCGAAGGCATGATGGCCTATGACAAGACATATACCCCCGAACTTCTTGACGCTGTATCGCAGGTTCTTGAACGACCGCGTAACGAAATCATGGAAGATATCGGTGCATTTATCGTAACCTATCCCGAGTTTGAGGCCGTGCGCAGACTGTTGCGTTTCAGCGGTGATGACTTTGGCGATTTCCTGCATTCGTTGGATGATCTGGATGACCGCGTGCGCCTTGCTGTGTCTGATCTCAATTTGCCAAAAGTTGAACTTGAGGTGCTCGCAGATGGTCAATTCAATCTGCATTGTAAGACCAACATCAAAGGGTATGGATATGTGATCATGGGCATCTTGAGGGTGATGGCAGATGATTATGGCGCCTTGGCGCTTTTGGACTACAGCGGTGAAATTGATGGGATGGAGACGCTGTCCATAACACTTGTAGAGAATGACTTTGCTGAAGGACGCAGCTTTGAACTTGGGGTTTCAGTAGGATGACTTTGCCAATCGGTTCAGACGCGCTGGATGTTCTTTGCCCGATGCATCTGCAGATTGATGGGTTCGGGACCATCATCCATGTGGGGCCAACTTTGAAAAAGATGGTGCATCAAGAACAATTGGTTGGGCGTCCTTTACTCGAGGTTTTCGAAGTGAAAAGGCCGCGCAACTTGACCTCTTCGGCTGAGTTGTATGCCGCTGCGCGCCAAAAGCTGACGCTTAAAATCAATGCGCCCCCCCAAACAACCTTCAAAGGGATTTTGGTGCCAACGGGCAACAGCAACGGTGACATGGTTCTGAACATCAGCTTTGGCATCTCAATCCTTGACGGGGTGCGCGACTACGCGCTCACAAATGCTGACTTCGCGGTCACTGATCTGGCAATCGAAATGTTGTTCCTGGTGGAAGCCAAATCGGCCGTGATGGAAGCGTCGCGTCGTCTGAATGCCCGATTGCAAGGCGCAAAAAGGCAGGCAGAGGAACAGGCGTTTACCGACACTCTTACAGGTTTGCAAAACCGCCGTGGATTGGAGGCTGATCTGGAACTCGCAATCACCGCCAACACACCTTTTGCCGTGATGCAGATCGATTTGGATTACTTCAAGACCGTGAACGATACCCTCGGTCATGCTGCGGGGGACCATGTTTTGATCCGTGTGGCGGAAATCATGCGGGCAGAGACGCGTGCCGAAGATACGGTATCGCGTGTCGGTGGTGACGAGTTTACCATTGTTCTCACTGATGTGTGGGACGAAGAAACCTTGCGCCGCGCCGGACGGCGTATCATTCGCGAGTTGGAGGTGCCCATTCCATTTGAAGGAACCGACTGTCGGATCTCGGCAAGCATCGGAACGGTGTGGATACAACCCGGTGGCCCCTCATCCGGCATCAAACCCACAATGAGTGATTTGCTCGCTGATGCAGATGTGGCCCTCTATGCATCCAAAAATGCAGGCCGCGCGACCCATACACTTTATGAACCGGGATTGCGTACGGCTGCAAATGCTGTAGCGCCTCCAAGTTCGGAAGCGACGTCTGAGGTTTGATTTAAGTTCTGACCCCAGTCCGGGAAAACGGCCACGCGTGCGCTGAGACCCCTTCTGCGGCACCTGAGCCGCGAAAATGGGGAAACCCGCCATTGAAGTGGATGATTGGTAGACCGCGACGGTTTGGTGACCTATCACGCGGTGCATGAAGAGCCCTGTCCATCTCATGCGCCGTTTATGGCAACGCGCAGCAGAACGTCGACGTCAGACGCGGTTTGCGCGATCCGTTCGCCATCTCCATGGGCCGAAGACGCCGGAGATTCCGGCGGATGAGGTGCTTGCCATCGTTTTGGTACGCAACGGTAGTTACTATCTGGATTCATTTTTGGACTATTATCGAAGGCTCGGCATTCGTCATTTTGCCTTTATAGACAATGGTTCAACCGATGATACCATCGCCCGGATCAAAGCCGAACCCGACACGATTTTGGATCAATCCGCCTTGCCGTTGGCCGGGTATGAGGATCTGATCCGCCAATACCCTGCCAATACCTACGGCAAGGATCGCTGGTGTCTGTACATCGATATGGATGAGGTTTTTGATTTTGAAGGGCGGGCAGAAATTGGGCTTTCTGGTCTCATATCCTATCTAACAGAGCAGGGGGCCACCGCTATGATGGCTCAAATGCTCGAAATGTTTCCTAAAGCGCCTTTGAATACAGTTGCGGAGCTTTCCTATCCAAAGGCTGTTGCGGAATTCTCGTATTTTGACATCAGCAATGTGCAACGATTTGCCTATCACAGTTCGGAAATTCCATTCTCCGCTTTGCTGCAAAACAATGAAACTCCAACCGACGCCCTGCAATTTTATTTTGGTGGGGTGCGCGGCAAGGTGTTTGGCGAAAATTGCTGTCTGACTAAACATCCCTTGGTATTTAACTGCACGGAAGTAACGCCGGCACCTCATCCCCATTTGTCGATGGGGGTCAAATGTGGCGATATCTCCGGTGTCATCAAACATTACAAATTTGCCGGGAACACCGTCGCAAGGGATGCGGCCTCAATGTCTTCCGGTGATCTGGCACATGGGGAAGATGCGGCGCGCGCTGCTGTTTTGGCGCGCGCACCTGATGTGTCGCTTTTCTCTTTGAAGTCGCAACGTTGGAACCGGGTTGAACTGCTTGTCCGCGCGGGGTTTCTGGTTGGGTCTGAACGATACACCGCCTTTATGAAAAGGATAGGTTCATGACACTTGCAGCCGTTGTGATTGGGCGCAATGAAGGCGCGAGACTGGTTGCCTGTCTTGAGGCCTTGCAAGGGCAAGTGGCACAGATCGTCTATGTAGATTCGGGGTCGACGGATGGCTCCGTTGCCGCAGCTGAACAAAGAGGCGCACAGGTTATCGCGCTTGACATGTCCCAACCTTTTACTGCGGCGCGGGCGCGCAATGCCGGGCTGGCGGCTCTGAATCCGGACATCGTCTATGTTCAATTGTTGGACGGTGATTGCGTGTTACGCAAAAACTGGCTTGAGACTGCACAGGCTTTCCTTGACCAGTCGCCAAAGGCGGCCATCGCCTGCGGCAGACGCCGTGAACGGCATCCACAGGTCTCTCCTTATAATGCTCTCATTGACGCGGAGTGGGAAACGCCGGTGGGGCGCGCCAAGGCCTGCGGTGGGGATGCATTGATGCGGGTTTCTGCGGTTCAGGGTGTTCAGGGTTACCGCGAAACATTGATTGCGGGCGAAGAGCCAGAGCTTTGTGTCCGATTGCGCCAGGACGGGTGGGAAATCTGGCGGTTAGACGCCGAGATGACCTGGCATGATGCGGCAATAACACGGTTTGCTCAGTGGTGGCAGCGCAGTAAACGCGCCGGTCACGCCTTTGCCGAAGGGGCCAGCTTGCATGGGGCGCCCCCGGAGCGCCATTGGGTCGCTGAAACGCGCCGCGCGTTGCTTTGGGGGTTTGGGTTGCCCTGCGCAATTGTGATCGCAGCAATGTTGATCTCTGGCTGGGCTTTTTTGCTGATTTTCATCTATCCGGCGCAGGTTGTGCGACTGGCGCGGGGCCATGGGATGCGCTGGGCCTTTTTCACAACTCTTGGGAAATTGCCCGAAGCTATTGGCGCGTTACAATTCTACAAAAACCGACTGACCCGCCAACGCGGCAAGCTCATTGAGTATAAATGACCGGTCACCGTTGACGCCAGGCCTGTACCAACAACCCGGGCAGGATTGCGAAACACTTTGCATACCGCGGCACCATGCGGACCGGGCTTTGCAGGGCCCGCCACAACCATTCTAAGGCGAGCATCCGCATTACTTTTGGTGCGCGGACCTGATGGCCAGATAGAAAATCCAATCCGGCCCCGATTGACGCAAAACCAACCTTGGGCGCCTGTTGACGACCAGATGCGGCGAATATTTCCTGTTTTGGGGCACCCAAGGCGATGAAACACAGGCCAGCACCGCTTGCAGCAAGATCTTGCAGAATTGCAATTGCCTGCTCACCATTCGGATCAAACCCAAGAGGCGGCGCATGGCGATACGCAATGAGCAGCTCTGGCTCGCGGCGCACCAGCTCTGCTGCGGCCCCGTCAAGTGCTTCATCTGTGCTGCCAATCAATGCGATAGGAACGCCGATGTCCGCACATAATTTGCAAAGCGGCAAAATCAGATCAGATCCCGGCATCAAATCAACAGGCTGAGCGGCCAGTTGCGAAAGCCAAACAATCGGACGGCCATCCGCCACCACCAACTCATGAGCGCGATAGGCCGTCAGAAACGCTGGGTCATTTGGTAATTTGGTGAGATGATCGAGGTTGAGTGTGGCCAAGGCAAACCCTTGTTTTTGTGACAACCACGCGCGAACGTTTTGAAACAATGCGTCTCGGGTGGGGGTATTAACCTCAACTGCATGGGGAATAGCGCCAAATTTCAAGGTGCCACCTGCGTGCAAAATGTTGCGAGTGCGCAGCAATGTATTGAAGCTGTTCCGTTATTATCTTTAATTTTCAACATCTTGAGGAAATTCTTCTTGGTTGCGCATTCATGTGAGTTGAAACCTAGCGGGATGACAGGCCCTGCGCCAAGTGGTAATTTTAGGCAATTGTCATAAGCGGATGAAACAAAGATGGGAAACGGACTTGCATACCTGATGTTGGCCATTTGGCCCGTGGTGTGTCTTGTGCTGTTTCGCACGCAAAAGGTTGAGCGGGCGCTGATCTGGTCGATTTTGGGGGGGTATTTGTTTTTGCCGCCGCTGACAGAATTCAATTTGCCGCTGGTCCCCGCGATGGACAAAGTGTCAATTCCAAACCTGAGCGTGCTGTTTATCATGCTGTTTGCGATGCGTCATAAAGTGACGGTTTGGCCGGAAAATCGGGCTGCGCAATTTTTAGTTGTTGGGTTGGTCTTGAGCGCAATACCAACGGTTTTGACCAACGGGGATCCGATCGCCTTTGAGGTGCTGCGCGGTGCGGAACCCATCCGCTTTATCGTTGACAATTTGCCCGGTCAGTCGGTGCGTGATGTGGGGTCTGTTTTGATCGCTCAGGTCCTGACCTTGGTGCCTTTCTTGCTGGCGCGTCAGTTTCTTGCGTCAGAAGACGGGTTGCGCGAAATTTTGTTGGCTTTCATGGCGGGCGCGTTGGTCTATTCGGTGCCTTCTCTGATCGAGATTCGCCTGAGTCCTCAAATGAACGTCTGGACTTACGGGTTTTTCCAACACTCTTTTGCCCAGACAATCCGGGCAGGGGGGTACAGGCCCATTGTGTTCTTGCCGCATGGATTATGGTTGGCTCTTTTTGTCTGCACCGCTCTGATGGCTACGGCCGCTCTGACGCGCAACACACCAGCTATTGAGCGTTGGAAAATGGTGATGCTTGTTGGGTATCTGGCCGTGCTTTTGGTGCTGTGCAAGAGTTTGGCGGCACTGGCCTATGGTGTTGTTCTGACGCCTTTTATCTTGTTTGCACCGATGAAATGGCAGATCCGGGTTGCGGCGCTTTTTGCTTTTGTTGCAGTGGCTTATCCAATGTTGCGGAACTTTCAGCTGGTGCCGTTGGATGCGATCCTTGCGCAGGCGGAAACGCTGAGCGCTGACCGGGCCCAATCGCTGGGATACCGCTTTGACAATGAAGAACAGCTGCTTGCGAGGGCTGCTGAAAAGCCGATTTTCGGCTGGGGTGGCTGGGGGCGAAGTTTGATAAGAGACAGCGAGACGGGTCAGATTTTGTCGATCCCGGACGGACGTTGGATTATTGTTTTTGGCACCTTTGGCTGGCTTGGATACATTTGTGAATTTGGCCTGCTGGCGCTGCCTTTGATCTTGATGTGGCTTTATGTGCGCCGCGGCAAGGATGCCACCTTGTCACCCTATGTGGCGCCGTTGTGCCTGATCCTTGGGGTTACAATGATAGACATGTTGCTGAACGCAACGTTGACCCCCCTGACATGGCTGACCGCTGGTGCGATTTTGGGGCATGCGGAGAAATGCATGCCGCGCCCTGCGAAACTGCCGAAATTCGCGATGTCATCCGTCGCGATGCAATCAGAGACGACACCCAAAGGGAAACGCACCGTGCTGTGATCCCAATCGGATCATCGCGTCCACATGGCACATTTTCGGCAAGGTTTGATAAGATTGTATCCATCGACGCACAAATATCCGTATGATGACCTAATTGTTTATATATTCCCCTGCCAACAACGGCGAAAATCTGTGATAATTTCACGTCAGAACGCATCCGGCCAGTCAATTGGCACAATATTGCCCAGATTGCCCTGTAGGCGTTGGCGGTATTACGGAAATAAACCATGGGGCCCCTGCTTGGCCAAAGTTGGGCAACGGGGCGATTTGAGAAACGATGAATACTTCGGTGGACCGCCCTGAAAGGGGCGAGGAAATTGCAATTGTTGGCCTGTCGGTCAATGTGCCCGGCGCCGCCGGGGTGGATGCCTATTGGAAAAACTTGCGTGATGGGGTGGAGTCAATTCGCCGCCTCTCCGAACAAGAGCTGATCGACGCAGGTGAGGACCCTGCAACAATTGCGCGTAAAAATTATGTCCCGGCCGCAGCTGTCTTGGACGGATTTGACACATTTGACGCTGATTTTTTTGGATTTTCGCCAAAGGACGCTGCAATTTTGGACCCGCAACACCGCAAATTCCTTGAGGTTGCTTGGGAAGCGATGGAGCAGGCAGGGCATCCGCCAGAAACGATGCCGGGACCAATAGGTGTTTATGCCGGTTGTGGGATGGGCAGCTATTTCTATTTCAACATTTGTTCGAACCCGGATTTGGTCGATGATGTGGGCATGTTTCTGTTGCGCCACACCGGCAATGACAAAGATTTTCTGTCAACCCGGGTAAGCCATGTCTTTGACCTCAAAGGACCGTCGATCAACTTACAAACGGCCTGTTCAACCTCATTGGTTGCGATTCATTATGCATGTCAGGCTTTACGGGCCGGTGAAGTCGATATGGCTTTGGCGGGTGGTGTAACAATCGAACTGCCGCAGGGGCGGGGCTACGAATTTAAAGAAAACGAGATTTTGTCACCGGACGGGCATTGTCACGCATTTGATCACCGCGCTCAGGGTACGGTGTTTGGATCTGGTGCAGGGGCGGTTGCCTTGCGCAGGTTAAGTGATGCTATCGCTGATGGGGATCATATCTGGGCTGTGATCAAAGGGTCCGCGGTCAACAACGACGGCGCGGCGAAAGCCGGATATCTGGCCCCCTCTGTTGACGGTCAAACACAGGCCATCGCACAGGCACTGGATGCGGCAGGTGTCGCCGCACAGAGCATCGGGATGGTCGAATGCCATGGCACGGGGACCTATCTGGGGGACCCGATAGAAGTCGCCGCAATGACCCAAGCCTATAGAGCCGAAACTCAGGCAACCGATTTCTGTCGCATTGGTTCTGTCAAGACCAACATCGGCCATCTGGATACCGCAGCAGGTGTTGCGGGCTTGGCCAAGGCTACTTTGGCATTGCATCACAAACAAATGCCCCCGTCCTTGGGATATGAGGCGCCCAACCCGGTTATTCCCTTTGAGGGGTCCCCGTTTCGGGTCAATGACAGGTTAACCGAATGGCAACAAAGTGATACACCGCGCCGTGCTGCGATCAATGCGTTAGGCGTTGGGGGCACCAATGCGCATACAATTCTTGAAGAAGCGCCTGATCGCGCGCCATCCGAGCAAAGCGATTGGCCCTTTCATGCGCTGGTTATCTCGGGTGCATCCAAGGCGGCGTTGGAGGCCAACACAGCAGCACTGGCACAGCATCTGCGCGATCATCCAGACCAACCTTTGGCGGATGTCGCCCATACGCTAAAGAATGGCCGACGCGGTTTTGACAAACGCCGGATTGTCGTCGCCGAAACCCACGCCGAGGCGGCGGATTTGCTGGAGCAGAACGACACAAGACGGGTCTTTTCTCATGAGGTTTTGGGCGAAACCCCGGATGTGGTTTTCATGTTCCCCGGTGGCGGTGCGCAATATGCGGGAATGGCGCGTGATCTCTATGAAACGGAACCGGAATTCGCGGAATGGATGGACCGGGGGCTGGATCATCTGGCCCCACAACTTGATTATGATATCAGAGCAATCTGGCTCCCCGAAGCGGATGCGACCACAGACGCAAAAGAACGGTTGAAACAGCCGTCGGTTCAGCTGCCCCTGATCGCCATTGTGGAATATGCGCTGGCCAGACTTTGGATGTCATGGGGGGTACAGCCTGCGGCCATGGTCGGGCATTCGATGGGCGAAAATGTTGCGGCATGCCTTGCCGGTGTCATGACGTTTGAAAACCTTGTTGATCTGGTGCTCTTGCGCGGGCGTCTGTTTGATGAAGTGCCTGCAGGGGGCATGTTGTCGATCTCAGCGCCGCTTGCCGCGATTGAACCTTTGTTGGGGGCTGATCTTGATATTGCGTCGGTGAATGCGTCGGAACTTGTCGCTGTATCAGGTCCCCAAGCGGCATTGGAGGCACTGCAGGAGCGTCTGTCAAAGGCAGACATTGAGTATCAACGTATCGCAATCGACATCGCAGCCCATAGTCGGATGTTGGATCCTATTCTTGACCGCTATCGCGCGTTCCTTGCGACATTGGATTTACAGCCGCCGGCGATGCCATTTGTTTCCAACAGATCAGGGCAGATGATCACGGCTGATGAGGCCACAAACCCCGATTACTGGGTAAGTCAGCTGCGCAATACGGTTCATTTTGCCGATTGCATTACAACGCTGAGTGCTGCGCGCAAACATGTGTATCTTGAGGTGGGGCCCGGCAAGGCGCTCTCTGCGCTTACTCAAATGAGCGACGGTGTCGCGCCGGCACAGGTGCTTTCTACGTTGCGCCATCCTGATCAGGAAATTGCGGATGATATGTATTTCATCTCAGTCATCGCGCGGCTTTGGGCTTGCGGGGTTGAAGCGGATTGGACCCAGATATGGGGCGAGGCCAAACGCAATCGCGTTGTCTTGCCTACCTATCAGTTCCAGCGCGCGCGTTACTTTATCGAACCCGGATCTGCTGTGCGCTCCGCCCCAACAGAGGCACTAAAAAGAGCAGAGAACATTGAAGACTGGGGCTGCGTGCCCGCATGGCGCGCCGCTTTTGCGCAAACGGATTTTGATGTCACAACCGACCTCTCAGAAGTGCCTCTGACGTGGTTGATCTTTGGTGATCCGACGGGATTGGCCGCACCAGTGCGCCAACAGCTACAAGACGCCGGCCATGTGGTGATCAGTGTGCAAGCAGGTGACGGGTTTGCGCAATTGGACAAGACTCACTTCACACTTGCGCCAGAGCAAGGGCGGCATGGGTATGATCAATTGCTTGCAACGCTCAAGGAAGACGGGGCGGTGCCGGACCGGATCGCGCATTTCTGGCTGAGCGATGATCATGTGGCGCCCGGCCCGGGGTCTTCGGTATTTGATCGCAATCTCGAACAAGGGTTCTGGAGCCTGACGTGGTTGGCGCAGGCGCTAACTGAAATCGGTTCAGAGACACCATTACATCTGACTGTCTTTACGGCGGGTGCGGCACAGGTTCGCAAAGAAGCAGTGCCATATCCCGAAGAATCCCTGATCAGCGGTCCCGTCGGGGTGCTCGCCCGCGAAATGCCCGGTGTAACGGCTGCTCAGGTCGATCTTGAACCGCAGGGGCAACAGGCTCCGAAAACCGGCGGCTGGTTTGCCAGACCCGATGCAAACCCCAAAGTGGAAAGCGGGGATTTGACGGTGCGGCTTCTTGAAGACCTGTTGGCGGTGCCCGGCAATAGCATTGCAGCCTACCGCGGCGAAAAACGTTTTGAGTTGGGATACCGCAGCTTGCCTTTGGTCGAAACTGCTGAGGTCAGCTTTCGCGATGATGGCACATATCTTATTACAGGCGGCTTTGGTGGTATTGGCCAAACGATCGCGGCGGATATTTTGCAAACGCATAAGGCCCGTGTTGTTCTGCTGAGCCGCGATGCGTTGCCGGAACGCGGCGCATGGGATGCGTATCTGAAACGTCACGGCACAGCGGATCGGGTCGCGCGCAAAATTCATGCGGCCATCCGGCTTGAGGAATGTGCTGCTGCGCGAGGGGGCAGTGTAGAGGTTGCTTACGCTGACGTCGCGAACCTTGCCCAGATGCGCCGGGTCATTGATGACATCACAACGCGCCATGGCGGGGTGACCGGCGTGATCCATGCGGCTGGCGTTCTTGATGATGCGCCGTTGTTGGCGAAAACAGATGCGCAAATCGACGCGGTTCTCACACCCAAGGTGCAGGGCCTTCGTGTCTTGGATCAACTGTTGCCCGACGGCACGCTCGAGCTCCTGATCCTGTTCTCTTCAACGTCGACGGCCACGCGCAATGCCGGGCAGGTGGATTACGTTGCTGCAAACGCTTGGCTCAACGCATTTGCAACAGCAAGGCAAGGCGGACAAACCCGGGTTGTCGCGATCAACTGGGGTGTCTGGTCAGATGTCGGTATGGCCGCATCTGCTATTGGTGGCACTGCCAGCGATGTGCTCCCCGCGCGAAAGGTGAATGCTGCGTTGATCAAAACGGTCGGGGCGGATGCGTCCGGTGATCCGGTTTTGACAGCGCCATTAGGGACGGATCATTGGGTACTTGACCAACACCGCACAACCAATGGACAGGCGATCCTGCCGGGAACTGGGTATCTCGAGCTTTTGGCGGAGGCCGCTGAGGCGCAGGGAATAACGGGATATGAAATACAGGATCTGTATTTCTTGCGGGCCATGCCTGTAGAGGATGGCGCCGCGCGTGAGATGCAGATTTCTTTGCGCAGAGAAGCACAAGGTTATGCCGTTGAAATGCGCAGCGACTGTATGTTCCAAGGTAAGGCGGGGTGGCAACTTCATGCGCAGGCGACCCTGACGGGTCTTGCCCCAGTCACCACGCCTGACAATTTGGATCTGGACGCTGTCCTGGCCCGCTGCGGTCCCGCGCAAACCGGGTCTGCGGCGCAACGGCTCAGATCACCACAAGAGGCACATCTGGAATTCGGCCCGCGCTGGCATGTGTTGCAAAGCATGGCAATCGGCGATGGCGAAGGCCTTGCCACCCTAAAACTGCCCCAAGATCTGCAAAACGATATCGCGGATGGGCATCTGCTGCATGCAGGCCTTATGGATCTTGCAACGGGCTGGGCGATTGGCCTTGTGCCGGGGTATGAGCCAACGCATCTTTGGGTGCCGGTGTCATATGGGGCAATCCGGGTCCATGCGCCCCTTGGCGCTGATCTGCGGTCTTGGGTCAGGCTTTCGTCTCAAGAAGATGCCGACGGTTTCGCCCGGTTTGATGTCACAATTTGCGATCCCGCTGGTCAGGTTCTGGTCGAAGTAAAAGACTTTGCCATGAAGCGCCTGGAAGGGGCGTTTGAAACGGCTTTGCTGAGCGCTGCAGAGGTCCGGTTTGATACGGAAGAGGGGGAACAACGCGATTTGTCCCCAACAGAAGAGCGTCTGGCCTATCTGGTATCGCAGGGTATCCGCGCACAAGAAGGCCCAGAGGCTTTGCGCCGCGCGCTTGCACTGAACCGCCCACAAGTCATGGTTTCTTCGCTCCCTTTGCAGGGGCTCATCAAACAAGCCGACCAGCCCGTGCAAGAGCAAATCACGAGCGCCCAGAGTTTTGAGCGGCCTGATCTTGATGGCAACTATGTTGCCCCACGCAACAGCATCGAAGAACAATTGGCCGCAATTTGGGAAAACCTGCTTGGGGTGAGCCCGGTGGGGATCGAAGACAGTTTCTTTGATCTGGGCGGGCATTCCTTGATTGCGGTGCGTCTGTTTGCCAGCGTCAAACGCGAACTGAAGGTGGAATTTCCGATTTCCGTGCTGTTTGAAGCCCCGACAATTGCCAAATGTGCGGCCTTGATTGCAGCCCAGGTTGGGGATGTTGGCGAAGAGGGCGATGCGCCTGAAAATGCTGTTGAGACACAGAGTTTTGAGTTCCTCGTGCCGCTGAATCAAAGTGATCAGGCTGAGGCACCGCCCTTGTTCATTGTGGCGGGGATGTTTGGAAATGTGCTTAATCTGCGGCATCTTGCGATGCCTTTTGCCGCTGAACGTCGTGTATTTGGGGTGCAGGCCCGCGGCTTGACTGGGGACAGGGCGCCGCATGATGATGTGCCACAAGCGGCACGGGATTACCTGAGCGAAATCCAAAAGATACAGCCCAATGGCCCGTATCTGTTGGCCGGGTATTCAGGGGGCGGCGTCACAGCCTATGAGATGGCTCAACAACTTGAGGCAGCCGGTGAAGAGGTGGGTGTCTTGGCCTTGCTGGACACGCCGTTGCCGGTCCGCCCCTCCCTGAGCCGCCCTGACAAGGCATTGATTAAGTTGGCTGAAATCCGGGCCAAGGGCCCGTCCTATTTGGTTGAATGGGCCAAGGCCCGTTGGGCCTGGGAAATGCAAAAACGTTCCCCCGCTCAGGCGGATGCCCCAGAGGGAGCGTTTAATGATCTGAAGGTGCAGGCAGGGTTCCTCAAAGGTGTCAGGAAATATGAGACCCGGCCTTGGCAGGGGCAGATGGTTTTGTTCAGACCTCCGTTGGATCACCATTGGAAGGTCACCGGAGGGAATTGGGTCAGCGCGGAACGTGAATATGTGTTTGAGGACAATGAATGGCGTCAATTTGCCCCACATCTGGAGGTGATCGAGGTTCCCGGTGACCATGTCAATATGGTGTTGGCCCCGAACGTCACAACCTTGGCGCAGGAATTGCGCGAAGTGATTGCGCGCGCGGTGGAGCAAGACGGGACGGAATGGCAACTCGCGACTGCAGCAGAATGACACAAGTCTTTACCCCAAAGGTGCTGGTGATTGTCCTGAATTACCGCACCCCCCAAATGGCATTGCAGGCCGTGGATGCGGCCTTGCGCGATATGCCTAAGGACCGTGCAGAGCTGGTGATTGTCGACAATGCCTCTGGTGATGGATCTGCGGCGATCCTCGCGCGCGAGGTGGCGGCAAAAGGATGGGACAAAGACAACCGGGTGCGGTTGATCCTATCGGATGTAAATGGCGGCTTTGGTGCAGGCAATAACATTGGGTTGCGCGCCGGTATGTCCGATGGCAGCAGCCCTGATTACTATTACCTTTTGAATTCAGACGCTTTTCCTGATCGTGGATGCCTACCTGAGCTTTTGCGCCATATGCAGATCACCTCAAAAGCGGGGTTTGTGGGCAGCCATGTGCGGGGCGCAGATGGAGAAGATCACACAACCGCTTTCCGGTTTCCATCAATTGCCGGAGAATTCGAGGGCGCTGCGCGGTTTGGGCCCATCACCCGGATGTTGCGTCACGCCGTTGTGGCGCCAGCTTTGCCGACCCAACCTGCGCGCGTGGATTGGGTTGCGGGCGCAAGCGTGTTGATCCGAGCGAGTATGCTTGAAGATATCGGTCTTTTTGACGAAACTTTCTTTCTGTATTTCGAAGAAACGGAGCTATGCAAACGTGGTGCAAAGGCGGGTTGGGAATGTTGGTACCTGCCGCAGGCACGTGTGGTGCACATTGGGTCGGTTTCCACCGGCATGAAAGAATGGCGTCGCATCCCTGCCTATTGGTATGCCTCACGCCGTCACTATTTTACCAAGACCCATGGGCGGGCCTATGCTGCCGCCGCGTTATGCGCAAAATCTGCGGGGGGGCTGCTGCATTCTTTGCGCTGTGCTTTGACGGGACAACCCCGTCAGGATCCCCCGGGTTTTTACCGCGACCTCATACGATTTGGTCTTGGTCTGCCCCTGCGCCGCGACACCTCGCCTGACCGCAATTCTGTGCCAAAGGAAACGCCATGACTGCCTCTTTTAACCCAGCCGGATTTGCCGCCATTCTGATGGGGGATGAATCCCTGACCATCGCTTGTGGTGATATGATGTTGGCGGGGGGGCACCGCTTGGTGGCTGTGGTGACGCAGGATGCAGAAGTATCTGGCTGGGCGCGTGCACAGGGGCTGACGGTTTGGGAGCATCCCCGTGACATGCCCGCTGATCTCACGGCGGATTGGTTACTTAGCATCGCAAATCTGCGGCTGATCCCGGATGACATATTAGCGATCCCGGCGCGGGGCGCGATCAATTTTCACGATGGCCCGTTGCCGCGTTATGCGGGTTTGAACACACCTGCATGGGCAATCATCAACGGCGAGACGTCTCATGGCGTAAGTTGGCATATCATCGAAGACGGCGTGGACGAAGGTGATCTGTTGGCGCAGCGCATGATCGACATCGCGCCTGAGGAAACCGCCTTTAGCCTCAACTCCAAATGTTATGCCGCTGGGATGGAGAGCTTTGCCCTTGTTCTGGCTCAACTTGAAGCTGGTACACTCGAACGCACCTCCCAAGACCTGACCGAACGCAGTTATTTCGCCAAGGATAAACGCCCCGCGCATCTTGGTCTGCTCGACCTGATGCAGCCGGTGGCGACCCTATCGGCGTTGGTGCGCGGGTTGGATTTTGGGGGGTATGCGAACCCGCTGGTTACGGCGAAACTCGCGCTGGGCGGGCAGGTTTTGCGCGTCGGCGCTTTGGCGATTGTGCAGGTGGATGGGGCACCGGGGGTGGTTCTAGAGGTCGAAACCGATCAGATCACGATCGGTGGTGCAGATGGGGCCGTAAAACTCAGCGGGCTGACGACTTTGACAGGTGAGGCCGTCGATCTGACAGCTATTGCGCAGGTCGGTACTTCTGTTGATCCCCTAGATGTCCCGGCCTTTGATGTCAAATCAGAGCCGCGATGGCTGGCGAAATTATCTCAACATGCGCCTGTGCAAATACCGCTGATCGTGTCGGACAGCCCGATTTCCCCAGTCCCAAAGTTGCAGACAGCGCCGCTTGCGCCACCTGCTGCACTTGGTGTGGAAGCTTTGGCCACAGCGGCGTTTTTGGTCTTTCTCAAAAGCGCGGGCGCTTTCGATGGGGTGGTCGCTGTTCCCGCAGATAAAACACATCCACTGGCCACCAATTGGGTGCCTCTTGGCTTGCTTGCCCATGGTGTTTCAGAACTGGATTTGGCCGAGCGTACGCTTGCAGCTCAATTTGAGCAGATCACCAACAGCCATGGTTTTGCTGCAGATTTGGCGCTTAGGAACCCGGCAATTTCTTCGGGCAGAACACCGCCGATTGCTTTCTCCTTCACCGCAGCTCCCCTTGCGGGGGCCGCTTTGACCCTGCACGTACTGCCCGGACAAGCCTCGATAACCTATGACGCAAACCGGCTCAGCACCGATGCGGCAGGGCTCCTGATTGACCGGCTGAACACTGCCTTTGCAGCTTATGCGACGGCGGCAACCTGCGATGAGGTTTGGGCCCTGCCCAAAACCGAAGAGCACCGCCAGATCGAAGAATGGAACGCCACCGCGCGGGACTATAACCGCATCACTATCCACCACGCCTTTGAGGCACAGGTGAGCCGCACCCCGGATGCCGATGCGCTGGTTTTCGAAGGGGAAACCCTCAGCTATGCTGCCTTGAACACCCGGGCCAATGTGTTGGCCCATCATCTGCGTGACCAAGGTGTGACGCCGGGGACACCGATTGGTCTCTTTACCAGCCGCAGCATCGATTTACTTGTGGGCGCGCTTGGTATTCTCAAGGCGGGGGGCGCATATGTCCCGCTTGACCCTACGTATCCTGCCGACCGCATTGCCCATTACATCGCGGACAGCGGGGCTCCGATCATTGTGGCACAATCGGCATTGGCCAAGGATTTGCCCAAGCATCATGCGGCTGTTGTTCATCTCGACACAGATCTGACATCCGCCGCAGCTTCCGCGGATAATCCGCACCCCTTAGCCAGCCCGGATGATCTGGCCTATCTGATCTACACTTCTGGCTCCACAGGTACGCCAAAAGGTGTGATGGTCAGTCATGGCAATGTCGCGAACTTCTTTGCCGGGATGGACGACCGTATTGACCATGCCACCGGTTCGGTCTGGCTTGCGGTGACGTCGCTCAGCTTTGACATTTCCGTGCTTGAGTTGTTCTGGACACTCGCGCGGGGTTTCAAATTGGTACTTGCCGGAGATGAAAGCCGTACACTTGTGTCAAACGGGCCAATAGCTGTCTCGGACCGCAACATTGACTTTAATTTGATGTATTGGGGCAACGACGATGGTGTTGGGCCAAAGAAATACGAATTGCTGCTTGAAGGGGCAAAATTTGCCGATGCGCATGGCTTCAACGCGGTCTGGACGCCAGAGCGACATTTCCATGCCTTTGGCGGGCCTTATCCCAACCCTTCGGTCACAGGGGCTGCCGTAGCGGCGGTGACCCATAATCTGGCGGTGCGGGCTGGATCTTGCGTAGCGCCGTTGCATCATCCGGCACGGATTGCCGAAGAATGGGCCGTTATCGACAATCTGACCAATGGGCGCGTGGGGCTTGCGATTGCCAGCGGATGGCAACCCGACGACTTTGTCTTACGGCCAGAAAACACACCTCCTGCCAATAAACCGGCGATGTTTGATGCGATCGATCAGTTGCGCCAGCTGTGGCGTGGCGACGCGGTAGAATTCCCAAAACAAGACGGTTCCATGCATGCGGTGGTGACCCAGCCGCGCCCGGTCTCAAAAGAAATGCCAGTCTGGATTACAACCGCAGGAAATCCTCAAACCTGGAAAGAAGCAGGAGAGATCGGCGCCAATGTTCTGACGCATCTTTTGGGCCAATCCATTGATGAGGTCGCCGGCAAGATCAAGATTTATCACGATGCTTTGCGCGGGGCAGGCCATGACCCGTCGGACTTCACTGTCACGTTAATGTTGCACACCTATTTGGCTGAGACGCGGGAAAAGGCCGAAAGGATCGCGCGCGATCCAATGAAGGACTATCTGCGCTCGGCGGCGGCGTTGATCAAACAATATGCCTGGGCCTTTCCTGCGTTTAAACGCCCGGAAGGGACTTCAAACGCCTTTGATCTCGATCTTGATGGCGTGTCTGACGAAGAGCTGGATGCGATTCTGGATTTCGCTTTCCAGCGATATTTTAACGACAGCGGCATGTTTGGAACGGTTGCGGATGGGGTGGCGCGCGCTGAGGCCCTTAAACGTATCGGCGTAGATGAAATCGCCTGCCTGATCGATTATGGCATCGATAGTAGCTTGGTGCTGGAGGGTTTGACCCCATTGGCCGAAGTGTTGGCGCAATCCAACCAAAGCAGTGCGCTTGACCCTGAAGATTTTTCGCTTGCCGCGCAGATCTTGCGCCACAACGTCACCCACCTGCAATGTACCCCCTCCATGGCGCAAATGCTGGTCACCAACGAAGAAGCCCAAATGGCCTTGGGACGCGTCAAACAGGTGATGATAGGCGGTGAGGCGTTGCCGGGAACCTTGGTTAAAGCCTTGAAATCTGCAACGACGGGTCAGATCCAAAACATGTATGGCCCCACCGAAACTACGATTTGGTCAACGACCCATATCGGTTTGGATAGCTCGCAGACCGTCGCGCCCATCGGCACCCCGATTGCGAACACGCAAAGCTTCATCTTGGATGACAAGATGTTCCCTCAACCAATTGGAGTAGAAGGGGAATTGTGGATTGCAGGTGCAGGCGTGACACAAGGCTATTGGCATCGTGACAGCATGACCGCTGAGCGCTTTGTCGATAACCCTTTTGGTGCGGGTAAGTTATATCGTACCGGGGATCTTGCGGCCTGGGACCTTGACGGATGCCTGCATTTTCGCGGCCGTGCGGATGCACAGGTCAAGCTACGGGGGCACCGAATTGAACTGGGAGAGATCGAAGCCCGATTGGCCGAACATCCCGGTGTGACGCAGGCTGTTGTTGTGGTGCGAGAGAGCATTGGTGGCGCACAGCTTGTGGGATATGTGACAGCCAGCGCTGAGATAGATGAAGACGTCGCCAAGGCACAGCTAGCTCAGGATCTACCGGCCATCATGGTGCCAAGCGCGGTTGTGACGCTCAGCTCCATGCCGTTGACACCAAACAAAAAGATCGACCGCAAGGCGCTGCCAGCGCCGCAAGCACGTCAACCAAAGCGTGGTGCAGCGCCGCTGTCTGTTGTCAGCGGGACCCAAGGTGGCATTGCTCAGGTCTGGGCAAAGTTGTTGGGCGTGCAGGACATCCGTGCAGAAGATAACTTTTTCACGCTTGGTGGTCATTCATTGCTTGCCGTGCAGGCCCACAGGGACATCAAAGCAGCTCTTGGCCTTGAAAACCTGTCGATTACAGATATTTTCCGCTTTCCAACGCTGGACGGGTTAGCAGGTCACATTGATAAATCTGACAGCCCGGCCAAACCGCAACAAACTGCGCCGGACCCTGCAAAGTCCGAGACCATGTCAAAACGCCGCGCCATGCGGGCGGGGCGGCGCAAAACGGGAGCGTAACGCAAATGCGGATTTCTGCTCACACGGTACGTGCTCTTGAGGTGACCGCTGCGCCGATCCTCCGAAAAGTGCCTTTGATCTTTAATGAAACATGCCTCAGGCTAGATGACTTTGGTGTCGTTACAGTTCCAAATACTAAGGGGGCAGGGCAGGTGAAGACACAGAGCGTCGACTCAATGCGGCCTTTCGATCACACCGGGTGTGGGCGTGGCCAAGGGAGCCTGATGTAATGCGTTCTATGACCCGCCGCGCTGCTTTGGGTGTCTTGGCGTTGTCCGGTGCCTTTGGCGCATATACCTATGCGGAACGGCGGCGCATGAGGCAAACCGCACAGACGCTTTATGCCAACCCGCTGAGCAAACCAGAACAGGGGCAAAGAGTTTATCACCTTGGTCATTCGTTGGTTGGCCGGGACATGCCAGCCATGCTGGCCAATTTGGCCGGGCCGGGTCACAGCTATGAAAGTCAATTGGGTTGGGGAACATCGCTTAGGGAACATTGGGAACCTGATTTGGCGATTAACGGGTTTGACGTCGAAAACGACCATCCCCGATTTCGACCTGCAAAGGCGGCGATTGGTTCTGGTGTTTATGATTGTATTGTGTTGACGGAAATGGTCGAGATCGCCGATGCGATCCGATACCACGACAGCGCAGCCTATCTTGCCCGGTGGGCCGCATTGGCGCTGGATGCAAATCCAAAGGCCCGTATCTATCTTTATGAGACATGGCATCACACGGATGACGAAAAGGGATGGCTGGCCCGGATTGATCACGATTTGCCCACCTTTTGGCAGGATCAAGTGAAATTTCCGGCTTTGGTCAAAGGGCAGGCGCCGATCTATCTAATCCCGGCGGGTCAGGTCAAAGCGGCGTTTATCCGCGAAGTTGAGGCCCAAGGCGGTGTGGAGGGTATCCGTGAGGCCAGCGATCTGTTTGCCAGATCCGACGATGGCAGCCCCGATACGATCCATTTCAATGATCTGGGGGCCTATTTGGTTGCCTTGACCCACTATGCGGTAATTTATCATCGCTCTCCCGTTGGATTGCCCCATGCATTGACACGCGCCGATGGGACACCGGCGATTGCCCCTACACCCGAGGTTGCGGCATTGATGCAACAAATAGTCTGGGATGTTGTGCAACGGCATCCGGAAACCGGGGTGGCGGTATGACCGGGCTTTCTGCGCTTTTTGCGGTTTTTATGGTGGGACACAGCCTGTTTGGCTCCACCGGGCCACGGATGCTTGAACAAGCGCTGCTGGCCGGCACAGGCGACGCGGCGGTCATGGCGCAGATCACCAATGGCGCACCCCTAAAATACAATTGGGAAAACTCCGACACTGCTGAGGGCGCTGATGCCCGCGTGGTCCTGCCCGAAGGAGGCGTCACACATCTGATCTTGACCGAAGCTGTGCCGCTGGAAAATCACCTGAAATGGTCAGAGACCGGCGTTTACGTACAGGCCTTTGCCGGATTGGCAACGGCGGCTAACCCTGACGTGCGCATCTATGTGCAGGAAACCTGGCACAGCCTCAAAAGCGGCACCGGGCAAGAGGTTGCTTATGATGAAAAGGCGGATATCCCCTGGCGTGCTCGACTGGATCAGGATCTGAAGGCTTGGGAGGGTATCGTTGCTGATGTGGCTGCGGGGCTGCGGGCAGATACGGCGCAGGTGGCTTTGATCCCGGCTGGACAGGCGTTGGCCCGGCTTTATGATGAAATCGTCGCAGAAAACGTGCCGGGGCTGAGCGACATTGCGACGCTGTTTGATGACGACATCCACTTAAGCGATACGGGGCACTACTTTGTTGCGATGGTGCAATATGCCACGCTGACCGGACAAGACCCATTGGGCCTGCCAAGGGATTTTAAAGACCAATACGGCAAGGCGTTTGATACCCCGGACGAGGATTTGGCGCGGGAATTGCAACGTGTCGCATGGGAGGCCGTGACAGCGTACCAAAGCGGAGCGGTGATGCCAGCAGCGGCCACCCTTGCCCCTGCCAGAGCCCGCACAGCACCCGCAGCGCCAACCGGGCCACCACCGTCGGGCAAAACCATTGCAGAACTGGTTCAGGGACAACAAGGCTTTGTTGAGGGAACAAATGCAGTGGCCATAGGGCTGGCCTCGGTTACGGACTGGAGCCCGCAAGTTCCCTTCCTTGATGTGATGAAAACATCAAGGCAATGGATTGGTCATCGGCCCGGTCAATGGGGCGGGATGGAATATGCCGAATTGCAGGAAGGCGGCTTTCTCGATACGCATGGCTGGCCTGTCAAAATGCCCCGTACGCTTAGCAGCATAGGTACGTTGATCTTGACGGATATGCCAGAAGGGGCGGTGTCTTTGAAAGGCCGCTACCGGCTCAAGTTTGATGGGGCGGGTGTGATCGAAGTGTCTGGTCGGGCTAGAAATGTGCGATACGGTAAAGGCGAAGTCACGTTTGACTATACACCGGGCCCGGGCAGCGTTGAGTTGCGCATTCAACGGATAAACACCACCAATCCCCCACGTAACATATCTGTTGTACATGCCGATAATATCCAGCGTTTTGACAATGGCGCGGTATTCAACCCCCGTTGGATATCCCGCATTGGCCAGTTTCGGGCATTGCGGTTTATGGATTGGATGGAAATCAACAATTCGGATCTTGCTGATTGGGCGGATCGCCCTTTGCCAGAGGATGTGACCTATGCTCCGGGTGTACCTATTGAGGTGCTGATCGATTTGGCCAATACGTTGGAGCTGGATGCATGGTTCAATGTTCCTCATTTGGGGAATGATGAATTCACTCAAAGATTTGCTGAATTGGTCCGGGACCGTTTGGATCCAAAGCTGACCGCCTATGTGGAGTTTTCGAACGAGGTTTGGAACTGGCAGTTTGATCAGGCACGTTGGGCGGATGCGGCGGCGTTGGAGCAATGGGGCGAAAAAGATAAATGGATGCAGTTCTATGGCATGCGCGCCGCTGAGGTTGCGCGCATCTGGAGCGCGGTTTTCGCCGATCAGTCAAAGGATCGTTTGGTCAATGTGATTTCGAGTCAAACAGTGTGGTTGGGTCTTGAAAACGACGTTCTGACAGCGCCGCTTGCGGTTGCGGATGGGGCAAAGGCACCGGTGACGGCTTTTGATGCCTATGCGGTGACGGGGTATTTTGGCGGCGTCTTGGGGTTGGAAGACCGCAATGAGATGGTCAAAGGCTGGGTGTCTGAAAGTGTCGCAAAAGCTGAGGCACAGGCGCAAGCGCAGGGATTGAGCGGGCAGGCAGCCGCGGATTTCATTGCGACGCATCGATATGATGACGCATCAGAACGCGCGGGCCAGGAATTGATGGATGGCTCTGTCAGCGGCAATGTCGAAGATACGCTAATCGATCTGATGGGACGGGTCTGGCCGCATCATGCTGGTGTGGCGCAGGAACATGGTCTGGATCTGATCATGTATGAAGGCGGCAGCCATGTTGTAGGGCTTGGCCCGATGGTCGAAGACACAGCCCTAACAGAGTTTATGCATCACTTTAATTACTCACTGGAAATGGCTGATTTATATAAAATACTACTTAATGGATGGGTCGCGGTTGGGGGTCAGCTTTTCAACGCGTATTCGGATGTCTATGCACCAACAAAATGGGGATCTTGGGGGGCGTTGCGACATTTAGATGATCAAAATCCTCGCTGGGACGCTTTGGTGACCTTTCAATGAAAATCTCCGTTTTGATCCCGGCGCATAACGAAGCGGCCTATTTGTCAGCTTGTCTTGATGCATTGCTGAATTCAACGGCATCGGCGGTAGAGATCATTGTGATCGCCAATGGGTGCACGGATGCCACCGCTGAAATTGCCGCGGGATACGAAGTTGAAGCGCGTAATAAAGGGTGGGCATGGATCGTGCTCGACATTGCCCAAGGTGGAAAGCTGAACGCGTTGAATCAGGGCGAACTCAAAGCGTCCGGCGAGGTGCTTATTTACTTGGATGCGGATGTGCAGGTGTCACCTGACCTTATCGCCCAAATCGGCACAGCGTTGGATGGATCACGCCCCGCCTATGCCAGCGGCAAACCTCATGTGACCGTGACAGGTGAAGATGCGATCACACGGCATTTCACGCGCTTTTGGCTGACAACACCTTTTATGATGCAGGGTGTGCCGGGTTTTGGTGTTTTCGCGATGAACAAGAGCGGCCGAGAGCGGTGGGGCCCTTGGCCGGATATCATTTCGGACGACACTTTTGCACGGCTGAATTTCAGTGCGGATGAAAGGGTGCGTGTGCCTGCATCTTATCAATGGCCGATGGTCGAAGGCTTTACACGATTGGTACAAGTGCGCAGACGTCAAGACGCCGGTGTGGCCGAAATCGCAGCGCAGTTTCCAAAGTTATTGGAAAACGATGACCCTCGCGATGCGGTTGATCCAATTTGGAAACGCGCGCTCAAAGATCCGGTGGCCTTTGTGGTATTTTGTGCGGTGCGTGTCGTTGTGCGATTGCCGGTGTTGCGCAACAAGGACCGTTGGGCGCGCGGGCGTTGACCCATGATTCATGATTGCCCGGCTCAACTCTCGGGCGGCGATTGGGCTACTGCAAGATGTGTTTTCGGGAGTTTGGCAATCAGGAGTGCCCAACACCACAGCCGCATGATTTAACGCATCAACGCCGCCAGCTTTGCCGCTTCAACATCGATGTCATGGCGCTCCAAGACGCGGGTACGTGCGGCATTTCCCATCTTTTGCAGCTGATTTGTCGAGGTTGCAGCCAAAACATCCATCGCATCTGCAAAAGCATCAACATCGCCTGCGGGGACCAACCATCCGGTCTTGCCCTCTTGGACCAGTTCCGGTGTGCCCGCGATATATGTGGCGATGACGGGGCGCGCTGCTGCCATGGCCTCCATCACAACCATTGGCAACCCTTCGGCAAAGCTGGGCATGACCAATGCATGGGCTGCGTCCAATTCCGCTTTGATCCGAACTTCATCAACCCACCCGGTCAAGGTGACGCGGGAATTTAAGCCAAATTCGGTGATCAACGTTTCGATCTGGCGGCGCATTTCGCCGTCTCCGATCAGGGTCAAATGCACGGGCGCGTCGGTTCGGGACAAGGCTTTGATCAGCGCCAGCTGACCTTTTTGTTCCACCAGTCGTCCAATTGCGACAACACGGGCCGGGCCGTCTGGCATGGGGGCGGGAGCAGAAAATTTTGCAGGTTCTATGCCGCAATGTACAACTTCGATGCGATCCCAGTCTGCCGGATCGGCCCAACGGCAAAGCTGTGATCGGCCAAATTGGCTGATGGCAATGGTAAAGGCAGCATGGTGCATTTTGCGGCCCAAGGAGAGGGCGCGAGGCGCGTCAAATTCTTCGGGACCGTGAACGGTAAAGCTGTATTTGGGCCCGCCCAGCAGATGCGCAAGCATCGCGACAGTAGCGGCGTTGGTGCCAAAATGAGCATGGGTGTGTGTCACGCCTTCGGCCAGGCAGCGCTCTGCAACAAAGGCGGCTTCGGCCAGATAAATCAAATGTCGCAGTCGGCCAACCTCGGAGGCGGCACCCAGTGTCAGCGCTTCTTTTGATGCGCTGGCAAATGTTGCCAAATCTGATCGGATGGTGCGCGCCAATGCCCCGAGCAAAGCGGCCTTACCTTCTGCCAGTACATATTCGGTCTTTTCGGCTTCGGCCTTGTCCTGAACATCAACCAAGGGAACATCCGCGCCGCGCATGGCAAACCGCAACACCTCGTGACCTTGGGATTCCAAACTGCGGATTTCGCGGCGGATAAAGCTTTGCGAGGGTTGCGGATAGGTGTTGAGGATATAGGCGATCTTCAAAGTCTTTTGGTCCCTCAGTCGAAACAAGCGGTCCATTCCGCAAGGGCATGGACGCACGGCTGTGGGTGTTCTATCAGGCATAAACGGCTAAAGTGAGGCGAAATCGACGTGTTAGCGCGGATCTCCCAAATGGTGGGCGGCAATCACTTGATGGCGCGTGTTGCGCGGTCGGCTTCTTGGATCATGCTGGGGTACGGTGCTTCACAGGCGATCCGGCTTGCCTCAAACCTGATCCTGACGCGGTTGTTGTTCCCAGAAGCTTTTGGGCTGATGGCATTGGTCAGTGTTGTGACCGTGGGCCTGACATTGTTTTCGGACGTGGGGATAGCCCCGTCGATTGCGCAATCAAAGCGGGGTGATGATCCTGCCTTTTTGAATACCGCCTGGACGATTCAGGTCATGCGGGGCGGTGTTCTTTGGGTGGTGGCGAGCCTGTTGGCAGTGCCGATTGCTGCACTTTATGACCAGCCGGAGCTGGCCATCTACCTGCCAGTTGCGGGATTGTCTTTGTTGGTTGCGGGGTTCAATCCAACCCGAATTGAAACAGCGCATCGGCATTTACTGATGGGGCGGCTGACTGCGTTGGACCTGATGTCTCAGGTCATCGGCATTGCCGTGATGATCGTTCTTGCACTGATCTTGCAATCTGTTGCTGCTCTGGTGATTGGCGGTGTAATCCAGGCCATCGCCAAATTGGCGTTGACCCATCTTTTCCTTCCCGGAGACCGCAACCGTTTCCAATTTGAACGCAGCGCAGTCACCGAATTGGTGAATTTTGGCAAATGGATTTTCTTGTCTACGGTCTTTTGGTTTTTTGCCAGTCAGGGGGACAAGGCGATTTTGGGCAAGTTCCTGACGCTTGAAACGCTTGGTATTTATAACATCGGATATTTTCTGGCGAGCTTTCCTTTGTTGCTTGGGCTGAATGTGACGAGCCGGGTCATGATCCCGGTTTACCGCGAAGGCGCTGATCCTGCGCGGTTGGCGCGTCTGCGATATGGGTTGAGCAGCGGGGTTGCTGGATTGCTGCTTGTAATGGCATTTGCCGGGCCTTGGCTGGTCGGATTGCTTTATGATGTGCGGTACGAGAGCTCAGGGGCGATCATCGTGGTGATCTGCGTGGCTTTGATCCCGCAGGTGATCGGCATGACCTATGATCAAGCCGCACTTGCTGCCGGAGATTCGCAGCGGTTCTTTGTGGCAACCGCGCTTAGAGCTTGTTTGCAGGTGGGGCTATTGCTGACGGGGACCGTCTATGCGGGCTTGCTTGGCGCTTTGATGGGAATGGGCGTCGCAATGGCGTTGTCACATCTGGTGATGATCTGGCTCGCCCGGGTTCATCAGGTTTGGGACAGGCGGCATGACGCCATATTTGCGATGATCGGTCTGGCTCTGGGGGCGTGGGCGATATGGCTGCACCGGGATACCATCGCGGCGATGGCTGTTGCGACAGCTGGTTAACCGCGTTCGAGATCACCGTTACGCGCCAAGCGCGCGGCACGGCCCTGCAACCCGGCCTCGCTTCGGTCATGCCAAAACTTGGAAAGACCTTTACGCTTTTTGGCCGGAGATGTCTCTGGGATCGACACGACAGGCAACAGACCTGTTTCACGCTCCATTTGACGGGCCGTGCGAATGACCGGGCGGCGCAATTCCAGTAAAAACGCCAATCCAAGCCCCATGAACAATGCGGCCATCACACCCATGATGACCCGGTTTTTGCGGCTCATTGTAATTGGGTAGTCTGGTACTTGCGCCTCTTCGAGGGTGCTAAACCGTTCGCCACGTGCAGCCGTTTCTAGCGAAAAGCCAACTTCTGCTTCACTGCGGCGGGTTGAAACGACATCAAGTTGTCCGCGCAATTGGGTCATGCGTCGATCAAATTCGGCCAAGGCGCGTTCAACCTGCGGCGAGGTTTCAATGGAGGCGCTAAGGGTTTCGCGGCGATCCTGAAGCAAGCTGCGCTGTGTTGTCAGCCCATCGATCAGGCGTTGAAATTCTTCCTCTTGCCGTTCGACAGTTGCAGCGCGGGTGCCACCGGATCGGTCAATATTTTGCAAAGCCAGTTGGGCTGTGATGATCTCCCGGTCCAGCGACAACAGGGCGTCATTCAAACTGCCCAGCTCAGAGCGGCGAAATTCAAGGCTGCCTTCGATGGACAGATCATTGGCCCCGCGAAAGGCGGCCAAATCGGCCTCCAACTCGGCAACTTCGGCCAAGAGCGCGTCTTCTTGAAGCTGGAAAAACTCCAATGTTTCGCGTGTTTGTTCCTGTCTTTGTGTCGCGGCCAAAGCCCGGGTTTTGTCGGCAAAAGCTTGCGCCACGTCCCGGGCAGTTTCAGCAGCGTCCATCTCCGCTGTGATAGTCAGGACAGATATCGCTCCGTCATCGGCAAATCCTTCTCGGACCGCCGCGACCCCGGTGATACTGACTGAACGGCGGAGCAGGTCCACCTTTTCGGACGGTTTCAAAGCAGCAAGATTTTGATAGAGGCCAAATTCGTCAATCAATTGGCTTAGATTGCCGCGGGCCATCAGCTGTTGCTCGATCAATTGCAGGCGTCGCGCGGATGACCCTTCAACTGTGGAGCGCGCCAGATCGTCGGAAATTTTGGGTTGCTCAATCTGAATGACTTCGGAGGAGCGATAGACATGCGGGATCGATAACGCCCAGAACACAGAGGCAAAGCAGCCTGCAATTACCACAGCCGAAATCAGCCCCACCCGACGGCGCAGCATATCCAAAAAGTCAGCCAGTGAATAAATCGGACCCATCCGCCTCGAATATCCCGTCTTAGATGTCCGGTTCGGCATGGGGCCAACCGGATAAATTCTGTCTAGATCAAAACATTACGACCATTATAGGGCAATTCAGGCAGAAAGGTTAGTGTTTTACCTGTTTTGGCGCGTGGCCTTAGGGGTAGGACCCATTAATCCTGCCCCTAGGTGTAGCGGGGGATGGAGTTGGCCCGCGCACGGTTCAAGACGACACCCAAAAGAGGCACCTGACCTTCGAGAAGACGTTCACATTCCATCAGGTCACGGCCCATGGTCTGGGTTCCATCAGACACCAGCAACACACCATCCAACTGCGGCAAAAAGGCCGAGACATCATCATGGGTCAACATGGCGGGCATGTCGTAGATGACCAGTTCGGGCTGCAAAGCGGCACGCATGCGTTCAAGCGTATGAGTGGTCTGAGCGGCTTGCAACGTCTCTGCGGCATCCAATTGAGGCGCATCATTGAGACCCAACGCCAATGTGTCGCTGACTTTCACCATGTGATCGCCCATGGGTGTGTGACCTGCCAGAAAGTCCTGCATTGCGCCACGCGGCGTCATGTCAAATGCCTTTGCGACACCGGGGCGGCGCAGGTTGAAATCCATCAAAACGGTCCGCGACCCGCTGATGCGAGACAGGCTGAGAGCCAGATTAACAGCTGTAAAAGTATTACCACAGCCTGATGTCGGGGCTGTTACGGCGATGTTTGTCCAGCCATGTTCTTGTGTGGTCTGGCGCAGGCGCGTGCGCAACAGGTCAAAGGCCCGCACGGTTGTGCTGTCCCGTTCAGCGTCGACAACGGGCATTGCGGTGCCTGCTTTGGTGCGGCTGCCGGGGTCAGCATCTGGAAGCTGATGCCAACGCGGAAGATCAGGTTCTGCTATGATTGCGCTGTCAAGCGTGTCTAGACTTTGCGCTTCAAGGTCAGTCGCAGACGACGCATCATGTTCCAGCGGGAACCCAACAGCACGGCGCGCACGGATGCTGTGACGCATACCGATGTTGGATGCTGGGTTAGCGTTGTCAATCATCTCTGTCCGGAGGTCACCAGCGGCGTAAGTATCACGCATGATTTCCTCCTTTGGTTGCTTTGTCATCCGTTACAAATACACCGGATGTATGAAGATCAAAAGTCTGAGCCATAATTAGTGCCCCGTTGGGCGTAAAACCACGCCAATTGTTTTATAAAGAATTGTCACGTCCATCAGCAGCGTCAAAGATCGTTCATATGCACCGTCTACTTCGTTGCGATAGGTAAAGACCGAATTGTTGCGCGCTGAGACTTGCCAAAGGCCGGTAATTCCGGGACGAACCGCGTTGTAGGAGGACGCATCTCCATACATTTCAAGTTGATCAGGCATCATTGGACGCGGGCCGACAAGGCTCATGTCGCCCAGCAATACGTTGATCAATTGTGGAAGTTCATCCAGCGAAGTGACCCGCAAAAACTTGCCCATACGGGTGACGCGAGGATCATTGCGCAGTTTTTGCAAGCTATCCCATTCTTGGCGCATTTTTGGATCATTTGCCAAATACTCTTCGAGCACCTGATCGGCATTTCGCACCATTGTGCGCAGTTTAAGGATCGAGAACCGTTTGCCGCCCCGGCCCAACCGATCCTGTGTGTAGAAGGGGCTGCCGCCTTCGCACCAAAGCATCAGCGCGCAAAGACCAATGAGCGGGAGGGAAAAGGGCAAGGTCAACAGGACAAAGAGGATATCCAGAATTCTTTTTCCCAGATGCCTGTACAAAAATACGGGCGCCGGTTTGCGCGCCAATGCCTCATCCCAGACATAGCTGCGTGCGACAATTCCAGAGCTGGTCGCATCGCCAAAGCGTGCTGTAGGTCCAAAAGGAAACACGCCGAAATTGGCCGTGTTTGTAGCGTCGTTCTTCATTTTAACCCCCCAGGGTTAGAAAACTGATAAACATCCACATCCCAAAATGGCCAATGTGGTTACTGGTCCGGCATCACAAATGTAAAAAAAAATGCGGTAATAGCAGCTACCGCAGGGCTCTCTACATCGGTTTTAGTCACTTTGACAACAATCGCTAAGTCACATTTTGGACGTTATTGCGTGAGTTGAGGCAAAAAATTGACGTCTTCTCAGTATTATTGCCACTGCCATACCATCTTTTTGACTTATTTGGAGAAACGGTGGTGAAACACACTGTTTCCAGTGGTTTTTGTTAAAAGTCGTCGGAAAATTTGGTGATTGTTTCGAATTTTAGTAGAAAGAATGGAATTGGTAATCTGTGTGAACGCGTTAACCGTAACCTTGGGTAGTGAGGAGGGTTCACTATTGTCAATTGTCCGAGCCATTCATCGAAGAATGCTCAAGAGATTCGGTCAAGACGTTTAAAGATACAGTTGCAAGGGCCGCGCCAGAACCCGAGGTTTGATCAACGTCTCCGGGACGACCAGCTTGTCGAGGCGACCGTCTGAGATCATTGTTCTGGGTCATCCGTTGTTTTGCGGGACTGGAGCCATCGAACAACAGAAGCCCGTTTCGCATCCATGTGATGAAGAAGCGTGGAGGCCAGTTTTGGACCGTCACGCGCGGCAAGATACTCTAGGATTTTCTCATGTTCTTGAACGGCGTCGTACCAACGTCCTTCGGTCATGTTTGCCAAATACCGTGCGCGCTGCATCCGCATGGACAAGGCTTGGCAGGACGTAGACAGGGTGCTGTTTCTAGCAGCGTGTAAAATAGCGCGGTGAATTTGCTGGTTTATGGTGAAATAGGCGTCCAGATCCCTCACCTCATAACTTTCGAGCATTTTGGAATGCAGAGCGCGTACATCATCGATTTCCGCATCCGTAATATTCTTGCACGCCAATTCCCCTGACAAAGCTTCCAGAGCGCCAAGAACAGGAAATACTTCTTCTACTTCGTCTTCGGTGACCTGAGTTACCCAAGCCCCGCGATTGGGTTCAAGCCGCACCAGACCATCAGATGCCAGAACCTTCAACGCTTCCCTCATCGGGGTACGGGAGACACCAAATTGATCGCACAGCGCTTTCTCAGGAACCTTGGTCCCGGGTTCCAATTCTGCGTTAATGATCAACGTCTGAAGTCTGTCTACCAATTCATGGTGCAGCGACTTACGGGCGATGATCTGTTTTGTTTCGGTCATATACATGCTGGACCACTCACATCATTTTTGCAGGGCGAGTTCAAGAAGGCGGGCAACATGGAGCGGTTTGCGCCCCGTTGTGTCGTTGACTTGGTGGCGACAAGATGTCCCATCAGCAACGATGATTGTATCTACCGCTGCTTTCCTGACGGTTGGCGCAAGATCCAGTTCGGCCATTTTGCGCGACACGTCATGTGTGTCTACACCAAACCCAAATGCACCGGCCATGCCACAACAGCTTGTTTCGACCACTTCAATCTCCGTATCTGGCAGCATATGTAGCGTTTTCTCAATACTAGACATGACATCCATCGCCTTTTGATGGCAATGACCATGCAGCAAAATCTTGGGGGCGGGGGATGCCAAGGGGAGTTCAAATTCAGGATTGTCGGCCTGATCCGCGATATATTCCTCAAGCATTCTGGCCTGGCGGGACAAAAGAGCAGTATCTGCACCCGGCAGTAGTGCGGGGATCTCATCACGCAGGGTCAAAAGACAACTGGGTTCTAAGCCAACAATCGGGAGTCCCTTTTTTGCAAAAGGCAACAAAGCCTTCATCAACCTTTTGGCCTCGTGCTTTGCCTCATCCACCAAACCGACCGACAGAAAGCTGCGGCCGCAGCATAATGGTCGTTCGCCTTTGGGTGCACATGCTAAGTGTGGTCGCACTTGGGCTGCTTCAAATACACTTAGTGTTGCACGCAGGTTTTCCGGTTCAAAATACCGATTGAAACAATCCGCAAACAGAATGACGTCAGGATGATCGGGCGGTGGCACTTCGGCGTCCCCAAAGCGCCGGGCGCTCCATGTTGGTAAGTCTCTGGCGGCAGAGAAACCCGTGAGCTTTTCTGTCATTAACGCGAGGCCCGGCACTTTGTTGCGCAGATTGGCGATCAGGGAAAGGCGTGAAAGCCAGGGCGCATAGCGCGGTAAATACCCAACAAGCCTGTCATGAAGGCTGATCCCGTGCATGCGCGCCCGTGCGGATTGCACTTCGATTTTCATGCGGGCCATGTCAATGCCGGTTGGGCATTCGCGCTTGCAGCCCTTACATGAGACACACAGCTTCATCGTGTCGGCCATCGCATCAGATGTCAGCGCATCTGGGCCCAGCTGACCTGATATTGCCAGACGCAGGGTGTTGGCGCGACCACGTGTCAGATCCTTTTCTTGGCGCGTCACCCGAAATGACGGACACATCACGCCGCCTTTGAGTTTGCGGCATGCGCCATTGTTGTTACACATCTCAACAGCGCCTTGAAAACCTGCGCCGCTGCCCGGCCACTCGGACCAATCCAGATCGGTTTCGAACTCTGGCACGGCGTAGTCAGGGCCATACCGAAACAGGCTTCGATCATCCATTTTGGCAGGGTTCACAATCTTGCCGGGATTAAACAATCCTTTGGGGTCAAACCGTGTTTTGACCTCTTGGAACGTGTCTACCATGCGAGGGCCGAACATCTTGGTGTGGAACTCAGAGCGGACCAAGCCATCGCCATGCTCTCCTGAATGGGAGCCTTTGTATAGCGCAACAAGATCAAAACACTCTTCAGCAATGGCGCGCATCTTTTTTACGTCTTGATCCAGTTTTAAGTTTAGAACCGGGCGGACATGAAGGCAGCCAACCGACGCATGTGCATACCATGTTCCACGGGTGCCGTGTTTGTCGAATATCTCGGTCAGGCCCGCAGTGTAATTGGCAAGATCTGGCAATTCGACGGCGCAATCTTCGACAAAAGACACAGGTTTGCCTTCGGATTTCATCGACATCATGATGTTCAGCCCAGAACTGCGCAATTCGGCAATCCGCGTTTGCATTTCTGGGTCGCGCACCGCTGTTACGCCGCCCCAATTCTTGCCAGTCCCGGACCAGGAAAAGCCCAAATCCGCGATCATGTCCTCAAGGTGTTGCAATTTCATGTCGTGGTGATCTGGATCGTCCTCAGCAAATTCCACCAACAGCAATGCATCTGGTTTGCCGGTCACAAAGGTCTCAATTGTGTGGCGAAATATTGGGATGTCGCGCGCCAAGGAGATCATCGTGGCATCCACCAGCTCGACCCCTTGCGGGGCTAGGGTGACCAGATGTTGGGCCGCGTCCATCGCATGGTGAAAAGTCGGGAAATGGCAAACCCCCAGTACTTTCTGGGTTAGGATTGGCCACAGTTTGAGCTCTATTGCGGTTGAATAGGCCAGCGTTCCTTCGGACCCAACAAGAAGATGGGCCAGATTATTTGGGGCGCTTTGTGGTGTCAGGGCATCAATATTATATCCGCCGACCCGGCGCATGACTTTGGGGAATCGTGCGTCTATCTCGGCGGCTTCGCGTTTGCCCAGTTGCAAAAGGTCATCCCGCAAGGATTGCAGATCGGCAGGGCAGGCGGCTCCTATGGGGCCAAAATGGTGTTTGGTGCCATTTGCCAAAATGGCATCGATGGACATAACATTGTCGCGCATCATGCCATAGCGCAGCGACTTTCCGCCGCAGGAATTATTGCCAGCCATCCCACCGATGGTCGCACGTGAGGCGGTGGAAACATCAACAGGAAACCAGAGCCCATGCGGTTTTAAGGCCCGGTTCAGATCATCCAGCACGATGCCGGGTTGCACAACACATCGACGCCCTTCGACATCCAATTCCAAAATTTCGTTGAAATATAACGAGTTGTCCAGAACCAAAGCTTTGTTAACGGTCTGCCCACATTGGGATGTTCCTCCGCCCCGCGCCAAAACGGGCGCGCCCAGAGCGTCAGCTGCGGCAATTGCTGCACGGATGTCCTCTTCAGATTTTGGCGCCAAAACCCCTATTGGCATCATCTGGTAAAGCGACGCATCCGTCGCATACCGGCCCCTCGAAAAGTCATCAAACAAGAGATCACCCTGAACGCTTTTTTGTAACGCGTCAAAGAGCTGGACCATGGTTTGATATCCTGTGGTTGAGTTTTGGGGGCAATATTTCGATTGACTTAATTATGAATTCAAAATTACATTGATTCAACAAGAAAGAAAATTGCGAAAACGGGCGCTAATTTTTTCGCATGTAACTCAACCTATCTAAAGTGAGATCGATCAAAATGAGGAAAGCAGGACGTCACTTTTTGCAGATCCCAGGACCTAGTGCCGTTCCCGACCGTATTTTAAGCGCAATAGGGCAACAAACCATTGATCACCGCGGCCCCGACTTTGCAAAGGTTGGTCTAAAGGCGCTTAGCGGTTTGAAATCGATCTTTAAGACAGAGGAACATGTGTTTATCTATCCGGCCTCTGGCACTGGCGCCTGGGAGGCAGCGTTGGTGAACACTTTGTCTCCGGGTGACCGGGTATTAATGTTCGAAACGGGTCATTTTTCGACGCTTTGGAAAAAGCTTGCGGAAAAGTTGGGGTTGAAAGCAGAGTTCATAGCCGGTGATTGGCGGGGGGGCGCGGACCCTGATCAAATCGAAGCTTATTTGGCTGAGGACACAGACCATCAGATCAAGGCGGTCTGCGTTGTCCACAATGAGACATCCACCGGATCCGTGTCTCCTGTGGCCGAAGTGCGCAAGGCCATTAACAACGCTAATCATCCTGCTCTGTTTATGGTTGATACCATTTCTGGTCTGGCCTCTCTGGAGTATTGCCACGATGAATGGGGTGTGGATGTCACCGTGTCGGGGTCTCAGAAGGGGCTGATGTTGCCGCCGGGCCTTTCTTTTAATGCGGTAAGTGCAAAGGCACTGGCTGCAAATGACACGGCTACTTTGCAACGTTCCTATTGGGATTGGGCAGAGATGGTGGGGCCAAACAAGACCGGTTATTTTCCCTACACACCTGCCACCAACCTTCTTTACGGGCTGAATGAAGCTGTTGATATGCTGCATGAGGAGGGGTTGGATAATGTTTTTGCCCGCCACGCACGTCACGGCGCAGCGGCGCGTGCAGCTGTTCGTGCATGGGGGCTTGACGTTCTGTGCGCCACTCAAGGTCAGGAAAGCGGCGTATTGACCGCAGTGAAATTGCCCGAAGGGCACAGCGCTGACGCCTTCCGCGCGAAGACCCTAGAGAAATATGATATTTCATTGGGCAATGGCCTGTCCAAAGTGGCCGACAAGGTGTTTCGCATTGGCCATTTGGGCGATTTTAACGACCTGATGTTGATCGCCACGTTGGGCGGGGTCGAATTGGGGCTCAAACAGGCGAATGTTCCGCACAAGACCGGAGGCGTTCAGGCTGCAATGGCATTGTTGAATTAGACCAAAGCGCCCGGTGCAAGCTGCGCGACCAAAGAAAAATGTATCACCAACTCTCTGGGAGGAGAACATCATGAAAGTATTTGCAAAACTACTTGCTGCGACAACGGCTCTCGGTGTTGCCACCACCGCTTATGCGGCAGATGTGACGATGAAGTTTGGCCATGTTGGCGCGCCCGGCTCGTTGTTTGAAGCCACCGTGGATAACTTTGCTGCCTGCGTCAACGGAACAATGGGCGATAAAGTCGAGGTCCAGACCTTTGGGTCCTCGCAGCTTGGCAAAGACAAAGAGCTGTTGCAAAAACTGAAGCTGGGACAGGTGGACTTTTCGCTGCCTTCTTCGGTGATGTCATCGGTTCACGATGCATTTGGTATCTTTGAAATGCCTTACATCATCTCTGATCGCGACCACATGCGTCGGGTTCAAGGTGAGATGATGAGCGTCTTCCAAGATGCTGCACAAGCCAATGGCTATCATATTGTTGGTCTTGCCGAAAACGGGTTTCGCAACATCACCAATAACGTCAGACCTATCGATCAACCTGCTGATTTAGCGGGCATTAAGCTGCGAACACCAAATGGGGTTTGGCGGTTGAAAATGTTTCAGGAATATGGAGCAAACCCGACACCAATGGCTTTCTCTGATGTGTTTACAGCGTTGCAGACCGGTGTGATCGACGGTCAGGAAAACCCTTATGCACAGATCGCTTCGGCGAAGTTCCAAGAGGTGCAAAAGTTCCTGTCGGTGACCGGACATGTTTACACACCTGCCTATATTCTGATGTCCAAGAAAAAGTTCGATAAGCTGGATGCAGAGGTTCAGGCCGGGTTGACGGAATGTGCGAACCAAACGCAAGACTTTACCTATGAAAAGGCGGCCGAATTGGAAGCCAGTCTTTTGAAGGTGATCGAAGACGCCGGCGTTGCTGTGAACACGGCAGACAAGGCTGCATTCATTGAGGCATCAAAACCGATTTATCAGCAGTTTGCCGATGAGGTTGATGGTGGCCAAGACATGATCGACACTGTTTTGGGGCTTGGAAATGCTGGCTAGGTCCAGACGCCATGGCAGGGGCTGACCTGCCATGGCTCATTTTAGCAACCTTTGTCTAAACGCACTGCCAAGATATTTGGCAGGCGCATCTTAACTGATACCCAGCAGGTCATCTGGCATGGAAAATCCCACCTATCCAACGTTGTCACGCATCAACGGTTTGCTCAGCAAGGTTCTGGAATGGATCACAATCAGCCTGATGATCTTGTTGACTTTGGTGGTGAGCGCCGCCGTGCTTGCCCGCCTGATGGGACAGAGTTTTTCGTGGTATGACGAGGTGGCGGCCATCATGCTTGCGTGGATTACCTATTACGGATCTGCCCTTGCGGCGCTGCACCGTCGCCATATCGGTTTTGATACAGTTTTGCTGGCCTTACCGGACAAATTACGCGTTGTTGCGGTGCTTTTGGGAGAGGCGATTGTTCTTATTTTCTTTTTCCTTATGGCCCGGGCCGGGCTTCAGGTATTGGATGTTTTGGCAGGGGATACGTTGATCTCACTGACGTGGGTGCCCATCCAATTCACTCAATCCGTTATCCCAATCGGTGCGGTCCTGTTCATGATCTGCCAAATCCTGAGTCTGCCGGCGTATTTGAAGCTGACCACGGAAGGCATATCGTTGGAACATGCTGAGATTGAGGAAGAGGTCGAAACCGAGCTCGAAAAGAACAAGGATCGCGCCTGATGTTGATGGCTGCAATATTCGCCGCAATGCTGATCATGATTTGCATCAACATTCCCATTGCAGTTGCTTTGGCGATGTGCGGGGTTTTGGGGCTGCTCGTGACAGAAGGGACCGACAGTCTGGTGACCATCGCATTAGACATGTACGATGGGTCCACGAAGTTTTCGCTGATCGCTATTCCGATGTTTGTGCTGGCGGGGGCCATCATGAATGCAGGCGGCATCACTGACAGGCTTATCAATTTTGTCGGTGCGATCATCGGGTTTATTCGGGGAGGGCTGGCGATGGTGAACATCGGTGTGTCCTTATTCTTTGCTGAAATCTCGGGTTCTGCTGTTGCGGATGTGGCCGCGATGGGCTCAATCTTGATCCCGCAGATGAAGAAACGCGGTTACAGCAAGGAATTCTCGGCGGCTGTCACGTCCTCTTCGGCTTCGCTTGCGATTATCATCCCGCCTTCAATCCCGATGATCCTTTATGCTGCGTCTGCCAATACCTCGGTAGAGCAACTTTTTGTCGCGGGTATTGTGCCGGGGTTGTTGGGGGCAGGGGGGCTGATGATGGTCGCATACCTGTTTGCCAAACGCTATAATTTCCCAACCGAAGATGCGTTTCGGATGGCCCGCCTGCGGGAAACTTTTGTAGATGCTTTGCCCGCCTTTACGCTGCCGGTGATCATTCTTGGCGGCATATTTGGGGGCTATGTCACAGCAACAGAGGCCGCAGGTCTGGCGGTTCTGGCATCGCTGGTTGTTTCTGCGTGGTATGGCAACCTTGATCTTAGTCATTTGCGCCGGGCGATGTTGGATGGAGGTATTCAGACCGCAGTGGTTATGCTGTTGGTTGCGGCATCTGTGTTGATGGGCGGCTTTCTGACCCGGGCGCAAATTCCACAACAGCTTGCCGAAGGCATTTTGTCGATCACCACGCAGCAATGGGCGATTTTGCTGATCCTCAATTTCTTCTTTCTTGTGGTTGGGTTCTTTTTGCATTCTGCGGCGGCAATCATTCTGGTCATCCCAATTGTGATCCCGTTGATTACTGCGGCTGGCATCGATCCGGTGCACTTTGGTCTGGTGGTGACATTGAACCTTGCTATCGGGCAGCAAACACCGCCTGTGGCGTCAGTTCTGATCACGGCCTGTTCGGTGGCGCGGGCCAACATTTGGGAAGTGTCCAAGGTCAACGTCTGGTTTGTTGGCGTGCTGTTGGCGGTTTTGATGCTGTGCACCTATGTGCCATCTGTTCCTATGTTCTTGGTGGAGTATTTCTACCGTTGATCATCGTCGCTCCGAGTCCCATTTGAGGGCGCAGAGCCGCAGCGCCGCATTGCCCAAGATCGAAAGCCGCAGCAGCAAACAGGCCAGAGTATCGATCAATCAACTTTCTCGAAACCACATGTCACATCGGAGACGTCAATGAAACTTACCCTGCAACAGGCCCAATCACTCATCAACGAATGCCTTGAGTGGCGCAAGGCGAATGGGCTTAAGCCTCTGACCATCGCGGTCTTGGATGAAGGTGGAGCGCTCTTGGCGCTGGCGCGTGAGGACAATACCAGCACCCTGCGGCCGGAGATCGCGCAGGGAAAGGCACGGGGCGCTGTGGCGATGGGGCTGGGATCACGTGCCTTGTTTGAAAGAGCCAAGGTTGAGCCATTCTTTATTCAGGCGATGAACGCTTTGGCGGGCGGATCCCTTGTCCCGGTCGCCGGGGGCGTGTTGATCAAACACGATGGAGCGATCCTCGGGGCGGTTGGTGTGACGGGTGACAATTCTGACAATGATGAAGCCTGCGCCATTGCTGCAATCGAGGCTGCGGGATTTGTCGCTGATGGAGGCTGATGCGCTGGTGCGTCCCGCGTTACGCTATATGAAATTCTGTTAGGGACAGGATATTGCCGCTGGGGTCTTTGAACCAAACGATCTTGTGCCCATCAGGGCTTATCCAAATCCCATCTCCATCTTGGTCCATCTGCCCCAAGGTCAGGAACGAGACGCCTTTTGATACAAGGTTGTCTATGTCGGCTTTGATATCGGTGACCTGCCAACCATGTACAGTATGTGCGAGGGGCGCAAAATCAGCGATGATTTGGACCCGCAACATGTTTTCTCCGTCCAAAAAGACCAGAGCATAAGGGGAATGTTCAAGCAGTTTTAGTCCCAAAACCCGGCCATAAAAGGTCTTTGTCGATTCTGGGTTATTGGTGGCGATAAAGGAAATGGGACGGCGTGGCTGTGTCATGTTATCTCCCATACGATCCGAAACCCCTGATGGGGCGTGGCGCTGTCGGGGGTATTGCCGCTGCGTGCTGCAATCCGATAACGATAGCAATAGCTGCGGTGACACAGGAAGGATCCGCCTTTCAGCAGCTTGAATCCTTGCATCGCTTGTCGATGTTGCGCGGCGCTTTTCTTGAGGGATCTCAGGCGGAAAGGTTCGGATGTCCATTCCCAGACATTTCCAGCCATATTATAGAGCCCGTAGCCATTGGGTTGGAACGACAATGCCGGGGCTGTATGCGCCCAGCCATCTGCACAGGTGTTGTGATTGGGGAATGACCCCTGCCAGATGTTACAGGGCTGAAAGCCCGTGTCATCAGGGTCTTTGTCCCCCCATGGGAAACGGACATCCCCCAAGCCACCCCGCGCGGCATGCTCCCATTCGGCCTCTGTCGGAAGGCGCCCGCCACACCAATGCGCAAAGGCCCTAGCGTCATTCCATGACACCTGAACAACCGGATGGTCCGGATGCACTGGTGTTTGGGCGTCAGGTCCATGAACGTTTTGCCATGTTGCGCCTTCAACCTTGCGCCACCATTCTGTGCCAACAACACCCTGTGTTTCCCGGATGCTATCGGGAACGTCAGAGTGAAAGACAAAGGACCAGCCAAAACGTTCTGCCTCAGTGATATATCCCGTTTGAGTCACGAATTCTTTAAATGCTGCATGGGTCACGGTGGTCGAGGTTATCACAAAGGATTTGACCTTTTTGGTCCTGATCGGGGCTTCACCATCTTGGGGAATAAAGGGCGTTTTTGTCCCCACCAAAGCCTTGCCGCCGGGAATAGTGACCGTGGGTTGGGGGAAAAACCGGGACCCGGGTGATGGCAACTCAACGGCTTGCGCGCCGCCTGAATTGCGTGCCGGGCTGCAACATCGCTTGGTTTCAGCGTCCATGATACTGGTCCTGTCTCAACTGATCCACGAGCCCTTCCACCCTGACACCTGTGTGCATCATAAGCGGCGCGGTGATTTTGACCATAGCAAGAGACGGCGGGATATCTTTGGCTTTGATGGATGCGAACCCAACCGCGATAGGATCATACCCAAAAGGTTCCACCATGAGATCAACCGCGACACATGGCACTTTGAGGGCCCTGCCTAGCGACTGCCCTCTCTGTGTTGACCCCGGGCCATATGCAGCGGAGGTGACATTAAAGATTGTGCACCGCGCACGCAGGCCTCGACAAACCCTTGGGTCTTTAACCCACTCTCGGACCGCCACTTCAGAATATCCGAGATCAGACGATCCTTTGTGGCGATATGGGTGGGGTCATTCCAAAGGTTGAATTGCTCTTTTGGGTCATTTTCCAGATCAAAGAGCTGCCCTTCGTCGTCATCGACAAAATGCACCAACTTCATTGGCCCATCTTTCACCATCGTCATCAGCCGGGTGCCGGTCAAAAGCGCGTCATTGGAGTGTTCTGCAAAGACCTGCCTGCGTACGGGGGCAGGGGCGTCGCCAAAATAGGGCACCAAAGAGCTTGCTTCCATCCACTCTGGCACCGTCACACCAGCCCATTCCAAGATGGTCGGTCCAAAGTCAAACAAGGCCACATTGTCAGAAACTGACCTGCCTTTTGCAATACCAGGACCCGCGACAAGCGCTGGGACCTGAACCGTGGATTGATACATGTTCCACTTTTGCGAATGACCATGATCGCCAAGCGCATCGCCATGATCCGAGGTGAAAACGATTATTGTATCGTCCAAATCGCCACGTGCTTCCAGCGCATCGATGATCTCGCCTACTTGGTGATCGATCATCGTGACGTTGGCGTAATAATGGGCCCGTTGACGGCGCGATTGTTCCGCGGTCGGATCCGCCAGATGTACGACTCCGTCTGCGTCCTCGCCCAGCATAAAATCCCGCAACCCCCGCAACGCTTCGGGTTGTGTCTCTGGGTCCGGTGGGATGACGTCAGGCAGGGCGCGCCCTTCGTACATTTCAAGGTAATCTTGCGTTGGATCATAAGGCGGATGGGGGCCGGGCAATCCGATTTGCAAGAAAAACGGCCCATCACCTGTATAACGATCAAGCCACCATTTCGCCATTTGGCCCGTAAAGACATCTGGATGCAGGGCTTCTTCGTGTTCCCAGACCCATGCGCCAAGTTGATCGCCATATTCATCACGCCGTCGCTGTGTGACGCGCGATGGTTTTTCAAGGTTCTTGACGAAATAGGCCTTGTCCCAATTGTCCAGATAAAAGGGCAGGTTGGGATGATCCCGGTCCTTGTTTTCGGTCACGTGCCGTTCATGAAAACCAAACGGAGCTTCAATTGGCATTGTGTGCATCTTGCCAACATTGACCGTGCGATACCCTGCTTCGGCCAAATCTTTGACCCAGCAATATTGCCAGGGCTCATCATTGCGAAAGACGCCATTGGTATGTGGATAGGTGCCTGTAAACAGCGATGCCCGCGATGGTGCGCAAGACGGTGATGTGATGTACATGTTTTCAAATGCCGTGCCGCGCTGTGCCAATCGATCCAGATTTGGGGTGATCATGTGATCAAAGCCCAAAGCAGCGATGGTGTCGTAGCGTTGCTGGTCGGTGATGATAAAAACGATGTTGGGGCGTTTGGTCATGACTACCCTTTGACGGCTCCGGAAAGTGATTGAACAATATAGCGGTTGGCGATGGCCATAAGCGGCAAGATTGGCAGTGTCAGAGCAATGCTGGCAACTGCGATCGACGCCCAGTCGACACTGTCATATGAGATGAAGTTCATTACGGCAACGGGGGCGGTTGCTGTATCAGAACGCGTGATGATCAATGCATAGAAAAAGTCGTTCCAAGCCACCAAGAACGCAAGAATAGCAGCCGCAACGGCACCGGGGCGCGCCGCAGGCAAGGCAATCAACAAGAACGCTTTGGGCAAGGTCGCCCCATCCATTATCCCCGCCTCGATCAGTTCGTCAGGCACTTGCGCAAACGAATTCCACATGGACCAAACCACAAGCGGCAGTGTCAAAGTCATATAGGCAAAAACCAGCCCGGTGTAGGTGTCGATCAGCCCAACGTTCACATAGGCCAGAAACAAAGGGATCACAAAGCCTACAGGCGGGGCCATCCGCAGCAGCAGTAACACCCAAGAGGCGATGAATTTTCCAGACAATCGGGCCTTGGCCAGGGCAAATCCCGCAGGCACACCGATAATCATTGCAAAAGCTGTAGAAAGCCCGGCCGTAATAAAGGAATTCAACAGGGCACTTGGGAAATCTGAGCGGGTGATCTTAAAGAAGTTCTCCAAGGTCAGCGCCAGAGGGCTTTCCCAAATCGGCTCAAAGATCGCAATGGGCGCTCTGAACGACAATATCAGGACCCAAACAGTGGGCAGCGCGGCGAAGATAAGCAAGATCAGCATCATGGTCATGCCGACGCTGCGTTTTGCACGGAACTCTGGGCTGTTGTCGATCATGTTGTTACCCGTTGGTTCAACTTTGCGACATAGAAACTGATCCATGCCGCCATCAAGAACAGCATCACAGCAATCGCCGCACCGTAGGCCACATTTGAGTTGCTAAAGGTTTGAACATACGCGTAAAAATTTGTGGCTTGGGTTGATCGCCCCGGCCCGCCTTTGGTCATCACAAAGATCATTGGAAAGTGTTTGAGAGAGTCTATGAAGCGAAACAGGGTGACCATCAACAAGGCAGGCGCCAAGAGCGGCAAGGTGATATAGATAAAGCTCTTGATGCGGGTCGCACCATCCAAGGCTGCGGCCTCTTCAAGATCTGGCGAAATGCCTTGCAGGGCGGCCATGATGATCAGCATCGCAAAAGGGAAATTGGTCCAGGTATCGGCAATCACAATTGCGAAAATCGCGCCCCATTGGCTGGTCAGAAACGCGGGGACGGTTATCCCGAATAGGTCAAAAAATGCATTGATTGGGGATAGGGTTGGTGTGAACAACGACAACCAGATCAGCGCAACAGCCACATGTGGAACCGCATACGGCAGCAAAAACAAAACCCGCCCGACGCGCCAACGGCCGGTGATCTTTTGCAGGCCAACGGCAATGGCACTGCCGATCAAAACCTGCGCGGCGACGCCAAATATGGACAATGCAGCCATGACGTAGATCGAATTCATCAACCGTTTATCCGACAGCATTTTGGCGAAATTCTTAAAGCCGAACTGCCAGTTGGTTCCGCGGATCAGGTGATAGTCGCTAAAAGCGAGGGCAAACATACCAGCAAGCGGCACGATGGCAAAAATACCAACCGCTACCACAGCCGGGATCATCATCATTCTGTAGCTGCGCTGCAGTTGATAGGTGGCCCCGACGGGGACCTTGATCTTGCCTGCCATGAAAGACCTCGTTGAAAGATCCCGGCGCATCTTGGCACGCCGGGTGTCGGTTACAATTGTGGCTTAGAGGCCAAGCAAATCGCGCATGTCCGCTTCGGCCTGCTCAAGCGCCTCCTCAGGGGACATCAGCCCGTTGATGGCAGCATTGACGCTTTCACCAATCGCCTGACCAAGTGCTGGCCATTCGGGGATCAACGGGCGGTAATGACCAATTGCAAGATCCAGCGCAGCAACCCGAGTTGTCAGGAAGTCAGGGTGGATTTCCGCATATTTCGCAACCACTTCGGGGTTGTCAGCAACCGATGAGGTTGTGAAATCCGGGAAAGATTGAGCCAGTGCGATTTTGGACACCGTTTCTGCGCTGACCGCCCATTCAATGAATTTGGCAGAGGCTTCTGCATTTGGTGCGCTGGTTGGGATGCCCATGCCGTGTACACCAATTGCAGGGGACCGGCCCGCGGGCCCACCCGGTGGCAATGCAATGCCTGTTACATCTGCAAACTGGCTTTTGGCTGGATCAACGATTTGGCTGATGATGCCAGTTCCTTCAACCGCAAACGCGATTTGCCCGTTTTGTGCTGCGGCATTCACTTCTGCAAAGTTAAAGTTCCCCGCACCTGCTGGACCATAGTCGTTGATCAGTTTGGTATAGACCTTCAACGCTTCGAGGTTCTCCGGTGAATTGATAGCCGGGGTCAGATCGCCGCCTTCGTAATCGGCAAAGAACGTGCCGCCATAGGCGCGCATGACCATCGGAAAGATGAACATGTTAAAGCCTTGGCCAGGCACCGCACGCAGGGCAATTGCTGCTTGGTCGTCGGTTTTGATCTTGGCCGCGACATCCAGCATGTCTTCCCAGGTTTCGGGCACACTGGCACCGGCTTTTTCAAGCAGGTCTTCGCGATAGCTCATCAGGCCAACACCGGCAAAGAACGGCAACGCCCATTGTTCGCCATTCACGTCATATGCACCAAGAGGGCCTGCTAGAATGTCCGATGTTGTTGCCTCGGATACGAGCTTGGTCATTGGTTGAAGCCAACCCGCCTGAATCCAGCGTTGCACCTGAATGACAGGGGTGTGGACCACATCAATGTCACCTGTGCCACCAGTAAAAGACAGTGTGATCCGGTTTTCAAAGACGTCCTGACCCACGACATCAATATTCGCTTTGATCCCGGTTTTGGCCTCAAAATCACCCGCCAGTTCGCGCAGGCCGTTGGTATAGGGCATGCCGAACATTAGGACATTGATTTCCTCGGCCTGTGCTGCGGTTGGGGCAAAAGGTGCCGCAAGCGCAAAACTGGCCACAAGGGCAGTTGTTAATAGATGTTTCATAGTTCCTCCCAAAGGTTAGTGCCTGCCGTGCTTTAGCCTCCTCGCATCGGCATAGCGTGATATTTTGGCTGCAAACGTCTTGCAGCGCTCTCGTCAAAGACAAGCTCAGAAAGTTCAGTGCGCGCCTGTAACAACGCGTTTTGGTATGTCTCAATCGGTGCACAGGTTTTTTCAGCGGGTTCTGCCAAAGCCAAGAGATGCAAGAACTTGCCCTCCGGATCTTCGATCACAGTTGCAAAACGGCGAATGCCGACGTGGTTGCCCTGCATATCGGCAGCAAAGACATCTTTGCGCATTTGTTCGAGGATTTTCTTGACCGAAGAGACCGGTAAAGGCGCAGTTACTTTGCCCGGTTCGCGCAAAGTACCAAAGAAACCATCAGTAAAGAATTGCGTTTCGACGTCCTGCCAATCCAGACGGCTCAAATAAAGCTGGGACAGCACATCCAGTTCGTACAGCGACCGGCGAAAACCAACGCTCGCACGGATCGTAACATTGGGGTCCGGGTAGTCGGTTTTTGAATGCCAAAGCAATTCGTGACCGGCCACCACAACAACCTCGGCGGAAACCCCAAGTGTTCTGGACAGGGCGCGCATGGTCTCATCCAGCTTAGCCAGATAGACGTCAGACAATGGGACGTTGCGTTCCAGCCTGAAGTTGCGCACCACATATTTTTCGCTCGTGCGAAACAGATAACCCCACTCAGACAAAGACTTTACGATCCGGTTTAAGGTGGATGGCGACACGCCGCACGCCCGGGCGATATCCACCTGCTTAAGCGGCATCGGTCCAGCGGCCATAATGTACTCCAGTACCTGCAATGTCCGCTCAGTCGGGTTCATCAACGCATTTCATATTTAGAATCAATAATTCCAATATTGGAATTCATCAAAATGCTGATAGATTTTTCACCCCCTGTCAATTGCGTGCACAGAAATTGGTGTGGGGACCCTCGGTTCAGGACCCTAGATGCTGGTATGTTTCCCAACTGGTTGAGAGATACGCCCGGAGGCGTGTTTGATCATGACGATGACGTCGGTAGAAGATCGGCAAGAAGACCTCTAAGGTCTTCTTTTTCCAATGGTTTTTGGATCAAAGGAACCTCTAAGTCTTTGCATGAGTCCCGCAGTGTTCGCGTCCGTTCCGCCGACACGATTGCGGCTGGCACGGACCCATAAAGTTGAAACATCTCCGTGAGAAGTTCCGCACCATTCAGGCCGTTACCCAATTGATAATCGACCAGCATTGCGTCAGGGACCAATTGGATTTCGGTTAAGATCGCCAGCGCTTCGTCAGCATCATGCGCATGAATGACTGTGTTGCCAAAGGTTTCAATCATGGATGTCATCGCCTGAGCAAGCTTGGGGCAGTCTTCGACCAGCAGGATAAGTCGATCTGTCAGCATTTCGGTTTTCGAAACCCTGCGCTTGTTCTGTCGGTTCTGAGGATGCAGTTTTGCTCCACAGATCGGCACATTCAGGGAAAAGCAACTTCCGATGCCCGGCTCTGACCATAGACTAAGCGAATGGTCCAGCCCCTTGCAGGCCCTTTCAACAATGGAAAGCCCAAGACCCAAACCTGTGTCTGCGCGATCCGGCGTTAAGCGTTCAAATTCTTTGAAAATGGTGGTCTGGTCAGTATGTTCTATGCCCCGACCAGTATCCCACACCTCAATGCGTGCGGCATCCCCGTTGCGACGCACCCCCAACAACACCCGCCCTTTATCCGTATATCGAATGGCATTGGTGACAAGGTTCTGGATGATCCGCCGCAGATAGCCCGGGTCACTTTCAACCATCAGGCCGCACTCAACTATCCGAAGATCAATACCTTTTTGTCGGGCCAGCGGCATAAGTTCATTTCGCAGAGGGTCAAACAATTGCGAAAGGTGCAGCGGTTGGACATCAAAAACAGCTTTGCCCGCGTCCAGTTTGGAGATGTCCAAAAGGGCCCCAATAAATTCTTCGACGCTGCTCAGGGCCATCTCTGCTTTGCCGATGATGTCTTGGGCGTCTGTTGGATTTGTTTGTTCTGACAAGGAAGAGACAAACAGCTTTGCAGCCGAAAGCGGTTGTAACAGATCATGACTGGCTGCCGCTACAAACCGGGTCTTGGACGCATTCGCGCGTTCGGCTTCGGCCAATGCGACCCCCAATTCATGGGTGCGGTCCTTAACACGTTGTTCAAGCAGTTCGTTCATCTCATAAAGAGTACGTGCCGCAGCCCGTTCAGATGTGACATCTGTAAAGCTGATCACAAAGCCACGGTCCGGCATTTCTTGGGCAAAGACGCTAAAGGTCTGTCCAGCCTCGCGACTGACCTCAAACAAGATCGGTTTGCGGGCTTCTTTTCGGTTGGCCCAATCGCGCAAATGGTCGGTGCTAAAACGCGGTTCAAACGTCAGCCCCTCATTCAAACGCTCCAACAGAACTTCAAACTTCGTCCCCAGCGCAGCGGTATCAACGGCGGTTTTGAACAACCCGTTCATGCCTGCATTCCAGCCCACAAGAAGGTGGTTTGCATCAAAAATACAGACCCCCTGATTGAGGTGGTCCAACGTGGCCTGCAAAATCTCGGCCTGTTTTCCACGTATTTTGTCCCGTTCGTGGCGTTCGCGGCGAATGATGGTGGTAACATCCGTTTGCAAAATGACGGTACCGCCACGAGAGGTGCGATGTTCACTCACCTGCAACCAGCGGTCCCACTTCAGCCGTACATTGAACACGACGTGGTCATCGCCATGGCGCGCAAGCCTTTTTGCAGCCCATTCGGCGGGGGTTTGATCTTTGGGCAAAGCCAAATATGCGCTGGTTGAGATCAGTTTGACGTAGTTTTCAAAGGAAAGCCCATCAACAAGAAGACCGGAAACGTCCGAAAGATCACGACAAAACCGGCTGTTTGATAAGACAAGACCGTCTTCCTGCTCAAAAAGGGCAAAGCCCTCGTTAATGGTCTCAATCGCTTGCGTCAGATTAGAGCGGGCTTTTTCGGTCTCGTCATTTGCAACAGCGAGCCGGGTGTTGGAGTCCTGCAAAAGGTCAAGCGCGCGCTCCAGATCCTGTGTCCGTTCCCGTACTTCTGTTTCCAAAAGCGCCGCCCGCTCAAAGAGCTGATACGCCAAGCCGGATTGTTCGTTTTTCTGCTCCACACGCCGCATGAGAGATTGGGCGATCACCAGAAGCTTTTCATTCTGTCGCTCAATCGTGTCAGCAGGGTTGATCAGGGACATCGTTCAATCCTCGGGGGCATAAATGGCGACGCCGCTCATCGTGTGATTGACATGTAGCGGGCCGATCTGTTCCCCGTAGGTCGAAAACCCCGTGACGTTATGGGCGGCCATCACGTCCGATAGGGCGCGGGTCATTTGCCGTTGTTCGGCCTCGATGCGCCGCAAGATGCAGTCACATCCCACAATGTGAGCGGGCTTTCTGTCTTGGGACAGATCCGCCATTTTGGCTTGCAGATGCTCAACCATATTTTGCTGTGAGGCGACGGTCAGCACCATGCCTTCGTCAATTGCAGAAAAGAACACCAACTCGCCCGACTCGTTGACCTGCTGAATAGCGCGAACATGATGTGCCGCGCCAAGGCGCACCACCACAGGATGAGAAGCAAAGGTGAAACGGTCCAGCTGATCCGGGTCTTTACCGACGATACGTGCATATTCACGGGCGGCGGGTTCTGCGTTGATCGATTTGACAATCCGCCTGCTTGGATCGGCTTCGGTCACGACCATTTGCTCATCTATCGGGACCAAATGATCAAGGCTAAAAACCTTTGTCTGATATTTGCTGCACACAAGCGTAAGGACGGCCGCGTTTTGCGCCGCTGAACCGTTTAAGGCCACCAACGTATGCGCAAAATCAGTACCGTCACCGGCGGACCCGCCAAACATTGGCATGTCGCGCAGGGCTGGGCTGATGGTTGCGGTCAACGTATCCTCCGCCAACGACAACCCATCAACAACCAAGAACGCAAAGCTGGACACCATGTCCGGGTTCTGTTCCTGCAACGCAATCCGCTGCAATGTGATCTGATCAACAAGCGGCAAGGGCGCAAGGTCATCGATATTTTCAATGAGCAGTGATGTTGTTGCAAACCCTTTGGCCGGAAAACCTATTGCGATGATCTTGCCTTCATCATAGCCAAGTGCGCTGATTTCACCTGCGGTTGTGCATGAGACAACATTCACACCGGGAAAGTGGGTCTTGGCTTCGCTCACGATACTGTCAAAGTCGGCTTTGGGAGAAACGAACAATGTCAGAAAGGTCAAAGGCTCTGTTCCGAACTCTTTCTTGATCTGCGCAACCGGGGAGGTATCCGCCCAAGACACTTGGCAGGTCAGCACTATTGGTCCCGGACGGGTTTGGACCGTCGGACCGGACGGGTCTATCACAGCACTGTCTTGCATTTTAAGAACTCTCCCGTGGGCGAGGGTAAGCGGTTCGATCCTCAATTGGCAAGCGGCTTGAAAATCGGGTGTTTGGTAGCTTTACGGCGAGCCGGGTCCCGATTGCGCAAGGGTGTTGGCATACATGCTTATGGGATACCCGGTTCAAAGCGTATGTGATCAGCGGAAATTGAGACGGTCTTAGCGGGTTCTTGGTTTTTCCCTGATCAGAAAAATCAGCGGTTAAGTTGGGATGTTCAGATTTGATGGGCCAAATTTCGGAAAATGATTTGGCAGACCGTGCGGTCGATCATTTGATAGGGCTTGACCCAAAGGTCTGTTTCCCCGGATTCACGAAGCAGCTTTCGATGCTATGCATGTTTAGGTTTGGGACGTCCCAGAGCAGCTATCCGAAATGAAAGAATGATTTTCACGGCATGTCCTCGGACAGACGGTGATGCCAATTGAAGCTGTGCAAGCGGTCTTTCAAGACTGTGGCGCATTGCGGAAAATAGCCAAAGTGTCCCACGGTATGTGCCAACGCGGGAAGCTATGCGCCTAACGCTTTGAAAGTATTCAAAATTATGGGTTGAGTGGCAGCCCGTAGGGGAATCGAACCCCTCTTTCCAGGTTGAAAACCTGGCGTCCTAACCGATAGACGAACGGGCCACTGGGCGGTTCATTAAGCAAAGCCTGAGCCACACGCAAGTGCAAATTCGGCTCTTTGTGAGAAAAATTTGTTCAAACCGGTGCGGCGTCCTCCAGACGCAATTGAACGGACTGCCGACCGCGCCACGTATTGATGTCAAGACGCCCTGCCAGATGAAAACGGGCACCGCCGTGACCCTCAAGAGCAGGGCCTAACGGACCATCAAAAGCACCAAAGGCGATGGCATCCAATTTTGCACCCAACCCATCGCCAAAGCTGATCTTAAGGTGGCTTTCTCCCACACGTTTGGCAAAGAGGATTCGCATATCCGCAAAGACATATCGCGGGGCAGGAGCAGCGGCACCAAAGGGGCCTGCTTGCTCGACCATCTCCGCAAGTTCTACGGTTGCCGCACCTGGCATCAACATGCCGGTCACTGCCAAATCCGCAGGACCGGTCAAATGCGCGCCTTGTTTGGCCAATAGTTCATCCAGTCGCGCCATTGCCGCTTCGATATTCTCTTCTTTCACCGTCAGACCTGCGGCCATTTTGTGCCCGCCGCCCTTTATCAAAAGCCCTTCCGCAGCAAGGCGTTGAATTGGAGCCCCAAGGTCAATGCCATTCACCGAGCGGCCAGAGCCTTTGCCGACACCGTCTTCAACCCCGATGACGATGGAGGGACGGTTCGAGGTCTCCTTGAGACGAGATGCGACAATCCCGACAACACCGGGGTGCCAACCCGGACCAGCGGCCCAGACAAGAGCGGTGTCAAATCCCCGTTCCTCTGCCTGCGTCAATGCGGTTGCACGCACCGAGGCCTCCACATCACGCCGTTCAGTATTCAAGGTATCAAGCCGTTCGGCCAGCGCCTGACATTCATGTGGATCAGCCGAAGCAAGCAAGCGTGCACCCAGATCCGCCTGACCAATCCGTCCGCCCGCATTGATGCGAGGCCCCAGCAAGAAACCAAGGTGATAGGCGGTGGGGGCGGTTTCCATTCGGGCCACATCAGACAGGGCTGTTAATCCGAGCCGTTCCCGCCGCGCCATTACCCGCAACCCTTGTCGAACAAACGCACGGTTCACGCCAATTAACGGCGCAACATCAGCAACAGTGGCAAGAGCAACCAGATCCAACATACCCATCAGGTCCGGTCCCTTGGTCCCCGCTTCCCGCAGTTGACGACCGGCTTCTACCAACATCAGGAATACAACCGCAGCAGCACAAAGGTGGGCTGATGCACCGTCTTCGTCCTGACGGTTAGGGTTCACCACGGCCATCGCATCTGGCAAGGTTTCACCGCCAAGGTGGTGGTCCAACACAATCACATCCGCGCCTTTGGCCGCGGCAATTGGACCATGTGATAAGGTGCCGCAATCGACACAGACAATTAGATCGTGTTTGGAGGCCAGCGCTGCCATTGCCTCATCATTGGGGCCATATCCTTCATCTATGCGATCCGGGACATACAAGGTGGCGTGGCGGCCCATTTGTCGCAACCAAACCAACAAAAGCGCCGCTGATGACCCGCCATCAACGTCATAATCGGCAAAAACGGCGATCTTTTGATTGGTCCTGACAGCTGTGAGAAACCGGTTAGCGGCGGTCTCCATATCTCTAAGGCTGCGCGGATCAGGGAGCAGATCGCGCAAGGATGGGGCGAGAAAAGCGGTCGCGGCTTCGGGTGTCACATCGCGGCGCGCCAACACCTGACACACCGCCTGGGGCAGATCAGCGCGCTGGACCAAGAGCTCAGCAGCGCGTTCCACTTCGATGCTGGGGCCAACCCAACGCCGCCCCGTCAAAGAGGCTTCAACGCCCAGATATGACATCCCTGCTTCCTTTTATGTGCGACCGAGCCGCTGTTGGATCAGCCTGCGGTGGGTCATCCGGCTGTCACCGGGGTGCGGTAACTGATGCGTCGGACCGATCCGGTCTTTGAGCGCATGATCAAGGTCTCCGTGCTCAACCAACCATCGCCCATGCGGACACCGGGCAGCAAAGTACCACCGGTTACACCTGTCGCTGCAAAAATTACGTCTTTGGTCACCATTTCGTCGCGGGTATAGATGCGGTCGAAATCAGTGATGCCTGCCTTGGTGGCACGGGCACGTTCGTCTTGGTTGCGAAACAACAGCCGTCCATACATCTGCCCGCCCATACATTTGAGCGCGGCTGCGGCGAGCACGCCCTCGGGCGCGCCGCCAGCCCCCATGTACATGTCAATGCCTGTGTCAGGGTCCGCACAATGCATCACGCCCGCCACATCACCGTCGGTAATCAACCGGATCGCGGCCCCTTTGGCTCTGACTTCGGCAATCATCGTTTCATGGCGGGGCCGTTCGAGAATGCACACTGTGATGTCAGACGCCGCGCATCCCTTTGCCGCACAAAGCGCATCGACCCGCTCCCCCGGGGACATGTCCAAGGTCACGGTATCTGGGGCAAAACCTGGTCCAATGGCAAGTTTGTCCATATAGGTATCCGGTGCATGCAACATAGATCCACGCGGCCCCATCGCGATAACGGTCAATGCATTGGGCATGTCTTTGGCTGTCAGGGTTGTTCCCTCCAGCGGGTCCAATGCGATGTCAACGCCCGGTCCCTTACCTGTGCCAACCTCTTCACCAATGAACAACATCGGAGCTTCGTCGCGTTCGCCTTCACCGATCACCACCACACCTGCGATATCGAGCAGATTGAGCTCCTCGCGCATCGCGTTAACAGCGGCCTGATCTGCGGCCTTTTCATCACCCTTGCCGATCAATTTGGCCGAGGCGAGGGCAGCGGCCTCTGAAACCCGTGCAAGGCCAAGTGAAAGCATGCGGTCTTGGAATTCAGCGGTGGCGGTCATGGGCGTTGATCCTTGCTTTAAGTCTTATGAGTGCCGCATCGGTGAGGCGTTTAAGGGTGGGGTCAGCGGATGCCAAAAGGTCACCATATCATAGGCCCGATGTTGAGTGGCGCTATGTCAAAGGTCCGTTGGCCATCGGGTGAAAACCGGCTGGCAGGGACAGTGCGCCATCTGACAGCGTTCCACAGAATATGTTTCAAAGGGAAAAAGGCCATTTTTCGCATGTTCGCATCCGGTTCTATCGCTGAGCCCAAGGGCATCCACCGATAGATTTGTTTAGGCGCTTGATCGGGCCAAAGCAGCCCACGTTAGACCTCTTCGATCCTTAATGCGACAGGCGAACCAGCCAACACGCCAGTGCTGTCCATTTCGGTAAGAGCAGCATCCAGCGCAGCTTGCGTTGTCTTATGGGTGACAATCAGCACCGGTGCCGAGATCGTATCATGGTCATATTGGCGCATTCTGTTGATGCTCACCCCGGCTTCGCCCAGCACGGTTGCAATTTTGGCCAATGCGCCGGGTTTGTCGACCAAAGCCATGCGCAGATAATAGGCAGCAGGTAATTGGGATTGCGCAGCGGTGGCTGTTTGCAGACTGCTGGCCTGCTGACCAAAGACCGGGCCGCGCACACCCCGAGCAATATCGCAGACGTCAGCCATCACAGCGCTGGCTGTAGGGCCTTCTCCTGCGCCAGCGCCGCGCAGCGCAACCTGACCAACAGCGTCGCCTTCCAACACAACCATATTGGTGCCGCCATCAAGTTGACCCAGTGGGGACGTTTGAGGCACCAGACAAGGTTGCATGCGTTGTTCCAACCCACGGCCGGTCATCTGCGCCACACCCAGTAATTTGATCTTATATCCCATATCAGCCGCAGCGCGGATGTCTTCAATGCTGACCCGTTCGATCCCTTCAAGCTGAATGCCGTCAAAATCGACCCGAGTGCCAAAGGCGATGGAGCTAAGGATCGCCAATTTATGGGCCGCATCTATGCCACCCACATCTAATTGCGGATCAGCCTCCAGATACCCAAGCCCTTCGGCTTCGGCGAAAATCTCCTGATAGCTGGCGCCGGCGCTTTCCATCCGCGTCAGGATGTAGTTGCACGACCCATTCATCACACCCATCACCCGGGTCACGGTATTGCCAGCAAGCCCTTCGAGCAAGGATTTGATCACCGGTATGCCACCCGCCACCGCTGCTTCATATCGGATCACGCGACCGTTCGCCTCTGCCAATTCCGCAAGGCTTTGCCCATGGATCGCAAGTAGCGCTTTGTTCGCAGTCACAACGTCCTTGCCCGCTTTCAAAGCGGCTTCGGTTGCGGCTTTGGCCGGGCCATCTTCGCCACCCATCAGTTCTACAAAGACATCAACATCATCACGGGTGGCCAAGGCAACAGGGTCATCCTCCCAGCCATAGTCGGCTAGTGACACGCCCCGGTCTTTGCTCTTGGATCGGGCAGAGACCGCTGAAATGGTAACCCTGCGTCCGGTGCGCGCCTCCAAAAGGGCGCCTTGTTGGCGGATGATGCGCACCACTCCAACACCTACGGTACCCAGACCTGCAATGCCAAGACGAAGGGGATCAGACATGGGGTGGTCCTTTCAATACGAGTTTGAGGCGGCGTGTAACGGGTTCCGAACAGCCATGCAACGCGCCATATCAAAACGAGGTTCGCTTAAGGCGAAACAAAGCTCTCTCCCGCGTAATTAGCGCGCAAAAGACAGGTTTGAATCAGTTTTCCAGCTGTAATCCCTGTTCCAATCGCCGTCTTTCCGCGTTGGTCAGGATGGGACCACGCATCCGTTCTGCTCTTGTGCGCAATCCGTCGATGCGGGTGGTTAAAGTTGATGCAACTTCAACAGAGTCAGGTGCAGGGGCCGCGTTTTGGGCAAGGATCGGTTGGATTGGTACCAAGGCTGGATAAGCCGCGCGTTTCAAATCAGTGGATTGCGTGTGCTCCAAATCAGGAAACTGTGTGCAAGCCGTCAGGCCAAGCGTGGTGAGGGCCATGCCCCATATGATCAATCGACGTCCCATAGCAATGTGATGCACCACTCAGCGAAATCACGCAAGCAGGCTTTGCTTTTGAACGAATGTTCATTAATTAACCCCAATGGCCAGAACCACAGGATCACATGCAGATATCACCGGTCCGCGGGTACGCCGCGCCGCGTTGCGACTGTTTGCGCAAGGGGGGTATGCGGCAGTTTCGATGCGGGCCATCGCCGCTGAGGTCGGGGTGCAGGCTGGCGCACTTTACAACTACACCCCTGACAAACAATCGTTGCTGTTTGATTTGATGCGCAGCCACATGGACGATTTGCTGACCAGCGCAGACTTTGATCTTTCCCAAGATCCACTGACCCGTTTGAAAAGCTTTGTTGAATTCCACATTCGCTTTCATTCGGACCGACCCGAAGAAGTGTTTATCGCATATATGGAATTGCGAAATCTGAGCCCTGACAATTTCGCCCAGATCGAAATTTTGCGCAGCACCTACGAGAACCGTTTGGAAGAAATTCTGCGCGAGGGGGCGGCAAACGGTCAGTTTGCGGTAGCAGATACAAAAATCGTCACCCTTGCCATTATCGCGATGCTGACCGGAGTGAACACTTGGTACCGACAAGGCGGGCGTCTGTCCTTGGATCAGGTTGTTGCACAATATTGGGATATGGTGCGCAAAGCTGTCGGTGCCGGGTAGTGCCTTGAGCGTGTTCACTCCTCACAGTGCCTTGAGGGGGGGGCGGGATGTTTAAGACATTGTTTCATGACGCAGAAATAAATATCTGCTGACCCTAATGCGCGGGTTTGATAAATGTGCCATTGCGCAGTTCGGCAAATGCCTGTTGCAGCTCGGCGCGGGTATTCATCACAATAGGCCCATGCCAGGCAACCGGTTCCTCGATGGGAGCCCCAGAAATCAACAGAAAACGCATGCCTTCCGGCCCGGCCTGAACGGTGATCTCATCCCCTGTTCCAAACCGGACAAGCGTACGGTCTCCTGAAAGATCGCGAATGTTCACTTCTTGGCCCGCGACCTCTTTTTCAAGCAAGATACCCGAAGGTTGCGAGGCATCCGCAAAGGCACCAGCCCCGGCAAACACATAGGCAAAAGCCCGGCGGTATGTATCAATGCGAAAGGTCTTTTTGACACCCGCCGGGATCGAGATATCAAGGTATTGCGGATCTGCGGCGATACCATCAACAGGTCCGCGCTCTCCCCAAAACTCTCCGGTGATCACATGTACACGTGTGCCGTCGTCATCGGTCACCACCGGAATATCAGCCGCTGATACATCCTGATATCGCGGGGGTGTCATTTTCTGGTCAGCGGGCAAATTGCCCCAAAGCTGAAACCCATGCATTTGCCCTTGGGTGTTTCCATGTGGCATTTCCTGATGCAGGATGCCGCGCCCCGCTGTCATCCACTGAACATCGCCTGCGCCAAGAGACCCTGTATTGCCCAGGGAATCCGCATGCTCCACGGTGCCTTCCAGAACATAGGTTATGGTCTCGATGCCGCGATGTGGATGCCAGGGAAAACCCTTCTCGAAATCCTCGGGATGATCGTTGCGAAAATCATCAAACAGCAAAAAGGGATCTAGTTCGCTTGGGTCCTCAAACCCAAAAGCACGGTGCAATTTGACACCTGCGCCTTCTTGGGTTGGTGTGGCGCGGCGGGTTTCAAGCGTGGGTCTAAGGGACATGTGTGTCTCCGGTTGTTGCGCGTGATGGAGTGCATTTGTGGTGTCGGGACTGCCGGCGCAAGGATGGTTGGTGAACGCGGGCTGTGCGAATTTGCGCAGGTCAGGTGTTACTTTAGGGTCAAAGCGGCGTTTTAGCCGCTCAAAGCTCATACCCCAAGGTCACGCCACCATTGCGACGGCTTTTTGCGCCTGCCGCGTTTACGGTCCAGCCAAAGTGCGATTTTGCGGGCTGGCGAAAGAGCAATCCGCAGCCACATCCGGTGGCTCCACTGCGAAAAGTCGCGGTTAAACGGGCAAACACGCATACAGATCGCACAATCCGACGATAACTTTGCCCAAAAGCCAAAGCACTTTTCAGCATCCGAGGTCCATTTGCGAACCCCTTTGATCGCTGAAGCATTGGAGCCGCCCACTTCGGGTGGCCCAAATGGCAGGGCTTTGACAGGGCAGGCATCCGCGCATTTTGTGCAAATGTCGCAAAAGGCGCGCACCCCTTGAGGTTTGGGGATGTCATGGGCCAGCGGCAAATTGGTGAATATCTTTGAGAACCGCAAACGAGGACCAAACTGCGGTGTGATGACCATTTGATTGCGGGCATATTCGCCTAATCCTGCCTTGAGCGCATAGGGGATAACCAACGCGGTATCATTCATGCTGGCGGTCGCTTCATAGCCGAGATTGCGGATATAGGCAGCGACCTGCATCACCACGGCAGCCTCATGGCTGTATTCACGTCCCGTCGCTGCCCCCGCCAGTGCGGAGGGGTAGGTGGCAACAAGATCCTCCTCCATCTGATGCCCCATAACAATCACCGAAGTCATGCCTTGTGACAGCTCATTTGGCGCCTCTGACATGTCCCGCGTGTCAACGCGGCTGGCATAGAGCCAGCGGTCGTCCATGTCAGTGATCCCACATAGATCAGCCCCAAAGAACCGTGTGATGCGTTTGATCTCTTTGGCCATTTTTACAGGATCATCAACGGGATGCTGCATCGGAGCGACAGGTGTGTCATTGGCGATGGGGGCTTGAAACCCTTCGCGCTTACCATTTTCGCCATCTCGATCCGACACCATGTCCGAAATCAGCCAGCTGGCGTTGCGCAGTGCGAAATCTTTCTGGGTAAACCCTTCTCCGCGCCGTGGTGTGGCTTCCATTCGATAGGAGGCAAAAAAGGCATCGGTCTGTTTGCTGCGCAGTTTTTCGTCCCAGAACGCCCGGCTGAAAACATCATTTCTTTGCACAAAGCGTTCAAAGTCTTCGGTGGTTTCAATCCCGGCTGCTGTGTCATTTGGATGAGGTTGGAGATGGTTTGGTCGATGTGTCATGCACTCAAACTGCACGTGGTCACGGTTGTTTGTCAAAGCGTATGATAATGTCGCCAACCGGGTCGCATTTGGGCGCGACATGTCGGCCTTGGATGCGGATCGCTGTCTGGAGCTGGCGAGGGAGAGCAAAATGAAAGTTGGTTTTATCGGGTTGGGAAATGTGGGTGGCAAATTGGCCGGATCACTTTTGCGCAACGGCGTTGATTTGGCGGTTCATGACCTGAATGCTGACTTTGTCGCGACATTTGTGGCGCGCGGGGCACGTGATGGGATGTCTGCTGCGGATCTGATGCAAAACTGCGATGCGGTGATCACTTGTTTGCCTAGTCCTGCGGCCTGTGCTGCGGTGATCGCAGACATGCTACCTTATGTGAAAAGCGGCAAAATCTGGATGGAAATGTCCACCACCGATGCCGGACAGATCAAGGCTCATGCGCAAGCGATCATTGCCAAGGGCGGCGAGGCCGTTGATTGCCCGGTTTCTGGCGGGTGCCATCGTGCGGACACAGGTAATATTTCAATCTATGCGGGCTGCACCCGCGAGACTTTTGAAAAGGTCTTGCCGGTACTGACACACATGGGGCGGCGAATTTTGCATGTCGGGGAGGTTGGGACCTCAAGCACGTTGAAGGTGATGACCAATTATTTGGCAACGATAAATCTGCTCAGCCTGTGTGAGGCGCTAACGGTGATGAAAGCGGCGGGTATGGATTTGGCTGTAACCTATGAGGCGATTGCAGCGTCATCGGGGAATTCCTTTGTGCATGAAACAGAAAGTCAGTTGATCTTGTCGGGATCGCGGGATGTGAACTTCACGCTTGATCTGGTGCAAAAGGACGTTGGATTGTTTCAAAAACTGGCGGATGACAATGGTGTGGCGTTGGAATTGTCGCCGCTGATGATTGAGATGTTGAGTGATGGTCAGGCACGTTTTGGCGAGCAGGCGCAGTCGGATCGGATGATTGAGCGTCTAGAAGAGGCCACGGGATTGAGTATCCGGGCACCGGGGTTTCCGGTTGAGTTGGTGGATGATGAGCCTGAAGAACGTGGGTATGAAGTGCCGGTTCGACGATGAGATGCAGCGGGTGATCCGATTGGCGCGCTGACGCGCGATTAGAGCTTTGGCGTTTGGGTCGAATGTGCTCGCAGAACAGGTTTGTTGTATTCGAGGATGGAAATGCCAATTTGCTGAGAGGTGTTTGAGCCGCAGGTATGCGCTCAAAGCACCTGTTCAAGGCTGGGGGCGATTCTTCTCGGCCTCAAGGACAAGCCGGGCAAGCCCGGTGCCTGCGGCATCCTTGACCCCGAGTAGAATCGCGGGGTGAGAGGGCGATTGATTGAAGTGGGGATCAACCTTTGATCAACAATTGGGCACGTTGACAGCAAGCCCCCCAAGCGAGGTTTCCTTGTATTTTTCTGCCATGTCTTCGCCCGTCTGGCGCATGGTTTCGATACAAGCGTCCAGCGGCACAAGGTGGGAACCATCGCCTCGCAAGGCCAATGAGGCGGCAGAAACGGCTTTGATCGCTCCTAAGCCATTTCGTTCTATACAAGGGACCTGCACGAGGCCGCGCACCGGATCACAAGTCATGCCAAGGTGGTGTTCCAATGCAATTTCAGCCGCGTTTTCCACTTGTTCAGGCGTCCCCCCCATCACCGCGCAAAGCCCGGCTGCTGACATGGCGGCAGCGGAGCCTACTTCGGCTTGACAGCCTGCTTCGGCACCAGAAATGGAGGCGTTGAACTTGACCAACCCGCCGATGGCCGCAGCGGTAAGCAGGAAATTGTCGATATCTGCTTCGGAGGCGCCGGGCACATGATCGAGATAGTAGCGCAATGTTGCTGGCAACACGCCAGCCGCGCCATTGGTGGGGGCAGTGACTACTTGCCCGCCAGCTGCGTTTTCCTCATTTACGGCCATGGCGTATACGCTCATCCAGTCGTTTATGGTGTGAGGCGCGGGTTGATTCATGCCGCGTTCCGCGATCAGCGCGTCATGAATGCCTTTGGCGCGGCGTTTTACGTTTAGACCGCCGGGCAGGATGCCTTCGGCCGCAAGGCCTCTGTCAATGCAGTCATTCATGACCTGCCACAGACGTCTGGTGCCTTGTTTGAAGTGAATTTCGCCGTTGCGGGAGATTTCGTTTGCGCGTTTCATCTGGGCAATAGACTGGCCTGATGTGGCGGCCATATTCAGCATTTCAGCCGCGGTTTTGAACGGGAAAGGGACAGGCGCGCCTTCGTCGGTGTCTTTGCCAGCAGCCAGTTCGTCCTGCGTCATGACAAATCCGCCGCCAATGGAGTAATAGGTTTCGCGCAAAGTGACGTCGCCTTGGGCATCGGTGGCCATCAGCATCATGCCATTGGCATGGCCGTCAAGCTTTGTTTCATAGTCAAAAATCAGGTGGGTTTTGGGATCGAAGGTGAGTGAGGGCAGCCCATCGACCGTTATCATATGGTCTTTGGCGATTGCATCCAGTGTTTGTTCGGCCAAGTTTTGATCGTAACTGTCGGGTGTAAATCCGGCGAGACCCAGGATGGTGGCGCGGTCGGTTGCATGGCCGACACCCGTAAAAGCCAAGGAGCCGTGCAGAGACGCGCGCAGGCCTGCGAATTGAAAGGGAGAGGCGCGCATAAGATCGAGGAAGCGAGCAGCAGCAACCATGGGCCCCATTGTGTGGGAGGAAGAAGGGCCAATGCCCACTTTGAACATGTTAAAAACCGAAAGAAACATCAGGTTGCGCTACCTTCTGGTGGGGTTGGTGGCTGTGGTGCGGTGAAAGGAGAGTTGCCAAGGCCTTCGGCCAATTGCAAGGCTTTGGTGCAGGGGAGGGTTTCGATTTGTGCACAGATCCGCAAGAGCGCCGGATAATCGGTGAGGCGAAACCAATTGCGGGTGTTGTCAGCGGGGTAAAGAACCGGCCAACGCATCACCGCACATGTGTAGAAATCCAGGATCGTGGGAGATGGGGCGCCTATCCAAGGGGGGGATTCTTCTGCCAGTGCATTCAGGGTTTTGAAGTGACCGCTTAGGTTTTGCGTCGTGCTTTCAATCAAAGCGTCCCGTGCCTCAGCTTGGATGTACTTGCCTGGATAAAACAGCATACGCAGCGCAGGGTGCAGGGTATTGGACATCCAAAAAAGCCATTTCAGGAAATTGCCACGCTCCGGTGCATCAGGGCTGGGGCCAAGCCTGCCATGTGTGTCCGCCAACCAGAGTAAGATGGCCCCGGTTTCAAAAATCGGTCCCTGAGGGGTTTCAAGCACCGGGATGAGGCCGTTTGGATTGAGACTGCGGTAGCTTGAGGAATGCTGCGCATGTGCCGCGCGGTCCACCAAGGTTGTCTGGAAAGGCAATTGGCGATGCTCCAATGCCAATCGGATGATCAGCGAAGCATTGTCTGGCGCGTAATGGAGAATATAGGACATGTGGCATTGGATAGAGTATTTGATGTCACCTGCCTGCACGAAAGCGACTTTGTAGTGAGGTTGGGCGGCTCATCCGCCCGCATGGGCGTTTTCGCACAGCGTGAATGCGGCGTTTACCTATAGGAGATGTTTTGTTTTTCCCTATAGGAGCGATCCCGACCGGGTAAGCGCTGCTGCCTGAAAAAGGGGTGCTGTGGGATCATGCCGAATGTCTGATGGATGAGGTCAGCGCAGCCAATCAGTCCTGTGTATCGCAACAAATAGGGGGCTTATTGCAGATCGCTTTTGAGGCGAGGCCGGGTTTCTTGAAGAAGCTGCGAAAAAATGCGGGAAAGGACCCTCGCGCATGTCTGCGAAACTCCCTATAAGCCATGCAGACCGTCTCAATTGGAGCTGCCCCATGGCCGGAGAACTCTCCCCTATCGATAGAGCAAAATTTGTAGCCGCCAAAAGGGCTGCTCAATATGTAGAAGATGGCATGCGCGTGGGCTTGGGCACGGGATCAACCGCTGCATGGTTGGTGCGGTGCCTTGGCGAAATGGTGCGCGATGACGGGTTAAAGATCAAAGGCGTACCAACCTCAAGCCGGACAGCTGCGTTGGCACGTGATGTCGGGATTGAAGTCATCAGCCTTGATGAGGCGAAATGGCTTGATCTGACCATTGATGGCGCGGATGAATTTGACGGAGATTTGAACCTGATCAAAGGCGGCGGCGGGGCGCTTTTGCAGGAAAAGATCGTTGCAACAGCCTCGGATCAGATGGTGGTGATTGCGGACATCGGCAAAGAAGTGGAAAGCTTGGGGGCATTCCCGTTGCCGATCGAGGTGATCCCGTTTGGCTGGCAAACCACACAGGCATTGATCGAAGAAACATTGATTTCCATGGATGTGTTGGGGCGGACATCGACCTTGCGGATGAACGCAGAGGTGCCCTTTGTCACCGATGAAGGCAATCATATCCTTGACTTGCACCTGAATCGCATTGGCAATGCCCGCCAACTTGCCCTTGTGATCAACCAAATGCCGGGTGTTGTGGAAAACGGGCTGTTTATCGACATTTGTGACGCGGTTGTGATCGGCTTTGGGGATGGCCGTGTCGAAGTGCGTGACATAAATGAAGGCACTGTCGCCACGGAGCGACTGGACTTTGTGGAGAGCGATAATTTGTTCTCTGACCTCAGCGATTAAGGAAATACGACCATGACGACTGCATTTGACTTTGACCTTTTTGTAATCGGCGGCGGTTCTGGTGGCGTTCGCGCTGCGCGTGTTGCTGCGGGCGAACATGGCGCAAAGGTCGGTTTGGCAGAAGACGACCGTTATGGCGGGACCTGTGTTATCCGCGGGTGTGTGCCCAAGAAGCTGATGGTGTTTGCCTCTGAATATTCTGGTGTGCCTGCTGAGGCCGCAGCCTATGGTTGGGAGATGCAGACCGGGCCGTTTAACTGGACATCCTTTCGCGGCAAACTGAACGAAGAGCTGGATCGCTTAGAAGGGGTATATCGCAGGTTGCTGGCCGGGTCCGGTGTGGAGACCTTTGATCAGCGTGCCACGATCAAAGATGCACATACTGTGGCCCTCGCGGATGGTACGACGAAAACAGCGAAACATATCCTAATTGCAACCGGCGGCTCTCCGGTGCGCCCCGATATTCCGAATGCCGAGCTTGGTATCGTCTCTGATGATATTTTCCATCTCGAAGCTTTGCCCAAATCAATCCTGATTATTGGGGGAGGGTATATTGCATGCGAGTTTGCCTGTATCTTCAATGGTCTGGGTGTCGAGGTGACGCAGTTCTATCGCGGTACACAGGTGTTGCGCGGTTTTGACGATGAGGCACGCGGGTTGGTTGCTGACAGCATGATCGAAAACGGCATTAACCTGCAGCTGGGCACCAACATCGCTGAGATGTCGAGTGCTGGGGCACCTGGTGAAAAAGGTCCGGTGCGGGTCACGTCCACCGACGGCACCGAAAAGGTCTATGACATGGTGTTGTTTGCAACAGGTCGCGACCCGGCATCTCGCAACATGGGGCTTGAGGGGACAGGCGTAGGATTGGGGCGTGGTGGCGCAATCGAAGTTAACGAATATAGCCAGACGGCGGTGCCCTCCATCTATGCAATTGGCGATGTGACTAACCGTGTGAACCTCACGCCTGTCGCCATTCGCGAAGGCATGGCCTTTTGCCAGACTGTATTTGCAGCCAACCCAACTCCGGTTGATCACGATCTGATTGCCAGCGCCATCTTTACGCAGCCTGAAATGGGCACCGTGGGTCTGAGCGAAGAAGAAGCACGTGAAAAAGAAGAAGTAGAAATATACAGTACCTCTTTCAAACCGATGCAATCTTCTTTTGCGGGTCAGTCTGACCGGGTGTTGATGAAACTGGTGGTGTCCAAAGCGACACGCGTGGTGCTGGGGTGCCATATTGTCGCCCCCCATGCCGGAGAGCTGATCCAGATGGTAGGCATTGCCGTTAAGGCGGGGTTGACCAAAGAACAATTCGACGCAACTTGCGCCGTTCACCCGACGATGTCAGAAGAATTGGTGACAATGCGCAATCCAACGCGAACTGCTTGAAATTGACGGGTTTGCAACCACATCTCTGTCATCACATGAATGTGGCGTCAGATTCGAGAGGCCGCGAAACGCGGCACAGGAAGGGAATAAGAGCAAATGGCTGGTAACAATGGCGGTCCTTGGGGCGGCGGGGGCGGAAACTCTGGCGGAGATGGCGGGCGTAATGACGGCCCCGGTAACCGTGGTAATAACGGCAGCAGTGGTGACCGTGGACCGGGTGGCGAAAAGCCGCAAATCCCCGAGATTGATGAGCTGGTCAAAAAAGGTCAGGAACAACTGCGTGTTCTGATGGGCGGCGGCGGTGGTCGTGAGCGCAACAATGGCGGTGGTTCTGGCGGCGGCGGCGGTCCATTGCTGACGCGCGGCACGGTTGGCCTTGGACTTGTAGCGGCTGTTGTTGCATGGGGATTTGCAAGCTTTTATACGGTCCGTCCGGAACAGCAATCTATTGAGCTGTTCTTGGGCAAGTTTACCCAAATCGGAACCGAAGGTCTGAATTTTGCGCCTTGGCCGGTTGTTACGGCCGAAGTTTTTGACGTCACAACCAACCGCACAGAAACACTGGGCGTGCGGGGTGGACAGGGCGGAAATGATGGGTTGATGCTGACCACTGATGAAAACATCGTGGACATCGATTTCCAGGTGGTCTGGAACATCAAAAATGCCAAAGATTTCAAGTTCTCGTTGCGTGATCCAGAGGCATCGGTTCGGGCGATCAGCGAATCTGCGATGCGCGAAGTGATTGCACAATCCGAACTTGCACCGATCCTTAGCCGGGATCGGGGTGCTGTTGCGGATCGCGTCAAAGAGCTGATCCAGGGGACGTTGGACAACCGTGAAACCGGGATCAACGTGCTGCGTGTCAACTTGAACAAAGTTGACCCACCAAGCCAGACAGTGATCGTGACTAATGCGGATGGATCGACTTCGCAGGCAAGTGTTGTGGATGCGTTCCGGGACGTGCAGGCGGCGGAACAGGAACGTGACCGGGTCGAACGTCAGGCGGACGCCTATGCAAACCGCAAAACCGCGGAAGCACGGGGGGAGAGCGCGCAATTGCTGGAAGCGGCGGAAGGGTACCGCGCACGTGTCGTAAACGATGCTGTGGGTGAAGCCAGCCGCTTTGAAGCGGTGCTGACTGAATATATCGCTGCACCAGAAGTCACACGCAAACGTCTTTACCTTGAGACCATGCAAAAAGTGCTGGGGGGCGTGGACAAGATCATCCTTGAGGGTGGCACAGGTGCCAATGGCGGTCAGGGTGTTGTGCCCTATCTGCCGCTGAATGAATTGCGGCGTGGTGGAGGATCGAACTGATGCGTAAATTAGGATTATTGTTGCCGATAGCGGTGGTTGCAGCGGTTGCAGTGCTTTCTGCCTTGTTTGTTGTGGATGAGCGCGAAAAGGCGTTGGTGCTGCGATTTGGTCAAATCAAACAGGTTGTTACGGACCCGGGCATTGGTTTTAAACTGCCAATTCTGGACGAGGTGGTGCGGTTTGAGGATCGTATCCTGAGCCTTGAAACTGAAGTGATCGAAGTCACGCCTGCGGATGATCGACGGTTGGAAATCGATGCCTTTGTGCTCTACCGGATTGATGACATTGTGCAGTATCGTCAAGCGATTGGTGCCGGGGGAGAACGTCAGGCGATCAATGATCTGAGCGGTATTATGGAATCGCAAATCCGTGCTGTTTTGGGTTCACAGGGGGTGACATCAAACACGATCCTGTCACCGGAGCGATCTGCATTGATGGAACAAATCAGAACACGCGCGGATGCCCGTGCGGATGCATTGGGTCTTGCTGTTGTGGATGTGCGGTTGCGCCAAACCAACCTGCCTGAGCAGAACTTTGATGCGACGTTGCAACGGATGATTGCGGAACGCGACCGGGAAGCAACAGACGAACGTGCCCGTGGCCGTGAAGCGGCGCAGCGCGTGACTGCTTTGGCGGATCGTACCTATGAAGAAATTCTGTCAGAAGCGCGCCGGGATGCCCGTATCATCGAAGGGGAAGCGGATGCGGAACGAAACCGTATTTTTGCCCAAGCCTATGGCAAGGATCAGGAGTTTTTTGAATTCTATCGGTCTTTGACAGCCTATGAGGAAGCCCTAAAAGGGGAGAACTCTACGATGGTTATGTCACCGGATTCCGAGTTCTTTAACTATCTGCGCTCCGATCAAGGGGCCGCCAGCGGTCAATAAGGAGCCGGATTAACCGGCTTTGATGCCGCAAAGAACTTCAAGGGGCTGGTGTGATCACCGGCCCCTTTTTGCATTGTAGCTTTGCAGCTTTTTTGTCCGTCGCAACCAACGCCTAGGTCATGCCATTGGAGCGGGATTGATGGGTCCTGACCTTATGAATAGAATTCTATTCAGTCCTGTGTGGAGAGCTTTGCCTTTGAGGTCTGTGTTCGTTGGTTTGCCATTCGACGGGCCAATTCAAATTTTGATCGAGGGTCTATTGATCAGGCTTTGCCTGCATGTCATTTTTTTGTTGGAGGCTCTGCCTCCAAACCTCCGCGGTATTTAGGGCCAAAAAGAGGGGCAAAGTGATGTTTGTACATGTCAGAAACGGGTAAGGCGTTGAAAAGCCCGTGATCGGGTACATGTTAGTTGTTGCGGCAGCGGGCATGGCAATGCACTCTGACGATATGACAGATTTGGGCCATCGTTGCCCAATAAGATGAAAGCAGGAGACAGGCCCATGCCCTCACAGGTTCAAATGCGAAACCGCCCCTCAACCCAGGTACAGCTGCGTGCGCAGGCTGCGTGCGGGGGGATGGCGATCAAGACTTTAATGTGGGGCATGTTGGTGTTTGCGCTGCTACTGGTCCAGACAATTGCAGCATTTGCAAAACCTGAGAGCTTGGCGCCTTTGGCTGAAAAGATCAGCCCTTCTGTTGTGAATATCACCACATCAACGGTTGTCGAAGGGCGTACGGGGCCGCGGGGGATCGTGCCTGAGGGATCTCCTTTTGAAGATTTCTTTCGCGAGTTTCAGGATCGCGACAATGAGGGGGAAGGCCCGCAGCCGCGTCGATCATCCGCTTTGGGGTCCGGATTTGTGATCTCCGAGGATGGGTATGTTGTGACCAACAATCACGTCATTGAAGGTGCAGATGAGATAACAATCGAATTTTTCTCAGGAGGCGAGCTGAAAGCGACCGTGATTGGGACGGATCCGAATACTGATATCGCACTGTTGAAAGTGGAAGCCGAAGCACCCTTGCCGTTTGTCAAGTTTGGAGACAGCAATGCAGCGCGTGTTGGGGACTGGGTGATTGCGATGGGCAATCCTTTGGGGCAGGGGTTTTCGGTGTCCGCGGGGATCGTGTCAGCGCGCAACCGTGCTTTGTCCGGGACCTATGATGATTACCTTCAGACAGACGCTGCAATTAACCGGGGCAACTCAGGCGGGCCGCTATTTAACATGGATGGGGATGTGATTGGGGTAAACACCGCGATTTTGTCACCCAATGGTGGGTCCATTGGCATCGGCTTTTCGATGGCTTCCAATGTTGTCACACGGGTGGTGGATCAACTGAAGGAGTTCGGTGAGACACGGCGTGGTTGGTTAGGGGTACGCATTCAGGATGTGACCGAAGATGTGGCCGACGCTATGGGATTGGCTGCGGCGACCGGCGCGTTGATCACTGATGTCCCTGATGGCCCGGCCAAGGATGCAGGATTGTTGACGGGTGATGTGATTTTGTCCTTTGACGGGGTTGATGTCGCGGATACCCGCGGTTTGGTCCGGCAAGTGGGGAACAGCCCTGTGGGCGCATCTGTTCGTGTGACCGTGATGCGGGAAGGCAAAAGCCAGACAATCAAGGTTGTCTTGGGGCGGCGGGAAGACGCCAGTGGCGTAGAACCGGGCAATGAGGCTGAACCGGAAGCGGAGAAAGAGCCAGAGACCAAGGATTTGCTTGGGTTGACGTTGTCGCCGCTCAGCGGGACCATCCGTGAGGAACTGGGACTAGACGAAAGCACAACAGGTCTGGCTGTGACGTCTGTTGATGAAGCATCCGAGGCCTTTGAGAAAGGTCTGCGGACGGGCGACATCATTACCGAAGCGGGTCAGCAAAAAATCACGACCATTGCGGATTTGGAATCCCGGCTGGATGCCGCCAAAGATGCGGGACGGAAATCATTGCTGTTGTTGGTGCGTCGGGCCGGAGATCCACGATTCGTAGCGCTCGCCCTGGGCGAGTAGCGCGTCACCATTTGCTTGCGTTTCAGGGCATCCCGTTGGGGTGCCCTTTTGGTTTTCGCAACCTGCATGGGGCGTGCCTCTAGAACATCTGCCATTTTGTTGGGGGGATGCCCAAGATCAGGCGATCTAGTTGTCCTTGGTACGCGGCACAGCAATCAGCCCCAAACTGCGCGCGCTTTCCAGTGACAAAACCGGGCTTATTGGACCCGTGGGTTGTTGGTATTTCTGAATTGCTGCACGGGTTGGTGCGTCAATTGTTCCGCTGATCGCACCATCATAAACATTGCGGGCCTGCAGGGCGCGTTGCAGCGTGGAAACAAACTCAATTGTCAGCATGTCTGGACAGAGCGTTTCAAACCAATTGTCTTTTCGAGGGGTGACAATGACCTGTTGATCTTGGTTGCGGTAGACCGGGGGCGTGGCCACCGTGCCATCAGGGTTTACTTTGGCCGGGGTCACTTCGATCCGTTGGGTGACGCTTTCTACAATTGCGGGGCTGACCGTCCGGCCCCAGCATGTACCGGGTGCTGCGCCGTCTGGGCCATTGCGGGTTGCCGCGACAACGCCGGGTTCGATGGCTTCGCCTCCGGGTGGATCTATTGGTGTTTCACAAGCGGCAAGTGTCAAAAGACCAACAAAAGCAATGGGTGCCATACCCCGCGCAGGAAGTTTCAACATAAACATAGCCCGAATGCCTCTGGGTCATTTTTCGTCAACCTAGTGGTTTTAAGCAGAACTGCATAGCATTTGCTGAGCAATCAAACGGTTATGTGTGATTTCAGTGCAATTGGGGGCTGGAAGACGGCCGTTTGCATCGCTAATTATGATTTACACTAATTCTAAGAAAGGGCGATCAGAGATGGCCAAGATTACCTATGTTGAACATGGCGGAACTGAACATGTGGTGGAGGTCTCAAATGGCCTGACAGTGATGGAAGGTGCGCGTGACAATAACATCCCCGGTATCGAAGCTGATTGTGGCGGGGCCTGTGCGTGTTCAACGTGCCACGTTTATGTGGACCCGGCGTGGGTGGAAAAGGTTCCGGCAAAGGACGATATGGAAGAAGATATGTTGGATTTTGCGTTTGAGCCTGACCCAGCACGATCGCGGCTAACTTGTCAGATCAAGGTCACAGATGCATTGGACGGTTTGCGGGTCCAAATGCCAGAAAAGCAAATCTGATGTTGCGCGGGATCGCTGCAGTCCTTGTTTGGCTTGCGGCGATGCCGTTGAGTGCACAGGTCATCACCTCGGCTGAGTATTCAGAGCCCACACAACGCTATCCACATGGTGTGTTGGGCGATGATGTGGAATGGGGCAATTTGAGTGTCACTGTGCGACGTCCAAAACAGGGCGACGCGCAGGACGAAACTCAGCTTGAGGACGTGCGCTTTGACCTTCGTTTGCCAGAGATCAAGGTGTTCGAGGATATCGCGCCGCGGCTGATTGATGTTGATGGTATCGATGGCCCTGAGGTTATCGTTGTGGAAAGTGACCAAAATCTCGGTGCGCGATTGGCCGTCTATGGGTTGAATGCCCAAGGTGTCCCGGAATTGCGCAGCTATACCGGACATATTGGCACAAGGTTCCGGTGGTTGGCCCCGATAGGTGTTGCGGACTTTGACGCTGATGGCGTGAAAGACATCGCGATGGTTGTCACACCGCATCTGGGCAAAACAGCCTATGTCATGCGTTACCAAGAGGGCATGATGACGCCTTATGCAGAGCTTCGGGGGCTGACGAACCACCGCATAGGAGAAGACTTCATTTCGGGTGGGGTGCGCGACTGCGGAAAAGGCCCTGCGATGGTTTTGCTCAGTCCAAACTGGTCCGAGATCATTGAAGTCCGTTGGCAAAAGGAGCGTTTTGACAGGCGCGTGCTTGGACGCAATAAAGGACATGAGAGTATCCAAACTGCGATGCAATGCGGCTGATCTGCGGTCTTTTTCTATCGCTTTGGGCTGCGGGGGCCGTTGTTGCCCAAGAACAGATTTCACCGGACGAATTTTTACGCCGCGCCGGGCATAACACATTGACTTTTAGTACATTTCCCGGGGAGGAGCCGGTGGGGGTGGAACAATTTTTGCCACGTCAAAGGACCGTATGGGCGCGTTCTGATGGGCGTTGCACTTATGGTCAGATCACCTTGGAAGGGCCATACGTCTGCTTTCGATACGAAGATGATTCGCACCAGACCCATTGTTGGGTGCCATATGTCTTTGAAGACAGGCTTTTTGTGCGGGCCGAAAACGGGGCGGTGCAACAAGTGTCGCGTATCACTCAGGAACCAGTGCAATGTAGCGATGCGCTTTTGTCCTCAGGCTAGCAAATGCCCCTCCCAACTTGCTTGAGAGATACAATTGCTAATCAAGCGCACGCCACCCGATATCACGGCGGCAAAATCCTTCGGGCCAATCGATTTGATCAACCAAAGCGTAAGCGCGTTGTTGGGCTTCGACCAAGGTTTCGCCACGAGCCGAGACATTTAGCACACGGCCACCTGTTGCGGTAACCGCCCCGTCTTTGGCGGTTGTGCCTGCATGAAACACCATGTTCTTGCTGTCTTCGGGCAAGGTATCCAACCCGCCGATGGCCGACCCTTTTTGATAGGTGCCGGGATAGCCATTTGCGGCCATGACAACTGTCACCGCGTGATCATCAGCCCAATTCACCTGTTTTTCTGACAGGCGACCAGTTGCCGCAGCATGCATCAGGTCAAATGCCTGTCCACCAAGCCGCATCATCAGCACCTGACATTCGGGGTCGCCAAAACGAACATTGTATTCGACCAGCCGGGGCTGTCCGTCTTTGATCATCAACCCAGCATAAAGCACACCTTGATAAGGCATGCCGCGCTTTGCCATTTCGGCCATTGTCGGGCGGATAATTTCAGCAAGCGCTTTTTCGGCGATGGCATCAGTCAGGACAGGGGCGGGGGAATAGGCGCCCATCCCACCGGTATTGGGGCCAGTGTCACCATCCCCAACACGTTTGTGGTCTTGCGCGGTCCCGACAGGCAGGACGTCGGTGCCGTCACAAAGGATGAAAAAGGACGCTTCTTCGCCTTCCATAAACTCTTCGATCACCACTTCGGTGCCTGCATCACCAAAAGCACCGTCAAACATTTCGTCAACTGCTGTAAGGGCTTCTTTGTCAGTCATTGCAATGATCACACCTTTGCCAGCGGCCAACCCGTCAGCTTTTATGACGATCGGCGCACCTTGTTTGGTGACATAGGCGCGTGCCGCTGCATGGTCCGTGAAATGTCCGTATGCGGCTGTTGGAGCGGCGCAAGCGTCGCAAATTTCTTTGGTGAAAGCTTTGGAGGCCTCTAATTGTGCGGCAGCGGCAGATGGTCCGAAAACGGCAAATCCCGCACGGCGCAGGTCATCGCTTACCCCCACAGCGAGCGGGGCTTCGGGGCCAACGATGACAAAATCAATGCTGTTTTCTTCGCAAAAGGTGATCACGGATGATCCATCCATGATGTCGATGTCCGCGCAATCGGCAATGTCCGCAATGCCGGCATTTCCCGGTGCGACGATGAGCTTGTCACATTTCGGATTTTGCAGTGTGGCCCAAGCGAGACTGTGTTCGCGGCCTCCGCTGCCCAAAATTAGGATGTTCATGGACGCGCTCCCCTTGGCCTTTGTTGGAGGGCGTTCTAAGCTGATGTGCGTGGCGTGACAAGGTGATGAAATGGACTTGCTTGACGATCCGATGGAAGGGCAAAACAGCCCTGAATTCTCGGTCACCGAAATTTCCGGTGCGATCAAACGTGTGATCGAAGGGGAGTTTTCTCATATTCGGATAAAAGGGGAGGTCGGACGGGTCAGTAGACCGCGCTCTGGTCACATTTATCTGGACCTGAAAGATGACAAATCGGTCATCTCTGGTGTGATTTGGAAAGGGGTGTCATCGCGGTTGGAGACCCAGCCCGAGGAAGGCATGGAGGTTGTTGCAACCGGGCGCGTAACCACTTTTGGCGGGCAATCCAAATATCAGATAGTGATTGAGGACATTAAGCCTGCGGGCATGGGCGCGTTGATGGCATTGCTGGAAAAACGCAAGAAAATGCTGGCGGCCGAGGGCCTGTTTGACGCGGCCCGCAAGCGGCCTCTTCCCTACCTGCCGGAGGTCATCGGTGTGGTGACCTCCCCGTCAGGTGCGGTGATCCGGGACATTTTGCACCGGTTGCGGGATCGTTTTCCCCGCAAGGTGTTGATCTGGCCTGTTGCGGTGCAGGGGGCAAAGTCCGCGCCAGAAGTGGTGCGGGCGATTGAAGGGTTTAATGCGCTGACATCTGGTGGTGCGATGCCGCGCCCTGATTTGTTGATTGTCGCGCGGGGGGGGGGATCTGTTGAGGATCTTTGGGGATTTAATGAGGAAAGCGTTGCACGTGCGGCAGCGGCCTCTGAAATTCCACTGATTTCTGCTGTGGGGCATGAGACAGATACGACGTTGATTGACTTTGTATCGGATCAGCGTGCACCTACGCCAACTGCGGCGGCGGAATTGGCGGTGCCTGTGCGTCATGAGCTAATGGCTTGGCTTGAAGGGCAGAATGCCCGGATGGGGCAGATGGTTAGTCAAGGATTGAGCCGTCGAGGTCAGCGTCTTCGGGATGTGGCACGCGCGCTGCCACGTGCGGAAACCCTGTTGGAAGGGCCTCGTCAGCGGTTGGACCGGGCGGGCGAGCAATTGGGACCGGCTTTGATCGCCGGGGTTCAGCGGCGGCGGTTGCGGTTGGTAGATGTGTCTGGCGCGTTGCGCCCGCAGACTCTGCGCGGCAAGTTGCAATCGGATGTTGATCGTCTTGAGAGAGTTGCGGCGCGGCTTACGCCTGCTTTGACGCGGAGTGTTGCCGCGAAACGGGATCGGTTTGACAGCCGCGCGCTTGGTTTCCGTCCGGCGGCACTGGTGCAAGATCGGGCGCTCAAGCAGGCGGCATTTGAAACGCTGGCACATCGATTGGGAGACGCTGGCGCGCGGCAAATCAAGGTCTGGTCGGATAAACTGATGGGGCTTGAGCGCTTACGCGAGACGTTGAGTTACAAGTCCACACTGGCGCGGGGCTATGCTGTGGTGCGGGGGGACGGCAAGGTGGTTACAGGCAAAGGCGAGGCGCAAAAAGCGGGGCATCTGGAGATTGAATTTGCTGATGGGCGTGTGACGCTTGGTGCAAAACCAGCTGTGACACGCAAGAAAGCTGTTGATATGCCACCAGAGCAGGGCAGCTTGTTGTGAGGGCGTGGCATCGCCGTAACGCTCTGTGTGGGGCAATTGTTGCGAGAGGTATTTAAGGCCAAAAAGAAAGGTAAGAGCGGGCGGTGGCTTTAAGGGAGGTCACACGCCGATTTTGGGTCCGAGGCAGAGCATTTCCTGCCCAATTTCTTGCGCTTCATAAAGCTCGGTTGTGGTGGGGCTGTTTTCAAATCTTGCGATCAGGCCAGCCGGGCTTTGCTGAAAGCTCCAACATTGCGGTGTTGGGTTGTCATCATAGACAAAGCAGATGAGGCCCGCGTCTTCGTACCATTCGCCGTGTTTGCATTCTCCATCCAGAAACGACCATTCGACGCGACGGTTTTCGTGATAGATTTCTGCGCCGTAGGCTTGACCATTTTGCCCATAAAAGAGCGTTTTCCCACGGGTATAGGCGTCAAATTCTTCGGCTGTCATCAGGTCCTGAGCAAAGACAGGGCAGGCGAGCAGGGCAATGAGTATGGCGAGATATTTCATGTGCACATTCTTGCAGAAAGCGTCAAAAGGGACCAGTGGGAATGAGGGGCACTTAGGCCGGATTTTGCCACTGTGCTACACGGCGATCCATCACTTTGCGCCACAAAGGTGGGATCAGGGCAAGGACGGCCATGACAGGGAGCGAATGCGGCAGAATTGGCATGGTGTCGGGGGTCACGCGAAGTGCCGGAAATGCGCGTTTGGGCCGCAAATGATGATCTGAATGTTTGGGAGCGTTTAGCATCATTGCAGATGAATACCATTTGGGGGCATTCCAACTGTGATGGGGACCCATTGGTTCTGGTTTGCCATTTTGTAGCGGTCGGCGGCGCAGGCCGTAATGTTGCACATAATCGGACAAGAGCAGTTGCAGCTGTGCGTAAAGGGCGATGGCAAGGAAAAATCCCAGCCCTTTAAGCCCAGTGAGAGAAGCGACAAGCGCGACCACCGCGAAACCGCCTCCGACATATGTCAGATAAGGATGGGGCGGCAAGGGAGCCGAAGCGCGGGCGCGGTGGGTCTTTTCAGCGTTCAGGCCGGCTTTGAATTCGCCGGCCAAGGCGCGCATGGCAAATCGCCAGAACCCTTCTCCTGGTCGGGCGGAATTGGGGTCCGCATCGGTTGCGGCATAGATATGGTGCACCCGTAGATGTGCCGAAACATGGTGGCCATGCAGCAAAGACGTATAGACGAACACGCCCAGACGTTGCGGTATGCGGGTACTTGCGTGGATGAGTTCATGGGCGTTGGAGTTTGAAACCTGACCAAAATAGAGACCGAGGCCTGTGAAGATCAACAGTTTGTCGAGAAGGTCGAGGTGATTGCCCATGCTCAACGCCCAGACTCCAAGGGCCAGCAGCGGGAAATGCACGCCTGCCAAGATCAGAGAAAGGTTGCGTCCGCTTGATGCCACGTCTCGATTTGGACCGGAGAGTTTGTCCAGAAAAAACACAAGGACCGTGATGGACAACACACCAAACAATGGGAATACCCCACCCAAAAAGCACGCCAGAGCCAGAAGGATAGCAGGCGTCAGGCTGGCGGTGGTGTACCAGAACATCAGTGGTCCTTTGAGATGAGAAGACGGAACTTGTTTCTTATAGACGAAAGATGACCTGACAAAGAACACATCTTGGCGCAATAGCCCCGCAAAGCGCTGGAAATTTGTCGTTTTTTGATCGCGGGTTGCAAAGGCTTGTTGATAACAAGGGTGCAAGACGGAATGAGAGGATCGCATCATGGCGCTTGATGATCAGGACACGGACACGGGCAAAGACCAGCGAAAAGGGGTTTGGAAGTCCGGTAAAGGCAAAGGACGGCGTCATACCAAGGGGCGGCAGCTGATAGATCAGGCATGGGAGGAGGTCTGTGAATTGTTGGGGGATCGCCCCCGCCGTGCAGATCTGTTGATCGAACATCTGCATCTAATTCAGGACGCGCATGGACATTTATCAGCCGGGCATCTGCGCGCGCTTGCCGAAGAGATGCGCATGTCGATGGCCGAGGTCTATGAGGTTGCGACATTTTATGCGCATTTCGATGTGGTAAAGGAAGACGAGGCACCGCCACCTGCTCTGACCATTCGGGTGTGTGATTCGCTCTCTTGTGAGCTGGCCGGGGCGCAGTCGCTGAAAGCGGCGTTGGAAGCGGGGCTGGATGCCACTGAGGTGCGGGTCTTGCGCGCGCCTTGCATGGGGCGGTGTGATACCGCGCCAGTGTTGGAGATTGGTCATAATCATATCGACCATGCGACGCCCGAAAAAGTACAGGCCGCTATTGCCGCTGAGGACACCCATGTGCATGTCCCCGACTATGAAGGGTTTGCGGCTTATGCGTCAGATGGGGGCTATGCGACGTTGAAAGACCTACGTGCGCGCGGTGATTGGGAGGCAGTTCAAGACAAGGTACTGTCGTCGGGTTTGCGCGGATTAGGCGGGGCTGGATTTCCTTCGGGTCGGAAATGGGGATTTGTTCGCGCCAATGCCGGGCCCCGGTATATGGCCGTTAACGGGGATGAAGGCGAGCCGGGTACGTTCAAGGATCGTTACTATTTGGAGCGCACGCCGCATCTGTTCCTTGAGGGGATGCTCATTGCGGCCTGGGCTGTGGAAGCGACGCGCGTGTATCTTTACATGCGCGATGAATATCCAGCCGTTTTGGCCATACTTGCGCGCGAAATCAAAGCACTAGAAGAAGCGGGATTGGTCGAAAAAGGGTATGTTGATTTGCGTCGTGGGGCCGGGGCCTACATTTGCGGCGAAGAATCTGCGATGATCGAGAGTATTGAAGGCAAGCGTGGCATGCCACGCCATCGTCCGCCATTTGTTGCGCAGGTCGGGGTGTTCGGGCAACCAACATTGGTTCATAATATTGAAACATTACATTGGGTTGCGCGCATTTGTCGTGAGGGGCCCGAAGTCTTGTCTGCAACAGAGCTGAACGGGCGCAAGGGGGTGCGATCTTATTCGGTGTCGGGCCGGGTTGCCAATCCGGGGGTGCATGTCCTGCCTGCGGGATCCACCATCGATGACGTGATAGCGGCGGCAGGTGGAATGGCTGATGGCCATGTGTTCAAAGCCTATCAACCAGGAGGCCCGTCATCTGGACTTTTGCCTGCCTCTATGAATGATATCCCGCTGGACTTTGACACTTTGCAGCCGCATGGCAGCTTTATCGGTTCCGCGGCGGTGGTTGTTTTGTCAGAACATGACAGTGCGCGGGATGCAGCGCTGAATATGTTACGCTTTTTCGAAGATGAGAGTTGCGGGCAATGTACGCCGTGCCGGGTTGGTTGTGAAAAAGCAGTCAAACTGATGCAGGCCGATCAATGGGATACCGGGCTCTTGGAAGAGCTCTCAACCGCTATGGTAGATGCTTCGATATGTGGCTTGGGGCAAGCAGCGCCAAATCCAATTCGTATGGTGATGAAGCACTTTGGCGACGAGATTCAGTGACAGCTCTTATCTGCGGGTATGGGATTGTCTGAAATGTCAGGGGTGTCGTCCAATCGCATTTGCCAAATCTGGAACAACCGGTGTGACACCGCAAGAATGCGGTATTCGGTCAAGCTTTAGGCATTCTATCGCTTAAGGCGTTGCCAAAAATCTTGGGCAAAAGGTGTCACAAGGAGACACCAGCCCAAAACCCCTTGAAAGTGCGCAGACAGGTTGTGACGGTATTGGAAAAACAGCATTTGTATTGCTCTCTCCAGTCCAACCGGTGGCCATATGACCCATTGCAGCGGCAAGTTCGGGAAGATCATCCAATAGTACATGTAATAGATCTGTGGTGACGCCCAGACAAAGACCCAATAAAGCGCAAGGGCACCGAGGATACGGATCACAGGGCCACGGGGGCTTAGAAGTTTCCAGGCGGCAAACAGGATCAACAGGAACAAGATCGTGCTGATTACAACAAGGCCGATCTGCCCAAAAGCACTAAGATCAAAGAATGAATCTTGACGGTACATAAGGCCAAAACATTAGGGAGTTTGAACCAACGCGAAAACCGCCGAAACCGGCGGTTTTCTTAGTTTCGAGAAAAAACTGTTGCTTAGGACAGCTTTGCAGCTGCGAGAATTACAGTGAATTTTTCGCAGTAGATATAAATTTCGTTGAACTTGTCAGTGTCGATGCTTGCAGGCACGGTAAAGGTGGCTGCGCCTTTTTTGACTGTCAGATTATCGTGAATTTTTGAACCCTTGGCGTATTTCTCGCCGTTGCCGAAACCGATCTTGATGTCAGGTGGATTCTTTGAGGGGTCAAACAGGTAGTCGTCATTCAGGATCACTTGTGTGGTGTCGCCGTCTTTTTTTACAGAGATGGTCCCGGATACTTTGTACCCTTGGCGCCCGGATAGCTGGCCTGTTCGCTTTTTCGAACCCGCAAATGAAGGCGTAGCGCCCAGCGTGACAGCAGCAGCTGCTGAGATGCTGAGGCCTGTGAATTGGCGGCGTGTCATTGTCATGGTGGAATCCTTGAGCTGTGTTTGATTGCAGAAATATGTATGATTTTAGAGAAAAAGCTACACGAAAAGCAATCACAGCTGATCAAGTGAACGTTGAGTAATCGTAATATTTGTAATTGCCTGCCTGCCGTATTATCGGATCATGGCCGCAAATTATTATGGTTTTGCAAGGCGTTGCTTGTTGATGCGGTTAATACAATTGACGGGGTGTTCCGGCCTTTTATTGTAACAAAGTGTAATTAGATTATTCGAGTCAAATTGGCTGCTTGCTGTATTTCTACCAAACGCAGGGTCAGATTTGCTTGCAGGGTTGTTTGATGCGAAATGTCAAATCCGCAGGACGCTGTTTTTGCCACATCACAGCGTCTTGGGGGCTTTGCTTGAAGAGTACCTATGACCTGCACCCACCAAACCCCTGTGATTTTGCAAAAGCCAGCGCTAATGGGGCCGGAACCCATGGAGTCACGATCAGTTTTGAACGACCCGGCAGGTGCATCCGCGGTTTCGCATACGGGTACAAAGCCGTTCAGCCGCATCTTTGCTGTTGCGTCCGAAGCGGGCAAAGAAATACCCCTTCTTTGAGGCAACACGGTGTGGTTTGTAGATCAGATCAGTCTTTTCTCCGTTCACAATATCCCGGCAAACAGCGGTCTTGCGGCGCACTTCGGTGCGGGCGGCCTTTTTGGATTGAGCAAAAGCAACCTGGATACCCCAAGGTTTGATCGCCGCAGGCGGGGGCGTTGGACGGGCCAAAGGTGTGATGCGTCGATTGGCAGCCATGGCATAGCACGCCGTCAAAAAGGGTTCTGTCTTGGACAGGCGCATGTCGTGGTCTTTGGGAGGGGAATCACGCCAGACTTCGGCGTTTAACCCTGTGATAATAGGCACATAATTGACAGTCTCAGGGGCGAGCCCTTTGCCTTGCAAAAAACCTTCGGCACGGCGCTCCCCACCATTGTATCCAATCGCTGCCATGCCTTCATTTCCGTATCGCCCGGCCATTTCAGCAAGATATTGCGCCGAATGTTCGAGCGCGTCCGCGGGATTAAAAGGATCTGCCAGGCCGCGCAGTTTTGCGGTCGAGGGGATGAATTGGGCAATACCCCGGGCGTTTGCATGGGACAGCGCATTGGGGTCAAATCGGCTCTCTTGCCAAATGAGGCGTGCGAAAAATCCGGTGTTTAGACCATGGCGCGCGCTGAACGTGGCAATTGCGTTGCAGGTGTCAAAGACAAAATGCGCCGGGCGGATACATTGGCTGTGGCCCCACTTTTGGGTTGAACACATACGCCCGGGTTCTGCCGCAGCTGGCAGTGCGCAAAAACAGATGATGAAAGCAATCCAGAACCGCATGGGGTTTTGGTGCGGGGTTGTTGCGCTTATGTCAATTGCTCAGGCACACTTCCATCCGCCAAAGGGGTCAGGTAAGCCTGAATGAAACAGGTGCGGAGACCTTCCTTGGCGTTTTTCAAAAAGCTTAAAGAGCGGTTATTCAAATCTTCGTCAAAAATTGACGAGGGATTGGAAGCGATTGTCAGTGACGGGGGCGAAGAAGAAGTCCTCGCGCCCGAAAGTCATGTAAATACTGGCGATGCCGCTGAACAGGCAATGCGGGCCGAGCAAGAGGCGGCGCGAGAGGCAGAGCAACACGCGCAGGATGAACAAGCCGCGCGATTGGAAGCGGAACGCAAGGCTGTTGAGGCCGAAGCAAACCGGCTGGCAGATGAAGCCGCCCAAGCAGAGGCCGTCCGGGTTGCGGAAGAAGCCGCCAGAGCACAAGCCGAACGTGATGCCGCGCAAGCCGAAGCTGCTGCTCGTGAAAACGAACGTTTGGAACAAGAGCACCGTGCAGCCCAAGAAGCGGCAGCGCATGAGGTTGCTGTACAAGCTGCCCGTGAGGCAGAAGCGCGCGCGATACAACACGCCAAAGATGACGCAGCCCGTCAGGCCGCCGAGATCGCAGCGCGCAAAGCGGAAGAACAACGTCTGGCTGATGAGGCCCGCAGGGCCGAAAAAACGCGTCTGGAAGCGGCAGAGCGCGCTGCTGAAGCTGAGCGTTTGGCGGCTGAGGCGGAAGCGCTGCATCTGGCTGATGAGGCCCGCAGGGCCGATGAAGCCGCTCATCTTGCCGCGCAGAGCGCCGCACAAGAAACTGCCGCACCTCCAGCCCCCCCCGCGTCCATGCAACCTTTGCGCACCACTTTGACGTCCGTAGCCCCCGACTTGGAGGACACGACGTCTCCAGAAGAAACAACGAAGCCCGGCCTGCTTGGGCGCTTGATGGGACGGGGCAAGCCAAACAAAACTGTCGTGCGGCGCGTGTTGGATGACGACATGCTTGAACAGCTCGAAGAGCTTTTGATCACCGCTGACATGGGGGTGGATACGGCCCTTCGGGTCACGGCAAACATGGCAGAAGGGCGGTTTGGCAAAAAGCTCTCGGTGGCCGAGATCAAACAATTGATGGCTGATGAAATCAGTCGGATCATGGATCCGGTTGCCCGTCCTTTGCCGCTTTATCCTAGGACCCCGCAGGTGGTTCTGGTTGTTGGGGTAAATGGATCGGGAAAGACAACCACAATTGGCAAATTGGCCAGTCAGTTCCGCGCTGCGGGCAAAAAGGTGGTGATCGCCGCTGGTGACACCTTTCGCGCGGCGGCTGTGGAACAATTGCAGGTCTGGGGGGATCGCGCAGGCGTTCCGGTTCTAACTGCCGCGCAGGGCTCGGACCCGGCCAGCCTTGCGTTTGACGCGATGGGCAAGGCGCAGGCAGACGGCGCCGATTTGCTGTTGATCGACACCGCGGGTCGTTTGCAAAACCGGGGTGATCTGATGGAGGAACTGGCCAAAATTGTCCGGGTGATCCGCAAACAGGATGAAACCGCCCCGCATAACACCTTGTTGGTTTTGGATGCGACAACCGGGCAGAACGCGGTTAATCAGGTCAAAGTGTTTCAAGAGATTTCAGATGTTTCGGGCCTTGTCATGACCAAGCTTGATGGCACCGCCAAGGGCGGCGTCCTTGTGTCCCTTGCTGACAAATTCGGGTTGCCCATTCATGCCATTGGTGTGGGTGAGCAGATCGATGATCTGTCCCCTTTTGATCCACAAGAATTTGCAGATGCCTTGGTTGGCTTTGAACGGTGATGTGTCGGGGTGACGCCAAAGGGCGGCGGCCATCTCCGATATGACAGAGTGGTTGATTTCCATTGAAGGCACCGCGACGGGTCATCATCTCGCGCTGATGCTCGCGCTTTTTGCTGCGGTGCTGCACGCAGCCTTTGGCGCCTTGCAAAAAGGGCGGCATGATCCGTGGCTGACCAGAGGCGCGGTGGATATTTCATACGGAGTCATCGCCGCGCCCTTTGCGTTCTTTGTTGTGCCTTGGCCTGAACCGCATATGTGGCTGCTCTTTGGTGGTGCCTTTGTCATTCATACAATTTACAAGCTGCTACAGGCTTGGGCCTATACCAAAGGCGCCTATACCGTTGTCTATCCGGTTGTGCGGGGCACCGGGCCATTGTTTGCGGTGGTTGGCGCCTATCTGATATTCAATGAAACCTTCAGCGCCACACAATGGATTGGATTGGCGGTTCTGCTGGCTGGCATATTTGGCCTTGCACTTTACAACATGCTCTATCTGGTTTCAGAGCGCGAGACTTTGCACGCCGCTTTGGGGTTGGCGGTGTTGACCGGGATATTTGTCGCGCTTTACACCACCTATGACGCCTACGGCATCCGCGCGACGGCGGATCCTTTTACCTTTTTGGCGTGGTTCTTCATGGTTGACGGTATTGTGATGCCACTCATAGCGTTGCGCCGCTGGCGCAATATGGCCCATCCACCAAAGATCACCCCTTTGATGATACGCGGCATCATTGGCGGATGTGTGGCCTTTTTGAGCTTTGGTTCTATCATGTTGGCGACGCGATTAGACAAAGTAGGGGAGGCTGCGGTATTGCGGGAAACCTCCACTGTTTTTGCCGCTCTGATTGGCTGGGTGTTTTTGAAAGAAACGGTGGGACCCCGCCGGGTTGCGTTGATGGCATTGATTGCTGCGGGTGCTGTGATAGTTGAGTTTGGTGGATAAAGGAAAAGCGGATGACAAACCCAGAGACGGACGCCCCCAAGACCATCAACCCTATTCTCAAGCAAGTGCTCGAGCTGGGACCGCCATTGTTGTTCTTTGTGATCTATCTGCGGATCCGTGATGACAGCTTTACCTTTGCGGGTGTCGAATATTCGGGTTTCATCGTGGCGACATTAATATTTGTACCCATTTTGTTGGCAGCCATGGGCATTCTTTGGGCATTGACCGGCAAACTCAGCCGCATGCAGATTTTCACAGCCTTCATGGTGATTTTCTTCGGCGGGCTGACTGCGTGGTTCAATGATGAGAAATTCTTTAAGATGAAAACCACCATTGTTTATGCCTTTTTTGCGCTGATCCTATCTGTTGGTTTGGTGCGCGGGCGCAGCTATCTCGCCTATGTCATGTCGGAAATGATCCCGATGAAGGATGAGGGCTGGATGTTGCTGACCCGCCGTTTAACGGTATTTTTTATTGTCCTGGCAATCGCAAACGAAGTGGTATGGCGCACGATGTCGACGGATGCTTGGGTCAAAATCGAAACCTTTGGGTTTCCGATATTGATGTTTGTGTTTTTGTGGACGCAAATTGTTGCGCTTGAACGGTTTACCGAAATCGATGAGGCGGAGTAATCCTGCGTTCTGCTGTTTTTCATTTTGCTAGAGTTGTGATGATGAAATTTCCGCAGCTGCTCAAGATCCGTATTGACGATCCTCAATCACTGTCGTAGCTCTGCACCGTGGCGATTTGTTACCGGATTGCGGGCCACGTTAAACATCCCGCTAAAAGGTCAGGATGAAAGCCCCCTTTCGCTTGACCGCGTCTGGGGTTTTTTATTGCCCGGCTGATGGCCGGGGCGAAAGGATATGAACATGGGAAATAACTGGCACAAGAGCACACGTGCGGTGCATTCTGGTACGCGGCGCAGCCAATACGGCGAAGTGTCCGAGGCGATCTTTTTGACGCAGGGTTTTGTCTATGACAACGCCGAACAGGCCGAAGCACGCTTTGAAGCAATAGGCGAAGATGAATTTATCTATGCCCGTTATGGCAACCCCACCGTTGCGATGTTTGAAGAACGTATCGCAGCCCTTGAGGGTACCGAAGACGCCTTTGCCACGGCCTCGGGTATGGCGGCGGTCAATGGCGCGATGATGTCGATTCTCAAGGCAGGAGATCATGTGGTCTCGGCGCGGGCGCTTTTTGGATCATGCCTGTATATTGCCGAAGAAATCCTGCCACGCTTTGGCATTGAGGTCACTCTGGTTGATGGGAGCGATCTGACCCAATGGGAAGCCGCGATCCGTCCTGACACCCGTGCTGTGTTCTTTGAATCCCTTAGCAATCCTACGTTGGAAGTTGTTGACATCGAAGCGGTGTCGACCCTCGCGCATCGTCACAATGCGCTGGTGGTATGTGACAACGTGTTTGCCACACCGATCTATTCTAACGCGGTGGCGCAGGGCGCGGATTTGGTGATTTATTCCACCACCAAACATATTGACGGTCAGGGGCGCGCGTTGGGTGGGGTCATCCTTGGCTCCAAAGAGCTCATCCGCAAAACGGTTGAACCATTCATGAAACATACCGGTGGCTCGATGAGCCCGTTTACTGCATGGATCATGTTGAAAGGGCTCGAAACGATGCGCCTGCGCGTCAAGGCCCAGACGGAAGCGGCGCTAAAGATCGCGCAAACCCTGTCTCAGCAAGATACGTTAAGCCGTGTGATCTATCCCGGTTTGCCAAGCCATCCGCAACATGACCTTGTCCAACGTCAGATGGGGGCAGGCGGCACGATGCTTGCCATCGAAGTGAAGGGGGGCAAGGAAGCCGCATATCGTTTTCTTAATTCTTGTCAGATAGCAATTATCTCGAACAATTTGGGAGACGCCAAAACCATCCTCACACCACCTGCGTTCACCACCCACCAACGGTTGCCACAAGAGCAGAAAGATGCGCTTGGCATCACGCCCGGTTTGGTACGGATTTCGGTTGGTCTGGAAGACGAAAACGATCTGATCGCTGACTTCTTGCAGGCGTTGTCGGCCTGAAAATAGCTGTTTTACAGGAGGTTACCGAAAAAGGTGGCGACATCACATTTTTCGTGATTGGCAAAAGTGGAGTGTGCGCCCTATGTATGTAGGGAGCACCAGTGAGGGGGCTATGTCCATGAACGTCATCACATCTGTAAAACAGGCACCAGAACGCTCAGATGCGCAATTGGCGCTTGAGACGCTGAAGGCATGGGTGTCCGGCGCAACAGCGTCTGAGATCGCCCAGCTTGATCCCGCAGTTGCGCGGTTGTTGGCACCTGAAGCGGAGTATCCCGAATTTGAGCGGCACTACCCGGATGACTTCAAGGTAACTGAAAAATACAAAGAATCCCTCCCGGATTTGCAAAACGGCCCGTCCAGTCTGATCCGGGGGGCCCGCCAGCAAATTCAGCATGTCGGGATTTCAAATTTCCGTTTGCCAATCCGGTTTCACACCCGCGACAATGGTGACCTGAGCCTTGAGACCTCGATCACCGGGTCTGTTAGCCTTGAGGCTGACAAAAAAGGCATCAACATGTCGCGCATCATGCGCAGCTTTTACAAACATTCCGAGCAGACCTTCAGCTTCGAAGTAATCGAAGCCGCTTTGGACGATTACAAATCTGATCTGGAAAGCATGGATGCACGCATTCAAATGCGGTTTTCCTTTCCGATGAAAATCGAAAGCCTGCGATCGGGTTTGTCGGGGTATCAATATTATGACGTTGCACTGGAACTGATTGAAAAAAACGGTGAACGTCAAAAAATCATCCATCTTGATTATGTATATTCCAGCACCTGTCCCTGTTCGTTGGAATTGTCAGAGCATGCGCGCGAAACGCGGGGCCAATTGGCGACGCCGCATTCGCAACGCTCTGTTGCGCGCATATCTGTTGTGATCGACAGCGACACGGATTGCCTGTGGTACGAAGATCTGATTGATGCTTGCCGCCGTGCAGTGCCGACAGAAACGCAAGTGATGGTCAAACGCGAAGATGAACAAGCCTTTGCGGAGCTGAATGCCGCCAATCCGATTTTTGTCGAAGACGCCGCGCGGCTGTTTTGTGAACAATTGCAAAATGAAGCTCGGGTCGGGGACTTTCGTGTGATTGCAAGCCACCAAGAAAGCCTGCACAGCCATGATGCGATTTCAATCCTGACCGATGGGCCGACCTTTGAAATGGAAAGCATCGATCCAAAGTTGTTTAACACCTTGTTTCACGTCGGCTGACCGCGCGGCTATGTCGCGCTGACGATGCGGCGGTTTCATGCGAGATTTCGTTTGAAGCCATCGGAGCAAGTTCATGCCGGATACCGCAGTTCTCAAGACTGAGTTGCCCAAGGACAGCATGCTTTGGCGTTTGATTGCCCCAAAGGATTTTGTCGATACCTACAGTGTGCCTGCTGAGACGACACCGCGCCGGGCAGCTGAGATCATCACCGCCTTTCCCGGGTGGGCGCAAAACTTGATGCGAATCAGAGGGATGCTCACAGCGCCATTTGGTCTGTCCAATGAAGGCCCGTCTGCCTCTGACAAAGTGGGCATTTTCCCAGTAGAACAAGAGACAGAGGATGAGCTGATTGCCGGTTTTGATGACAAACACCTAAACTTCCGGGTCTCAGTGCTTGTCCAAGATGGTCGGGTGATGTTGTCCACTTGGGTGCATCCCCACAACATCGGTGGCCGCCTGTACCTTGCGTTGATCCTGCCGTTTCACATCTTGATCGCGCGTGATGCTTTACGCCGTGTGGCGCTGTTGTCCTAGGATCATGGCCTGCATCTAGGGCCTTGATCCTTGCCAAAGGATTAACGGGCCTGCGCCAAAAGGGCAGCGGCTATGCAAGATTGTCACTACTGAATTGGACCGTGTTCCCCTAACTTAAGGGCAGGGAGGAGATGGTTAAATTATGAGGCGATACAATGGCATACAACGATTCAATCTCCCCCGCGCAGGTACTCAACTCTGAGATCACTGCAACCCGGAATGTGCTGAACCGCATTGGTGGCTGGTTCGCAAAGCTTGGACAAAACATGCTGACGGGTGCCTTGGTGCGCAAACGGTTTGAGACAATTGAGATGCTGAACGCGATGTCAGACAGCCAATTGGACGATCTGAACATCAAACGTGATGATATTGTTCAATATGTCTTCCGGGACTTCAGCCACCTCTGATCTTCCAGTTGCAATAAGAATTGCGCCCACCCCCTTCACCAGGGCCGTCATCAGACGGATGTGTCCTGAGCGGGTAGGTTTAGCGAAAGGCCAGTTTGTTCACTGGTAACGCATAAGGCCCGGTCTGCGGTTTAGAAAACCAAACACCGGGCTATTTGCGAATGTGTTGCGGGACACAGCTTGACACTTGCAATGCGCCACGCCAACGCTGCACCCATGTTGGATTTACGCCCTGTCGGATATGTTGTTGGCCTGTTGGTTGCTGTGCTGGGCGTGGCAATGATCTTGCCTATGGTGGTCGATTTGGCAGAGGGCCGCGGGCATTGGGTGGTTTTTGCCGAAAGTTGTTTGATCACCACTTTGGCGGGCGGCATGATCGCATTGGCCTGTGCCAATGGTGTCCCCGAAGGCTTAACTATTCAACAGACATTCCTGCTGACCACTGGTGTGTGGCTGATGCTGCCTGTGTTTGGTGCCTTGCCCTTTATGATGGGGGAAACCGGATCTGGATTTACCGACGCCTTTTTTGAATCGATGTCGGGGCTGACGACCACAGGGGCGACGGTCTTGTCAGGGCTCGATGACTTACCAAAAGGGCTGTTGTTGTGGCGCGGTATTCTGCAATGGCTGGGCGGTGTTGGCATTATCGTTGTTGCGATGGTTTTCCTGCCAGAGCTCAAAGTCGGCGGCATGCAGATCTTTAAGTCCGAAGGGTTTGACACCTTTGGCAAAATTCTACCCCGTGCGGGTCAGATCGCGACGCAAATTTCAACAATCTATCTGTGGCTGACGGTTGCCTGCGTCCTAAGTTATCTGGCTGTTGGCATGGATGTTTTTGACGCAACGGTGCACGCGCTCACCACAATATCTACCGGTGGGTTTGCCAATTATGATGCGTCATTTGGGGCATTCTCTGGTCCGGCTGAATATGTTGCATCGCTGTATATGATTTTGGCTGCGTTGCCTTTTGTACGCTACGTACAGCTGTTGAACGGAGACGCGATGGCGTTACATCGCGATCCACAGGTGCGCGGGTTCTTAGCCACAATTGTCGTGTTGGTGGCGGTGATTTTCCTGGTCTTGAATACAGGTTTTGGCAGGGCTTGGGAGGATAATTTCCGTGAGGCGCTGTTCAACATTGTCTCGATCCTGTCGGGCACGGGCTATTCGTCGGTGGATTACATGTTGTGGGGATCATTTGCGGTTGCCTTGTTCTTCTTCATTGGGCTGATTGGCGGATGTGCCGGGTCTACAGCCTGTTCGATCAAGATTTTCCGCTACCAATTGCTCTTTGCTTCGATCCGCGCGCAGTTGCGGCGCATCCGTTCGCCGCATGGCGTTTTTACACCGCGCTATGATGGACGCCCAGTAGGGCAGGATGTTCTGTCCTCCGTTATGTCGTTCTTTATGTTCTTTATCGTCACCCTCGGGCTGATCGCCGTTGCACTTAGCCTGACCGGGCTTGATTTTGTCACCTCCGTCTCTGGGGCCGCGGCTGCGCTTGCGAATATCGGTCCGGGGCTCGGGGACATCATTGGGCCTGCGGGAAACTTTGGCAGCCTCAATGATACGGCGAAATGGATATTGGCGATGGCGATGTTGATCGGTCGCCTGGAGCTTTTGGCGGTTTACGTCATCCTAACAGTCAAATTCTGGAGAGCCTGATGCCTGACCCCTCACAACGGCCACTTGGTGCGCAAATCTCTCATATGCTCAAGGATCGTGGAGTCGATGTGATTTTTGGCATCCCCGGCGTACATAATCAGGAAATGTACCGTGGGATCGAAGAAGCCGGGATCACCCATGTTCTGGCTCGGCATGAACAGGGCGCTGGGTTCATGGCTGATGGGTATGCCCGCGCGAGTGGTAAGCCGGGCGTGGCCTATGTGATCACCGGGCCGGGCGTATGCAATATCATGACACCGATGGGGCAGGCCTATTCGGATTCCGTGCCAGTGCTGGTGATATCATCCTGTCTGGATGAAGTGGCGGCCACACGCGGACAATTACATCAGATGAAGGATCAGCAAGGGGCCGCCGCGACGGTCTGTGACTGGTCAGAAGAGGCGCGCACACCCAAAGCGGCCTTTGCGTTGATTGATCGGGCTTTTGACGAATTTGCGATGTCACGCCCGAGGTCGAAGCACATCCAAGTGCCAATTGCCCAATTGGAAGCAACCGCTAACAAGGAGTGGCAGACGGATCGCAGCATCCCCGCCAGCCCGGCGCGGCCTTCTACAGAGGCCGGTAAAGATTTTGCACAAAGACTGGCGCGCGCGCAGCGTCCGCTATTTGTGCTTGGTGGCGGGGCCGCACAGGCTGGCGATTCATTGGCTCAGGTCATCCGGGCGTCCGGTGCTGCGTCCTTTTGCACCTATGCAGGGCGCGGCGTGGTTGGCGATGATCCTTTGCACTTTGGCGCCTATCTGGCGCGCCCTGACAGTGCGGCACTTTGTGGCTTGGCAGATTTAGTGATCGTGGTTGGAACCGATCTGGCGCAGGTGGATTTGTGGCGCGACAGTTTGGGCGCGCAATGCCCGCATATCTACATCAATATCGACGATGAAGTACTGGCCCGGCGAGGACAAGAAGACAGCGCATTCAAATGTGACGCAGGATTGTTCTTTGACGCGGTCGCCCCCTTTGTGAGCCAAACACAAAGCGATTGGACCCCCGAGGAGGTGTCAACAGCGCGCGTGCGCTGGCGGGCTGAGACGGATGCGGAACGGCCGGGAATTGTGCCGATCTGTGAGGCCTTGCGACGGGTCGTCCCGCCCGAGACGATGATCTATTCCGACATGACGCAATTTGCCTATGTGGCCAAAGAGGTGTGGGATATGGATCGCCCGGGCCATTGGCATCACCCTTATGGGTTTGGCACTTTGGGATATGCCACGCCGGCGGCGATTGGTGGCGCGATGGCACGTCGCGGTTCGCCAACCTTGGCGATCATCGGGGATTATGGGTTTCACTATACGATGCAAGAACTTGGCGTTGCCGTTGAGCTTGGCCTGAGCCTGCCAATCATCCTTTGGGACAATGGCAAGTTGAAAGAGATCGAAGACAGCATGGTACGCGCACAGATCGCGCCAAACGCTGTTGTGGCGCGCAACCCTGATTTTGTGAAACTGGCCGAAGCGTTTGGGGCTCGGGCGCGTGCGCCAGATACTCTCGAACAGATGCAACAGGCCGTAGAGGACGCTTTCAAGGCAGAGGGACCAACCTTGATCTATCTGACACCGGACGTGGTGTAGGTCAATTTTGCCGGTGAATATGGGATCGGGTCATTGAAAGAAGGCCTGATGCCTAAATTAAGCTGTGGTTCCGTTTCAACCCCATGCTTAAGCAATGGCTCCTGACCTTAGCGAATGTTTCGCACTGCTCTTTATTCCCAGCAACTGACCAATACTGTCATACCCTGTGCCGCCAACCGCAAATCTCTTGGGGCTGCGGTGCCGGTTTGGGTGGCTGCGGTCAACGCGACACCAGCCTGCGCGGCGATATCGGCAATCGCAGTGCTGTCCCGGGAAAATCCAACATCCTCGGGCAAGGCCGCGCCTTGGGTGTCTTTGGGCAAGAGCATGCCAATAACGTTTCCGCTTGCATCAAATACAGGTCCACCAGCATCACCTGTCTGCGCGCGCAGCTGCAGTCGGCTCACGTCTTCTTCGCCTTGCAAACCACGGATGTCAGCCAGCTTGCCAAAGGTCAGCGTCGCTGCGCTAAGCACACCTTCATAAGAATATCCCGCCACTGAGACCTCAGATTGCAGACGGGGTGCTGCCAGATTGAAAGCGGCAACCGCTAAAGGGGCAAGGGCGTTGTTTGGCTTTAGAATAGCAAGGCCGCTGGCCGGATCCTGTGCCAGTACTTTTGCTTCGGAATCGCCGTCCAATGTCAGTCGGCCGCACGACCCCACAACTTCGGAAGTGGTCAGGACCGCGCCACGTGTATCAATGAAAAAACCGGATCGGGACAGCTTGGGTTGCCGCACCTGAAGCCCTGAGATCAAATCGATGGCTTGGTTTGCATTGCTTCCTGCCGCCGGATCAAGCGCGCCGGGTAAACGGGCAAAGCTCTGGGCCATTTCCGCAATGACGCGGGTGCGGCGGTCTTCGTCTCCGGCGGGCCAGATCAGCGTGAACCCCTTGACCTCGCCATCGCGCAGAGACACCTGTGTCTGGCTGATGATCTGCGCATTTTGCCCGACCAATTCAAACGATCTATCGCCACGGTTTCGCGGACCTTCCTGTGGCACAATCTCAAGCGTTTGCATGATATCATAGAGCCCAAAAAGCGTGCTTTGATCGCCTTTTTGAGAGATCAGGATCACCCGTGCGCCGATGTCGCCGTTACTGTCGTAATGCGCAAACGGCGCTTCATATCTGGTAAATCCGACTTCGCCTGTGGGCATGATCATTTCAATGCCAGCCTGGTCGTCGCGTACCAATTGCAAACCCAATCCGTCTAGGACAGCATTGTATTGCCCCAACAGTGCGGCGCGTTGCAGCGTGGTCAGAACGCCGGTTCTTTCGAAATCATTGGCCTCTTGCCATGCGGCCATCGATGCCCGTGTGCCGCGCCCGTAAGATCCATCAATCGCGGCATTGTAAAAACCGGCCCATTGCAGCGCGATTTGCAGGTCTTTGCGCTCATCCGCCGTCAGGGCCCGCTCGCTGCGCTGTGCCTCGCGCAGGGTTTCATCCGCGGGTTGAATGATGGGGTCGGGTTCTGGCGTCGGGGTCTGTGCTGTCTCTGTTTGGGCCGGAGTGGTTTCCACAGAGGAGGGGGCATCCAGAACCCCACGGTTCAGGACGTTGGCCCCGACAGGCCAAAATTGCTGACGAAAGGCGTCGGAGGATTGAATGAAACTGTCACGCGGCACTATTCTGTCTCTGACATAGGAGCGCAGCACCTGTTCCGCATCTGCGCGCCGGTAAGGTCCAACCGCGATGCCATACCACCCTGCACCTAGCGAGAACCCGTTCACATCCTCAATTTGCCGGGCATAGCCCTGCGCGCTTTGTGTGGCCGCCGCTAGGCTGGGCTGGGCTTCGATCTGGACCCAGACAACATCGTCCGGAGACTGCGTTTGAGCAGAAAGACCTGACGCAAAAATGGACAACAAAGAAATTGTTACTGAAACAGCCAAAAGAGCCGAGAAAATACGCGTCATAGGAGAAGTTTCTTACCTGAATCATGGACAGCCGCAGATAAGCAGGAAACCGCCAGAATTGCCATGGCCGGGTGTCTGAATTTGTGGGGGCGATGCAATTGACGCGCACCCTTTCGGCCCGTAGGTAGAAACCGCAGCGAGCAAGAGGCAGGACGATGTCAAAAACCCCCGGAAATGCGACCACCAAGCCCCAATCATTTCAGTCTATCATTTTGGCTTTGCAGAATTATTGGGCGGCGCAAGGCTGCGCAGTGTTGCAACCTTATGATATGGAAGTGGGCGCTGGTACGTTTCATCCCGCAACAACCTTGCGGTCTTTGGGCGACCAAAGCTGGGCTGCTGCCTATGTTCAGCCTTCTCGCCGTCCGACCGATGGCCGTTATGGTGAAAACCCGAACCGGCTTCAGCACTATTACCAGTATCAAGTGGTGATCAAGCCAAGCCCGCCGAACCTTCAGGAGCTGTATCTGGGGTCCTTGCAGGCCATCGGCATCAATATGGATTTGCATGACATCCGTTTTGTTGAAGACGATTGGGAAAGCCCGACACTGGGCGCATGGGGGCTGGGCTGGGAAGTGTGGTGTGATGGCATGGAAGTCAGCCAATTCACCTATTTCCAGCAGGTCGGTGGGCATGATTGCCACCCGGTCAGCGGGGAACTGACCTATGGTCTGGAACGTTTGGCGATGTATGTGCTGGGGGTGGATCACGTGATGGATATGCCATTTAACGATCCGGGTTCCGCAATTGAGCTGACCTATGCGGATGTGTTCAAACAGACCGAAGAAGAATATGCGCGCTGGAATTTTGATGTGGCGGACACGGATGTGTTGCTTCGCCAATTCCAAGAGGCCGAGACTCATTGTAAGTTGATCCTCCAACAGCCCGCAACAGATCCCAAGACCGGCAAACGTATTGTCATGGCGCATCCGGCGTATGATCAATGTATCAAGGCCAGCCACATGTTTAACCTGCTGGACGCGCGTGGCGTCATTTCAGTAACGGAGCGCCAAGCCTACATTGGCCGCGTGCGCAGTTTGGCCAAGATGTGTGCGGATGCTTTTGTGCAGACCCGCGCGGGCGGCTGGTCCGAAGATGTGGCTTAAGCGCAGGTGCGTAACAATTGCCGTTTGCAAAACCGTGTAACGCGCCCTTTCAGGGCGCTGCCTCTTGAACAGGACCAGCTCCTTGAGATGCAAAGAGAGTGCGCAATCCGAAACGTCGTAAGGGGCAGATCTTCTGCACCTTGGTTCTGTCAGCAAAGAGTATGAGACGATGAATGGTAAAATCATAGGGATTGTGATCTTGATATCAGCAGCGCTTGCCGGGGCAGGGCTTTACTACCTGCAAATCTACGGCTTCTATCAGGCGGTAGCTGAAGAAGACGTCACGCTGGTATCTTTGACATCCCAAACACCAGAAAGCATCGTTTTCGATGGGTTTCAGGCGATAGATGCGGACAGTTCGCCGATCCGCTATCGCGCGTGTTTTACAACCACACAGAGCCTCGCGTTTCTGACGGAATCCTATGTCTTGGTGGACAAGGCGACGCCGCGCAATGCGCCGGGTTGGTTTGATTGTTTTGACGCTGCGTCCTTGGGGGCCGAAATAGAGGCAGGCACAGCGCTGACCTTTTTGGGCGCCAAAAACGTGGCATTTGGCGTCGACCGAATTGTCGCGATCACCCAAGACGGGCGTGGATATGTTTGGCACGAGTTAAACGAATGCGGCGAAAAAGCCTATGATGGGACTGTCATTGGCGAAGAATGCCCCGCCCGCCCATAGATCAGCCGCAGCACTTAACTGTTTGCCCCCGCGTACCTAGGTGCAGATATGATCAGAACAGCTCGGTGTCCAGCACACCAACCAAAGGCATTAGAAATTCGCCGTTTTCCGGGTCCAGCGCTTGCGCATGAAAGCCATCAATCGCGCTGACCGCACTGGCAAAGCTGGCCTCACTGCCGTCAAAAAGGGCCATTGCATCGCTGGCATTCTGCAAACCCGACATCCCAAGGCTCACGCCAAAATAGGCCCCCAAATCGGTTTTGTTGTTCAAATAGGCCTGATCAATTGCATGTTCCGGGGTTGGATTTGTTGTGAACTTGGCACCCTCCAGAACCGCAAGGATAAAGTTGGCAGGGGTGATGTCAGGCGCAGTCTGCAAGGTGTTGACCCAAAAGTCGAAACCGGCTTGGTCAGGCACACGGCCCAGCACGTTATTATAAACCTGTGTCACAAAAGATGTGACATCTTCCAATTGGCCATCAGACCCAAAGGCCGACGCATAAATTGAACGGGTTTCAGACTGATCAAAGAACAGATTGGCCATCTGTGCAAGGTCCAGCCCATTGGCGGATTGTGTCGCCCAGAAGTTAAGCCCGATCGCGTCCGGCGCGCGGTTAAAATAAGCGATGTAGAGTTCAACGATCTGCGCGTAGTCAGCTGAGGCAAGCCCTGCACCCCCAACAAAAGCCTCCAGAACAAACGGGTCGCTTGCCGTTTGAGGTGTTGCCGTGCCAAAATCCAGTCGGTCAATGTTGATCAGCGTATCCTGTCCCGCCCCCCCTTCATTTCGATCCGTGATGGTCATCCCGCCCGCAGAAATTGCAAGCGTATGGCTGCTTTGAGGCGCGGGGAGGGCCACAGTATCAGTCCCATTGCCGCCATCCAGCGTGTCATCGCCAGAACCGCCGATCAAAGTGTCATTGCCTTCCCCTGTTGCATATGAGTCATCCGATGCGGTGCCGAGCACCAGATCATTTTCGGTCGATGTCACCCCGTCGATGCTGTCAAATGGGATAAACGTATCGGGCATAAATGGCCCTTCTTGCACAGCACCAGCCGAGGTTATCGCGCTGGTCCATGCGGTGAATTCGTCCAGAGAGCTGCCGTCCGGGACCGGGTCTCCCGATAAAGGCACAAAGAAATCACTGGGGAAGGGAAAGACGGCAGTGCTATCGGGAATGATGGTCATTGTGATGCTGGATGACACAACGCCTTCAACATCGCTCTCAAGCACTCCAAGTTGGAAAAACCCCCGGCTTGTAAAGGGGATTGGCCCGGTTTCGTTCAACAGAGAATACAATTCAGTCTGAATGGTCACCGCAGGCACGCGCCCTTCTGAGAGGGCAAGAATTTGATAGGTGAATCCAGTTACGTCATCTGGGACCACCAATCGCACTTGGGATGGGGCGGTTGCGGCAAATCCAAAACTCTCGGTATAGGTGATCCGGATTGCGGGAAAGGTATATGTTGTCATCTGGGTGTCTCCCTCTGGCCAAGTAGCGTAAGCGGGCCCCGGCCTGTCTTGTATTCGTTCAACAAACTCTAGCTGTAAAAAGGGACCGGTGCCAGAACCGCGTGGTGTTTTTGCCTCTCAGCACCGAGGGAGACGCCCCCATCTTTCAATCATTCGCAGATTGCTTCTCCTCAGGGCTGGACGCCCTGCAAGGAGGCGGGTATCCAACCGCTCTTATGAACTACCTTGCGGCAAGCCAAAGGATACTCTGGTGCCTGACCTTTTGATTGAGCTTTTCTCCGAAGAAATCCCTGCTGGCATGCAACGGCGTGCTGCGCAGGATTTGCAAAAACTGGTCACCAACGGATTGGTGGATGCGGGGCTGACCTATGGTTCAGCAGCTGCCTTTTGCACGCCGCGCAGGTTGACCTTGACCATTGAAGACATGTTGGCCCAAAGCCCCTCTATTGTTGAAGAGCGCAAAGGTCCCAAAGCGGATGCGCCTGAAAAAGCGATCGAAGGTTTCTTGCGTGGCGCAGGGGTGTCGCGCGACGATCTTGAAGAACGCGAAACGCCCAAAGGCGCGATCTTGTTCGCCAAGATCCATAAACCGGGCCGTCCGGCTGCGGATATTGTCTCAGAGGTTTTGGAACAAACCATCCGCAGCTTCCCTTGGCCTAAATCCATGCGTTGGGGCACCGGAAGCCTCAAGTGGGTACGCCCGTTGCATTCCATCTTGTGTGTGATCAGCGATGAAGCAGGCGGTGAGGTGGTACCTTTGGATATTGATGGGATTAGGTCAGGCGATGTGACTTATGGTCATCGGTTTTTGGCACCTGAGGCGATCAAGGTCACCGGGTTTGAAGATTACGAAGCCAAACTTGCCCGTGCAAATGTTGTTCTGCGCAGTGAAGCACGGGCTGAAACCATCTGGCATGATGCGACCAATATGGCATTTGCCAGTGGGCTTGAAGCGGTTGAAGACACTGGCCTTTTGGCCGAAGTTGCCGGGCTTGTTGAATGGCCCGTGGTCTTGATGGGCCCAATCGCAGAGGATTTTCTGGCCCTACCGCCAGAGGTGCTACAAACATCAATGCGTGAGCATCAAAAGTTCTTCTCGGTACGCGACGCCAAATCAGGGCGGATTGAGAAATTTATTACAGTGGCCAACCGAACAACGGCTGATAATGGTGCAACCATTCTGGCGGGGAACGAAAAGGTGCTCTCGGCGCGGTTGGCTGATGCCAAGTTCTTTTGGGAGAATGATCTGCGCGTGGCGACATCTCAGGATGGGATGACGGCGTGGGTGAAAGCGCTTGAAAATGTGACCTTCCACAACAAATTGGGCACGCAGGCTCAGCTGATTGAACGCATGGCGGTTCTGGCGCGCACCGTGGCGCCGCTGGTGGAGGCAGATCCGCAGGACGCAGAACAAGCCGCCCGATTGGCCAAGGCTGATTTGTCGTCCGAAATGGTCTATGAGTTCCCGGAACTGCAGGGTCTGATGGGCAGCTATTATGCGCGCGCTGCTGGACAAAGCGATGCGGTCGCGGCGGCGGCCAAAGAGCATTATGCGCCCTTGGGGCCATCCGATGATGTCCCGGTCGCACCGGTTTCCGTGGCGGTTTCTCTGGCTGAGAAGATCGACAAGTTGGCTGGGTTCTGGGCGATTGATGAAAAACCAACGGGGTCAAAGGATCCGTTCGCGCTGCGCCGCGCCGCTTTGGGGGTGATCCGTATCCTCATCGAAAATGACTTTTCTCTTCGGTTACTTGACGTCCTGCACCAGGCCAATGACCAGACAGACGCGGCCGACCTTCTGTCTTTCTTTCATGACAGGCTCAAGGTCTATCTCAAAGATCAGGGTATTCGTCATGATGTGATCGACGCCTGCATCGCGATGGAAGGCAGTGATGATCTGACATTACTGGTCAAACGCGCTCGTGCCTTGTCAAAGACGCTCAACACAGACGACGGTGAAAACCTGATCCAAGGATTCAAACGCGCCAACAACATCCTTAGTCAGGCCGAAGAGGCTGACGGTGTTGAATATTCATATGGTGCGGACGAAAAGTTCGCTGAAACGGACGAAGAAAGGGCGCTTTTCAAAGCCCTTGATGAGGCCGAGGCCCGCATTACCCCAGCGATGTCGAAACAGGATTTCACTGCTGCCATGACGGCGATGGCGACTTTGCGTGGACCCATTGATGCATTCTTTGATGCGGTGCAGATCAACAGCGATAATGCAACAGTGCGCCGCAATCGGCTCAATTTGCTCAGTCGGATCAGGACTACCTGTTCGACGATCGCTGATTTGGCGCGCATTGAGGGGTGACGCCGTGGTTCTGGCATTAAGGATTTGTTAATACAATCCCTTGCCAGCCAATGCAGAAGTCCTATGCTGCACCTGAATTGAAAAGGTGCTGCGGTGCAGAATAATCCATATACAACGCTGGTAACCCCGACCGCGCCCATCGCGAATGCCACCCATGGCGGTCGCGCGAAATGCCTGCAACGGCTGGTGCGGCTGGACTTGCCGGTACCGCAAACCGTTGCGGTGTCCTTTGATGCGGTGCAGCGGATTGCAAATGGTGACATACCGGATATCGCTTCGGTGGTGGCTGAAATGCCAAAAGGCGCATTGATGTGTGTGCGTCCTTCCAGTCAGGACCCTGATTGGGGCGGACCTGGGGCTGTGCTGAACATCGGCATCAATACACCCCGGTTCGAAGAGCTTTGTACCAGCATGGGTGAAGCTGCGGCCGCTGCGCTTTATACCCGGTTTGTGCAAAGCTATGCGATTAACGTCGCCCGGTTAGATCCCGACATGTTTGACGAGGTCACCGGCGAAGGGCGTTCTGCCTTAATGCAATCGCTGCGCGCCTATGAGATCGAGACGGAAGAAGAATTCCCACAATGTCCCGTAGTACAGCTGACGGCGGTGTTGCGGTCCATGGCGCGGGCGTGGGATGGCACATCCGCGCGTTTGTTGCGACAGGCCAAGGGCGCGCCGGCGGATGCCGGATTGGGCCTTGTTGTTCAGGAAATGGCCTTTGGTGTGGGCCGGGGGCAATGCGGTGCCGGGGTTTTGCAACTTGTGGATTCTGAAACCGGGTTGCCCCAGATCACCGGGCGATACCTTAGTCAATCGCAGGGACGGGATGCTTTGGAGGGCAATGCAGCCGCTATGTATCTGACCTGTGATCCGCGCGGCCCATCGCTCGAAGAGCTGGCGCCTGACGCATTCAAAGAGCTGGTCGAACATGCCGCATTAATGCGGATCCGTCTGCGCGCGGAAATGCAGGTGGAATTTGTGATTGAAGATGGCAAGTTGCACATCCTTGATGGCGTGCGTGTGGCTCGGTCATCGCGGGCCGCTGTGCGGATCGCTGTGGCGCTGGCAGAAGAAGGTATCATCCCGCGCGAAGAGGCATTGATGCGGGTGCAACCGCGCACGTTAACTGAATTGTTGCACCGACAGGTTGATCAACGGGCCAGCCGGGATGTGATTGGCCATGGCATCGCGGCCAGCCCCGGTGCTGCGACCGGCAAAATCGTGTTCTCTGCTGCCGAAGCACAGGCGCATTATGCGCGCAGCGAAGCCTGCATCCTGATCAGGCGTGAAACCAGTCCCGAAGACATCCGAGGCATGCATGCTGCCGCAGCTGTGCTGACCGAGCGGGGTGGCATCACCAGCCATGCAGCCGTGATTGGGCGTGGCATGGGATTGCCATGTGTCGTCAGCGCATCGGACATGAAGTTTAACCTGCGCAAAAAGCAATTGATCAGCCGCGCAGGGCGGGTCTTCAACGAAGGGGATGAAATCACCGTGGATGGCTCCAGTGGCGAAGTGATGGCCGGAGCGGTGGCAATGCGAGAAGCGGCGTTGGATGATACTTTCAACCGGCTGATGTCATGGGCCGAAGATGCGGCGGACATTGGTGTGCGGGCAAATGCGGATACGCCTGCGGATGCGCAGACAGCCAAGAACTTTAATGCACACGGGATCGGCTTGTGCCGCACGGAACACATGTTCTTTGATCCCGGTCGCCTGACAGTGATGCGCGAAATGATCTTTGCGGAAACCGGCGAAGACCGGCGCGCGGTGCTCGAGCGGTTGTCGCCAATGCAATGCGCAGATTTTACCCAGCTGTTCCGCATCATGCAGGGGCAGCCGGTTTGCATCCGTCTGTTTGACCCACCGCTGCACGAATTTTTGCCGATGGACAAGGCGGGCCAGAGAGAGCTGGCTGATGCGTTGGACCTGCCTTTGTCAAGCGTGACCCGCCGGATCGAAGCAATGTCAGAATATAACCCGATGTTGGGTTTGCGCGGTGTGCGCCTCGGTGTGACGGTGCCTGAAATCTATGAGATGCAAGCCCGCGCCATTTTTGAAGCTGCAATAGACGCCAGTCAGGATGGTGAACCAGTGGTGCCGGAGATCATGATCCCATTGGTATCTGCCAAACGCGAAGTTGAATTGATCAAGACCTCTATTGATGCCGTTGCCGCAGCGGTGCGCACAGAACGCGACCGCAGCTTTTCCTACCGGTTGGGGATCATGGTCGAAACCCCGCGCGCAGCGCTGCGCGCGGCCGAAATCGCGCCCAATTGTGCATTCCTTAGCTTTGGAACCAACGATCTGACCCAGATGACCTATGGTTTGTCACGTGATGACGCGGGGCGATTTATGTCTGACTATGTGCGTCAGGGTGTCTTTGTCGAAGACCCGTTTCATGTGCTCGATGTTGACGGCGTCGGAGAGCTTTTGAAGCTTGGCGCAGAGCGGGGTCGGCGGGCTCAGCCGGGCATCACTTTGTCCCTGTGCGGAGAGCATGGCGGCAACCCCGAATCAATCGCGTTTTGCCGAGATGCGGGATTTGACTACGTTTCATGCTCACCTTTTCGCGTCCCGGTTGCACGTCTGGCTGCAGCACAGCTCGCAATCCAACACAAGATTGGGTAGGAGCACAAGGGAATTTAACCATAAAATGTGCGCACCGGCGTGATCTTGCACGGTATTTTGCGCTGCACTTTACGCTTTGGGGAAAAGCGACTAGGCCTCCGGCAGCTGCCACAACCCAAGAGCCTACTTATGATCTGCCTCAACCGTTCGATTGGTGCCCTCGTGTTTGGGGCGCTCTGTGTCGCGCCGATTGAAGCTTTTGCTTCTCCTAAAAAGGCCGCCGCATTGGCCCGAATTGAGGCACAGGGACTGAAATCAGCCGGGACAAAACGGATCAACAAACTGCTGACGCAGCCAACTTCTGCGTCTGGGGATGTGCAATATTCGCGTAGCTGGATCGATGCACAACCAAAGGCATCAGGTGATGCGCAATGGCGTTGCTTGTCCGAGGCGCTGTATTTTGAAGCACGCGGTGAAACGGTCAAGGGACAATTTGCTGTGGCCGAGGTGATTTCTAACAGGGTCAAGAGCGGGCGTTTCCCGTCGACCCTGTGTGGGGTGATCAATCAGGGTACTGGCAAAAAATACCAATGCCAATTTACCTATACCTGTGATGGCCATGCCGAAGTCATTGCTGAACCCGGAGCATTTGCACGTGTTGGTAAAGTGGCGCGGTATGTCATGGACGGGAGGGTGCCTGATCTGACGGGCGGTGCCACACATTATCACACCACTGCCGTGCGTCCGCGTTGGTCACGTGTTTATACCCGCACAGCCAAGATTGGGGTGCACCTGTTTTACCGTCATACATGGCGCACAGCGTCCAATTGAATTTGCCCTGACGGAATCGAACACTGGCCTGACGCAAACCGGGATGTTAGGGGCTGCGAAACCGCGCTACACCACGCATAGTGTAATCAGCCAAGGGTCAAATTCATGTCCAACGATGTTCGTCTTGCCTTCGCTCACCCTTCAGAGCGCGCCGCTGCGATGGCCGGAGATGATCCGCTGGATCGCATTTCCTTACGCAACCATACCGTCGAGGTTGAGATCGGTGCCTTTCAGGCGGAGCGAGGGGTCACCCAGCGTATCTGTTTTAATGTTGTGGTCGAAGTGCAGCCGCTTCGTGGTCCGATTGACGATGATGTCGATCGCATCTTGAGCTATGATCGCGTGACCGAAGCCATTGCGACTGAGCTGGCAGTAGAACGTCTGGCTTTGCTGGAAACTCTGGCCGAACGTGTCGCAGAGCGGATTTTGCTGGAACCTCAGGCAATCCGCGCCTTTGTGCGCATCGAAAAGCTTGATCGAGGCCCGGGCGCGTTGGGTGTTGAAATCGTGCGGGCGCGCGAAGCCTCAAATACACCCGAAATTGTGCCCGCGGACCTGCCTCAGCCACAGCTTGTCTATTTCAGTAACGAAGCCATTGCCAGCAAACATGTGGCCACTTGGCTGAACCAATTAGAAGCCCGCGAGCGCCCGTTGGTCATTTGTGTTGGGGCGGCGGATGAACCGGCGCCGCATATCCTGCACAAAATGGCGCAACGTCGTATTGATCTGTTGGCCATTGAACAAAATGCATGGGTTCTTGCGGCGCGCGATGACCGCTGTGTTGTGGTGGAAACCCGGACAGAACTCGACTGGGCCATGAAAAATGGCCAGACCTGTGTTTGGGCCCCCTCCAAGATCGTGCTCGACAGCGTGGACACCCCATCTGCACAGCCTGACGATGCGGTTGCATTGGCGGCATGGTTTGCAGCGACCTTTGATGCGCAGGAAATGTTGGTGATTGGCGCGCAGCTGCCGCAAGGCACAACCGTCCCGCTGCGGGCAGTGCCAGTTGATCAGGAGATTTTGTGACGTCACAGCAAGATTATTTTCGCCCTTTGATCCAACACGGGCCTGCGCGTCCAAAAGGGGCGGTGCAACTTGCCGGGGGTGAGGGGTGGTTCACACAGATAGAGGTGTTGGGACGGGGCCGTTTGCCGCAGATCGTTCCAATGTCGGATGTCCCGTCAGATGTGATTGATACATTGGCCCGTCCGCGGTCTCCTATTTGTGGTCTGAGCTTTGACGTGCCTCGGGTGATGGGCATTCTGAATACCACACCAGACAGCTTTTCGGATGGCGGCGTTCATGCCGCAGCGCAAGACGCGGTAGCGTCGGGCTTGGCCATGACGCAGGCGGGTGTTGATATCCTTGATATCGGCGGAGAATCGACCCGACCGGGGGCACAAACCGTAGAGTTAACGCAAGAGATCAACCGAACGGTTCCAGCGGTTCTGGGGCTCCGGGCCGCGGGTTGCAAAACGCCTATCTCAATTGATACCCGCAAAGCGCCTGTTGCGCAGGCCACTCTTGATGCGGGGGCTGACCTGATCAATGATGTCTCAGGCTTTACCTTTGATACTGCGCTAGCGCCTTTGGCGGCGCAAATGGAGGTTCCGGTCTGTGTGATGCATGCCCTGGGGGATCCGGAAATCATGCAACGTGATCCGCGATATGACGATGTGCTTTTGGATGTTTTTGACACGTTAAAGTCACAAATTTCCGTGCTGGTGCAAACCGGCATAGATCGCTCTCGGATCATTGCGGACCCGGGGATCGGGTTTGGCAAAACATTGCCCCACAACCTGACCCTATTGTCGCGGCTCAGCCTGTTTCACAGTCTTGGCGTGCCGATCTTGTTGGGGGCATCACGCAAACGATTTATTGGGACCATTGGTCAGGTGACACAGGCGGATGCACGTCTGCCGGGAAGTTTAGGGGTCGCAATGGCGGCGCTTTCCCATGGCATTCAAATTCTCAGAGTGCATGATGTGTCTGAAACCATTCAGGCAATTGCGCTGTGGCGCGCGGCCATGACAGGAAGGCAACAATGACAAGACTATTTGGCACTGACGGTGTGCGCGGCACGGCCAACATTCACCCTATGACTCCTGATATTGCTCTGCGCATTGGCGCGGCTGTTGGGCGGCACTTTCGCCGCGATAACAGAGGTGTCCACCGCGTTGTGATTGGTAAAGACACCCGGCTCTCGGGGTATATGTTTGAAAATGCACTCACGGCGGGGCTGACTTCAACGGGTATGAACGTTCTGTTGCTGGGCCCGGTACCAACACCGGCTGTGGGGTTGTTGACGCGCTCCATGCGGGCGGATCTTGGGGTGATGATTTCAGCAAGCCACAATCCCGCGCATGATAACGGCATCAAGTTTTTTGGCCCCGATGGATTTAAATTATCCGATGAGGTTGAGGCCGAGATAGAAACGCTGGTTGCTGAGGGTGTCGATTTGGCACCCGCAGATGAGATTGGTCGCGCCAAACGCATCGACGACAGCCGGTTTCGTTATATCGAGCGGGTTAAATCGTCGTTCCCCCGCGGCATGCGCTTGGACGGGATCAAGGTTGTGTTGGATTGCGCCAATGGGGCGGCGCATCATGTTGGTCCGATGACTCTTTGGGAGCTCGGCGCAGATGTGGTTCCAATGGGCGTGGCACCGGATGGGTATAATATCAACAAGGGCTGTGGCTCGACCCAACCACAGGCGGCTGCCGAAATGGTTGTCGCGCATGGCGCAGATGTCGGGATATGCCTTGATGGAGATGCGGACCGTGTGATCTTGATCGACGAGAAAGGTCAGATCGGTGACGGAGACCAATTTATGGCGCTGATGGCGGCGCGGTGGGCACAAGAAGATCGCCTGAAAGGCGGCGCCTTGGTGACCACGGTCATGAGCAATCTTGGACTTGAACATTTCTTGCAGGGGCACGGTGTCGGTCTGGAACGCACCAGCGTTGGAGACCGATATGTGGTCGAAAGGATGCGTGAGGGCGGGTTCAACCTCGGCGGGGAGCAATCGGGCCATATCGTGATGAGCGACCATGCCACCACAGGGGACGGCCTGATGGCAGGATTGCAGTTTCTGGCCGAATTGATCCGCTCTGACAAACCAGCGTCTGATTTGATGCACCAGTTTGAACCGGTACCACAATTGTTAAAAAACGTAAGGTTCGAGGCTGGGCAAGTGCCGTTGGAGACAGATCCGGTGCGTCGGGCAATTTCACAGGCGGAAGCCGATCTATCCGGGGGGGGGCGGTTGCTGATCCGCAAATCCGGGACCGAACCGTTGGTGCGTGTCATGGCTGAACATGAGGATGCTGCATTGATGGAAAATGCCGTGGATGCTGTGGTTGCTGCGGTTGAAAAGGCTGTGACTGAGTAAGGCGGCGCTTTGCGCCGCCCCGGGGGCGGGCAGGATGCCCGCCTTACGATGACCTCGTGCCAAACAGCCTGCGCAAAGCACCATATTGACTGATGCCCAAGCCCACCAAGATCAAGATCATCGCCCAAAGCAATGACGGGGGCAAAGGTTCACTGAGGATCAACGCGCCGAGCAGGACCGACCAGACAGGGACCTGATAATTCACCAAGGACATAAAGACCGGCCCGGCGCTGCGCACCACCAGCACCCGTAGGAAATTCGCAGCCGCTGTTGGGATCAGCCCCAGAAACATCAGGATCAGTAAGGTGCCCGTTCCGGGCATCCGCGGGACCCCTTCAACAAGCAAGGCAAGTGGGACACTGATCGCGGTACCGATGAGCAGCAAAACCGTCGCAAGGCCAATTGCATCCACATTCGGCAAGCGGCGCATCAAGATAGAGCTGAGCGCGTAACACGCGGCTGCGGCCACACAGGCCATGCGACCGGCCGTTTCAAAGCCGCCACCGCTCCTCGCAAAGGCATCGCCGCCAATCAGCACAGCAACCCCCCAAAACCCGATCGAAAAGCCAATCAACCGTCGCCATGTAAGCCGCTCTCCTGCCACAAAAAAATGCGCCAATGGCAACATGATCAAGGCAACAGAGGCCATCGACACACCTGCAAAGCCCGATGTAACATGTTGTTGTCCCCAGGCGAGAAGGGCAAAAGGCACCGCGCCGCTCAGCGCGCCCATGGCGAACAGGGCGCCTAGAGTTGCGCGCGAAGGGCGCGAGACAAACAGCCGCGCGCCTTTGGGGATCCAAATCGCAGACATCACCAAAGCCGCAAACCCAATCCGGGTGGCCGCCAGCCAGAATGGGCTGATCCCGTTCAAGGCGACTTCTGTCACCAAAAAGGTGCCCCCCCAGACAAAGGCGAGCGTCGCTACCATTAGCCAGCTTTTATAGGTGATTTCGGGGGTTTGGCTCATCAGCCCGGACTAGGGGCGCGGGTGCACCGCGTCAATGGTCAAAACCTCGGCGCCGCCCGAGGTGTGGCGGATCTTGCCATCTGGTATCCCTCATATGCAAAAGGCCCGGACGCGATGGTCCGGGCCTTTCCAATGAGGTTCGTCGGGCCTTAGTTCTTGGCTTTATCGACCATTTTACCAGCGGAAATCCAAGGCATCATGCCCCGCAGAGTTTCACCGGTTGCTTCGATCTGGTGTTCGTCATTACGCCGACGCGTACCTTTAAAGAACGGCTGACCAACGGCGTTTTCTTGCATGAAGTCACGCACAAATGCACCGGTTTGGATGTCATTCAGGATCGCTTTCATGCGGGCCTTTGTTTCGTCATAAGGCAAGACGCGGGGACCGGAAACATATTCACCATACTCAGCCGTATTGGAGATGGAGTAGTTCATGTTGGCAATACCACCTTCATAGATCAGATCCACGATCAGTTTCACTTCGTGCAGGCATTCAAAATATGCCATTTCAGGTGCGTAACCTGCCTCCACCAGCGTTTCAAAGCCCATGCGGATCAGTTCAACAAGGCCACCGCACAGAACGGCCTGTTCACCAAAGAGGTCTGTTTCACATTCTTCGCGGAAGTTGGTTTCGATGATCCCGGAACGGCCGCCGCCAATGGCGGAGCAATAGGACAGGCCGATTTCCAAGGCTTTGCCGGACGCATCACGGTCAACCGCTACCAGGCAAGGAACGCCGCCGCCTTTGGTATATTCGCCGCGCACTGTGTGACCGGGGCCTTTGGGGGCCATCATGATGACGTCGATGCCTTCTTTCGGCTCGATCAGGCCAAAGTGCACGTTCAGGCCGTGGGCGAATGCAATTGCAGCGCCTTCACGGATGTTGTCATGGACGTATTTCTTGTATGTTTCAGCCTGAAGTTCATCGGGCATGGTGAACATGATCACATCAGCCCAGGCCGCCGCTTCGGCGATTCCCATTACCTTAAGGCCTTCACCTTCGGCTTTTGCGATAGAGGCAGAGCCGTCACGCAGCGCAACAACAAGGTTTTTGGCGCCGCTGTCACGCAGGTTCAACGCATGGGCGTGCCCCTGAGAGCCATAGCCGAGGATGGCGACTTTCTTGTCCTTGATCAGGTTCACATCACAGTCACGGTCGTAATAAACGCGCATTGGGTCAGTCCTTTGATTGGGTGTTGATCTGAGAGGCACCATAGGGGGTTGGAAGGGATACACCATGGTGATTTCGATGGAAAATGGTCTTTTGATAGAGTAATCATGTCCAATAGTTCTGATTTATGGAATTTTCATGCTTGACGATCAAGACAGACGGATATTGAGGTATTGGCAAGCCGATCCCAGCCTGAGCCCGGCAGAGCTTGCCGAGCGCTGTGGCTTGACGCAGGGTCGTGTGGCCCGCCGGATTGCCCGAATGGAAGAAGACGGCATTGTCGAAGGGGTTGGGGCCACCGTGAACTGGGCCGCTTTGGGGTATGGGGTGGAGGTTTCGCTGCGGGTGACGCTGGACAAGACCCAAGGCAACGCCTTTGACAGTTTTCTGGCCGCAGCCCGTGACGTACCAGAGGTGATAGAGCTGCAGACCTTTTTGGGGCGTGTGGATGCGCGATTGTCCATTATCGCGCGGGATATGGCGCATTATCAGCAAATCTATCGCAGCAAGATCCTGACCTTGCCGCATATCGCTGACATTGAAGCGTTGATGCATGTGGCGCGGATCAAATCTGAACAGGTTCTGCCGCTATGATAGACCTTGATCCGATAGACCAACAGATCATTGCGGCCCTATCCCGTGATGCGCGGCAATCGGCAAGCACTTTGGGCAAACGGTTTGGCCTGTCCCAACCCGCTACATGGCGGCGGATCAAACGATTGGAGGATGCTGGTATTTTAGGCGGGAAGCGGCTGCGCCTGAATGCGGAAAAGCTTGGTTTTGGGGTGACCGTTTTTTTGGGGATCAAACTGGCGACCAAAGGCCGTGTGTCGTTGGATGATTTTGAACGCGCGGTATCAGCGATTGCCGAAGTGCAGACGGTGGAACATGTGTTGGGGTTATATGACTACCGACTACGGGTTGTGGCACGGGACCTGCCTGATTTTGAGCGGGTGTTGCGGCGACGTATTATGACCTTGCCGGGGGCCGGTGAGGTTGAGGCAAATGTGCTGTTGAGCGAGGAACGCCTGATTGGGCCTCTTTAGGGGGCTGGCCCTAGACCCAAAGGTGTTTCAGAGGAAACGCCTTACGACATGGCGCGACAAATTGTACGATGTTTGCGCAAGATAAACTTTGCGCCGCGCATCTGCACCGCCTATTCAACACATAACCAGACATGAGGAAACCAGATGGCATTGCTTGATACCGTAGACCCGACGGGGCTTGAAGAATTTTCAGTGGTCTTTACCGACCGATCTCTCAACAGCATGTCCGCAGCGTTTCAGCAGGTCATGCGCGACATTTCTGATCTTTTGCGTGATGTCTATAATGCCGACGCAGTGGCCGTGATCCCCGGCGGCGGAACCTTTGCAATGGAGGCGGTTGCACGTCAATTCGTCCGGGACGGTGATGCCTTGGTTGTGCGCAATGGCTGGTTCTCTTACCGCTGGTCTCAAATCATCGAAACAGGTGGGCTCACGGCGAACACCACCGTCCTAAAGGCGCGCCAACAGGGTAATTCTGCGTCCTCACCCTTTGTGCCAGCGGCCATTGATGAGGTTGTTGCAGCCATTCACGATGAAAAACCTCAGATGGTTTTTGCGCCTCATGTTGAAACCAGCGCGGGGGTGATCCTGCCTGATGAATACATCGCTGAAATGGCCAAAGCTGCACATGATGTCGGTGCGTTGATGGTGCTTGATTGTATCGCGTCTGGCTGTGCGTGGATCGATATGAAGGCGTTGGGGGTGGATGTGTTAATCTCAGCCCCTCAAAAAGGGTGGTCAGCATCCCCTGCGGCGGGTCTTGTGATGATGTCCGCGCGGGCCGAAGCGCGGCTGGCCGAAACCACCTCAGACAGTTTTGCCATCGATCTGGGCAAATGGCGCGCCATTATGAAAGCCTATGAGGCGGGGGGGCATGCCTATCATGCGACCATGCCCACAGATGCGTTGCGGGTGTTTCGCGACACGATGATTGAGACGAAGGATTATGGTTTTGAACGTCTGAAAGACGCGCAATGGCAGCTCGGCAATGGGGTGCGCAAGATGTTGGCTGACAAAGGGGTCAGCTCTGTTGCGGGTGACGGTTTTGGCGCGCCGGGTGTGGTGGTCAGCTATACCGATGATCCAGAGGTGCAAAACGGCAAAAAGTTCGCTGCCCAAGGCATGCAGATCGCGGCTGGTGTGCCGTTGCAGGTTGGAGAGCCAGAAGGCTTCAGCACCTTCCGCTTGGGGCTTTTTGGGTTGGACAAACTGTATGATGTTGATGCGACATTGGGACGATTGAGATCTGTTGTTGATCAGGTTTTTTGAAATGAGCTGGGGGTAAAGCATCTGACACAGTGACGCGATGGTGTCACAAAGTCGGCCCCTTCATCCTGAGGGTGCCAAGACCGCGTCATTTCAGAGCCGTGCCCATTTGCGATGAACCCCATAGGTGCAAATAACTCAACCCTCTGGAATTTCGCAGTTTTAGCGTCAGCGGCGCAGGAAAAAGCGGGCTTGGCCCTAAGGCGGGCATCTTGCCCGCCCTTTGCGGGTCACTTTACGCCAAGCCCCATCTGCATCAACATTTTGCGCAGGGGCGGCGTCGCATATAGCGCATCCAGACCCTTTGCACGCATGTCCCGGGCTATCGGATGGCTTGCCTGAGATACGCGGTTCAGCAGATCAATCCCATTAATTCGCAACAGGACATCAGAATGGCGGGCCTTGTGATAGGCCTCTAACATTGTGGAATCACCAAGAGCGTCAGGATTGGCCTGTGCCAATTTCAGCAAAGCGGCGGTGTCTTTTAAAGACATGTTCAACCCCTGCGCGCCGATGGGTGGCATCACATGCGCGGCCTCTGCGATCAATGCGACACGTTCCTCAGACATGCGCGCCGCATGTTGGCTGATGATTGGCCAGATGTTGCGGGGGCTGGCCAATGTAAGGGGGCCAAAAAGAAAACAGGATCGCTCTGACATGTCGGCTTCAAAATCCGCAACTTCCGCCGTTGCGCGGGCCTGTGTGGCGGTGCTGTCATCCATCCACACCACGGCCGAGCTTGGCTGTCCGTTATGATCGGGCAGGGGAACCATTGTGAATGGCCCACCGGTGCGATGAATTTCGGTCGAGACATTGCCATGGGGGACAGGGTGGGTCACCGCAAAGGCCAGCGCTTTTTGGCCAAAACGTCGCGTGCTGACCGAGATGCCTGCCGCCTCGCGCATCGGGCTGGAACGGCCATCAGCGGCAATCACCAAACGGGTTGTGACCGACGTGCCATCGGTGAACCCAACCTTGGCGCTTGCGGTGCGGGTGAACAACGAGGTGGTGCCGGTCCCGGGGCGAAAATCCACCGTCGTTAGCGCGTCTAACCGGGCAACCAACACCCGGCGCAATAACCAATTGGGAAAGTTCCAGCCAAAGGGCTGATCCGAAATTTCGGCGGCATCAAAGGCGCGCACCACACGCGGTTCCGGCGCCTCGCCACCCGCATCAACGATCCGCATGATCTGTAACGCAGCAGCATGTGATGCAAGGCCCGACCACACACCGGCAGCTTCCAAAACGGCACGGGCCGGTTGCAACATCGCGGTGCTGCGCATGTCCGCGCCTTGTGCGTCGCGCTCAGTTACCGGGGGGGAGGGATCGACACAGATCACGTCAAAGCCAGCCGACCCAAATGCCGCAGCGGCTGACAACCCGGCAATCCCACCACCGGAGATCAAAATGTCGCAATCAAAATCCATGATTAGTACGTTACGGCCTCAGCTGATCAAGGAAATGGGACAAATCGTCCGTGTGGTATTGGATATGCTCGGCCTTCATTTGATTTGGCGCTACATGGACAGTACGCATACCAAGTTCATGGGGCACCATCAGATTGCGTGGATCGTCTTCAAACATCGCGGCACATGCAGGAACCACACCGTCTGTCGCAAATACCTTTTCAAATGCAGCCCGATCGGGTTTTGGGTGAAAATCTGCATGTTCTACCCCGTAAACCGCGTCAAACACGCCCGCCAAACCGCGCGCGGCCAATACCCGCTCTGCGTAAGGTGCACAGCCGTTGGTGTAGACAATCCGACGTCCCGGCAGTGCCTTGATACGGGACGCCAATTCAGGATCGGGTGTCAGGCGGTCCATTGGGATGTCGTGAACATCTTTGAGATAGGGTTCCGGGTCGATATCATGTTCCCGCATCAGTCCGGCCAATGTTGTCCCATGGGTGCGCCAATAGTGGCCTCGTAGAAAATTCGCGCGGGCCTGATCAACCTTTAACGCGCGCATCACCCATGCCGTCATACGCACTTCTATCAATTCAAAAAGGTCCACCTGCGGGGGATACAGCGTGTTATCCAGATCAAAGACCCATGTATCGACGTGTGAGAAAGCATCGCTTGGCATGTCTCCTGATATGGCCAAGGCCCGTGTATCGCAAGAGCACTTGCAAAGGCGTCTTGCACATAGATTTACGGGCAGTAATGTGAGGTTAGGTCAAAGGAAATTGTTATGCCTTCGCTGAAACCCGCATCAACAGATGCGTATTCGCTGATTTTGGATGCTATTGATGGTGGTACTTATCGGCCGGGCGACCGGTTGGTCGAAAGTGAGCTTGCTGACCGGTTCAATGTGTCGCGCACGCCCATCCGCGAAGCCTTGCAAAGGCTTGAAACGCAATCCCTTTTGGCGCGCGAAGGCCGCAGTCTTATTGTGGCCTCTCTTGATCACAATCAAACCGCTGAACTCTATGTGGTGCGGGGCGAACTTGAAGGGTTGGCTGCCCGGCTTGCGGCCCGGCATGCGTCACCAGAAGAGGTTCGTGTTTTGCGAGAGATGGTAGAGGAGGATGATCTGTTGGTTGAGCAACCCTCAGCGCTGTCCCGGAGCAACCGTCGCTTTCATCGCCAGATCCATCTGTCTTCGCACAATCGATATCTGGTGCAGCAGCTGGACCTTGTTTACCGTTCCATGGCGCTCATGGCGACCACGTCATTGGCCGCAGAGGGGCGCGGCGAAATTGCGCAGGCGGAACATGCCAAGATTGTTAAGATGATCGCCGCACGTGACGAAGAGGGCGCAGAAGAAGCCTTGAGAGCGCATATTTCGCTGGCGTTTGTGACCCGGCTGAAACAAGAAGCGGCGCGGACCGGCTAGGCCGGTGACTTAGGGCCATGTCCGATTGATCCTGACCCTTGGTCATGAGGAATGGTTCAAGACCGCCAAGACCGGTCTCCGCTGCCATGACCCGGGGCCACGCCATGTTCAGTTTTGTCCCAGAAATAAGGGCTGGTGAAAAACTCATAAAGGGCCTTCATTGCTGCAACAGCACCCAGAGTAAAATAGAACGGCATTGTAATCACCCACCACAATAAATGCTGGTGCCGTTGACCTGAAACAGCGACCACAGACAGCCCCAAATTCAGCAGCTCAGACAGCACAAAAAAGCCAATCATGCTCCACATAACATAGGCGCCCAAGGTTGCTTCAACGGGATGGATACCGCCGAGCGAGATCAACCAGAACGACCACAACAAGGGGGCAGCGGCAAATTGGACGAAGGTTGCAAATAACATCGTTTGCACGCCCAAAAACCGCAAGGGGCCCAAATCAGCCAGCAATCGCCGGGGATTTCGCATGTGCACACACCAGGTGATCAAGAACCCCTTGAGCCAACGAGAACGTTGCCGCACCCAGGGCCAGTAACGGCTTGTGGCCTCCTCATAAGTGACTGTCGGCAAAAGTTCGGTGACATATCCTTCCCGAGCCAGCCGCACACCTAAATCTGCATCCTCAGTGACGTTATGCGCGTCCCAACCATAAAGTTTTTCGAGAACGTTTCTGCGAAAGAACAAGGTTGTTCCGCCCAATGGAATGACCAGACCCAACCGCGCAATGCCGGGCAGAATGATCCGCCACCAAGAAGCGTATTCAATGGTAAAACAACGGGTTAGCCAATTTGTTGGGGCATTGTAATAATCCAATATCCCTTGCAAGCAGGCGACATTGTCAGGTGCAGTTTGGAACCGGCTGACCACCCGTTCAATCTGATCGGGTTCTGGCGCGTCTTCTGCATCCCAAACCCCGATGATGCTGCCTTTGCAAAAATCCAAAGCAAAATTGAGAGCGCGGGGTTTGGTTGTCAATTGTCCCGCTTCGGGCACCTCAATGACGCTGATCCATGGGGGCAATTCGGTTTCTTCCAAGGATTGTCGGGTAACGTTGTCCTTGGCCTCAAGAACCAGCACAACCTCGAGCAAAGATTTGGGATATGTTAACCGCGCGAGGCGGACAATCAGCGCACTGGCGATCTCCTTTTCATTGAACAAAGGAACCAGAACAGAAACACGGGGCAAACGAAAAGGCAGGCTGGCTGCCGGGTCGGGGCGGACAGAGTTTTCAGGCAAGCGATGCATGATCTGAGCGCAAAGCGCGCTTGCCTTAAGGAGTGTGGTCATGATCAGCGTAACAAAAGCCAAAACCGTCGCTATCGTCATTGTCCACAGCGGGGCCATGATCAGCGCGATAACGGTCAAGCCAAGCACCATAGGACCAAGGAGTTTTAACGCCTTTCCAGCAACTTCGCGGTTTCGGCAGCTTAAGGCCGCTGGTACCCGAGTGATGGCCCCATAGGCTAGTTCTGCCCCGTATATCTGCGAAATCTGCGCCTTTATCTGCTCCTCATCCGCAATCACAGGCAAAATCGGCTGTACCCGGTCGCCAAGCGCTTTGCGCAGGGCGTCGAATTGATCAGGTCTGCTGGTTGCGACCAACAATATTCCGGCCATATCCATCCAAGCCACGGCGCGGTATTGCAGGCAAAGGTTCACCGGCAATCGATCTGACGATGCGACGGTGGGTGGGTCACGCTCCAGATTCACAAGCTGGGCAAAATGTTGTTCTGAAAGGGCGATGAGCACGTCTTCGCGGTCTGCCAACCCTTCAGAAATCAGGATTTCGCCCAAAGGTGCATCAACGTGACGTTGCAGGTTCAACGCATGGATCAGATCGTCATTTCCGATAACATCAGCGTCGACCAGATATCGGCCCAGCGGCACAGGCGTGCCGACACGCCGCGCAGCGCGCGGAGCAGATAACAAAAGTCGTTGTGTGCTCATCCAAGGGCCCTAGTGTTCAACCAGTAGGAACCTTTTCAGTGAACGGTTAATGGGAGGTTAATAATCCGGCTAGGTCCCTGACTTTATGCGGATTCTGTGGCTTTCGCACGTGTCGCCATGGCGTCGGCAAAACGCTCAAACAGGTAATAGCTGTCTTGAGGGCCGGGGGAGGCCTCTGGGTGGTGCTGCACCGACCAAACCGGGCGATCTGCCATGCGGATGCCGCAGTTGGAACCGTCAAAGAGCGACACATGAGTTTCAAGGACACCCTCCGGCAGGGTCTGGGCGTCGACAGCGAAACCGTGGTTCATTGAGGTAATCTCGACCTTGCCGGTGTCGTTGTCTTTGACCGGGTGGTTGGCGCCGTGGTGGCCGTGGCTCATCTTGATGGTTTTCGCACCAAGGGTCAGTGCCAGCATCTGGTGGCCCAAACAAATGCCAAAGACAGGCAAATCGGTCTTGTCCAACACTTCGCGGATCATCGGAACGGCATAGGCGCCCGTCGCGGCAGGATCACCGGGGCCATTCGACAGGAAAACACCGTCCGGTTTGTGTGCCATGACATCCGCATAGGTTGCTGTTGCGGGCAGGACGGTCACGTCACACCCAGCAGAAGCCAGACAGCGCAGAATGTTGCGTTTGGCACCATAATCCACCGCGACAACATTGTGCTTTGGTTTGGTTTGTTTGGGAAACCCATCCGGCCAGGCCCACCGCATTTCATCCCAACGATAAGACTGTGCGCAGGTCACGTCTTTGGCCAGGTCCATGCCCTCAAGACCCGCGAATTCACGCGCTGCTTTGATCAGAGCCTCTATGTCAAAATTCCCTTCCGGATCATGAGCTAAGGCGACGTGGGGAGCGCCTTGCTGGCGAATAGCCCGGGTCAGACGCCGGGTATCGATGCCGCCAATGGCGATCCGGCCGCGCGCATTTAGCCAGTCTGACAAGGGTTGAACATTGCGCCAGTTGGAGGGTGTGGTTGGCATCCATTTTACGACCATACCCGCAGCAACAGGATCGCCTGTTTCATCGTCTTGCGGATTGGTGCCGATGTTACCGATATGCGGGAAAGTAAAGGTAACAACCTGACCGGCATAGGAGGGATCAGTCATGATTTCCTGATACCCGGTCTGAGCGGTGTTAAAGCACAACTCGGCCACCGTTTGACCTGTCGCACCAAATCCCATGCCATAGAAAATCGAGCCATCCGCAAGGGCAAGGCAGGCAGTTGGATGGGCGTTTGAGGACGCGGGAAGGGACACGGACATGGGCAGTCTCCGGCAAGATGTGTCTGGGTAAACGATGCGGAAACTACTTGTCTGTTGCCAAAGGGTCAAGGGCAGGACGTAAATGAGATATATATAAAAATCAGCATCTTAGCGTTGCGTCATCCCCATTGCGCGCAGCGATTGCATTAGGTATGTTCCAAATCTTGAAATTGGTTTGGACGGGATACCAGAGACATGGTTCTGCGCACACGCATCTCAGAAGCTTTGAAACAATCCATGAAGGATAAAAATGCCGAGCGGTTGTCGACGCTGCGGTTGATCAATGCAGCGATCAAAGACAAAGATATTGCTGCCCGTGCGGGTGGGAATGACGAGGGTGTGCCAGAGTCAGATGTGCTGGCGATTTTGGGCAAAATGACCAAACAGCGGATGGAATCTGCGCGCACCTACGAAGAAGGCGGACGGCTTGATCTGGCCGAACGCGAACGGGCGGAAATCATTGTTATTGAAGAGTTTATGCCTCAGCAATTGGGCGAAGCTGAAACCGCCAAAGCGGTTGACGCAGCGATTGCCACGATTGGCGCGCAGAGCATCCGGGATATGGGCAAAGTGATTGGCGCATTGAAATCGCAATACACCGGTCAGATGGATTTTGGTAAGGTTGGGCCGATGGTCAAAGATCGGCTGAGTTAGGCGAAAACCCGATGCACCCTGCGTGCACCTGATGTACACCCCCCGTGCACCGGGAGGTGCCTCCCTTAGGCGTTGACGTCCTGAACAGGTTTCAGGCTGCGTTGCAGATCTTCAAACAGCGCGATCCGCTCATCTTCACTCAGGAATGCGCCAATTTCCACTTCGCGACCTTGTCCGCGCAGCGTCACATATTGTGGGATCGGGCCATCACTTTCGTACTTTGACACAACGGCCCAATAGCGGTTGCAGCACCATTCTTTCACCTCGCCACCTGGCTTGCTGTGGATCAGATGGGCCATCTCCGCATCAAGGGTCAGGATTTCTTCGATCTGGCGGGATTTGTGATTGGCGCGCAGCGCGACATAAATGCCGCCCACAGCCAGCATGGCGAAAGGCAACAAGCCCCACAGCAGGGCGGTGCCAAGCACGGCGAATGTCGGGATCAGGATCAGCACAAAGGTTGTCAGCACAAAGGCGGCAAAACCACGGGCGGGCAAGGATTGATGTGGCCACAGACGCAATTGTTGTGCCAGGGCATTGGGCGGCGATGTCCATTTGTAAGGCATGAGGGCTTTCGCGTCTGACTGTGCCTGAACATAAGCGCTTTGTCAGCGCTGGCAATGTGACAAATTGCGCTGGGGGCTCATCCGCTCTGCGAGTGTCTTCGCGCTGGGCATGCACCGGAACGCCCTGTGAATAACCTAACTCAGATGATGCGGATGGGCCTGCAACGAGAGGTGCTGCGCTGCGGCGCCTTGTCACGGAAACGAACGGTCACACCCTTGGGGCAATTTCAAGGTGTTCTGATCCGACGCGTTTTTCCAAAGGTGATGTTTCAAGCAGATCGTCAGACGGGTTGGCGGTATTCTATCAGGTCCCAGCGGTTGCCAAAGATGTCCACAAAGACCGCAACGATGCCATAGCTTTCGTGGCGCGGTTCTTCTTCGAAGTGAACGCCAGCGGCAAGAAGGCGGGCGTGATCCTTGGCGAAGTTGGCTGTTTGCAAAAACAGCCAGACACGACCTGCGCCTTGGTGGCCAATTGCAGCGCGCTGGGTGTCATTGCCCGGAACCGCAAGGATAAATCCGGTTTGCGCTCCGGGAGGCGCGATGCGGACCCACCGTTTGTGGCCCTGATCAATGTCTTGTTCGAGCACAAAACCCAGAGTGTCGCGATAATAGGAGATAGCGGCATCGTAATCAGGGACAATCAGGGTAAGGGCAGAGAGGTGCATGGGGTGCGATCCTTTGGGCAACAAGACAGATATATCTTAAATGCAATCGCTCACGCCGGGAAGGCGTGAGCGGTCTGTGCCTTGGTGACGACAGGAGCCGCGTAGCGCGGCGTTATTCCAACTCGACCAGCAGGTCTTTTGCGTCAATCTGACCACCTGCGTGAACGTGCACAGCTTTGACCACAGCATCGCGTTCTGCGTGGATGCCTGTTTCCATTTTCATGGCTTCGATTGTCAGCAGCAAATCCCCTTCATGGACCTGTTGGCCAACAACAGCCCCAACAGTTGCAACAACACCCGGCATGGGCGCGCCGATGTGGTTGTCATTGCCTGCTTCGGCTTTGGGGCGTTGTGCCGTTGCGGATTTCACCAGACGATTGGGCACCCGGATCACCCGGGGCTGACCGTTGAGTTCAAAGAACACTTTGACTTCGCCGTCTTCATTGGTTTCACCCACAGCCTGCAGGCGAATTTCGAGCGTTTTGCCGGGGTCGATTTCGGCTGAAATTTCCTCGGAAGGTTCCATGCCATAAAAGAACGTCTGTGTTGGCAGGGACCGCACGGGGCCGTATTGGCGGTGGCGGCCCATGTAGTCGAGGAAGACTTTGGGGTACATGAGGTAGCCGGCGAGATCTTCATCGTCGACTTCCATACCTTCAAGTTGTTTTGACAGCTCTTTGCGGGTGGCTTCGAGGTCAACGGGTTTGAGGTGTGCACCGGGGCGCGCGAGATTTGGCGTATCGCCTTTGAGCGCTTTGGTCACAATCCCTTCGGGGAAGCCGCCGGGAGGTTGACCGAGGTTGCCGCGCATCATGTCGATCACGGAATCGGGGAAGGCGACATCGGTTTCGGGGTCTTCGACCTGGGCGCGGGACAGGTTTTGGCTGACCATCATCAGGGCCATGTCACCGACCACTTTGGAGGAGGGGGTGACCTTGACGATATCGCCGAACATCTGGTTCACGTCTGCATAGGTGCGTGCGACTTCGGGCCAGCGTTCTTCGAGGCCAAGGCTTGCCGCCTGCGCTTTGAGGTTGGTGAACTGACCGCCGGGCATTTCGTGCAGGTACACTTCGGAGGACGGCGCTTGCATGCCGGTTTCAAAGGCGCCGTATTGGTGGCGGACTTCTTCCCAATAGTCGGAGATTTCGCGCACAGCGTCCATGTCGATGCCGGTGTCTCGATCGGTATGTTGCAGGGCCGATATGACAGAGCCAAGTGTGGCTTGCGAGGTGTTGCCCGAGAGCGCATCCATAGCGCAATCAACGGCATCCACGCCTGCTTCGGAGGCGGCGAGGATTGTGGCGGAGGCAATACCGGCGGTGTCATGGGTGTGGAAGTGGATTGGCAGGCCGACATCGGATTTCAGTGCTTTGACAAGCACGCGGGCCTGTGCTGGTTTGAGCAAACCGGCCATGTCTTTGAGGCCCAGAACATGCGCGCCTGCGGCCTTGAGTTCCTGGCCCATGGCGACATAATATTTCAGGTCGTATTTCGCACGCTCAGGGTCAAAGATGTCACCTGTGTAACAGATCGTGCCTTCGCAGACTTTGCCTGCGTCGATCACGGCATCCATGGCGACGCGCATGTTTTCAACCCAGTTGAGGCTGTCAAAGACCCGGAACACGTCAACGCCGCTGATTGCGGCCTGTTTGACAAAGAACTGCACAACGTTGTCAGGATAGTTGGTATAGCCTACGCCGTTGGAGGCACGCAGCAACATTTGTGTCATCACATTTGGCATGCGTTCGCGCAGATCGCGCAGGCGTTGCCAGGGGCATTCCTGCAAGAACCGGTAGGCCACATCAAAGGTGGCGCCGCCCCAGCATTCTACAGAAAACAGCTGTGGCAGGTTGGCGGCATAAGCCGGCGCGACCTTGATCATGTCGTGGCTGCGCATCCGGGTGGCCAGCAGGGATTGGTGACCGTCGCGCATGGTGGTGTCGGTGATCAAAAGCTGGCGTTGTGCGCTCATCCAATCGGCAACCGCTTGCGGGCCTTTTTGTTCCAGCAGATTGCGAGTGCCCATCATGGGCTCGGCGCGGTTTTCCGGTGGTTTGGGTTGGCGCACGCTGGGCGACAGACGGGGATAGCCCTTTGTCTCTGGGTGCCCATTGACCGAGATGTCCGCGATGTAGGTCAGGACTTTGGTCCCGCGGTCGCGCCGCTTGGTGAACTGGAACAGGTCCGGGGTCTCATCGATGAATTTGGTGTGGTAGGAATTGTCGAGGAAGGTCTCGTGTTTGAGCAGGTTTTCAACAAAAGCGATGTTGGTTGACACCCCTCGGATGCGGAATTCGCGCAAGGCCCGGTCCATACGTGCGATGGCCAGTTCGGGGGTCTGGGCCTTGGCGGTGACTTTGACCAGCAAGCTATCGTAATAGCGGGTGATCACGCCGCCGGAATAGGCGGTGCCGCCATCCAGCCGGATGCCCATGCCTGTGGCTTCGCGAAAGGCGGTGATGCGGCCATAGTCGGGAATAAAGTTGTTTTGCGGATCTTCTGTGGTGATGCGGGTTTGCAGGGCGTGACCTTGCAAACGGATCTCATCCTGAGAGGCCTTTCCGGTTGCCTGGGCGATGGTTTTGCCTTCGGCGATCAGGATTTGCGCCTGAACGATATCGATGCCAGTCACTTCTTCGGTGACGGTATGTTCAACCTGCACACGCGGGTTCACTTCGATGAAGTAAAACTTGCCATCCGCCATATCCATCAGGAATTCGACGGTGCCTGCGCATTCATAGTTCACATGAGAGCAAATTTTACGACCCAGATCGCAGATTTCGGTGCGCTGGGCTTCGGTGAGGTAGGGGGCGGGGGCGCGTTCAACAACCTTTTGGTTGCGCCGCTGAACCGAGCAATCGCGTTCATAGAGGTGGTAGATTTCGCCGTGTTTGTCGCCCAAAATCTGGACCTCGACGTGGCGGGCTTTGAGGATCATCTTTTCCAGATATCCTTCGCCATTGCCAAAGGCCGCTTCTGCCTCGCGCCGCCCTTCAAGTACTTTTTCCTCAAGTTCGGATTCTTCGTAGATGGGGCGCATCCCGCGTCCACCCCCACCCCAAGAGGCCTTGAGCATGAAGGGATAGCCCACTTCTGCGGCTTCTTTGCGGATGGCGTCCATGTCATCGCCCAGAACACCTGTGGCCGGGATGACGGGCACACCCGCTTCGACCGCGACGCGGCGTGCGGAAGCTTTGTCGCCCAGGGCGCGCATTGTTTCGGCTTTGGGACCGATGAAGGTGATGCCGTTGTTTTCGCAGGCATCAACAAATTCCGGGTTCTCAGACAGCAGGCCGTAGCCCGGATGGATCGCATCAGCCCCGGATTCTTTGGCCACACGTATGATTTCATCGATGCTGAGGTAGGCGGCAACGGGTCCGAGGTCTTCGCCGATGCGATAAGCTTCGTCCGCCTTAAAACGGTGCAGGCCCAGTTTGTCTTCTTCGGCATAAACCGCGACCGTCTTTTTGCCCATCTCATTTGCAGCACGCATGATGCGGATAGCAATTTCACCGCGGTTGGCGATCAGGATTTTATTGAAGTCGGGCATGTCTGGCAGTCCTTTGACGGCAAATTTTGGCGCACTTTAGGCATGCCGCGTTGCGGCGCAATACCCAGAACCCGCTTAATCGCAACATTTCTGAAACATTTACCTTTGCGGGAGGGTAAGGGGCAGCAAGATTGTTGCGGTAGGGCTTGAGGTTGCCGCAATTCGGTGTGGTTTGGGAGAATGCGACTCAGGGTGGTTGATTTTCTGCATGTGCATGGTGATCGGGGCCAAACCTAGCACGGATGCTCTCGTTATGGTAGATTTATAGGGGTGGGCAACCTGTTTAGATCAGTAACGCCCAGCTGTCCCATGTTCGCACAAAGGTCTTTGGCAAGGAGATCAATGAGGTGTGCAGGGCCACGGGCCCCCAGCGCGCCAAGGGCAAAGTGAAAGCCTCGGCCCACCATGACAAAGTCGGCGCCAAGGGCGCGGGCGCGCAGGATATCCAGACCGGACTCGATGCCGCTGTCGAATACGATGGGCAAACGGGTGGCGGCGCGGATTGCTGGCAAGGCTTGGATGCTGGCGGGGGCGGCATCAAACTGGCGTCCGGCATGGTTGGAGACCCAAATGGCATCAACGCCAAGGCTTTCCAGTCGCGGGACGTCAGAGGCACGCAGCACTCCTTTGACGATGAAATGCCCCTGCCAAGCATCGCGCAGCCAATTGACATAGTCCCAGTCAGGTGAGGTGCGCAGCAGATAGCCAAGATGGGCGGTGCTGGAACGCGCTTTGGCGGCATCATTCGCGTATTTATCAAGTCCGCGCATCTGTGGCATGCCACGTCTGGCGGTGGCAAGGGCCCAAGCGGGACGGGTGGCGATTTGGGTCAGGATGCGCGGGGTGAGGGAGGGCGGATTGGTCAGCCCTGAGCGTACCTGCCGTTCGCGTCGGCTGGCGGTGGGCACATCAACGGTCAGGACGAGGGTGTCAAAACCTGCGGTTTTGGCGCGGTTCAACATATCGGTGCGGATGTCGGGATCACGGGGGGGATACATTTGAAACCACGCCTGTGGACCCAGATGAGGGGCGATGTCTTCGGGGCTTTGGGTGGCGACGGTGGACAGGGTATAGGGAAGGTTGTGGCTGGCTCCGGTGCGGGCAAGGTGGCCTTCGGCATCCGGCCAGATCAGACCCGACATGCCAATGGGCGCGATGCCAAAAGGCACGGAGAAGCGGTGATTGAGAAAGGAAGTGCTGAGATCGGGGGTGACATCACCGTGCAGGATTGAGGGCGCAAAGCCGATGCGATCCAGTGCGATGCGATTGCGGTTCTTGGTGGCTTCGGTTCCGGTGCCGCTGTCGAGGTATTCCCAAACGAATTTGGGGATACGGCGCTGGGCGCGGCGGCGCAGGTCCGCAAGGGCGGGGTATTTGGCATGCAGGTCCATGGCGCATTTGCGCGGATAGGGCTTTGATTGTCCAGTGAACGTGATCCAAAGGTGCGGCGATGCCGCGTTTGATGTTTTTGGTTTTATGTGGGGGGAGGGTGGCGGTTTGCAGGCTCTGTTGAGGGAGGATGTGAGGGCAAAGAAGTAGAGACCGGGCGGGCAGAACATCCCGCGAACACGGGCTTTTCCTTTGGTGGGAATCTGGTAAGGTTAAGGGATGAGTAGTTTTGATGAAATGGACGCCTTTGAAGGCGCATCCCTGTCAGCGCGCGCGATGGCCGCCCGGCCGCAGCCGTATTTGGAGGGGTTGAACCCTGCGCAACGTGCAGCTGTTGAGCAGATGGACGGGCCGGTATTGATGTTGGCCGGGGCGGGCACGGGCAAGACCAAGGCTTTGACGGCACGCATTGTGCATTTGATGAGCACGGGGCGGGCGCGGCCTAATGAGATCTTAGCGGTGACCTTTACCAACAAAGCAGCCCGGGAGATGAAAAACCGGGTTGGGGGGATGTTGGGCCAACAGGTTGAGGGGATGCCGTGGTTGGGCACATTTCACGCGATCTGTGTCAAGTTGTTGCGGCGGCATGCGGAATTGGTGGGGCTCAAGTCAAACTTTACCATTCTGGACACAGATGATCAGCTGCGGTTGTTGAAGCAGCTGGTGGCAGCAGAGGGGATCGACGACAAGCGGTGGCCTGCGCGGATGTTGGCCAATATTATTGACGGATGGAAAAACCGCGCGTTGACACCTGACAAGATACCGGTGGCGGATGCAGGGGCGTATAACCACAAGGGTGTCGAGATTTACGCGGCGTATCAGGCGCGATTGAAAGAGCTGAACGCCACGGATTTTGGGGATCTGTTGCTGCATATGGTCACGATTTTTCAGACCCATGCGGATGTGTTGGCGCAGTATCAGCGGTGGTTCAAATACATCCTTGTGGACGAATACCAAGATACCAATGTGGCGCAATATTTGTGGCTGCGGTTGTTGGCGCAGGGGCACAAGAACATCTGTTGTGTAGGTGATGATGATCAATCGATTTATGGGTGGCGCGGCGCTGAAGTTGGTAACATCCTGCGGTTTGAGACAGACTTTCCAGGCTCTCATGTTGTTAAGCTTGAGCAGAATTACCGATCCACGCCGCATATCCTTGCCGCTGCGTCGGGGGTGATTGAGGGCAATGCCGGTCGGTTGGGCAAGACGTTATGGACGCAAGCCACCGAAGGCGAGAAGGTGCGCTTGATCGGTCATTGGGACGGCGAGGAAGAGGCGCGCTGGATCGGAGATGAGGTTGAGGCGATGCAGCGTGGCACCCGCGGCATGGACCCGATGTCACTGGATCAAATGGCGATCCTTGTGCGGGCCAGCCACCAGATGCGGGCATTTGAAGACCGGTTTTTGACCATTGGATTGCCCTATCGTGTGATCGGAGGGCCGCGGTTTTATGAACGGATGGAGATCCGCGATGCGATGGCCTATTTCCGGGTGGTGACATCACCGGATGATGATTTGGCGTTTGAGCGGATTGTGAACACTCCTAAACGTGGATTGGGAGACAAGGCTCAACAAAAGATTCAGGTCACGGCGCGCGCGCATGGGGTGAACCTTGTGGATGGGGCGCGGATCTTGCTGGCGGACGGTGGATTGACCGGCAAGGGTGCGGCGCAATTGCGGTTGCTGATTGATGGGATCGAACGCTGGAACAAGATGCTGCGCGGGCCTGCGTTACCGGTAGATGTTGAAAACAGCGTTTTGGATGATGAGACGGGACCGGTACGTGTGGAATACGGACCACCGGACATCAGTCACATGGAGCTGGCTGAGATCATTTTGGATGAAAGTGGGTATACCGGCCATTGGCAGAACGACAAAACGCCAGAGGCGCCGGGGCGGTTGGAAAACCTCAAGGAATTGGTCAAGGCGTTGGAGCAGTTTGAGAATCTGCAAGGGTTTTTGGAACATGTCAGCCTGATCATGGACAACGAGAGCGAGGATGACGGCGCAAAAGTGTCTATCATGACCTTGCACGCGGCCAAGGGGCTGGAGTTTCCTGCGGTGTTCCTGCCGGGATGGGAAGACGGGTTGTTTCCGTCGCAGCGGTCCATGGATGAAAGTGGAATCAAGGGGTTAGAGGAAGAACGGCGGCTGGCCTATGTCGGGATCACGCGGGCCGAGGCGATTTGCACGATTTCCTTTGCGGCGAACCGGCGGGTGTTTGGGCAATGGCAAAGTTCGTTACCGTCGCGGTTTGTGGATGAACTGCCTGAAGATCATGTGGAGGTTTTGACACCTCCGGGGCTGTATGGCGGCGGGTTTGGTGCTGCGGCGCCGGGTAACCTGCGGTCTGATCTGCATGAAAAGGCGGCGGAGGCGAATGTCTATAACTCGCCCGGTTGGCGCCGATTGCAGGCCCGATCCGGGGAGCGCGGGATGTCGCAACCCTCTGAGACACGCAATGTGACGATTGATATGAATGCGGTGTCCAGCTTTGTGATGGGAGAGCGGGTGTTCCATCAGAAGTTTGGATATGGCGCGGTGGTTGGCATTGAAGGCGACAAGCTGGAGGTTGATTTTGAAAAAGCGGGCACCAAAAAGGTGGTGTCCCGCTTTCTGAGTGGATGTGATGATGTCCCGTTCTAGGGCACAGACTCTAACGTCCCCCTGACATCAGAGATCAGGTGACAGGGGGGACGCATCTGGGGGTCAGCCCCCAGCTGGTGCATAGCTGTCGATGATGCGACAGGTGGTTAACCCGTTGGATTTGGCCCATTCTCTGTCAATTATGCGCACCTCGGTCAGGGCTTTGGCAACTTCGACTTCGCAAAAGGCGATGGCGGCAGCGCGGGCTTCTGCTGCGTTTGGCCAATCAAATGAATAGCCGTGATGTGCAGAACCGGAGACCGCAAAAGCGCCGTATCCATCTGTTGTTTGTCGGTCGCGGTAAATGCCGTTGTAATCAAGAGCCGAGACCGCCCCAAGCCCAGAGGCCTGTGTTGCATTGGGATCTACGCCTTCGGGAACTGCGACCGCGAAAAAGGTACAAGGACCTTGGTGTATCGCTTCGCATCCACGTTTAGCGATTGCTTTGGCCAAAGACAGATCGTGATATCCATAGGTGTAGTAAGATCCGTCGCCGCTGCTGGTGACATAAAAGGCACCGAAATAGGCGTCTTCGCGACGGAAATTACGGTAGTGTGATTTTTGTGCTGAGGTCAAAGTGACTGCTTCAACGCGGGCAAAGACATTCTTTTTGCCATAAACTGTTGGCGCTTCAGCAAACGAAGCTGTCGCGCTGCCCGCCAGAACAGATGCGCAGAATAAGAAATGTGACAATTGCATAGGGTCAGGGCCTTTTTGTAGAATCGATGTTTGTGGTTCCGTAGTCTATGTGATTAAATACGGTTAAAGGTGAGAAAATCAATATAAAACGATAATTTTTTATTGGAAAAAGTATGAATCGTATAAAGCGACTGTCCACAATTGCGATGTTTTTGATGCTGCCGATGATGGTCTATTATCCTTATGAGGCGATCAGCTGGCAGTTGGACATTTCCTTTCTTGATTGGGGAAAATGGACGCGAAACGACAGTTGGGTGCACCCGGACGCTGTGATCCCTTTGGGGACACGTGTGATATTTTTTGCAATTTGGTTCATCCCAACGGTGTTTGGATTTGCGGCTTATGCGACGGGGCTTAACCTGTTGTGGTTGTTGCGTGCTGGCGTGGTGTTTGACATCCGGATTGCACAGCGGTTGCGGGTTATGGGGGTGATGATTGTTTTGTCCGCGACGTTGTCATTGCTGGCAGGGGCGGTCAGCCCGATGATCCGGTCTTGGCACAACCCGGGGGGGGCGTTGCCGCTGCGGTTTTGGTATGACAGTGGCAATCTGGGGATGACCTTTTGCGGATTGGCGTTCTTTTTCCTTGGGCTTGTGATGCGTGAAGCGATACGCATAGCGCGGGAAAACGAGGCGTTTGTGTGATGGAAATCGTGGTTCGGCTTGATGTGGTGCTGGCGCAACGCAAAATGAAATCCAAAGATCTGGCCGAGGCGGTTGGCATTACCGTGCAGAACATGAGCTTGCTGAAATCCGGTAAGGTCAAAGGTGTCCGGTTTGAGACATTGGCCAAGATTTGTGAGGTGCTGGAGTGCCAGCCCGGTGATCTGCTGGAGGCGATGCCGGTGCGGGGATAGGTGGCGCGCATGTTGGCCAGCGCCTAGGGGGATTTTTAACAGAAAACAGCCGCACCTTGGGAGGAAGGCGCGGCTGTCTCTAGGTCGGCCCAAAGCGTCAAGGGAGGATCGGCTTTGGGTCTTGTCCAATCAGGGGCGGCTCAGGGAGGAGGAAGAAGCCGGGCCCATCATGGCTCAGATACATCGCAGGGAGGAGCGATGTATCCGATCTCAATTAGCGTACTGCGTCTTGTGATGCAGTGGCTGCAACGGTGTGCAGGTCATAGCGGCTCAGACCGAGGTCTTCGAGTTCGCGGTCGGTGAGTGCTTCGAGCTCTGCGTATGTTTCACGGTAGAGTTTGCGGCGCTTGAGTGCAGCGTCCAGCGTTGCAATTGCTGCGGTGATACGGGCCAGCACAAAGGACTGGGAAGAAGCAGTGGTATTCAAATATGCCATGTCGGTGCCTTGTTTTGATGTTTCGTGTTGTGTTGTTCGTTGCGCTCTATTTACGCCTTTGGATCGCTCAGACAACAGCCATGCCGGCAAGGCCGATATGCAGAAACTGCATGCGTCTGGTAGTTGTAATGCATTGTTTATAAATTAGAAATAATCGCCACGACGCATTTGGCCTGCGCGTGGTGTTGCGGTTTTTCGGGGTGGGGAAAAAGGGGGCGACGATACCAGGGAGGAGGTTGGTATCGCCGCCAATAACAGGCTTGTTCGGGAGGAGGTGAACTTGCCTGGTCGTTCTGATGAAGGAAGTATGTTTCCTTCGATGTCTCTATATTTACGCTTTTGCTGCGATTGCACAATGCACATGTTTGCAATGCTGCTATGCAGCAAATTCATAGACCATCTGGTCAATATTTCGGCGGTATGCGTAATAAGGATGCAATTGAGCCCGTGCACTTGCACAAGGGCGCGAACCCGCGCACAACCGCGTGGCTGTTGCTGGTAGGAAAGGAAGTCCCATGCCCCTCACCAAAGCTGATGTCGAAGCTGCTCTTTCTCGGGTGAATTTGCCTGATGGTCGCTCGATTCTTGAGCATGACCTGATCCGGGCGTTGCGCATTGAGGGGGATGTGGTGCGGTTTGTCATAGAGGCCCCAAACGCAGAGGTCGCGCAGGCCATGGGACCGTTGCGGGATGCGGCGGAACAGGTTGTGTCTGAACTGGATGGGGTGCGTCAGGCCACGGTTGCGCTGACGGCGCATGGTCCGGCGGCAAAACCGGCCGCGCCGCCAAGCCTTAAGATCGGTGGACATCCAAAACCGCAGGACGGCCCCACCAAGCCATCCGGTGTACAGCGCATTCTGGCCATTGGATCGGGTAAAGGGGGGGTTGGCAAATCCACCGTCAGTTCCAACCTCGCGGTGGCTTTGGCGCGTCAGGGCCGCAAGGTGGGTTTGTTGGATGCTGATATATACGGTCCCAGCCAGCCGCGCATGATGGGGGTGAACAAACGCCCTGCAAGCCCTGATGGCAAGACGATCATTCCGCTGCATGCCCATGGGGTCACGGTGATGTCGATCGGCTTTATGATGGAAGAGGGCAAAGCGGTTGTCTGGCGGGGGCCTATGTTGATGGGCGCGCTGCAACAGATGTTGGGGCAGGTGGAATGGGGTGAATTGGACGTTTTGCTGGTGGATCTGCCGCCCGGCACCGGAGATGTGCAATTGACCTTATGTACGAAGTCCGAATTGTCCGGGGCGATTGTGGTCAGCACGCCGCAAGATGTGGCGTTGATTGATGCCCGCAAAGCCTTGGATATGTTTGCCACGCTCAAGACCCCGGTATTGGGCTTGATTGAGAACATGTCGATGTTCACCTGTCCAGAGTGCGGTACCAGCCATGAGATTTTTGGTCAGGGCGGCGTGAAGGCAGAAGCGGAAAGGCTGGGCGTGCCGTTGTTGGGCGCATTGCCGATTGATCTTGAGACCCGGTTGGCTGGGGATGGTGGAACGCCCGTTGCGGCAGGTGAGGGGCCCATGTCAGAGGCCTATGCCCAGATTGCCCAAGGGTTGATCAAAGGCGGGATGGCCTGATTGCAAGGTTTGAGGGGCGGCGCCCTAGCAAAAGCAGGCTAGGTTTCTGGCCTGCGCTCTTGCCCAATTGAGCGCCCTTCGACCAGATTGCCATAAAGCGTGGTCAGGACGGAGATAAATACCAACCCTTCGATGATGAAGATCGCGGTTTGCGCCAGCAGCGCAAGTGTTCCCTCGATCGGAAGCACGGCACTTGTTATATAGTAGACAAGTGTATTCATGCCCGTCAGCAGCAGCGCCACGCCCCATAACTCCCCAAACACATTTGACGTTAATCGCCAGCTTTCGCGGACGGGTATACGGTGGCCCATGGCAGCTGCGGGAAGAACGACGCTAAGACGCAGCGCGATCCAGATGAAAATGACGCTGGCTCCCAGAGCCAAAAGGCTTGCTGAAAGAGTGGCAAATCCTACCCCCCAAAAAATAGAGCCCAGTGTTGCCATGACCAAAAGCACGGGGATGGTGGCAATCAGCTGTACAATAGCGACAATGACAGCGCGCCAAAGATACCCAAAGAAGATTGCCGGGCTGGGGTGGAGCGCATCGCGTTGCTCGGCGCCGTTCAGCAGGACGTGACGATGCCAAAGCACAGCCATCAGCGCATACCCAAGCAGGCCAGCAAACCCAAAGACGATAAACGCAAGCGCGCTGCCCGGTGCAAGGGGGACGATGGTTTCTGGGGTGGCATTCATCAAGGTGATGACGTCGGGCGCCCAAATGGCGATGCCGGTACTACAGCCCAACACCAGCAGGACCGCGGGCATCAGGACACGCAGGGTGGTTGCAGGATCAAACACTAACATACGCAAAGCATGGGCAAGGATGGCCAGTGCAGTGTTCATGAGGGTCTCCGGTATCAGCTTTGGTTTGTTTTGGCGTGTTGATCGCGAAGAAGCAAGGTCGCGCCCTTGTAGCAAGGGGACGCGAGGTTGTTGATCTGTCGCGGGCGGGGCAATGGCGATGTCTGCGGGCGGTATTTGGGAAGTGATGGGGCACAATGTGGGAAAGCATGGGACAGGAGGGCACATGGCGTTGTTCAGCGGTGGTGGATGAGATCGAAACGAATCAATTTCATGAGAGTTGACGTGATTTATGGAGAAAGTTGAGGTATTGATTGAGAACGTAATGAGAACATGTAGATGAGTGTTCTTATCGTGTGAAAAAAATTGGGATTTTATGGGATAATTCTGCACACTCATACTTCCTACTATATGTGGTGTGTGTTTGGATGCATTCTCCTATTTGAGCTAAAATTTCCGAAATTCCAGCATCATTTTTGATCGTTTCGCTATCGATATTTGCTGATAATATGAGAAAATGCGAAAAAAAATGTAGACGCCCATGAATTCCCATGGCATCCCTAGTGCATCGGATGAGAACGGGACAACGGGGCACCAAACGACCCCACATAAAAATAAAACCTAGCAGGTTTCATACAGGCACCTCGCTTTCATCAGACCAAAGAGATCCGGCGCGCGAGCGAGCAGACATCCCCCCAGGTGGCGCGCGCAGTCGGACTTCCCCGCCAAGGCGGGACGGGCGGCGGGTTGATCAGTGGCAGCAGATCAGCCCGCCGTTTCTACATCTACCGCCGGGGGCATGATTTTAGGGCGCACAAGCGTCGCAGGCAGGGACAAACACGTGAGCCGCAGGTTCAGAGGCGAAAGCCAACACAAGGTCGATACGAAGGGGCGGGTGTCTATCCCAGCCTCTTTTCGTCGTGTGTTGGAAGCCGGTGACCCGAATTGGCAAAACGGTGGCACGCCCGAGCTGGTGATCGTCTATGGCGACAGCCGCCGCAGCTATCTTGAATGCTATACCATGCAGGCCATCGAAGAGGTGGACGACAAGATCGACGCGCTGCCGCGCGGGTCAATGGAACGCAAGATGCTGCAGCGCCTGTTCCACGGTCAGTCCTTTCCCACATCGGTCGATGAAACGGGCCGCCTGGTTCTGCCAGCGAAGCTGCGCAACAAGATCGACCTGGAAAACGAAGCATTCTTTATCGCCGCCGGTGATACCTTCCAGATCTGGAAGCCCGAAACCTACGAGACCGAGGAAAAGGCCCGCGAAGAGGAGTGGCTGGACGATCTGCCAGAAGACTTTGATCCGATGGCCTTCCTGGACGGCAAGCCGGAGGCTTGATCGATATGAGCGGACCCAGCGATACCCCCTCCGCCCCGCACACACCGGTTCTGCTGCGCCCCTTGCTGGCGGCGGTGGCCCCTGTGTCGGGGCGTTGGCTGGATGGCACCTTTGGCGCGGGCGGCTATACCCGTGGCCTGCTGGACGCGGGTGCTGCGCAGGTGGTGGCGGTGGACCGTGACCCGCTTGCGTTTGAAATGGCGCAGGCCTGGGCCGGTGACTATGGCGACCGGATCGTCATGCAGCGCGGCGTCTTTTCCAAGATGGACGATTATGCGCAGGATCTGGACGGGATCGTGCTCGATCTGGGCGTGTCCTCCATGCAGCTTGATCTGGCAGAGCGCGGGTTTTCTTTCATGCGTGACGGGCCGCTTGATATGCGGATGAGCCAGGACGGCCCCTCTGCGGCGGATATCGTCAACGAGGCCGAGGAAGAGGTGATTGCCAATATCCTGTTCCAATACGGTGAAGAACGTGCCAGCCGCCGCATCGCCAAAGCGATCATACGTGCCCGCGAAGAGGCCCCGATCACCACAACGCTGGCGCTTGCAGGCTTGGTCGAAAGCTGTTTGCTGCGCTCGAAACCCGGCCAGTCGCATCCCGCGACCCGCAGCTTTCAGGCGCTGCGCATTGCGGTGAACAATGAATATGGCGAGCTGTTCAACGGGTTGATGGCGGCGGAACGCGCGTTGAAACCGGGTGGCCAGCTGGCCGTTGTGACCTTCCACTCGGTCGAAGACCGTATGGTCAAACGCTTCCTGACGGCGCGTGCGGGGGCAGGGGGCAACGCCAATCGCTTTGCGCCCGAAATCGAAGTACCCGAGCCGCAATTCAAGATCCTCAAGCGCAAGGCCATCGGGCCGGATGCGCAAGAGCTGGAAGAGAACCCGCGCAGCCGCTCGGCCAAGCTGCGCGTCGCAATTCGCACTGATGCGCCTGCGGGCAGCATCGATGCCAAGGCACTCGGCATGCCTATGGTCAGGGGATTAACCGTATGAGAACCGTGCTTTACATCCTAACCACCTTTTCGGTGATCGGGCTGGCCTTCTGGGCCTACCGCGAGAATTACGCGACCCAGCAAGCCCTGAGTGATGCCGATGACCTGCGCTATGAAATCCGCGAAGCCTACAGCCGTCTGGCCGTGCTCAAGGCGGAATGGGCCTATCAGAACCGCCCCGACCGTCTGCGCGATCTGGCAGAGCTGAACTTTGACCGGCTGAACCTCTTGCCGCTGCATCCCGACCAGTTCGGATCTATCGATCAGGTGAGCTACCCGCCGCTGCCAGAACTGCCGCTGTTCGAGATCACCGACGGCGTTGACGTATCCTCGATGGAGGCCCCCGAATGATCCGCACCCCGCTGCGCCCGCTGGCCCGTATTCTTGAAGCCCGTCAAAAGGGCGAAAACCCCGATGCGATCGAGCGCGAGAACAAGCGTATCCGCCACGAGCAGATGCGCGACGCCTCGCGGCAGCGCGCCGAGGGGCGTTTGCTGGTTCTGGGGGTCTTCTTCTTCTGCGCCTTCACCGTCGTGGGCGCGCGTATGGGGGTCATGGCGACCACCGACCCGACAGAGCCGCGCGCGGCGGCCCCCGGTTCCGTGATCTCGGCCACCCGCGCCGATATTGTGGATCGCAACGGCAATCTGCTGGCGACCAACTTTGAGACACATGCGCTTTATGCGCAGCCGCACCACATGATCGACCCGCAGGGGGCCGTGAAAAAGCTGATGGCCGTGTTCCCCGACCTGAACGAGGAACGCCTGCTGCGCGACTTTACCGGCAAGCGCAAGTTCCTGTGGATCAAGAAGAAAATCAGCCCCGAGCAGATGCAGGCCGTGCATGATATCGGCGAGCCGGGCTTGCTGTTTGCACCGCGTGACATGCGCCTTTACCCCAACGGGTCGCTTGCCGCGCATATCATGGGCGGGGCCAGCTATGGCCGCGAGGGCGTTCATGCCGCCGAGGTGATCGGCGTCGCGGGAGCAGAGAAATACTTTGACGATTATCTGCGCGATCCGGCCAATGGGAACAAACCGCTGGAACTGTCGATCGACATGACCGTACAGGCCGCGTCCGAGCGTATTCTTTATGGCGGCATGAAGCTGATGAACGCCAAGGGGGCGACCTCGGTCCTGATGGATGTCCACACGGGCGAAGTGATCAGCGCCGTATCATTGCCCTCTTTCGACCCCAACGACCGGCCCCATGCCGCCGTCACAGGCGATGCGTCCGACAGCCCGTTGTTCAACCGGTCGGTGCAAGGCGTCTACGAGCTTGGCTCTGTCTTCAAGATTTTTACCGCGGCACAGGCGATCGACCTTGGCATTGCCACTGCGGATACGGTGATCGACACATCTGGCCCGATGAAGGTCGGCGGCTTCCGCATCGGCGAATTCCACGGCAAGAACTATGGCAAGCAGACGGTGACAGGGATCATCGTGCACAGTTCCAACCGCGGGACAGGGCGGCTTGCGCTTGAGATCGGCGCGGAGCGTCAGCAGGAGTTCCTGAAAAACCTCGGGTTCTTTGAACCAACCCCCTTCGAGATCGTCGAAGCCTCTGGCGGCAAGCCCTTGCTGCCGCAGCGCTGGCAAGAGCTGAGCACCGTAACCGTCTCCTATGGCCACGGCCTGTCCTCCAGCCCGATGCATCTGGCGGCGGGCTATTCCGCCATCGCCAATGGCGGGCACAAGGTCACCCCGACGTTCCGCAAGCAATCCGGCCCCGTGGGCGGCCCCCCTGTGTTGT
>JBDWQI010000045.1:0-10595 GCA_039986635.1 Sulfitobacter sp.
AGGTACAAGAACTGGGCCGTCTGCTTATACCTCTGGCCTGCTGCTTCGATAACGAGCGGTGGTGCGAGGGTTTTCTGGTCTGGCGTTTGTAGAAGCATAGTCTCTGTCTAATGATCATAAATACCGCCTTAAACAGTACTAACAGTAAAATGCCACCGTACGGATGGTGGCTTATTTACTGAGCCGTTCACGTGGGGAGCTCAACATCTCAGCAGAAAGATTATCGCGAACAAGAATGTTTACGCAACCCGCGGCCGACTTGTATATCCCTTAGTCTCATATGAAGCGTTTTACCTATCGTGTCATACGAGCCTGACGTTGGTCCCTCCAGGGGCTCAATAAGTCAAACCAGTGAGAGCCTAACCATGCACCTTCTGCATCAGTAAGATAAGACACCCTTGGTGCAAACAGTTCTTCTCGGTGGCTAATATCTGTGTTTGGGTGACTTGCAGAGATTCTCAAAAAACGACAATCGGAAAATAGAAGGTGTACCTTCATCGTGGAATGATTCATGGTACGTATCAGAACTATGCACGGGGTGTGTTCGACTCTGTTAGAAGTTGGGTTGGTGTAGTGCATTTTTAGGTTTGAGGGGAATAAACGTCATCGCATCTCAATACGTAACCTCCCGTTGTCCACTGCAAACGGTACGTAGTTTTTTCACTATCATCGGTTTCGGGGTGCGTGAGCAGAGTCCGACCACAACATCGGAAACTGCACGAGTCCCGTGTTTCACGCCCGCCGTCCGACACAACAGGGCTCGCTATTGTCGATTTTAGCTGCACGGACAGGGGTTTCCTCTCCCCCTCCGCGGCGCAAAGAAACGAAGGAAGCTGCGGCTGCCTTCGGGTTGAGGAGCCAAACCTGACCATAGGTTCGTCCAGGGGAGCCCCTCTTGTGCTGCGTGGTTACTCTCGGTCGAGAGAATTGGAGCGATCATCCCTGTACCTACCATGTACTCATCGCATTAAACCACTCTTTCCACCCATCGACATCCAGCACAGCAAAATCAGCGTCCGTGTCGATTCTCCATTCCTAGTTGCACACAAGTGATGTGGTCGCACAACCTACGCCGCAGAGATATTACATTGTGATGTATGTATGCAGTAAGCACAGCAAACAATGCAATGCCATGTCATCATACTGGATCTGACAGGCACGAGATACACATTCTATAAAAGAGAAAAAACGAAAAACACGAACAAAGACAATTTAAATCAAACATAAAGAGAGAAAGGGAAAAAACAAACAAAATGAAAAAAAAATAAACTACCGTGCCTCCCCGCTGGGTGTGTGGCAGACACTTGCAAAAAACGAGCTGAAAAAAAACATTTTTTTTTCAAAACGAAAAACACCACTACTTCTCGTTAACAGACTATGACTAAGAAGCAAGCGAAAGTAACAAGCAAACCAAAGCACAAAGCATCCTCCAGGTAGCGGCAGCAGTTTGTGGTACGAGTAGCATACCTTGCCATAGGAAGCTCGTCGTCCACCCACGCCTCACGACTCCTTTCTTAAGGCCTATCAATACGAGAAGCAAGAAAAAGAAACAAAACAAATAATCACAGAGAATCAAGCGCAAAAACGAAGAAAGAAGACAAAGGGAGACAACGTTCGAACCAACTGCACCAGCTAGCGGCACGAGTGGAGTAGGCATGTTCTACTCCCTTGTCGACCTGGTGCGTGCCTTGCTACCCTATCTGTCATTATTCGTACTACCTTCGTCCACCGCGGTTTCTCTTCTACTCTTCCTATTCCCGCCCCTCCCCGCATTCCCGTGGTCGGGTTCCCTTCCGCTCCCTCTGTTACCCCACCTCCCCCCATTCCCTTAGACAACACCCACGGCGGAGGCGCGGCGTTGCCTACTCAGCGGTGCCTTATCCCCGTTCCACCTCACCATGAACCGTTCGGCTGCTTCGCGGGCACCCCGGTACCACTTCCCCACATTTTGTCGGGTTTACGTTTCATTCACAATAATTTATCATCGGTTAGATACATGGCACTCGAAAAGTATTTCTAGGAAACTGGACTGTACGAGTATGGCAATTGCGTTTAATCGGCAATCGTAAAAAAGCAAAACGGCGGGGGATTACTGTCTCACAGAGAAGCGTGCCCTATTCCCTCGTTCGGGAGTAGACCACACTTCCAAAGGTGGTTGACCCCTCACAGTTAGAAACGCACACCCGTTCCACTGTTGAGGGGGGGGGGCGTGTACCCGACACGATGGATGGCCGTGGTCGTACAGTGCCGGAAAATGGCACGTCCGGTATTCACCGACAACGAGGAAAGCATTGATTGAACCCAGCGCGAAGTGCAGTCGGCGAATCATAAGATGGTTGAGTTTCATCCGTCTCCGAACCGCTTGTGATAGAGACGTACATTTATACCAGAGCGTAAATGACCTTGATACAGAGACAGTGATAAGGGTGGTATGTACTTCCAATTTTCTCGATGGTGTCTTGCCATCAGCGCTGCTTGATGATAAAATAAATATACCTTGTGCAGATTTATTTTTCTCCCCCACGCAACAAATAATGCAGCTCGATCGTCAGCGTCACTGTGACCGGCCGATGGAAACCAAAAGAAACAAAACGAGCCCCGATTGTCTATTCTAAAATAGTGAGCTGCATGATGTTTAGTGTCGTTGCCAACCGACGCCAACACGCAACCTGTGTATGATATATAGAGGAGAGGAAGGTGTACTGGATATCCGGCATGGCCATAGAGGTTTGACCGTATACGCTCGCATCCCTACAATTCTTGGACGGAGCGGATCGGGTATTTACCGACATATGGCGAAAACAAATTTGCATAAAACGCAAAGCGCCGTGAGGTGCTAGGCGAGTTGCATGAAGGGTGGGCAAAATCCTACCTAGAACCAATTGTTAAGAGGGCTTGCATCCGGATGACATACTATATATACATTCTTGTTTCGGGTTTAGCCACTTCTAGAGACAACAATGCGCGTGCTAGGCACGTGACTTGTAACTGCCTTACCATTACCGCGACACATTACGATAATAATGGTTCAACAACCCAAACATATTATCGAACTCGATCGTCACTTGTGGACGCCTGCCAAAACAAACGAAAAACTCAACGGTAACCTGGTTGTCAAGGTCACGTCGTGAACGGCATGTTTTACAGTTTCGTTGCCAACCGACACCAACCAAACCAATAAACGGTGGCTTCAGAGGAGCATTGGAGTCTTTTCACTACGAATGGTGAGCCGAGCCGATTCCGGAATTTGCAAAAACTCTTAACCCAGCCCCTTGTCTATAAAGGACAATAGCATGCGAACCTTATCCAATTTCGAGGACAAAACGTCTTTTCCTGTGTTGTGATAGCGTTGACATTTACTTTTAATACTGTAGTTTGGAGGGACACAAGGGCGTTGAGCGTGATATCGTTAGACATCCGAATTGTCTTGTTGTTCTTACATAGTGAAAACTGTCAGACTTCGTTATTGTTTTCCGACACTTTGAGTCTCCTTCTCCACGTTCGGACCACCTCACGACATATATACCAAAACGAAAAAGCGTTCATCGATGGAACGTTTACCGGATTCCGGTTCCACTATTGATACACGAAAGATGTTATCTCCGAAAATGCAAACAAACGTATCCAAAACCCTACCGTAAGCGTATCCATTCTCTCTTTATATGCTCTCTCTTCAATAACCTTTCCTCTATCTCACATTTGAAGTAATGTATCCTATCTGCTGCTTCAAGTTTGGCTGGTGCATTTAATCTGATTACCGCGTTCAGTTATTTGCAATAAGCGGGTCGTGCAGTTTGATTCCGATCATAGTTCTCAGTTTGGAACCCTGACCAGATCTACCAGATATAGAATGGTATGGTGGAGATATTTTTATGAGTGCCCATATACTGCCAGCTTTACGCGCATAAGCAGCAAATATTATGGGCCTGAAATGCTCACCGTGATAGACATGACTACAGAAGGCATGCTTCTTTTCAGTATTTACTTCTCCGCTATCTCGAAATCTACGGGTGAGATTTGTGTACATCAACAAGCCACATCGCTTCTTGCTTCCCTCCTGATAGGATCGACAGCCGGGAAAACAACAGCTCGACGGAATATGTGGTTTGTCCTCCGGCTTCTACTCGTGTATATAGCTGCTGAGGAATCCTTTGGGCAGCCGGTAAGTGGTGATTTTTTTTTTGGTTTCATGTCTGGCTCGAAACTGTTCCTGTGATCCTGTTTCTCTTTTACTCCATGCTGTGTTCGAGGTTTCTGACCAAATGGGATTAAAACTATTGTGCTGCTCCATCCCGTTACGCCGACTATGTATGCTCAGTTTTCTGTAGCGTACAACAGGCAATCCCTCCTTTTTAGATGTGCAGTAATCAGTTTCATCCACACGACAAAACAACTAGTGTCTGCCCTACCCAGCGGTGTGTTAGCATTTCTGTTTCCGGACGGTAACGCGAGAGTCATATAATCTACTTCAAACATCCTGTATTTCAAACAAATCGATGACATAAACCCCGCTGCATAGTGCTCCAGTTGGTCGTTCATGGATGTTTCCACATCGACGCGAGCATGTTGTGGTCCCAAAAAGGTTCGGTATTGTGATAGCACATCAGCTGTTGTCACCGTATTCAACCGACTTCGGCTCGCCGCTGCTTTCCTTATGTATTATACCCATGGTCGAAACCTACAGCATGTGGCGCGCCTGCAGAGTGCCGAGCACTCTGATCATCCTGGAGATTTTGACTGGGCTGGTGACCTCGCCAACGCCTTTATCAAACCCGGAGAAAGCCACAAAACTGAAGGTTACACAAAACTCGGAGCTATTGTCAACCCTGCCGGCGAACATGGGCTGCCGTCGTCTGGCGCTCGTGCACACCCGGCACTTCGTGATCTTCAACAAGATGCTGAGAGCCTGTGTGTTGCCCTCGACCTCACACTCCCTGGATGCGACGCGGTTACTTTGCCCGCCCAAACCGTAACGGTGTGGTTTCTCCCGCCCGGAAGCACCACTGACACCCTAACCGGGTGGCTTGGTGTTGTAAACATTGAGTCGGTTGTTTTTGAAGCTGGCAAAGCCACGGCGACCTTTGACGAAGACAATATTTACGACTCTGCCGGGGCTAAAGCTGACTATTGTGAGGACTGCGTCGTCCTAGCGGTTGGATCGAACCAAGATTGTGCCGACAGCGAAATGACCACGTCTAACGTGCAAGTGAGGACACGTAGAACGATAGAGTTATGCTTCAGACGTGGTGTATATGATGAACGTGCAGCCTGAAACGAGAAACTCACCAATGGCTTTGTAATACCATACATGTTGTCAGTGGGTAAATATTCGGTATACACCTACGGTACACATATGCTGGGAACAAGGTTGTTCATCTGGGTTTTTCATGGGTTGGGGGTGAGGAAATGACCTGCTGAAGGGAATAACGTCACAGCGTTTAGGGTGCACTCGGTCTCCCCAACCTGATATCAAGTAAAGAGTCCCTAATCCCTGTTTTAACGCTGTTTATTCGTACCATGTGTATGAAGTTACAGTCTTGAGTTGGTAGAAACGTAAACGGCTAGGGTGTGGGCGACGACTTTGTGTACATACCTCTCGATTTTCCCACTGCGGTTTGGAATAGCGCCACGAGCTGATTCCAGCACGAAAGATATCATTGGGGCTTCAGACAGACCCCCGATGTCCGAGGTAATACTACTCACTCAAAATAGCTGTATCAACGTACTATCTTTTAGATGGCTTTGGCGAAGTGTTACTCTTGGAGCGGTTGATCGTGAACAAAAAACACGATCCGGGACTCAGAAAGTGTACACACAGAATTCAGAAAATGTATTGAATGCATGCGTTTACCGCTTTCAATATTTTTCGTCGACAACAAACCTTTTCGCGTTAGCCCAATATTCCAAACTGAGGTGGAAAAATGTACTTGACGTTGTTTCATATATGTTCGCGATGGACGAGTGCCCCTGGAGAGGACGTATTTTACTTTTTTGTGGTCGAAGTTTTGGCGCGTATTTGCGATCGTTTCAGACCGATTTTGTTTTTTTTTGCTGCACGTAATACGGAGTAGAGGTATTTTTTGGATAGCACAGAATAATTCACGCTGCAAAGCGTTGAAAATGAAGTATAACGTTGGCAGGGTGTCTTTATCTACCGTACAATTACAATCACCCGTGACCTCTTTGGGGGGAAAGCATTAGCAACACAAAAGTTCCAAACATTCGAAATATTGTAGACAACCACTGCAACCCTTCCCCCTCAGGGTTCAAACCCAACAATCAGTAGCATATGCGTTCGAATGTTGGTCACTTGAACAAACATCAACTCTAAAACTGTTCACATTTCTACTCCGGACGACGAGCGGGCTATGTTTCGTTGACGAGATTTTCTGGCTTTTTCTTGAACCACCTCTAGCTTGATGAAGGTCCCTGTGTCCGCGGAGCTCATGTATATTCGCTACCTGCAACGCCAACAGGTGTCTGTGAAAGGTGATCCTCACATGGTTGGCCTGTTGGGTCAGACAATCGACTGGGTCGGGGAGGATAACATGTGGTACTGTCTCCTCCACGACGGGCCGGACTTCCAGGTTAACGTGCGTCTGACCGCTCCCATGAAGGAAGAGTTTCCGGACAGGCAGCTGGTGTCTGCTATAAGCCTGCTCAGCATCGACGGCCACTCGCTGGTGATCGAGGTTAACGATCCCTATAGTACGCGGACAGATGGCTGCCCCCACGATTTATCGAAGCCGTGCCTAGCTGACGGCGGCGTCCGTATCGTTGTTGACGGAGAAACACCCGGCTCCATGCAAAGCCCCGGGGACCGATGGCATCTGCCGGGAGGTGTGGTCGTCTCTGCTGCCAACCTCTCGCCCGAGTGCCGCCCGTTCGGCGGAGACCGTATCTGGGCTGCGCAGTTTGAGACGATGATGGCTGGTCGTCGCAAACTACGCGTCGTCACGCCAGTTATGCGTTTAGACGAGTGGATTCTCGCAGGCGACACCCTGGCGGCTCCGACATGGTGTGCCAAGCTGCTTGATGAAGTGGGAACGGAGGGACTTCTCTCCGCGTCAACCAATCACATGACAGCTCGCATCGAGACAAACACTGCAACCATCAGGGTCAACGTTGGTGTCAATTATCAAGACCTTGCGACCAGGCCGGATGGATCGGTTTTAGTTCCGGAGTTGGAGTTCTGGCAGACTGACCTTGGGTTCGACATGCTCCGCTACTCTGACAAGGTTGCCGGGCTGCTGGGCGATACTGCCACGTACATGCTCGACAACGAGGGATTGCCGATTACTACTGGGCTTGGTGCCCTGCACGCTCCAGTGGAAAGCTACCTTGTGGATGGTCCATTCGGTAGGGTATTCAAGAATCTTCCCTAGTAAATACGAAAGTCGGCAAAAAGCGTTCCCCTGGTGTTTTGCCTCTGGAGGGTTACCATCGTATGTCGAGGCTAATGCGTTCTGCCTGGCCGGGTTCCTAGACCCAACATCCTTGAAACTTTGTGCTTGAAGTATTGAGTTTACGGTGCGCACCGGTGCTGGGAGATATCGTGAGCTTGTGATCATTAATTTACTAGAAAATCAGGTCTTGGGTGGGGCATTGAGCCTTTTTTCCGACGAGTCTCAGACACGTTTGGTGCTACTACTTCCGTACCACGGCTCGTATGCGAAATATAAATTGAATTTTTGCTGCGTCGTGTGGCGGAGAAGCCCAAGCTTTTCACTTAAACTTCTTTGCCGCCAGGTTAGGGCATGAACCGGCACCCCGTCGGGCAGCACGTGAAATCGGTGTACATTAGTTCTCTCTTTGGTCCTCCCGCGACACATAAAGTTGCCATAAGTACGCCGAGATAGAGGGGCAAGGGGACATGGAGGACATAGGAGTGAGGGTCCTGGCGACCTGCGATGGATACTAAAGTCTGATTGTGGCCACCATCTACATGCTGTGTGCCCTCTACGGTTGTAACTTGCTATCGTGAGGCCGCTTGGGCCTTCCCGACTCTTCACACCCCCCCCCTCGCCTAGTATGTAATACTTATTCGAGGTATGTGTTTCAAGATGAATTTGATTTCACCGCTGAGGCGTTTGTATAGTATTTCCCAATGTTTGTATATATACAGATTGTCTTGGCGCCGGTTGGCAACTACGCTGCAACCCACACTAATAACCAAATTATTTAGGCAGCACGAGTTGTTCTTGTCTAGTCGTTTGCCACGGCTAGCTGTACAGTTCGGCTATATCGTGCGAGGTGTAGAGCACGGCCTCTGCACAAAGAGCGTCGTATCACCTAAGGTGTGCATGGCAAGGAACTCGACAAGCGGTTGAATGGTATAACAATTACGATCTCTGGAGGTAGCAACACTAGAGAAAACTAGTATTTGTTTCGACCGTATCGTCCATTTCTAAGCCGTAGGTATTCTCGGTAAGATACAGCCGACGCTACGTGCGATTTGCTGGACCCCTCACGGCACTCCGCGCTGCGTCCAAGCAACGTATGCGTCGTGTGATGAACACCCAAACCGCGTTGTCCCGTCAAGGTGGGACTGAGACGGTCGGTGTTGATTCGACTACGGCCATGATTGACACCAGTACATCCCCCACCCAAAAGCCACCCAATGGTGTATAGCGTAGTGTTCGGTGTGTTCCACGCTTGTTTTCAATAGTATTGCGTAATTTAGTTCGCTGTTGTACATGATTGCACCCCCCCAAATGCTCTCTTGCGTACGATTGGGCGTCTACTACACGGTATTTGCATTCAGATCCACAGTTTGTTGTGTTCGCTGCCGTGGCACACTGTCGTGCTCACAGTCCTTCTCGGTCGCTGTATATCGTCCTGTCCCACGCCTTCTCCCGACCAGACTGCGGTATTAATGACGTTGTCAAGTTTTGGTTTATCGTTGGCATAGTCATATCTACTCCCCTAGAGGTCTGCTGGAATCGACACGACGGGTCTATATGGTACCAGTGTAACACAATTCACGACCAAGTGTTGTCGGAGGTGTAGGGTTGCGTTTTCGGTCAATCGTTTTAGTTTTCTTCTTATGATACGTTCCTGGTTCCTGGGACATACAGTACGTGAGCAGTCTCTGCCGATTGGCGTGTCGCAACGGTAAAATTGTAGCAGATAAATCATACGTAAGCAACATGTCGCAACTCAGGCTAGTCGATAGTCGTCCAAGCAGTTGCAAGTTGTCTAGGACGCGTCACTCAAGGGAGTGGGACTGTTAACGGGAGGGGTTGTTCCGGGTGCAGGCTATGCTGAAATTTGGTGTGGCAGTATTTTTGTTGCATGAACCACACCTGTCTTATTTGTGATTTGTACTCCTTGGTTCGTCTCGTCTGGGGGGGCGGACGGTGGGTACATCACCTGCGCTGTCGACGGAAGAAGAAAGAGGTGTCACTCTCTTTCTCTCCTTTATGTTTGATTTCGTCGCACGACGTGCTGTTGGTTTCATCCAGAGCCGCCTTTTGCTTGAGCGTGCGCTTCCTGTAAAATCGGTACTCTTTCGTTTTCGGTACCCATATCCGGTTACGTCTGTGGCTGTGTTGTCTCGTTTTTCTTCTTTACGAACGCCCTCGTCTTATGGTAGGAGGTGGGCCAGCGTAGCGCCAGCCGTATCGTGCATTGGTCCACACTAAGTACCGTAAATTTACCGACCCTTTGAACATGTCTTTATTGGCAGTGAGGACGGCTGTCGGCTGCTGCATGGATCACTACTAGTGGTCTGCTCATCTCTTGGCTGTTTTTGACTATCGGTTTGAAATATATTCTTCAAGTATCTTCTCTCAATCCTTGCATTATTCGAGAGCCTTCCTTCCTTTCTTTCGCCCTTGTGCGCCCGTTTCGCTTCGTCCTCGCAGTTTTTCGTCTCCGTGCTTCAGCTATATTTTGTCTCGTTTCGTCTTCTCGTCAATTGTTTCTTCGTTTTCGTCCATTCAGTTATATCGATTGTTGTTATTACAATGTACACGTCTACGTTACTGGCGTGTGGGTGTTGGGTTCGTCGTGTCTAGTAAGAATGCATGGGGTTCGACGGTATATTCTCCTCATACATAGGTAATTTCGATTGATCGTCTTCGATTAGCAGATTGTCACCCCAGAGCTACTTTGGTACCCGATCAATCCTCCAAGACAGCGAAGCGACATACAGACAGTTGTGGCTCTAGCTATCGACGGTCGAAGCAACGTCTGAAGTCAAGGCTGCACAAAACCAGATATGTCATTCCTGACATGAATGGGACTGTATTTATCCGCTCACTTCCATATTGTGGTGTTCGAAATGACAACAGGCATGAGTCAATGATGACGGACATCTTCCACGAAGTACTTGACTAAACGAGGCTACTCATAACTACTCGGCATGGTAAGGGTTTGGTAGGCTATTCTCATAGCGGTTGCTCTGCAGCGATAGCCGTACTGCTGTGTGTATTCTGATAAAAATCTTGACGATTGTTCGTGGAAATCCATCGAAATTGGAAAAAACGCTGTCCTTGATCCAGGCATCTGAAGGACCGGTGCTTCTTTACATGGGGGAGGTACACACATTTTCATTACCACATTTTTGCCATTCGGGTGATGGGCTATGTATA
>JBDWQI010000046.1:0-7713 GCA_039986635.1 Sulfitobacter sp.
AAGCAAAGCAAAAACAAAAGTAGGTGGAGTGTTCGATGGTTGAAAGGTGCTCACAGAAATATAAAGATGGGCCGAAAATCGCTGGAAGTTCGTCCAGCGGTATGCAGGGCCGCTAGATTGAAGACTCGAGATGGCAAGTAGTTGACCATGGGCTCATTCAGCATCCGTACTGTGACCATCAACAACGGTTATGGCCATGCCGAGGAGACCATGGAGTTCTGCAGGCAAATCCAGCGTTATGATGTTGGCAGGGGACGAGACGAGATGATCAGGATGGGCTCCCCAGCAGAGGGTTCACTGTGTACTGCAGCGGAGCTGTTGGAGGTGGTACGGAGGCCAAGGGTCTACACAGTGTTGGGATAGCAATCAAGGACCCGATCTCGCTGGATGTAGAAATGATTGACTGACTGTGGAGTGCATAAGTGCTCGATTCGGGAAGGTGCGACTAAACTTGAAGGATAATTAGAATGGGATCTCCTCTGTGGTTGCGTACGCTCCGACTATAGTCACAAATCAGCCCGTGACAAATACCTTTATTCGGCTACGTTGAGCAGCACAGTCGCTGAAGCGCCTAGAGGAGAGCAATACTTGTCATTATTGATGCTAACTCTCGCACTAACGCAAGGGGCAAAGGTTGCGTCGATGACAAGGCGCCCAGTGCATAGGGAAAGGGCACGCTGGATGACACGGACAGCGCCTGCTGGCATTCTCCGCAGAAAACAAAATTGCGGTTGTAAATTCGCTTTTCAGCACCCCCAAGCGTGGATTGTCATACACCTTGCAATGTCCAAATCGTGGGCTAGGCTGCTACCGCATGATTTGTTTCTTCACGTGGCAGCCAGACAGACACCTCGTACCAATTGTCACTGTGGGTTGACCTCTTCTAGTTAACCTCCTCTAGTTAACCCTGAAATATATCACAACTTGGCCACAGCAGACATCCTGCTGCTTGGACGCTTTGCCCCAAACTACCGCAAGCGAGAGATGGCGGGCAGACATGCAATCGACTTCCAACAACGGATGTCCAATCCCGAGCTGCGGAGAGCATTCACCGAGAAATTCACACCACTACCCCCTGGCACGGATGTGGATGGTTTTGCTACGGTGGTTGCTGAAATGATTATGTCGGCTGCCGCTAAAATCGCGCCACGTGCAAAACACAGTCAAAGACCAGCGGGATGGTGTGCTCGCGAAGGAACAAAAGGCGGAAATGTTCACGGCTTGCCAAGAGAGACAATCCGCGACAGAGCTTTTGCGCACAGATCTAAGCAACAGCAACTTCAACGAGGCCTTGAAAGCAGCTGGGAAACTCCTTAAGCGCGTGAGGATCGAGGCTGTGCAGATATTCTTCGAGGAATGCGTCAGTCAACATGAGGCGCGCATCAAAGATTGCGACCAATCTGCTTTCAACAAGCCCCTCAAGAGCATGGAGGGAAAGAAAACGTGCAGCTCTCAATACATCAAGGAGGCCGAGAACAAGATGCTTCGTATAATGGGGCTCATTCGCGATCGGTGGGTACAGTGGTCCAGCTCTTGTCCAACGGTAAGTCACCACCGCTCGACCCGAGTATCGTCGAAGAGCTCAGGGTATGGCCGCCGTGTACACCTCTCAACGATTTAATTTCGAACTTTGAGGTGGACGAAACCATCAAGAGCATGTTAAACCGAAGGGCTGTTGGATCCGATCGTGTTCCCACTGAACCACCTAAACTTACCTGAGATGAAGATCGCGATGGTAACTGATGTATACTAGATCAGTTCCACGCCATTGCGATTGCCATATGACAGGGTGGGGGCGTACCGGTGGCGAGGAACGAAGCCACGATCACAGCGCTGCACAAGAAGAGGGACTGGACGGAGTGCGGTAACTATCGGACATATTGTTCGTGGCACACGCTGGCAAAGGTCTCCTCGAGGTAATCGACAATTGCCTTAGATATTCCCGCGATCGGGAAGATATCTTACCAGAGGGGCAGTGCGGCTTCAGACCACAACGCCGGACAATTGATATGATCTTCGTTGTTCGAAGACTTCACCAATTGGCACGAAAGAAGGGTACCCGTATTTACATGTGTTTCGTCGACCTCGCGAAGGCATACAATTGAGTCGACCGGACTCTCTTGTGGATCGTGTTCCCTCGGTTTGGCGTACCAAGAAAGATGCTCGTAGTTATTCGCCACTTCCTTGATGAAATATAGACGCACATCCGAGCTGACGATGGCCAATATTTAGACTGGTTCAGCGTGGGGCAGGGCGTAATGCAAGGATGTGTGCTCACACCATTGTTGTTCAACATGTTCTTCTTTGCCGTGCTCCGTGTGGCGGTCGAGCAGTTTAGCGCCATTTCAAATGTGGTGAAGGATATGGTGTGGACCAAGGTAAGGGATGAGAGGGGCATAAAGGAGGGCGGAGAAAGGGTGATATGAACCCCGGGAGACTGTGGTGGTGCCTCTACCGATCTGGGAAATGCTGTGTGCAGCAGACGACGCGGAAATCGGTTCCGGATGGAGCAACAACCTTACGAGGGTGGTTGCAGATATCGTTGGAGCGTGTGGTTCGTTCAGATTAACCGTTTCGGAAGCCAAGACGTAGACCATGTGCATACCGAATAAACGTATGGACACGGTCATGTTTGTACTGAGGCAGCCGGGCAGGTGCACAAACAAGCCACGACGATTGTGTACCTTGGAGCGGCTGTGTGATAAACCGCTGACCTCACTGCCGAAATCAACCGGCGCGTGCTGCTGACCAACCTCAGTTTCAGACAGTATAGTTTGCCACTGTAAGATCAGCCCGCCGCACCACTCCGGCTCGAAAACCGGATGCTCAAAGCCGAGGGAATGAACACCACGCTATACCGATGTGTCACGTGAAGCCCCACTGTGGCCCATCTCGCCATACTTCGGACAGCTCACCACCGACTGTTTCTTTTGTTGCTTCCGATGGAAATGAAACCTCGCCACGGTTACCAAGTTAAATCGTACGTAGACGCACTGGACACGATTGGCTGTGAGAACATTGAGAGGACGGTGCAAACGCGGAGGATACCTTTCGCGGGGTTCGTGGCTCGAATGGGTAACGAGAGACTGCCCAAACGAGGAACTGGGGGGCGGGGAAGATATCCGGGAAGGGCAAGAGCAGGTGTGCATGGGTTGTCTCGAACGCGACCTGTCGATGCTGAACTTGGACATCGAAGAAATACAATGGACGCTGGCGGCGAAATAATCGGGCAAGTGGTTCAGACGTTTTGAGGAAGCAGAAGATCAGTACGTGGAGCACTGGTTCGTTTGGGAAACCGAGATTGAAGACAGACGACGAGCGCTCGAGGTCCAAAAACGAGCAACGTAAGACTCGGTTGGGTCCAACGACCGGAGTGGAGGAGTTAGAGGAGTCGCGTTGAGGCGTACTAACAACAGCTCGGCCAGTTAAGAAAGTCAAGGCACTTGCAGAAGCTCTGATTAGCCACCGTTCTAGATGAGACGCCCATTGACCACTGCCTAGTGCTGTGATACAATCCCTGTTTTCTTGGTTTAGTTTTCGGTTTTTTTTTCTGTGGTGCTCTAGTCTCCACCAAGTCGATGTTACCCCCCCCTCCCCCATACCATGTTATTATGCATCGGCTGCGTCACCTTACGGGTATAGTTTGTATGACCGTTTGCTGTTTCGCCTTTTGTTTCCGATTTTTGTTAGTTTTGTTATAGGCCTCCTTTAATCAGCCTGTCTCTGACTTCTGTGTGTCGTTTGTAACGTCCTTGATCCACCAACTGGACACAAGACTTCCGTTTTCTTTGTTTGTCGTTAGCTCTTCGTCTTATCTTGTTTCCTTCCGCCCGGGTTTCGCGTGACGTCCCTCTGCTTGTCCATCAGCTTGACATTTCAAGGGAATAATCACACGAGTATAGTCCTCGAGACTCGGCCTGCGCCCTGAGCGCATGTTGTCTTCGTTTTTCTTTCTTGTTTTTCTTATATTTCTTCCTTCTGTTCCCTAATCTCGCATAATGTCTGTATTTTTCCTCTTTTCGTTTTCCGAGTGGAATATAGCACCATGGATATGTTCCTGGTGTTATTTGGTTGCACGTTGGACGCAATGCTATACCACGGCTCGCTAGAACCGATTCCCTCACGGGCTGGTATGATACTGCCTTCTTTGTTTTCTCCCATCAACATACAAGCTTGTTACAGCCTGTTTTGTGATCACAGGAAGAACGTCAGGTGATTGAGCAGATGCAAGAACATCATCATGACATACTGGTACATGATAGTGCCACCTTGGTTTCGTCTAGAATGCCCCTAACGATTTTTCACTTCTTCTACACGTCTAACGCTTAATTTTCGTGCGAAGGTCTACCTTAGAGTTTGATTGGAGGGGCGCATTGCAAGCAACGTAGGTGGTTTTCTGCGCTTTACTTTGGTAGGGTGTGACTCATTGGTCATGCACAACGATGATCATCTACTGTGACATGAAAACACCTAGTTTGCGACCGTTCTTTCGTGGACCTGCGTATCTCGTGACGTTTGTGTTTACTGTTGCCCATTCTGCCGCTGTCATCGCGGAGGCCTGAATACGGTGTACCATTTTCCCTTTTAGGTTTCTGAATCTGAGCTACTAAGGGGGCGTGTTAGCGTATGAACGTGGAAATCCATACGTATATATTTTGATGTGCAGTCACTATGCACGGATATGTGTTTACGAGTATCTTTGTCTTGGATATTACGGTAAAGCAGTAGGCGGCGAGACTACAAGTGCAGTTGTTCCTCTTCGCAGTTCGGGAATCACATTGCCTTGATCGGGACAATGAAAATACTTCAGAGAATCTAGCTTTCGTTAGAATCAAGAAATGTTGTCATAGGACGGACTGCCGGCTGGTATAACAGCTCGTGCAATATATATAGTATCCGTACTGTGTACGCCGTCCCGACATGATCAAATGAAGGCCACGGCCACCTCAATCACTTCACATCTCTCCACCTCCCTTTTCTCCGGTTATCTTCTCTCTAGCTTTCTTCATGTTCTCTTCTCCTTCCTTCTCTCGATCTCTCTGATCAGAATATTTTCCATACCGACTGTGTAAGCGTCAATTTCGAACCCTACATTTCGAACTTTACAAGTGATTTTCAGGGACAAATCAGTGACACCCATGCCATCTCCCTTCACAAAGATAAGGCCTCGATACATGCACCATTCTTTCACCGCCAGCAACCGTCCGAGTGAGCAGCGGTACGGTGGTTGTTCGGCCGAGCGACCGAGTGGGCGACGGCTGTGATCGCCGAATGCGACCCCATTATCCACCAAACACCAAATAGAAAACCAACGAAAAACCGTTGCGGCGGAGGGACGTGGTAACAACCAAAAGAACGACCAGTCGAGGATGCAGGCACACGTCGTTTGGAGCACAGTAGAGGCAGATCACTCTGTGTGTGAGACGAGTGCTTCATTCAGCAGAACGGTTTCAGCCTGTTGAATGCTGAACGTCTGGCCGAGGTGAACAGCGCATGCTACGCCGGGGCTAGCGCTGTGTGTCTCTATATAGAAAGAAAGCAAGAAAGAGAAAGCGTGCAAAACCGGACTAAGTGCTGAAAGATAACAGACTAAATGGACGGTCCACTCGCATATACCCGTCGTTCCGTGTGGCTGCGAGCTTAAACGAGTGTCTGCATCGCTTGTACTAGTTGTTTTGTCATCGATTTGCCTTGCTTTCGCCTGAGCGAAGCACCGGAGCTACAATAATGGCCGACGGGTCCGAAGTGAGGAAATAAGTCAGGTGAGCGTTGCCCTCTCATGCCGGCGAGCGTGCTGCAATATGATAAAGTTTATCGTGGCGAAGCTAGCCGATCGACTCAGGCAAGTAGGATCAAGAAGTGCTGATAGGGACACGAGCACCATGCAGGTCGAAGACACAGTCACAGGGGCGGCAGCTGCTTGAGGACGAGAGTCTACGAAAACAAACAGGAGGGTTGGCGAAGTTGATTGAATCTGGTAAAACCTGGCGAAATGATGATGATATTAATCTTCTCACATTAGCCCACTTTCCTGAAATCCTGCCTGTGGTCACAAAACGGTCTGTATCAAAATGAATCTCGAAGGGAGAAAACAACGAAATACGAAATAGTGCACGACGGTGTCATACCAGCCTTTACCGGAAACCGTACTAGCGAACTGTCGGTCGTATACCATCACGTATCGCTTGCAACCTAATATCGCAAGAAACATATCCGTGGTATTGTATGTACGCTCGAAAAAGTGAAAACGAAAACGAAAGCGAAACACACGAAGAAGGAACAGAAGAAGGAGCAAAAGGGAAAATACAGAGAAGAACGAGGCAGACATGCGCTCAGGGCGCAGGCCGAGTCCGGAGCATAAGGTTGCTGTTTGCTGGTACGATCAGTCCAATGGTACAGCTAGCTGATGGACCAACTTGAGGACGTCACAAGAAGACCAGGATGAAGGCAAGAAAACGAGAAGAGGGTAGAGAAAACAAGCTAACAACAAAAAACGTTTGAGAAATCCTATGTCCAGTAGGTGTGTCAAGGACGACACAACCGACACAAAGAGGACAGACACAGACGGAGCAGGGGGGGGGGCTAAACAAAATCGGAAAAACCGAAAGTGAAAAAAAGGTCCCATAAGTATTAAAATAATGTGACGGAACCGACGATGAATTTTATTCACGGGAGGGGGGTACGATCGACTCGACAGGGAATAGGGCAACAATCAAAAACAAAAAAACAAATACAGCAGGCATTGTTGTATGGAGCATTATGCAGTAATCACTGGGCGTCTCAACTAGAATACGGCCAGTGCCAAGTTTCGGGGGGTGCCTTCACTTTCTAAACCTGCCTAGCTGCTGTTGCTACGCCTCCTTCAACGCGGCTCCTCTTCTTAACCCTTGGGCTTAACGGCATCTTGATTAAGTCGCTGCGCGTTTTGTACGTCAAGCGCTCGTCGTTTTGATACGTTCACCTTCTCCGTATCAAACCAGCGCTTCATGCACGGCTCAGCCGCTTCTTCAACACGTCTGAGTCACTTGCCCGATCTCTTCGCTTCCAGCGTCCATTGTTTCGCTGTGATGGACAAGTTAAACGTTGATAGGCTGCGTTCGACAACTGCCCATCCAGCTCTGCTCTTGCCCTCCAACGAAGCCCTTTTTTCACTCCACTTCTCCAAATATCAGTCGTTTGGGTAGTCTCTCGTTATCCATACAAGTCAGAAACCCCGCGAAAGCTATCCTCTGCGTTCGCATTGTCGTCTCGACGTTCTCCCAGCCAGTCTTGGCCAGCGCGTCTGCGTACGAAATAATATGGTAGCCGTCGCGAGGTTTCGTCTTCCATTCGAAGCAGCGGGTGAGCAATCAATGGTGGTAAGATTTCCGGTGTATGGTGAGATGGGCCGCGGGGGCTCCGCCCGACGAACCCGTATCGCATGGTTTCCGTTACCTCGGCCTTGAGCATCCGTCGTTAGAGCCGGAGCGGTGCGGTGGGCTGGTCCTAGAGTGGCCCCCTCCCCTCCCTTCCCCCCCTTCTCCCCCTTTCCCCCCTCCTCCCCCCCCCCTCTTCTCACCCTTCACCTTGGTGCACGCCATATCTTTCACCACATCTGCATTGGCGCTAAACCGCTCGACCTCCGCGCGCAGTACGGCAGTGAAGAACATGTTGAACAACAAGAGTGCGAGCACGCATCCTTGCGGTATGCCCTGCCCCACGCTGAACCAGTCT
>JBDWQI010000047.1:0-3000 GCA_039986635.1 Sulfitobacter sp.
AGCGTTCGACGTGCACCTGACATGCGATGATGTCACCTACAAGCCGAACCTGCGGGTATTAGAGATTATTGCCCATTACACACTGCCGGAGATAAATTTCGTACTGGCCGTCGTAATCCTGGCATACCGTTTTTACTTCTAGATAGAAACCTACTTTAGTGCGTGTGATATATATTTAGAGTATCAAGAGTCCTTTGCAAGTGCCGCGATCCAGACTACGACGGACATGACACTCACCCTAACATGGTCTGCACAGGTCGCTTTTGCGATAAACGCGTTTGCTGCAATCGTTTTGAATACCCACATTGTATTGATGTTATGTACCCTAATCACCTATCGTGCTTTAGATGGTGCCATGTGCCTGGCCAGTGTCTGCGTAGTAGCAAGACCTTGTGCACAGTTTCTAGTAATGACCGCATCAGCTCGTAGTTTAGTTCTAGTCCACGCCGGAGACAACTGCCTTGCTCTTCAGAAGTGTAGAAACCTTAAGCTTGTATGGTTTCGAACAGTCTACAACAACCGGAACGTCTGGAACTAGCTGACGACCCATGATACTTTTTGGAATATAATGAAAAATAATCGAACACGAGCAACTCGTCGACCTGCTACGCCAAACTCAAACTCATCACAGCCGGCTAGATATTCTACTGCAGTTTGAGACATCACAATCGTCTCTTACCGAGTTATCCGGTCTACACGCTAGTAGAACGTTTCCAGGAATGCACACCACAAACGCCACATGTGGTATTGCATCTCACGAGGCAGGCGACGAGTGTACATCCGAAACAACGGGTAGACACTATAAATTCACCCGCCTACCAACAACGGATGCAAGTTGTTTGCCATTCCCCACTCAACGGACGATCGTGTGTACCCTATACAACGTCAATATCGACCGTGCCGTCCACAAGCGAAAGGGTAATCCCTGTGGTTTCCGCCGTTGCATCAGATGCAGAGCTGAGAAGTGAGCGGCAAATCTGCATCGTACGTTGCTACGCATCGGGAAACATATTTCTACTCGAATGCTCATCCCACTATTGTACTAAAAATGATGAGTTCCTGCCTTCTGACAACTCTGTTAAAACAAATCAACCAGGAAAAATACTATCTAGTAAGGATCAAAATAGTATCCCACAGAGAAAAAAGATAGATACCCTTCTCCACCATAATATGGGACTATATTGGTACCAGGTACACATAAACCCCTTCTCGTGGATCACCGTCAGCCGAAGGGTGCTTTCCAACGACGAGGGTTATCATGCATGACGCCGAGTTGGCCGTGCGATCCTTTCTTTATGCGATATGCTCAAAGCAACAGCGTTACTGGCAGGCCATCGACAAATGCATAACGAAATTACCTCTCGTAATCCATGTTCAGTGCTCTTGATGGACGACTTTAGCTAACTCATACAATGTCGTATTCCTTGCGGACAAATCCATTGGTTTGGTAGCGCGATTGACGTTCTTCTCGACCTCAGATCTCAAATCCAGCAGTTAGCCGCATCCTGTGAAGTTGGAAAGAGGAAGTATAGCAAGTTAGTCCGTAGATGTGAAATAAGCGGAACAAACTGTGTGACCACTATAGATGCATCATAGTTACTGTAATGTCGAGGTCTCAACTGTGGCGACAGCGGGTGGAAACATTTTCTCCTGCTTAAGTAGTGTTGCTATCTATACACGAGGCTTATATCTGCAGGTCGACTCGATTCGGTCTGCGTGCAGGACTGCGAAAAAACTCAAACCAGATGATATATACCTGGTGTGGATCGTCGGTGGGGATTATCGGTTCTGCTGACTTTTCCTAGCGTTTGTCATGTGCTCATAAATTGTCAACTAATTGCTTTATTTTATTCGGATATCGGACGGTAATACCGCACACATATGCCGCTAATGTGTTCTGACGAGCAGGTTAATGATGTTACAAGCCAGGTTTGATCTCTTTGGTGGTGGTACACGAAATACTGATGCGATCAGAGCCTTGAATGCCAGCGATAATGCGGCCAGACGCTTCACGTCGGCGGTTTATAGACGACTACAACGTTGGTACGCAACCCTCAGGAACCGCCAGTTGACGGGGTGGAATTATGCCCGGGACGTCAAGAACAACGCGAAGACAGCGCCTGAGGAAGAAGCGCATAACCTCATCTTGTGAATGACCAGAGGGGTCGAGTGTTTGCAAAGTGCTTCAAACGGCACCATGCACATTACGATGGCAACTGCGACTCACAGAAAACGAGGGAACAGCAATCGGCGTCGGTGCACCCAGACGTGTAGCATTTGATTGTGTCCGAATCATTCTTGGGCTGAAATGGGCCAGAGCATTTAAAGCTCGAGCAGGCCATGGCGCAGCACTGGGACTCCTCGCACTTGAGCCCTTTACAACTGACGTTAGAGGCGTTGTCGATCAAAGTCAAACCGTCCGCGCACTTGATGGAGTCGCACGTTGGATTCGATGAGGCTGTACCTGGTCACGGAATCGGTTTAAATGGAGATTTGTTTTTCGCAATATAACGTTAGCTTTCGATCGCATTGAAAACTTGTGAGGAAGCGACGGCGATCCTCGCGGGAGAATCCGTGCTGCAGTGCATTGAATGCCGCCGGTGCACGCGTGTTGATTCTAGACTTGCTATCGAAATTGACATGATTTCAGCGATTGGGTCAGAATTGTCTTAACTTCGTACTGTAATAAAAATTGGTTGGGTTTTACTTTGCAAGTCGACCATGACTTGGCTTCTACGTGTAGGCCAAACCCAACGTTGTTATCGTTATTGTGGTCAAAATTGGCTATATATTTCGTTTATGGATATACATCTATATTGGTCTCACCGTTGTTTGGGTTGTCAACTTTGGCTCGATTTCCGTGCAAGGACTGACATTGAATTCGATCTAGTGTGGGACACAAAAATGACTATATCTCCGCATTGGAATACGTGTTGGCATGACTATATTTGGGGCTACAAAAAAATATTTTTTTCTTGTCCGGAACGAACACGAGGGGGT
>JBDWQI010000048.1:0-30999 GCA_039986635.1 Sulfitobacter sp.
GGTCGTGTCAGTCCACTAGTCGTTGCGATGCGCACTGCATCACGGCGAAACTCGTCTGTGTATCTCGTTGCCATTCTCAATCTCCTTCATAGCAAACATTGCTCGAAAGAGACCGGAACTAAACCCCGACAAGACCAACCACTTTCGCAAGCAATGGCTTTACTTACAAAACTAGAACCGAGCGCCCCCGCTAAGGTTCAAGCAAATCTCGATGCTTTCTCTGCTGATGCGGCAGAGGTCGTCTTGGGCTTTGCATTTACCGACATCGTTTCGCGTGAGGGAATTGATTTAAAGATTCGTGAAATGTTGACCGTTGCGATGCTCGCCGCGATGGCTACGGCACCAGGCCAGCTAGAATTTCACATCCGCGCAGCAATGAATAACGGCGTAACTAGAAGTGAAATCGAAGAGATCATCCTGCAGGTGGCCGTCTACGCCGGGGTTCCAGCCTGTATGAATGCTATTTCTGCAGCGAAAAAAGCGTTTGATACCTCGGAGCTGTCTTAAAAAGTAGGACCACTTCATTATATGAGGCAGAAGTTGCGCAATAATCAGGAAAAGCTTGAAGGTGTTCCAATTGCTAGACTGCAATCAAGATCAACCGGCATATTAGTCGGTTGGTACTACCAATGGAATACAGGTGATGTCGATCCACTTTGGGTAGATGGGCCTGTCAAAGATTTTGTTAGCGTCCCATTACCCAACATCTTAAACACTCGTGATGACGACTAATAGTTGGCAGTTTCTCAATTGATCAAGTTCCCTTAAAAATTCAGTTTCGGGTATTAAAGGCTCAAGCCTCAGTCCCGAGTCAGCCTTCAAATGAGATGGCTTTCATCGGTTGAATCTTGTGTAATTCTAAAAATTTGTTCTGCATTTGCCCCGATAGCTCTTGAGATGACAACAAGTTCGACGACGTCAATCCGCCGCTGTCCACTTTCCATGCGGGCTACAAATGATTGATGGCACCGCAAACGGTCGGCCAGCTGAGCTTGTGTCAAGCCAGCAGCCTTCCTAGCTGCGATAATAGCTTCACGCAGCGCTTCATGTCCTGAGCTTCTGATAGTTTTTGCCACGCGTCACAAACCTCTTGCGACGTCGCTAATCTAGAATATTTTTTATCTAAAATTTAGATATTTCGCAGTTGAGTTGGTTTTCAAACCCAAGCTCAAGAAGGAGCAGTCAGTGACCTGTGACATCCAGAAACCGCACGTACTCTTCGCTGACATCTCGCGCCTCTTCAAACGCACGCGCACGCTCACCATCCAGACAGCGGAAGTACTTCTGAACGTCATGAATGTAGAACTCAAAATCTTGACGAATGAGGTCTCGAAATTCCTGCACCGCATTTGGATCACTCGGAACAAAAGGTCGTGTCGGCGCGATGCACGTTTCAGCCCCTGCGCTGCTTACAAGGGCGACAGCCAAGACGACACCCCACGCAAAGGTAGAACTGCACAACCGAAGGTTTCTCAAACCCCATATTTTCTTGAATATACTCACTTCGCATGCCTAATGGGTGCGCAATCAAACTACAACCGCAACACATAAATATACCTTGCGGTTAAAAATATACTATTGTATCTCTGGGCTTCAAGTAAGAATGCCTAGCGTTACGACTTTAGAGAAAGCGTGAGCCGGGCCATGAACTGGGAAACTGAAGCACCAAATGTGGTCACTGAGGCGAGATTCCGCGAACTCGTGGACAACGGCTATAAAGCCGAAATCTTGTGCCAGAAATCTGCGCACAAGAAAGGTCCGAGCTACTACGGGGTCTGGATCATGCGCGCCGTTTCGGAGGATGGTGTCGGAAAGATGCTGGTCACCGCAAGAACACGCGCCACCCAGAACGACATCAAAATCCGCGAATTTAAAACTATCACAGGCGTTGTGTCTTTCCTTGTCGGGATCGGGTTTGCCCACGCAGATATCCCGTTGCAAGAAGGCCAGCGTACGTCGCTCAAGCTTGCAGAAGCCGACGAAGGCAGCGGCGACTAGCCTTTTCCTTCTGGGTGCGGCGACATTACCCGCAAGTGCCCAGATGGTTTTGGTCATGCAAAGCGATGGGTCTTTGAACCCGTCGCACTCTCAAGATCAATTTGCGCGCAATTACAATGACGGGGTTGGCCAAGGCTCTGCCAATCATGAGCTGACAATCATTGACGACGTCACGGATGAAGCAGCGGTCGAAGACGTCAGTTTTCCAGCGACCTCCCGATCCACCCCCATGCCGCGCGTTGATGTTCTCTCCGCGATTGAAGCAACGGCCTTGCGTTATGGCAGCCATTCCGGGTTGCGCCGAGCAGAACTGTCGGTCTCAAACTGGCTCACCCTCTTTCGCGCCAACATCGAAATTGAAAGCGCTTATCGACAAGATGCGGTTTCCAGCGCAGGCGCTATTGGCCTTGGTCAATTGATGCCCGCAACGGCGCGCGATCTTGGCGTCGATCCTCGTGATCCAGCGCAGAACCTCGATGGGTCCGCCAGATACCTCGCCATGATGTTGCAAGAATTTGGCGATCCACGGCTTGCACTCGCAGCCTACAACGCCGGTCCTGATGCAGTGCGCCAATACGGCGGCATCCCCCCTTACCGAGAAACCCAAAATCATGTGGCCCGCGTAATGGCGGTGGTCGCCCGACTGGAAGGAACAAACCCATGAGATATTTTTCACCCCTGTTCACAGCATCCTTGGCGTTGTTCTTGCTTGTCGCGGAGCCTGCTCTCGCGCAAAGCATCAGCACATCGTGATCCTTGGGGTTGCGATCGTGCTCTATCCGTTGCTTTGGAAAGCAGCGGATTGGGATCCGCGCTTCATCGACGTGATGATGACGGCCTTGCAAGAAACGCCCCCCACTCGAAACCGGCAGGTTCATGGCGTTGACAGCTATGCACCTTGATACAGCTCGTGAAGAAACCCTCGATACCCGCACCTTGACGCCGGACTGGTACGCGCGGGAAACGCGCCTCGCGCATATACTGCCCTATGTCAGTTTGGTCGATGACCAAACGGTGCGCACGCGGGTGAACGAGTTATTCCAATGCATCCGCTTGGACGGGGTCAACAGTTACACAACTGACGATACTTACCTCGACAAGGTCACGTCCCTCTTTGCCCGTATCGTCGCGCAGCTGGGTCCAGAGTTCAGCTATTATGTACATAAGGTCTCAAAAGCGATTGCGCCGGAGCTTGAACCAGTGCGCGCTGAGAGCTTTGCAGGCGAAGTGGATCGCCAGTGGCGCGAGAAGCTGGCGACCAGCGGGCTGCGCGACAAAACACTGACGCTCACGGTCATGCACCGTCCGCCGTCCAAGAGTTTTCTTCCTTTTCTCAATCGCAGCGCACCTGAGCGCATCAAAGAAGAAACTCAAAAACGCCTTCGACGGCTGACAAAAGAGTTTTGTTTTTCTGAACGAGGGCTTAAGGGGTGAAAAAAGTGACTTCTACACGACCCGAAAAAAGTTTGTTAGCGAACAAGAGCGGACCGTCAGTTTAGTTTCCTGAAAGGTCTCTTTGGTCTAAGCCAAGGAAGCGAAGCTGAGGGAGCACCTGTGCTTCTCCCATCATCTGTCCGTTGACGAGGCGTGCGCCAGAAGCCTTTGTAAGTTCCGCGAGTTTAGGATTGGACAGAACATCACAGATAATACCTGCCTTTGCGATTAACGTGGGATCAAATGGGCACGGATCAGTAGGGTTTGCCCCCATTGATGTTGCATTCACTAATATCTCAATCTCTCGTGCCGCTTCTAGAATTTTGACCTCGGGCCAGTGATCTGCGATCATTTTTTTAACATGGTCTTGTCGGTTTGCATCGGTATCCAAAAGAATAAGTCCGCTTATAGAGGCCGCGCAAAATGCATCTGCAATAGCCATTCCAGCGCCCCCACCAGCCCCCAAAATCATTGCAGTTTTGCCTTTAATTTGCCCGCCAACTGCACACATTGCCGTGACCAAAGCAGCGCCATCGGTGGCATCTCCGATCAACCGCCCGTCGGGAGTGCGTCGGATCGTGTTTAATACACCAAGGCGTTCGGCCCGCGGTGTCAGTTCATCAACACAGTCCAGCGCCGCCTGTTTGTGCGGATAGGTTACGGAACAACCAAGAAAGCTGGGACTGGTGCGCATGATGGAGAGAAAACTCTCTAGCCCATCTGGTGGGACGTCCATGGCAATCATACAACCGTCCACGTCATTTTTTTCGAACCACACGTTGAACGCCGGTGGCGAAAATACGTTTTCGACCGGATGCCCGACAATTGGGAATAGTTTGGTTTTTCCAGTGATGGACAAGACATGCACTCCATATCAAGGGCAAAGAATACGAACAAAGGCAGGGTGGCGAGGGTCATTTCCCATCATTTCACTTCTGCCCAAATATTAAGGAAAAGGGTAGATGATCAACCCACCGACAGGGTGATTGGTGGCGCATCAATCATGCTGACACACCCCCAAAAAAACGTCGCTTCATTTTAGTCCAAAGCGGAGTCTGGCTGAGCAAGATCAAAATTACGCTCATGAACAGCACAAGTGACAAGGGTGACGTGAAAACGCCTTCGAAAAACTCCCCTAAATTGCCGCGCGCCGAAATAATAGCCCGCCGCCAGTTATCATCAAGAAGTCGCGACAAGATCACTCCGAGAACCACAGGAGCAAGAGGATATCCGTAGTACTTCATGAAGTACCCCAAAATACCGAAACCCAGCATCCAATAGACGTCGGTGATCAGATTGTTGACCGCATAAGCTCCGACGATCGACAGCAGGAAAATCAAAGGAATCAGGATGGATCTGGGCATTTCTACAATTTTTGTAAAGATACGGATGCCTGTTAGCCCAAAGATCAGCATGAAGATGTTGGCGGTGAACAAGGCACCTACGATAAACCAGAACATATCGGGTTGGTCGATCATCAACATAGGTCCAGGGTTCAGCCCATGGATAAAGAGCGCACCAATCATTATTGCTGTCACCGCATCGCCGGGAATACCCAAGGTCATCATGGGAATGAATGCCCCGCCGACCGCAGCATTGTTTGCGGTTTCCGGTGCCACGAGGCCTTCCATCGCGCCTTCGCCAAATGGCACCTCTGGGTCTTTGGTAACCCGTTTGGCGTGATCATACGCCATCAACGCAGCAATATCGCCGCCAGTGCCGGGCAATGCGCCAATGCTGACACCAATCGCAGATGTTTGCAGTGAAAGCGGCAGGTATTTCCGCACTGTCCCGAACGACGGAATTATGCGGCCGATCTTTTGTTTCACAGCAACCTTATCCACATGGTGCAATTGCGCCAGTGCTTCGCTGACGCCAAACAAACCAATCATCACAGCAATAAATGAAATCCCTGCCTGCAAAATTGGGATGTCAAATGTGAAACGCCCAGTGAAGGTCAAAGGGTCCATGCCGACAGTGCCAAGGCCAAGACCAAATGCACCTGCGAAAATTCCTTTCAAAAGGTTGTCACCAGAAAGAGAACCGACAAGCAGGATCCCAAGCACGGCCAACAGCATGTAGTCGCGCGGTTGAAAGCTCAGCGCGAACTGCGACATGAAAGGAGCAGCAATAGCGAGCACTAAAATCCCGACAAGTCCGCCAAAGAACGACATCACCGTTGTCACGCCAATTGCTGTACCCGCATCGCCTTTTTGCGCCATTGGGTACCCATCAATCGCTGTCGCAATGGCGGAGGGCGCACCAGGGATGTTCAACAAAATCGCCGTGCGAGACCCGCCATAAACACCCCCCATGTAGATGCCGATCATCAACGAAATGGCCGGATATACATCCCAAGAGAAGGTGAAAGAAATGAGGATCGATACGGCCATCGTCACCGACAATCCAGGTATAGCCCCAATGTAAATGCCCGCGAACGTGCCTAACCCGACCAAAAACAGCAATTGCGGTTGAGTGAATACGGTGATGACATCTGCTAAAGTTTCGAACATCTTAAATTCCTCCACTCAGTAAATTGCGCACCCAGGCCAGCATTTGTCCTTCTGGCACAATTCCAGCAGGCATAAGCACCGTGAACACGATCCGGAATACAAGATAAATGCAGATCAAGCTGACCAGCCCGATGGAGATTGAAAACGCCCATGACCGGTTGCTGAGGTATTTGATCGACAGCACAAGGAACAGAGCCGACGTTGGCAAAAATCCCAACGGCTGAAGTGCGACGGCACAGGCGAGCAACATCCCGACGATCAACGCGATACGGACAGGAAACACGGTGCCGAAAAAGGACCCGTCCAGCCCGGCCTTCGTGGCGATTGCGCGCTTTAGGATTATGATAGATGTGACGACCATCGTCGCCGTCGTGGCCATTGGGATCGCACCGGGGGCGCTGAGGGACTCAAAACCAGATATGCCGTAAGCGCTCCAAAGCAGCAGCAGGCTAGCGCCGGCAAGGAAGACTGCGAAGGCAAGTTCGCCCGGCTTGCGTGGGTGGGAATTCATAACAAGCTCCTGAACCATCAAAACCGTCTGGCGACGGGTTTGGTGGCGGGGTGAGAAGACGTCGCGCTGTCGCGCCGCATCATGTAAAAATCTGATTTTTGTGTTGGCGGCCACGATAGAGCCGCCAACCGTGCGCTGTTATGGACGCGTTATGCCGAAATCTTCTGGCGAGTGCTTGGTGACGCCAGCATCATGCATCAACCATGCTGTGTTGCGCTGCCAATTTGTCAGAAAATCAACGGCTTCTTGACCCGTGGTCCCCATGATTGAGAAACCGCGATTGTGCATCAAGTCGACAAAACCAGGAGCTTGGACCGCCTCTGCGTACGCGGCACGCAATGTGCCAACGACGTCATCCGGTGTTCCGTTCGGTGCAAAGATCCCAAAGAAGGGCCCCCACGGCAGGAATGTCTCGAACTCTGGATTGGTCGAGGTGATGGTCGGCACATCAGGCAGCGTTTCGCTTTGTTCTGTATCGAACAGCACGATGGGTTTCATGGTTCCTGCACGAATACCTTCGATGGCAGCGCCTTGAACCACAGCCATCACATCAATTGCCTTGCCTTGCAAAGCAGTCAAGGCTGGGCCGTCACCATCGTAGGGAATGAGGATAACAGGCAATTCTTCTTCGGCCTGCATCATCCCGTAGATGACAGACGACAAGCCACCCGGCCCATGCGAGCCGAACCGGACTTCTTCAGGGTTCTCGGCAATATACGCGATCATTTCGGGATATGTGTCGAAAGGCGCATCAATGCCAGCAACCAGAATTGGTGTACCGCGACCGAGCAACATGATCGGCGTGAAATCGAAGTAGTCCTTCTCTCCAAATCCCATGACTTTGTACAGCAATGGGTTTTCGGCACCCATCAACACTGTGTAGCCATCTGCCTTTGCACTGCTGACTTGGTTCAATGCAATGGCGCCGACCCCGCCCGTGACGTTCTGCATGACAATCGAACCACCTAACGCCGTCTCGGCGTGTGGGGTTACAGACCGCATAACAGAGTCCGTTGATCCGCCTGCGCCCCACTGGATGATGCCCTGAATCTCCCGTTCAGGGAATTCAGCCATAGCCGTTGTTGCAGTCAGTCCAATGGCAAATGCCGTGCTGAAAATTTTAGTGAACATATCTTCCTCCCATTAATTTCATCGCAGCCGAATCTGGTGAATCAGCCGTGATACTCTCAAAATGTACTGAATGGTTAATTTGTCAATCAAAATGTACCAACAGGTTAATTGCATGGTATGACTCCTCGAATCGAACTGTTTCCTAAGGCTCTAAGATGAACACACCACCAAAAGCCCCCGACAACCTTCGGAAAGGGAACTGGAAGCAGGACCCAGATGCTGTGAGGGCTGATATTTTGCGTGTCGCCACAGAAGAATTCGCAACCTACGGCTTGTCGGGCGGGCGCATTGACGCAATCGCGAAGCGGACGACCGTGTCGAAGCGGATGATTTATTACTACTTTGAGAACAAAGAAGGGCTGTACAAAAGCGTCTTGGAAAGCGTGTATGGCGCGCTGCGCGAAAGCGAAGAAACGTTAATGGTTGGCGATTTGGAACCGGCTGATGCCTTAGCGCTCCTAACGACAGCGACCTTTGATGCTTATGCCTCTAACCCAGAGTTCATTCGCCTTATCGCGATCGAAAACATCCACAACGCCGAATACTTGACCCGCTCTGACGTTGTGCAAACCCTCAACAGAGCCATCATTGATAAACTGACAGACGTTTGTGATCGGGGAAAAGCGGCAGGCACCTTTCGCGCACATGCCGATCCACTTGAGCTTCATTGGACGATCAGTGCTTTTTGTTTCTACAACGTCTCGAACCGTGCAACATTCTCAGCCGGTTTTGGGGATGCGTTGCACTCAGAACAGGGGCAAGTACGGCTACGGCGGCGCTTGCGGGATATTGTTCTTGGTTCGGTTGTTATCGGGTATGAGCCGCCTGACTAACCTCGAAAGGTTTTTGAGACGTCGATGAGCGTTTGGCGGAACAAGTGAACATGAGTTGCTGCGACTTCTTCGGAACGGGCCATGATGCCGACTGGCCCTTGCGTTGTGCCCAGATCGATCTGCAATTGGGTCAAGCGCCCATGGGCAAGATCATCCGCAACTACGCCATGTGAAATAAACCAAACCGCGTCTATTGATCTTAACACTAAGGCGCGACCGAAGGACCCTGACACTGTCTCGATCCTGTTCTTGAAAATGGGCAGACCGCTGGCAATCATAGCCCGCGCCAACAAGGGCCGGATCGCAGAGTCTTTTGGCGGATAGACCACCAAGGCATCGTCCAATTGGGCCAGCTTGGTTGATGTGGCAAGCGGGCTGTCAGGGGCAACAACGGCGACGATCTTTTCATTGTAAAGCTGCGTGAACGATAACCCTTCCATCGTTTCAATTCGCCCCATCCGCCCCACGAGCAGATCAAGGCTTCCTGATCGCAGACGCGCTGTCAGCTCTGAATGTGATCCTTCATCAATGTGTACAACGATATCTGGTGCGACCTTTAAGAAACCTTTAACCGCTTTCGGCAGGATTTGTGCAGCGACACTTGGCAGCGCGCCAATGGACAGGGTCGAACCGACATCTACATTCAGATTGGCAATGTTTTGAATACCAACCCGAAGCGCGGCAGTGCTTTGCTCCGCGAATTGCAGGAACACCTGTCCCTCTGGTGTTAATGCCACACCAGCGCGATCTCGCATCAGTAAGGTGACGCCGAGAATAACCTCAAGGTCTCTCAAGGTCTTCGAAATCGTCGGCTGCGTCAGGTTTAACTGATCCGCCGCACGATTCAGCCGCCCTGCTCGGGCAATCGCGATAAAGGCTTCGAGGTGGCGATATTTGATCCTACGATCCATATGTATTCCATCTTGGCAACTAAACAGCTCATTATGTCATTTTACATAAGAGATTGGAAACCACAAACTGAAGGCCACGGAAACCGACGCTGACCCGCCCACGGCGCACCAGCACAATAAGGACGCTCTGGAATGTCAGAAAGACACACGCAAGGTATGGCGATCCGCCGCAAGGTTTTAGGTGACGATCACGTAGATCGCGCAGAAACGACGAAGACCGATTTCGATACACCATTCCAGACCCTTATCACCGAAGGCGCTTGGGGCACGGTTTGGTCCAGCGACGCAATAAGCCTGCGCGAACGTTCTATGCTGACACTTGCCTTATTGGCCGCGACCAAGAACTTCGACGAAATCCCGATGCACATTCGCGCAACAGCCAATACAGGCGCGTCGAAAGCCGATGTGATCGAGGCCTTTCAGCATGTTGCGATTTACGCGGGCGTGCCTGCCGCAAACCATGCGATCAAATTGGCTAAACAGACCTATGCGGAAATGGAGAGGGACGCCTCATGAAAAAGCCGGATCTCTACCAACGTGATCGTGAATGGCACCCACCAGCCCTGTCACCTGATTATAAAACCAGTGTCGCACGTTCACCGCGATATGCATTGTTGTCGTTGCAAGCGTCCGACAGTGAGTTGACGGGACCGACATTTGGGCACAATGACATTGTTCCGCTCGATTGCGATTTGATCCGCAACTATGCGACGACAGGCGACCCAATCGGTGAACGGATCATCGTGCACGGGCGCGTGCTAGACGAAAACGGCCGCGCGGTGCCCAACACATTGGTCGAGATCTGGCAGGCCAATGCAGGTGGGCGTTACCGGCACAAGAAAGATGCTTATCTCGCGCCAGTCGATCCTAACTTTGGCGGATGCGGGCGCACGCTTACGGATGCCGACGGGTATTATATATTTCGCACTGTGAAACCGGGCGCCTACCCATGGCGCAACTGGGTCAACAATTGGCGACCCGCACACATTCACGTATCCGTTTTCGGTACGGCATTTGCACAACGTCTGATCACACAGATGTATTTCGAGGGCGATCCGTTGATTGCCAAATGTCCCATCGTCAAATCAATCCCCGATCAACGCGCCATCGATCAATTGGTCGCGGCACTTGATCTGAACGCCACCATACCGCTCGATAGTATTTCTTATAAATTTGACATTGTTCTGCGTGGGCATCGTTCGACATTCTTTGAAAACCGACCGGAGGGGAACTGATCATGGTGCAGTCACTCAATTACCTAAAGGAATCCGCGTCCCAAACCGCAGGCCCATTTGTTCATATCGGCCTATCCCCCGGTGATGCAGGGTTCGATATTTATAAGACCGAGCTTGGTCGCGACATCACGGGACCAAATGCGCTTGGCGATCGCATCACGGTGACTGGGATCGTGACTGACGGAACGGGTAGCCCCGTCAAAGACGTTTTGATCGAGGTTTGGCAGGCCAATGCACAGGGTATCTATCCGGGTAGCGGTGACGTCGAAGAGGGTTTTCGCGGTTGGGGCCGTGTGGTGCCTGATTTCGAAACAGGGCAATTCTCGTTTGAGACCGTGAAGCCGGGTTCGGTGTTGGGATCTGACGGCCGGGCAATGGCACCCCATTTGAACCTTTGGTTGGTGGCGCGTGGCATCAACGTTGGCCTGAACACGCGGATGTATTTTGGCGATGAATGCGATGCGAATGCGGCGGACCCCGTCTTGAACCTGATTGAGCAGCCACATCGCCGCGACACACTTATCGCGAAGCCCGCTGACAACACCTATCATTTTGACATCTGCCTTCAGGGTGATGGCGAAACCGTTTTCTTTGATGTGTGAGACCCAAATGACGAACCCTTGTATCATATGCGTGGCCATCACGGGATCTTTGCCGACCAAAGACAACAACCCTGCCGTGCCAATCACCATTTCAGAACAGATCGAAAGCACCCATCAAGCATTCGAGGCCGGTGCCAGCATTGCGCATTGCCATGTCCGTGACGATAACGGCAAGCCCACGTCGGACCCCGACAGGTTTGCGCGCCTCAAAGAAGGCATTGAAACCCGTTGCCCCGGCATGATCGTGCAATTGTCGACAGGGGGGCGATCTGGTGCAGGACGCGAACGCGGTGGCATGTTGTCGTTGTCCTCTGACATGGCGTCGTTGTCGGTTGGGTCGAACAATTTCCCAACCCGCGTTTACGAAAACAGCCCTGAATTGGTTGATTGGCTGGCGTCCGAAATGCTTACGCATAGCGTGAAGCCTGAAATCGAAGCCTTTGATCTTGGGCACATCGTGCAGGCCACCCGTATGGCCGCCGATGGGCGCCTCAAGGGGCCGCTTTATGTGCAATTTGTCATGGGGGTAAAAAATTCCATGCCTGCTGATGAACCAATTTTCGATTTTTACATCGAAACACTCAAGCGTCTCGCGCCGGATGCACAGTGGTGTGCGGCAGGCATTGGCGCGGCTCAGTTGACGGTGAACGAGTGGTCGATTTCTAAAGGTGGTCATACACGCACAGGTCTTGAAGATAACGTCCGACTGGACCGCAACAGCCTTGCTGGTTCCAATGCGGTGCTGGTCAAACGGGCGGTTGATCTCTGCGAAAAATACGAACGACCCATCGCCACATGGCAGCAGGCGCGTGATATGCTTGGATTACGGAAAGTGGTGGGATGACGGCGAACGCCCCACCCTCATTCGCCAACACAAACCGCGTGTCTAAATGGTAGAGATTGCACATCTTAATGGCATCGCTTTGCATTATCGTTTTCGCCAAGGTCACGGGACGCCGATTGTGTTCCTCAATTCGCTCGGTACAGATTTTCGCATCTGGGATGACGTTATCCAGACATTGGACGTTGATATCCCCGTGGTGTGTGTGGACAAACGGGGACATGGACTGACCGATGACGGCCCCATCACCATGGACCTTCTTATCAACGATGTTGCCGCTCTTCTGGACGATTTGGGAGTGTCAAATGCCCTAATTTGCGGTGTTTCTGTTGGCGGGATGATCGCACAAGGGCTGGCGGCATCACGACCTGACTTAGTTTCAGGACTGGTTCTGTGCTGCACTGGCGCAAAGATCGGCGATGCCCAAAGTTGGACCTTGAGGATCGACGCAATTGAAAAGGACGGGATCGCATCCTTATCTGATGCCATTCTAGAGCGGTGGTTTTCGCCGGATTTCATGCAAACCCGACAAACCGACTTGGCGGCGTATCGCAACATGCTCATCCGTACCTCTGTCGCTGGATATACAGGCGTATGTGCTGCCATCGCCGAAACGGATTTTACGGAGCAATGCAAACACATCATGGTTCCGGCATTGTGCATCGCTGGGGCCGACGATCACGCAACACCACCCGCATTGGTGCATGAGCTTGCCAAAAATATTGCAGGCGCGTCGTTCCAGATTATCGAACGTTGCGGTCACCTTCCCTGTATTGAACAGCCGGATATGCTGGGCAATGCCATCACGCACATGTACCGGAGCATCCCATGACCAGTGTTTTCGAAGATCCATGGCTAAGCAGTTTGTTTGCCGATGCGGGTGCCGCCCGAATTTGGTCCCCCCAGCAACAGCTTAAACATATGCTTTTGGTTGAAGCTGCATTCACGCGCGCATTGGCCAGCGTTGGGTCAGTTCCAGTGGATGTTGGCGAACGAATAGCTGCGCAAATCGAAAACTTTCAGGTTGATGTTGATGATCTTCGACATGGCACAGCCCGTGATGGGCTGCCGGTCCCTGCCCTTGTTGCGCAACTGAAAACGATGGCTGGGTCGGATCAACATGCGGTACACGCCGGCCTTACGTCTCAGGATGTGATGGACACGGCCCTGACATTAACACTGCAAACATTCAATTCTTGCCTATTTGAACAGCTGTCCAAGGTGATCCAAGACCTAATTGGGCTGTCCGAAAGATTTGGCGCACATGATCTGATGGGGCGGACCAGAATGCAGGCAGCCTTGCCGATCAAGGTTTCCGACAGGATCAGGACTTGGTCCGAACCGCTCAAGCATCACCTGCGGCGGCTTGAAGCGATGCGCGACCAGATCGAAGTTTTGCAATTCGGCGGCGCTGTTGGCAACGATGCAGCCCTTGGCGCTACTGCCCCCGTTGTTCGTGCAAACATGGCATTGCAGCTGGGCGTTCGTGATCCAATGCAATCATGGCACACCATGCGCGATGGCCTCGCAGATTATGCTAACCTATTGTCCTTGATCACTGGAAGTGTCGGAAAAATGGGTCACGACATCTGCCTGATGGCACAACAAGGCATTGATGAAATCACGCTCAGCGGAGGCGGTGGATCTTCGGCGATGCCACACAAGCAAAACCCTGTCTTGGCAGAACTGCTTGTCACCCTAGCCCGTTACAACGCGACGCAATTATCTGGCATGCACCACGCCCTTGTGCATGAGCAGGAACGGTCCGGTTCGGCGTGGATGCTGGAATGGATGATCTTGCCAGATATGGCACAAGCCACCGCACGTAATTTGTCGGCTGCGGCTGATATCTGTGCCAAAATCACCGACATTGGCACCCAGAGACGATAGCCGCCTCTGGGCATCATTATACTATCCGCTCACATGGTAGGCTGCGCGGCCCGCAGCCTCACCCGTCGCGAATGCCGTCCCCATCACACGGATGGAACCATAGGCCGTATCATCAGCCCCAATTAGCCGGCCTGCATAGAATAAGTTGTCCAGTCCTTTGGCACGTAGGCAGTCCAGTGGGATGTCTGCGTAACCGTCTCCGCCAAGGGAATGATAAACTGGTTCTCCGGCGACCGTATGATTTTCAATCGGCCAAGCCGCTTTTGCAATGCCGTCAGAACGCTGCCGACCTGTCAGCAGGTCTTCGGATGTGAGTTCGTAACGCGCAGGGGGGTGGCGACTTTCGCGTACGCCAATTTGCGGGCCGGTCGACGCCAGGTAGGCGTGTTCGAACCCCGGCACATGCTGGCGCAAGACTTCGACGTAATCTTGCGCGGCCTCACGTGTGGCTTGTTCTGCCTTGGTAAAGCTTTCCGATGACAGGTCTGCCATCGCATGATCGAACATCATCCACCACATCTCCCCTGTACGAGGGATTGTTGTATATATCCCGCCATCGGTGCGGGCCGAGGGGTATTTGCCGGTTTGGTTATAAACTTCAAAACCCTTGATCAATGCTGCACGGTCAATCGGCACTGATAGGTCTCGTCCGCCAATACGAAGAGGGCCGGAGACCGCTTGCAAGTGGCCCCGATCATTTCCGATCCGACAATCCAATCCCGCCAACATCGCAAGGTTTGCATCCCCAGTCGCATCGACAAAAGCCTTTGCTGCGATACGCCTGCGTCCTTCCATTCCGGCAAGTGTCATGGATTGAATTCTGTCCGCGGTACGTGCGACAGCCGCCACACGGGTATGCAACAACACATCCACGCCTGCCTTCATCAACACCCGATCCAGTGCCAGCTTCACGGCTTCGGGTTCTAATAGAATGATCCAATTCAGCGTTGTGGGAGAACAAAATGGATCACAGTCGAGCCCCAAGGCGCGCAATTCATCCAAGACCAGATCAGCTACGCCGCCAACCGCCTTGATCGCCGTCTCGCCTTGTTGAAAAAAACCACAGTAGGCCAGCACGTTTGACGTTGTCGCAGCCCCGCCCAAGAACCCGTATTTTTCGACCAACAGGACATCGCCCCCCTCAAGGGCCGCCCCTAATGCGGCACCTATGCCACCTGCGCCACCACCGGCAACAACGACATCATAATCACACTCTGGCTTACGGCTCATTCGCGCCACCCCAGCAGACGACGTTCGACGAAGCCAATGACAGTGCTTAGGATAACCCCCAGAAGGGACAGGATCACAACGCCTGCGAACAAGCGCTCAAGATCATAAAGTGAGCCGGCTTCCAGAATATACGCGCCAATACCGTATTCCGCGCCCAGCATTTCAGCCGCGACGAGCAGAATGATTGCAATGGCAAGCGAGATGCGAAGTCCTGATAAGATACCGGGCATCGCGCCAGGCAGGACGATTTTGCGCACTATCGAAAACCACGACAGCCCAAAACTTTGCCCCATGCGGATCAAGGAGCGGTCTACGTTATCCACCGCGCCGTAAGTGGCCACCACTGTTGGCGTGAAAGTACCAAACGCAATCAAAGCGTATTTGCTGGTTTCATCAATTCCGAACCAAATCACGAACAATGGCAAAAGCGCAATTTTCGGAATTGGGAAGATCGCAGCGACCAACGGGACAAGGCCCGCACGGGCATATGAGAACAACCCAATCAAGACACCAACAACGATCCCAATTGATGCACCGATCGCGCCCCCGACGGCGAGGCGACTGAGGGACGGCACAAGATGTTTGAACAATAAACCGCTTTCCCAGAGGTCGCCAAACGTGGCCAGAACATCAGACGGTTTGGGCAGTGTCAGCGATGAAATCCATCCGCCTCGGGTGCCAACTTCCATAATGGTGATTAAGAAGACAAAAACGGCTAGGCTCACCCAACGCCGGGATTTGGGGGCAAAGCCGCCACCACGGAACCGGACTTCAATGGGTTCTGGTTTAATTACTGCATCAGACATCTAACAACTCCTCATCGGCCGCGCGGGCTTCATCGCGCATCAAGTCCCAAAGGTGCTTTTGCGTGCGTTCTAGATCCGCATCACCATGGCTTCTTTCAGATAGCGGCTTGTCAATTTCGACAATTTCGCGGACCTGGCCCGGACGACGTGAGAGCACAACAATGCGGTGACCTAAACGCACGGCTTCTGCCAAATTGTGGGTGACATAGACTGCGGTAAATTGTTCGCGCGACCACAGGGCCACCAGATCGTCCATCAGCAATTCGCGGGTCTGGCTATCAAGCGCAGATAACGGTTCATCCATTAACATCACCGCCGGTTTGACAGCCAACGCACGTGCAATTGCGACTCGTTGTTTCATGCCGCCGGACAATTGCCGTGGCAATGCTGTGTTGAAATCAGTCAGCTTGGTACGTGACAGAACATCTTGAATGATCGTATTTGCCCGCTCACCCTTGATGCCATGATCCTCAAGTACAAGCGAGATATTGCCATGCACAGACCGCCAAGGCAGCAATGCGAAATCTTGAAACACATAGGTCAGCGGGTTCAAGCACCCCTCGGGCGGCGTTCCAAGTTGCAAGACGCGCCCCTTTGAGGCCCGCTCTAATCCACCGATCAAACGCAACAACGTTGATTTGCCGCAGCCCGACGGCCCCACAAGACACACGATCTTACCGTTTGGGACATCAAGTGAGATATCGCGCAAAACTTCGGTGTCACCATAGGAGTGGCTGATCGCGTCTAAGCGAATGTCCATAAAACTGTCCTGAATAGAGAGAAATCATTTGGCCGCACATCAAGGCGGCCAAATGGAGTTAAGATTTAGGCTTCAAACGTTTCGACGTAGCTGGTGTCGACGAAGGTATCGAGCGTGATATCCGCGTCGATCAATCCTTCTGATTGGAACCAGCTGAGTTGGTCTTGCACCGAAGCCACGTTCAAACGCGCACCTTCGTTGATCCGCATGGTACCGTTGATGATCGACCCAGCAGCGGCGTCGCGTTCGCGGTCTGTGTAGACATACTTGTGAATCAAATCGACCATTTCGTAGACACCTTCATCGCCACCGGATCGATCGATCATGGTAGAGTTGTAGTCAGCCGCGCCCATACTGAACGCCTTAAGAAAATCAGCCGTTTGATTTCGTTCGTCATTGGCATTTGTGGCAGACGTGAAAACCGTAGTGACCTGATAGTTTGGCAAATAATCGGACACATTACCGATAATGTGAACGGCACCGGACCCAGCCAATGGCTTGGCGATATGTGGTACAATCGACCACGCATCGATTTGGCCTGACTTCAGTGCACCGATGATTGCTCCAACTTTTTGAAGTGGTGTGAACGATACATCGACCCCTTCAGCCTGCGCGATTTTCGAACCCATGTAGTGGAATGACGAACCAGCTGTCGAAATGCCGAATTTCTTACCGCCCAAGCCCGCAGGCGAAGTGAGACCCGCCTTGAAAGCAGCGTCTGAGGCAAGAATCTTTTGACCGTCGATGCCCGGTTCTTCGCTCAATGCGCCACCGATAACTTTGATCGCGCCTTTGTCAGCCAGTGAAATCAACCCTCCCGAGATTGCCGTCACCGCATAATCCACATCGCCTGACGCAATAGCGACGGCCATAGGCTGAGCTGCTTGAAAAAACCGCAGTTCGATATCTAGTCCGGCTTCTTGGAAATAGGCACGTTCAGCGGCAATGAAGCTTGCGGAATGAGACGTGAAGCGCAAGGCCCCCACGACAATTTTCCGGTTCTGAGCGATTGCAGGCGCTGCAAGACCTGATGCGGCTGCCCCCCCGAGAAGACCAAGTGTCTGGCGTCTGTTGAAATTGATCATTGTTTCCTCCCTAAATGATCTGCTTTGATTGTCTTATGCTCCCAAATCGGCACCGATCTCATCTGTAAGAATGCCAATCGCGCGCGCCTCATCACGTGCGATAATCGCCTCTTGTAGAGCAATCCTGCGGGTGCTGCGGGCTGCAAAGTCGATGCGCCCTTCGCGCAATAGTGCCAGTCGAAAGCGTCGTGACTGGCCATAAAACTGAGCCGCCATAGTCGTTAATCGCGGTGATCCACTCGCCGAGACAAGTGTCATACTCAAATTACGACAGGCCTCGTCCCACTCCAAGGCCGTGATGTCGTCGGGATTATCTTGAACAACTGCGTCCGCACGGCTTACCGCGTGCAAAGCAGCAACGACGCGGCTCTCCCAAGCAACATCGCTACGTTCAAGTGATCGTTTTAGGCCAAGCTTTTCCACCTCAAGGCGAACCAACAAAATGTCTCGCAAGTCGTCTTCCGTGGCCGAGGTCACACGGAAACCGCGTTGGCTGGCAGCCTCCACCACCCCCTCTGATGACAGGATACGAAGCGTCTCGCGGATCGAATGATTTGATCCACCGTATGCTTGACGTAAATCGGCCAACTTCAGCTTCTGGTCGGGCCGCAGCACACCAAAAGATATGTCCCGTCGGATCGCAGAGGCCAACATTTCGACCACTGTATCGTCTTCTGAACTCCGCCCACCAAAAAACAACTTGCTCACCATTATCAAAAAAGTTGGATATTTTTAGTGTTATTCAATACATTTGGTCAAGGCACAAAATCGAATGTCTTTTCAGGCTGGGGCGTCATCAATCTTCCATGGTGGTTCGCCCCATACCCTCCACGGCCCTTTTACGCGTCGGAGCCACCCTGCAATCCCAACGGAATTTCAGACACAAGGCACTGCTTTAGCGTCATGAAATAGAGGAAAAGGTGATTAAGCTAATGATCCTAACACCAACCGGAACACCCAACATGACGGAAGTGGCAACAGCGCAGCATCTAAAGCGGGTTTTTGACTTTATCTCAGTGCCCGCTTCTGGCGTTTGGTTTGGCCCCACTCGCACTTGCGGTGAAGGTCCGAAATCTGCCGTGCTGCGTATGGCCGCCGGCGCGGCATCTGAAAAGCGGCCATTGGTCTCGTGAAGGGCAAGGTCGGCTTAGTCCCGCTTTGCTGTCCTTCAAATCTGGTGCGGCGAATGACTGCTTAAGTGAATTACGCGCGTTCAATGGTTGCGTTAACCGTTCCGCAAGTTCAGAATTCGGGACACCCTTTGCGGCTTCGCGAACGATCTCCATGCGTTGTGCATCGGTGAGGCGTTTTGAGCGAGACATGCGAAGAAAGACCCCCTATTTCCTGCCACCTTCATACAAGGCTGCACCCACCATATGAAACTATATTTAGCCGTCAATAATATACTTATGTTGATTGGGTTCTTTGCAGCCTTGTATTCCGCTTCTCGCCGAGCACCCCGGGTGCGAGGCCGCGCCCGAAAGGGCGCCAACGAGTAGGTCAGCCACTGCTCGGCTGTCGCTGGGTTTCGAGGATTTCACGCGACGCAGAACTCGTCCTGAGCGGTGTGCAACGTTGTCTCGGAATGTATCCTGAGCGATGCTATTCTGGGTCAGCCAATTGAGTGCGCAGCTATGCAATCCAAGATAGCTTGATCCGCCAAGGCCATGAAACGATACCCCCAGAAAGTGAAACGATTATCGTCAAAAAACTTTTAGGTATTGTGGGTCTACCGAGTTTTCGTTTCACCCAATATGAAACGATTAAGCCAGCGTGATCGAACAGCTCGCTTCACGAACCATCGATACCTATCTACAGACTTCTCAACTGCGAGATGGCTGCGGTCAATGGCATCGCGCGAACACCCCCCTGCCCCGGTACTTCGCGATCACCCGCATAGACCAACAGCCGTTCTGCGACGTCCAGTTCCTCGGATGCAATGTGAAAGCCGCGGGTGACCTTAGGGCTCGTGGTGCGCTTGACCTCGATTGCCCAGAGCGTCTGGTCCGGCAATTTCAGGATCAGATCAATTTCCGCACCAGCTGATGACCGATAGAAACTTGCCTCCGTCCCTCTAGGGGCCGCGGCGATCAGGTTTTCGATACAAAACCCCTCCCATGATCCACCGACCACAGGATGGCCAAGTAAAGCTTCTGCCGTTTCCAAGCCCAAAAGAGCATGGGCGAGACCAGCGTCTCGGATATAGACTTTAGGCGACTTTACCAGCCGCTTGCCCGCGTTGGCATGCCATGGCGACAAACGCCGCACGAGCATCAGATCAACAAGTAGGTCGAGATAGCGCGCCACGCTCTGTCCTGAAATACCCAAGCCCGCCGCGATCTTGGCGGCATTGAGCCGCCCACCCTGCTCATGGGCTAGCATCGTCCAAAAGCGGCGCAGCGTTTCAGCTGGAATACGCAAACCGAAGGAAGGGATATCCCGTTCAAGATAGGTGCGAATGAAGTCTTCGCGCCAGGTGAGGCTTTCGCGGTCCGACCCCGCAAGGAAACTATCCGGAAACCCACCCCGCAACCAAAGCTGTGGCAAAGCCCCCTGCCCTACCTCATCAAGTGTAAGCGGCGTGAGTTCATGATAGCTGACCCGTCCGGCTAAAGACTCAGCACTTTGCTGCAACAGGGTATTCGAGGCTGACCCCAGAAGCAGAAACTGGCCAGTTCGGTGTCCTGCCCTTCGGCGGCGATCAATCTGCCCGCGCAGCGCGCCAAACAAGCCTGGCATCAGCTGCACCTCATCAATAACAACAAGCTTACCCGCCTGTTCATCGAGATATAGATCTGGTTCCTCAAGTATCTGGCGATCGGCCATACGCTCCATATCAAGATAGACCGCATCGCGCGTCTCTGCGATATCTTGCGCCAGCGTCGTCTTACCCACCTGACGTGGGCCAAGCAGCACAACACCCGCCTGATTGTCTAAGGCGTGCTCAATGCGGGTGAGATGATTACGGGTTATCATACCTTGCATTTATTCCATCTCATGGCAGAAATGCAAGGATTTAGATTGAAGGCCTCCAAAGAAGCGGCGCCCTGATGTAACTGCCCCAAAACGATCTATTCGAACATGTCACCCAGATATCGACCTAGTAATACCGCTTGAAGGGGAAAGAGTTCGTTTTGTCGCTCTCTTGTCTTTTTGGTGCTCTGAACACCAAAATAGGTCAATCCTCAAGGTAGGGCGCGCAAGTCGCAGACCCCAGCACCTTAAGGTCATCTCGGTTTTTTCAAGAGGGTTCGCCAATCAAGGCACTTGTTGGACAGGTCCTGGCACAATTTGAAGGCATAGCCGCCGTGATTGCTGATCGTTTCAGTGCGCTCCAAGAGATATCCTAAGATCATGAAACTGAGCGCTGGACCAAGGTCCTTTATCGAGAACCAGGTGTTCCCAAGGTTGAGATATCCGGCAAGATCATCCATTAAGCGACGGCAGTCTTCTTGGTTCTTAGCAAACCTGAGTTCTGCGCAGAGCCTTGGGTAGGCGCGCTCCATCTCGTCTTGGCCTATTTCAATCTGAAAAGAAGTTTCTTCTTTAACATACTGAGTCTTGAAAGTCTCTTTATGCCCCTCAATTTCGGGGGCAGTGGCCCTCAAATCTTCCGGTTCTGCACAGGTAATTTTCGAGATTTCCACAGTGATTTCGGACAGAAGATCGCTCAAAGCGTGCTTGTCTGGCTGGCGTCTCAAGAGGTTGCGTGCCTTTGAAAGGAGGCCCTCGTCCCAATTGGCGCTGCTAAGATGTGCTTTGAGGGTACTCAGGGCTGCCGAGCACATGTCTCTGAGCCGTCCCAGATCATTTTGATGGTCTTGGTGGTCTTGTGCCATGCGCAGGAACTCTGGGTAACGCTCTGCGAGGGGTAAGAGTGACAGTCCGGTCGCAAGAACAACGCTGCCCTGGCGGTCTCTGCGTGCCCACCGTTTGCCATTGCCGCTCGATCTCCGCGTCAGCAGGCCTAAGGACACCAGTTTCGCAATGTGGCGTTCAACGGTTTGGATGCTGACATGGGCGCGTTTTGCGAGAGAGGCATTTGATGCAAAGCAAATATGCCCGTCGTCGCGCGTGGCATCGACTTGATCTACCCGTAGGAACGAGATCATCGCTCTGAGAAGAGAAATGGATGTGCCTTTCAAGCCGAGCGGTTCCCGGATGTCTTCGATTACCTTGAGGAGTTGCCATTTGCCTTGGGCAATACCTCCCTGCCCCGTCGCTTTGCGCGACGAGCGTGCTCCAGCAGGAGCCATTCCTTGAATTGTTCTCATAATTTGCCTGCAGGCAAAGATTTCCCGTTCGCCCAAGAGCGTTTTTTATTGCTTAGCGAATCGGTGGCTGCTACGTTCTAGGTGTCTAATCTAAGAAACGCGTTTGCGTTACAGCCCTCGAAGCCTTGGCTTTGGGGGTTTTTCTTTGCTTACGTCCTCCTTTGTTGCTCTAGCCTCTGGTGTCATCCGCAGGGTTTACAGCTGTAAACTCCTGGTAGGATTTCTTGATGATGTCCTCGAGCTCACGGTCGAGCCACTCAGCAAATGCTGCGTTCTCCCCTGCCCGTTTGATAGACATCGCAATTGTTGCGCGCCCCGATTTGATGGTGACGCCTGGGACCGGTGTTGCCTCCCTGCCCTCACTCGGCCGCGCTCCACGCCGCGTAATCTCTCTCAAAAGCTGCTCAAGGCGGTCATCTGACGACAGCTCGGCACTCAACTTTGACAGGATTGCGAAGGATGAGGATGCATTGACCTTCTTGGACGCGAAAGCTTCGGCCAAGGCAGTCCACTTCGGGCGACCCGATTTTGGCGCTGCTCCAATTTGATCGCCAACATCGTCGGGGATATTGTCCGTAACCTTGGTCAGGTGAGAAAGCCCTGATGCGGACAGGCTCAAAACCTGCCGAACAGTTTTTGTGTTATGACCTGCCGCTTGAATAACGGCTGCAAACCGCGCCTTCTCATAAAACGACAGGTTGCGACGTGCGGCATTCTCAAGGCCTTTTGCGAGAAGGGCTGTGGCGTCATCAAGATCTTGCACGTTGGCGCGTACTTTTAGCCCGAGTTCACGGCAGGCGCGCAGTCTTCGGCGGCCGTAGATCACTTCAAACCGGCCCTCGGTCCCTGCCCTGCGGACCAAAATGGGAACTTGCTGGCCGCCGTCCTTGATGCTGGATTTGAGGGTTTCAAAGCCGTCAACGTCATCTTCGGAGTTTACAGCTGTAAACCCGTCGAGGCGGTCTTTCGGGCCCCAGTCATCAATGAGCGAAGGATCCAGTTCGCGAATGGCTGACAGTGATCCTTGTAAGGCCCCCAAGGCGGGCGCTGCGGGTTTGGGGGCGCGATCTTTGGGCCCTGGGCTGGAATTGGCAATTGTCTTGGCAATACCGCTTAAATCCTGAAGTGACTTGCGTGCCATCAACTACGCCCCCATGCTTGGTGAATCATTGCTTCAACTTCGCTGCCAACGGCATCCATCGATTGTTTGGCGCGGTCATAGGTCGCTCGTGTCATCTCGGAGCGCACAACTTCGTAGATTGACTGTTTGAGCATGGTGGCATCGCTGATTGCGGTGCTCTTGAGCGCTGTGGCTGCCATGACGCGATCCATGAATAGTGCGCGCATGAACGAAGTCAATTGTTGCGAAGGGACATCCGTTGGCTCGTCGCGGGTGATCAGAAACTTGAAGTGATCATACTGGAGCGCAGCACCGGCATCCTCAATGACCCCCATATAGGCACCGGCGAGCTCGAGGAATTGCGCCGTTGAAGACACATCGAGCATTGAAGGTGTGAGCGGGACGATGAGCGACGTCGCGGCGGCCATGCCGGAGATCGTCAGGAACCCCAGCTGCGGCGGGCTGTCCATCAAGACAATGTCGTACTGATCCTCAACCTGAGCCAATGCATTGCGAATGCGCAGGAAGAAGGGTTGGTCAGGATTCGAGTTTACCGCTGATTCAGTCTCGAATTCAGACAGGAGAAGGCGGGCCGGTGCCAGTGACAATCCCGGAAAATATGTGGACATGATCACATCAGAAAACGGCACCGGATCATCGTATCGGATGGCGTCATAAACGGTGAGGCCATCAAACTCGATCTCCGGGTTGATGCCGCACATTGAGGTCAATGAGCCTTGCGGATCGAGGTCAACGACAAGCACTCGGTATCCATGAAGTGCCAGATAATGGGCCAGGTGAATGGTCGATGTACTTTTGCTGGAACCACCTTTGAAATTCATCAACTGCCAGATTTGCAGCCGCTCGCCTTCCCTGCGGCCGGGAACGTATCTGCCCTTTGTTCGAGACGCTTTTTCCAAGATTTGGCGAGCTTCCCACAGCTCATGGGCGCTGTAGTAGCGCCGACCTGCGCGAACGTCTTTTGGCTCCGAGATCGTGCCCTCGCCGTGGACTTTACGCATGAACTGGCCGGACACGCCGAGCAATTCGGCGGCCTCTGGGGCCGAGAAGGGGCGCAATGATTTTGTGTTGTCGGGCGCGAATGCAGAGAGTAGATGTTCGCGGATGGCGCGGTTTAGCCGCTCGGAAATATCCGTTGCTAGTTCTGATGGTCGGTCTGTTATACTCGGTGTCGCGGGAATCATCTGGTTGCCTCAAATTGTTCAATGTGGCTTTTTTCGCGCCACTTGGGGATAAAAGCGGCGATTCACCACTCTAAGTCAACGATTTTCTTACATTTAGTGTCTAACGTTGCGCAAAACGCAAGATAAGACACGACGGACTATCTGCCGAAACGCTCGAAGTTTACAGCTGTAAACTCATCGGAGGGCATCATTCGCTTGTTTGGCGATCGGGTTTGGTGGCCCATCTGGGTTGCTCAGAAGGTCAATGCCGCATTTTTTTCCACACCGGAATGGCATTTCGCGACAGCGATTCCGCGCGAACGGCGCCGGGCCTGAACGGGCAGGGGGCTGGTCCCCGCCTGTTTAGGTCAACCTTGCACGATTGGATCCTGCGGCCTTTTGCTTCGGATGCCGTTCGAACGCAAAAAAGACTCCGCCGGAGCGAAGCCAGTTGATCCTCACCACAAGGATTGGAGAGGGTAGGGCAGGGCGCTCGAAAACGCCCTGTCTCTTGTTCAAGCCATGCCTTCGGGAAGCCATGTATCGATGCGTTTGCCTTGGACCTCAGAGATGTTGTGCGCTTTGCGCGTCTCAGGATCGCAAAATAGCGCCTCCATCATTTCGGCTTTCTCGCACTTTTTCAGCTTCGCGAAGGTGGTTGCGGTTGGGTGATTCTCGGGCAGGTCCAACAACTCGCGCCATAGATCGACAAGGTATGGCCCGCCGACGCGACCAAAGAAGTTTGCGGCTGTTGGCGTGAAGTTCTCACGGACATCCGTCTCAACGGTTTTGTCGATCACATCGCTTAGGTCTTCGTCAACGGTCAACAGTTTTGCGAGATGGCGGGTGATTTCTTCCATGATAAACGCGGGACCCTTGGCTTTGTAGGCACGGAACACGCGGCCCATGTCACTGCCGTACTTTGCGGGTTGGGTGGTTTTGGTGAGCCGTTCATACAGTACATAGCCTGCCATTTCTGTGGTTGGGATGTTTGCCACCTAGTCTTTGCGCAACCCAAAGACAGACGTGTAGCCAGATTTGCCAGAAAGCTGGAAGGCGAGAAGGGCCAAAAGCATTTCTGGGTCGCGCAAGGCCGCGTGTTGTCGTGCGCCCGTTGCAATGCGATCCAGATCAATCCGCAGTTTGTTTGAGATTGGCGACTTGGAGCCAGTGCTGCCTGCATGATTGGATTTGGTCAGCACGCCTGCGTCGATGGCTGCCTTTTTGTCTGTGCCACGAATGAGGCCTGTCTCACACTGCACCGTGCCAGAGCGGTCCACGTAGACCAAGACGCCCGCGTGGGCCTTCTGCTCATCCGTGAATGACCCGTCTAGGATTAGCTGCAACGCTGCCAGCTTGGATTGGCCTTCCTCGTCCAACACGTCACCCTCTGCCAGTTCTGCCAAGGCGTCGTATTCTTCGCCTTGTTTTTCGGTCAGATTGCCATTCTCCGCATAGATACGGGCCAGCTTCATCTCATCGATCTGATACCAGCCGATATAGCTGTCATTTATGGGCTCGGCCCATTTCCAGCCTTCGGCGGTTAATGTTTCGGACGCGTCTGCCAGTTTCTTGCCAAACAACTCATCTAAGATGGCGGGACCATCAATCAGGACTTCGTCTGCAAAGAGATCGCTGCTGGTGCGCCCACCAGCCTGGATGTAGGCCTCGAGACCTACGTAGACAGCACGGCGGTCACTGTCCTTGACGGCATCGGGCTTGAGCATTTTTTTGATGCGGTGATCGCTCTCGCCATGGCCGCGCACGTTCTCCAGAACTTCAAGTGTCAGCTTTTCATCATCACTGATGGTGAAGGCAGCGGCATTTGAAAGGCTGATTTCACCACTGCGCAGAACGTCAATGACGGGGCAGGGGAGGGCGGCCAAGGCGAGGCGGCGATAGACATGGGTTTCGGTCGCGCTATTCACCGTCAGTGTCGGTTTTGACCGGGTTGGCGCGGATTTCGCCTGTGCCAAAGTTGATGGCGACGGAGAGGTAGTCGTTGCCGGCTCGGCTGGTTGCCTGCCAGGCGCTGCCGATGCGAAAGGAGCGGTCGCGCGTGGATTTGGCTGTGATTTCAAAGTCTGGGTGCTTCTCTGTCTTTTTGTGCGGGTTTTCTGAGATTGCGATGTCGACATCGAATGTCAGGGAGGCGATCCAGCCGGTGAAAGTGTTTTCGTTTGTGCGGGTGATTGTACCTTCGAGTGTCATGTCAATTTTCCTTTTGCTAAGTGGCGAATTGAGCACGTCTCATGGCGACCGCGGATCACCGTAGCGCAGCACAGGGGAACCCCCTCGCGGGGTTGATCCGCTCAGGACGGTTTGAGGTAAGTGTGGGGAGGAAAGTTAGAAAAAGGGAGGTTGCGGCATCCAAGTCGAAGGTTCCCGCCCAAATGGCGGGTTCGCGGGCAAGGTCTCCAATTAGGGGGAAGGCTTTCATCGATGAGCATAAAGCCAAAGTGAGTTAGTCACCCAAAGTCATAGAGAAATGGATCGAACCTTGCCTTTCGCAGTGCAACGAAAGGCAGTTCGTGCGTAGACCGGACTTTCGCTGCGCCTTGCACGAACAGGTAAGATGCGGGACAAAGTGAACTTTCGCCGGAGTGAACCCAACGGCTGGTTTCGTCACGTTGCGACTGGACCATTTTTTGACGATCTAATCGGGCTGCTCGCGATTGCATTTCACCTTATTCTATTTTCGGCAGTGCAGCGAATGATACGTCGTCATGCATAGCACTGCACTAAACTTGGCCTGATACTGTTCTGTTGCTTGAACACAATTCCTAAATCGAAGCCTGATGGATTTCGCGGATGTCATGCATTTTGGCGCGATTATCATATCGCCTCCGAAGCTATGAATTTACTCATAAAAAAAAGAGGAGCCCATCATGCAACTAGTAATCAACGGCAGCCCGGTCACCGTGCCTGAAGAATTGCAGGACGTGACTTTGCTGGACTTTCTTCGTGACTTTGCGGGACTGACGGGCACTAAATTTGGCTGCGGGATCGGGCCATGTGGTGCCTGTACTGTGCATCTTGACGGGGAGGCAACACGATCCTGCCAGACATATGTCTCAGAATTAGATGACGCGCAGATCACGACCATCGAAGGGCTGGCGCAGACGTTCTCTGGGGAGGGATTGCATCCGGTTCAACAGGCTTGGGTCGCCGAAGGTGTCCCGCAATGCGGCTATTGCCAGGCCGGGCAGATAATGACCGCATCAGCACTGCTGCGTCGCGTTCCTGATCCGACGGAAGAGGAAATCCGAGATGAAATGAGCGGAAACCTGTGCCGGTGCGGAACATACGGACGCATTCGCCAGGCTATCGCCCGCGTCGCGCAAGGGGCTTGACCATGGGACAACAAGTTGAAACGAGAAAAATTAACCGTCGGCTTTTCCTGAAAAGGACTGGCTGGATTGCGGCAGGCCTGACAGTACCCTGTCAGGCGTCCGAGGCGGCAGCGCGTTTGTCGGCCACCTTCAACCGGCCAGTCCGCGTACAATGGGATCGCGAGGACGAGTTCCAGAACAATTATTTCCAACCGAAATTCGCGCATTACATCGAGGCAGGAGTCACCTCAGACGGCAAAATAAGTCACTGGGATCATGACTTTGTTTCTTCATCCATCTTAACAGGGACAGTGCCCAGTTTGATTGGCAAGGCAATTGACATTGCTACCCTAGATGATGGAACAATTCGCGGCATTGTTCCGCAATATGACATGTCAAATCGGCGCATCCGATACTCGGCGGTCCGCACTCCGGTTCCAATCAATGCCTGGCGCGGCCTTGGGTCTGCACCAAACGCTTTTGCTATTGAAAGTATGATGGACGAATTGGCGGTCATAGCGGGTATCGACCCGTTGCAATTCCGCTTGCAAAACCTGCCACCAAGCAGTGATCGACTAGCCAATGTATTGCGCGAGGTGGCCGAAATATCCGACTGGGGTCGGCCAACGCCCCCCGACACCGGGCGTGGGCTGGCATGTGCTGTTTACAAAGATGAAACCGCTGCCGCCGTTGTTGTGGACATTCAGATCGATCACACAGCACGCGCAGTACGGGTAACTAGAGCTTGGTGTGCTCAGGATTGTGGCTTGGTGCTAAATCCACATCAGGTAGAAAGTCAGATAATGGGCAATATTATCTGGGGCTGCAGTATGAGTTTGAAAGAACAGATCACAATCGCCGGGGGGCGTGTTGATGAGGACAATTTCCATATGTACGAACCACTTCGCCACGAGTCCGCCCCTGAGGTGAAAGTGGCATTGGTTGTGCCGGCCGATACGGCCCCATCCGCAGTGGGTGAGGCGGCACTGCCACCAGTTCCAGCGGCGATTGCAAACGGGGTATTTGCAGCGACAGGGCAGCAGAACCGGCACCTGCCGATGACCTACGAAAGTACTTTTGACGAGACCGGTTAGCGAAGTCTGTTGTATAGGTTAATGGCCGACCCTGTCCTGCATCAAGTATGGCCATAATTGCCGATTGCCTGACTCGCCGCCGCTGTGATTTTCGCGATGAGAGCGGCATCTGTCAGGCCAGGGATGAAGAAACCATTAGCACCAGCCTCAGTATAAGCCGCCTCGCGTTCCAGTGCTTCACCTACCAGACTGTTGTGGGTAGCAGGATCAGAGTCGAGGAACAGGTCAGTGCGTGCATTTATGAACAGCGGCATATTTTCACGTTCAGCCATCTGCCGGATTGCCTTCAGACGTGATGCCTGCTGTTCAATGCTATAAAGCCCTTCGCCGTTCACGACTTGATCTTCGAAGTTTATACCGGCAGCACCGGCTTTCAATACTTTGAGGACATTCGCGGCCACATCATCGGGCGATGCAGCGTACCCACCCTCAAAGTCTACGGTGACAGGTAAATCAACGCATTGCGCAATACGCTCTATGATTTGCAGAACGAAATCGAGGGGCATAGCCTCACCATCGTTGTACCCATGGGCCGCCGCAATCGACCAGCTGCCGGTGGCAACAGCCTTGCTGCCCAGCTCGGCGACCGCCTTGGCACCACCCGCGTCCCAAATATTATACAGAACAATGGGGTTCTGCGTATTGTGCATATCTTTGAAGGCTTGCGCTTTGAGAGCTTGGGTCATGGGTGTTGTTCCGTGTTGAGGGGCACATACTGCCGTTCAGTTTCTAGAAGTTTCTGTTTTCGCCAAAGCCCGCCGCCATACCCGGTCAAAGACCCGTCCGCGCCGATAACGCGGTGGCAAGGAATAACGAGGGCGATTTGATTGGCACCATTGGCCCGCGCGACGGCACGGACGGCGGAAGGACGGCCAATGGCTCGCGCGATCTGCGAATAGCTGCGGGTTTCACCTGCGGGGATCATGCGCAGCTCGTCCCAGACCATTTTAGTGAACGCGGACCCGTGGTAGGCGAGAGGTGTTTCGAATGCGCTCAATGTGCCGTCATAAAATGCCGCCAGTTCTGATCCGATTTGCTCAGACGGTGCCGTTTTCCCAACGCCAATGCGGCCCTTGGCGACCTTATCCAGCTTTGCCAGTTCCGTGCGCAAGGCCTTCCGGTCCGCGAACTCCAACAGGTGCAGTTCAGACGGGCTTGTGACTGCAATCATATCGCCCAAAGGTGTCGTAATCCAATCGGCAAACAAGATCGGATCATTGTCTAAACGACCCGGAGCCTTACCCAACAATTTTGCAAAGGCCGTACGAAACGCACTGGCGGACTCGAATCCGGCGTCTATTTGGGCCTCAATAACTTTGCCGCCACCGGCAATGGTTTCAAACCCGTCGCGCAGCCTGCGTTGACGTGCCATTTCGAGGAACGTCATCCCAAACTGGCGCTTAAAGCTGCGCCTGATCGTCGAGGGATCAAACCCCATTCGTTTGATGTCGGGTTCGCTCCAACGGAATTCTGGTTGTTTATCAAGCGCCTGTAAAAGCGCTGTAATCGCGAGATCAGCGGATGCCATCGGTTTGAGAGGGTGGCACCGCTTGCAGGCGCGAAAGCCCCGCTCGATGCATTCGCCAACAGTTTCAAAAAACGTGCAATTTTCTTGCTTTGGTTTACGCGCAGGACAAGTCAGTCGACAAAAAACGCCCGTGCTAGAAACACAAACGTAGACCCGCCCATCGTAGGCCGCGTCACGAGCAAGCAGGGCATCGTATAGGGATGAATGGTCCGGAAGATCAAAAAACATGTGACCTTCTAACATGCCATTGTTGCCACGCTGCTGTTTTTCGGGCGTCTATTGGTTTGAGCTATTCTGTGAAGGTTTCGTGAAAGCGGACGACCATCGGGGCCACGGACCGCCTGAATTCCGTCTCAGGAAGGGCGCGGTCCGAACTCTAGCTGATCCATACAACAACGCCCATTGGGTGACTCCCCTCATAAGAAGTTCATGACAGCTGCACTATGGCGCATTGTGACGCCGGTTGATGCAGGGCAATCCACCCCATCCGTACAGCGGACCATGCTGGTTGTCCTAAAAACGGTCTTTTTTGGGAAGCTAAGCTCGTGGTCTTGTCCCGTTTGCGTTCCGGTCTCTCAACTCATTTAGGCAGCCTTTCGTTCGAAGGCCAAGGGGCTTTTGCCACCTAGCGATGAATGACGCCGTCTTGGATTGTAGAACCCGTTGATATATTGGAAGATCGCGCCT
>JBDWQI010000049.1:0-24951 GCA_039986635.1 Sulfitobacter sp.
CCTGGTGGGTTGCCTGGGATATATTGAATTGATTATTCGACGTTCGCCGGCTATAAATACATTGTTGACGGCGTTCGTCATGCTTTCGATGACGAAATACGTTGTTTTGGCGTAAACGATTACAAGCCTGATGGTAGCATCACTTCCACCAACGTACATCTAACATTCAAAATGCTAACCTGTTCCACGGGATATAGCAGTTAACAACCGAACTTTGATTCATCACGGTTTTGGGTGTTGATGCATTTAATTGTATGCGCGCGCTTTAGTCCCATGCTGGAGCCTACATCAGAGATATTCTGGTATTTGGAACGGTATATCGCGCTTTAAACATCACGCGTATCCTCTCAACCGGACGCAGCAACGGCCGCCATTGATTTCTAGAAGTCAACTCCCCGTCATCGCGTGCCCGTCTAACAAACTTGACGACACTAGTAACTTGCGCTGGAATTTCTACGAAAAACGGCAGTATGATGACGTGTATTTCATCGCCTGGTTAGAACAGAAGCTCCGTTAGAGACAGTGTGTCAAACTAGCCTACACGCATCGTCTTTGCCGTTGGAGTAACACAGATAGCTTGGTTATATTGTATGACCAGGTTTGTTTGATATCCGAGAAAACTTGGTCAAACCAGACAAGCATAGACAACTACACATCGCCGCTGAAACCCTCAAACATCAGTCTCACACAACGTATGGCCTACATCCTGTTTGTGTGGTGGTTCCAAAGAATGTGCACTACAAGCGTGGTTGATGTACGAATCTCATGCAGCATATGTAGATTTATACTCAGTTTCAGACGCACCTTGACAATAGGTTCATGGTCCGTTGTGCGACATGAACATCACGCTGGCATGGTATAGGGAACACGTTATATCCCTGAATCTCAAGCTAGAACAAAAACCTGGCGCCAACTGGCTCGTGTAAGACTGCATTTCGCAGTTTCGCATGAGTATTTCATCGTTCAACCTTCACCGCGTATGGATACACTCTGTTCAGACATCGTAAAACTATATCCTGCGGGGAAAATGGTTGTGTCATCAAAACGTTCAGGCCGCATGACAGCGGAACCTCAACGCACAGACGTCGCCAGTGGTGCACTTTACTAGCTACACATCGTGACTATTCCGCGGTGTATCGCACGTAGCGATAGAATCGCAACACCAAGCGATGGCGTAGGTGCACGCCTTGGTGTTACGTTGTAGCCCGCTCAGTTCTTATTTAGAATGTATTTGTGCAACTAACTCAACACATATGCCTATTGCTTTATAGGACACTGCAACCGCTGCCTTTGCCGTGTATGCGTCAGCTCTAGATCGTCACACGCTCGTCCAAAATTCTCGACCACCCTAGTATTGGGTCCTAGGCTATTCAAGTAAACAGCTACTATAGCATCGCCTGCAAACGAAGCGCCACTAGCCTTGTTGGTGTCGAAGACGGCCCTGTAGCCAACTTTCCACAGCTCATGTAAAGGGGGTGGCTTGGGTCGTGCTTCTTACTGGTTTTGTCCGATAATGCTATGACTAGAGTCCTACTCAAGCAGGACCGTATGCGAAACGACGCGCACTACATCTGATACCCTCTAGCTGCAGTTGTACCCAACGAATAGCTGGATTATTCGTAGTAAGGCATTCAGGGCAGTAATACGAGGTGCTGCCGAACCGCCGCGCGACGTGTACATAGCGTAAAATGTTGTTTGACAATCGGACGTGCGAGACAAACACTGTGTTGAGGGGGCAAAGTGCATTTCTCATGCGCAAAGGGCAATACAGAAGAAGCGTGGTGCCGTCTCACGGGTGTATTGCTTCATGCTTGTCCTGTTATATAATTCCTCCACCGATCAGATTGCGCAGGATATCGATATATTCTGGACGGTAGCCCCAGTGCTGTCTACTAAACCAGGGTATTCGGTGTGGGATGTAAACTAAAGCATTACGTATACGCACTGCAGTGGTTTGCAGACTGCAAGTGATTACTCTACACACGACAACCTGTTTCTGCAGGGTATCACCCCTGTCAACGCTGTAGCACTATCGCGCGGTATTGCGTTTTATTAAGAATATCGGCGTACTCATGCATGCACTTGAGCGTTTTGGTGTCGTTCTCTCAACTCTTTCATCCGCAGTACAGTAAATAAACTTCATGACAGACGTGCAACCACAGCAGCGTGTCAGCGTATCCTTTCCTCGGAGCACAGCAAAAAGTTGGAATGCCGTTTGAATGCCAGGTGCGGGTCGTTTCATGCCAGCCTGAAAAATCGCACGGGATCATGGCGTTGGGTTCGATGATCGAGGCATGGGACCAGACCACCTCAAGATAGGCTGGATTTCTTCGTCTGAAAACGCACTTCCGCCACCGATCAGGTTGTTGGCCCTCAAATAAAACTTCATCCGTACACGTAATTTAAATATGTCGGTCATGCGCTATGACCTAGGTTCGTCCAAAACATTGCTTGATTAAATCCTTCCCAAGGCCGACGGTACCTACATTCCCACCGCAGCTTTTACAACTTTCGCGAGCAAATCCCACCTTACTACGTACAACGGGTACGATTTCTACAAAAGGCGTGTGAAGAAAACAGGACAATGCTCAATATGTATGAACCGATGCAATATATGAGTACAGTATCGGCCGCTGGGATTCTGTATCTAGCGGGTGAGTTTCGACGGTGGTTTGAAGGCCAGCCATGCGATGGCATCAGTGGTCTGATGTGGCAATGCGCAGAAGGGAAACGCAACCCGCAGGGAACGCGGCGCCGTGTTGCTTCCGTAACGCTGTCTGCGTAGCGTGATATCTTGAGTTTTAGTGTTCGTCGTTCGGCGCGGATCAGTACTAAAATATGGACGACGCTCGATACTCTGTGTACAACAATCAAGTGTAGTCAACATTTCTTGGAGGAGTGACTTCAATTCACAGATGTGGAATGTTCTCCGGACACGGGCAAGTAACTTGGTACGGAGAGTATCGCACAAGAAAGCCAATAGCAACGCCACGGTCGTACGTTATTGCGATTTTGATGCATTGGCTTGAATTCAAGCGAGATACGTTTATCTGGTATTCCACTCGCCTCTAGTTCCCTCTAAATTGTTTATAATGAACTACACGTGCTCGACGAACGCAATACGTACGCATATACTCTTTGTCAGCCACACCGACCGCACACACAGCCGTTGAAGATTTGGCTGTAGGTCGTGCCATACTTATCGGAAGAATTTGACCTCGCTGGAACATCAAGGCGAAGGATTGCAAGATGACGTTACTTTTCATCGGTTGCCCAAGAAGCTCCGTCATAGATAATGTGACAGATCAAGTGTCAAGTGTCAAGTGTCAATCTGGCTTTTACAAAAATATTTAGCCCTTCAAATCCAAATGCTACCTTGATGATGTTGGATTACTCAGTTTTGTCCAACGTTTTTCTGTTCGCGCCCACCCGAGCCCGTTACTGTTTGCAGCTAGTTTGTCTGTCCGAATTACGAAAAAAAACGATTAACGCTGTATATATATCATCCAAAAACAATCTTCGTCTGCCCTAATTAGGAATATATATATATATACGCACAAATCCACGGGTGCGAAGACAAACCGGCCACAAGCAGAAAATAACATTGTAGCATGGATCCCACAGCGAACCATATTCCAGGTATATATTCCCAACGGTGCGTTTCAGTAGGCCGGTGTGTCTCCTCCAATGTCCATTCTGACTCTCACACACGTCGGAACGCGTATTAGTTGGTTGCTTGAGCTGAGTGATGAAAGTTATTCTTCTTCATTCAAGACGTTAGTTAGGTTTTACCTCAGAGGCACTATATATATTTTATACACATGATTGACAGGGCTGGCCGAAAACCAAAATCCATAACTTGAGGTACAAAATATTTGGGTGAATGAGATTGTGCCGGAAGAAAGGTCACGACACATAGTAAGTAAAGACTGCAGTCGGCACTCGTTTAAACGAGTTACGCACAATTTACCCTCAGCCCGGGAAATATGTGTGTAAGATGTTCACCCTAACAGTACATATTGCGTGTTTTTGTTCTCGCTTTTATATGCTTCCACCCGAATCGCTTTTTGCCACCTCCAACACAACCTGGAAAGCACTACGCCCAAGCCACACGGAGTGTAAAATATGGTCCGATTCGCATTCTTCATCGCGGCTTTGGTGACGTTAGGGGTCACATGTGGGACCCCTCTCCCATCTCCAGAGGGTGAGAAAATGCACATGCATATTTGTTTCTCAAGGGAACGATTTCCGTGTAGCAGATACCAATCGCCAAGAGCGTACCGTGCCCAATGTTTCCACGAAGGCATAATTATTAGGGAGCATCACTCGGCGAGAGATACCAAACGTTTGTTTTTCATCTTCGCGCGTAATTTTTCTGTATCTGAGATTGTCGTGGGACGCTCCCAGCTAGGGCTTGGGCGGTCACGTCCAACTTGTTCCTTGAATGTTAGCTGAACAGGAAGATGCATCGTACCGGATTTCAATCGTCTACAAATGACAGCAATAAGTTCAAGTTTAGTATGTGTCGACCTCATCACGGACAAATAGCTTGTTAAGTGCCGAGTGCATCCAATAGATCTGAAAGTACAAATGTGTTGGCAAGGCTCTGTTGATGGTTGTCGATGAGGTGCCGTATATGTGAAAAGCCGCTCGTAGTTCCGTTCTGAGTAGACGTTGACACATTTCCCTCGTGACAGCGTATTTTTTTTCATATCTCGACACCCTTCCCTTTATCACTGCGTATCGTATATGCTGTACCAGCAGAGGAAGATTTCGAGCAGGCCTCGCGCGAGAAGCGCACTACTACGAAAAGAAAGGTATGAGGTGACGCGGTTTTAAGCCCACTTCAATGTCATTGGTGCCTGCACAACGCCCTTTTCAATACACAACTAACTCGGCAGAAGGGAAAAGCAAGGCTGGTAGCTTAGTATTGACGGAAGTTGGCGGAGGGTAGCAACCGCCTCGGCAACAACCACATGCTTTTGGTATGTACCTCATGTCGCTGTGTGCCTAGTGAGGCAACGTCATTGCTCCAGGTGATAAAACTACAGAGCACAGCAAGCAGTTGGGTACGCTGTTGTGCCGATAATCTCGTGCAACATCGTTGCCGTTTCGAACATCCTTGTAATGGTTCGGCTTCAGACGACACCATAGCCCAAGTTTAAAGGCTAGTTTCTGAAACAAACCGTTATCCCTCGACGGTTACGGCTGTCCTCACCCGCCGCAGAATGTCTACTGCGACTCGTACAAGTGCTCCCCCGGATACGCTCTAATCGACAACCCCCATGGCGTTAAATGTAAGCGGGGCAAATGCGACCAGTCTAAGTGCTGCGACAAGGTCTGTACCGGCTACGACTGTCCCAAATACTACGAGCTAGTGCACGACGCCGACACTACCGTGTGTAAGGATTACCAGTGCTCGGACGGTCAGTGCTGCAAGAAGGGTGAGCCAAATTCAAGGTAGTACGCCCAACGTTTCCATTCATTATTTCTTATGAGTTTTAGTTCGATACGTCACTACCTCCCTGTGGTAGTTGTGTTGCATGTTTCTCCCGAAACCATGTATCACTGATCCAACACGTCGAACAACGAGATCTTCAACACCGTTGTATCTAGGGACCATTTGTTGGGCGTTTAATTTGAGTTACCGGGAACATGAAACTGTACATCGGTCTTAACAATTACCTGTGCTCAATATCCTGTGCTGGAGCTTCTTGAATGGTGAGAGTGCTCACCAGCCTCACGTACTACCCTCTATCGTGAACGCGTTTAACTCGATTAACGATCCAGTCTTTCACCCAAATAAGGGGGACATAATTCATCTTAGGCGACCAGATATTTCGTTTGTCGCTGCGACCGTCGTTTTGTTTTGAAACGTCAGAAATGGTGTTTTGTGACTCCTTCAAGTGCTCCGACGGTTACATTCTGATCGACGACGCCGAACGCAAGGAATGCAAGAGTGGCAAATGCAGTGATTCTCAGTGCTGCAACAGGGTATGCTCCAGCTTTGACTGCCCGAAGAGGTTCTCACCAAAAAAGGACTCCGACGATACCGTCTGCAAGGACGACAAGTGCACTAAACGACAGTGCTGCGAGAGGGGTAAGCTGATATGTGAATCGACACCCCATGAGCGTAATGAGTGCTCAGTTTAGATAAAAAGTATAAAGCTACGCAGCCATACGTCCGGGAACGCTCATGCAGATGATGACACGTCACCGCGGTCTCAAGTGCCTAGAGCATAGCCGTTCGCTCCTTGTTGCAGACAGCGTCGTATACCATGCTTCGATTTTCAGCGTACTCGTCCCACGGCTAGGATTGCACGTCGACGTTGGACAGTTTACGAACTCTTGAACTCTTGAAGTAAAGACCTACAACTTAGTGTTACATTTCTACACTCGCATACTTAATTATTCTGGCCGGGCGCGAACGACATCATTTGAAGACATGTTTCGTGTGCGACACAGAGCACTTCATTGTGCGGAGCATATATATACTAAAGCACCACCGCTATCAAGGCATTCCTCCACCTGATTTCTGCTCCTTGAAACAGACGCTCGATACTCTTTGCGATGTCACTCTTACATCATAAACAACCCTGACTTACGAGGCATCAGCTAGAGACCTACAAAACGAAAAATAGTTTGATGTATACTTGCGGCATGGCAATATTCGGAGGGATATACTTGAAGTGTTTGTGAATAGATTTCTCGGTGAGGTGGTGTCTGGTTGAGATCAAGAGGTCCAGGAAATACGAGCTTCGGCAAATAAAGGTTCTTCTCCGACCGTAAATTTATCTGTACTCTAAGACTCTGTGGGTTAAAGGCAGTACAGATCGAAGAAGCCGTCGCCGTCCAATACCTCGATGATTCACACTGTCATCTAGTTCACCGTTTTTTGTTGCGACTGACGACCACCAACAAACCTCAGACACGAGATTCTGCGACTCCATCAAGTGCTCGGAAGGGTCCATTTTAATCGACAACGCCGACAAAGTGCAGTGCGCGAAGGGCAGGTGCAAGGAATCTCAATGCTGCAACAAGGTGTGCTCTAGTTTTGACTGCCCTGACAAGTACTCTCCGGTGGAAAACTCCGACACCACCGTGTGCGAAGATTCCGGGTGCAATGAAGACCGGTGCTGCACAAAGGGTAAGCAACGCCCCAAACGCAAGTCGTTTGGATATAGCGACATGTTCACGTGACATAAATCTGCTTGTGGCGTTCTGAGGTCGTCACATTCTCATGAAAAACGTTGTTGAAGCCGCATGCAGATATATTTGGGTCGAGACACTGGGTAGCCTGCACGATTAATCCTACAAGTCATGAGGCTTTCGTATACTGTCATTTAACGGGTGAACGCGCACCAAAGGCCGCCGCTAAACCACGAGTTCCGTGTTTTAACCATGCGACGAAGACGAACTCCTACACCATGATCCGTCGGGACTGATGATCTCCTCAAATCTCAGATATTGTGACCTGTGAGGGCTTCAAGTGCTCGGACGGCTTCATTTCCGTCTTCAACCCGTCTAAAGTGTCGTGTGATAAAGGCGAGTGCAGTGATTCTCAATGCTGCGACAAGGTCTGCTCCAGCTTCGACTGCCCCAAGAGGTTCTCCCTCATAAAAGACGCCGATACCACCGTCTGCAAGGACTCCGAGTGCACCAAACGCCAGTGCTGCGAGAGGGGTGAGATAAATCCCGAATTGACTCTGAAAAAACGTAGCAATTTAATGATGTATTGGTTTTGCCGTGTTAAGCTGCCACGATGCTTGTTACGCCCAGAGCAAGGAAGCGCTTAGCTGTCACCACCTCCGCAGTCATCTTTATCATCGCTGGTTTGGGGTGTTGGCAGATATATTACAGTTTAATGTCTCATCGTGCCGAGCGATTACCGCTGCGACGTATGATCGCTCATACAGTTTCGTCCGTCATGATTCGGACCAACGGGGATACTCAGCCGAGAACCAATACAAACAGTTACGACTCGTTGTGTACCTAACGCATGCGACTATTCATGGCGCTATTCATGGCGCTGTGTATGAATTAGGTATCGAAGTTTTCTTTCAGGCAAGAAGGTCTTTGGTGAGGAAATGATTTTGGAGAACAAGATATAAGAATGTTTCGTGCTTCCGCCATCATACCGTACAACGCATTTGTTGTCGTTTCGAGGAACACTGTCATTTCAAGGCAGAACAGTAAATAACAATCGTCGCCATCGAGAGCACATTGTGTTCTGTACTCATACCCAACAGTTACTCGGTACGTTTGTTGAGACCCCCGTGCTATGTTGCGACGAACGACCACCAACAAACCTCAGACACGAGATTCTGCGACTCCATCAAGTGCTCGGAAGGCTCCATTTTAATCGACAACGCCGACAAAGTACAGTGCAAGAGGGGCAGGTGTAAGGAGTCTCAATGCTGCAACAAGGTCTGTTCGAGTTTTGATTGCCCTGACAAGTACTCCCCGGTGAAAAACGCCGACACCACCGTGTGCGAAGATTCCGGGTGCAATGAAGACCGGTGCTGCACAAAGGGTAAGCAGCGCCCCAAACGCAAGTGGTTTGCATACAGCGACATGATTACGTGACCTCAAGTGGCTTCGGGGGGTCTGCAGACGTCAGATACTCGCTAAGCAACCTTGTCGAAGCCGCATGCAGTTTGTTTGGGTCGAGTGGCTGGGTACGACACAGGCTATTCAGGCTATTCATACCAGTCATGGGGCCTTCGGATATTGTCATGAAACGGGTGAAGGCAAACCAAAGGCCGCCGCTAAACCATGAGTTCCGTGTTCTAACCATGCGACGAAGACGAACTCATACCACATGATCCGTCGGCACTGACGATCTCCTCAAACCTCAGATATTGTGACCTGTGAGGGCTTCAAGTGCTCGGACGGCTTCATTTCCGTCATCGACCCGTCTAAAGTGTCGTGTGATAAAGGCGAGTGCAGTGATTCTCAATGCTGCGACAAGGTCTGCTCCAGCTTCGACTGCCCCAAGAGGTTCTCCCCCATAAAAGACGCCGATACCACTGTCTGCAAGGACTCCAAGTGCACCAAACGCCAGTGCTGCGAGAGAGGTAAGATAAATCCCGAATGGACTCTGAAAAAACTTAGAAATTTAATGATGTATTGGTTTTGCCGTGTTAAGCTGCCACGATGTTTATCACGACCAGAGAAACGGAGGGCTTAGATGTCACCACCTCCGCAGTCATCTTCATCATAGCTGTTTGAGGGTGTTCGCAGATTTATTATACGTTCAGGTTTCATTGTGCCGAGCGATTACTGCCGCGACGTATCGACGCGTCCTACGATAGGGCTCATACAGTCTCGTCCGTCATTGTTTGGACTGACGGGGCTGCTCAGCCGAGAAGAAACACAAACAGTTGCGACTCGTTGCGTACCTAACGCATGCGACTATTCATGGCACGGTGTGTGAGTTGATCATCAAACTCTTCATTCAGGTGGAAACGCCCCCAGTAAGGACATGAGAGCTTTTAGAAAAGAACATGCTACTTCCAATATACCATACCAGGCGTTTGTTGTCGTTTTGAAGGAACATGTCGTCCTCAGGAAGAACAGAAAAATAATATTTGTAGCCATCGAGGACATGTGTTGTTCCGTTTTCAGACCCAGCAGCCATTCGGTACCGTAGTTGAGACCCCCGTGCTATGTTGCGATAGACGACCACCAACAAACCTGAGCCACGACATTTTGCGACTCCCGCAAGTGCTAGGACGGCTCTATTCTAATCGACAACGCCGACAAAGTGCAGTGTAAGAGGGGCACGTACAAGGAGTCTCAATGCTGCGACAAGGTCTGCTCTAGCTTCAACTGCCCTAAGAAGTACTCCCCGGTGAAAAACTCTGACACCACCATGTGCGAGGATTCCGGGGGCGATGAAGACCGGTGCTGCACGAAGAGTCAGCTGCTCCCAAACACATGTCTCCCGCATTTGTGACATAGTCCGGCCTACCTAGACGACGCTCAAGCGTTCAAATACTAATTTCAGCGGTGCTTCACACTCCATGCCGATTTATTGGGGCCTAGTGTCTGGGTACGTCACATAACCATGGCCTGACGTGATCGCTCCGTACAGCACTGTCATATATCGGGTGCACGTAAGTAGCGGCCGTCGCTGATCCAAACATATTGCCCGGCCTACAACGCTGCGGGAAAATTGTTCGTACGGACTTAATTCGAGTTTTAGCAGGTCCAGGCGCGATTCTTCTCTGCAAAATAGAGCTAACTCATTTCCGGGCAAGCCCATCTTCTATTTCAAACTTGCCGTATCGGTTGCGTGTGATTTCAGGCACGAAATTCTGCGACTCCGTCGATTGCTCTCGTGGTTACGCTCTGGTCGACGACGCCGACAAGGTGGAGTGCAAGAAGGGCAAGTGCAAGGAGTCGCAGTGCTGCGAACCGGTTTGCTCGTACTACGCGTGCCCCAAGCACTACACCCGAAAGAGCGACTCTGACAAGATCAAATGCCACCAGTCAGGGTGCACCACCGACAAGTGCTGTAACTTCCATTGTGAGTATTAGTCCCACTCAAACAATAGCTTATGACATTTGAATTGGTGAACATGTGCTCAGCTCCCCAAGTGCATACGAGGCATTACCAATCTCATCTTCTGGCGATGTGTATTGTGCTACGTTGTTCTCTCACGAAAGGCAAGATCGAAAGCGAACGGTTTCTGCTTATAGATGTTATCACAACACTACCACTGTCGGGCATTGAGCTCGACTCTCATGGTCTTTTGTTTTCTTTTCAATGCACAATTTTCCGATCACGTTAATGCATTCGATACAAATAACGCAAGCTACGGTAAGTGCAACTTGGATCTTGCTTGGTGTTAATTGTTGGACAAACAATCGACTTCGTACAACACCGGGCAACCGACATTTAACAAACTTTATCCCATGCGCTACCAATGAAACGTATTTATATTCAAGGCAAGAATGGCGTTACAACGCTGTTGGGCACATCTCAGATCAGGGTCCCTGTCGGACGAACGTGTTTCCAAAAGAGAACCGCTTCTTCTATGATATCGCAGTTGTAATGCCACGGACGCCTTTTGGATTGTAGGAATCATTGTCAAAACCTGCTTCGAAATCTTCAAACCAAACAGACGCCGATAGCGTACTGCAAAGGCCGATATGATATTCCGTTTCCCGAACCTTCCAAAAGTACGAAGCATAGTATGAACCGCTCCGATTACAGCGCAATAAGAAAACAAATGTAGTGCATGTAAGGTAGAAACTGTTCCGCAATCCAGTGCCCAGACCACGTCGAGGTATCGGTCGTATTTCTCGATGAAAGCTACAGGTGCGTCAGGGGGAAACGCTATAAGCTCGACAGCTTGTAGCCTGTACCAATGCATCAATGCAATTTTACCTTTCGATGCATGGACATTGAACGCAACGGTGCCGTGAATTAACGGCAATACCATGACGAGGTCCAACGGAGTTCGGTCTAACTGCTAACGGCTTGATATCAACTTATGTTCCTCACAGGATGCGGCAAATTCCTGTAGTTGGACACTACAAAAAGCGGGAACGATATCACCGAGGACTTCGAAAACAACCGTGTTGTGCTGCGTGGGGCACAACAAACGTTTGCGGTGTCCAACGTCGTCGAGGACGCACACAACATGGGTTGCCCGGCCTGGATTGGCAGGACGAGGCCGAAAGCGAGCTAGCCAGCGCCCGTCAATTACTGCTCGTGATACGACTAGACATATTCTACGCGCCTTTCAGTATTAGTATTCAACCGACGCTGATCCATGACAACCGGTCCGCGTTGAACTGAAACATACTTGGTATTTACGTGGGTTGTGGAGGAAGCGGTTCTTCCTCCCTATTTAATATTATTCCTGATCAGGTTGGTTCCTGAAAACGACCTATGTCGTTGTTATTTTGTAGGTACCGTGTAACTACGTGGAAAAGTGCTACATATCCTTCTCCAGGAATGTCACACGGGGTGCTGTAAGTCTATGTTTCACCTGTGTTACCCTGTACATGTGGATGTATTCTACTTATTTGCTGCACATATCTCGGTGTTGTGTCTACGGAGTGGCTAGGGACGATGTACTCGATTTAACCAGCATGACGCGCGCTTACCTAGTTCCATGGGCAAATCCGCTCTTGAGCGATGACATAAGACAAATGCATCTTCGGGTTCGGGGACGGAGCAGATGTGTCGGCTTCCCTACACGAACTACGCGTATCCACTAGGGTATTTTCTTGTAGACTGCACGGCTTGTTCTACCGGTGTATAGGGTGCTGTTTCCCTCGATTATCTTGTTCGACGAGATGATCGTGCTCTCCCGTGCGAACCGTACTGCTTGGTGTACAAGTGGTTGGGGTGCACTTTCGTAGGTTACCGATTTCAACGTAAAAGGTTTGTGTGCATTGAGAGTACCGGTATTAAGGATGAAGGTTCCTCGGTTCCTTTGTTGAACGGCAAACCTGACGTATCTACTGGTGTTTTCCCTTGTAGAGTGTACCGTTGACTTCAAGGGTGGTTGAGAAACAGGTTGGTCGGTTACATCAGAAATATCTGGTCTGGCTTTGGCATGTAGTTTGCACTACTGTTTCTCCCTTTTATTGTCGCTGCAAGTTTGTCGATTGCTACGTGGAACGACAATTTACATGCGAGAGTTGGAGGTTTGGCTTTTCCACTGTATGGCTGATGGTGCTTGTGTTCACAGTGCATGGCTTGGTAAGAAGACATCTGAACGTTTTCTGGCAAGATAGTTTGCCGGTTGTACGTTGTTGTATTCTATTGATATTTATAGACGTCTTTCGACTGTTTCAAAAGCACGTTTCGTAATTTGCAATGCTTTTATAGATTTCCCGACGTGCCTGGGAACTACGTGTGGTATAGACCGTTTTCAAACTACACGGGCTTTGGGGGTTCGACACTCCATACGAGTAAGGCCGTTTTTTTGCATGCTGGAGAACTTCAATTTGGGGAAGCTAATCGATGTATGAACCCATAACTCGGGACGTCAGGCAGGCACCTTCCCTACCAACCCATAACTCGGGACGTCAGGCAGGCACCTTCCCCGCCACGGTTAATGAACACAGCCATGCTGCGTCCACAATAAAGATTTCGTCGGCAGAAATGGAACCTACAGTAGGGTTTGTGACCCTTCAAAATTTAGAAGCTGTACACCTCCACCAATAATCGACATTGACAAGCACTGTCTGTACCTTCGTTTCAAAACCCCATGGAATCAACATGCAACAGAGTACAATTTTGTTGTGTTGTCAACTACATGCATAGATATTCGGCAGCTCCAGCATTGTGTCGCTCTGATACTGACAAACGTCTGGGTTGATATGTTACCCCTATGATAGCAGGGCCCTTGGATGACATATTCGTTGGCGAAATTATTAATTTCCATATATTGGGTTTGCTCGGTCCAAACGTTCTAGAGAAGATGCTGACGGGGCTCGATGATAGCGTGGCGGGTGAAACACCGGTCGTGGTATAACCCTTGGAACTAGCAATACCACATGCCCGTGTCCGCCACCACCTTTATAGGGTATCACTTCTCACTTGGACCTTCTTAGGCCTTAGAGATTACGCAAGGCGGCTTGGTCGCGCGAGATCCAGGCCCGTCTAGGACTTCGTGAATGCCAGAAATGTACTAGGATGCAAAAAGATGGCACACGGAGGCCGTGTGAACGACACGCACCGTCAAATGGTCCGTAAAAGGAAACAAGCGGCTATATTATTTAGGTGTTTGCTTGAGCAGTCAACCATGCACAGTTTTCGGAAATCACTTTGGTAGTACTGCCACAAGTACGGCTTCGTTCTGAATATTTCACTGAGTCGTCGACTTTGGCCGCAATGTGCATAACCGCGGGTTGGCATCGGGTTGCCGTGGCCAAGGCAGGTGCGCATGGTTTCTTTGTATGATATTCTGAACGCTGCCAACCCAGCATAGGATGCCCGATGGGCACTCAGATATGAGCGGTTGCGTATTGCCTGCGTGTAGGAAATATACCTGGACCAGTTGACAGTGTCACCCACTTGAACGCCTTACGTAGTAAACGATATTTCCAGTTTTCAGTGCTTCCTGGTTCTCTGATATTATTCTTGTGCTGTGCTTCAAAACGATTGGTGTCTATTTTGTACCCTGTGCAGACTGGCAACACCATAGTGATCAGAGAACAGGGAAACAACTACCGTCCATCTTCCCCCAGAGCAAACAGGTGAAAGACGACTACACTATCTTGCTAAACGTGTTCTTAGGAATATATTATTCTGTTTTACCTCACTTGCAAGCAACGATAAAGTAGGACTGCCACAAACATGCGAGAACGGCGGCGCCTTGTGCCATCGTACTCATTCACCGCCACCAGCTCCTGACAGACGCTCCTCGCCGGACACACAATGTTACTAATCTACTGGTAGTCGGCTTGTAACTCGGCAACGTGTTCCTCATTCAGTATGCATATAACGTTGAATGAGTCTTCGTTATTGTGCTGTTTCTCGTGGAATTTTGATTCACGCCCATCTGATTATCCAGGTGGCTGACGAAAACAAAACTCTATAACAATGCTCACCCTCGTGCCACACTGGACAACATGGGCAACGAACTCACTGCGAACCTTCCACATATTTCGCGCTGATTGAAGAGTCCTTCTCGGTTGGAATATTATCGTTTGTCTATGTACCGAACAACCGTTGAGCATAAATGGGGAATATAAAACAATTCGGTGTTCGAGAGACTTACAGTAGTCGCCGTGAGTACTCGAGTGTTCTAACTATGCGACGCCAGTTCGGAGTAATCCCAAGGTGGAGTTGGTTATCATGTTCGGAGTTCCTCGCGATACGAGTCCAATAATTTACCCGAAACATGAAACTCACCAAGTCTGCCACGGAGTAGTTTTACATCTAACATACTTACGAACGTATAATACAATCGGCAGTAGCTCTCCTGAAACGCTCTCTTGGTCAAACATTCGTCAGCTCCAAAAGGTTGTGCTCCGGCAGTGGGGTTACGTTTCTCTGAACTAGTTTCCCTTGTTATGGGTATCGTCCATACATGCGTGACAAACCTGCGTGATGTGCGGCGCCCGTGTAGTTCAACGTCGGCCCATGCGTAGTGAAGAGACGGAGAACGGTTTTTCCGGTACACAAGGACATGATCCTGTACACAAGGACATGGTCCTGTACACAAGGGCATGATCCTGTACACAAGGACCTGATGACACAAAACCATTCTTCTACAGTCTTAATTCGGACGCAAAATCCAAGGCTTTCACATAAGGTGGTCGATTGCGGGGTGTGTACCAAGCGTCTATTTGGTAACGGGGTACGGAAAAGCACATGGTTACTTTAAATCATACACCCACCCCCCACGAAGTGGTTGAATTAACAAGATATGTTACAGCCCTCGTAAATGTATTGGTTGGCAGGACCTTGCCCATCCGTCGCATAAAAGTGTCGTTTCGGTAATGAAGCAGCGTGTAAAAATCATATTGTTCAAATCGTTCTCGAGTTTTGGTTCAACTACTACTGCACTTACATCGTAAGCAGAGTAGTGAGTTGCCCAGAATATCTTTCGGGAGTCCTCGCAGGGTGCACGATGCAGCGAGAAACACACCAGAGACGTACGTCTAAGAGGGCATCATGTCTAGGGACTGCAGGGTTGGCAAGGGCGGAGTTTCGGTCTACTATTCCGCATCTCAGCTTATCACGGTTGATCGCTAAGCACTGTTCTTCCCTTAAAATCTGACGACTGTTAGTGCATCGTCAGATACCCCCACTCTTGAACATAGTGTGATTGGCTCTTCTAAGGACTAATATTTCCGGCAGGAAAAAATACTGCTGACGAAATTAATTCGGCCCCCTTACTGGACCACTTACTGCGGGAGTATTTCCATTATTCTCGGTCCTCTCGGGCTTCATTACCAAGCCACGGTTGAATCGGAAACTATCGTGGAGCCAACAGGGGCGAGCGGCGTAGCCGTTCACAAAGATACATTAGCGAAGACGGCTGCGTATAGCTTTTGAACGTGATTTCAGAGGCTCGACAGAGACTAAAGCGCCTGTTCGTCGCGCTTAGTGTTACGTCTATCAGTTGTTCAGCTTTAGATATAACGGCCCGGTACAGATCGGATTCAAGATTCCAACGGCCGCATTCAGACGCGCGGCCGTAAGCTTTGGAACCTCGATATATGTCCGACCTTACTGTTTACAGTGGTCAAACGGTGAAGTATACTTTAAACAGTCTGGAGTGATTACGATAGAGAGCCTGGAGTCGTAAGCCTCCGTCGGCGAAAAGAAGGTCTCGTTTCACAAGTTCCGGAGCAAGCTCCGGGTGTCTGCTTTAGCTTTTCAACAAAGCCGTATAATTTGGTGTGCGATACAGGCAATACCGAGCTGTAATACACTCTGGCTGCTGAGAACTGGTGGCACGTCATCTCGGGGCTGGGACAGCTTGAAGGCGAGCGAAACAGGCCCGTGGGAGCATGGTTGGTCCCGCTACAACCGGCTCGACAAACAACGCCATGAAGACGTTGAAGGTATAAAGGGCAAAACATGGAACGGAACACTATAACGTGGTTTGAACGACTGTCACTGAAACTTACGTCGGAAACATCAGAGAGAACACAAGCTCTCGCCATGAGAAATTGATAAACGCGAGCTTGGAGCGACAACATGATCCCGACAACAAAAGCTTGGGTTCTGAATGATTTTGCGAGCCTATGGCGTATATGGCGGTAACCATGTATAGCGAGCGATACGATACAGTCATCCACCAATCTCTCTCTTACTAATGTGACGGGGTGCCAAGGGCGAATTTTGATGTACCATGTTTTGGTCTCAGGCATATAGTACAAGCTGTGGGCGTCGATAACGCATCGCGCCCACCTGTTGCAAGGCACAGAATCGCCAGACCGAGGTGTGACGGAACAAATGACGTCAGTGCAACGATTGCACCTTTGCACCTCAACGTCATAAACGACACTCGCCACCTTGAAGGAATAATATCACAGACGTGCGTATCCTCACTGTGGTCAGCAAATGCATAAAGGAAACCAGCACACTCCTATCGTCGCAAACGCGTGATGCAAAACGCGAGAACAAGGGATACTATATACGTCCTCGGCGAATAGACTGCCTCCATGGTCTCGGAAGGGCCTGTACTTGACGTTTGGCAATCGAAACCGCATCGCACGGGGTCAGGCGGCTATTATAGCTATCTTGTGCTCAAATCGTTGTGGCTATACGCCGCTGTATGGTGCCTTTCGATTCGCAGTGTCGCACGAATAAAGCTCGACGACTATCCATGGATATTCCTAATTGGAATACGGCAGGAAATTACGTCTTGAACAACACTGGTTCGACCACACATTCCTTCCCTACGCCTTGGCCCATGCCGAAGCAGTCTGAACATTCATCATTATCCCTCCGCATGCGCCCATCCACTCCATCGTAAAAGTGGCGAGAAGTAACGACCATGCTTGGTGGTACGCCGAAGCGAGCGAGCACGATCAACAAGACGGTTCGGTCGACTGAGTGTATGCCTTGTCGAGGTCGATGAGAAACGTATACAGAGGGGTGTTTCTCGTTCGTTCAAGTTGGTGAACTCGTTCATCGACGAAGATCGTATCAGTCGTCGACCGTTGCGGTCTGAAGTCGCCCTGTTCTTGAGGCAAGATATCTTCTCGTTGGTAGTATTTACCAAGGGAATTGGCGATCACCTTTAGGAGAAGCTTCCAGCGTGTACCAGGACCGAGAAACCCCTAAAGCTGCCTCCGTCCGTTCGGTCATTCGTCTTCTGCAGCTTTATGATGGTGACACCTTTGTACTACAGTGATACGACACAGCCTCAAATTATGGGATCACAATGGCGTGGAACAGTTCTGGTACACGGCGTTTAGTATCGTGATTTCCATACAAGACGAGTTTGAGCATACCAGCGGGAAGCTCATTGGGCCCAACATTCTTTCGGTGTAAAGTGTTCTTGATGGTGCCTTCCTTTTCAATGATGGAAGGGAATCCTCAAGCTGTGTGCGCGGGGGCAATCCCTGGAACTCTCCGACGATACTCGGATTGAGCGGTACAGAAATAGTGATGAGTTAATACCTGAGTCATGTCCCTACGGATCCCGAACGAGTCTCATGTCACTAAGCAAACTGCCCCCATCGTTGTTGGTGTACGGTATTGAGAGCTGTACGATATGTTCCCCTCGAAATACATTTTTTGAGCTGATTGTAGAAACCAGATTAATCGCCATCTTAGAGGGGCACCCCTGACGACCTCGTCGAAGACTCTCTGCTCAGCCTCAATCCTCACGCGCTTTATGCGTTTCTCAGCTGCTTTCAGGGGCTCCCTCACGTAGCTGTTGCTTGGATCCTCGCACAATAACCCCCTCGTTGTTTCTCTATCTGACCAAGCCGCAAACATTGTTCGTCGCTAGCACACCAATCCGCCGACCCTTGACTGTGCCTTGCACGTGGCGCGATGTAAGCGGCAGTCGAAAGCATCGCTTTACCTAACATCGTTTCCATACCCTTCCACACTCGCGCCAGGGGGTAGGGGTGTGACACTTTCACTGAAGGCTTTACACAGCTGGGGATATGCCATCAGGGTTTAGAGGTTAATCGACCGTCTGCCCTTAATCTGTCGCTTTCGCAGTTAGGGTCAAGTCGTTCAAGCAGCCTGATGTCGACTGTGGTCAAATTGCGACCTGGGTCAGGTGCCGCGATAGAAGGCCGACACACTGTGACATTTTGTGCGAGTCGTCGGTCTGGTTGCCGCCTTAGAAGAAGCACCATGTAATAGCGACATGTTCTACACTTTGGATAGGCGTATTGGAGTACATGTTTGGGTGCGTCGAAAATGTATTTTTAAGAGCAAGTTGGTTTTCACCAGAAGGCGATGTTCGTTGTAGTTCAGCATATCCCGCTCGCATGTACAGGTCACCATGCTCTCGACGCAACATTTCCCCTATGCGCCAGTGCGAGTGTGAGCATCCGCAATACCAACAAGATACTCTATTTCTTGACCGTGAGAAACTGTCCGGCCTAGTGTGGCCAAAAAATGATCTTTGTCACGGACTACGACTAGCAGTCAAAGCGTACGCAACGATAAATATAGTGCTAATTAATTTCCCCTTCCATGATTCGTCACACGTTCTGACGTCGAGCACTGGTGTACTCAGCAGCCGTTCCATACTTCCCGACATCCTGCAAGATCGACGCTTTGTTAGTCAGCCGTACTCCGTGTTACCCCTTTGATTCCGTATCACCTCCGCCAGCCCCAGTGCAGAACACGGTGAAACACGCTGCTGTAACGCCTTCCTGCCCATCCTATATCGTTTACCGCAGTCCAACAACATCATACAGGCCTTCCCTGCAGATTTAGTGAATCTCCTCGGCATGCCCAACAACGTCTTTGCCGTTGGCGGCCACAGCACTATCCCACGATTAACTCGCCCTCTACAGTTTTTCACTCATCGACCTTTCGTGCCGCCCGAATCACTACGCGCATTGTTTGGCCCTCCCATCTCGTTTGACAAGCAGCTTACAATCATCTCACATTCTGCCCGTTGAGGTCCGTGCCTAGTTTCCGACGTGTCGGGCGCAGCACCCCCGACCCGTTAAAGACGTATACATCCTGTCCCGCTGGCTTCTGAAGTGGGGTTTCCCGCCGCTTTGACCGTCCGTACTACGTAACCCACGCTTTCCATGAGTGAACTCCATCGTTTCCGCAGGCCTGAAAACCCGCGAGGAATCTAATACACGATTGTTGAGTGCAATCACCGCCGGCGTGACCACGCCAGCGCACCACGAGAAAGGCAGTTTACAGAGGAGGTCAGCGCCCCGCATATGCTAGGTACCGATATCAGACACGAGGTACCTGCTACCGATACCCTTATCTGCTCAAATCGAGAAGGCCAAGGTGGTGGTAGGTAGAGTGCGTGATTTGCAACCAAATGTAGAACAGTGTATCGCGATATCCTTTCGTTCAACGAATGCACTACGGGAGTTGCAACCATATTATCACCCATGACCCAGTGTGCGGTTTTAGAACTAATGGACGCAAGTTCGAGTCCCGGCAAGGTATCTACTAATGTTCGTATCATTGTGCATTCTGAGGGTTGCACCGGTGCTTTCCAATACATCGTTGGGGGGCGTATACGCCTAATATCGGCCAACGATGTCGCCGGAAACTGACGATAACACTTTGGGTAACATCGGACAAACACGAAAACTATCGAATCGACGAAATAATATAACGTATTTCATCCTTCAAACATGTGTACGTATATACGCGCAGGTTTCGCATATAGCTGAGACGCAGCCCTATCGCAAACGCTGTACGAAAACCCGCTGCAAGCGTCGGGTGGAACGTGCACAGAGAGCATGCACAACGACATTGTGAAATATTGAAGACAGCTGCAAACGTTGACTATTAGGATTCGCAACACTAGAAGTATGCCATCAACATGATACCAACATTGGCGCAAAAACGTCGCCGACATATCGCTTATCGAATGATTATGGGTTTACGCAGCGCCCGACGTTGAAGAAGAATTGGCACGGAGAGCAATGGTAAATAGTTGGAGCATATTTGCATGCTAAACAACTACAGCTTTGGAATGAAACAAAATTGCCTTGTACACAGCCAACGTTATCGCTTTCTTTTAGTTCTTGTAGACATCGATTAGTAACTGTCTAAATATTTGTTTCGTTACACAAACTTCACTCCAATTAATAACATTTTAACATCAGTAACGAGACCCACGCCCGTCGTACTGCCTACGGTCACCATTCGAAAGTACTTGGCCCTCAGCCTCATTTCGATGCACAATATTACCTGCCAGAGGTATGGTTTGATGTCTCTACATTGTCTCCCACGGTCCACACGACCTGATCAATCTACATATCGCTTTCAACGCAGAGGTGTATGTTGTCTATAGGTCAGATGATACTTCCCTGTGGTGACCAGTGTAGTTCGACTTTTCTAGCCCTAACGACTTACCATCAATGAGCCGTTTGCTTGCGGGAAAGCTCAAGGTGTTGACTCGAACATGAATAGATAAATAGCAACGTGGTACATATGGTGCATGAGGAACCACATCTGTATGCTCTTAGAGGTACCTATCACATCTTGATTTTCAAGGGAAACAAGATTCACTGTGCATGACATCGCGCAACGGCATTGGCGTATGAGCGTTCCGTCTCTCGACGATCGTATTCAGTCACCCGAAATCAGTCATCGGTGCGCATTGCCGCTCCGCAAGTCGTCGAAAAACAAAGGCTAAAACCTATGTGCCGCAAGGCCCACACCCTCACTCATAGGTGTTAGAACGAGAGTTTTCTCTTGTTAGATTCAAGTTTGGTTGAAGTAGCAAATCATCGCCCACGGTCGAATGGTCTCACCAAACTCATGTCGTAGGTATTCACGATGATGGAATATCAGTTCGACACCTTGTGGCAAGTATTGGTCTGCTGACGAATCCCTTCTCAAAGGGGTACAGCGAATATCTCATTGTCGTTATTTTCGATCTCTTCGACGCCACCATTCTCATCTGAAGCCCCCGTGTCAATACTGCTTGGATAAAGGGCAAATTTTGGTGTTGAAAAAAACCGTGAAACTTCTGAACGGTCTAGCCTGAAATACGCAACATTGCCGCGTGATGTTGATTCAAACCTTTGTCGCCCTCCTCGCTATTCAATATTCAACATAAAATTAATTGCACTTTCGTGAACTCCTGTCTGTGAAGCAGGACTAAGACATAAATAACACCAACACCACTCTGCTCCGGTGCCCTGATGTTGGGCGGTATATGAATTTGTGGACGCGAGATCGAACCCCGAAAGGCTGTATTTTACTGTTCCCTCTGTTGGGCATTGTATAGGTCTGGCTCGTACTTGATCATGTTTGTGTCGACGTTTGAAATAGGAGCGTTTAGGTCGACTACACAACCTAGATCTGACATCTGTCATGTCACTCGCCGTTACAAACCAACTGTATTCGGCGCAGACCGACCTTTGACGTCGTTTCTTAAGTATAGAACGGACAGCTTCGGAGTCCTTTTGATATCTCCCACAACGTATACTGTGCAAAAAGCTACAAAAATATCGAGATCTTTTGTGTATACGCCCATGGTCTTCATCACGATAACATATTGTACGTAGTCGGCTAGAACCGCAACAATCATATTCGCCCTGCCAAACTTGCCTACAGTATAGCTGCTGGATCTCTCAATATATATATGTGCCGTCAACATCTGATGTATGTTTTCTCTAACTCTGATGTATGTTTTTCTCTAACTATTACATCTAGACTTACATGACGACACTCTGCCAGGCTATATTTTTGAAACTCTTTGCGTTGGCGTCGTGTTGTATTTAGTGGAGAGAAAGTTGTCCTCAGATGAACAGAGGCACAAGAACATAGCGCAGATATTATAACCACCGAGAAACAAGGGTTATGCACTCACGAAAACATGGCGCGGAGACTGCGTTGTGGATGTAGTTGATGTCCTTCATGTCGCCATGTTTCTTTCCAGTGGTTACGACGGTTATGCGGGGAACAACGGCCGAAGCTTGTGCTGCAGGTTCACTCGAACAAATCGGTGCTCCGACGCTGGACGTTAATGTCACGATCTATATCCTTGCTTCATAACGGTGTCTACGTTTGTCGTTTCGCTCTCGACTCAAACCACAATCTTAATGCAAAAAATAATCATGCGGCTTGAAAACGTATTTGCTACAGTTTTATCTTTCGACACAAAATATTGTTTCGATGAACATCAGTCTGATCCACGGTGCAAATACAAATTGGGAACATAGGGTTCAGGCCCCGGACGCACACTATTTCGATTCCTGGTTGTATTGATGGTGCAAGTGGGCGTGAAATTCATCAGACTGTCGTGGGCAAAGGGGTTGTCAGTAGCTACCGAACCCCGTCTGCAAAATAGTGCGGAAATGTTGGTTTGTAGACGCATACCCTCGACACACGAGTCAAAGAATCGTCTACGGACGAACCGCCTGTCAAACAAGTGGGTGTGAAGGGGTTACCTACCAGGCTACAAGAGTAAACGATCGTTCGATTACCAAGCCCAGGGTAATCCTTATAATACTCTCCTCCCCTCCGAACGGCCGGATCTTTGGGGCATCGGAACCGTATACGTCTGTACTCTGACCTACCCGCTTCGTTTCATTATCTGGGGCACTAGGGAGATGTGTTTTGTCAAGGGATTCACGCGCAGGCGTTTATATAGAAGAAACATAGGAAGTGAGAATACAGCACGTGACCTGGACAGCGTCAAGTATGAAGGTGTTTCCTACCGGACTATAGGGGTCAACGATCAATCGATAACCCAGCCCAGGGTAATCCGTATGACACGGGGCAATGACTTGTTCGTTGGGAAAACATTCGAATTCTCCTGCCAAATTATGAGGCATGTATTCGTCCATAAACACAACTGCCTTTTCAACGATAGGGTTCTATGAATATATCCATTCAAGTCATTTGGCTTTCGTGTAGATGTAGGTACTGGTCGACCAGCAGGCCGTTTTCCGAACCAGTTCGTCCCCAGAAGGTGTGCAGAGACCCGGGGTAGTTGTCGAATGTCCTTTGCTCGGATTTTATCCCAAAACGTATGGTGCACCTGGCATCCTTAAAAACACATGCAACCGTCGACAACCAATATAAACAATACACCGAAGACACCATCACCATCAAATGGTCAAGTCTCTAATTATGTGCGTGCTTTATAACACATACATCGCGAGCTTATGGCTTTGACACAATCGGCGCGAGATTAAGTGTCCATGGCAGTAGCCTTATCAGCGTATTGCGCCTATGGTGACATCACCTGTCGTGGAAACAGTATGCAGATAATGACACATGTGAAGTTCATACCTGCGACGTTGACGGTATAGGGCGATACTTGGTGCCCGCGTAGGTTAGGATTTGCCCGTTAATATTGATGTAATGAAGGTCATCGATTCGATCGTTCAGTATTCCCACAAATTTCAGCAACAATTATTTATGCGTTCGCTTTTAAGCGACTTCCAAGAAAATGTTCTCATGAGCACATTTCCGATCAGTAGTTTGGCATTCAACATTAGAAAAAGAGTCTGTACCATCTGTTGCTCCAAATGGCTTACTCTCGAATGCTGTGGTTTTAGCGAGGGAGGAGCTGGTCAACGTTGAGTGTTCGTAATGAAGAATGTAATGTCCAAGGACACCATGTTGCCACCAATATTTTACGCGATTTTTGCCGGCCTAAACATGGACGCTGTGCAAGGTCAAGCTCCGCGCGCCTGCTGTATCTGCGAATACAGCTTCTTGTTCGTTCTGCGTTTCGGTAATGCCGCGCCGTCTAGTCTGTCAGCGACGATGGCGCAACACTTCATGTCCATGATGGGATGGCAACAATTCGAACGAAACGGGATTATTGGAGTGTTGTACTACTCATCATATATGGCTCTGCTAACAACGTCATCAATGAGTTTAAAATTAAAAACGCCAAAACATGGAGCGGCGCACGGAAACGCGGTATGAAGGACTCTAACTGGCACGTATGGCGACACCACCAAAGAGAATATACGTCCCTGCCATTACAAGGTAGTCGACGCCAACGCGTAATCGAGACAATCAACAAGACGAGTTGGTATTCGTTTGTAATAACACCGCAACCCCATCGCGGACATGAAGCAAATCATGTACAACGAGCGACGCGATACTACTATACTCCAATATTTTCCTGACTGATGTGCAGGGTGACAATGACAAGTGTTGAAGAACTACATGTCGGTCTCAAGAACATGGTACACACCATGGGTGTCAACAACCTATCGCACCCGCCGGTGGAGGGCGACGGCATCGACAGACCGAGGTCTGAAACAACGTGATTGCGGGACGTTTAACCGAGGGAACGGTACATCATACACAAATCTCACCGCTCT
>JBDWQI010000050.1:0-6092 GCA_039986635.1 Sulfitobacter sp.
CTCGTTCACCCCTCGTCTAATTTGCACGATTACATAAAATACGGATGGCAGTGGGTGAAAAAGGTCAAGATGTGGGTGGGCGAGGGCGCCGTCTAATGCTATACAGCCGGGCCAGTGTTTTTTCTACTTCTCACCTAAAAACGATGCTACTGAAAACGAATCGGAGCGCTGCCATCACAGGACGATTTTGGTCAAGAACGTTTTTTTCCCCATTTTGGAATAACTAGGTTGTAGAGACCCCTCTATCACCCCCCGCCCCTTGTCGAGCGGGGGAGGGGTGTTTCTACACCCAGGTGATCCAATAATACGAGGATGTGATCGGTAGGATGTATCTGTAACAGGGGGAGTTTTGGTGGGCCTACCGAGCTTACCGCAGTCTCGGGTACCGGTATCAAAAACATACTGATTTTATCCAAGAGTCGGGTATCGGTGTCCAGGGTGTACCGAAATGCCGATATCCCGGGGTTGTTGTATAAGGTATACCGGTACTCGGGGTAAATTTGGGTGGGCGTACCGAACATACCGAACTGTTGGATACCGGTAAAATACCGAACCTAGAGAAGGGCATCGAGGCCATGCCAAACCGGCCGAAGTGTCAGGTGCCAGTATTTCCCGAGCATATACCCCCCGTAATCTTTGGTGAGTACCCTACTGAACATACCCCTGCTCTGTTCATGTGAGGTGTCAGAAAAAGGAAGGAAAAAAAGAAACGGTTCTGGGTGGAACGAACTAAGGTATGGGTGGGTGAAAAATATTTATTTGAGATCGTTTTACTAGGTCACGTTTTTTTTTTGAGGACGATGACATAGGTCACGGCGTTCCACGGTTTGAGGGGACGCCACTGAAAACACGAAAATACGAACAGATGCACACACTCAGGACGGGATTTGCAAGAGAGCGTACGACTGCAAACGAAGTCCGGCAGCCATTCTTAGATGTGTAGACCGCGGCCTCTGTGAAATGACGGTTCGTCTAAGCTAGCCTTGGGTCAGCACTTCTTTCTGTAATAAGTCTTCTGTACTGTATACCTGGTACATGGTACCTCTCTGGCCATAAATATAGTATCCGTTTTATTTCAATTTTCTATTCCTAGCATATACTATATTCCAGGCCAGATTGGTGCGGGATATTGGAGTTTCTTTACTGTAGAACTGTAGTGAGAACAGTCCGGAGCGGATATAAACAAATATTTCGTCGTTTTGTTTCCATCGGAGCTTGCGCGTTTGGACGCGTGGTAAAAGTGAGAGGTACTATAGCATTCATCACAACAAATGTGTCCGAAGTTTTTGCCCGCGTACTTGAGAAACCCTACACCTCTCTCACCAATCGACTTTCATAACGAACGCAGAATAAGCACAGCCCGACACTCACCGCTATGGTCTAGGGTAAGTAGCCGACGAAGAGTTCGTGAAAAAATCAGGTCGAATCCTGATATAATTGGGTAGCTCATCGGGAATTGTTCGCACTGAAACGTGTAACGCCTCTCGTAGCTCGGCGTTGGAGGGCTCAGATAGGTTCGGCTACCACGTTTTGTTTGGCCAGTCTGATTGTCGCTTGTTGTAATGTAGGTAGAGTGCATGACGAGGGCATCAGCTACGAACACCGGTGCGGGTATGTGCAAATTTGAGAACACCGTACGCCCGAAGATCAGAGCGTCGGATGTTCTGTGTACGAAGTGCTGTAGCCGCATGTTTTCGGAACATTCACCTCGACGTGGCTTTGGAGCCCCCCTCGAGGAGGGGGGGGGGGGAGGTACAAGGTGTTGAATTGCTTTGTTTCGTGCAGTCCTGACGCAATACATAAGAAACCGGAGTGAGAAGTACAGGTGCTGCTCTGCTTGTAGCATTTCTGAAAGGCTTCTGGCTCGTACATTCGTGTTCAGATATTTTTCGACGTTGCTTTCGTCGTATCGTGCAGATCTTGGAGTAGGCGGTGCAATACGTAGTCGTGTTAATTCCACTGCGGAGAGCAAGAGGAAGAAACCTAGAATAGGAACAAGGCACAGGACGTGCACGCGGCGATCAAAGGAAAAAGACTCGAAACGAGTTGGAACATCATGCTACTCGACTGAGCCACAGCAGTGTACGAGATTGTCAGGTAGTGTAGAATCCCACGTCATCGAAGGGCAAGAAGCCGATATTACGGAGACGCGACTTCCACGCAGAAGTGTGGTATTTGGAACCATGCCTCACAACGATATTAGCAAAGGATGGCACGGGAGGAGGGCGATGCTGTTAACTCGTAGGTTTTTACGGTTGTTTTGATGTTGTTGCTCTGTGACGTTGTGACTGTTGGCAACCCGCGACGTCGCTGCTGGAACCCTTAAACACGTATCATTCACGGCTCAACTGTTCGATAACCCGGAATGAAAGTGAACTTAACTCTAACCTGGAACTCACGGTAGAGCCAGAGCCCGTTTGGGCGTGTTCGTCCTCCTTCAGCGTTAGATTAGAGCAGGGAGGGAGGTTCGCTTCCGCCAGCGAAGACCGTAGACCTGTGAAGAATGTCGGAAAACTGTCAATCCCTTAACTCCATGCACGAACCACGGGACTTACTTCTGTGCATATACTACAGCAGTATCCACCACTGTATCGGGTGTACGAACAAACTTGACCAAAGGAAAATGGAGCAGAGATGGAACCGAACATGTCAGAGGTCGCCGAGTCCGACACCATTATGAGAGCACTGAGGCTTGGAGCCTTTCGACGCGAATCCCCCACTTGCTCCGATCAGCTTGGGCCGATGTACCCGTACCGGCGTGCCTCAAGTCCCTAGACACGAAGATAGTCATTACGTGAAACTGCCTGCAGCCTTTGAACGCACCGTCCTTACCATCGTCGACCAATTTTGATCCATGGCACAGTAGGGTAGGGGGTACGAACCCCGTTCCCGCTTCCTAGACACGAGGAGCTATATATTCTCGCCCAAACAGCGACGTTAATAAAGTACGTATGTGGGTATCTCGAAGCTTCATTCCATGAGCCAGGCATACGATATGGAACGGAGAATAACGTGACCTACTGGTGGTTTAGCAAACGCATTTTGTGAGTTGATATAACCCGTCAGCCAGTATTGGTTTGGCTGGAAAGTAATCGTCCTACTGCGTCATGCCCCCCAGAGAAACCGAGCTCCGCGGCTATCACAACACGTAACACAAAGACAAAGTGCAGGAAACGCCCCTCAAACTCAAAGTGACGTGCAAACCGACACAACATCTCATCCCTCTGCATGAGAAAATTTCACCCGTAATCTTAATTCTACTTATACAATAGGGAACTCTGAAGCGGCATGTTACGGCAAAAGGAAAATCACTTACTCCCCAAGGTTCTCAACATACGTGGAGGCGTTTGTCCCACACCCTTAAATAGACCAACATTGATAAGACCTGAAAACGACGACCAATCTCGTCCGCTGGACGTGCAAAGAATATAAAGCCAACACATGAAAAAAATCGATGTTGCAAGGACATCGGGTATTTCTCAAATGAAAATCTCCGTAAAGCCAACCACCTGTTTAGCCCAAACATTTCCCCCCTCCCCCTTCTGTGGCATGCCTCCTGAGCACACATACGTCGAAAATTGCGCCTTCGGTGGGTTAACACCCCGACGCACATCAAACCCACACCCCGGCACAATGCACTATTGTACAAAGAAGCAAAGCAATGTTATCAGGCATATATTGGTTGGGCGATTGGTAAACCTTTTACCAGTAGCTCGACGGACTAAGATCCAAACAAAATGGCGTCGTCGGCAGGATATGTGTCGTTGGTGATAGGTTCGAATCTCACGCCCACCATGGAAATGCTCTTGAACGAAAAGCGAATTTCCTCATGTCAAGAATCTGGTGAACACTCTTCCTGGGTCCCCAGAGATTGTGAAGAACTGCGGACTAGGCACGTATTAAGGCATCATACGAAGACCAAGGACCCTGCTGTTCCGAGTTAACAAGCTTAAATTGGGTGGGCGATTGGGTAACGATTTACCAGTAGCCCAACGGACTAAGACCTTGACAACCAACTGTTTCCAGGACCGACGAAAGAGCCGCACCGTGATATGATGTATATCAATACACACCTGTACCATCTACTAAAGTTAGATCGGCTCTGCATCTTCGCCGGACCGTACAAAAACCGTCAGCGGCACGCTTGTATCATGTCAATGAATGATGTACTACGAATTTATCTCCTATCCTTCACTTCCGCCGAGATTGTGTACTCATATGGCACAACCATAAATACCGCGCCTGTTTAGCGCCCTAGAAAGCACTGTGTTGACATAAGCATATGATATAAAATATGCTAAACAAAATCAACTTTGACCGCTTCGTGTACTTACCACCAATACCGCGCTTATTTAGCGCCCTACAAAGCACTGTGTCGGCATAAGAATATCATATAAAACTATGCTAAGCAAAATCAACATTGACCGGTTCGCGTACTTAGCACCTGCACCCGTCAACAAGAGGCCATACGTGCTGCCTTTCAACCTCTTCTCGAATTCTGCTTCGCCCCACGTAGTCTTCGAAATTACTATCGCAGGCATGATATCCTTAACACCAGCGACTAGACGCACAATAACATCAACTGGGATGCTTTTTGCAAGTCGCGGCCGGTTTTCGGCGAAGCGGTCCGCCTTAGTGATCCTCAGGGCAAAGCACTTCAACCCAAGCGCGATCGTAGTCCGGGCTATCTTCGGAGCACTCCCTCACGGATTCGGCCACGATTTCGTGGAACTCTGCGGTCAGATGAATGGTGTCCCAGAATATGTAAGAATCTGGGTCATCGCAGACAGTGGCGGAGGGGTTTCCTTTGAAGCATGTCTGACAAGGGAAACTATCGTCGGCGCAAATGGCACACTCCTCCTGGCATCCGGCGGCACGATCACCCTGAAATGTGCAGACGGTTGGGAACATCAAGCGAGAGAAGAGAGAAGGGTATTGAGGGAGTTTCATTCGGACTTCGGGGCTGGAGATTCATGGGTATACAACTTGGATGGAGACGCGCACAGCACGTCCTTGGTGGAGAATTGGCAGCCACAGTATGGGGGGGCAAGATCTGTCGACTCTGAATTTGGAATAATGATGGTTGGAAGTGGATAGTCATTGTAGATAGTTGTAGCACCAAAGGTTTCTGGGGATCATCGCTTCATCTTAAGCAGCTCTACACGTTACCGAAAACTTGAATTTGATCAAACCTTAAACTGCAACCCGGCGAAAGACTCAAAAGCTAGTAATAGTAGGTATGACACGAAACTTGTCATGAACCTCTAATATTGTTTCGACGATAGTCCAGGTACTTGGTGAAAACGGAACCGATCAATCGGCAATATTTGCGTTGCGATGCTAAAGGTGCTACTCTTATCGTCCCACGCCTCCCCTGTTCCGAAACGTATCTGTCACCCGACTAGCATCGCAAATGAACACGGGTGCTGATTCGAAATGATCTCCGGCGTACGAAGAGGAAGATGTCCTACGGAGGTGAGCAAAGCTGGTTGTTGTTTCTGTCGACCGAACGGTTCACTGCTCACCTGGGTCCCCATAATCTCTGCTTGAGAATCCACCACGAAATCTAAAACCAGACAAGGATCTGTCAAGGATGATCCCGGCCCCCCGGTAAAGCCCAGGCTCGTAAAGAGTTCGGGATTGTCGACAATGGCCTGTAAAACGAGGCCCAAACGAGGGGAAAGGGGGAACGGACGGCTTTGAGCGCCAGGGGTTGCCCCTCTCAGATATGGCGTGAGAGACGTGAAGGTAGAGGACTGCCGTGGAGGCATGCGACGATAGGTTGTGCGCCTACGTTTGCCTTCCGAGGCTTTTCACATAAGGAGCCACACACTATTGGTAAGTAACCCAAACGCCAACCTCGAGGAGAAAGGAAAGTGCAACCCGCTGGAAAATTCCTTGTCCAAAACATGCCCAGGAATCACAAACAAAGCAAAATGTATTCTAGCGATTGTGGGTGGTGTTGCTCCGCAGAGTGGTCTCGTCCGTCATACAGATTTCGACCAGAAACGTGTGATGTACCCCCATTGTAGCAAACATCATGTGTGAAAACGTGGTATTTGTCTGGCTGGTTTATCTAGTTTTGTATATTC
>JBDWQI010000051.1:0-3549 GCA_039986635.1 Sulfitobacter sp.
CTGGCCTAACGTCCGTGCTACACACTCATCTAGTAAGGTCTCTAACACCCCGTCCTTTGTCATGCGCGCAGTTAGAGTGAACAGGGAAGCCTCCATACCGTAGAGGTCCCGTTTGAGCCAATTGTAGCATGTATGCCCTCACGAGTCGGAGCCGTTATTTGGTAACTACAATATTGTCGGCGCTTGCGTCAATGAGACCACGCAAGCACAACACGTGCGTTGCCTGTCTATACCTGTGATTCGCTGCTTCGGCGACGAGCAGTGAGATCTGCAGCTCCTGGGTCCGTGTCCGCAGCACCGTGGTCTTGGTTTTGTTTTCGGACAGGACGGAGTCTGCCGCTTTGAAAACGGTCCAATCGACGGTCATCGTCTTCCCCAGGCCGTCCTCCGACCTATACACAATACCCGCATCGTCGGCGTACCGCATAATCCACGTACACATTCGAGTGATGCAGCAACCACTCTGTATTTCCTGAAGCCCTCCTAGCCGTGAATCAAGTTCCACTCGATGTCTGGGTTCTCGAAAGCGTACCAGCACAGCTTCTATCATAGCGGCGATAAATACGATGAAAGGAAGCAGTGACACACAACACATTCTTGCCGCAGCCCCTGAGTGACATCAGATCATTGCGCATGATCACCGTCATATGCACACACGCAAACGCGCATGCCGACGTCCACATGACGGGTAACGGTGAACATTTTCTCTGCGAGGCACCACCCATAACAGCTGTCGTCGGCGGGGCATGTGATTCTGGTGAGCGATGAAGCACATCTGCAGGGGGCTATATTTAGCTCGTCTGAGTTCTTGTAGCAGACCTACGACGAACAGCGTGTCGACCTTGAATCGCGCTGCACGAAACCCGCACTGCTCCTCGGAGAGTTTCCCTTCGGCCTCAAAGTAGTTGGTGAGGCGGGACGCAACCATATACACGATGCTGCCTCTAAGAGAAAAATATTAGCCGTGCAGGGGTCGACGTCGCCGCATTGAGCTACGAAGTGCATAAATAGTCAGCCTTACGGTTTGCACAAAACGTGCGGCCGGGCAGCGCACAACCAAAGCGCAGAGCTCAAAGCAAAAACGTAGACACGGACGCGCGAGCGTGAACGAATCGTACGTTTCTGGTGGCCCGGTGGGATTGGCGTCCGGCAGCACCAGAACACTTCTCCCCCCGTGATTTTTTTTTTTGTATGGATCAAAACGCAGGCTATGTGGTTCTCTTTTACTGACGTTGGGCACCGTTTACAGCAAGAAAAAGGTAAGAGCATACCCACACGCAGCCATCGACATTTTGTTGCTTGTTGCTGTACTCCACTTCATCGAGAGAGAGATTTCGATGGCGCTGCCTGCACTCGGTGGCAGCGCACCCCACCTCTAGCGCGCCGGCGCGATGTTGCTCTGCGTGCAACTGGGCTTAGGCCTTTTGGCCAAGGCTGTATTCACCACGTGCCTCACGTTCTCAGTGGTGCTGCTGTACTGGTACGTACCGACCACTCTGTCCAGAAATGTACGAAACCGTTTATTTTCAAATATATTCTCGAATCGTCGTTATATTTCTGGACAAAGAGTTATGGTAGAGTATTCTTACTCGATCGGTTTCTCACGTAATATAGCAGTCATGCGTCCGCATCTGGACGCTAGGTGTCACTCGCTGTTTTTTCCCTGTTCTCGGGATATTTTTTCTCAAATTTGCCGTGAATAAATGACTAAACAGAGTAAACTCTTGAAGCATTTTTTAGTCGACCACGTGTCCGATCCAAGCGAGAGTTTTATTTATGGGTGTACAGTGTCCCAGCGGAGGTGCTAACGCCTATGTTACATAGTGTAGTATCAAAAAGCGCTTCGCTAGACAGAAAAAGCATGAACATGTTCCGAAAAAGCGAGCTTTGAAGCAAATTTCTAATCGGATAGACAAAAATAATATCGGGGACTCAATCCTTAACCGATCATCCTCTCTTTCTCTATTGAGTGGATGCGTCTTTCGAGCGAAAATATCCATTTCGATTCCGGTTTCGAGTTATTAGGTACTTCCTGCAACCGTGAATGCATCTCTAAAACCAAGTAATTAGGGTGGTGACAGGCTATTTTAATTATATCAAGGACATTCTTGTTTACAGTGTGTCGAATAGACTGGACATTTTTTCACGTCTCATTCGAATCCATTCCCAGCCTTAAATGTATACATGGAGCCGATTATGGGGACACTAACACATATGTTTAACAATAAATAGTGTTTGTTGTATACCTGGTACATGTGATAACAAGTAGCTGACTGTAGCTATAACTTTGAACTGAAGAACATGTTTTTGACAACTTGCGATCGACACAAATTCATCAACGTGGAACTTGGTTGTGCCATGAAATTATTTTCTTGAAAATATACTCGAAAAATATTATATGTGTTGGACTCGGTTCGCAATATAAAGAAAAAACTCAAACCGAAAAAGAACATCCACAAGCTTGACGACCACCTAACACCCTGTGCAAAGTTTACAGCAGTACGTCTCACACCCGAGGTATATTTAGGTGCGTCGTGGTATGCGTTAATCCCGTCGCCAACGTGCTGTTATTGTGAATTCGCCACACGGTCCCGTAACGGACCCAAATTTGCCGCCTCTGTACAATTTATGCGGCACATGGTATTCCGGGTACACATCAGTAACATAAGTTTCAAATACATAGCGGCAACACGTATGAGCACATCAAGTCGAAGGCTCTAAGCTCATCAAGTTATTAATAGAGTGGACCCACAGCATGATACAAGGTACTGAGTATCACACATAAGGCTACACCGGCGGCCATTTGGGCACGTTGTGGGGCGCCGTGGCAAAACCGCGACCTCAATATGTTAAGACAACGGATTCAATGTACCTCAACGTACGGCCCCTCGGTTGTAAGATTTCCTGTTGAGAACTTCACATATATAAGATATACACAACAACAGCTGTAAGATCGTGGATTCCGTTTTTTTTCTCATCTTTCCAGCTGTGTGCGGTACTTTGATCGCGCTCGCTACGGCTTTTAGATTGCCTCATGCAAGGTATGCCGTCCGTGTAGGACGAAGACAAAATCTCAAGCTGCCGAGTTCGAGAAGTGTGTGTGTCTACGTTTGGGAAATAAGGACAAGAATCGAACGTTGCACGTAGCTTGCGACGAGTGGGAACCGCCCCCTCGTGAGTTTTTTATCCCTGTTTCCTGGTATTACTGTTTCATACATATATATGGATACTATCATCATCATGATGCTACCGAGCAGCAAAATACAATAAAGGATGTTGCTTTTATTCAAGTTGTGTGTGATGCTTCGATCACGCCTAGGAGTTTATACAAGTCCGATTGCATGATCCCGTAGATGAGACTATCCCTACGACAAAATCTGCTGCATTTAGAAGCCGCATAATTCCAATCATGTACTTTTGATGTGGTCATGACCGTGTCCATTACCGCCTATAACCGGGCACGTGGTCGGTCATAGACGCGATCATGAACACGTTCTTGTAGTTAGGATTGGGGATAGGGTCCCTGGTCGCCACCGTGAATACGATCAT
>JBDWQI010000052.1:0-35334 GCA_039986635.1 Sulfitobacter sp.
ATCGCCTCAACAACACGCCCCGCAAATGTCTCGGGTGGAAGACGCCCGCCGAGGTCTTCCGCGAAAAGATGATGGAAGAAATGGGCCGATCACCCTACCCTCAGAGGCAATAGGAGTCGCGGTTCACGTATCGCTCACACAGCGTCTTCAGCTCATCCTCAAAATAGGCCAGCTTGCAGCCACTTTCAGAAAAAACTGGTGACAGAATATTACCCCGGTTGGTTACCCTTCGCCAATCAGTGCCTGTAGAATTCAGATCATAGACAAAGATGGCGCGCGCAGATTTCGGATACCCTATGCCCCAAACGTGAGCGTAGATTTTGCTGCCGATGAGATACAAGACCTGTTCCCTGTAGCATCCACATCCACAAGAGAAACACCTGAGCCTTTCTGGATGATCACCCACCCAAGGCCCCATTGGTAACTCTAAACTACGCGCGGTGTGCCGGTCAAAATCGGCAATCCAGACAGTCATTGGCCATTTTTCTGGCTTTCCGCCATGATCACTGTCGCCGGGGTAAAACAGGTATCTTGGAGTTCCATGATCTTTGGTGACCTTTGACCATTGATTTGGTCTTGGGCCTTGCGCTCCCAGAATGATCCGGTGTTTCTTACCTGCCTTCTCATAGTCAATCACAGACTGACCAAGGTCGTTTGCCAAATGCAGATTTTGGGCGTCTTTGGAAGAAACAAGCGATCTTTGGATTTTCGACTTTATGTCTGCTGCTTTAGGCCTCGTCGCAGGCACAGTAACTTCTACTCCATAGTTTGAAACAGCCTTACAATCGAAAGGATTGGTTGTTTCGCCCAAGGTGACAGACCGTCTTTCATAGCGAGAGATATCTGCATCTGCGACTTCAATAAAGAGCATCCCTCCTCCAGTACGCATTGACCCTTCTTGCTTAGTCAGCCCGACTGCCCAAAGGTTTTCGCTGACACAGATAGCACGATGAAAAACATGGTTATCTGCTAATTCTTGGGGCATGCGGAACAGAACATCTACATTTGGCTCATGGTCAAATGACCGCTTTACAATATCATTTTGACCTATGAGTAATAGTTCTTCCTCTGAAAGCCAAAATGTGGGCAACCGCGCATTCTGCTGCTTGTCTTTGGTTAGATCAAAAACCATCAATACAAGGAGATAGAGCCCATACAGGCAAATCAGACAAAAGGCTGAAGCAAGGATGTTCCGAAATTTCATGATCGCACTTTAGGGTTGTTCATAACTCGCAACAACCGATGCGACACGCACACCCTAAATACAACATAATCCTGATTACCGGCTTACCCGTAGCTCTGCCGTTGGGCGCCGTACATTCCCGCATAAAGACCGGCCATTGCCATCAGTTCTGCATGGGTGCCCTGTTCGACAACCCGGCCTTCGTCCAATACAAATATCCGGTCCGCATGGGTCACTGCTGACAGGCGGTGGGCTACGATCACGGTGGTTTTATCCGCTGATAATGTCGCGATCGCCTTTTTGACTTTATCTTCGGTACGCTGGTCCAGGGCGGATGTTGCTTCATCCAACAACAAAATCGGAGCGGAGCGCAAAAACGCCCGTGCAATTGCCACGCGTTGTTTCTGCCCACCAGACAGCTGCGCCCCCTTGGGGCCCAAAGGCGCATCGCCCCGTTCGCGGATCAGATCATCAATGCCCACATGGGTGGCGGCGGCCCAAATCTCGTCTTCGGAGGCTTCGGGTTTTGCATAGCGGATGTTTTCCCAGATCGAGGAGTTGAAGATCACGATATCCTGCGCGACCACCGAAAAGCTTTGTCGCAATGCCGGAATTTGCAGAGTGCTGACCGGAGTGGCGCCAATATGAACGGTACCGGCCTGCACATCATAAAGCCGCGCCATCAGGCTTAGGATTGTGGTTTTGCCAGACCCGGTTGCTCCGACAATCGCACTGACCTTGCCCCCTTCAAACGTCAGATCAAGGTCACCAAACAGCTGCGGTTTGCCCGCATAGCCAAAATGGACCTTGTCGAAAACGATATCGCCTTTTGCGTCAAACGCCCCCACGGCACCCGGTGCGTTGGTGATGCTGGGCACTTCACGAAACAGGCTGCGCACCCCATCCAGGATCACCAGACTGGCCTGTAGTTTGACAAAGAAATGCGCCACCCGGCGGGCAGGATCAAAGATCAGCGCCATACCAATCATAAAGGCCACAATAGAAGCCCCATCCATCGAAAACCCCTCAGAAAGCGCCATATAGCCGCCACCGCCAATGATCAGCACAAAAACCAGCGCTGACAGGATATCCACCGTTGGCATCATCAGCGCCTGAGCAGATTGCAATTTGATTGCCAGATCCTTGATTTCAGCCGTGGCTTTGGACAGGCGCTGACGTTCTACCGGTTCCTGATTGGAAATCTTTACGGTGCGCATCCCGTTCGACATCTCTTCGATACCGGTCATATAGGCGCCCATCGCGTTTTCCGCCGATTGCTGGATATGTTTGATCTTGTTGGACACATACCGCACCATCAGCGGCACAAAAGGCATCACCGCGACAGCCGAGAGAAACAGAATGGGAGATTTCCAGATCAGATATCCCGAGACAATGATCACCGTGGCGGCGTCCCGTACTGCGCTGACCGTGGTCTGACCGACAAAATCGCTGAGATCTTGCGCCTGATTGACCAGCCGCAAGATGATATCCCCCGAAGAGGTCCGTTCAAAATACGCCAGATCAAGGATCATCATGTGATCGATCAAGTCCTGACGCATCCGCATCACCGCATCGCTGGCCAGCCAGATTGAAATGCGCGGCACCAAAAAGGACATGCAGGCCCGCAGCGCAAAAATGCCAAAGACCATAAAGCAGACCCGCACCAGCCCGCCAATATCACCGTTTTCAAAGATCACCCGCAGCCCGGTTTCTGTCAGGCTGATGAACTGTTGATAGACAAGGCCCTGCACCATCACCATGCCAAGCACTGCAACAAGCCAGGGTGTCTTGGCTTTGAGATAGCTGTGCCAAAACCAGCTTAAATTGCTTTTGTCCTGTTCAGAGAACAACGGGCGGCGGTCACCGCGCTTTGAAAAGGGCCAGAGTTTCATTGCAGAGCCTTACGCCGTCCCGGTTGCGGTCAAAATATCGTCCGCCACGTCTTTCCACGTGCGCAACTGATCTTTGGATGCTGCAATCCGGGTTTTCAATGCTGCATATGCGTCAGGGTCTGACACCAACCCCTCTATCAACGCGGCCAAGGCCTGAGGATCATCAGGATCGAAATATTGCGCCAAATCCCCGCCGACCTCTTTGAGGGCTTCCGCCTGTGTCGAGGCCAGTCCCGGTGTGCCAAGCCAAAGCGCTTCGCCAAGGGGCAGCCCCCACCCTTCCATACGGCTTGGTATGGCCAGCGCAAGCGCCCCTTCATAAAGCTGGCGCAGCTCTGCTTGATTGGGGTTGGTGACCAAATGCAGGTGATCGCGGATCGGATCAAATCGTTCTTGTTCCAGATAGGTATCAGTACGCTTGCGCTGCGCACCGGCCAACACCAAAGGTGGCACATGTCGGCCCGTGGCCTGCAAATGCAGCATCGCCTCCATCACACATTCAAGGTTCTTGCGCCCGGTCAAAATCCCGACACACAGCACATAAGGTTCAGCCGGACCCGTCTGTTCTACAGCCTCATCCGTCGGACGCAGCTCATGAGACAATGGCACCGGCACCACATCCGGCACCGGAGGCAGATGACCTGAGGCAGAAAACCGCTCAATCTCAGCCTTGGTAAAGGCGGAATTCGACAAAATACGCTCAGATCCTTTGATGACGATGTGATTGTCATGGGTGAAATTATTGCAAAACATCGTCTGGCTGGAATGGGCAAATTCATAGATCGGGATCATATCATGCAACAACGGATTAAGCCGCACCTTGACCCCATCCCGTCCCAGCGCCGTAAGGTAATCCGCCATGATCTTGGGACGCCCCAATGATACCAGCGCCTGACCTTGCAGATCGACCTCGCGCACGGTCCCATCCGGCACAGATTTCCACCGCCGCAGATTGATCATCTTGGCCCCCCACAGCGCCAGCGGATAGAATAAGTCCCGAAATTTATTAGGTTTTGGAAAGGTATAGCGCATTCGAATCGGCGTTGCCTCGGGGGGCAACCCAGGATCAAGAATACCTGTCGGGCTTTCGACACCAATCCGCGGGGTCACTTCAAAGAACCGTTCATGCGCCGGTGAGAAGATGACAAAGCGCACATCTGAGCCTGACAGTGCCAGCTCATAGCCCACCTCCATCACGGTGCGCGAGATACCGTAATATTTGAACTTAAGGCCCGATGCTAAAAATTGCTCGGAAAGGTCGTAATAAAGTGCACCCATATGCGCCTCTTAGCACCGCCACAGGGGTTGAGAAACATCGTATTTACAGTCAAAGAGTCCGTATAGAGGTCCAGTTGACAAAGAACGGATAAAATGAAGACCCATTTTTTTGATGTCACTGACATCGTACTTTACGTTGAAAAAGAAACCTCCGTCTCTGGCATACAAAGAGTCTCCTTCGAAGTCATCAAGCGTATGGTGGACCGGCATGGCACAGATGCGGTCAAAATAAGCTACTGGGACCGTGGCAAACGCGATTATGTTTCAATCCCTTCAGATTTCATCGCAGAGATGGATGAATTTGATCCCGACATTTTATCCGCCGTGTTTTTTGGCCGTGGCGCCCGCAGCAAAGCCGAAACAGCGCCCACTCTAGAGCGTTATCGCAACAAGCCGCTAAAGTACCACTTCCATGCCCTGCGCTCCACCCTTCATGCTGCGCGCGGCAACGAGGCGCATTTTGCCAAGCACAACAGCTCCATTGAGGAATGGCGGATGTTCAGGGCCGGAGACGCCATCACAGACGGAACCGACACCAAGCTGCAAGACATCCCCCGCACCCGCGTCTCAGAGATTGCGCAAAAGGGCGACCGGCTGGTGATCTTGGGGGCGACATGGGCCATTGATGGGATCGATGGGGCCTTTAAATCTTTGGCTGATACGCATGGGTTGGAAATTTCCCAACTCATTCATGATCTCATCCCGATCATCACACCCGAACATATCGCCGGGGATTTCTCTTCCGAATTTTACCGCTGGCTCAAGACCTCAACAGAATATTGCAGCAGCTATTTCGCCAATTCCAAAAACACAGCCCGCGATTTGGCCGCCTTTATGGAAGAAGTGAGCGTAAAGCGACCCATTCAGACGGTGCCCCTGGCACAAGAATTGACGGCCGTGGTTGCCAAAAACAAAAAGACCCTCAAAGGGCCTGATGGGGCCTTCAAGGCCCGGGTAGACCGGACCATTGGCATCCGACGCGAAATCCTGAACCTGTCCAAAACACCTTTTGCACTGGTTGTTGGCACTATGGAATCGCGCAAAAACATTTGGCGGCTGGCCTTGGCCTGGCAACGGCTGACCCATGAAACCGGGCTGGATATGCCCAAATTGGTTTTTGCCGGCAAACCCGGCTGGTACAATGATGACTTTAACCAGCTCAACCACTTCACCGGGAATCTGGGCGGCTGGATTCAATTTGCCGACCGGCCCACAGACACTGAATTGGCCTATCTGTACGAAACCTGCAGATTTACGGCGATGGTCAGCTTTTATGAAGGCTGGGGCCTGCCCATCGGAGAAGGCCTGTCATTTGGTAAAACTGCCGTTGTTGCGGACAATTCATCCATGCCCGAAGTTGGGGGTGATATGGTCGAATATTGCGATGCGCATAGCATCGACAGCATCTATGCGGCCTGTCGCAAACTGATCGCAGATCCAGCCCATCGCGCCGCTTTGGAGGCCAAGATTGCCGCCACAAAGCTGCGCACATGGGACGATGTAACTGGCGATTTTGTTGATTTGCTCAGTGATTAAGACCGGCGCCAAGGCCGATTCTAAGAGAGCAACTGTGGCTTTGTTGCACGTGTTTGCCCACAATTGAGAAGCATCGCGGCCTTGTGAGCGAAATTTTACCGCGACTTGGAGGTAAATCACCTAACGTGATTTGCCTCCGTAAAAAATCTGCTGTATAGTGGTTTACTGAACACCCCGTCATCTCGGCGGAAATCTGAACCCCTGAACTGCCATTTGAGGGCAAACCCATGCTTGCAGAGTTGCACAAATCGACCCCTGAAGAAAACAAAGAACAACGTGCGACCTTTGGCCTTTGGCTAAAGGCCCTGCGCGAAGCCGAAGGGCTATCGCAGCGTGATCTGGCTGACCGTCTGTCACTGGATTATTACACGTTCATCTCCCAACTGGAGAACGGCCGCGGCAAGATCCCCGCACACCGCTATGCGGAATGGGCCGTCGCATTGGGTCAGGAGCCAAAAAGTTTTGTCAAAACTTTGCTCAAATATTACGAGCCGCTGACCTACCAAATTCTGTTTGACGAAGAAGTCGCAGGTTAAGGCCAAGATCAGGTGTCGGCGCATCTTTGATAGATTGCGACGGCAAGAGGCGTTAGAATAAGCCACACGTCAATGTGGCGTAGACACAAGCGATCAGGGGCGATCCCGCATTATGGCGAAAATCCTCTCTTTCCGGAACAAGGACAGTGTCACATCCAATCAGGATTTCCTGACGGATGAACATGAAAAGCTGTCGTTCCGCATGGGCGATGATGGCGCGGTAAGCCTTGGTGAAGTGTCAGAAAACAGCATGCCGGATGTGCTGCCTGATCCCAAAAAAGACTGGGCCAATCAGGAACTCGCGGATCTTTTCCGCGTGCGCCAACTGCTCAGCGGTGCAGGTGTCCCCGTAGATACCATGCGCGGTGTCACCGATGAGGGTGATCCATGGTTCATTTATTGCCACATGAATGGCGATGTCTTTATCCATATGGCGCGGATTGATGGCGCCTATGTGCTCGACAGCCCCAATGTGAAACGCGCCCTTCGGGGGCGTGACTTTAATGAATTGATTGCAGATTTCACCTCTGACGCCCTGCCCAGCTATGCAACAGCCGGGGAAGAGGACAGCGAACAACGTGTCGTCCGGCTGGAACGTGGTGGCAAGGTGCGGCTGCACCCTTCTGCAATGCTCGCAGCCCTGATCTGGACCTTGTTCATGGCCTCAGAAGAGCTGGTGATGCTCGCCCCTGAGGAAAACGCCGCCGGCGATGATGAATTGCTGGATTTCTCCCATGTCATCTCAACCGAGTTTGAACCTTACCTGACCGACATGGAGGCCGGCGACCAAGACAGCTTTGGCACCTCGGACACTGCGGCAAAGGACATGACGCTAGACGCTGTGCACACCACCGCCGAAAGCCACGGCCAGATGCGCGAAACGATGGGACAGCAAGGCATTGCGATGCAGCAAAATGCCTATGCGATGGGCCTCAGCACCATTGCCATCGCGATGGGTTTCATGTCCGAGACTGTATTGCTGGACAATCAACGCAAAGTGCTGGAAGGGCTCCAGTCTTTGGGCTTCTCTGAATATGTCGCCGGGGACGAAGGCGACATCACATTGGAACAGATCGCCGGGGAAGACAGCAATATATTGCTCGACATGCTGGCAGAATTCCTTGGCTTTGATCTGTCTCTCGACACTGAAGTGGCCGAAGCGCAAAACATCGATGCAGAGATGACAGCGCAGGATATCCTACACCTCACAGCCGCTGCCACAGAAACGCCGCTTGTGCCTCAGAAAACCACTGAAATTGTGCTGACCAAGGCAGAAGATACCGATCTGTCCGAAACCGGAATTGAAGTCACAGGCTTTAATCAACTGGCTTCGGAAACAGTGACTGTTTTAATGACCGATGACCCAGACACCGAAACACAGACCATGTCTGATTTGCTGGGTGAACAATTGCAGCTTGAGGAATTCCAGCTGGGTCAAACAACCGTTTTGGCCAATTTTGACCTGACTCAAACTGATAGCTACGTCATTTCTGACGTCATTGTTGTCAACAAACGCACCACCGACCACCGCGAATTTGATGAACAGGCACAAGCCTTTATCGATTACGTACATGCGAAAGACACCGAGGTGGGTATTGTCACTGTTGGCAACGAAATCATCATGATCGACCGCAGTGCCTTTGGACATCAATCCGGCGCAGAGACCTATAGCTTTAGCTGGGAAACCAATGAGGGACAGATCATTTCAATGATCGGCCTGCGCGCGGAATTCCAGCAGTTCGATCTGATCGCCTGATCTCAACCAACAGGCACCCTGCCCTCACAAATTAATGCTGAGCATCCCTTTCGGGACCGGTTCACGCGTTAGTTGGCGGTTCATACTGAACCTAAAAGAGGGGCCGGATAATCACGCTGGAAAATCCGCCCTTGTCCCTATTCGATCTGGCAGAACGTATTTTCAACCAAGATACCCGGAGCCGTTGTGCATGGATGACGTGACGTACCGCACACTGAAAGACCTTGAAGAATGCCTCTGGCGGGCCGAAACCAGATGTGACGATGATCTTATGGATAAGATATTTTCTGATGACTTCTGCGAATTTGGCCGCTCAGGCAGAGTTTATAACCGTCAGGAAATGTTTCTTGGACAAGAAAAAGCGATAAAAATCGATGCAACCTTGCCGTTGCGTGATTTCCGTGTGCGCCAGTTGTCCGATGACATCGTACAGGTGATGTATATCAGCGAAGTACGCTACGGCATGCACGTCGAAACAGGAAACCGGTCTTCCATATGGAGGCGCACCCAAGAAGAATGGAAACTTTGTTTTCATCAAGGCACACCAACAAATTAGAGACATACGCCGTTCAGATTGCCATCGAAACCGAGCTTGGTCTGAGTAAACCCTTAGCGTCGGATTGCGTCTTTATCCGCAGATACCCTCTCCGGCTGAGTACAGAATAGGGCGCTAAGGATTTGTTTCCTTGGTTGATAAGATAGCGCCCCTTCGCTGCGACGTGCACGAACTGATAAGATGCGGACAAAGCCGCTGTTGGGCTAATGTCCGGTTACGTTCATTGATCGTTAGTTTTGTGAGGCATTGAACCTAGCAAAGTTCCACCATGTCTATTTGCTTCACTTAGCAACCAGTTCATCACGGTTTGCACCACCCGCCGACCATTGTTTTCGGGCTTCGCAATGAGCCAGTAGTTTGGCCCCAGATCAAGTTCGGCGTCTCCAAACGGGCGGATCAGTAAACCATCGGACAGACTTTCCTCAGCCAGTTTCCCGCGTGCAAGCGCAACGCCCTGTCCCTGTTCCGCTGCACGCAGGATCAAATCGGAAGATGTTAATCGCGGCCCCTGCCGGACGTTCAGTCGGTCTGGTCCAAATTTCTTGCGCCAAGTCCCCCAAGACGCCGAGGGGTCGCGATCATGCAGCAATGGCAGGTCTAGCAGCTCCTCGATTTTCGACGGTCTTCCGCGCTCTTCCCACATGCGCAAAGCCATAACTGGAAACACCCGTTCGTCCATCAGCGCAACAGGTTCCATATCCGAAGCAGGTTGCGCACCCATGCGAATGTTCAGGTCTGCGCCTGTTGCCAAGGGGCTTTTGCGCGCCTGATCAACAAGGATTGATACTTCGACTTTCGGGTGTATCTCGGCCAACCGTGGCAGTCGCGGCAAAAGCCAGCGCATCGCGAAGGACGGCGTGGTCGCAATGGTCACCGAATTCACGTTAGACCCTTCACGCATTTTCAGAGTAGCCGTCTCAAGGTCCTTCATTGCGGCAAGTGCCGCTTTGCCAAGCGCTGCGCCTTCGGCGGTAAAGGTTAAAGACCTCTGCGTATCTCGTTTCTCGAATAGCGGAACCTCCAGCCAAGCTTCCAGATCACGCAGTGCGCGGCTGACAGCTGAGTGCTGAATGCCCAGAAAACGCCCCGCCGGGCGTATGCCACCGGTTTCGTAAACCGCTGCTAAAGATCGCAGGAGGGTAAGAGGCAAATCACGCATGGTGATCAGGATAGACCGGAAATGGTTTCTTTGTGAACAGACGTCCTCTCCCTGCATCGCTACAGTCGCATCAAGAAAGGGGGGCCTATGGGAATGCTGATTGATGGCGTGTGGTGCCGCGACACAAACCGGTTCATGAAAGACGGTGCGTTCACACGCGAAGTGTCTGAGCTTCCAAATCCACCACCCGGGGTGATCGCCGAGCGTCTACAGAAGAATACGGGCGTCACGCTTATAGTGTCACCAAGTTGCCCGTGGTCCCATCGCACGACTTTGGTTCGCGCACTTAAAGGCCTCGACGATCTATCCGTATTCATGACTGGTGGCCAAAGACTGGAAGGCTACGCGATACCCGCTTGCAACGAAGCTGACACAAAAGAAATTCCTATTCGCCATGTCCATCAATTCTATAGCGCCACGAAGCGAGACTATACCGGACGCGCGACGGTGCCGCTCTTGTGGCATCCCGAGACTCGAACCATTCTTTCGAATTCCTCGGCAACCATCGCTCGAGCGCTCGATTTGGCCCGATATGATTGGCGACTTGCACCCGATGCCATGACCACGAAGATCGATACGCTCACCTCACGCATCTATTCTGGCCTGTCCAACGCCGTCTATCGCGCAGGTTTTGCGACAGCTCAGAAAGCCTATGACGAAGCGGTCGATGACGTGTTCGCCACCCTGGATTGGCTGGAATTGCAGCTGGCAAGCCGTCGCTGTCTCATCGGTAATCAGATCACCGAAGCGGACCTGTTTCTTTTCGCCACGCTCGTCAGGTTCGATTCTGTCTATGCGTCTCTCTTTCGCTGCACACGGCGACGATTGATCGACTATCCTGCGCTTTGGGCCTATGCGCGCGATCTATACTCATTGCCGGGCATTGCGGAAACGTTCGACTTCGAAGCAAATCTGGAAGGTTATTTCCAGAATGACACCGACACAAATCCGCACGGAATCGTCCCAAAACTCCCGGACGTCGATTGGACGAAGCCGCATGGGCGCACACATCTGGGAACGTTAACAGTGTGGCGCGATGGCGCGCTCATCCCTTTTGATGACATCTCCGCGGCCAACCATGCAGCGTGACTTTCATCCCAGTTTCCAAGCAGGGCTTTTGGCTTGGTTTATCACCGTGACCGTTGGCGCAGGCTGGCAACTGGCGACAAGGTACGGTGTCACGACAACACTAACGCCAATCGATCTCGCACTTTTGCGCTATGTGATCCCAGCGCTTGTCCTGTTTCCAGTCCTGCTCCGGCGCGGCTTTGGAGTAAAGATAAAATCCGCGTGGCTGCTTATACTGATTGTCTTAGGGGGCGGTCTGCCGTTCGGCCTTATCGGCATGGCTGGGGCACAGTTCGCACCGGCAAGTCACATGGGCGCGCTGCTTCCTGGTTCGATGCCGGTTTTCGTCGCTATTCTAAGCGCCATAATTCTTGGTGAGCGCTTTGGGCGGGGGCGCATCCTTGGTCTTGGCGTAATCGTTCTTGGGGTCGTATGTGTCGTCGGAACTGCGATTATTGGCACTGTCGGCGGCGCTAATGTTCTGCTCGGAGATGCTCTGTTCATCGGAGCTGGCGTGTTCTGGGCAATCTACACCATTGCCTATCGCAAGAGCGGATTGGACCCATGGCAGGGGGCCGCTCTCATTTGTTTCTGGTCGTCCATCTTGGTTATCCCAATCTGGCTCATGTCACCGGGCGCGGCTTTGCTGGATGCGCCATGGCCAGACGTCGCATTGCAGGTCGCAGCACAAGGTATCCTTGCGGGCCTCATTGGCCTCGCGGCCTATGGCGCGGCCATCCGGCATCTTGGCGCCAGCATGGCAGCTGTCAGTGGTGCGGTTGTGCCGGCATTGACGGCTGTCGGGGGCTTTTTTCTCCTTGGTGAGCCGTTGTCATGGCTGATTGCAATCGGTGTGGCTTGCGTTGCAGGCGGCATTTGGGCTTTTGCCGGATCGCCGGGGATGTCGCAGCTTTTTTCAAAGCCTACCCGTGATCCCGAGGTCAAAGGATGACCGGTATAAAAAGAAACCTGCGCTCTGATTATTCGCTCGGCGTTATACTGATCGTGGCCGCGGCAATCGCGTACAGCACTGCGGGCCTATTTACCAAGGGCGTCGTTGCTGGTGTTTGGGCTGTCATATTCTGGCGCGGCGTATTCGCGGTCGGATTTTCCGTGGCGTGGACAGTTCACAAAGGCACGTTTCGCGAAAATTTCCTTGGGTTCGGTGCCAGCGGCTGGTCCGTCGCCATCATCGGCGCTCTCGGCACAGCGGCCTTCATCCCAGCCTTTAAACTAACCAGTATCGCGAATGTATCTTTGATCTATGCAACCGCGCCGCTTATTGCAGCAGCCCTTGCTTGGGCGATGATCGGGGAACGCATATCTGCCCGAACACTGATGGGTTGCATCGGAGCACTTTTTGGCGTCGGCATCATCGTATCCGGTTCTTTTGGACAGTTCAGCATTTACGGTGACCTCCTTGCTCTTACTATGACCATCGCTATGGCTTTAATCATGGTCATCTATCGCAAGTATCCCAACACGCCCGGCGCGGGCCCGACCGCGATGCAGTCAATATTGCTGACCCCGATCGCCTTGTTCTTCGGCCAGCCATTCCAGACTGATCCCATGGAGATTCTTATTCTCGCGGCGTTTGGCCTTCTATTTGCCATCGCTGCCATCTCCTTGGCCGAGGGCGCGAAACGGGTCCCATCCGGTCAAACCGCTCTTTTGAGCGCCTTGGAAACTCCGCTTGCTCCCTTCTTCGCTTTCCTGCTGTTCGTGGAAGTCCCCGCACGCGCGACCGTTGTAGGTGGTGCAATTGTATTGATCGCTGTACTTGCATCGATCAGTAGCGAAGTGAAATCGGCTCAATCAGTCACTGATTGAGCCTGCCAAACCAGATTTCTCAACCCGAAAGCCGCCACTATGGCCTAAGAATTCGCTTAACGCCCTATTCTGCACTCAGCCGGACTCGACCCCACATAATGCATAAGAAAAACATCCTGATATCGGGCTGCTCTGGCGGTGGGAAATCTTCCTTGTTGGAAGTTCTTTGTCAGCGTGGATATCCAACCGTGCCGGAACCGGGTCGCCGCATTGTTAATCAGGAGCGCTCTGGTACCGGGCGCGCGCTGCCTTGGGTCAATCTGAGCTTATTTGCACAACGTGCCCTCGCGCTTGCGCAAGCTGACCTTGCCGCGGCACAAAACACCAAAGGATTTGTGTTTTTTGACAGAGGTTTGATTGATGCTGCCGTCGCTCTCAAATATGCCGGCGGCCCGCATTATCGCACATCGCTGGCAGGACAACAGCAGTATGCCCGGCGGGTGTATGTCACGCCTCCATGGCCGGAAATCTATGTGACAGATGCTGATCGCAAGCACAGCATGGACGACGCCAAGACCGAATATTTACGGCTCAACAAAGCCTTCTTTGAATTGGGATATGACATTTGTGAACTGCCCAAAACATCGGTTTGCGACCGGGCCAATTTCATCTTAGCCGACCTTGGCATTGCCTGATGGTATCGGGCAGTTTTATCATGACCAATGAATGTCCCTTGGGGGGTGTTGGGGGTAAGATTGGAAGTTGCACAAAGCATAAGTTCGCTGTGACAGTGCGAAGCAAAACCACGTTTTCTATTATGAATTCCGCTATCTTCTAGTATTAACGGGCGTCACGCGAATTCCTGCAAGGACTTTCGCGTGACATTCAGCCCCTCACCGGACGACCGTTTTTACTCTTCGATCATGCTCTTGCGCACTGCGTCCATCAACGGCGAGGCGATAAAGTTGATCACGGTGCGCTCACCCGTGGTGATCACCACATCAGCCGGCATGCCAGCCGTCAGACGGTCTTTGATCTCATCCGGGATATCTTCTTCTTCCACCGTGATCCGCGCCAGATAGTACGGCGGCTCATTAGGGTTTTCCGGGGTAATGACATCACCTGATACCGTATCAACCGATCCCAGCATGATCGGAGTAAGCTTGGCTTTGAACGCGGTAAACCGCACTTCAGTCTCCAGCCCCACCGCTACGTTGTCCACATCAATCGGGGAAACCCGTGCATTGATGATCAGCTCTTCATCCTCTGGAACCAACTCCATCAGCACTTCACCAGGGCGTACAACCGACCCCACCGTATGCACCTTGAGGTTTTGAATGGTGCCCGAGCTTGGCGCGCGGATCTCGGTGCGGGCTAACACATCGTCCGCTACCTTACGACGCTCATTCAGCTCGCTGATCTCGGCGCGGATCTGTTCCAGCTCGGTGCTCGCACGTTCACGGTATTCCTGTGTCAATTGCAGGCGTTGCAGTTCGGTTTCGCCAATGCTTGCGCGGGCCTGTGCGATGTCTGAAATCACCTGACCCAGGTTCGCCTCGATCTCAATCAGCTCATCTTCACGCTGCGCCAGCTGGTTGCCCTGAATGAGCCCTTTGCTTTCGCCATCGCGCATCCGCACCAACATTTCTGTGTAATTGACGATACGGCGTTCAAAAGCCGATTTTTGCAATTCCAGCCCCTGAATTTGCACTTTGATCTGCTCAACCCGGGCAGACAGGATATCCTCTTGGGATCTCAGGATCAGACGGCGGTCTTTGAACAGATCTTGCTGATCGGCCAACACGGCCGTCACAGCCTCTGAATTGCGCGACAATACGTCTTGGGGAAAGGCCACGGCATCCTCCAATGCGCGTTCTGCCAGCAGCCGCGCCTCCACCAGACGTGCCACGTCCAGACGGGTGGAAAACACCTCAAGGTTTGAGCGGGCCTCAATGTTGCTAAGACGCAAGATCACTTCGCCCTGCTCTACGCTGCCAGCTTCCTGCACAAGGATTTCCTCGACGATCCCCCCTTCAAAATGCTGCACGACACGACGGTTGCCTTCCAATGAAATTGTCGAAGGCGCAACCACCGCACTGTCCAACTTGGCGACAGCCGCCCAGCTGCCAAAAACGCCAAAGGTGACAAAGATCAGGATGTAACCCATCAGGGCAATTGGCTTGGGGCTTGGTTTATTCATGTCAGTTCAGCTCCTTAAAGAGCGAGGGGTATGAAAAGGGTAGGTGTTAGGCGCCGCGCGGAGTATCAGACATGCTGACCACCGCTGACGTGGGCGAGGCCTCCTTCTTTTTCTGTTCCTGCTGTGCTTGAATTTGTGCGGCTGCTTTTGCTTCTTGCTGTTGTGCAAAGATTTCGCGGGTCGGGCCAAACTTTTCAACCGAACCGTTGACCAACATCAATGTCTTGTCTGACATTGCCAGCAAATTCGCTTTATGCGTGACCAGCACCACAGTTTTGCCGCGCTTTTTCATTTCCTGAATACAGGCAGCCAAAGCTTGTTCGCCGTGTGCATCAAGGTTTGAATTTGGTTCATCCAACACAATCAAGCTTGGACCGCGGAACACTGCACGGGCCAGCCCCACACGTTGGCGTTGCCCTCCCGAGAGCGACTGACCACCATCACCTACGTCTGTATCATACCCTTCGTTCAGGGTTTGGATCATCTGATGCGCACCTGACAATTGGGCTGCTGCGATGATCTCATTGTCCTGCACTTCATCCACAAAACGCGCGATGTTTTCAGAGACAGACCCACGGAACAATTTCACGTCCTGCGGCATATACCCCATGTGTCGGCCCAATTGTTCAGGGTCCCAATGATGCAGCTCTGTACCATCCAGACGGACAGCCCCCGAAGACGGTTGCATCGCACCAACCAGATGGCGCACCAAGGTGGATTTACCCGACCCGGAGGGCCCAATCACCGCCAGCACTTCGCCAGCATTGATGTTAAAGGACACGCCTTTCAGCAAGGCAGGTACAGATCCAGACGCGCCTTTTTTGGCCCCCGGTGCAGATGCGATCAGGGAATGCACAATCAACCCGCCTTTGGGGTTGGGCATTTCCATACGTTCTTCTTCGTCGTTAAAGGCGCCAAAGATGCCTGTCAGACGTTTATGCGCCTGCCGTGCGGCAACAAATTGCTTCCATTGGCCCACAGCCTGTTCCACCGGCGCCAGCGCGCGGCCCATCACAATAGATGCTGCGATCATGATACCAGGTGATATTTCTTGCAGGATGGCAAGATAGGCACCGGTGCCCAGAATAGCGATTTGCAGGCTCATACGCACAAACTTGGTTGAAGCCATGATGGCCCCTGCCCGGCCAGATGCCTTGGCTTGTTTATCCAATACGTTGTCATGCTGCGTCAGCCACCGTTTGGTCAGCTGCTTTTCCATTCCCAGCGCACGGATCACTTCAGCGTTCTGCACTGTGGTGGACACAAAATGCGACGCCCCTTGATTGGCGTTGCCCGCTTCTTGCAACAGGTTGCGCGTGGCAAATTCATTGGTCAGCGCCAGAGCAAAAATCAAAATGGCGCCAATCAAAGCCACCAGCCCCAGCCAAGGGTGGAAGGCAAAACACAATGCGAGGAACAAAGGCACCCAAGGTGCATCAAAGAAGGCAAGGATCCCCTGCCCCGTCATAAATTCGCGCACCTTGTCCACATCCTGCAACGTGGCATGCGCCCCGCTGTTGGGAGCGGCAAGTTGATGCCGAATAACCCGGTTAAACGCCGGATTGGCCAACATATCATCAAATTGCAGGCCGGCCCGCACCAACAATTTGGAGCGGATAAACTCAAGCAGACCATAAGCAACCAGCAACGTCACCGCGATACCAGAGATCATCACAAGGGTCAGTTCATTCCGGCTGGCCAACACCCGGTCATAAACCTGCAGCATATAGAGAGGGCCAACAAACATCAGGATGTTGCTGAAAAAACTAAATAATATGGTTGCGCCAAAGACTGCGCGAAAACGTCCATAGGCCTGTGCCAGCGGTGATTTGGCCTTCATGCGCATATGTCCTCTTATGGCTCAGCGGAGCGATGTCTTAAATGCCTGCTCAGACACCGTTTATTTTCAAAATTCATACACCAGACAAGGGGTTGATGCAATTGCACAGCACCACAGGTCCGTGAATGGGTCGATCATAAATGCGTATGTCGGCCCAAAATCCACGTGGGGCCGACATGTTCAGCTTACCGCGCTTAGGCGTCTTTGGGCAATGCCGCTTTAAGAGCCGCCGCATAAGCATTGCGTGCGGTCTGAGTAATGGCAGCATCCCGTTTGATCTGATTCATACGTTCATCACACAGGCGCATGTTGGTCAGATTGTCCTTCGCTTCGGCGGTCAGGTCATCTGTGTCATATTCTTTGTCGTCGATTTTAATCTTGGCCATATCCGTCTTCCTTCATCTGCTTGGATCTGGTGGAGGGCCCCCTCCGAATGTGAGAAAGCCCCCGAACGGGTCGGGGGCTTTCGATGTTTTGAGTTCAGGCCCGACAAGCGGACCTGAGAGCCGATTAGGCGATGTTGTCTGTATTTACCGCCAACCAGTCGGTACCAACCAGGTTGATTGTACCGATCTCGGTTGCGGACACGTCACCAGTTGCGGCTGTGCCGTCAACAACATGCCAGACCTCACCACCGTTATCGCCTGTTGTATCGTGGACGATATAGATGTGGTTGGATGCAACAGCGTCACCTGCACCAGCAAGGGCCAGGATCTCTGCCGCCTCAACTGTGCCGTTGGCTGTGCTGCCGTCAGCGCCGTCAACAGTGGCAAGTGCCAGAATGTCAACTGAACCGTCAGCAGAAGCTGCTGTGACATCAGTACCAGTACCATCGAACGTGGTCATAACGTTAGCTGCAACACCGGTAACTGCGGTGAAGTCCAGCACATCGTCTGCCATATCAACGCCGTCGCCTGCGCCTGCGTCAAAGTTCAGAACTGTATCAATACCGAAGTTGGCGTTGATGTTCAGAACTTCGTTGCTTGCGCTGTTCAGGTCCGTCAGAGCGTCAAGACCACCGTCAACAACTGGCTGAGCAAAAGCAGCGTCGTTGGTGGACAGAACGTACAGATCGTTCGCGCCGTCGCCATTGACTGTGATGGTGTTGTCAGACTCTGCTACGGAGTCGGAACCAAGGTTCACAAACTCAGGTGCTGAGTAGCCAGTGTTGGCCACTGGGAACGCAGGTGCCGCTGTGAATGCCGCGCCGTTGTTCACATCAACTGTGCCCAACGCAATGGCCAGATCAGTTGCAACATGCGTACCGTCTGTCTTGGTTGCCACGATCAAAGAGTTACCTGGGCCATCTGCTGCTTCCAGCAGGTTGCTCAGAATAGCATCTTCGTTGATCGCGTTCTTGATCGCCTGGTTCAGAGCTTGCTCAGAATGGCTCACAAGACCGGTTGTCGCGTCCACAGTCATCTCGCTGAACGGGATGGTGGCTGTGATGACATACTCGGTCCCTGCAACACCGGATGCACCGGCATAAGAGATCGTGTAGGTCACGCTACCGGTGACAGCAGCTGCTGGAACAGCAAGTGTTGCCAATGCGATGGTGTCGTTGGTTGCGCCTGTAACACCCAATGGGAAGGCAGAAACCAGCTCGGCATTGAAGGCCCAAACACCACCAACAACATAATCGATCTGATCATGCTCGTCCAAGTTACGGTCGATGTTGGACGCCAAACGATCAGCCGCTTCTACTGCACCGGAGTTGTCTGTGTAGACAACGTCAGCACCTGTGCCCGCGTCGATGTTGAAGTCACCCCAACCGTGGGTCCAGATGGTATCTGCACCTGCGCCACCGTTGACAGAGAATTCTGCAGCAACATTGGACACAGCGTTGGTGTACCAACCTTCGGCATTGTCAGATGTCAGAAGATAGTGGTCCTGACCCTGCTCATCGATGGTTTTGATCGCACCGGCCTGAGCGAAGAAACCAAATTCAGTGGTGTCTGTGCCACCAATGTTGGTTGTGATGACATCATTGCCTGCACCACCGTCGACGATCAGATCAAAGTCTTCACGTGAACCAGTACCAGCAGAGTTCAGAGCATCCGCAGACATCTGCAGCAAGAACTCATCGTTACCCGCACCCAATGTGTAGATGAAGTCAACATCATCGTCTTCACCATTTGCCTGACCATCCTGAATATCGAGATACTTCTCAACAATCTCTTCTGTCAGCTCAGCTGTGATGTCGACGTAACCGACAGAACCATCAGCCTGAACACCGGTCATGCCGGCGGCATTGATCACACGTACATCAGAGAAACCAAAGCTGTTGTGCTGTGGTACGGCACCAGGCATTGGGCCGTCTGTTGCAGAGTTACCAAATGGGTTTCCAACTGTACCACCAGTTTGGTCGATCGGGCTTGCCTGACCGCGCACAACCAGATCACCGGCGATTTCGTCGGCTGCTGTTGTTGTGTTGGATGCGCCGTCGTTCTCGCCGTGGGCGATGTTAACAACTTCCAAAGCGTTGTTGGTGGAGTTGATTGTCTGCAGCTGGCTGGAGCGGTCGACTTCGATGTCGAACTGCTGGATGCCGATGCTGTCGGACGTGCCATCATCACCAGTCTGACGACCTGTGGACATTGCACCAAACAGAGCGTCGCCGCCTGTGGAACCTTTACCTACATCGTCAAGCTCAACGTTCAGACGGATCAGTTCTTCGGTTGTCTCACGTGCTGTGGACAAGGAGCCGAAGGTATCTGTCGCTGGCGTGTCGCCGTTGTTGCCGGAATCACGACCCGTTACGATGATGTCATCGCTGGATGCTGTGATTGTGTCCGCTTCAACGTCGAAGGTCAGGATCATTGGCAGTGTGAACTGGTTACCAACACCAACGGACACTGGCGCGCCCAAGGATGCTGCAAAGCCCAGATCTTCTGTTACACCGGCGTCAACCAGTGCTTGCTGTGTCGCACCTTCAATTTGGTCAAGTAAGTCCTGGAAGGACACGTCTGGCCCAAAGGTAACGCCCAGCTCGTCTGCGAGCTCAACAGTGATTTCCTGGCCGTTGAATGCGAATGTGAATTCGATCAGCGAGGATTCTGTCAGGTAACCTGTGGAAGATGCGCTTGGCGCTGGTAGGCCAAATGCTGCTTCTTGGTCAAGTACGCGCAGTTCCAGTGTACCGAAGTTCTGGCTGACGTTGACCGGCTGGTCAAAGTAGACAGCAAAGTCGACATTACCTGGGTCGGTGGAAACCATTGCAACAGTGATGTCACCTGTGAAGGTGCCGTCTGTGTCGTCCTGGTCACGTGCGTCTTCGATAACGAGGTCAGCGCGGGAGTCATAGTCTTCCCAACGTGTCACACCGTTCATCAGGCCAGCGTCGAGTTCAACGTCAACTTCGATTGTGCCGTCCAGAGGTGCGGCACCGGCAAGCACGTCACCAAAGTTAGTGGAGTAGCCACCAACGTTGTTGTCTGCTGAGCTGTTCAAGTCGTTCACCTGGTTGGTGACAACAACGTGCTCGATGCTTGTTGTGATTGGCGCTTTTGCAGGGCCATCTTCGGAGTTGAAGTACCACAGCATGTCTGTGCCGGAACCACCGTCAACACGGTCGCCGTCCTGCAGTTCGCCATTGAAGGCTTCAAAGGTGTCGTTACCTTCTGTGCCCTGGCCGCCGCCGTCGCGTGTTTCTTCCAGAATGAATGTGGAGCCTGGAACGCCTGGGGTGTTCTCTGCAACAAATGTGTCTGTTGTGGATCTCGCGGTCACAACAGATGCGTCTGTTTCGTCAACGCCATCAATGATCGCACGTGCGCTTGCGCCTGTGTCACCTTCAAGGTCGAATTCGATACCAGCAGCATTGATGCTGTCGGTCCAGTCGAGACCTACTTCGATTTTGTTCAGGATGATTGTTTCGTCAGGGAAACCACCTTCTTCAACAGACTGTGCGCCTTCGATGATGGAGGTGATGATCTGACCAACTGTCAGAGCGCCTTCTTCACCGGCTACAGCTGCTTCAAGCTGAGCTGTCCAGAATGCCAGGCCTTCTGCATCGGGGTCACGGTTGAACAAGTTTTGGTAAAGCTGCGTGATGAACGCGCTTGCTGTTGTGGAGTCAGGGTCCGCAAAGAACGGGAACAATGCCTGTGTTTCGCTTGCAGACGCGAAAAGCGTTGTGATCGAAACCAAGTTGAAACCGTCTGCTCCGACGACGTCTTCCCAGAATGCCAGACCTTCTGGGTCTGGGGCACGGTCGTAATAACCGATGTAGATTGCTGTAAGCGCTTCACGTGGATCAAGCGCGCTCAGGTCGATAGCCATGGCTGTTCTTCCTCTATAAATTTAATTTTGGTGCCCAAGAATAGAGCACCGTCAACGTTGTTTGCTGTCCCTGCCATCCAACTGCTTTGTCGTAAGGCGTTAAAAGTATACATTTCAGCCCGACAGGTGCCGGCAAGGTTCAACTAGAATAGGCTTCTATAGGCTCGATTCCCATTCAACAAGACAAAATGTATAGCAAAACACACACCCCTGTATAGTGATTTACACACCCTTTCCGCAAAAATGTCTAACCCATTGTTTTAAATCATTTTTGTAAATCCGCCTGTTCGCAATGTGATGTATTCGCAACAAACACTCTGGCATCTGAGGCCGGTATTTTGGGCCTAAGGGTCCATTAAGACACGTCTCCTCCCTGCATCTCGTCTCGTGCTTATACTTACCGGATTATTTGAATTACCGGATATTTTAAAAAACCGGGTATTTTTATTTATCCGGTTAGTGTATTTATCCGGTAAGTAAAAATATAAGTAAAAAAGAGCAGGATAAATTATGCCCACAATCGTTGTCGCTTCTCCCAAGGGAGGGGCCGGAAAATCGACCACTGCAGTGCTGCTTGGCACGGAACTTGCCCATGGTGATGTGCCGGTAACCATGCTGGATTGTGACCCGAACCGGTCCTTGACCCTTTGGGCCAATCAATCAGATTTACCCAATGGCATCACCGTGCTGTCAGACATTTCCGAGGCTGACATCGTACGCACAATCAAATCACACGACCGTGACGGGCATGTCGTTGTGGTCGACCTTGAAGGGGTTGCCTCGCGGTTGGTCAGCCGCGCCATCAGTCAGGCTGATCTGGTGCTGACCCCGATGCGGGCAACCACGCTGGATGCCACGATCGGGGCACGCGCCTTGCAATTGATTGCCGAAGAAGAAGAAGCGCTGGATCGAACGATCCCGCATGCCGTCATTTTCACCATGACCAAGGCCATTCAATCCAAACAGCACAAAGGCATCGCCATTTCTCTCAAAGAACAGGGCGTGGATGTCATTGATCCGCCTTTGATGGAACGTGCTGCTTTTTCAGGACTTTTTGCGTTTGGAGGGGATCTGCATTCGATGCCTCCTCAAGGGAATATGCAAGGCGCGCGTGACAATGCCCGGGCCTTTGCAATGCAGGTTTACACCCGTTTGGCAGGGGAGGCATAAGATGAGCAAACCCAATCCTTTTAGTATTTCGCTCAACCCGGGCAAGCTGCGCAGCAAAGCCAAAGATACAAGCCCCCAAACAGTTGCCCGATCGGACGAAGCAGCTGAAAAACACGGCTTTGTTGAACGGACCCCCAAGAAGCGGCGGGGGCGTAAGCCCAGCCCTCGAACGGGGCAGGTACACGCCAAGGTGATGCCTGATGTGGCCCGCCAAATATCGCGCGAAGCCTCTGAACGGGGTGTGCAGCAAGGGGTGCTGATCGAAGAAGCATGGGCGCTTTACAAAGCAAACAAGGATATCTGACCTGAACAGGGAGGGGTACGACGGAGAGATGCGGCTGTTCCTCTGCTTTCTGATTCTTTCTAAGTGATTCTTTTCAAACGCTTACACTTGGTGCTGCACCTCAAAGGGACTTATCCACAGGCTGGCGTCGTGCGCGTGAGTGTTAAATATGTGTTAAGAGAGTGTTAGGTCAAAAAAGTGACTTCTAAGCTTTTGACTCTAAAGGCTGAATCTTACCCCCCCGTGTGTAGAGTCACGAAAGACTGTGTGTAGAGTCACGAAAGAACGTGTGTAGAGTCACGAAAGGTCTCCTCATTTTCGAGGGCGAAATCACGAAAGAAGCGTGGGTGATTTCACGAAAAGATTGACGGCGTGTGTGGAATCACGAATAAAGCCTCATGGTGTGTGAAATCACGAAAGACATAAGCCCCAAAGATGTAGGCCCAAAAGACGGGACTGCACGCTCTCCGCTTTTGCCGGATCGGCAAGGACAGGGTGATTTCTTTGTCTGCGATATTTTTGATGCTGCCCCTAAGGGCGATATGGCGTCTATGGCGCATCCGATTTTCTCCTTGTCCACGAAGCCAGACCACCGCATCCGGCGATATGAAGATGAAAGCGGTCAAAACCATCTGGAGGTCAAACCTTCTGCGGATGGGCTGGCTACGATCCATGATCGGGACGTGCTGATTTACTGCATCTCACAGATCATGGCGGCGTTGAACGAAGGGCGCACGGTAAACCGCACCATTCGGCTCAAGGCGTATGATTTGCTTAAGGCCACCAATCGGGTGACGGATGGGCGCGGCTATGAGGGGCTGCGGGCTGCTCTGGTCCGTCTGCAAGGCACCCAGATTGAAACCAATATCGTCACAGGTGGGGAAGAGCAGCTTGATATCTTTTCGCTCATCGACCGGGCCCGTATCGTCCGCCAAACCCGCGACGGGCGTATGCAAGAGATCGAGATTGAGCTTTCGGACTGGGTATTCAATGCTATTCAGGCGCGGGAAGTTCTGACCTTGCATCGCAACTATTTCCGCCTGCGCAAACCGCTGGAGCGGCGCCTTTATGAACTGGCGCGAAAGCATTGCGGGCGCCAAACCGAATGGCGCGTAAGTTTTCCGGTGTTACAACGCAAATGCGGCTCTGCTTCTACCCCGCGTGAATTTCGCCGTCTGGTGGCGAATATTGCCCGCCAAGACGAAGCTTATGGCCATATCCCTGACTACGGCATTCGCATCGAAGACGCCCATGTGGTGTTTCTCAACCGCGAGGCAGAACGTCTCATTGAGGTGGAAAAAGCTCCCGTATTACCGCAGGTCCGGCTCAACCCGGACACCTATGCGCAGGCCCGTCAGGCAGCCCCCGGATGGGACATCTACCAGCTGGAGCTTGAATGGCGCAGCTGGATGAGCGATGGAGGTTTGGACGCGCCCAAAGACGCGGATCGTGCGTTCCTGGGGTTCTGCCGTAAATGGTATGAAAAACGGGGCGCCGCCTAGGACCGGCTGGGAGACCCAAGTATGAAACCCCTCAAACGGCTTGAACGTTATTTATCAGCCATTTTTACCCTTGGTCGTCTCAAAGGGATGGCCAAAGATGCGCACCGAGGTGTGCAGGACATCCGTCCACAGCTGGATCAGGTCAGGGCAGATGCCTCAGATATAGCGCAGCGCCTGGATGCCCGCACGGATCAGATCAACCGTGATCTGACCGCCATGCAGGCCAGTCTTGACGCCCGTGCGGCTCATCTGGAAGAGGCTGACAATCGCATGCAGCGGTTACGCGAAGATATGCAACGTCAAGATGCCTTGGCGGATGGGTTGGTGGCTGATTATCGTCGCGAACGTGATATTCTTCAGCGTGTTGGCCGGTCTGACAACGCTTTGCTGGCGCGGATGTTCACGGATTTGTCGCGCCGCCTGGACGCAGGAGGGCAGGCACCTGATGTGACCCCGGCGGCGTTGGACCTGCCCAAAACGGATGGCTTTGCGCTTTTCAAAGACAGCTTTTATCACCGCCTTGAAAACCAATGGCGCGGTGCCCCAGAAGAGATCGCTACCCGTCTCAAGGTTTACCTGCCTGATGTAGAGGCAGCATGGCTGCGCACCGACAAAAAACCAACGATGGACATCGGCTGTGGCCGGGGCGAATGGCTGGGTCTTTTGCAAACCCACGGCATTGAGGGGTTTGGTGTCGATACCAATGCCGTGCAGATAGAAGAGGCCCGCGCGGCGGGACTGGATGTGCGTCTGGGGGATGCGCTTAAGACCTTGGCCGAAATGGAAGACGACAGCCTCAGCGTCATCACCGCCCACCACCTGATTGAACATCTGCCGTTTGACGCGGTAGCCTGGATCACCCGCGAGGCAACCCGCGTGCTGGCCCCGGGTGGGCTTTTGCTCTTTGAGACCCCAAACACCCGCAATGTATTGGTTGGGGCGACAACCTTTCATACCGATCCCACACACCTTAAACCGATGCCGGAACAGGTCATGGGCGTGCTCTTTGAAACCGCAGGGTTTGACCCCATCGACATCCGCCATATCAACCCACATGAACGCTTCGGTGAATTCCTCAACACCTCTGATTTCAATGACGAACTGGCGTTTTTGATGTTTGGCCCTCAGGATCTTGCGATCCTCGGCACAAAGCCTAACTGATGCGGATCGGTGTCCTCAGAACTCAGGTGCCTTTTGTCACAGGGGGCGCGGAACGCCATGCGGCGAACCTTGTTGCGGCGCTAAATGCACGCGGCCATGAGGCGGCAGAAATCACTGTGCCATTCAAATGGTATCCCGGCGAGGTGTTGGCCGACAACATCATGGCGGCCAAGATGCTGGATGTATCCGAGGTTGAAGGCGTCAAAGTCGATTTGGCCATTGGCCTCAAATTCCCGGCCTATCTTGCGCGCCACCCCAACATGCTTTTCTGGGTGCTGCACCAACACCGGCAAGCCTATGACCAATGGGATCTCGGCACATCGGATCTGCTGGATGATCCACAAGGTGAGGCTCTGCGCGCTTTTATCCATGATGAGGATCGCCAAGCGTTCAAGGCCAGCCCACATCCGCTGTATGCCAATTCGGGGAATGTGGCGGGCCGGCTCAAATCACAGCTCAATCTTGAAGCAACGCCGCTGTACCATCCGCCCCCCAATGCACAGACCCTGCGGCAAGGAACTTTTGGCGATTACATCTTTGCGCCGGGTCGCATCAATCCGTCCAAACGGCTGGAACTGAGCCTGCAGGCGCTTACCCATGCGCCAGCGGCCCGTTTGGTCATTGCCGGCACAGCAGAGAACCCCGCGTATCAGAACCACCTCACGATGATGGCCGAAGAGCTTGGCGTAGCGGCCCGCGTGGAATGGCTGGGCGCTGTCGATGATGCCACGCTGGTCCGGTATTATGCAGAGGCCCGCGCCGTGGCCTTTGTGCCGGTGGATGAGGATTACGGATATATCACGCTGGAGGCGATGTTGTCGGGCAAGCCGGTCATCACGACCACCGATGCGGGAGGACCTCTGGAGTTCATCACCGACGGGACCGAAGGCCTTATCACGGCCCCTGATGCGACCGCTCTTGGCGGTGCCTTTGACCAATTGTCCCAAGATGCCAGCATCGCCGAACGCATGGGGCAAGCGGGGCTGACACGCTATGTGGCGCAAAATATTTCATGGGATCATGTGGTTGAAACGCTCACCGGGCAAACCCACGCAGCTGTTGCTCCTGATGCTGCTCCACCTTTGCCGGCCCCGGAACCTCTCATAGCAGCAGATGCCGCCGCTCAGCTTGCCGCGGCCATTGCCCCACCAACGGCCCCGGATGATCTGCCGTTTGACAACATCACCCAAGTGCTTGAGGCCTATGCCTTTGACGAGCTTCCGGCCGCTTTGGGCCGTCCCGAACCCCCCATTGATGCCGGTCTTGCAGGGTACCTTGGCACCCATTGGACCCGCTATATGTCCACCCTGCGCCAGCTCGAAGGATTAGAGATCCGCTCGGCGCTTGATGTCGGGGTCTTCCCTCCGCTGGTTTTTCAAGCGCTTCTGGCCAACCAGTTTCCCGGCATCGACATGCAGGGACTTTGGGAAGGACCAGATCCCTATCGTCAAAGCGTAAAACCCCGCGGCGATCACCCCGGTTTTGACATCACGCTGCAAGTTGCGAACGGCGAACGTGACCCATGGCCTTACCCGGATAATTCCTTTGATCTGGTCACAGGCATGGAGATCCTCGAACATCTCGCACTGGATCCTTACTTCTTTTATTGCGAGGCGGCGCGGGTTCTCAAACCCGGTGGGCATTTGTTGATCACCACACCGAACATCAACAGTCACCGGGGGGTCTGGAAAGGGCTCAACAATATCGCGCCCTATTCATTTGGCATCTTTGTACCCTCAGGCGGGGTGTATGGCCGCCATAACCGCGAATATGCGCCACAGGAACTGGCGATGATCGGGCAGGCCGCCGGGTTTGAAACCGTGCGCCTGCAGACCTTTGATGTCTATGACCGAAACATGGAACCCGAAATGGCGCAGATATTGGTGGGCCGGGGGGATGACCTCAGTCTGCGTGGCGAGAACCTGCAATATCTGGCGCGCAAGGTCGGAATGCCCAGGGGGGTGCCCGCAAATCTCTATCATGGTGACCCAACCCGCATGCATGGGGTGTTGTCAGTGGCCGAACAGGAACCACAGACCGGGCTCACACGATTAAACGTGCACAATACGTCCTCCCGTACATGGTCGATCACTGGTGATCGCGCCACTTGCATGTTGGCGGAATGGGTGGACCCATCAGGGGCCTTGCGTCACCAACATCTGATGCAGCCTTTGGGCACGCCGCTGGCCCCCGGTGAAACGGGTGATATACGGCTGATGCTGGATGCAAAGGGGCAGGAGGCCTTGGGCACCCTGCGCTTGCATCTCTATCAATCAGGCGTGGGTGTCTTTAGCGGCCGGGGCAGGGCGACCCCGCTGACATTACCTTGTTCAGAGGCCGCGTTCCTTGGAATCGTAGACATCACGCCGCTGCCTCAAGGCGCGCCATGACACAGGCCTCAAAGCCCCGGGTGCATTGGGTCTCGCCGCTGCCGCGTGCGCAGACGGATATTGCGCATTATACCCGGCGCATCCTGCCGGAGCTTGCGCAAACCTGTGAGCTGATCCTGTGGACCGATGCGCCTGACTGGGACCGTGAGCTTTATGATTTCGCCCCTGTGCGCCGGTTGGATCCTGACCACATCTTGCCGCGTGATTTCGCTCTTGCGGGGCGCGCGAACGGCACACCGGGGCAGGGGCCCGAGGCGGTCTTTGTGAATATCGGCAATGCCTGGCCGTTCCATGCTGGGTTTTTACGGATGATCCAACGGATTCCTTCCGTAGTTGTCCTGCACGATATGGCCATTCAGGAATGTTGTTTTGATGCGATGGAACGGGGGCTATTTGCACGCGATGTCTATGAAGCGGCTATGTTTGACTGGCATGGACAGCCCGGACTGGACAGTGTGCATGCTGTTTACAAGGGCGAGATAAACGAAAGCGAGCTGGCGCATCGTTATGCCGGTTTTGAGCTGACCCTGACCCGCGCAGTTTCGGTTCTCACCCATACGCCTGTTGCCCGTGACGCTGTCGCGACTGCTGCGCCTGAATTGTCCACGTATCTGCTTGATCTGCCGTTTCGCCCGTCCGCCGCCGCGCCGTCGCTGATCCGGTCGGGGCTGGGTCCGATGCGATTGGTGCAATTTGGCTATACCGGCCCCAACAGACGGTTGCAAAACGTGCTGGAGGCATTGGCCCCGCTTAAGGGGGAAATCGATTTTCAGCTGGATATCATGGGCTCCATCTGGGACCCTGAATATATCCGTAGTCGCGCCGCAGAGCTGGGACTGGCGCGCCATGTCCATCTGCATGGCTTTGTCGAAGAAGCCGAGCTTGATCGCAGACTGGCCGCTGCCCATCTGGTTTTTAATCTGCGCTGGCCGACCATGGGCGAGGCGTCAGGCAGTCAGATGCGGATCTGGAATGCGGCTGCCCCATCGGTGGTGACGGATTTGGGATGGTATGCTGACCTGCCCGAGGGGACGGTGTTTAAGGTAGATCCACATGAGGAACGAGAGGCGCTGCAACGGTTGATCCGATCGTTACATGCCGATCCGGCTCCGGGGCGTGCCGTAGGCCGCGCAGGCCGCGCCCGACTTGAAGAAACCCATACGCCGCAGCTTTATGCCAAAGCTGTGGCCAAGATCGCGGAACAGTTTAGCACAGATGTTGCCGCCACTTTGCGCCATCGGTCCCGCTCTGCTATAAAAACATCAGCTTTCAGGCGATAGGTCAGCATATTTGCGCTGGTGGGGCGCATGCTTTGAGCACCAGACTGCCGATGGGGCGGTTGCCCTATTTTAACATAGTGTCGCCCTAATATTTGCGCATACGTGGTGCACAAGCCATCCTTGGGGCGTGAAAATGTTTGAGGTCTAGATGTGTGAGTTCTGCTCTAACGAATACCATTTGAGCAATGCCAAATGGGGTACAGGTGAATACGGAACGCCCGGCGGCACCGTCACCTGGAGCTTTGCCAACACTCCCGGCACCGGGTTTGGGTTTTCCAGTTATATCACAGACCCGATTTACCAAGACATCATCCGTGATGCCTTTCAGGCCTGGGAAGATGTGATCGACATCGATTTTGTCGAGGCCACACCCGGGGCGGATACAGACATTAAACTGGGCTGGGACGTCATTGATGGTCCTTTCAGCGTGGTGGGCGAAGCCTCGACACGCGGCTCCAAAACCACCTCCACGCTCTTTAGCTTTACCGAGGCGGAAATCCGTTTTGACATCGCTGAAAACTGGGCCACAGACCGCGATGCTGCCCGCGATGAGGTGGGCCTTTATCAGGTTGCCCTGCATGAGATCGGTCATGTGCTGGGCCTTGATCATGCGCAGAATGCTGAAACAATCATGTTTGCCAGCGACATCAGCGATTTGCCCGGGCTGACCGCAGGTGACATTGAGGGCGCGCAGATTTTCTATGGGGCTGCACAGACCTCTTCCACCCCTGACCCGGTTGAACCAGACCCCGATCCGGTAGAGCCTGCTCCGGTGGTCACAGTGCCCGACCCTGTTGAACCAACCCCTGTAGAGCCGACACCGACACCAACCGCACCTGCGCCTGCGCCTGTGGTGGGACATGTTGCGACACGGGGCAATGACACGTTTTCGGCCCGCGCGGGCGATGAGGTGATCGATGGGATGGGTGGTTTCGACACATTAACCGTCACGGGGGAACAATCAGAATATACGCTGACGCTTTCGGCAGGCAGCATCGTGCTGACCGACCGACAGGGGCGGGATGGCTCTGATATGTTGATCAGCATTGAACAGATCGATTTTCAAACCGGTGCCAACAACCGAGGGGGCGGGGTATTTGAGATTGATGACTTTGACGGCGTTGCCACGCTGTCTGAGGATGACTTTACCCAAATTGTGGAACTTTACATCGCGTACTTCAATCGGGCCCCTGACGCGGTGGGGCTGGCGTTTTGGGGCAACGCCTTTGCGGATGGGTTGAGCCTGTCAGACATGGCCGCGCTTTTCATTGATCAGGATGAAACCCGCGCGACCTATGCCGACAGCCTGAGCAATTCAGAATTTGCGACTGCTGTTTATAACAACGTATTGGGCCGCGTCCCGGACGCCGATGGCTTCGACTTTTGGGTGGATGTGCTGGATCAAGGCACTGTGGGCCGCGACATTTTTATCCTGTCGGTGCTTGAAGGGGCCAAAGCCGCGCCACCCTCAGGGGCAAATGGTACGTTTATCAGTCAGATGCTGGAAGACCGTCAGTACCTGTCGGATAAGATCGATGTGGGCGCTTACTTTGCCGTGCACAAAGGCATGTCCGATGTGGCGGATGCCGCTGCGGCAATGGCGATCTTTGATGGAAGCTTTGGCAGCATTCAGGATGCAATTGCTGCGATTGATGATCATTACGCCGATGCGCTAAGCGCGGGGTCCGGTGATTTCCTGTTGCCGCTGGTTGGGGTGCTGGACGATCCATTCAGCGTCTGAGGCACCTCTCGCGGATCAAACCTCTTGGGGTCGCTTGTGGCTGGAGGCGAAATAATACGCTAAGATCATTCTTAATGGGTTCACATAACATCCGTTATATTGGTGAATAATACAATAAAAACAACATTTTGAAAATCTCTTGAAGCCGCATAAAGATGGCTTTCAGATAGCCTAAACGCGAACACAATGAATCAAACTCCTCGCCTTTATGTGCAAGCGGAAAATGGCAACTGGGAGCCGATGTGGTGGTTTGCCAATTTTCGTCATCGAACGTAAGTTTCACCCGAAGCCTTAAGGAGGAGGACTATGGCAAAACACGACATCGCACAGCTCGCAAATCAGATTAAGGCAGTGGAAAAGCAACTTAACGATTTGAAAAATTGGAAGAAAGCTGCCGAAAAGACATTGGATTCAACAGAAAAACGAATGAAATCACAAGAAAAGAGCACGGCGGACACAGAGACATGGAAGTCGAACATGCTAAAGTTTGGTGATCAGGAACAAAAGCGCGTCGAGGCGCTCGAAAAGAGAATCTCTGATACAGAGACGTGGAAGTCGAACATGCTAAAGTTTGGCGATCAGGAACAAAAGCGCGTCGAAGCACTCGAAAAGAGCACGGCTGATACAGAGACGTGGAAGTCGAACATGCTAAAGTTTGGTGATCAAGAACAGAAACGCGTCGAGGCGCTCGAAAAAGCACTTAGGGTAATCGATAGGCTTGAGAAACGAATTGCAGCGCTTGAAAAAGCGAGCTCAAGAAGCTGATTTGTGATGGTGCGCCTTTGCAAGGACTTAGCAAACAAATGACCATGGTTTGGAGATGCCCTTTCTGCAGCTCCAACACAACCTGAAGGACGTTCACATAAAACCTGTTACCAGAAGTTCACGGTTTGTAACGGGAGGAAGATTCAACCAAGGGGTGTGAGATTGCCGCTTATCGGGAGTTACTAACTTTGCCCCAAACCCTTGGCGGATTATTTCGCTCTCAGTCGTAAGCGACCTCCTCTTCGGTATCGGGGACCAGATCTGTGGTGCTGTAGCGGATAAGCGAACCGGCCATAGCAGCATCACGTGTGCCCACCAGCACGGTGCCATCCCCATTCAGCAGCATCGCACGACGTTGCACGGCAATTTCCTGACCGTCTGACATCAGCAGTGTGCTGCCTGAAGAACTGTGATCGGTGTATTCCAATTGCGCGGCGCGCAGCTCAAAGCTGCCGTGTTTGCGCGACACCCAAGGGTATTCCAACACCACATCACAATCCGCAGACCGGCCCACAGTAACCGATTGCCCGTCTTTCAAGGTCCAGCTTTGCTCTCCAAAGGTCAGTTCAACCGACAGGGTGCGCCGCCCTATGGTGGTGTCCGCGCCGCCAAACAGCACCGTTTGTGTGTCCATGTCGCTGACCGCAAAAGAATGCACACGGGTCGGCACCGCCTTGCCCTTAAGTTTGATGCCGCCCATCGACACACATAAGGCCTGCGTGCGCGGCGCCAATTGAGCAAAGACCGTATCCCCGATCAGAATTTCCCGCGCCTTAGAGAGCGAAGCCAGTCGGGCCGCGGTATTGACCGCATCCCCATAGATGTCCGCCTCATGGGTCAACATCTCACCGCAGTGGATGCCAGCATGGATGCTGAGCCCATAATTCCAATCGGTTTCAATCATCGCACGCGCAGCGGCAAAAGCGGCATCCGCTTGGGCAAAATAGCTTAACGTGTCATCGCCTTGTGATTTCACGCAATGGCCGTTCTGCTCTTCGATGATATTGCGCATCCGAGCCAGAATAATGCTGATCTGCGCCAATGCCTCTTGATCAGAGAGCTGTTCGTATAAAGTGGTACTGCCGGTAATATCGGCAATTAAAACATGAGCCGTCGCCATAATGTGGGGACCTTTGTAAGAGGCCGGCCACGGGCCAGCGCTGTTTGCAAGCTTAGGGTCAGGATCGATTACTTGCAACATTTCCTGCAATCCGGCTTTCGAACCGCTCAAGCCCCTGCTTCGCCTTAGCCATGCCATATTTTTTTGATGTTTAGAGGTGTTTCCCGGGCTTTGAGCACAACAAAAAGACAATGACATGCAGGCATCTCAAAATATAACTCCCGTCTCACAAATTGCAGATCTGCATGCCGCCCGTGGTATTGCCGCCGCAATTGTGTTGTTTCACCATATCTCACTGGTGCATCAAACCAATATGACCACTCGGCTGACGCTGGATACGGTGCTTAATGCGCATGGTGCGGTGATCTTCTTTTTTGTGCTCAGCGGGTATGTGTTGACCGCGTCCATGGTGCGCTCCGGGGTCACGCGTGTGACGGTGATGCAATTCATAACCCGCCGGGCCTTTCGTATTTATCCTGCGTTGATCGCGGCTTTCGTATTGGCGCTTGCGGTCTGGGCCTTGGGGGAACCTGCGGGGCAGGGGGATAAAACCGGCTGGTACATTCGGTATTCAGATCGGTTTTTCGAATCCGAGATGAGCTGGCTTGAGGTGCTGCAAAACCTCATTCCCGTCTCTTTTGTGGCCAATCCACCCACCTGGTCGATTTTCACCGAACTTGTCGGATCTGCCTGTATTCCACTGATTGTCTTTTGGTTCCGCCGAGGCACGGGGTTTATGGTTGCCGGATTGGCGCTTTTCCTGGTGCTGTCCGCTATTTTCGTGGGCAAATCCGGAGGCTTTCATTATCTTAATTTCATGGTGTTTTTTGCACTGGGGGCGGTGGTGTTTTTCCACAATCCACTGATCCGGCTGACACGACCCGTATTGTGGGGACTTGCAGGCAGCGCGGCGGTTGCGCTGCTGTTATGCAGGATGGTTTATAAGGTGCTGGTCTTTGGAGAGATGTCACCCATTGAGGTGTATAATTCGGATTGGGTGATGGCTTTGCTGGAAGGTGGTTTTGCCATGGTGCTGATCGCTTGTCTGGCGGCGCCTCAATGGCGCAATAACACGCTGCGGATGCCGGCAATTCTGGGTGATTATTCCTATAGCATTTACCTTATGCACTTCCCGATGATCTGGCTTGCGGTTTGGCTGAGCGCCGAAATTCCAGCCCTTAGCAGTGACAGCGCCACCATAGCAGTGTTCTGGATCGGCATCCCGGCACTGACCTTTGCCGCCGCAGGGTTGAGCTTTCGGTTTTTGGAAAAACCGGCGATCCGGGCAGGGCGTGTGGTTTCGGCAAAGCTCGCAACCGGTACCTTTGCATCAGCGCGGCCCGTCACGTCTTAACCCCCCCGGAGCGAGGGGTTTAGGACGTAATGAGCGTCGCTTAAAACGAAGGTCTGTCACACCCCATCCACGATCCTCCCGCCTGTAACCAATCATGAACACCGTCTAGGCGGCCAGATACAGCTCAGATTTGCAAGACTGGCGGAAAACCAGTCACTTGCCGTATAGATTGTATAGGGCAGTGACAGTTCGTGGAATGTAATGAGATGCGATAATGCAGAAAGCAGGCGATAATGGCCCCCAAACCACGTTATCACGGCCTTGATGCCTTACGTGCTTTCGCCATGCTGCTTGGGTTGGTTCTGCATGCCAGCCAAGTGTATCTCCGGCCTGATTTTTTAACATTGTTTGCCCCTTGGGTGTCGTTGGACGCGCCCGCATCAAGCGACTTGACGGGAATGACCGCAATCTGGATCCATCTTTGGCGGATGCCGGTTTTCTTTCTGTTAGCAGGGTTTTTTGCACAGATGAGCATTGAGCGCGGTGGCGCATTTGTCTTTCTCAAAGACCGCTTCATTCGAATATTTGTGACACTCGCGATCGCAGGCAGCATCTTCTCTTTCTGGCGCGGGTATCCGGTGGGAACGCTTGCACACCTGTGGTTCCTATGGATACTTGTGTCTCTATCGCTGATTGCTCCGTTAACGGCCCGTCTTGCCCGGCCCTGGATTTTTGAGCGTCCCTCTCGACTACTGTTGCTCATACCTGTCTTCACTGTTCTTGGCATGTGGAACCGAGACAACATCTGGCAGGATATACCAGATGCAATTTGGGACCCAGAGTTCTCAGCATTTGCGATGTATGGAGCCTATTTTGTGCTTGGACAAATGCTGTGGTCTGGACGTGCCGTGATTGATCATCTGCAAAAGAGGATTTTCACCCTGCCTTTGATTTTTGTTGGTTTTGTTGCCTACATTTTATTGGGCATTTACTATTATGCCGACATGCCTAATGGGCTGCGCCAGATGGGTGTTGCTATTGCATCCCTATGCTTTTGTTTTGGGCTGATCGGCGCGGCAGAGCGCCGTATTCAGAGACCGAACCGAGTGGTCATGTTCTGTGTTGAAAGCGCCTATTTCATATACATCGTGCACATTTACATCGTCTACGATCTATCAGCATGGGCTGTTCAAATGCAGTTGCCCCAGACATTTGCAATATATGCCAACACAATAACTGGTTTCGCGATCAGTGCTGCGCTTTACTTGGTGTTTGTGAGATATACTCCAGTGAACTGGCTTCTGGCAGGTTATAGAAAAAGTTGGTTTAAACTGCCATTCGCACCAAATGGATGGCCCGGAACAAGGACCAACTTGTAACGCTAACGCTGATCTGACCATAAAACGGATTACGGGTCAGTTGCACAAATCCAGGTGCGCGCTACTTTGAAGTGCGACTCCTGTTAGAAAACAACGAGTTATCTAATGGGAGGAATATCGCATGGGAACGTTTTACACGCAACTTAGCTTTCAGGAACGCCGCAGAATTGAAGATTGGTGGCTCGCAAAGGTCC
>JBDWQI010000053.1:0-2534 GCA_039986635.1 Sulfitobacter sp.
TAGCGGCGCCAAAATCAAAAGTAGTACCGAAGAGAACCAGTTTTAAACGTCCGAAAGCGGGAAACAGAAGGGAATATGACAATTGTAGGTACGCTTCCTCTGTTTTAGTGAATGATTAAAATGAGCCTCGCGAGACCGGCACGGACTATGTTTATTTTTTTTTGCTTTTGTTTAAAATAACGAAACTATTCAGACGAGCGATACGCGGTACGAGAGAACATAGTGACAACCGCAGCTGCGAACGTAGACGCCTCGTTCATTTGCAAGTCTGGATAAGCTTTGTGCACTGTGAATCAACGGCGTATTAATACCAGGTAAAAGCGAACCGAACCGCCTCACATCATGGCAAATGTTTGTTTCGCTGCGCTTCGACAGAGACATCTCCAATTGTTGCCCATGGCCGCTTGCACTATACACGCATACACCCGGCAAAAGATATCGCAGTGGTCATCTCCTTCACCACACGCAGCTCCAGTTGTTTACAATACTCAATGAGAATATCCTGTTTTTGCTCTAAGGCTCGCGGCTTGTTATGTGTCAACGTTGAGCGTATACATTGGAGCTAATTTACTAAGTATTGGATTTAGGGTAGTGTTCCTCCCTGAAAACACCCGTTTAGCTGTCAAATATATGTACCGAAATCAGTCTGAAAGTCTAGTCATATGTTGTGTGCACTGTATTCGTTGTTAGATTACTTGTGAAACGCAAAAACACGCTTTGTCGGTGTGAGATACCGGAATGCAGGCAGACGAAATTTAGTTCTCATCGAGGAGTCTATATATACTAGCGGCACGACACCTGAAACACGGATTCCGAAGTAGCGACGATGTTCGGCCAAACTGCAGACGCCGCGCGAATCCGAGTATATTTGACGAATACTCGGGAAATCCGTTCGTCGAATACGTAGGAGATATTCGTCCATCAACGTCGAATACTCGCCCCAGGGTGCTGGTGGACAGTACAAACACTTGCCAAAAGCTTTTTCCGACAGTATTCGTCTCTCACCTCGTATTTTACGAGGGGGTTCGTCATGTCGCCCAAACCTTCCTTGCTTATGGTCAGGTGATTACTTTGGAGAACAACAGGTACTTTGGTTTATGTACCTGCCTTTGTTTGTGTGACTGCCCAAGACGAAAAATAAGTGGTTGCACGTTTATTGCTATGCGGTACCACTCGTCCGCGGACGACTGTTGGCCCCATGATGTCGAGAGGGTATTCCTCCAGATGAATGTCTCCTCCAGACGAATGTCTGGCCGTGATTTTGAGAACGTATTGGTCCGTGTACGATTATTTGCCCTCATTTCTGAGGGTGTATTTGTCCTTCTTGATGAATAGGCCCCAAATGGTTTTTGGTTGGAGGGAATTTGTCCGCGGACGATGACTCGCCTTATGTTATTTAGAGGGCAGTTGTTTATGGATGGATACTTTCCCCGTGTTTTCGGGAGAATCTTCCTACGTTGACGGGACATACCTCATAAATCCAAAACTAAGCCAACGAATACGAGTACGTATTCATATTTGTATCTGTGCGGGGTGCATGCAACTAACTGCTGCAGGCAAGTGGCATGAGGGTAAGGTCGCTTTGGCTAAGAATTTAGTATTTAGATTGTTGAACGTTGTGCCGATTGGCTCGGCCAAGCTTGAAGCTTGATCCTATGTGTTGCACGATCGCCGCCAGGTACAGTGGTATAACGCGTTACAGTCACAGTGGTTACTATTCAGGAGACTACAGTACGCTTTCATCCGTGGTGCGCATGCGCGGAATATACGATCAGAGAGTTTTTACTCCATTTATCCTACAGAAAATGCGGTACCCGTTAAAGGTTTCCGAAGGTCAACGTCCTGGATCTTCTATGAATTCGAGAAGACGTGAGCTCACCTCTTTGCCGTACTCGAGTCCGAAGTACGTAGACCCTTGGCACCGCTCCGCGCACACCTACCACGAAGACATGAGAGAGCACAGTGAAAAAGGACGACATATAACAGTGAGTGCGTGGGCAAGGAGCACAAAAATGGATAATGCTCATCGTTCAACGCGGGGACTACGCACCCGCCGCCTTTAAAGTAGTGGGGTTGCTATCGCCGATATTGCGAGGGCTTGCTTCTCGAGCATGTGTACTGCCTGAGAGAGATATGGGTAGTGATGATGCGCTGTGCCAACGACTTCATTACTCAACCCACGTCTTCCGAAACCGGTACTCGACTGGAGACACACATTCCAGGGGTAAATCGTAATATCCCGGAAATAGTGTTAGCCTCCTCTTCTGGTATTGAAGAGGTCGCCTTCCAAAGGGTTGTCATCACTGTGAAGAGCAACACATCAACAACATCAGCAGTGAGCTACGTACACGACAATCCTAAAAGCGTTTTCGTGTCTTATAACCAACGCAACTTCGAACGCTTTGTTTTGCGCGTCTCGCTCTAACACAACACCTCAAACCAAACCTATATTTTTTGTCTCTATTATGTTTACTTACCAGAAGAGACCGGAAAGGGAATACCTGGAGCCACCCATCAGCAAGGCGGCAACATAC
>JBDWQI010000054.1:0-2920 GCA_039986635.1 Sulfitobacter sp.
TTAGTTGTTGTTCTTCTCACATTTACTCTCAAATGAGGGGGTCCGTGGTCACAGAAAGGTGCTGGAAACCCTAGCAATATAAAAACAAAAAATAATCAACATTCGACTGCCAAAATATACCCGAAACAAAGAAGGCGCAAACGAGGTGAAATCATTGTGCAAACTTAACAATATTGACCACGGGTGTATCCTTCTCACTACAACATGGAGTAGCCCCTGTTCCCACCGCTAACCAACTCGTGGCTTCTGACTACAACGGCTGCTGTCTGGGGTGCATGCAAGCACCGTACGAAACTCACAGTGATCGTGAACACAGAGAGGAACACGCCCACTGTCTGGTTTGCTGTAAGAGTGACAACTCGCGGACATGCAGTGAAGAAGGAGAAATCGAGCCTAAACCCACCACACGAATATCAACGATCGCCATCTATTCCCGGACTGTCTGACACAATAGGTGCAGCACAGCTATGATACCACGTCCCCGATAATTGCGGGGGTCATTCCACATGAAGGGTGCACAACTCGCCACACTACAATGACCAGTAATGTGTGATCAAAAAGTACGTACTACTGCCTCGTGAGGAACATCACCAGAAAAACAAACTGACTGCTTCTCTCATGATCGTGTGCGCGCCGGTCAGGGATCCCCGTATGTATGCCGTATTGCTGCCGTTCGTCATAGTGGCATAATCGCCATAGCCCACTCGGCCTGCTCTATTGCACGTGCTCTCGTTGCCGATTCCTTCCAGTCGGTCGCCTCTTTCCCCTGTCCCCAAAAACGAATTGCTCCTCGCACTAGGGGCCCTGAAATGACAAACATACATTCTCGCACAGGATGAGTTCCACCCGTCTCTTCCCCGCTCGTCGACGTTCTGTGGCATCCTCCATTGTCGTCAAATCCAGCCTTTTACCAAGGCGTGAACAGACTGTGCGAATGTATGGCCTGTGGTGGCGCCTGCCTCCGCGCAAGGACATCCTAATGAGCATTGCTGTTTTGCCGTTGCTGCCCATACCATGACGCGCGAAACGTAGGTCTCCGTGCCTGACACATCACGTACGACTTAACTCTGCTGCTTCCTGAGCCTCGCGGCCACACGGGACAGCCAGAAGGTATCACTATTTTAGTGTTCGTCCTTACATCCGCCAGAAAGACCTACCATACTAGTTATACGCCTGGTGCATGCCACGAAGTTTTTATTGTAAAAAAAACAAGCGGAACGGAAGTACGTGTACTGGGGGAGATTTTTCTTCCCGAGAAGAAAACAAAATGGGCCGGGTTTTCTTCCTTTTGTTTGGTTTTATTAGAATACATCAGATCTACCGTCTAGGACATCGCAGGGATTGCCTTGTCCGGCTAAACCAGTCAGGGAATATGTTTTGTGGGTAATCCAAAGACAACAGGGGTTGCCAAAGGTGGACACGACGTGTAGGCAGAGGGGATAATGCGAATGAAACCCGCAGACTGTTGAGAAGTGAGCCGAGGGTCCCAGCCCTTCTCCACCCCGTCCGCCTGTTATGGGGCGTCCTGTGGCAGGCAGTGTTCCCCTACACAAGATACGTACCGACTGAGACCACTAGGAGCTAGATCAGGCGTACGTTCCACAGGCTGTACGGAAATACAGGGATGCAGGTGTCGGTCTTTGCACTGAAATAAAGGGCTTGAGCGTTTGAATCAGTGCCTCACGGTTTTCTGGCCCAGTCTGTAATACTAATTGTTCTGGAGTTGAGCTCATCTGAGCAGTCCTTCAGGGGGCATCAGCTATATCGGCCGAAGAACCCGGTGATTCTACACCACCATGTGCGCACCGCTCGACTTGGAGACACTACCTCATCGAATTAATGTTTTGGGCGGGATATTGAGCGTTGCATATCAGGGACTCAGAAACCAAGACTCCACCCTTACCGTGGCCGTACTCTGCTCGGTAACCCGTGATCGACCAAGGCAACACAGGTAACCAGTCTGTAAGACTGACCCGAGACCAGATGCCCAATCTTGTTTCGTATGTTTTGGAGACTCCATCAGATTCTGTGTCCCTCACTGACGGGTATACTACGGTGACACAATCAGGCCCGTAAACTATTTGGGCGGCTTCGGCAAGGCCAGCGTAAAATAAGCCGGATTTGAAACGTTCATACGTCCAGAAAAATATGCAACAAGAGATGCCCCCGCCGAAACTTATCGAGTGAAAGAGCCCTTGGTCGCTTGTTCCGTCGTGGATGACTGGTGTGGTTCATGCTAAAACCAGACCCTCGCTTAATCATTTCGCTGTTAGATGGTGTCTGAAGTTGATTGATCGTTTTGTTCTAGGCATTGTTGGTTGGTCGGTATGGTTGGAGCATTTTCACCGTCGTGAACTACGGGGTGATATGTGTCGATATTTCTTAGAGGTGTACAGAAGCCCACGAGGGCATGCCTTTTCGTATGTAACACATCTGTCAACTAGTGCCGATTCCAGCTGCCCGACCATTGGTCCTTGGTTCATGGGTCTCATTCTCGGTAACCGTGGCAGTGTCAGCAGCGTCAAAGTGGGATATCAACCATATTCCCGCGTCAGGGATGTCCAATTAGGTTCGACTACTTGATGGGTGACAAATATGGAGACTAAATAATAATTATCTGCCACCAGCTACAACCCTGTATGCTTGTATGCTGTTCATAATTACTGTCGCTATCGTTTTGTGTTTTCGTCTTCAAACATATTAACCAGGTGTTGCGTGTATATTCACAAATGACATCAAGACTCACTGTCTGCAATACGTCTCACATATTTAACACATGAACAAAATAGTCGTACACATTGCGTGATGCACGAGTGTGTTCTATCATTTTCTACCTGTCGGCTTAATGTCGTTAGTGCTCTGGCTACGTCTTTGAGTTTGAAGCCGTACATGAAAGATAAATGGTCGTGCTCTATGTATG
>JBDWQI010000055.1:0-2676 GCA_039986635.1 Sulfitobacter sp.
TGTCGTATTGGCTGGAATGGAGGCGGAGGTATAGGTATAACATGGGTTAATCGAAATGGATAAATACTATGTGGTTGAATAGAAAGGGACCGTTCTGTTTGTTGGAGGATGGTCGAGGAACACGGGGAAAATGCTAGTTACATTTGGTATCACGACCGAATGAGACGTAATATGACGTGACAGATTGATATTCTTAACAGTAGCATAAACGTGGCAAGATAGTTATTTTTCGTTGCTTTGGGGGATTAAACTCATTGAAATATTTACAGTAGTGGGAACATATTGTTGTCATCCGGTTAATTGATTGCCGTGATACATTCACAGGTCTGAAAGGTATGTTTGTGATGCTGGTATTGTGTACTCGAGTAACTACCGTTTTATTTCCTGGCATTGATGACGATATATTGACGTTCACTCAAGGCGGTTTCCAATAAGGGGGCTTTCATAGTTCGTTCGACACTCCGTATTTGATTTGATTTTTAGTTATTCGATGTAGCTTGATTTGATTTGATTTTGATTTTCGTACTTGTTTTTTGGGTTAGCAGAAGCTATCCCACGGGAGTTTCTCTTCTCGGCGTGAAAGTGGGTGGCTACATTGTGTGGTACACAGAGCAGGGGGGTTGTTGAATTTTCTCGGAGCGCAGCTGTGAGCCGTGAATATCGCACCGTCATGTGCAGTGGAACACGCGGAATACGTGTGTGAAAGAAGGCATGTTTAGTTCGGGGATATTTTTTCCTGACTGTAACTGTTCTTTCGACCCCGACCGAAGTCCGAGGTGAACCCTCGTTCACTCCTCGATATACTACAACACGAGAGTCCTTCCAGCCTTCATCATGCGTGCTGTATATCTCGCCTAACTGCGTAAGATCTGTCACGCCCTAGAGCCTCGATCATCCTATGCGCCTGCCACTGCAACATAGCGTGTGCCAAACAAGCACAGTTGGTTGTAGTATGCTCTTCTAATAAACTGATTTTGAAACCCTTCGACGTCCAGCAATCATCGCTGTTTCTTCGTACTCGTATGCTGGTTGTTCATCCCATCGAATCTTATATATACTCTCACTTCGTAGTAATCTATGCGCAATACAGATATATGGAGTCGTCTTCGATATATTCGCCCTGCTTTTTCTTTCTCTCCTACAAACCAGTAGACGAAAGTCAGACCCGGCGTCACACAGCAGACTTTTTTCTCCCCTCCCGCCACGTTCGATGCCTTGCTTTTGTATCGCGTGAAGACTTCGTCCCTTTCTTAAGTGCTCAGTTCGAGTCGAATCGCGCCTACCTTCGTTAGGCGGTCTCAGCAGTTGATGTGTTACCTATATTATTTCTTATATATATATATGTTGGGAAATTCACAGTCTCATCCATTATTTGATTCGAGGTCCAGGATTCACGTTATTAATGGCAGCAATCGAGGGTATCTACCCTAAGATAAATTGAACCAAGGTCAACCGTGATCGAAACCAACGAAGCTATTTCGAAGCACGACCCAGATCTTGAATACATAAATCGAAGCCGGAAAATTAATCGAATCTTTGTGTGCCTGTGCTCTACGCATCATTGTGTATGTACTTTGCAGTATATTTGAAACGACAACATGAACAAATCAGGTATACATGGTCTATTTGAGGCAAACTCAGGTACACGCGAATACGAATAAAACACGCGGGCCACGAGCGGTGTTTAGTAATAAAAACCATACCATAAACAAACTTCACCAGTGAAGGTAGTTTTTTATTATGTTTTTGCGCCTGATTATCAGGAGTGAATGTGCGGCCTGCAAGATCTCAATATATTTGGTATGATCCTTTATGTGGTCAGATTAGGCAGATGCTCTGATCGATTTCGTTATCCTACTCACCACTACTATGATGCGCGTCGTGAACACGTATGAGTACCACTTCAACAAGCAGTGGCAGTGCATAAATGGGAATCTCATACGTATAGCCATATGTCACCTCATTATCGTTATTGGCCGTTCATTTATGATGCCCTCATCACTTGACAAATATTAGTACGACCGTTTCATTACTATTACTACTGCTGTTGTTGTAGTCCTTGTGCAACAAACGTCATCCAACCACCATCAACTCCAATTGTCGCCGAACATGTGCGCAGTGCATCGAAATGCAGGTCCTTGTGATACGCAGTTTTCAACCTCTATCGGGCGTGGCAACTATGCGAGCGACCAAGGACCATGAGAGACGAGACCGAGCTCAACCTGCCTCCCAAGTTTCCATTTTTAGCTGTTCCTGGCATCAGCATGATGAGGTCTGTACTTCGACAATCAGTCCCACTGAGATTTATACCTCTTCTTGACACGTGAGACATCCTCCAGGTACGGTTTCGACGCGTCCATTCGTAGTCCCTGTCTATCTCTACAGCTTGTTGTTTCTGCCAAACACATCACGCACCATCATCAAAATACTGTTCCGACAGGGCGTCACTTGCTCGCGGCCACCGTGACCTCGCATATTTTATCTCCTACCTATCTCACTTCACTGTTGTTCCTGCCGAACATATCACACGCCGTCATCGCATCCGCAGCCCACCCAAATCTTCCACCCCCTGTATTGTTTCGCAGCCGTCCTTGCCGAACATATCACACACGGTGGCGTTCGTGCGTGTAAGGGTTGCAGGGCGCTTATTTATAGTGTATGACCTCCCCTTGGCTC
>JBDWQI010000056.1:0-5187 GCA_039986635.1 Sulfitobacter sp.
TTACAAAGCAAAATCATCACCGCACCGGAGCGCCGCGCAGTACATGCTGTTTGATCTCTGGGGCTCTTGGCACGAGGTGCTCCACAACTCAGCCAAGAACGATATTGAGAAAACGTTTACAGTTCAAACAGAGAACACCATCATGTCCTACACGGTTGGTGCTAACTAAACATGCTGTGCTGCTAAAATGGCAAACCGGTAAGATCCTCAGTTATCGAGCTGGCTCCATGTGAGTCAGAATTGGCTCGGCCGAAATGTGCATTGTGTCTCACTCTATAGTTCACAGTTAGCTATGCGTTTTCGTGCACATCGACAACAAAAACTGACGACATCGACCAGCAAAACACACTCAACCCCGTCAAAAGCCGACGCCTCCAGCCACCGTCGAATGACTTGATTTAGGTGTACAAAATTCGGCAATATGCAAACACATAATACTAGAGATTGCGCATGAATCTTCAACTGAAACTTCACGTACGGCTCCAGACGCAAACTCCCCACCAGGTGCCCAGCTCTTTTTATATGTAGTGAAAGGAAAACAGAGGTGAAATCGCCGAAAACCCGGCTTTTTTATGGATATTTCAATGTAATGCAGGCGAATCACCTGGTCTTGAGATGTATAGAGGTACAAATAGCTGACCACCATGTTGCTTAAGTTGTGGGGTATCCAGTTAAACAAACCCCGCTTCATTTGTCTACGTTAGATCGGAGGGCTGTGTCGTCCAAAATCGCGCAATATGGCCAAGAAACGCAAGGAGATAGCTTCGCATAGACCACGGGAAATAATGCGAAACGAAACGCACCCGCTTACGAGGAAAAGAGCAGTGGCGACAACATCCAAAGAGCTGTGGGGCACGCAGCCCACGAGGATGCGGTGCGACACGGCGGCATCGTGATGTCCGAGGCATGCCGGGACAGAACGTTGAAGTAGCGGGACAAAAGCCGCGGACAGGCATCCGATGCGGAATTGAAGAGCCGTGGTTGCGGATCAAAACATTTCCGAGATGGAGTCGAGCGTGTCATCGGAAAAGAAGCTCAGGCTGCCACTATAGACGTCAAGATGAAGGCGGAAGAGGGAAGGCTACAGGCGGAATGGGCACTGCGGACAGAGCGGCCGCGTCGTAGACAGCGGTGTTGATTTGGCTGCACGTTTCTACCCCGATGCAAGCTGCTGCGGTGCTCCCGACGAACACAAATAATATACCTTGTATGCTGCTGGTATTAGGTATGCTGTGTGCAGTCACAGCAGCAGCAGCAGCAGACCAAGCTGTGACCCTTGAGCCTACGTTGTGACGCGTGCGACATTCCGCTATGATTTGGGTGGTTTATCGATGGTGAATTCTTTCAAACTATGAACGGCCAAAAACAACTTTTTTCGCCCCGAAAAATACCAAAGCGCATAGCTAATAGTGTGATAAGAAGTATGCATCAGGATTCTCCGATTGCGGAAACCGCGCCGCGGTTCGGCACCACACTATTAATACCCCTGAAAAACCTGGACGTATATCCCCTGCTACTTGTGGTGATGGCGGATCGTCGGACCGGCGTTCGAATGTTAAACATGAACCACCACCACCGCTACCCCCATCACGAGTACCACCACTACTACACTACGAACATGCACACAGGAGCTTTGACATAGACGCTTTCCTTCTGCTCGTCCGTTGGAATCACCTGTGGTAACAAATTGCCCATTTCGGTAAACGATCTCTCTCTCCCGACTCTATTGTTATTTCAGCTCAACCCCGGCGCGCTTACCCCCGACAAAAATAAAACGTAGGACTTTTCTCGTGTTCCCGGTGTGTGCTCGTCATTCAGTTTGTTAGTGGGGGCGCTTGATTCGGAAGCGCTAGTAGTTACTCAAACCAGCGCCATTGAACGTATAGTATGAGGGAGTCGTTTACTGGCCTTAGCGCCGCACTCGCGGATTTTAAAGGCAGAACCTCGAACCTAAGGCAACGTCAATGCCATCGGTGGCGGTGTACGACAGAGATATCCATCGTTCAGCGACAGAGGCCTCGAGAAATATATGTTCAATAATGACTCCACCAACGGACATGATGTGCGGCAACATACTCTGAAAACCGTGGACAACACAATGAAGGTGAGAGGAAACTCAGTAGAGAGGGAACGTCGATGGGATCCGAAACAAACGTTGAAAAATTGACATAGGAGTTGTCACACCATGAGGGCATCAGCAACTGACCAACGCCGAACTCGGCGTCACAGCAGTTACGAAACTATCTGCTTAACCTGTGGCGTGCAATTTTCAGCTAAATATAGCAATATACCAATGACCGATTTGTTTTTCCGCTTTTTGCGGTTGTCACGAATTGAGGGCGATAGTTCAAGCGATCAAGATTGTAACAAAACGTGAATCTAGCGGGAGAACACATACTTCACGGTCGTATAAGCTGGACAAATATAGGTTCGAGAGCACAAGACAAGATCTTGCAAGACATCCAGCGTAGTAAACAAACGGCATACAGAAACTTTCGTCCGCGGGTGCGTGTTTTTTCATGGGGGTGGCAATACGTCAATGTGCTCTGCCTGCAAATCAACAGGTTGAAATGATACCTCAAGGGGCTTATTTCACATATCCAGCAACAATAATGACTCGCGGGAGCCGGTAATGTGTTGACTGCCGTTATCACTCACAGAAGCGATCGATCGGTCCTTTACGTTTGATATTTCAGGTGTGATTCCCAGTACGTTATGATATGAGTCCACGTGAGTAGCGAAGAATCGCACAAAAACAAAACATCGATGGTATGCCGTGTTCCGCGTTCGGTTTATCGGGTTTTACCAAGGTGCACTGCGGCAAACTTAGTACTTCTTTAACGATGCGTAAGCTACCTAGTCTGGCCATCATTGTACCGCCCCAGCGGCGGCGTTTAATATGATCTAGTCGTAGCGTTGGAGACATTCCATGTAGAGTATGCGGATAGAAAAAAACTATGCAAGCAGGCACAGGTTTGGTGCAATTTCAAGGTCGGGTTGAAATTGGCCCATATTTTCCAATTGACTCGGGTGTTTATTTGCTTTTGTTTGCCGGAAGTTATCAGGTATCGTTTAGAGACGAACACATCCGAGAGTTTTAGTAAACCACAACGAGGAGGTTTCACACAATGCTCGGGAGCACCTATATTCGGGTTCTATTGACGAACAGGGCGTGTTAACTATTTAGGTTATTCAAGGTATATTTTAATTCGGCCAACGCTGTCCACACATCTGTTGATACGCGTTCGTTGTTTTTTGCCACGACAATGGCGAACAAGAATTTTTATAAAGGAAAATACTCTGGATACGGATAAGCTCTTGACGAAACATATGGGGGTTTGGCTATTCTACGAAGGAAGCGTATGCACTCTATTCCAACTGGAATTCGATAACGTGCCTTTTCGTTCCTCCATCAAAACCAGTCGAGGAGCAAAAAGCTTGATTCCCCAGGTAGGACGTCGCATTAAGCGAGGACGCCATGCATCACTGACCGTGCGACAATAAAGGTAAGACCCTTGTGCATTACAGGCAAATAATAACTACCATAGTTATGTTATGATTCTCATGCACTTTCCACTACTGCCTCAAAACATCCTTCGTGGACTTCAGGAGAGCATAACTTACTTCCAGCGAGCACCCAGCGCCGGATCACTCACCCGGCAGGTGATAATTCTGAGCACGTATGGTATCAAGAGGACACGATTATTAGTTTCCAAACGCGGTGTGTGACACACAAGCAGCAGTGACCATTCTGCTATTTTTCTGATATGGCACTGACAACGGATCATTTCGCCAAGCAGAAACAATTTTCCAGAGGACGGCGAAATCTAATTCCTGACTCGTGAGTGCCGGGTGAGTGGTGACTGCTGATGTATAGACCATTCGCTGGTGCTACGGTCGGAGTGGTACCCCCATTATTTCCAAGAAATTGATGTTACTCGGGCAAGGTGTTCCGTCTCTCACTAAACCTGGACGCCGCTTGTTCTTGTTCTTGCAGAGGCACAAACAACCGCATGGCAACGACCATCACCGAACACCAAGTCTTGAAAATTCCAGATTGTCAAGGAATATTACGAGCACACAGCCAAGTGGCTCTCATTGAATACCTGGGACGTGAGAGCGCCTTCCTACCATACCAGCATTCCACAAACGACACCATCAGTCGTTGTCCAGTGATTTCTAAAAAAGGCTTACTGTCCATATACAGTACTAGTCATGCCATTTAGGGATCCGTGGGGCGACAGAACGCCCAAAGGAAGCAAAATACATTCCGCTGTGATTCGTTGTGCTTTAGTTGCCAATGACTACGACGATGATTTCTTACAAGAAACAAATATTGTCGCAGTCACATGCACTTCATATCCATCAATGCATGAATGCTCACCTCCTATACCTGCCCAGTTGTTAGCGAAGATGGCGTTACCGTAGATGTCAATTTTTGAAGTAGATGCGTACATAGCACCTGAAGCAATAAAACACAGAACCAGTAGGACATTGAAAGTCACCTTGGTAGCAATATCAGCCTTTGGACAATCCAGATCTCAACTACGCCAAGCTTCTTCGTGCCCGAACTAAAGAGATACAAAGAGCTTCCGGAAAAGCATTTGTACCTATTGCCAGGTGCAGATTGCAATGTTAAAATGAAACCAGCAAGCAAGCACTGCACCCAGCTTTGTGTGTATATTTCCGACCGCCACGTAAACATCTGGATACCACATGAGTGTGAAACTTGTGGTATACATCAGCATGGATGACGAGTAAGGCGTGTTCCCAACCGGCGCTGGACAGCATCACGGTTCGGTCTGGGTGTAAGGTAGAAACGGTTTGGATAACGTGCATCGACAATGCTGTGCTCGAGGTCGCACTACCGTAATAAAGTGTCAACGGAACCCGTTTCGTCACAACAGAAGATCACAATAAAATGATGCGTACCAAGTATGTGGCATGACGAGAACCCCGGTTTTGACCAGAGTTTTACGCGTTGAACGATGTTGTGTTATGATCCTGGGTTTTGACTTCTGTACGTTAAAGCCTTTTGAATATCGAACAAAGAATCGTGCGTAGGCCGAAGGGTAGCTCATAACGGCTGCATACCAGGAAACACAAGAACAGGAGAGATAACAAAATCGGTGGGGATAGATATAAATATATATACAATGATTCCCGGCGCCTGAGAGCGCAGCATTC
>JBDWQI010000057.1:0-12085 GCA_039986635.1 Sulfitobacter sp.
GCAGGTGATCTTGCGGGACATGTTCTTCTAACGAGAACTCATAAAACAGCGCCGCCTGTGCTTCCTGCTTTGGCCCCATCATCGCAAAATCCTCCCACCAATAAAGGAATTGAATCAGCGAATGGGCACCCGATCAAGAAATAGTTTTTCAACAGAATTAGCCCATTTTACCGAATTTCTGCGCTGCAGCCAAAGTCCGCTTTGTGGGGCCCTTGACCTCGAAGCGCTTTCACTTGGTTTCATCACTGCGTGCGACGATTGTGTGCAGTCCAATCAACACGGCCGCCAGCGCCAGACCGACCCACATCAGCATCGCAGTTTTCCACAAAATCAGAACCGCCGCGAGCAGCCTGAGCGCCACTTCCCGACGGCGCAGGGGTGCACGATCGAAATAGGCCAGGGCCGAAGCCATAAGATATAATGCGAGGATCAGGCGCAGCCCCAAAAGGGTCAAGGCCACCCAGTCAACAACGCCCGAATATCCGTCGATCAGGGTGCTTCGGCCTGCACTGTCGGTGATCGTTACAGCCTCTTCGATCAGCAACAGCTCGGGGTACCATGCGAACACAAAGGGGATCGTGAACATGACAATCCCCACGCGCACGGCGGCAAAGGCGGTGCGCATCGGTTCAGTTCGGGTGATCGAGGCCGCAGCAAAGGCTGCAATCGCCACAGGCGGCGTAATCGCCGAGGCTACGGCAAAATAGAATACGAACATATGTGCGGTAAAGAAACTGACGCCAAGGTTTGCCAAAAGCGGCCCCAAAAGCAGTGCCACGTTTACATAGGCAGGCACCGTGGGCATGCCCATGCCAAGCAAAATGGCGCAGAACATGGCACATGTCAGGGCGAGCATCAGGTAAACGCCACCAACGATCGGAATTTCAAACCCGAAAATGCGCAACATATTAGCCGTCTCTAACCATGAGGTGACGGCGCGCGTGAGCTCTCCAGTCAGGCCACTTTCGTTTAGAAAGGCTGAGATTATCGACACCGCAAAGAGCAGTAGGAACAACCGCGAAATCAAAATGCCGCCGTCCGCAAGTGAGATGATGACTTTAGACGGTTTGGTTCGCGTTTCGGGATCCAAGAACAGCAACGGCAGCAGCACAGCCACAGCCCACCACCCCGCAGAAGTCGCATCGCCAGTCGAGTTCACGATGGTCTGTGTCACAATGTTGGGCAGGACAGCGGACAGCCAACCGGCACTTACGACGTCCTTGTTGCCTAGCAGCAGGAACAGAATGGTCATGATTGGCACGAAGATAATGACGAGGTTCAGCCAATCTTGGCGGTGCATGACCAAATCATCTGGAATGTCGCGCATGGCTTCGACTTTTTCGCGGCGGGCTTGGAACATGACCGCAAGGAAAATTGAGAAGAAAAAGAACATCGCTGGCAGGAATGCAGCAGTGATGACCTTTGTGTAAGGCACAGCAGTGAGCGCCACGAGGACAAAGGCTGCGACCCCCATGACTGGCGGCATTATCTGCCCACCAGAGGAAGCGGCCGCCTCAACTCCGCCCGCAAATTGCGGAGAGAACCCGTTGCGTTTCATCATCGGGATCGTCAAGCGACCCGTCGAGAGTACGTTGGTGACGGGCCCGCCGGTGATCGTGCCGAACATGGCAGAGGATACGATGGCCGCATGGGCTGGCCCACCGCGCAGGTTGCGTGTCAGGCGCACAGCCAGCTTAATCAGTGACGTGCCGCCAGCCGAGGTGCCGAACAGAGCGCCCAATATCACGTAGGGAAAGACTTGGTTCACGACGATATCCATGAACCGACCCATGAACCCATCTGGCGTGATGAACACATTCGTGGCTTTCTGAATCGCTGCGGCCCGTACATCGCCTCCGTCCGCGCCGAGCTTGGTCAGTAAAAAGCTGTTGTCGCTGAGATCAAACACCCAAACCAACGCGGTGCCAATCGTGTAGATCACAACAACGCTTGCCACCGCGACAAGCGGAATGCCCCAGACTCTGACGTTGTAGAGGAAGAACAACGTGATGATGGTAAACAGAAGCGGAATGATCCAGATACCGAAACGACCCTGACACGAAGGAACCTCAGCATCAAAAGAAATACCAGGGATCACACCCGCTGAGAGCTCTGCTGCCTCCTTAACAAGACGCGCGCGTTCTCCGGTGACTTGATCGATCAGACAAAACGAGTCGATTTCCACGAGATACCCGAGAGACGCCAGAAGCGCGGCTAAAACCAAACCGAAATCAAGCAATAGGCCCAACCATGCAAGATGCGGCTTATCGTACCTCCAAGCCCGATAGACGCTGGCATCGAGGGCCACGATCAGCATCATCAAAAGGAAAACGGGTGGGTAGAAAAACTCTGGCGGAAAGTTCGAAACTCGAAAAAACTGACGCCCGGTCAAATCTCTGGCCCAATCCTGCAAACCGGGGATTTCTGGCATCGTGTTGAGCATGCCCACAACAACGAGTAGAAACGCCAAGCCGATGGCGAAACGGCGTCCTATGCCTTGGGCGGCGCTGGAGTCTGACATTTATTCCGCCTCTTACGGGCGTGGCCGGTCAAATACCGACCACGCGTCTGGTGGGTGGTTACGGACGCAAACAGTCAGCGACTGAGTGACCCGCCTCTTCAAAGGCTCGGATGGCGCCGGGGTGCATTTTAACCTGCACGGCAGCGCAGACACCCTGACTAACCCCATCAAGGTCACCAAAGCTAAGCCCAAGATATGGGCCGCGCGGCGACCCAGTCAAAAAGCGCTCTTCGCCTTCAAGGTAAGCCTTGGTGATTTTGTAAGCCAATTCTTCATCCATCGAAGCCGTGACGATCTGACCAAAAGCCAATGCAAAAGTATCGAATGTGTCATCATCAGTCACAATCGTGATGTCATTTCCAGCATAGGCCGCGCGAACTTCTTCAACCGGGACAGAGTATGGCGCATGCCCCGGGGCTGCTAGGATTTGCTGACCCAATTCACTGGCCAAAAGATCGGAAGGCACATCATAAAGTGTTATCCCACCAGCAGCAGCAATGGCGATTTCACGCCCAGAAGGCAGGCCTTCGGGCATGGTCCAGCCGTCAACGCCACCGCCCGTGATTGCGGAAACCGTGTCCGGCCATGGATTTTGCACACCTTCATATCCTTCGCCGTCTTTAATGCCCGACAAAAGCTGGATCATCGCCCGGCCAGAGGTCAAAGCAGCGCCGCGCGGTGGGCCGTTCCAAATCCGTTTGCCCGATAGGTCACGGATGTCTGCGATGGGGTTGCTGTTGTAGTGCCCAAATATTTGGGCCGCACCTGCATTGAAGAACAAGACGCGGATATTGCTGGCAAGTTCTGCGCCCTTTTCAGGGCCGACGCCGCTATATGGGCCTATGCCACGCGATAGCAGAAATGGTAAAATCAGTGCGGCTGGGGCCATATCGAGTTGACCTTCCGCCACGGCTTGAACCGAATTGGTCAGCGTCGCACCTTCGGTGATTTGCATTGTTGCCACACCAGCGCTGTCCAAAACAGCCGCTAGAGTTGAATCGATGTAATGTGGCGTAGAGCCCGGTGATGTCGTCTCGGCGGTCAGCGTAATTTGTGCAGACGCAAACGCCGGCATTAACGCAATAACACCGCCCAATAGCATTGATTTGATCATATCATCCTCCCTAATGATTGCCCTCCTCCAAGGGCAAATGCCCTCCATCAGAAGGCCTGACAATGAGGTTTGCAGAAGTTATGTGACTTGTCACGTATTAATTTATCAGATCTTATCGGTTTCAAGGAGGACGTGCATGATTAGCGAACAAGAACGCGATGTTGCCCGAATTAGGGCCCGCGTTGACAGAGAGGATGCCAATTTGTTTGTGCGGCTTGCTTCGATATATGCGGCGGCTCGTAAACAAGCGCAGGACTTACTTCAAAACGGTGGGGGTATTTCGACTGTCGAATGGCGGACGCTTTGGGACCTACACGAGGTCGGCCCCATGACGATCAGCGATCTCGCATCAACGCAACGGTCTGATCATTCGCAGCTTAGTCGTGCCATGCCTCAGATGCGTGAAAAGGGTCTCGTATCCATGCGCCAAGCTGCGCAAGATGGCCGACAAACGATCGTGACGCTGACAGAAAAAGGCCGCGATGCGTATCATCTTGCTGCTCCGATAATGGGTCGGCGTCGTGCTGCGTTAGGCGACGTTTTCACACCAGCCGAGACAACAGAATTCATCAAGTATCTGGATCGGCTCGAGACTTTTGTACGCCGCCCCGCCAGAGACATCTTGGACGAAGAAGACATAAAATGACAAAACGCCCAAACGTGCTTTGGATCATGGCTGATCAGTTACGGTTCGACTATCTGAGTTGTTACGGCCACCCGCATCTGCATACTCCGCACATCGATGCATTGGCGGCGCGTGGCGTTCAATTCAACAACGCCTATGTGCAGTCGCCTGTCTGCGGCCCATCACGGATGTCGGCGTATACGGGGCGCTATGTCCGTAGCCATGGGGCAACATGGAACGGAACGCCGTTGCGTGTCGGAGAGCCAACCTTGGGCGATCATCTGCGGGAAGTTGATGCACGCGCTGTTCTTGTAGGCAAAACCCACATGACCGCCGACGCTGAAGGCATGGCATGGCTTGGAATTGATCCCGAAAGCGAGATCGGGGTTCGCGTTTCTGAGTGTGGATTTGAACCGTTCGACCGCGACGATGGCCTGCATCCCGACAGTGCGCGACAGAATTGGTCAGCCTACGACGACTATCTCGTCGCCCATGGGTATGCGTCCGAAAACCCGTGGGCAGATTTCGCGAATTCGGGTCTGGATGCGGACGGAGAGCTTTTGTCGGCATGGTTGCTCAAGAACTCCCGCCTTGCTGCGAATGTCCCAGAAGAACATTCAGAAACAGCTTATATGACAAACCGAGCCATGGATTTTATGACCGATGCGGATAAGGATGATCGCCCTTGGGTCTGTCATCTGTCCTACATTAAACCACATTGGCCCTATATCGTGCCCGCGCCCTACCACGACATGTATAACGAAGAACATATCGTCCCGCCGATCCGATCGTTGGCGGAACAGGGCACCCCCAATCCGTTGATGCAGGCCTATCTAAACGCGCGGGTCTGCAAGAGTTTTGCCCGCGATCACGTCCGTGAACATGTCATTCCCGCCTATATGGGGTTGATCAAACAACTGGATGACAATCTGGGACGGCTCTTCGCTTGGATGGACGCCGAAGGTCACAGCGAAAACACGATCATCGCCTTCACATCGGATCATGGCGATTACATGGGTGATCACTGGATGGGTGATAAAGACTTCTATCACCAGATGGCTGTGAAAGTGCCGCTGATCATCGCCGATCCGCGCCCAACGGCCAACAAGACGCGCGGCCAGACCACTGATGCGCTCGTTGAAATGATCGACCTCGCCCCGACATTCATGAACGCCTTAGGCTGTGCTGCCAAACCTCATGTCATCGAAGGCCGCGATCTGACACCGATCCTACATGACACCGATGGCTTCAGCCGCAATTATGTCATCAGCGAACATGATTACCACTGGTCCGAAATGGCGCTCACACTGAAGCAATCCCAAGAGAACGCACATACGAAGATGATCTTCGATGGACGTTGGAAGTACATTCGCTGCGAAGGGTTTGATCCGGTGATGTTCGATCTAGAATCCGACCCCGATGAATTGGTTGATATCGGAACATCACAGACAGCGGCCCACGTTGACGTGCGCGCCAGATTGGAAGCTGCGCTTCTGTCATGGGCCACGCGACACCACACCCGCATAACGTCAAATCCAAATGTCTTGGCACGCCAAAACAAGGCAGCCGAGACTGGAATCCTTATCGGATTTTGGGATGAATCCGAATACCTTGAGACAGTGGGTAAAGCCTTTGACACGCTAACACCGGTGGGGCGTGGCTAGGTCTTATTGGCGTGATCTGTAGGGGAGATTTCGACCAAAGCGGACCTTGGCGCAATCGCATCGAAGTGGCGTTTTGTCCACATCTTACCAGTTCGTCCACTGTGCAGCGAACGGCGCGAATTCCCGAAGCGGTCACTCGTGATCAGCGCGGCGAAAGAGGAAAAGAGCCCAGAGTTAGTAATGCTGCATGGCCGGCCAACGACTGCTAAGAATGTCTTGGACATTTATTGGAACCGAAGACAAACCTTGCATTGAGGACATAATGATCAGTGAAGAAATTTCAGCGTCAGGGCCAGAAGGTAAACTGGCGGGTACCCTTACTCTGCCAGATCAGCACTTAGATTTAGATGACAAAACACCTGTAGCAATCATTGTCCCGGGATCGGGGCCGACAGACCGCGATGGCAATTCGCCGCTTGGGATTTCGGCAAATACCTACCGGTTTCTGAGTGAGGCTTTGGCGGAAAAAGGTGTACCTACGGTCCGGATCGACAAACGCGGTATGTTCGGATCAATGGGCGCTGCTGCGGACGCCAATGATGTTACCATTGAATCTTACGGAGACGATCTGCTGGCTTGGATAGATACGATCAGATCCAGATTGCCCAGAAAAGATGGGCTTCTCCGCCGTGTCGTTCCCATGGGCCATAGTGAAGGCGGGCTTGTGGTGCTTGCGGCCGCCAATCGCATTGAGCGCCCCTATAAAATGGTTTTGATTGCCTGCCCCGGCCGTCCCTTATCAGATGTGTTGCAAGAGCAGCTACACGCGAATGTCGATGATGCCGGAATTCTTGCCCAAGCGGATGCTGCAATTTTCTTTCTCCAAAACGGCAAACATGTCGCCACCAGCGGCCTTGATCCTGAGCTCGCGCCGCTTTTCTCAAGCGCTGTTCAACCTTTTCTGATCGACCTCTTTAAGTACGATCCTGCGGCTTTGATGCGTAAAAACAAATTGCCCACGCATGTTCTACAAGGATCGCGCGACCTGCAGGTAACAGTGAAGGATGCTGAGGTGTTGGTTGGTGGTTCCGAGACTGCATTGCTTACACTGATGCCTAACATAAACCATGTGATGAAATATGTTGCCGAAGATACTCGCGAAGCCAATATTTCGACCTACAGCGATGGAAGTCTACCAATTGCTCCAATCGTGATTGAGGCGATTTCGGCATTTTTGGCCTCATCGTAGATTGAAATCCGCACCAACTGCTGAAAGCGGCCATTGGCGCAGACGCAGCGAAAGCTCACTTTGTCCTGTGTGGATGGCACCTACAAAGCAAGACTTTTTTCGAAGCAATTAGCAATTTGTCAGATACGGTCTTGTGTTCGGCCTGTTTGCGCGGCGCTTAGATCCGTTGGCCTTGCTATCTCTTTGTACTTTCCTCTTCGTTTCAGGCTGTTCGTATTTCGTAGGGCTTATTGTGCGTTAGCACCGCCCAGATGATCCTTGCGGTTTTGTTTGCCATGGCAATGGCCGCCAGCTTGGCTGGCTTGCGCTGTAGGATGTCGGCAAACCAAGGATCAAATCGCTCTGGTGCGCGTTTGATCTGTTTGATGCGGGATGTCATACCAACGACCATAAGTCGTCGAATGTAGCGGTCACCTATCTTTGATATGCGGCCCAGGCGCTCTTTGCCGCCTGTTGATTTGTTAATTGGCGTCAGGCCCAGCCAGGCCGACAGATCGCGGCCGCTTCGGAACTGCTCCGCGCTGCCAACGGTAGCGACAATGGCAGACGCAGTGATTGGGCCGATGCCCGGGATTGTTTGAAGCACCGCTATTCGTGGCTCCGATTTTGCCGCTGCAGTCATGCGGCGACCGTACCAATTCACCCGCAGATGCAGAGCTAGAAGTTGCTCGCTGAGATCTGTGATAACATCGCAGGCGGCCTGCGGAAGCTCAGGTGAATGTCCCTCGGTCACGCGCTTTGCAAAATTGACGGCGTGCCCGACACCCTGAGCAAAGATAACGCCGAACTCTGCCAGCAAGCCACGAAGCATGTTGATCGTCTGAGTTCTTTGTCGAACAATTAGGTCTCTTGCGCGGTGTATCGATAGAATGGCTTGCTGCCCTGGAGACTTGATCTCGACGAACCGCATTGTTGGACGCGTGACGGCTTCGCATAAGGTCAGCAGATCATCGATGTGCTCGGCATCATGTCCGCTCGCCTGCGCGTCGAACACCACATCGAGCAGCCGCTGGCGAAACGGATCGACTTCATTGAGCATGAGCTTGGCCCCTGCCCGCTTGGAAAAACCCGCCAGAGAGCCCGTTCCCGCAGAGGGTTCCAGCACAATCTCGCCTTTGCGGATCGCCGCCGCGCGCACTGCGAGGGCCGCGTAAGGCAGCGGGGTCGAGAACTGTTGCAGGCGGATCTGTTGCTCGGAACGACGGGTTTCGGTCAGGAGCCGCATCGCGAGGATCTTTGCGGCACCAATTGGGTCTGAAACGTTCGCATCCAAGAAAAGTGTTTGCACCGCAGCGGCCTGCATCATGTCGTAGGCCATGCGCTAGTTCCATGCACCGCTGGCATCGTTGCCACAAAAGGTGTCGCGCATGATCTTTGAGAGAGAGGAACTGCGCAGAGGACCGCGCGCGAAATCGGCGGCGATCAGCGACAGGGCTGATTTGAGCTGCGCGTCGGTCGGAGTTTGAACGGTATGTCTCGGGCTGGGATGGGCCATGGTATCTGTCCTTTGTGAAGATTTGAAAATCACAGGACAGAAAGCACCCTTTCCACTTTAAAGGTCACAAAGGGCGCTAAAGCCAAAAACTTGGAATGGGCAGGAAAAGCTCAGGATCACCCGGCGTTAAGCAACCGCAGCCACGCTGCGAATTCTTGCTCACTGACCTCGTCTGATGCCAGGTCTTCCATCATCCGAACACCCACTCCGGGATCAGGACGTATCGCAATGCCGTTAAGCCGCAGAAAGGTGAACGCGGCCACAAAGGCGGTGCGCTTGTTTCCGTCGACAAAGGCATGGGCCTTGGCGATACCAAATGCGTAAGCCGCAGCGAGCGCATAGGCATCCGGATCGCCATACCCGGCCTGATTCAAGGGCCGAGCACAGGCCGCTTCCAAAAGTGCTGGATCGCGGGTGCCCGACGCACCTCCGTGGCGGGCGATCTGTCGATCATGAACAACATACAAGGCAGGCAGCGGCACCCAGACCCATTGGGTCATGCAAGCGCCTGAAGCAGGTCGCGGTTCTCATCCATTATGGCCTCCGCTGCAGCAAGTGCGGCCTGCAGTTCGGGATCTTCCGTCATCAGCTTCAACCCGCCGTCATCGGTGCGCACTGCATAGAGCGTGTCACCTTCCTTGGCATCAAGCAGCGCAAGCATCTCGGTGCTCAGCGTCATGACGGCGGAGTTGCCGACTTTACGGATTTTGGATTCAATCATGGCTTACCTCTTAGTGTATACGAATGTATATACCTCAACTGCCCGTTATGTCAAGTTTTGGGTGCTTGGTACCCGTCAACAAACCAACGATCCGATCAAGACCGAATGCGGCGCTTTTCATCAATGAGCACCTGAACGCGCCGCATCACCTGCTCCTGAGATCTTGCTGGACTCGGATCATCCAGTGCCTCTTGGATCTTGGAACGAAACCAGGCTTCATAAACCTCAGTGTCAGCGGCCACGGAAATGATCCGCGATACCGTTGTCAAGGAGATTGCCCAGATCCTCAGGTATATCGGTCACATCAAGTGCCACCTGCGATCTGCGGCCAATCGTGAGAGCCTGAAACCGCTCTATCGACATGACAACAAAGCTTGGCTTGCGATGCTTCGTGATGGCAATCGGGGCGATGGTTGCTGCGACGAAGAGATCACCTGTGTTCCGGGTCAGATCACCCACTGCAAACTGTTTCATTTAGGGACTCCTCACTACCTGTTTGATCCCGAATATACGGATATTCTTAGTGTTCTGAAAGAAGCACTCGCCTGCCCGCTTAACGGACCTTCGTACAGATCGCAGCTAAGGTGCCGAAAGAGCCCTGTTTCACCGATGCTGCGCCTCCTATGAACGTCCGGTTTAGGGATGAAGGGTTGGCTGAAGAGTGTCCCGATAGGGACTAAACACCCCTGGCGACGCTCCAATATCTTAAGGTGTTATAAGCGGAACGTCTTCTCCGTTTCACATCGGCGTCACCTTGAGGTGCATCTAAGCAATACACATTACCACTGGTTCGCTCATGGCCTGTAAGGCGGATCGAACTCCTTCCCTTCCCAGGCCTGCCGCGCCGGGCCCTCCGAAGGGCATAGCATCAATACGAAAGTCGGTTGTGTCATTGACGACGATCTGGCCGACATTCAATTTGCGCAATGCACGGGGAGCTTCAAGCGATTGTGTGAATATTGCAGCGGCAAGAGCGGGACCCGACAAAGCTGCCATTTCCAATGCCTCAGGTAGGTCACGCGCTGTTTCTAAGGTCGCTATCGGCCCGAACACCTCCTGTCGCACGATTTTGGCCTCGCGAGAGGGATTGCCAAGCAGTGTTGGGCGAAAACGCGGCCTTGTGTCGCTATGATGTTCAGGGGTGCCTCCCGCGAGAATTTTGGCGCCTCCTGCCACGGCCTCCGCGGTCCACTCGATACAGCGGTCCAGCGCGTCCTGTTCGATCAGCGGCCCCATCTCGCTCGCCTCATCATCGGGGTCGCCAAGCCGGATCTCATCCAAAGCGCGCGCCAACCGCCGCATTAGCTCGTTCTTCACCCCGCCCTGCGCGATCACGCGCTGGACATGCAGGCAATTCTGCCCCGCCGCCGCAATCATTCCGGACACGATACGCGGCACTGCCATAGTGATGTCCGCATCATCGAGCAAGATGGTCACGGCCACACCGCCCATCTCCAATGCGAACGGTTTGCCCGCCGCCGCCTGTGCGATTGCGGAGCCAGCCGAGCGGCCTCCGGTAAAGCTGACCATTGCGATGCGCGGATCGCGGATCATGGCCGTTGTCTCAGGAACGTGTGCCTCGATGCAATCAACGGCCCCCTTTGGGGTCCCGGCGACGAGTAACGTATCGCATAACATGGAAGCTGGAGCCGGAGTGCGCGGATCCGGTTTCACGATGATAGGGCAGCCTGCGGCCAGCGCCGGACCGACCTTGTGAGCTACGAGGTTGAGCGGGTCATTGAAGGGTGTGATCGCGAGCACTGTTCCGACTGGGCGATGATCTTGAAAGCCCCATCTTCCCACTCCCCGTGGGTCTGCCCCAAAGTCTATCGTTCGACCGGTAGAACGCGTTGCTTCCTCGGCGCTCAATCGAAGCGTTCCAATTGCTCTTGCCACTTCGCTCCTTGCCTCGCAGATTGTCTTGACGCCCTGCTCGACGATGATACGAGCGTGCCGTTCTGCATCGGCTTCGATCATCCCCGCCGCGTCCCGTAACCAGCCCGCTCGGACGTGGGACGGCGTATCGGCTAGCCGCGCACGAATGCCTTCGGCCTGCGCCAGTGCGCGCTCGGTTCTGCGGGTGTGAGCAGCTGACATCCTGTCGTCTTCCGAACGAGAGCCCTCTCCACCGTTGCGCGCATCAATTCGCATGATCAGATCCGCGAGCGGCTTCCCTGAGAAAAACAGGGACATCGTTGGCGGGCGGTTGCGCGGGCACCTGATACATCATGTCGTTGACGAAACCGCGATGATACGTGGCGTGGTTAACCAGATGCAGGAATATCTGCTCCCGCGTCATCGCGCCTTCACCGCCTCCTACGAATTGGAAGCGGACGATCGTTGACAGTGCTTTGGCGTCCAAATCGCCCGCGAAGTTAATAAGCCAGGCGTTCATGGCGCGTTGCTGTTCAAGCAGATCAGGCATGGGCGGTGGGTTGGGCGTGCTACGCGAAGTATAGGTATGCTGCCGACCTTCAAGGTGGTGTCGGAAGATGTCATCGACGACGAACAGGGACGGTCATCATGCGCATGCAAACGTCGTCTTGAGACGCTGCACGCTTCACACGTCGATCCAGCTCGAGATAATGCTGGAACAAGATGGTCCGCGCATCGAGCAGCGGAATGATCGCATGCGCAAGAACATCATCCATCTCAATCAAAGGACGCACCAAAGCATCAAAGGACCCGTGTTTTACCGTTCTGGGCAATCGAACTCCAAAGATTTTCAGCAGCCCTCGCACCTCGTTGGCCAGATC
>JBDWQI010000058.1:0-3565 GCA_039986635.1 Sulfitobacter sp.
AATGGACTAAGGCAATGAGACGGCCATGGCCAACATCAGCAGCACGGCACACGGAGACCCACGACTGGCGCGCACACCATCACGAGGGCAGTACCCATCGTTTTTTTTTCTGTTTTTTTTAAACACTATGTTGGGCAGTACCTGTTAATTTACATCACTGGTACATGTACTCGTATAGTGTTGGCGAGTTGTATCATATTATGGTCACTGGTATATATACTCTTCATGTCCCCGGTGGCTTGGTAGGTTGTCCGCGTGCCCATCAAGATCAATTTCGTGGGTTCGAGTCTTGCCGAGTGCATACTCGTAGGGACATTTTACTGCGTAAAAAATGATTAGTGGAAAGCGCGAGAGCGCGAGTTAGCAACATTGAATTCGATGGGAATCGACTAGCAGTGGGAATGCTGAACCGTATGCGCGATAAAAAATGAAGACACGTACTCGGACCGGGTGGGAGAAGGGATGGCATCTGTGACCACGGCTTGTGAGGGTGAAAATCTTCTACGAGTTAAGCTGGAAAGTAAAAGTGATGATAAAAAATAAATATATATACATCTGGAAGGACCTCGCAGTTGTCAGGGATGGATGTGGTATCATAACAACGAAGGTACTGCACCTTTGTCAGAAAGGCCGGAAATACACGGCGATCGTTGATGTTTGCATGGTGGCTTTTGGTTTCACTGCCCTTTTTCCATTGCATGTCCGCGAGTCGTCACTCTGACAGCACGCCAGACAGCAGGCGCGTTCGTCTCTGTGTTCGCGACTACAGCAGTGCCTTTCATACGGCGCGGTCAGCAGTCCAAACAACAACAGTATTCAGTACTCTTATTCGTGAGAACGGGGGGAACTCTTCGTATGCTGTGCACGTAGTACTTGTGTGGATTTCCCCCGTCATCTTCGCTCAATTTGCACATTGCTTTCACTTCACGTGTGCGCCTCTTCATCTCGTGTGTTTTTTGGTTGGGAAGTGTCGGTGCTTCCCAGCCGAAAATATACTACTTTGATTTTTGGGATCTTCCTAGGGCTCCAGCACCTTTCTTTGTTTGTGTGACCACCGACCTTGCTCGAACAACGAAAAGAGTTGATGCGAGAACAACAAACTAAACGGCTGCTGCTGCTGTAAGTACGTATACTGAACATCATGCCGCTGCTTCGACCAGGTAACCCACCCTCAACTGACACCCTCGGAAGCACGGGCGGGTGAGTGGGAAGCTAAATAAACCAGTCTCTACCACACCTACTGTATGTAGGACCCATTTTGATGTCCTTACCTCTCTGCGTCCTCTCGATCGCGAGTCAACTACTTACTGCTGTAACAGCAGAGCTGGTCCCAGGTACCGATCATCCATCGCGAGATCCCTATACTTTCTTCCTGTTCTCTTTTTTTACATGACCACGCCCAACGCCGACGTGTTGTGTAAAACCCTATGCCCATAGTGTTATCACTATGACATACCAAGAACACCTTACTTAATTATATTTATCACGGGTATACAACTGAGCTCGTCGAGCCTGCTGCACGTCCTCCGTGCCTCAGTTTATTTTAGAGATTGCTACCTTATTACCAGAGCAGCAGCAGTGCAATAATTAATAGCCTTGTAGGGCCCCAATAATAGCTGAAGCTCTACACGAATCTATGATATGCTACCAGGCGGCAGGTGTCCAGTACTGTGTGCTACCGTATACTTCAGCACATATATATATTGGTAGGCAAGGTCTTGTTTTATTGCATAGAATCACGTCACCCGTACCATTACGTGTTGTTATGGCAGTAAGTGCCACACTACCTCATTTTACGGTCGCACGCCATCAGTCAGCAGTAGATCGGAATCCACATAATAAACAGCACGTACTGAACGCGAAATTTCCGTGTGGTTCAACGACATGTAGGCGTTTCACTTTAACATCCGGCTTGAACCGGTTTTCGAAAACCGGTTAAAACCGGGACAAAAAAACGATTTTATCCGGTTTTCGTGTTGAGAATAACGCCTCGTTGTCAAGTATTCGTTTTTTTGTTTTACCCCAAGGTACCCAGCTCTAGTCGGGGGGTAGAAATAATGGTTTAATGTGAAGCACAACACACACTCTGTCTACCTTTCAACTTTCAACTGGTTTTGTCGAATTTTGAACTATTCAAACAGGCCATACGTACACTGTTTTCTCTGCGAATTATGCGTCTGTCTGCGGTCCCTCGGTAGTAGGCCGTGGCATTTACAGGCACGTGCGTGCCTGAGCGAATGCTTGAATGACCTTCACTGAATTATCGTGCATGAACGCCCTTTTCCTGCCGACAGTGCCTATATCGTCTGCGAGTCCAAACGCAAGAAATGCACTATTAAAACAATTACACTGCTGTTAGGTGGGAACTCCTAAATAAAGGGGAAATGGGATTATTTTACTGCCCACAACCCACAGCCCACAGCCCACACAGCCCACAGACAACTGACAACAGACAACAGACCCACGCGTACAGCCCTACCTAGTGCCAGCTCGGTCGTGGAGATTGACAACAGGTCGGGAAGTAGCTGCGGCGAGGACAGCGAATCCGACGACGATGAAAGCGAAACCGCCAATGGATATGCCGGTTAAAATCGCTCCGTAGGTTGCGGTAGAGGATTCAGTGGTCAACACTGATCATAGGGTACCGTGGAGTGATTGAGCATTGGCAGACGTAAGGCAACACATTTGCTTGGCCGTTTTCTGACACACAGACACTGCGCCCCCACGGCGAATATCCGCTACGATACGTATTGGCGGCAAGATGTAGACTAGACAATGGGCTTTCAACGCCATGGGTGGTGCTTGCTTGTTGTGGTTTTTGTGTCCGATGACTCGACCGACGATGATACCGTTGATAGGTAACGGGGCAGAACCAGGGGTTTGAAATATTGTTCGCCCACGCATGCACAAACAAGTTGGGTTCCAAGCTGTTGTTGGTTTGTTTCTTCCATGGAACAGAGCGAAGCAGAGCTCGGTTTCATTTCTAAATAGTATCACATGGTATATGTTTTTTCGGAGAGCGTCTTTTTACTCTTACACGTTACATGTATGTATACGGTACGCGGTACGCGATGACACGAAACATGGCATACATGTATGTGCTGACTGAAATTTGTGTTTTTCGCGTCGTACAGGATGATCACGAGTGGTGGAATCATGCCACGTACGGTTATCATCGTTGAGCGGCGTAGGTTAGCAATCTGGGTGAAAGGATCTTTAGGGGTGTTTTTGACTCGAAAATTGCCTAGCGCGGTCTGCACTTCGGAATCGCCGTCCGCAATTGAGAAGTTTCCTGGGGCGATGCGAAGGCGGCGCAGCCGCGTTTATGGTCAGTTCTGGCCAGTTTTGGCTGCGGTTTGGGGTTAGTTACGGTTAGGGTTAGGGTGGTGGTTAGAGTCAGGAGTTGTGTTGGGTCTTCGCCTGTACCTTGATCCCAACAGGAACCAAAATACCTGAACAGCCTACCAACCTGAAGTTCCTTTCTCCGAGATTGTAAAGGGACTTCTTCGTTGAGCGAGCCGGAATGAGTAGGTAGGCAGATCCTGCCACACTACAAGCACTGCCA
>JBDWQI010000059.1:0-3440 GCA_039986635.1 Sulfitobacter sp.
AGTCGTACCCAACTGTTCCGTCCTGAGGGAACGAAACGTTTATATACATGTGAAGGGGTTGAATCAGTGTTGTTTCATCACTGACATGCAATTTTCGACTCTACTTCGTATACAAGCAACAAAATTGGACAATAAGCCAAACGGGCACGCCAGTGACGTGTAGAGGGCGAGGTCAAGCAAATAATGTATATACAAAACCAATAACACAGACCTGCTACGGTATTAAAAAACGTTTAAACAACCTCCTCCACCACTCTTGATCTAACGCTGAACTGACCACACTCGTTTACGAGTCCTCCATTCTTACCCTGGACCTGTAACGAAGAGCCCGCTAGGGCTAGGCAACAGGAACCCTGATCCCGCGGCAGGATAGGGTTCAGCTATATTTTTTTAAACCAGCTAGATCGGGTCTCAAGTCTCTGTCAATGCTAACGTAAAGTGCACTACAGTTGAATATCACACAGCATAAATTGAGTATGAAAGTTTCAGAAGAAAACGAAAAAACCTCAAGAACGTTAGTATGGGGTAAGACAAAGAAATAGGCATGACACATAAATGGGTGATACACGAAAATCGGAGGCAAGCCAACACTGCTATTAATAGGGCCCAAGCACGGTTCTGCGACCAGGCGGAACAGGGCCATGTCAGTTCCATCTAGCATGGGTATGAAACAACTCGATATGTTTTATGGCCCCAAATAATAGTTGGTAAAATGTGTTTTCAGCTTGATTCTACCTCAATCTCACCTGGTTTCGAAAGTTGTAAAGGACAGGCCATAAGCGTTTAACGTTACTGGCCGGCGTATGTTAGCTTTGCATGAGTGAGCACGATTTAGCCGAATATTCGATCTTCAGTTGATTGATCCCAAACGCGTAAGCATTATTTCGCGACGCGACTTGCTTTGAGGGGGAATGTCATGAAAAAGGCAGCAGAAGAGCGTCCAACGTGTATCGTGATCATCTTCACTACCATTACGGGGGGGCATAGTAAATAGGACCAAACACAGTTAGCAAAAATGGAAGTATATAGCGTTTTGTGCGTACGGTGGGTCCTATTTACTATGGCCCCCCGTAATACTACAGTTCCGCAGAACGTATATATTAACAAGTTAATGGTCAACAGAGCATCAAGTACCGACGAATACCTGGTAAGCAGAAGCATTGCAATCAGCTCGATGCGTTCGGTCCACCCACTACTTGGATGTGGTACAGACGAACAACGCGGTGAAACATCGTGCGAGTACAGTAATGCAGTACCATCACGAACGATCTCTATCAAGGAGCATGACGAGAATAGAAGATATGGTTGATCGCCGGGGGGGTGGATTAGCTAAGTTTCCAAACATTGGGAAACGTTCCTGTAGGTTGATCACGACGACGACCCGTAGGATACAGTCCACGTAGTATACTTGATCGAGGATGTGAGTGCCTGCCTAGATCGCTCAGCGACATTTCTCACGCTCTTCTCTTCCCTTTCTAGCTAGATACGGCTGTGCTCAACATCATTCATCTTCTGCACTTCTTGCGCACCCCCAATGTACTTTAACCACTGCCTGGGTGAGCGCTGCGTCCACCTCCGAAGGGTGTGCCATTTCCACACCGGCACAACTATTTACCCTGTATATCGAAAAAGCAAAGCGTTGGGTGACCACATTTTTTTATCAAACATCTAAAACGCTTTACACCATTGATTGATATCAGTTCGCTGCGTGTTAGCTTAACCTCCTGGTGACGGAAGGTAAATATAGGTACCCATGTACTGTTGACTGTAAATGGTATACTCTACAAAAAAATATTATATTCAAAAGCAAGGCTATACGAAAGTAGATATGTATATATAGATCGCAATAAAAAATAACATCCAAACATCCACATACGCTGGTGCTTGCGAAAGAAGCAACGCTCCACGCAAGGAGACGTACGCGACAATAGAAAGCCTATTCTCTAAATATTGTTGTCGCCCAAAAAGCAAAGTATTACATACGCAGGTGATTTCCGTAGACAAGAGCACACTTTAAAAAAATCAATACCTTTCAACTGGAAACGCCATTTGCAGCGGTACGGTAGATCGGGAGCAGTACATGTCAGGAATTGTCATTCGATAGAGTCAAGTGGTTCAACCCGGTCCGAGAATCACTCCCCCGGTCCAAGCATACCTTTCAACAACTGGCGAAAAAGTTGTGTAATGACATATACTGACGCTGTATGACAGTTTATCGCTTGTGTTGTTTTGCTCAGACATCAAGAAAACATAGCCGCTTTGAACTATGGTAGCTTTTTGTTGGAGATCGCCTCCGAAACCAAGAAGGATGGACTTTTTGCAAAGGAGTCGGCAGACATAAGCCGATCAAATTATTCTTGGCAGTCCTTAACAAAACAAGGGCGGTATAGACTATGACGATCTCGATTTTCGATATTTTCGATTTTAGGATGTTTGCGTAGAAGACACGTTGGTGATGATTACAAACCTGTGTACCCAACACGTCCAAGGCGGATTAAACGTGCGTACCAAAATCATGGGTGACAGGTTTGTAGCCTGCCGATGCTCTGTTTTACGTAGTCTTCGTTGTGTGCACTACGGCCGCTATTGCAAGGGGAAAATAATTGTTCCATTCTAAGGCGTGATGTGCGCCGGGGGGAAAATATCCAACAATCGTGAATTTCATTTTGGTGATTGGGATCCCGATTCGGGATGGATAAATCGGGGAGTACATACCGTGATATCGAAACCTCGATGCAGAACCGGCAATTTGGTCCACATTTTCAATACTGTCGTAGCCACCTGGTACAGTCACATCCCTGTCTTGAGTTTGACTGCGTAACTAGAACTGTACACACTGATCTAGGCATAGGGTCATCGCTTCAGGCCGGGTTGATGACCAACGTCGAGAATCCGAAAACACCTTGTGGGATGGGAGGGTACACGATAAACCAGGCATTCAAGCTACCATCTTCCGTCGGACATGTGTCAATAACGTTCACTGCATGGGTTCCGATCAGTTGGAATTTGTTTGAACCAATAACTGCCTGACAGGTCAAACGTCGCGGGGATAAAGCTTGTACCAAGTATCGTGTATGGTGAGGGACTGAAAGGGGAGGGGGGAAATCGGATAGAGTGCCAAGATCTTGAACGGATACAGAAACACAGCACACACAACTCAATACTAGGAGAAGCCTAGACAGGCAGTATGCAGTACGTGTCTTACCCTTTCGTGGGGCGGCTGTGGGCAACGGGGATTGCCAAGACAAACCGAGTTGAGTCGTTTCCTAGAGATCTTGATAAACGCGGCGTCATGTTGGCATCACAAAGTTTATAAAACAGTGTGATGTCGACTGAAAACATTGTTTTCATGAGAAATGGGCGGTCCCTCGAAAGCAGGATTTCGGGGGAACGATGAAGCCGCTATACCGCAGTAGCAGTGGTAAGTAAGCCACCGTTTG
>JBDWQI010000060.1:0-4840 GCA_039986635.1 Sulfitobacter sp.
TATCCCTGCGCGCGGCAGAACCTCAAAGCTACCCAAGCTAGTCAGTGAAAAATCCAGTGGGGTCGGGGTTCTCCCACCGTGCGGGGCGGTATCGACACCGACGCATGCTGTGGTAGGGGTGCACGAAGAGAAGCGAAGGCTGTTCGCTTGAGGGGTGGCTCTATATCTCACGTTAATGCTGATTTCAGAAAACCACTCCATTTTGATCAATCCCATGGGCCAGGTACGGTACATACCCCGTGACGAACAAGATCGAAACTTAACAGTGAGTTTCCAACGACGCCGGGTACGTGCTACTGTAGTGTTTCTGTTGAGGAGCTCCGTCCGTCGAAGTATGTCTTGATCAACATATTACGTGCTGTCACAACCGTTGCACCGCTCTATTGAGGCTCGTTCGCGCGGTAATCAACGAGGGTCGACCGATCGCTATACATCAAGGAAGAGGTTAGCCAGGGTGTATACCACGCCGTCGCCGCGATTTCAATACTAGCTGTACTCCTGTAAAACTAGAGTGCGATACAGGACACGTGGCAAGGAAACGACCACTAAAAATATGCAGGGTGGGATTAAATCTCAAGTATGAAACTTGGGAATCCGCTTACTGAAGTTAGCGTAGGATGAGCCTTGTCCCATATAACAAATACCTGGCATGGTATGGATCAGTGCTCCAGTATATCTTGATGATTTTTGCTACAGTAGTACGGACGGTCCGTGGGCTGGTTATTTGCCTGAGAAAATGGCCATACCCAAACACCTTTTAGAGCCCAGGTATAGCGACAGAACGCGACACACTTGGTATTCTCACATCCCTACTCTGTGTACGAGTAGTGCGAGCGGGGTATGCTGTTGCGCTTAGCATCTCGAGTCGACCACCAAAAAATGTACAATGTTCTTATCGTACCAAGACGAGGCCGCAGCCCACATAGATCGTTTCGTTTTTGACCTTCCCCCCGATGTTGTTTATTGGGTTTTCAATCTTTCGCGGCATAGCTGCCGCCTCCAAAGGTCCACTATGTATCGACCCCGTTCTGGCTCCTCTGCTCCAGGTCGTTTATAGTGGACCCCTGCTTTCTTTCAGTTTCCGCCGTACCTGCTTCGAGGTAAACGACGTTTCCGCATACCGAGGTTTGTCAGTAGTCCTTCTCAGTTCGCCACTCAGGGGTCCATTGTGTTGCCCCCCCGTTACAGGCTGTCGCGCTTCACTTCGGTTACGTAGCTTCTTCTCGTTTTTTTGCGAGGGTCTCACATCATCAAGTCCTCCTTTCATGCTACTCAACCCCGCTACGTATGGATTGATATTTTCTTTCTCTCTTTTGCCCTACGTGCTCATCAAAACGTAGGTGCGTGCGGCCTTTCCTGAAGCTGCACGAGTGTATTCTTCACGACCCAACTACATTGGCGTGTTTGTATACTTTGTTTAGGTTGGAACATTTCCCTGCATACTACCGTAGCTTCTGCTGGTACCGTGTTCCCTATGGGTCTCACGATCTCCATTGTGTCGTATCATTGAGGCTTGGGCTAAAATCGCGTATCAGATATCGGTCGAGCGACCCTGACATACGAGCTAATACTGGTACATTTTCCAAGCTAGCCTTCCGGGGTCCCAGGTTTTTGATCACCGCTTCAGCGTTTCTGCGTAGCTTCAGTCTTATACCTTCTGTACCAAAATCACAGGTTCGGTTTTGTCCGCACACTGGCGACTCGCTTTGAAAGTTTCCGGCATTCAGTTTCCGACCCGACCAAAACCCAAACCATTGCATTGGGTCCCACGTTACTACCACTACTGTCATCGCTTTGGGGCGTTTTTCTTGTTGTTTATACCCTTGCGACTTAGTGGCAATAGCTCCATTCTAGCCTCTCATATCCGATTTTTCGGACACTTCTCTGATGATTCTCAGCATGTACTGCGCTTTCTCTTTACGTTCGGCCAAAGGTGCTTCTTCTGGTGTACTAGTGTGTTCCTTCAATATATCACTGCCGATTCCACTAGCCTCCTCTCACGAAGGCTGTGAACTTCATTGATAGCGCATATTTTGGGTACAACTCCATCTTCTTTCTTGCCTTCGTTTTTTCCTCTAACCTACCACCACCGGTTCCGCTTGTCGCCTCGTTTCGTGACGGCCGCCAAATCGTGGTAGTGTACTCTCGGAAGCGTTTATGATTCTCCGTGTACCTACCAGCCGAGGCGTTCTACGATAGACGTATCACATTTGGGGAAAAAAACGTTTCTGAGCCACCACGGCGTCCTTACCGGACGCCAGAAGCGTTCTACGATGGAGGTTCACCCTAAACTGTCTTAGACTCTCTTCGCCTTTCTCCCGTAGCCCGCTTGCTGTTGGCATATTACGGGCATATTCCCGACCTCGAGCTTCGTTTTCCAACTCAATACTCGAGATTCGTGATTTCTAAAGGCGACTGAGCCTCATTACGAGGTGCGGGGAATGTATATATTGCCTCATATTAGATTGTTTCGAATAGCCGCATCTTCGACCCCCTGTTCCGATTTCTTGATGTTCACATTGAAATATTTTGATCGTCGTGTGATCTGCATCTACGACTATTTAGGGTGGGCTCATGTCATGGAGCCCATTCGTAAATATGTGAGAACGTGTGCGTGCGTAGGATTGTAAGAAGAGGTGATGCCACACCTCTCAGATGAGGTGCACATGGTAGATCAGGGGAGCCGCAACATTATTATTACGGGAAACCATAGCAAATAGGACCAAATGTTGTTAGTAAAAATAGGTAAACATATATGTTTTTGTGTGTACCACAGGTCCTATTTACTCTGCCCCCCCGTAATAGTGGTCTGGGTTCCCCTCTGACTATCACTGCTTCCTCATTTTTGCTTTCTGCCTCCGCTTCACGCACCCTATATCGCCTGGATTATGTATCTTATCATATCTCATGTCCTTGATGAAGTGAAAGTGACAGCGAGGACTAGTGATGTGAGGGACGAGTACTTCACCACCGACAAGCGTGCTCCCTGAGGAGGCAACCCCCCTTCACGTTGCAATAGTCATCGTCTTTTTCTATCGCCCTTTGATTTCCCTCTCAAGTGCCAAAAGGGCTGACAGGACCTCCAACAGGTTTCTGTTCTGGCACACACGTGCTCCTCCTGTTGGGGCGGCACATGATTCACAAAATAGTTAGCCACCCGTGTGGTAAACACGGCTACTGCGCTGACGCTCATCGTTCGACCAGGAAAGCGCTTCGAAGGCTGTAACACAACGGAAAAATTGAGAATGATTTCAAGAGTGAAAATTGATGCACTTTCAAAGTGATGAACGGTTGCCGACGCTGCTGTATCGACCACTACGCACTGAGCACCCCAATAAAGGGCAGAGGGTATCCGTGGAATAACAACGAAAAACGTCGGTTCGAAACATAGAACTGACAATTGCTGAATGTTATGGATTAGCCGCGTAGAGCGGAAGGTCGGGAAGGTGCGAAAGTTCTTTTAAGTTGAATCAAATAATGCGACAAAGAGGGTTCCGATCACAACAGAACGGGGCCAACTTAGAGACGAACGGATGAATTTCCAAAGCGACACCGGGGGTTTCGCCCGACGAACTGGAACCAATGACGGAATTACAGAGGCCAAGTGGGAAATGCTTCCTGATCGCCCAAGCTAAGCACAATTTGTGTAAATGTTATGTTTATGTCGAATTGTGATCAAGTCATACTGCATACGACAGAAAGCCCCACACAGCGCAGCACAACTCCTGAATATGCTATTTTTTCTGGCTGTCAAATCGACATATTTCGTTTCCCCAACACGTATGTACGACCCACGCAGAGATAGAGGGGTCTACCCTACCGTCGACATTGGCGACACTTATGAGGCTGCGTATATTTAAACCCTCACCTTACTCCCAGCAATACACCGATTTCAAACAAAGACCTTTCTACATGCATGTGATCGCCGACTCTCTACCTTGTTCCCTGTGGAGTTTAACAGTAAAGTTACTTGCGTGCTGCCGAATCAACGTTTTCCTTGCGCGCACGTATGAACCACGCAGAGATTATGGGGTGTATACCAACTTCGAAATGGGCGGAACGTACGAGGCGGTTGCCGTTGCCTTCAGCGCCGACGGGGCTACCTTGTTCGTGGTGACCTCCTCTAGGGTCTTTTCTATACAGGAAGGCGGTGATAACTCCGTACTAAATTGGTCACGAGAAACAATCGACACGGACTTATGTGGCATCGCAGTCAACGGACTATCGGTGCGTAAGCGCGGAACACAACACTGTTCCCCAAACACGAAGCTAGCCGAGGCCAGTATATCGAATACTTGACGGAAGGATTGGCACCGACACTTGCACTTTCGCTATGTACCTCGTGGGCGCAACGTGCTTATATGTGTCTGATCGATGACTCGTGCCAGTGCTATCGAAACGCGGGTGCGTACATGCGGTGTGTATGCACACAGGTATACGTATTAGGACGCGGGACATCTAATGTCGTTTTGCTCCAGCTGAAAAGTGCGGGAGGCCCTGTGGACTACACGGAGTCATACTCCACAGTCAGCAGCTCCTACGACGATGTCTTCATCGTGCGGGGTGAGAGGTTAGCACCTGCCGACTGCTAATCTAGTATTTTGCTGGGTAGCGAAGTAAGCACACCTCGGGCACATCATCGATTCTCACTTCACGATCTAGACATTTTAGAGCGGATCTATTCCCTCTATTACGGGGGACCATAGTAAATAGGACCTAATATTGTTAGTAAAAGTAGGTAAATACATGGGTTTTTGTGTGTGCCATAGGTCCTATTAACTATGGTCCCCCGTAATACGACGGCAACCTTTTTTTTTTCTCTCCTGTCGCTCGCCCCCAA
>JBDWQI010000061.1:0-21435 GCA_039986635.1 Sulfitobacter sp.
GGATCACAGCGCCATTGATCCAGCTGATGCACCGCGCGCTGTGAAGGAATATCTCGACGTCTTGGACGATGCTGCTTTTGGGGCCGCATCGGAGGTTGTGCCTAAGTTCACGTCCCATTCTGATCCTGCAAGCCAGTGGACAGCAGCTCGCAAAGGCCCTGCGTTCTTTAGCTATTCCACCAACTATCTGATCGACACCGACCACAGCGTCATCTTGGACGTTGAAGGAACCAGATCAATCCGACAGGCCGAGGTTGGTTCTGTGCGGACCATGTTGGATCGGATCAAGGCGCAGCATGACATTGACCCGGAGCGTTTGATTGCGGACAGCGCCTATGGATCAGGACCGATGTTGGGATGGCTCGTTGATCGCGACATCAAACCTCACATACCAGTCTTGGACAAAGCAGGCCGGACGGATGGCACCTGGTCTCGAGCCGACTTCGAATGGGACCCTGAGAACAATCAGTACATCTGTCCGGAAGGCGAGCCGCTCAAACAGTTCCGCCGAAACTATTCCGATCCGAACCGTGGCCCCACCGGTAAGGGCGTCGCCAAATATCAGGCGCTGAAACACACCTGTCAGGCCTGCCCATCAAAAATGAAATGCTGCCCCAAGGCAGATGCGCGCAAGATCACCCGTGAAGAACACGAAGACGCCCGTCAGGTCGCCCGCGATATCGCCAAGACCAAACAATACACAGTCTCAATGCGGTTGCGAAAGAAGGTCGAGATGCTCTTCGCCCATCTCAAACGCATCCTTGGTTTGGGACGATTGCGATTACGCGGCCCATGCGGCGCAAATGACGAATTTTTACTCGCAGCAACAGCCCAAAACCTCCGCAAATTAGCCAAGATCTTTCCCGCACCGCAGCAAACGTGCAAGGCCTGATAGGAAAGGCGCTCGCGCTCCATTTGGACCGCTACTTTCTGCGCCTGCAACACGTTGTTTTTCAACAGAATCAGCCCTAAGGAGACGTTCGCTGCGGGTGCGATACTGGGCTACCGACGGGTCATTGGCAGACATTCGAACGAAGCAATGTGAAACGCGGCAGGCGAATGTTGTTTTGCTGACCTATGTTTGGCGGTGAGGCTTCTTCTGCTAGAACACCTACGTTTTCATGCAGCCACTGCTGCCAGTCCGGGTTTGGGCGTTTGCATCGCACACTCACTGCTCGAGTGAGTCCAGTGTGGCTCCATCTGATGCCCTGTATTTCCCGTTCCCTAGTTCGGTGATCGAGGCGCAGGTTTTCCCTTTGCCTGGGCCTTTCGTGATGTTGACGCAAAGCTGGTTTCCAGCGAGGCGCCAAGTTCCACCTCCTGTGAATACAGGCGTCTTCAGTGTGACGCTGCCATCCAAGGCGTAAGTCATACGGGCACGCATAACTCCGCGCCGAGCGTTGAATGTTTGTCCGATGATTTTCGCTTCTATATCGGCCGCCGTCATCGGCTCAGCCATCGCGGGTGCTGCAGTGAACAGTGCCAGGCAGATAGAAAGGGGGAGTGATTTTCGCATGCTGTGTCCTCACGAAGCTGTTGCGGTTGTGATTGTGCCGAGAGCTTCATTCCGCTTGGCGTGACGCCGGAAAAACAGCCTATACGTGGGTGGCACGAAGAAGAGCGTTAAGGGCGAGGCGAGGAGCAAACCACCAACCATCAGTGTTGCCATTGGTTCAGCATCATGCAATTTGGGCTGGTGCGTCCAAACAACGCCTAAAAAAACACGACAAGATCATTGCCAGGTTGAAATCTGAAGCATGTCTAGATGCCTCAATTTCGAGCGCCCGTACGCCAGGAACAGCACGCTTGCTTTAGGGCAATCGGATTGCTCCGCCAAGCCGGCCAATGATCAGAATCACCCATCCACTTGTTGGCGCTGTATTTTCATATTTGCTTCAAGTCGCAGGTTGTTCTGCCGAGGCAGCCTCGGATGCGGCTGCATTAATGGCGTCTTTTCGCTCTTCAGGCGATGCGTCTTCGTTGACGCGGACTGTGACCTCGCGGTTGGCAAAGCGTATGCCCGCTTCTTCGAACGCGGCTCGGATCCGATGTAACAGCTCGCGGCGAATAATAAATTGCTTGCCGGGAACCGCCTTGAACTTGACCCGCAGGATCATTGCACTGTCTTCCATCTGTATGACACCTTGGGATTTAGGCGGCTCCAGTAGGCCATCGCCAACAATTTCGTCCTCCATGAACTCCGCCCCAATGCGCTTGACGATCTTTTTCACTTGCTGGGGATCGGTGTCAAAGGTCAGACGCAAGGGCAGTTTCATGATGACCCAATCGCGGGAGTAGTTTGTAAGCGCGGCAATGTCGCCAAAGGGAATGGTATGAACTGCTCCGAGGTGATGCCTCAGTTGCAAGCTGCGGACAGAGATGCGTTCGACGACACCCTTGACTGATCCAAGGTCGATATATTCGCCACGGCGAAATGCGTCGTCAATGAGGAAGAACACGCCTGAGACCACGTCTTTGACAAGCGTTTGCGCACCGAAGCCGATGGCCAGACCGATCACACCCGCACCCGCAACGAGCGGCCCGACATTGACCCCAAGGCTGGACAGCGCGGCAAAGAGGCAGGTCACACCGATGACCACGAGGGCGGTGGAGCGCAGCAGCGGCAAGAGCGTAGCAGTCCTGCTTGCACCGAGGCCGCCTTCGGCGTCGCCGCTTTCCTCTTCGTCTCCCTCAGGTTGCTCTGCGGCGATGCGGACGTCGATGATCGTTCGTAAGAAGTCCCAGATCGCCCATCCGACAATAGCCGTCAGAAGCACATTGATGAACGTCTGTAGCGTGCGCCCGGTTGTGCCACTTGCGGCGAGGGTCGCAGGATCAAGGCCCCAGACCGACAGAATAACGATCAGACCACCGGCAAAGGCAAAGGAACGCAACGCATTGCCGATCGCCATCTTGACGGCGTCATGCATGCGCTGCGCCCGCAGGTACAAAACCGCGACGCGGTAGCCGATCCACAGGCCGAGAAAGACAAGCATCGAGACGAAAATATTGCCCGCAACGACATCAACGTTGCCGAAGACCAGCGCACCGCCTGTAAAAATAACCCATGTGATCGCAAAATTGAACGCCAACAGCGCCGCCCAGTTGCGGGTCAGCATGGCGGCAAACCCGCGTTCTTCCGGCGGGGGCAAAATATCGACTGTTGCCCGATGAATCCAAAACGTCCCTGCCAAAGCCATTATGATCCATAACAGCCCTAGCATCAGTGTCAGAAGGTCCGGCACGCCAGCGGGCGCACTAAACTGGGCCATCACGTCCGAGGTGATGGTTTCAAACATCCACAAACCCGACAAGGTCAACGCGAACCAATGCACACGGCGTGTCGCCTCATCACTTAGCGCAAGCATGCGAAAGACCGGCCAATTGAGCGGAAACATGATATCAACCACTGTCCGCACGATCAGAACGACCGTGACAACAGCAATATAGCTCGATGCAAAAAAACGAATGTCGGGATGGTGAAACAGCAAGTACAACACTGCCATAGCTGTCAGGGCAAAGGCAATCGACCCCGACAAAGCAATCAACAAAACAATAGCTGCCCCTCCAATGACAGACAGGGAAGCATAAGGGCCTTTGCCCGCATTCCGCTCGGCAATGGCGCGTTGGCGCTTGGCCCCACCTTGTCGCCAGTAATAACGCACGATCCCGCCCGCCAAAACACTGATGGCAAAGGCCAGAAAGGCCTTCCAAACACCCCCGGCCTGCGACAACCGATCCCAAACCGCGCTAAAACCCTTCCCCAACTGGGGAAACTTGGCCAACAAGGCCGAAGCATTGGTGATCAATGTCTCACCAATATCGCGGCTGTTGGTCAGCAGGCCCTCGTTCGGCGCGGCCTCTTCGGTCCGGCGGGCGGCAAATTCGGTAATCAAGATGTCGCGGACTTGCTCATCGCTCAACCGCCCCAGCATCGCCTGAAATTCGGCGTCGGTGAGGTCGGCGGACAGATCGACAGTGGCCTCCTGGGAGTATCCGGCGGGAGCGGTTACCAGCGTGAACAGAACCAGTCCCAATGCCCAAAGCAAGGTGCTCAGATAGGTAGATGGACGTTTCATCAATTATCCCCTTTTCCGCCATTGGCATCGTTTTCGGCGCTGGTTACGGAGTCTGTCGAGAAAAGCAGCCTTGCAACACCAATTCAAGTGCCAAGGTGCAAGTAGTTTTGCAGCAATGCAGAGCGGTAAAGCGTTTGATTGGGACATCAGCCCTCAGTCCTTTCTGTGCCGTGGCGTTTCTTCGATGTCAGCTTTCTGTGCTTCGCCACGGTTTGTGCCAAGTGCATCATCGGGTACTATGGTCTCAACGCTGAGCTTCGGCATTGAGCGACGCCGAAGTAGGGTGAACTGCATGAGTCGTTCCGCGCAAGTCGTACTTTGCAAGAAATGTTGAGGTAACCAAAATGTCGATCCTGAAGACATCAGCAGTCGTCATCGCAAGCGTAGTTGTTCTTGCGTTTCTAGCGGGCCAATTCTCATCCAGGACGATCAGCACTGAGATTGAAATTGAAGCTTCGCCAAAAGATGTATGGGCCGTCTTAAGCAACACAGAGGCTCATTCGGAATGGAACCCTTTCATCCGTGCGTTTGTTGGTGATCTGATGGTAGGTAACCAGCTGACTGTGACTATCGAACCACCAGGCAATGCCTCAATGCAAATTAAGCCGGAGATTCTACGAGTCGTCGAAGATAAAGAGCTACTCTGGGTCGGCAGGATGGGATTTCGGGGCATTTTTGATGGTGAACACTCCTTCATTTTGGAGGAAACCGACAGAGGAACAACGCTCTTCCGCCACGCAGAGACCTTTTCAGGTATGCTTGTTTACCCGCTGATGGCCTTCATCGGTGCCAGCACACAAGAAGGTTTTCATGCAATGAACATTGCGCTGAAGTCACGAGTCGAAGCGATTGACTAAGGCGTTTGGGGTCAAATTACGCAATTACCAATAGCCGCTTCGTCGTGGTGATCAACCGCTCGGTTCAGCAAAACGCTGCACCTGACCCTATTGAATGACGCGTTTGTACCAAGGGATGAACAGCAGTGTGGCAATTTCAAAAACAATGATGCCCATCAAAGCTGGCTCGGGTGCGCCAAATTTGAAGGCGGCGGCCACACGTGCGAGGCCGCCCGCTGCGGTCGCGCCGAGTACGATGACAAGGACTGCAAATGCTCTTTCCATATTCATCACGATCCAGATTGCCAAAATGAATGGCAGCATGGAGCGACTACCCCAAAACCGTCCAATGCTGCAGGACACATGAACGGCTGTTCTTAGTTCGTAAAGTGAAACCGAACACTCAGGAGTTTCTTATTCAATGGCGGCATTATTAATTCTGAAACGAGCTTCAATCGTGTGCGATCTTTGCTAGCGATAAGGGACTTGTTCCTATCCGGGCATCGCCTGGGACTTTGGCAGGGTCGGATCCATAACGTCCCAAGGCTGGGCACTTTTGACAAAAACATCGCGACTTGGGGTGTACCAACTCGGGTCGTCCAGACTTCCTGCGTAAATCACGATCGCACCCTCTCCAGCGCCATTGATCAGGAACAAAGGCGACCCGCAGGTCCCACAGAAGCCCCGGCGCATGGCATGCCCACGATCAGCCGGGCGTTCAAACCAGCTTGGCTCACCCATTTCGATCTTGAAGTCGGATTGTTTGACCAGCACCGCCGGGAAGTAAGCACCGCCGGTTGCTTGCTGGCAATGGCGGCAATGGCAGTTGCCCATGTATCGCGCGGAGCCCCTAGAGCGGTAGCGGATTGCACCGCAGGCACAGCCGCCTGTAAAGCTATCTGTCATCATTCCTCCGTGCTGCACTGGCCATTGTTTTTCGCATCAGAGCGAAGCGGCCACAGTGATTGTGACCAATGACCCTATCGACGAATAGAGAATAGCGCGTGCGATGGCGTCAACTCGCACGCCATAGTTCAGCGCCAGCATGAAACACATTGCCCCGCAGGGTGCGGCGGCAACCATCATGGCGGGGTTGCGCACCTCGGGCGTCAGTTGCAGAATTCCGGCAAAGATGGCCCAAGCGAATAACGGGTGGATCACCAGCTTCACACCGGTAATGGCCAATGGCAACATCGGACGCGCACCACCGGCTTTCTGGCTTAGAATGACGCCAAGCGCGAACAACAGCACCGGCGAAGCCGTGCCGCCCAAAATGTCCATGAAGATATCAACGCCCGTCGGTATCGATACGCCCAACAGCCCGACCACAAGACCAAGCGCCATGGCAACCAGCGGGGGATTTCGCGCGATCTTTCCCAGCGTGTGCCCAAGAGAGGCCCCCTTGGTGGATAGGACGTCCATCAGGATCAAAGAACCGCTGAAAATCAGGATTCCGTCCATGGAAATGATCGCGACAATCGGTGTTGCGGCGGTCTCTCCGAATAAGGTGACCGCGATCGGCAGAACGAAGAGGATGTGATTGGTCAGTGCGATGGCCAGACCCAAAAGCGCGGCCTCCATGACATCGGTTTTGAAGACTCGCCGCGCGATCAGAAATCCGACCACGTACATCACCAATTCGGTGACAAAATACCCACCCAGCATGGCAAAGTTGAACTCTGCCAATGGGGCATTGGCCAGCAATTGAAAGCCCAATGCAGGCATTGCGACAAACATCACAAATTTGTTCAGCGCCATGGCCATGTTGAAATCGAACGTGCCGCGCAGGCCAAACATGTACCCAAGCGCGCCAATCCCAAAAACCGGCAGCACGCCGTTCAGCAAATGGTCGAGCATGGCGCCTCTTTCTGTTTGTCTGGTGGAGGATCGGCCTGTCTGGAATTGTGTAGGATGTCGGCTGTCACCATGATTCGGCGAAGGGGCGGATATCCAGCTCGTGGGTCCAGCCGTCGCGCGTTTGGTGGTGCAGGGTCCAATAGGCTTCAGCAATGCTGTCTGGGTTCATTAGCGTGTCAGGGGGCAGGATATCGGGATCTTTACCCGCCTGTCGCACCCGGTCGCGCACAAATTCCGTGTCGACGCCCGCGTCAATAACAAGATGCGCCACGTGGATGTTTTTTGGCCCCAATTCGCGAGCCATCGACTGTGCCAGACCCCGCAACGCAAATTTGCCCGAGGCAAAGGCGGCATATCCCGAACTGCCGCGAACCGAAGCGGTTGCCCCGGTGAAGAAGATCGAACCTCTTTGCCGCTCCACCATGTATTTCGCGGCTTCGCGCCCGGACAGAAACGCGCCGTAAGCGCACATTTCCCAGACTTTGCGAAAGACGCGTTCGGTCGTTTTCAGAATTGGAAACCGAACGTTGCCGCCGACATTGAAGATGCAGATCTCTATCGGTCCGATCTCAGCCTCGACATGCGCGAACATCTCTGTCGCGGTCTCTTCCTTGCGCGCGTCCCATGTGAACCCTTGGGCGCTGCCGCCCGCTGCCTCAATTTCGGCGATCAAGGGGGCAAACATTTCCCCTCGACGGCGGCCCATCACGACATGAAACCCACCTTTGGCAAAACGCCTGGCAATGGCAGCACCTATGTAGTCGCCGGCACCGATGATCAGACAGATGGGCTTTGCAGTCATATCGTTACTCTATGCTGCTTCTGCTGTCTGGAAGGCGGGTCGGGCCTGTAGTCGATCCGCGTAGGTTGAGAGGTTCGGCAGGTTTTCGAACGCCGCACCAAGGCGACGGGCCATGACAACCGCATGTCCAGTGATCGTGTCTGCAATCGTAAAATCCCCGGCGAGGTAGTCATGCCCTTCCATATGATGCTCGACCGCCGCAAGTGTGCGGTTCAAAAGTTTGAGCGCGCGCGCTGCGACCTCATCATTGCGCCGTTCGGGGGGAAGCAGGATGGTTTCGACCACATAGTTGTTGATCGGCGGCATGATCATGCCCTCCGCATAGTGCAGCCATTGCAGGTATTCGGCAAAGTTCTGAGCGTCAGGGCCCGGTGCCAAGTCGAGCGCATATCTGGCCGCCAGATACTGCGCAATCGCGGTGCTCTCGCTGATGGTAACGTTCCCATCGATCAAAGTGGGCACCCGGCCATTGGGATTGATCGCCGTGTAATCCGGACCACGCATTTCTTTCTGGCCCAAGGTGAATTTCTCAATTTCATAGGGCTGACCCATTTCTTCGAGCAGCCAAACCGTCCGCACGGCGCGTGACTGGGGAGCAAAATAGACTTTCATGATGGACCTCGCAAAGACCTGCTGGGCAATTGCCAGCCTCGGATACAGGACCAGCATGGCAGCCCTTGAGATTTGTTGACAAGCAAGAGACTTCAACTTTAGAAGTTAGTCAATTCAAAAAGAGAAGTGACTTCTCATGAGCCGCACTGACCTTCCGTCGCAAACTTGCACCATCGCGCGCGCCGTTGCGCAAGTCGGCGATGAATGGACGCTTTTGATTTTGCGGGAAATGTTCCTTGGGACCCGACGCTTTGACGACTTCCTGCGCCTGACAGGCATGTCGTCCCACCTTCTAGCGCAGCGCCTAAAGAAGCTGGAAGCGGAAGGTGTAATCCGGCGCGAGCCTTATTCAGAACGCCCGCCGCGTTATGAATACCGCCTGACGGAAAAGGGGCGCGACCTGTGGGCGGTGATCATCGCGTTAAAGCAATGGGGCGATCGCTGGTTGAGCGCCGAGGATACGCCGGTGCAGATCGTCCACAAGACCTGCGGTCAAGTCACCAAACCACAATTGACCTGCTCGGATTGCGGCGAACCGATTGAAGCCCACGACGCCGAGGCCCGATTATCCCAACCCTTTGAACTGGAACGACAGGCCGCAGGGCGTGCGCCGTGAAAACTACCAGAGGTCAAATCCATGGACTATGAAACACTTCGCCTCAAAATTGCCGGTGGCATTGCGACAATAACTTTGGATCGTAAGGACAACCCCGCCAACGCGTTGAATGCGCGCATGGCCAAAGAGTTGTTTGATGTAGGTGTGCGATGCGGGGCGCCAGACGTGCGCGCCGTGGTCGTCACCGCCGTAGGTAAGATGTTTTGCGGCGGCGGCGATCTTGCGGAAATGGACGCCGGCCCAGACAAACCCGCGCATCTGACCCGAATGGCCACGCTGCTGCATGCAGGATTGATCCGGCTTGCCCGGATCGACGCACCGGTCATCATGGCCGTGAATGGAACAGCGGGCGGCGGCGGGTTCTCGATGGTGTTATCTGGAGACTTTGTCATCGCTTCGGAAAGGGCCAAGTTTGTCTCGGCCTATACGTCCTCCGGGCTGACGCCGGACGGATCGTCGACCTATTACCTGGCGAAACATGTCGGTTTGCTGCGGGTAAAAGAGCTGATGCTGACAAACCGCGTCCTCACAGCTGCCGAGGCTCAGTCTTGGGGGTTGGTCAACAGGGTAGTGCCCCCAGAGACTGTGACGGACGAGGCTTGCGCGATGGCACAGCAAATAGCATCCGGGCCGACAAAGGCGTTTGGCGGCGTCAAAAGGCTGTTGGACACGGCATTTTCAGATGGTCTGGAAACCCAGCTGGACTGCGAGACACGGTCCATTGCTGACATGATGCGTACCGACGACGGCCCCGCCGGGATCGCCGCGTTTCTGGCCAAGGAATCCCCTCGGTTTGAGGGGAAGTGACCAAGTGCTGCAGCAGCGTTTCAACCAACAACAGAGGCAGGCATGACGAAAGATAAAGATCAAACTCCGGGTCTTCGAGCGGCTATTTTCGCAGGCTGCATGGTGGCCTTCTTGGGCTTTGGATTTGCCGCCACCTTTGGCGTTTTTCTGGCACCCATGTCGCAGGACCTTGGCTGGGGCCGTGAAGTATTCTCGCTTTCAGTCGGCGTACAACTTCTCACATGGGGATTTGCTCAACCTGTCGCCGGAATGGTTGCCGACAGGTTTGGAACGGCACGGGTTCTTGCCTTTGGTGCGATATGCGCAGGTATCGGATTTGCCCTGCGTGGCATGACGACCGACCCAACGGCATTTGTTCTGACTGGCATTTTGGTCGGTGCTGGCACCGGCGCGGCCTCCTTTCCCATTGTCATTGGTGCATTGGGCAAGATTGTGAGTGCAGAACGCAGGAGTTTCATTCTGGGTCTTGGTACCGCAGCAGCGTCGCTAGGGATGTTTATCTCGGCACCCACGGGGACAGTGATGATCGGAACGATTGGATGGCAGCCAGCATTGATCATGATCGGATGCAGTTTTGCGCTCATCCTGCCGTTCCTTATCTTTATTGCGCGGGTTTCAAAGCCAACCGCAACTGGGTCCAGCATGGGCGATTTCGGCCACGCCGTATCCGTCGCTTTTACAGACCGAAGTTATCTGTGCCTGTTTTTTGGCTTTTTCGTATGTGGTTTTCACGTGGCGTTCATCCAGACACATTTACCGGCCTATGTCATGGATCTTGGCCTTGCCGCATCTATCGGGGCCTGGTCGCTGGCATTGATCGGCCTGTTCAATATCGCCGGGTCGTTCTTTGCAGGATGGTCGGGCCAACATTTATCGAAAAAGGCCGTTCTCAGCGGCATCTATTTTGCGCGTGCCGTGGTGATCTCGCTGTTTATTCTTGTGCCGGTCTCTGAGGCCAGTGTACTGGCATTTTCCGCTGTAATGGGCCTGCTCTGGCTTTCAACCGTGCCATTGACGATGGGACTGGTGGCGCAGACCCAAGGGTTGAAGTTTCTCTCAACGCTGGCGGGTCTTGTGTTCTTCAGTCACCAAACTGGCAGTTTCATCGGTGCTTGGCTTGGTGGTCGCATTTATGACGTGGCACAAGACTACACGCCTATGTGGTGGGCTGCGGTGGTGCTGGGCCTGTTGGCGGCCTTGATCCACTTCCCCATTCGCGAAGAGCCTGGACCACTTGCGCGGGCCGAAGCAGGGGGTGATGCGTGATCCGAAAGGTAGACAGCCTCAAAGACTGCCTCGTCCCGCTGCTGAAGCATTGGAACCGTCTGCGGCGAAAGTACGGTTTGAAATTTGTGGCTCGGCGGGGTTTTGAATGACCGATCTTGCGACTTTGGCTGCAACGCAGCGACGTTCATGCCGCACTCGCAAAGCGATGCTGCGTCAGCAACATGTCCAAACATCAATGTCGGCAAAGGCCCGCATCTTATCAGTTCGTTTGCCGCGCAGCGAACGGCGCTTTTTCCCGAACCGGTCACTCGTGTTTTGAGCGGCGAATGCTATTGAAGAGCCCAAGTGTCCGATGCTGCAGCACGCTCGAATGGCAGTTCCCGTCAGAAAAGCGGACATCACCAAAATCAAAGCCTTTCAGCCAGATTGAAGCACTCCTTACATCCGTTTCTCGCTGAGATGCGGGGGTTGCTTCCAATACCCTTTTTCAACGGCATTGAGCGAAACTTGCAAATTTCTGTCGCGCCTGTGACTGTCTTGTTGAACAGCCATAGGATCCAAATCCGTGAACCTTACCGAGGATGAATCAAAACTGGTCTTTTCGATCATGCATGACCTGAGTGGTGAATTTGACCATTTGGAAGTGCGCCAACGCGTCGGTCAAAAACTGTTGGACCTGCTTAAGGCGGATCATTTTGCCTCTTATGTGTGGGATGATGCCAGTCAGGAATTTGTATCCTGTGTTCAGCTCAACATGACAGACGACAATCTACGCAGCTACGAAAGCTATTTCCAGTTTCACGATCCCATCACGCCTATCTTGCAGAAGCGGCGTAAAGCGACGCCCGTGAGCGAGGTCATGCGGCATGACCGTTTGGTGCGCACCGAGTTCTTTAACGATTTTCTTAAACAGGACGGGTTGTGCTACGGGCTGAACTACTTTGCATTCGACCGTGGCGATAATATCGGAGACCTTCGCATCTGGCGCGGTGCAAACCGCGAAGACTTTACGCAGCGCGATGCCCAGATTGTTGATGCAATCGGGCCCAGTCTGGTGAATGCCCTGATCCGCGCGCGCAGCAATAGCGCCAAAGCCCCGTCCTTGCGGTTTTCACAGATTGCCGATGATGTCGGGTTTACCGTGCGCGAAGCCGAAGTTGCCGATTTGCTTGTCACTGGCCAGACCGACGACGAGATTTGCGGGAAACTGGGTTTTTCCAAACCGACATTGCGCACACACATCGGTTCGATCTTTCGCAAGTCTGGTCTCAACAGACGCTCGCAGCTCGCCTTGTTCTTGGCCGAGAAAAATCATCATTTGTGATGATAGCCTAAGGTATCAAGCCGCTTCTATCCTTCTTTGTAGGGATACAAGGAGGCGCATGTGCCACAAGATCTATCAAAACTCGACGCCGTTGCAGTCGTAAATGCGTTCAAATCCGGCACCGTTGCGCCTGCCGCTTATGCCGAAGCCTTGGCCGACAGGGCAGCACAGCACAGCAATTTGAATGCCCTGCAGAGCTTTGATGCAGACAATGTGACCCGGAGCGCGACCACAGCCTTCGATGCTGCGCCTGATGGGATTTTAGCGGGGCTGCCCGTCGTGGCAAAGGACAACATCAACACGACGTCTTACCCGACCACGGGTGGAACTGGGGCGTTGCAGGGTCATACCACTGCGACGGACGCAGGTGTTGTGAGCCGGATCATGGGTGCGGGCGGGTTTATCGGTGCCAAGGCAAACATGCACGAACTGGCGTTCGGTATCACCTCCAATAATGCGGTCACAGGTCCGGTGCACAATCCGGTAGACCCCTCGATGATAGCCGGTGGATCGTCGGGCGGAACCGCCGCTGCGGTTGCGGTGGGCATCTTTCCGGTAGGGTTGGGAACGGACACTGGCGGATCATGCCGTATTCCGGCGGCACTGTGCGGTGTGGTTGGTTTTCGCCCCACCACGGGGCGCTATGCTGGCGACGGGATACTGCCCATCTCGCACACTCGCGACACAGTCGGACCGATTGCCCGCACAGTGCGTGACATTGCACTAATGGACGGTGTCTTGAGTGGTGAGACGTTTGACGTGGACGCCGTGGACCTTTCACAAATGACACTTGGCGTTCCGCGACAGATGTTCTTTGCCGACCTCGAACCAGTTGTTGCAGCCGCAATGGAGGCGCAACTCTCGGTGCTCACCAAGGCAGGTGCGCGACTGGTCGAGGTAAACTTTGAGCCACTTTGGTCGCATAACGAAGCCTTTGGTTTCCCTGTCGTTCTCTACGAAGTGATGCGTGACTTGCCTGCCTATCTTGAACAGCATGCCCCGGATATTTCTTTTGAAACACTCGTTTCAGGCATCGGATCGCCGGATGTTGCAGGCGCACTTGCAAGCCAGATGGGTGCCGACGCGATGCCGCAAGCCGCTTACGACGCGGCGATGAACACGCACCGTCCGGCCATGCGCAAGATTTACGGACAGGTGTTCGAGGACAATCACCTGAACGCCATCGTCTTTCCAACCACGCCGCTGACCGCACGGCCGATCGGGCAGGACGAAACGGTTGAACTGAACGGCGCGCAGCTCCCCACCTTTCCCACATATATCCGCAACACCGATCTTGGCTCCAATATCGGCGCACCCGGCATTTCCTTGCCGTGTCCCGTGAGGTCCGGATTGCCCGTTGGCGTTGAATTTGACGCATTACCCGGCCAGGACCGTGCCCTTTTAGCGCTTGCGCTGGCCGCAGAAAAAGCAATGGCGCATTAGACGCCGAAACCAACCAGGGAGAAGACACATGTTAAACAAGACACTGCGCCTTTTGGCGAGCACCTCTATTGCGGCCATGTTGATGGGCGGCACGGCACTGGCCGACATCAAAGTCGGCGTACTGGTGCCTGATTCTGGACCAGCGGGGCTTTTTGGTCCCTCTGCTCGTAACGCCGCAGAACTGGCCGCGCAAAAGATCAATGCGGGCGGCGGTATCAACGGCGAACAGATCGAATTGGTTTTTGCGGATGTAGGCGTCCCCCCTGCGGAAGCCGCACAGGCGGCGTTGCGGCTGTGGAAAGGTGAAGGCGTGCAAGCCTTCGTCGGTATGCACGATTCCGCTGTGCGAGAGGCATTACTGGGTCGGTTCAACGGCGAATTACCGTACGTCTACACCCCGGTCTATGAGGGCGGTGCCTGTGCTAGCGGACTTTACGTAACAGGCGAGACCCCGAGCCAGCAATTGGCCCCTGTGATCCCGTATCTGATGGACGCCGAGAAGGTTTCAAAGTGGTACCTCATCGGGCATGACTATAACTGGCCGCGCGACACGAACGCACTGGCAAAGGGTTACATTGCCGATGCGGGTGGCGAAGTGGTGGGCGAGGAATACCTGCCATTCTCCGTTGCCGAATTTGACAGCTCGCTTCAGCGGATCAAGGAAAGCGGCGCAGATGCGGTTCTGATCACGCTTGTGGGCGGTGGCTCAGTCGGGTTCAACGTCAGCTTTGCTGGCTTCGGGATGGACGATCAGGCCATCCGGCTTGGCACGTTGATCGAGGAAAATACCCTCGCAGGGATTGGGGCTGACAACACCAACCGGTTGTTTTCGACATCCGGGTACTTCGCCTCGATCAAGGGCGAAGCGGCGGCATCATTCGCGGCTGACTATACTGCGGCATACGGCGCGGATGCACCTGCGCTCAATACGTTGGGTCAATCATCATATGAAGGGTTGATGTTGCTGGATGCTTTGGCTGAGAAAGCAGGCAGTCTTGAGGTGGCGGCGATGGACGCGGCGGCAGAAGGGCTGACATGGACCACACCGCGCGGGGATAACACTCTGACGGGTCGACACATGGCGCAGACGATCTATCTGGCGGATGGTTCAAGCGGGGCGTTCGAGGTTGTCACGTCTTTTGACAGTGTCGCCTCTTCTGAAGCTTGCGCCAACTAAGCGGCGGCACCTGTGACCATTCTGATCCTCAATCTGATCTGGCAAATCAGCACACTGGCGTTGATTGCGCTGGGACTTGCTATTGTTTTTGGCAAGCTGCGGATCATGAACATGGCACATGGAGAGTTTGTGATGATCGGGGCCTATGCGCCGGTCATCACCTCCAGCCTCGGGCTACCCACATGGTTGCAGGTGCCGGTTTGCCTCGTGACTGTGGCCCTGGTGGCATTGTTTCTTGAACGGACGATTATTCGGCATCTTTACGGACGCATGTTCGACAGCCTGCTTGCAACATGGGGCATCGCCATTTTGTTGCGTGAAGTAATCGAATTGATCTTTGGACGTGGCTATCAATCGGTCAGGGTCCCTATTGCGGGCACTGTCGAGATTTTTGGCGCGCAGTACCCTCTCTACCGCATTTCTGTAGTTGGTCTGATCTGTGTTGGTTTTGGCGCGTTGGCTTGGTGGAATCGTCGATCAAAGGTAGCCACACAGATCAAGGCGATGGTCGGCAATCCCGAGCTTGCCCAAGCTGTAGGGATCAACACGAGCCGACTGTCAGCAGCGGCTTTCGTCTTTGGATGCTGCACTGCGGGGCTGGCGGGACTGTTGTTGGCCCCCACCATCCGGATCGAACCAATGATGGGCATCGACTATCTGATCCGCTCGTTCTTTGCGCTGGTTGTGGGCGGCTTGGGCAGCCTCGAAGGCTTGGGCCTTGGCGTCACGCTGATTGCGGGCACCCAATCGGTCATCGGGGCATTGGCAAGCCAGACATACGGGTATCTCGCGGTGCTCACCCTTTCAATTTTATTCCTGTGGTTGAAGCCTGATGGCATCCGTTCTTCTTCCCGTTAGCCTGCTGTTGGCAGGGTTGTTGTTAATCCCCGAGATGTTCGGGGATTTCATGGCGTACCAGATCGGGCTTTATCTGATCTATGGCATCGCCGCTCAGGGCATCGGATACCTCTGGGGTAAAACAGGGATCCTCCCTTTGGGTCAGGCGCTGTTTTTTGGCGTCACTGCATATGCCACGGCTCTGACACTTCGCAATATCGACAGCGTGCCTGCACAATTGGGACTGGCAGTGGTCGCAATGTTGGCAATCGGTCTGCTGGCCTACGGCCTCGCCACTTTGATCTACAAAGGGCGCAACGAAAGTGGGCCGTATTTCTCGCTTATCACGCTGGCGCTTGTGATGATTGCCGAACAGGTTGCAAACACTGCGTCCGGTTTGACGGGCGGTTTCAACGGTCTGTCCGGCTACAGTAGTCTCGGTGGCCTCGATCCCTACGGGAACTTCTATTATCTGGTGGTAGGTGCCACGGTTGTGGTTTCTGCCGGACTGCTGGTCCTGAACCGGTTGCCCGTCAATCTGGTTGTCAGAGGCGTGGCGGATAATGAGCCGCGTTTGCAGCTTTTGGGGTTTGCAACCCACAGGATCAAGGGATGTGCCTTTGCGTTTTCCGCCGTCATTGCTGCGTTAGCGGGCGGCCTATTCGCCTCCCACCAAGGAATTGTAACGCCTACGTCGACCGGATTTGGCCTGTCGGCCGAGCTCGTCATTCTTGCCGCAATCGGCGGTCGTTTTCATGTGCTGGGGCCCCTCATCGGCGCGGTTCTTGTGGGCTGGACGTCGGCAGAACTGCGCGACAGCTTTCCCTACTGGGAGATCGTCATGGCGCTTGGCTTCATTCTCGTAGTGTTGAAAGCGCCGGGCGGAATAGCGGAACTGGGTGCAGGGATCATGACCCGTTTTTGGCGATCCGGTAAGACGTCAGGCGTCAGCATTTCCGCAGCGCCTATCTCGCGGGCGACGCAAGTTTCTGCTCTTGTGATATTTGACGACGTCAGGCTGCAAATTGGTGTCGTGCGTATTCTCGATGGCGTCTCGTTTGAAACACCTGCGACAGGAATCGTCAGCATCATCGGCCCGAATGGCGCAGGCAAAACCAGCGTATTGAACACGATTACGGGCAATCTAGGCGTCAGCAGCGGTCATATTAAGCTTGGCGACAAATCTGTTGAAAACCGTGCGCCGCACAATGCGTTGGGCAACGGGATCGGGCGCAAACTTCAGGTGCCCTCGGTCTTTTTCTCGATGAGCGTCGCTGAAAACCTGACCCTTTCCATGTTGGCGGGGCGCGCACGGTGGCGCGACCTTTTCCGGTCTTATGCTTTTGGATGGCAATCAGCAGCATTAGCCCGCGTCATGGGTAACGCTGAATTGTCACTTGCGCGCGACCTGTCAAAAACCGCAGGCAGTTTACCCCAAGGTCATCGCCAGTTTCTTGAATTCGCCATGACCACCGCCGCCGAGCCCACGTTACTGCTGTTGGACGAACCTTGTGCTGGTCTGTCGCCGGATGAAACAGCACTGATGACGCGGCTGGTACAAGAGTACCAGGATCAAAGCGGCGGATTGGTGATCGTGATCGAGCATGACATGAGCATTGTCGAGGCCATTTCAGACAAGGTGCTTGTGCTGCATCAGGGGCAGGTTCTGGCCTTTGACACCTACGACGCCGTCCGCGCCAACCGCCAAGTGCAGGCTGTGTATGCAGGAGCGTCCAAATGACTGTTCTGTTGGAAATCAACAAGCTGACAGGTGGCTATGATGACACGAATGTCATCTTTGACGTGTCTGCCCAAATTACTGCGGGTCAGGTGCTTGGCGTCTTCGGACGCAACGGTGTTGGCAAAACAACTTTGGCAAGGTTGATACAAGGCAGTCTGAAGCCAGCAGCTGGCCGACTTGTTCTCAATGGCGAGGAGATTTCTGGCCTCAAAGCGCATCAGCGCCGCGAAAAAGGCATCGGATATATGCCACAAACGGATATGGTTTTCAACGACCTCACGGTTTGGGAGAACCTTACGATAGGCCAGACCGCCCATCCTTTTGAGCCGTATTTTGACTTGTTCCCCCGCCTTGCCGAACGCCGTGATCAACCTGCTGGAACAATGTCTGGTGGCGAGCGTAAAATCCTCGCGTTTGTGCGCTCGATGATTGAAGGCACCAACGTAATCATCCTCGATGAGCCATCCGAGGGCGTGCAACCCGAAAACATCGAATTGATGGCCGAGTGCGTGAGAAAACGTGTAAATGCCGGAGCGGGCGTGTTTTTATGTGAACAGAATTTGAGTTTTCTGACCAGAATTTCCGATCATTATCTTGGCATTGATACAGGAAATATCATCATCGATCGGCCTGCCACTGATATCACACCAGATGAAGTGCGTTCAGCATTGTCACTGTGACGCCGCAAAATTTCTATAAGAAGAGTGTCCGCTTTTGCTTCATCCCGGACTTTGATTTTCAAAACAGAACGGCAGCAAAGTCCGCTCTCTGTGAGTTCGTGCACCGTGCAGCGAATGACCGGAAGTGTAGGTCCTATCGGGTAGACGACATCTTGCTCCAGAAAGACGTTTTCCGTTCATGAAGGTTTTCTAACGCTTGGAGGTAGCTTTGGTGCGTTGGGAAAAGCCCGTAGTCTTCAATCTCGGCATCTGCCAATCCGCAGTCCTTCAGATGATCTGCAGCGTGGCCATAGCGCGTTGCACGGCCCTGACCTAACGCGTAATTGATCATGGCGCGCCATATGAGAACGGACGCCAATGGGTGACGGTCGCGCAAAGCTTCAGCCGCAGGTGTGAGGATCTCGTAGTGGTTGCCGTCGAGTTCATCGATGCGTTTCTGTATCAGTGCAGCGGCGCTTGCATGGTCGGGCCATTCCAACAGGAAGCGCAAAGCCGTCATCGCATCGGGGAATTCCAACGCGTGGTCCCGTGCACGATCCTCGGCCTCGATATCCTCAAAGTCGGACAGGGATTTCAAGAAGGCACGCAGATAGTTGGCGTTCAATGTCTCGCAAAACCGCTTCCAGCGATGGGTTTGAGCGTCGTCCACTCGGTCAAGTGCGATCAGGCAAGTTATGAACGCGTCATCCCACTCCTCTTGCCGAAATATCCGACCCTCCAGGTCGGCAGCTTCAAGCAAGGCCTACGCCTCTTTCGACTTACGCTCGGCCAACATGAGGTTCGCAACTTCGGCCGCGATGCCGGGGCGGGTCAGATCTTCTTGAGAATACTGCGCGATATAGGCGCTGGTGTCGCCTTCGGCTATGGCGATATCTTGCAGGACCATCTTAATTCGCGCCGCCTTCTGATCGGCACGGTAATTACTATTGCTGCTGCGCAATTCGCGTAAAAAGTGGATTGCTTCATGATCGTCGTCCACGACGTCTAACGGCGCAGCAGCATAGGTCGCGACCAATGATTTGAGATGGATAAACCCAGCCTCGCCGAGTGCAGGTGCGACCAACCCGATGATCCCGTCGAATTCGCCATAGCCATTGTCAGAAACGGCATCCCAGACTCGGCTGGCAAGAATTGTCGGATCGAGCATTGCACGCTCGGCGATGTCGTCAAAGGCAAGGATTGCCCCCCGAAACACATCGCCGATATCGCCGCGACTGTCGTCCGTGCGTTCATAGACAGACGGTGCAAGTTCCAAAAACTGCCATAGCAGATCGAAGGCTAGGGTAGGATCAGTGGGCCCAATTTTGCCGGTGATCATATCAACTTGGGTCTGCAAATCCTTGATGAGGGCTTTGCGTTTGCGCCACCCAACAAAGCTTGTCGATCGACGCAAGGCTACGAGCCGTTTGCGCACATCGCGGCCCAACTCTGCGGGGCCAAGATCGTGGCTCAGTTCTAGACGCAGCCGCCGCTTGATATCCGCACTGCCGGTGCTCACCTCCAATAGCAGGTCTGCGAGGCGATCTGCCCCGAGGGCGCTAAGGTTAGCGTGATTCAGTGTCTTCTTGGACATACCGCCAGTTTCGCATCAGCGCGAAGTGAAGGAAAGAGGGGGGTCTTGGCCGCGGCACAGATAGCAAATGCAAGATTATTTTGGCGATAGGCAGTGCAGCATGCCCGCAAGGGTAACAACGGGAATTGGCGATTGGCGGATTGTGGGGGCTAAGAAACGTACTCTCTCGTCGTTCTCAAACGCACCATGGGCATCCCAGCCTCATAAACTCGGCCAGAGGTTATCAATATGTGGTGTATCCGAGCGTCTATTCCCATACATCTTGATTTTGTTCCCATTATGTTCTATATACTGAGTCGAACGGAGATGGAGAGATCTATGTTGCAATCGTCATCAGTGGGAACTGACATTGGGTCTCACAATACCCAAAGTAATGACTATCATCGCTTGCCTGTGACCGAGAAGCAGCTGAACTATGCGCGTCAAATCTCCCAAAGAACTGGCCAGGTGTTGCCATGGGAAACGCAACAAGATCGCCAAGCAATGTCGCGTTGGATTGATCAGTACCGTGAAATACCGAGCACAAATAAGTTTGCGAATTATCCGTCATCCAAACAAGTTGCATTTGCCGAGAGGATTGCGCGGTACAAACGCAGCGAGGTTCCACACGAGTGTTTTAGGGACCGGTCACTGATGTCTAATTGGATCGACAGCAATAGGTGACTTGGGTGGGCGGTAAATTCAAATGTTCTGTGAGCGATTGTGAGCGATACGTGAACCGCGACTCCTATTGCCTCTGAGGGTAGGGTGATCGGCCCATTTCTTCCATCATCTTTTCGCGGAAGACCTCGGCGGGCGTCTTCCACCCGAGACATTTGCGGGGCGTGTTGTTGAGGCGATCGCTGATCATCTTCATATCATGATCCGTGAGCGCCGTGATGTCTCGCTTCCTCGGCAGCCATCTTCGGGCACGGCGATTGGTGTTTTCCACGGTGCCTTTTTGCCACGGACTGGACGGATCGCAGAACCAGGTTTGGGTCCCGATCTCGGCCTGAAGGTGCGGCCAGCTGACAAACTCAGTGCCGCGGTCAAAGGTAATGGATTTGCGGGCCAGATGGGGCAGGTCGCGCACGGCCTTCATTATCTTGCCCATGACGGGCTTGGTGCGCTTGTTCGGGTTCTTCAGAAGAACTGTGAAGCGGCTGACCCGCTCGACCAGTGACGTCACATTGGTCTGCCCAAGCTTCTGTTTAAACAGCATCAAATCACCCTCCCAGTGACCAAACTCGCGACGATGGGCGACATCATCGGGGCGGAATAGAATGCTGACATCACGGTCAAATTTTGGCGGAAGACGCTTTCTGGCGCGGCGTGGCCTTCGGGACTTGCGATGCTCGGGCAGATACCACCAGAGTTCCTGATCCATACCTTCCTTGGAATAGATGTAGCGATAGATCGTTTCCTGACAGACGCGCAGTTTTGCGCCTTCGTAGATCATCCGGTTGCCGATCTGCTCGGGCGTCCAGCCTTGCTTGATGCGCTCGATGACGCGCTTGCACAGCTCAGGGTGACGGATCAGTTTGCGTTGCGTGGATCGACGCCGCTGCGTGCGCTGGTGTGCCGCCATGCCGAAGTATCCGGCGTATTTCTTTGGGAAGGCATCATCAGCCCAGAAATTGCGTTTGATCTCGCGGAAGATCGTCGATTTGTGCCGTTTCAGGACACGCGCCATCTCGGCGACAGGGACCTTTGCGAGCCACCAATCTTCAATTCTGCGGCGTTCCTGAAAGCTAAGTTGCGTGTAAAACGTTCCCATGCGATATTCCTCCCATTAGATAACTCGTTGTTTTCTAACAGGAGTCGCACTTCAAAGTAGCGCGCACC
>JBDWQI010000062.1:0-4583 GCA_039986635.1 Sulfitobacter sp.
AAACGATGAATTTTGCATCGCATTGTCATTTTGTTCGCGAATGCGTGATAGCGGTGAACCATTCTTACGGTGGAGTGTGAGAACTTTTGAACTAATGTCTAACCTCTCCGTAGGGACGGTCAGCTAGGTTCACGCATGCGATGTAAAATTTGTCTGCCGCATAGAATTACGCACCAGGCGCTAATCTTGCAACGGCACCTTGCGCTTGGTAGAGTACATATTGTAAGCTATGCAGCCAAATGTTTACTAGTCTATGATGCCCCGAGTGGCTTTCTGCACATTACGATGCAAGCGTATCGTATGTGGCTCGCTGACTAACTACCGATTCTGCTCACCGGGTCAGCAAATATATTCTGACATCAGATGCGTGGTGAGTCGTCTCACAGGAAATTCGATGTCACATCCTCCGTTCGTCCAATATATTAACAAATGGTATCATCGAAAGCGTTGTTTTCTTTTTCCCTCACGTTGCGAACATATGCGTCTGGGTACAGCTGCGCTCAGAGTGTGGACCCTCGGAGGTGAATACTAATTAAGTGCTTACGACCCACACAAGCTACCTCTTTGCATAGTGCCTCTCAACAATATACACCATTCCCGCTCATCGAACTCACCGCTGGCGGGTAGCTGTGCAAAATACGATACTTCAGAAGGATCGAAGGTGGCGTCGCAGCCTGTGGCCAATGTGAACCCTTCCAGCAGGCATTCTTGAGAAGGGTAGGAGGGACGAAATGAAAGAAGAAAAAAATTATTAACCCTTATCGGTGTGACCATTCTGAATTCAGTCACGTGGTTTTAGTGGCAATTTAGGCGTCTGTGTCTATTGCTGGTCCGATGACACAACGATAGGGGCTACCAATGTGAACCGTCGGCCCCGGAGCAATCGCGTATCGCGCCAAGTTCACTTTCGATTTACCTAGTACTCCATATTTGACGGCATGATCGATCCGCTTCCTGCCTTGAACAACAGGCAAAACTTGCTACATGTGCTTGATAGATTGGTGGTGGGGGTAAGGTAAACTGTCGTTTCAATTATTGTGGACTGCACACAGTGCCTTCGAACCATTCAATCATGACGCAAATTACTCCGTCGAGAATCCGAATTTGTCCGCCAAGAGATAACACGCGCGCCTGTTGTCGATCGTGCCTTCAGGCGTGGTCTGCACGTCTATTAAAAACAGCCAGGCGACGTACAATGTACGCGTTAAGCTCGACGAAGGATGAAAACGTTGGCATCGCTGTAGGTTTGGTCTGCATGTACGGCCGCGGAACGATTTGTAAATTCAAGCACACTTGAAGTTGCACACGAAACGGGTGTGGTGATATCAGTCGGCCTTCCACAATGAAAGAGACACCCCCTTCATAAATATATGATCGGCCAGTTCAAAAGGAAAATTCGGTTAGAGAGCACAATGTCAGGATCTTTTCAGTTATAGCATCAACACCTTTGGGTGAAAAATCGACTATTTGGATTGCTTGAAGAATTCAGTAACGGCATCACCAACCATGGTAATGATCTTGGTTAACATTACATTTGTTTCAAACACGAAATATATTGTAAACGGAAAAATATTGGTAGGTCTGTGTCCCGTTCACTTTGGGCCTACGTTGACAAAAATCGTTTAGTTTCCCACGGATCATGTAGAATCGTTGTAGAGACACAAACGTGATAGCTGGCACCTTCGTGCCTGAAGGTGCTAAGCATCACTTAGCGTGTTTTTTCTTCGTGGCAAGAAGAAAAGGACGTTGTGTTGAGTTTAGGTATTTGTTGTAATTCACATAAGTTAGTCAATACCAAGCACAGTAATTTCTCATGACTTCCGTCAAATTGTACAATTGCGCCTTAAGCGAAGAAAGTAAATCAGAACCAGGCCTCAGGTTTTCGACAATGCCATGACCAACAACCGTGCCAACTTTGATTGCTCAAATATCGAAATGCATGACGGAACCTATCAAAACAGCGCGTTTCGCCCGTTCCTTGAACCAGCTCCTTTTTACATTTATTTGCTATCCTACGCCGTTGGTGAGGAAGTGTCAAAATCACTCGAACTATTGATAGAACTTGACAAAAGAAGAGTGAATTTGCGCCATGGTGCCAGTCACTGTGTAAATCAAAGGACAAGATTTGCAACCTGAAACAACACCGCATGCCGAGGATTTGTCTCCGCGAGACGAATTGGACAGATGACACTGAGAGATGAACGATAGTGATGAAGAGGAATTACTACAGTGTTTGAATAGGCGTTTAAATTGCTGAATCCAGAAGTGATAGAGATTCATCAGTGTGGGCGAATCAATGTTCAATCACCTCGAAGCGACCCGCACGGTAGGACTAGGGGCGCTATACGGACTGTTGTATTGGCCGACTGTCCGTCCTACAACAATTTTCCTTGATATCTATGGTGGCAAGCTAATTCAACAGCCCTGTAGTACTATTAACATCCCGGTGTCGGAAGCTATATACTATTAGGATCAACCTCTTACACCTCACCGCATGTGGCAGATATTGGAACACCAATTTAATATACTCAGTAGGCTTTTATGCATTACCTGCACATGCGTTTTAGTAGATACATATGCAGGTCGACGGTCATCGTTTAACACAAGGAGAGCGATGAGTATGAAAATGTGATGTAGGCATTGTTTGTTTCATACCACGACCTAACGTATAGTTGAGTTAGCGAAATGCCGATGGAGACGGCCTATTCCTTGTAAAATCGAGCATCAGGCGTGTCTGGATGCACTCGTATGCCAGACACACGGTGTTGTTCCGTACACCGCAAACTCGGTAGATGTTCTTTGGGGGAGGGTAAACCATTGTAATTTGCGACTTGGAAAATGTATAAACATACTTCGTCACCCCGGGAACTACGTATACTTCATTCATCAATTGCCGTCAAATATACGTACGACTAGTTTTCCCGCGACATCCAGGTGAAGGTGCTCTCCCAAATGGGATAGACTCACATCGATAGGTTCGGCCAAGTTGGCTCGAAATTCGATGGTAGGCGCATCCAATCTAACGGCCGACACCGACACTGGATTTGTGGCTTTGGAGCAACCATTGTGTTTGCGTCTATCTTGTCCAAAGTAGTCATACAGTGTTTGAAGACATTATAAAACAGCCGGAAGCCGGATTTAATTAAAGATAGATGGATAACGTCCAAATACTAATGTATTGTATTTGTGAAGATCACTTACAGGTATATTGCCTTTGACGGCCGTCGGCACAAAAATATCTCGAATTTGCTGCACGGTCACACATGATACTCTTGTGGTGTCCTGCAAGCGGCTCTCTTCTGTAACTATATGCCGCACTTCCCTTATTCCCGAAGCGAATAGGTAGTACGCTCCTTCAATATGTTCCCCCCTGGAGGTAACTACATCACGGGTTGTCGTTATGTTTAGGGCATGGCATAACTTGACATCGGGCAGTACCCAACGCAAGTTATCGACATCGTCACGATTTTAGTTTCTGCCCACACTTGAAGCTGCATACAATCGGTGTTTATGCGCTCTAAATTCTGCATATAATCGTGGGGAATTCAGCTTCAGCCAGGAATGAAAGTACAGCTGTGTGTACCGGAATCGTGCCTGTTGGAAACAGATGCGCGTTACAGCAGTAAAACACTCACGACATCCTATACTTTAATACTATTACTGTCGTAGCGTCCACTGCTCAACAAGAGTGGTGAACGTGGACCACAACCTACGGACACTCCCCCTTAGACAAAAAGTAGTGGTATTTCCTAGCTATGTAGAAGTATCAAGGATGGACTAACCTGATCCTTATCTAGGACAAAAGCGCTTGAACTCTGAACATGAGTTCACCCGCCCGCACTCCCCTCGGATGCAGCAAACCGCGTTGAACGGGCAAGCACTCAGTTCTGCAGGTATATGTGTTTAGACGAAGAACAAGTGATGCTCGTTGGCCAAACTTCAAGCAATCGAGGGTGAGGTGTGATTAGATTGAAGACTTAACATTTGTGTGATGTGTCTCGGAAACCCTGTACACTCAATTTCATACATAAATACGCCAACAGTGCGAACTACAACTTTCGTTGACAGGTGTATACATATCTCAATAATTTTCATGCTAAAATTCGTTCACCATAGACCATCACCATCTGGGCGATTTGGACAATCATCATACTTTTGTCGAAAACCAAACTAACAGACGACACAGTCAACGAACAGTGAAAATGGATTCTCCGCATTTTCTTAAACCCTTTATTCGTGATGCGGAGAAATTTATATGTACTAAAGAGTAGAAACAGAAACGGTGGTGGTATCAACACGTGCTATTTGCATACGCTTAAGGCGCGGACGTCTCTGCCTCATTATTTGTGGCGGATGATATCTATCGCCGAGGTCGGTGGGTTGGGTTGACTGGCCACTCACGCTCCACCCTGCAAACATTTCAGGTTGAGCGTTGTCACACTGTCCGCGGTAGGTTGTCAACTTCGTGAATGTCGTCGAACGTCGCAGACTATTCCCCTCGTACCACGATTTCTGGAGAGCGGACAATGAATCAGGGGCTGGGAAATGACAGCCGTAGCTTCCTCAGTGGTCTTGCGGTAGCC
>JBDWQI010000063.1:0-3159 GCA_039986635.1 Sulfitobacter sp.
CTCTTCCATACTTGCACTAGCAACTATTTATTGCGATCGCTAAAACGGACAACAACAGTCGCGTCTTTCAAAGCAAAAACTAAGGCGAAAATACAATGCTAAAGATCGTGAGGCTCCCCGGACAAAAAATATATCTTTGTCGGTCAGAAGATCAGGAGTGAAGTGCGTACCAGGTATTGTATTATCCACTACGTAGAATACCCGCATAGGACATAACATTAACTCGAACATCAAGCCGAACATCGAACTGAACATGGACCGAACTTGTTATGCTCCAGAAGGAGACCCAACCATCCAAAATGTGAAACGCTGGGAACACCATGCATCCCACTATACCGCGAACTCCTTCGTACTCGGAGAACAGGAAAAATCACCGACTGACTCTCTTCGCATTTCATGCTGGTAGGGAGTAAAAACATCTTCTTAATAGTAGATGACCTGTTGGACGCAAGTCACCATTAGATCCATACATGCCATCGTTCAAGGGTATACCACTGTACGTACACTGCTGTACAGAAGTACCAGAGTATCTTGGTACCTGGTAGTGTGTGACACATACTGCATCTACTGCTGGGCAGTATCTGGTGCCAAACGAGGATCATGTTGCCTCCATACCGTTGGACTTCTTGCGTCGAATCTCGGACACAAACTTATATCATCCGGAGATCAAGCAGCGGCCGTCGCTGTTGTCGCTCCTTGTTTCGTCGATTTTCTCGTTGGGAGTCCCAAGAGTGTTACTAGGCTGGGTAAATGTCTTTTCCAGTTTCAAATCTTTGACCACGGCCAGTCCTCTGTGGGGTCGTTATCAAGTGAGCTGCGTTCTGTGGTGGCCTCAACTCGCCGCAGGACACAACATTATAAAACGACAGTATCCTACCAGGTACTGTACGTACCGTACGGACATGTCCTACCTCCACCGTATGATACATGCCACACCAGCAGCAGCAACATGAATAGCCAGCTGTGGCAAGCGTGCAACAGTCGTGCTCTCAATATACGAGCGATATATCGTGTTGAGGCTATTCAGGGCACCCCCGCGCCAATCCGATAGAACATGCGACCCCGCTATTGAAGAGTCCTATATGCCATGTAGGCTAACTTTTGGTTGATGGGGTACTGTGGAGTAGTACAAACGGTATTGCCCACACCGCAGCACAGGAAGCATGAGTAGCTTACATCCGTACAGGCGTAGTGTGAGTCAAAGATGGAGCGAGTTCGCCGGAAAAAAGCAGATACAGCAGGCATGTCATGTCGTTATGCTTTATATTAATGATGGTATACGTACTATTAATACACCAAGTGTCACATCGTAGACCCACCCATGGCCACACCTACGTTAGGTATTCCCACACCGAAGGGGTTAATGATAACATGAGACAAACACGCAAACAGCCACACAAGGAGCAGGTACAACATACGAGTACCACGGCCCAGCACGTACCGCTGTGTGTGTGTGATCTCCACATCAGACCGATGTTTCTACCCATCGACATCCAGCACGTTAGAGGTGTACTCCGGCGAGCACCCGTTACGAACGGGGACTTTGATAATTCTGAAAATGAAACTCGAACCCGTCGCGGGTAACCCGGGTTTTCAGACGAAACCAGACGGATTCAACGAGTACTCGGGTAAACCCGGGTACTCGGACATCCCGTTTCGTCAAGGGGTGCACCACAAGCGAAAGACAGGGCATACTGCGCTTTGATGTCGGAACGAGAACTGAAACCAGCAAACGCCAAGAACAGAGCTCTGGGCATTCGATGATAAGAACAACAAGAAACTACAAAAATGCACTTAGCTTGTCTTGTCTTGTTTTTTTTTTCGTTTTTTTTTCGTATACAAACATTACCTACGGTAGTACCAGGTATTGTTTTGGGCAGCTGCACAGACAGCATGATGAGTGCATGAACAAAATTAAACATGGAGAGACATGCCGTACGAGTAGTAGCGTGCGGCATATGGAGTCTATGGTTGAACGCGAAAAAGTAGATACCCACACGTACGCCCCTCAACTGAGCACATTCAGTATAAATAGCGTTTGCAAGCAACAAAAATAAGCATGGTTAATCAACCTTTTGTTTTGCACCGAAGCCTGACCAAAGCATCGTTGTCGTTCCTATTCGCAGGACCGCCAGAGTAGACACGGGCACACTACCCGTGCAGGTGTTACCGATGTATGATTCAACTGTCCGCAGTAAATAGGCTCTACCCGCGGCAGTAGGAGCCTCGTGTTTTTCGGCATCCAAGTCCCCACCCAGCGGCAGCACGAGCACACAAAATGTTACAAGAAGGATTACCCTGGGCTGGGTAATCGATCGATCTTTTAAAGTAACCTACACTATTAATAGCAACAATGCTGCTGCAGGTCTGCCATAAGGAAAGCGAGGCAAGTCAACGCTTTCAAGTACCACCTAGTATATACCAGGTACCTGGTACCGATACCAGATGCCGGGTGTCTGGTACGTAGGATGTACCACTTTGTCCTGAAATATAAGGGTGAATTCAAAACAAAAAGTTTAATTGAAACAGTCCTTACAGTACCGGACAGAGTCGTCGGGTCGCAAACTTTTGACAACACGATTGGCGGGACACGAGCTGACCCTACGGCAGCTACAATGAAAAAAACACAAGGATGCTGCTAACGATGTAGTTGTATGATGGTCATGGTCTTCCTCACCAACACGACAATCACGTTTGATTATTTTCCTTGAGCATGCTGTCCGGCAAGTCCAGCGTCGAGAGCCGAGCTGTCGCCAAAATTGTTCTAAAATTCGGTAAGGAATTCCTATATAAACCCACCTTAATTTGTCCACAACTCCCACACTGTGAATGAAATATAGAACAGGCGTATTGCGCAGCTTGCGGTTTTGAAGATCAACTACTTACTGTTGAATAATACCAGTTATTTAGTAAGTCGAAATCTTAGCTGACGTATTTCACAGTTTAATTATATCAAAATGTGTACGTTCCGTAAAACTCGAACACGAAACCGTCAACAAAACAAGAGGGTCTACAGGTATAAACAGCAATAAATAGGATACGAGTACAGTACATATCATACGTATACCCGAATACCATATATTGCTCTTCGAACAGGGTTCCTCCAGCGGCGGCGGCATGGCCCCAAGCTATTGGGGTAGATTACAAATAGTATGCTCT
>JBDWQI010000064.1:0-35968 GCA_039986635.1 Sulfitobacter sp.
CAACAACGACCCCAAAACAGGCTCCAAAGACGCGTCCTTCAGAAACAACCCAACAATCCCACACATAAACAGACCCCCTCACAAGATCACATATCAATCCGACTCAAACGCTAACACCAAACAAACAATCCCTCAATGCAAAGGAAACTTTTTTTACACGCGTGAAAAAAAGAGTCGCCAGATTGACCAAGACATGTTTCATTTTCGCGAGCGCTGCACAAAGCTCAAGACAGCGCGAACAGGACCAACAGTAAGAGGGAACCCAAGACGTGGAAGAACAGATTGCAGAGCTAACGGCCCAAGTAGCGGCCCTACAAGGGAGCAGTGGGACGACAAACCGAATGTTCGCTGAAACCTTCTATTACTTGTCGATTCCATTAATGATTATCATTCACGCCGGGTTTCTGGCGTATGAAATGGGGGCGTCGCGGCTCAAGAACGTGCTGAGTTCAGGAGTTAAAAACATCCTCGCATTCGCCTTTATGATCCCGACATTCTATTTCTTTGGCTGGTGGGTTTATTGGGGCTTCCCAACAGGTTTGCCGGGCGCTCCGGGACCTGCGGGTATCTCTGGCGTGGAATACGCCAACTCCATTGCCTGGGGGTGGGGGGAATCAGCCCAATACATGGGCCCCAATATCGCAGATCAGGCATCCGGCGTGTTCTTTGGCGCCTTTGCAATGTTTGCGGCAACCACAGCTTCGATCATGTCCGGTGCGGTGATTGAACGCATTCAGACCATCGGTTTTATCATACTCGCTGTTGTTTTGGGCAGTTTTGCTTGGGTTGTCGCGGCGGCATGGGGCTGGCATGCGGATGGCTGGTTGGTCACAAGCTGGGGTGTGCATGATTTTGGCGCAGCGGGCCTTGTGCATGCGGTTGCTGGCTTCTTTGCTCTAGGCGTATTGATCAACCTTGGACCACGGATTGGCAAGTTTAACGCAGATGGTTCGGCCAACCACATCCCCGGACACAACCTGCCGCTTACAGTGACCGGTTTGATGCTGATCATCGTTGGCTTTTGGGGGTTCTTGATGGCCTGTGTCATCGTGCCGGGCGAAGCCTGGAGCTGGTTTGCGGATAAACCAGCGACGATTTACGGGACACCCATCACCTTGTCTGCCTTGTCCTTTAACATCCTGATGGCGATTGCCGGTGGTATCATCGGATCATGGCTCTTTACCCGTGATCCGTTCTGGATGATGTCCGGCGCCTTGGCTGGCATTATCTCAACCGCATCTGGTCTGGATATCTATTACCCTGCGCTGGCCTTTATCATTGCGGTTTCAGCAGGTCTTATCCTCAAACCTTGTGCGGATTTCCTTGAACGCCGCGGCATTGACGATGCTGTGGGGGCGGTCACTGTTCACGGGACAATCGGTCTTTATGGCGTTGTGATGCTGGGCATCTGGGGTTCTGGTTATCCAGCCCTGCAAGGTGCTGCTGGCGAGGTTCCGACAATCAGCCTGATTGGTCAGATTGTTGGTGCGATTGTCTTCTTCCTGCTTGGATTTGTGCCAGGATATGTCGTGTCTTACATTCTCAAGATGTTCGGCATGCTGCGTGTCCGTGAAGGCGCAGAAATTGCAGGAATGGACATCGTTAAGGTGCCTGCCGCTGGATACCCTGAATGGGGCACCGAAGCTGAAATAACACCAGCTGAATAATCTCAACACTCACCTGAAAGGAATAAACATGTTTCCATATGAAGAAGCCTCATGGAGTGTCGTAGATGGCGCGATGTTCATGGGATGGGGCGGTTCACTGCCCGGCTTAGCGACCTTTGTTGCGATGGTCATCTGTGTGGCCGTACTGGTTATCGGACAACGCTCAGAAACCGAAAAAGCCAAAAAGTTCGATAAATAAATCAAACCAAATTCAAAGGGCCGCTCTTTGCAGCGGCCCTTTGCTGATTCAGCCTGACAGGAATTTTATTTTCATGTGGTTATTGCTTTTCAAGACAACCTGAGGCTCAATATTGAGTAACTAGAGACTCGAATAATAAGGGAGAACATCATGGCTATTCTTTGGAGACATTCCGCGCTGGCCCATCGTCACGCTGAAATCGGCGGAAAGCTGGAAGACTGGAACGGCATGGGGACCGCGTGGTTTTACGACGATACCCCCGAACGCGCCAAAGCAGACTATGAAGCGATCCGCACCAAGGCGGGCCTTATGGATGTCTCTGGCCTGAAAAAAGTGCATGTTATTGGCCCTGATGCGGCTTATGTGATTGACCGTGTCACAACCCGAAACGTTGAAAAAATTGCGCCGGGCCGGTCAACCTATGCGTCAATGCTGAATGCCGATGGCAAATTTGTTGACGATTGCATCATTTACCATCTGGCGGTGAATTCATGGCTGGTTGTGCATGGCACAGGCATTGGCATGGAAAACCTGACCACTGTGGCAGCCGCAAAGAATGTCTCGGTTTTGTTTGATGACGACCTGCACGACATGTCCCTGCAAGGACCCTTGTCCGTTGACATTTTGGCCGAAGAAATTCCGGCAATCCGTGATCTTGCCTATTTTGGCATCCTGCAGACCCGGCTTTTTGGCCGTGATGTCATGATCAGCCGCACAGGGTATACCGGGGAACGCGGCTATGAGATTTTCTGCCGGGCCAAGGACGCAACCCATCTGTGGGACAACATTCTTGCCGCAGGCAAAGATCGCGGCGTGCGTCCTGTGCAATTCTCGACCCTCGATATGCTGCGCATTGAAAGCTATCTTTTGTTCTATCCGGGCGACAATTCCGAAACCTTCCCGTTTGAAAATGAACCCTGCGGGGATACCATCTGGGAACTGGGGCTCGAGTTCACTGTGTCTCCCGGCAAAGAAGGCTTTATCGGCGCGGAAAACCACTATGCGTCAAAAGGCAAAGAACGCTTCAAGATTTTTGGCGTGCAATTGTCCGATGGCGCCATGGCGCAAATGGATATGGGCGCAAGGGTTATGTCCGGGGACACGGATGTCGGGGTGATCACCTACGGCCTGTCCTCAGAGTTGAACAACTACAGTGTTGCGATTGCCCGTCTGGCGCCTGACGTGGCCAAGGCTGGCACCAAACTCACAGTGGTGCAGCTCAACGGAACCAAGCTGGCCGCAACGGCAGAAGAAATGCCGTTCTATGACAAGGACAAAAAGATCCGCACGGCAAAAGGTTAACCTAGCAGGGGGGCGACCAAACAGTCGCGCCCCTTTCTTACTGACAGAGGCACCCATGTCGAAGTTTGAATTCCCGGTCTCCATCAAAAGCCGCCCCGTTTATGGCACCCTAGAACCGCGTCCCGGCAAACATCACCTGATGATTGCAGATGCTGAAGGGGCCCAAGCGATATTGGACGTGGCAACACCTGATCTGATGGCCCAAACCCACATCATCTTTATCCCCCGTGGCACTAATTACAGCACCGCATTGCGCGCTCTCAATCCTGCACAATTCTACGAAGGCCCGTCTTATGCGGCTTCTGTGACCCGTATCAGGCGGGTCTTGCAAGACGCTAGCATGGGCTTACAGGTCTATCTGACGGGCACAGAAGGCTTGATGGGGCAGGCGCAGAACGAAGCGATGCAAGCGGGTATCCCGCATACCGCGATCCAAACCGAACACCGCGGTTCAATCGCGCGGCGCATGCAATGTGTCCATTGCAAAGGCATCACCGAAGACGTTGAGACCGACCCATTTGAATGCGCGCATTGTGGTTTGCACCTGTTTGTCCGCGATCATTATTCACGCAGATTGGCGGCCTATCAGGGGGTCTGTATCGATGCCGAAGACCCCGGAAATATACCCGAACCAAAGGGGATCTACGAATGAGCGGAACCGAGAAAATCAATGTCCGCGTGACCGAAAAAACTGTGCTCAATGACCTTGTCACACGGTTTCGGTTTGAACCTGTGGCGGGTGGTCTGCTGCCTACTTTTTCGGGCGGCGCCCATACCGTTGTCGAAATGCCTGATGGAGACATCACACGCCTCAATCCCTATTCGTTGATGTCAGACCCCTTTGATCAAACCGCCTATACCATCTCGGTGCGACGCGATGACGAAGGGCGCGGCGGATCGCTGTTTATGCACAATCAGGTTGCTGTCGGAGACGAGATGGTGATCTCCAATCCCGTGAACCTGTTCAGCCTTGATCTGCGGGCGCGCAAACATCTGATGATCGCCGGCGGCATCGGCATCACACCCTTCCTCGCCCAGATCAAACAACTGGACCGCGCCCATGGCAATTGGGAACTCCATTATGCTTGCCGATCTGCCGCGTTGGGGTCTTATGTCGATGAACTGACCACGACCCACCCCAATGACGTCAACATCTACTATGACGATCAGAACCAGAGTATCGACCTTGAAAACCTGCTGGATGGGCAACCGCTTGGTACTCATATTTATGTGTGCGGTCCCAAAGGTATGATCGACTGGACCCGCCGCACGGCTGAAACCATGGGGTGGCCACGCGAAGCCATCCACTATGAGGAATTCCTTGCGCCTCAGCCGGGCAAACCCTTTGAAGTCAAACTGGCCGTGTCAAACAAAGTCATTCAGGTGGGCGAACACGAAAGCCTTCTGGAGGCCATTGAGCGGGCAGGGGTTGATGCACCTTATCTGTGCCGAGGCGGCGCTTGTGGCATGTGTGAAACCCGCGTGATCGACTATGCAGGCAACTTCATCCACCGAGATCACTGGCTTGATGAGGATGAACACCGCAGCGGCGAAAAAATCATGCCCTGTGTGTCGCGCTTTGAGGGTAAGACCCTCGTGCTGGACCGATAGCATCCCCCCATCAAACGGCCTCCGGTCTTTGACCAGCTGAGGCGGCAGGAGACAACTTATGACCCTTCAATTCAACGATGAAACGTTCCGTGATGACTATTCGTTTCACAACTCCCAACGTGCCATCAATCGCTTTCCGTTCCCCTTTGACAAAGACAGCTACATGTATGCTGTAAACATGGAACAACATCGCGGTGGCCCACCGGATTCTGTTTATGAAAAACGGTTTGATGTTGATGAACATTATGTCGCCGAAATGCGCGATCGTGCGATGGTGTTGGCGGATGATCCGCTGCGCTGCCAGTCTTTGCCCCATATGACCTTGGCGGGCTGGGATCTGCTTGAACTCATCATGGTCAGCAAATCCGAAGACTATCCCGACCTGTTTGAACTGCACCGCAAAGGTGATCAATGGCGTTGGATCAATAAGCCTCTGGGCATCGATGACAGCTTTACCTTTATGGATGAAACCACCCTGCCTTATGGGCCGATGGAATATATCACCCGTCAGGCGCAAGGCGATTTTTGTGTGCTTGATCAACGCGATGACAACCTTTGGATGGATGCAGGCACCGTCACCACACAGGCCGACTGGTCGCTTGATTTCGACATCGGCATGAACTTCTTTGAATGGCACGCACCAGTGCCGCTGGCCCATGAAAAAGGTATCTTTGTGCGGGCGTTGAAATTCCTGCTCAACATCCAGCAAGGCGCGCCGGCGCGGCGTTTGAACTGGACAATGACCGTCAATCCGCTGCTTGATACCTCGCCTGAAAACTACCACAAATGGGGCATCCAAAAAACCACCCTGACACCCCAGAACATCGGGGCCAAACAACACCTGCGGGTAGAATTGCAAACCTTCTTCCGGCTGCCGCGCTCAAATGCGCTGGTCTTTCCGATCCGCTGCTATCTGTGCAGCTTTCAAGACCTGATGAGCATGCCCAAATGGGGCCGTCGCCTGCACCGTGTGATCCGCGACTTGCCCGAAGAGCTTGCGACCTACAAAGGTTTTATCGACAACCGTCCGATGATGCTGGAATACCTTTCCCAATTTGACGACGGGCTGCCCACGTCAAACGGCATCTGGCCAGAGCGTGACACCGAACCACCTTTGCAAAAATAGGCGGGCACAATGGCCTGTCTTGTTCACGTGTTTTGTGGATAGGAAATGATCGATAAATACCGCGCAGGCAGCTGGACCAGCTTTTCTGGTCCATGCGGCGCATCAGCGTCAAAAAACAACGTGTCGCCGGGTTTAAGGCTATGGACATTATCGCCATGGCGATAGTCAACCTCACCCTCCAACATATAAATCGTCTCAATTCCGCCATGCTGGAAGGTCGGAAAGATATCGGATTCTTCGGTCAATGTGATCAAATAGGGTTCAACAATCACACCTGACGCATTGGACCCAATATGGCCAAGCAGGTTATATTGGTGATTGGCGCGCGTGCCATCCCGCGCAATCTCAACCCCCTCACCAGAAGACGTATGCACCGCCTCACGGCTTTCCTCGAACTGACGGAAAAAACTGGTCAGAGGCACGGACAGAACATTTGCCAAGGTCTGCAAGGTTGTCAGTGAGGGCGAGGTGTTGCCGTTTTCGATCTTGGACAACATCCCAATGGATATCCCAGTCGTAGCAGAAAGTTCGGCAACGGTGATTTCTTGTTGTTTGCGAAAGGCACGAACTTGCCGCCCAATCGCGATTTCCAACACTTTTTCACGGCCATTATCGCGCGTGCTATGAGGGTTTTGACTAAGCGTTACTGTCATTTCAGGAGCAATCTTTTCGGTATTCACAAATTTTGCGCTTTCTAAAGTTGCGCAACCCTAACTGCAATTCAAACAAGGTTACACGCCCATCACATTACGCACATATTTCACCAAGGGACACAAATTCTTCGCCTCAGTAAAATACCGCACAAAAAATCCACCATAGGTAGAGCAATCAGGCCGGTAATCGGGCCACATTAACAAAACAGTGAAGGATTAATTCAGCGTAACAGGGAAACAAACCCCCCTCATGAGAAAATTACTTGATTGATAGGAAAATTCTGCAACACTGTTTTTTAGAACACCGAATGTTGGCACGGGAGAATCGACCCCGCCATAAAAATCTCCGCAAAGTCGGCGGGTTCTATGACACGCGGCAACCGCAGGCCGCATTCAAAAGGGAGAATAACATGAATAGACTAACAACAGCGCTCGCCACCGGAGTGCTCGCACTTGCCCCCATCGCCGCTCTTTCCGCAGACAGTGATGATCCGATTGTGATCCCCGTGCACAACTGGTCTTCCCAGATCGTTGTGTCCAATGTTGTGGGCCAGATTTTTGAAGAGATGGGCAACAACGTTGAATACGTCACAACAGACAGCCAAGCGGTTTATGAATCGATCAGATTGGGCGATGTCACGTTGGAACTGGAAGTCTGGGAAGGTGCTTTTGGCGCGTCCTTCCGTGCGGCTTTGGAAAAGGGCGGTCTGCATGATGCTGGTGATCACAACGCGGTCACCCGCGAGGATTGGTGGTATCCAATGTGGACCAAAGACGCATGCCCCGGCCTGCCATCCTGGGAAGCGCTCAATGATTGCGCTGCGGTATTTGCCACGGCTGAAACAGGCGACAAAGGCCGCTATCTTGATGGCCCCGTCGACTGGCTAAAGCACGGTCAGGAACGGGTAGAAGCCTTGGACATGGACTTTGTCGTGGTCAACGCCGGTTCTGCCGCTGCTCTTTGGGCCGAGATTGGCGCAGCAGAGGCCGATAAACGCCCCGTTGTGGTCTTTAACTGGACACCCAACTTTGCCGAAGCCGTATGGCCGGGTGAGTTTGTTGAATTCCCTGCTTGGGTCGATGGTTGTGACACAGACCCCTCCGTTGGGCCAAACCCTGATGCGCTTTATGACTGTGGTAACCCTGCAAAAGGCTACCTCAAAAAAGCGGCTTGGGATGGGATGAAAGACAAATGGCCAGCCGCTTATGCAACCTTGACCAAGATTTCCTTTACCAACCCGCAGATTGCCGAAATGGCCAAATTGGTCGACGTTGACGAAATGGAACCAGAAGAAGCCGCCGAAGTATGGTTGGAAGCAAACCCTGACGTCTGGAAGTCCTGGATGGGCAATTCCTGATCACAATGATCAAATAGAGAACCCGCGCCCGCCCCAAAGCAATTTTGGGCGGGCGTTTTGACCAAATGCGCATAGTATTGCGTAAAGGAGACCCTCATAATGCCCGAAAACCCCGTGATCTCATGCAAAAATGTCTGGAAGGTTTTTGGCAAAGATCCCGAAGGGTATCTCAGAAAAATGCCCAAAGATCACAGTTTTGATGCGATCCGCGCAGACGGATATATCGCTGGGGTCAAAGATGTCTCCATTGATGTCGGTCGGGGTGAAATGTTGGTGATCATGGGGCTGTCAGGCTCAGGTAAATCAACCCTTGTGCGGTGTTTCTCGCGGTTGCACGACATCACCGGTGGCACAATTGAAGTCGATGGTCAGGACATCATGCAATTGAGCGAGAAAGAGCTGATTGAACTGCGCCGCAATAAGATGGGCATGGTCTTTCAAAGCTTTGGCCTGTTGCCCCATCGCACCGTGCTCGACAACATCGCTTTCCCGCTGGAGATGCGGGGGCAAGACAAACACGAACGCCGCGCCCGTGCGCTTGAGGTGACCAAACTTGTCGGACTTGAAGGGCGCGAAGACTATTTCCCGCGCGAATTGTCCGGCGGTCAGCAACAGCGCGTCGGCATTGCGCGTTCTTTGGCCATTGAACCTGATATCTGGTTTCTGGATGAACCCTTTTCCGCCCTTGATCCGTTGATCCGCCGCGAAATGCAGGACGAATTCCTGCGCCTGCAACAGCTTTTGAACAAAACCATCGTCTTTATCACCCACGATTTTGACGAAGCCCTGCGGTTGGCTGACCGCATCGCCATCATGAAAGACGGCGCCGTAGAACAATGCGACACGCCAGACCAAATCGTGCTGCATCCTGCGACCGAATATGTGCGAAAATTCACCGAAGAGATCGACAAAGCCCGTGTGATCACGGCCAAAACCCTCTCAAAAGGCGAGACCAAAGGCGAAGGCGAACCGGTCTCTGCTGCTGCGACAATCAAAGATCTGGCCAAATTGCTGGTCCATGACCCCCGCGATGTTTTGCCAGTGATCGAAGATGGCAACATTATTGGCGGCCTGAACCGACAAGACGGACTGGCAGTGCTGCTGGAGGCCGATTGATGAGCGATCATCAGGCCCAAGCCGCTACCATGGAGCGCCACAAAGCAACCATTGGATTAACCCGGGGCCGCGCTGCTCAGATCCTAGTGGTCTTTGCCGTTATGCTCACGCTCCTGCGCTATGCTGGCGTTCTGCCCGAAGCCTTGTTTCGTTTGCCCGACACACTGATCCCGCCATTTGCCATTTGGCTTGATGCGATCTTTAACTTTGTGAAAGACGATCTTGGCCTGCTGGCGCTGACCCGTTTCCTGACCGAGGGACTGGAATGGGTGCTGGATGTCACTGCGAACCTGTTCTTTGGCAAACGCCGCTGGCCCAACCTTGGCCCCATTCCCTGGACATCCATCGCCGCTGTTGCGGCCGTCACCGGGTATTATCTTGGCGGATGGCGCATGGCTGCACTGGCGGGCGGCACCTTCATCTGGACTGCGCTGATCGGCCAGTGGGATATCGCCATGGAAACCATGTCCGTCCTGGTGGTTGCCGCCCCCTTGGCCTTTGTGATTGGCATAACCCTTGGCATCCTTGCATGGCGCAAACCTTGGGTGGACCGCGCCCTCAAACCGATCTTGTCGGTACTGCAAACCCTGCCATTCTTCACCTACCTGCTGCCGGCCGTGATCTTTTTCAAGGTTGGTCCCACAGCCGGCGCTGTCGCGACCACCATCTATGCCATCCCCCCAATGATCCTGATGACAACACTTGGCCTGCAAAAGGTCAGCAACGAAGTTGTCGAAGCAGGCCAGATGAGCGGATGCAGCCGTTGGCAATTGTTACGCTATGTCTACATTCCCTCTGCACGCACCGAAATCCTTGTGGGCGTCAATCAGGTCATCATGCTGTGTCTGGCCATGGTTGTCCTGACCGCCTTCATCGGCATGCCCGGCCTCGGAGCCAAGCTTTTGGCGATGATGGGCAGCTTCAAACTGGGCCGGTCATTTGAAATCGGTGTCACGATTGTCTTGCTCGCCGTCACCTTAGATCGGATGTCCAAAGCTTGGGTGATCAAACAACCAGAACATTTCGAAAAAGGCACCCCGTGGTGGCAGCAACATATCCTGCTGTTGTTGGGGGCAGGGCTGTTTGTCTTCTTCATCATCCTGTCGCAATTCCTCGAAGTCGCCTCTACCATCGGACGCAAACAAAACTTCAGTCAGGGCAAAGAGATCGACACTCTGATCAAAAGCTTCCTGAACATCGAAATCGTAAAGGCCACAACAGGATTCCTGCGCGCGTTTTTGAATGTGCAGGTGCTGATCCCGTTCCGCAATTTCATCCTTTCGATCCCGACACCGGCCGTCATTTTGCTGGTCACCGCTTTTGCGCTTTGGCTGGGGGGGCGTAAACAGGCCATTCTGGCGGCTTTGTTCTTTTCTTTGGTGGCCTTGTCGGGATGGTGGGACCGGTCGATGATCACCCTCTATTCGGTCATCTCAGCCGTCACGCTGGCGATGCTCATTGGGTTGCCCCTTGGTATCATCGCTGCGCGCACCGAAAAATGGTCCAAACGCATCTTGCTGGTCTGTGACACCGCGCAAACTTTCCCAAGCTTTGTCTATCTGATCCCGGCCATCATGCTGTTTGGCATCACCGATATCGCGGTGATCTTTTCGATCCTGATTTTCGCCATGGTGCCGTTGACCCGCTACACCATCGAAGGCCTGCGCTCTGTTCCCCCCGAAATGACCGAAGCCGCTGACATGTCAGGCGCTACCGGTCTGCAAAAACTCTGGAGCGTACAGCTCCCGCTGGCGCTGCCCACTATGGCAGTTGGTTTTAATCAGGCCATTATGTTTGCATTTTTCATGGTCATCATTGCCGCCTTTATCGGCACACAGGATTTGGGGCAGGAATTGCAACGCACCCTTGCTGGTACCGATCTGGGCAAGAATTTTGTGCTTGGGATTTGTGTATCCTTGATGGCGCTGACCTTTGATCTGACGATCCTGAAATGGTCCTCAGACCAGAAACGCAAACTGGGGCTAGGGGACTGACACGTTCCCCATCCCTATCCCTCAGGCGGTTTGCTTTTCAGCGCTGACAAGCGACCGCGCAACAGACGCTCTGCGCGCAACCTCCTGTTTGCGCCATTTCAAAAGAATCATCGCCGTATCGGTGATGTTATGCGCTTTCAAAACGTCGGGTAGCGCGTTAATTTCACACGTCAAAACCAATTCGTCAGGTTTCTGCGCCCGCGCCACAATTGTCACTTCAATGTCCCGCGCTGCGGGGTTTGATGCAAAATACGCCGCCAGCTCCGGCGCCGCCGCAACCGCCATATAAAGCGACACACAGGTCCCCGGTCTCATTTGACGTACCGCTTCGGGCAGGGCACTGCCATCTGTCAAATGTCCCGTGCTGAGCATCAGCGTATCGATCAACCCCCGTTCCGTCAGGGGATGCCCCGCCGCCGCTGCCGCGCCGCTTGCCGCTGTGACCCCGGGCACAATCTCAACCGGAATGTCCCTCGCTTCCAATGCGGTAACCTCTTCACAGCTGCGCGCAAAGATGCCCGGATCGCCAGATTTCAACCGCACAACCCGCAGCCCAGATTGCGCAGATTTCACCAAAGTCTGCGTTATCTTTGCCTGAGGCCAAGAATGGCAACCGGGACGTTTGCCAACATACACCCTTTCGGCGTCCCGGCGGGCCAATTCGAGAATTTCGGGATCAACCAAACGATCATAATAGATCACATCCGCTTCTTGTAAGCGCTGCACACCCCGTAAAGTGATCAGATCAACGCCCCCCGGACCAGCGCCCACCAGCGCAACGCTGCCCTGATTGTCTTGGCTGTCTTGCCCAAACTCCCTTGTCGTTATGGCCTGCTTGATCATCTGAGCAGCCTCACGAACCGCACCACGCGCATGCCTGCGCCGGGGCGCACCACCAAAAACCCAAGCCCACAGATCACGCCGCGCCCGTGGCGCCAAACGCATCGCCGCACTGGCCCGCATCCGACCCGCCAAGGCCGCCAGATCACCCAATCCCGGCTCCAGCATCTGTTCAACCTGCGTTTTGATCTGGCGTGCCAAAACCGGCGCTGTCCCTTCGGTGCCGATCGCCACAACAACCGGATCACGATCCACAATTGACGGTGTCATCGCGTCACACAGATGCGGCTGATCCACAACATTCACAACCGCGCCCGCAGCTTTGGCCAAGGCATGCAAAGCACGATCCGCGCCGGGGCATCCCGTCGCCACAAAAACCAGCGCAACATCGGCAAAATCATCAACACCAACCGACCCGGTTTTTTGCGTGATGCGCCCGGCGCGCCCCAATGCGGCCAGCTCTTCATCAAGCTGATCTGCGACAATCACAATCTGCGCTTGGGTCTTTAGCATCAACCGGGTCTTTTGCGCAGCCTGTTCGCCGCCGCCAACAATCACGACACGCCGGCCCGCCATCTGAAGAAACATCGGAAAGGTCTTCATCTGCTGTCCTTTTGTTGTTTCTCACGAGTGGCCCATAATGTGCGGGCCATGTCCTCAGCATCTGCAAAATCAGGCGCGGCATCCAAGGTCCACAACGCCAGAGCCGCTGTGCCGATCACCGTTGCTTGGGCAAATCCGTCGTCGCAATGCCCCTTCCACACCGCCTGTGCATCCACAGCCTCATCTCCGTCATGCAAGCGACGTGTCTGACGCCACAGCGCCGGGGCAGGGAGCTCAATATGCGCCCCTTTGCGCAAGCCAAAAACACTAATTTCCTTGGAAGGATGGCGCTCAAATTCGCCTCCGCCCCCTTTGATCACACTTAAGGTCTGCTGACCCAGCATTGCCGCTGCGCGGGCCTGCAATCCGCGATATGATGGATGAAACACACCCTGCACACTTGCCGCTGCCCCCGAAGGATTCCACATGCGCAACACCGTATTGATGCAGGATCGCAGCCCCAGATCATCGCGTAACGCCAACAACGCCAAGGCCTCCGGGCACAGATCAGCCAAAGGATGGTACCGCACATCCGGCCCGACAAGCGCCTGCACCTGCGCCGCTGTCAATTGCGCCGCCTGATGCGTGTTCCATCCATGTAACGACACCCGGTACCCGGCCTGCGCGACCAATCGCGCCGCCAAAAGATAAAGCGGCGCGCCCCGGGTCCGTCCTGCCGCATAGCTTGGCCAATCCAGATCAGCCACAGGCACGACACCACTGACATGCGCGCGCAACGCAGCGGTAAAGCCGGCGATCTCCGCATCCGTCTCACCGCGCAAACGCAACACCATCAACAAGGCACCAACCGCCTCAGCAGCGGCGCGCCCCTGCAAAATGATCGTCATCGCTTCTTGGGATTCTTCAAATGTCATGGCCCGCGCGCGGCCCTTGCCCCGTGCAACAATACGGACAAAGGGTGCCAAGCTCATTCCGCGGCCAATTGCAGAGGGTTTTGCGCCAACAACGCTTCCAGCTCCGGCTTGCAAGACCCGCAATTTGTGCCCGCACAGGTCACAGCCCCCAATTCAGCAACCGATGTAACCCCCTCCGCCACAGCCTCCAGCAAGGCTGTGCGTCCAATATTGAAACAGGCACAGACAGTGGGGCCCGGGTCGCGTTGATCCGCGCCAAGCTGACCTGCCAATGCACAAAGCGAGGGTGTTAGGGTGCCAACCTGAGCAATGGCAGTGGCGCGCGACAAAACCACAGGCCGGGGCGCTGCGAAAAACACCGCCTTGATCTTCCCGCCCTCGGACAAGGCGACACGGGCCAACCCATTGCCATGATCTTCCAACAGTGACACCTCCGCAGTCTCCAACCCGCTTAACTGGCGCGCGGTTGCCCCCCAATCAGACACAGTCGTCGCACTTGCAACTTCTGCCTGCCACCCCGTGGATGTCCGCGCAATCGCAGCATAATCGGTCTGCGGGCGCATCGGAAGGGCCGCCGCAATGAACCCATACCACGCCGCCTCAAACCGCTGCATGCTGACCCCGCCCGCCTTTAGGGCCGGTTGACCAGATACCGGATCCACGACAGGTGCCACCAAAGTGTTTACCGTGCCTCCACGGGACAATTGTCGCGTCCAATGTATCGGGGCAAAGGGCTGCCCCGGCATCACCCGATCAGAGACCAATGCCCGCAGTACGGCAGAACCGTGCCCGCTGCTGATCTGCACCAGATCACCGGCATGTATTTTCATTCCACGGGCATCATCAGGGTGCATTTCAATATAGGGTTCCGCCAGATGAGCACCCAATCGCGGCGACTTACCTGTCCGGCTCATCGTGTGCCACTGATCGCGATTACGCCCGGTGTTCAACCTCACATCCGCCTGCGCGACATCGCGCGCTTGAACCGCAATCATCCGTGCCTTGCCGTCAGGGTGGTAAAACCCACCTTTGGAAAAGAAACGTTGATCATCACGGGGCCATTGCGTCGGAACCAAACGCGCATAATCCACATCCGCAAAAATGCTCAGATCAAGATCACGTCCAAAAGGCCGGGTTGCGTGATCAAGTGCGATGTATTCCGCAAAAATCTCAGCCGGGTTTTGATAGTTAAAGCCATCCGCAAATCCCATCCGGCGCGCGACATCGCTGATGATGTCCCAATCAGGGCGCGCCGCACCCGGCACTGGCAGGAACCTGCGTTGGCGCGAAATCCGGCGTTCCGAGTTGGTGACGGTCCCGTCCTTTTCCCCCCATCCCGCAGCAGGCAATACCACATCCGCAAGATCCCCCGTGTCGGTCCGCGCCATGATATCGGACACAGCAACAAACGGCACCTTGGCGATCGCCTTTGCAACCGCATCCGCATCTGGCATCGACACCGCAGGATTTGTCGACATCACCCACAAGGCTTTGATCTGACCACTGGCACAGGCGTCAAAAAGGTCGACGGCCTTAAGCCCCGCCGAGGTGCAGATTGTCGGGCTGTCCCAAAACCCCTGAACTGTCTCCCGATGATCTGGGTTTTCAATGTCCAGATGATTGGCCAACATATTTGCCAACCCGCCAACTTCGCGCCCGCCCATCGCATTGGGTTGCCCGGTGACCGAAAACGGACCACAGCCCGGCAAGCCAATGCGGCCCGTGGCAAGATGACAGTTCAATATTGCATTGACCTTATCGGTCCCGGAGGCTGATTGGTTCACCCCTTGGGAATAGACCGTGACAACCTTGGTTGTGCCCTGCCACAGCGCAAAAAAGGCCTCCAGTTCCGTCTCACTCAGACCGGTCTGGCTCAGATCACTCTGATAGGCCGCGGCCAAGGCTTCTTCCAAACCATTGACGTGGCGCGACACGTAATCCTCGTTAACCTGACCGCCGCGCGCCAAATGCGCCAACAGGCCGTTAAACAAGGCGACATCCCCATCCGGCGCAATCTGCAAATGCAAATCCGCCAAGGATGACGTCGCTGTCCGGCGCGGATCAATGTTCACCACACGCAAGGACGGGCGCGCCTCTTTTGCCGCCACAATGCGCTGAAACAACACCGGGTGACACCACGCAAGGTTGGACCCCACAAGCACAATCAGATCGGCTTGTTCAAGGTCTTCATAGGTGCCCGGCACCGTATCTGTGCCAAAGGCTCGTTTATGCCCCGCCACAGATGACGCCATGCATAACCGCGAATTCGTATCGATGTTGGCCGAGCCAATGAACCCCTTCATCAACTTGTTGGCGACGTAATAATCTTCGGTCAGCAACTGCCCCGACACATAAAAGGCCACGCTGTCGGGCCCATGGGTCTGGACCGCATCGCGAAACCGCCCCGCCACCAGATCAAGCGCGTGATCCCAGGTTGCGTCTTGTCCGTCCACTTGGGGCTGCAACAAACGTCCCTGCAGATCGATGGTTTCACCCAATGCCGATCCTTTGGAACACAATCGCCCAAAGTTCGCCGGATGGGCCGGGTCGCCGCTGATCTGCCCATCCGCGCTTGCCAATACCCCACACCCGACACCGCAATAAGGGCAGGTGGTGCGTGTCAGGGTCATGCCGCACTCCGCGTCAACAAGAACGAGCGATCCAACAACACCCGCCCCTGTTCCACCCGGGCCGGATAAGTCGCAACCTGACCCTCATCCGCCCCCTGAGCCTGACCGGTTTCCAGCGAAATCACCCAGTTGTGCAAAGGACATGTCACCGATTTTCCGTGAACAATCCCCTCGGCCAATGGACCGGCCTTATGTGGACAGGCGTTGTTTAACGCATAGACCTCATCTGCGCCGGTGCGAAACACTGCGACACATCCCAGTTGCGTTTTCACCAAACGCGCTCCCCGACGCGGAATGTCTTCCAATGCTGCTATGTCAATCCAATTGGTCATTCCGCAGCCTCCATATAAAGATTGGCAAGGGGTTGATACGTCTGCGCTTTCTCGGCGATGTGATCCGCCCATGGGTCGCGCCTGTAAACGCTCTGACCCAGCTCAAACCGCGCCACCAATGCATCGCGTTCGACCAGATCATCAACCACACGTTCCTTGATCCACTCCAAACCCACCTTGTTCATCCACTTATAGATCCGATCGAGGTATTTGGCATGCTCACGATACAGCTGTGTGACCGCCTTGATCACCGCCATGACTTCATCTTCGGTGGCCACCTGAACCAACAGCTCCGTTTCCTTCAGCTCCATGCCCGCAGCACCGCCGACAGAAATCTGAAATCCACTGTCAACACAGATCACCCCGATATCCTTGCACGTCGCTTCGGAACAATTGCGCGGACACCCCGACACAGCCAATTTCAATTTATGCGGCGTCCAAGACCCCCAAAGCGCCTTTTCCAACTTGATGCCAAGACCCGTACTGTCTTGGGTGCCAAAGCGACAATGATCTGTGCCCACACAGGTTTTTACCGTTCGCAACCCCTTGGAATACGCATGACCAGACACCATTCCCGCCGCATTCAGATCGGACCAAATCGCTGGCAGGTCTTCGCCTTTGACCCCCAACAAATCAATGCGTTGCCCACCAGTGACCTTAACCGTCGGCACCGCAAACTTATCAGCCGCATCCGCAATCGCACGCAGCTCATCCGGGGTGGTGATCCCGCCCCACATGCGCGGCACAACGCTGAATGTCCCATCCTTTTGAATGTTGGCATGTTTGCGTTCGTTGATGAACCGGCTTTGCGGATCATCCGCATATTCCAAGGGCCAATCCGCCAGCAGATAAAAGTTCAACGCCGGGCGACACACATGACACCCACAAGATGTCTTCCAGCCGCATTCCTGCCAAACCGCAGGCATTGAGGTCAAACGTTGCGCCTTGATCATCCGGCGCACATCTTCATGGGTCAAATCCGTACACCCACAAATTGATGCCGCCGCAGGTATGACAAAATCATCCCCCAGCGATACCGCCAGAATCTGTTCCACCAATCCCGTGCAGGTCCCGCAAGACGCTGAAGCCTTGGTTGTGGCCCGTATCGCCCCAAGATCCGTGGCCCCCGCAGCAATCGCATCTTCAATCTGACCTTTGCAAACGCCGTTGCAGCCACAAATTTCCGCGTCACGCGGTAAGGCTGCAACGGCTGCCAACGGGTCCAGCGGTGCCCCCCCCTGATAGGCGGGCCCAAAGATCAATGTCTCACGCATGTCGGTGATGTCGGTCTTGTCGCGGATCAAACCAAAAAACCAGTTGCTGTCCGCGGTATCCCCGTACATCACAGCGCCAATGACCACATTGTCCGCAAGAACCAAGCGGCGATAAACACCGCGCGCAGGGTCACGGAACACGATGTCCTCGCGCCCCTCACCATCGCCAAAGTCCCCTGCAGAAAACAAATCACACCCGGTAACCTTGAGCTTCGTCGACAACTCCTTTTGAACAAAAGTCGCAGTCTCGCTCAGCAGGGTCTTGGCCGCGACCGCCGCCTGATCATAAAGCGGCGCGACAAGACCAAAGACCGCACCGTCATGCTCAACACATTCCCCAACAGCCAGAATATCTGTGTCAGACGTGACCATGTGATCATCCACATGAATGCCGCGCCCCACAGCCAATCCAGCCGCCTGCGCCAGCGCCACATTCGGGCGAATGCCGACCGCCATCACCAATAAATCACAAGGCAATTCGGTTCCATCATCCAAGACCAACGCCCGCACATGCCCGTCTTTTCCAAGGATTTCCTTGGAATTGGCCGAACATATTACGGTGATGCCTTTATCAACCAACGCCTTGCGCAACAGATATCCCGCGGCCTCATCCAATTGGCGTTCCATCAAATGGCCCATGATATGCACAACCGTCACATCCACACCGCGCGCCGCCATGCCCGCAGCCGCCTCAAGCCCCAGCAAACCACCGCCAATCACAACACACCGGTTGCCCGGACCAAGATCCATCATCCGTTCCGTGTCTTCCAGATCACGATACGCGATCACACCTTCCAGATCATGGCCGGGCAGGGGGATCATAAAAGGGGATGAACCGGTCCCGAACATCAACTTGTCATAAGACAACACATCACCGGTCTGCGATGTGACCGTTTTAGCTACCCGGTCAATGCTCGCGATTTTCTCTCCAAACCGGCAGGTTACGTTATTGTCATCATACCAAGCGTCATCATGTGTGACGATCTCGGCATAGGTCTTGTCGCCAGCCAGAACCGGCGACAACATGATACGGTTATAGTTGCCGCGCGGTTCCGCATTAAACAAGGTGATCTCAAGATCTGCGTCCGCATCGCGCAAATGCTCAATGGCGCGTCCCGTGGCCATACCCGCACCAATAATGATCAAATGCTGGGTCATTGTGCCACCTCCGAAAGATCCGTCATTGTGCTTGCCTGCGCAAAACCTCTTTGATCCGTCACGTTAAATGACGCAGTCTTTGCGCGGTAAGCTGATTTATGAGCCCGCACCCGAAAACCTGGCACCGATGTGATCTGATTAAATGTCATCATTTTACTCCGCTGCAATGGCTTTTGGCTTTGGTTTTGGGTCAGCGCCATGTTCATATTCCTCAAGAAAATCAAGAACCTCTTGGCGATAGGTGTAGTAATCAGGATGTTCCAAAAGCGCCTTGCGTGTACGCGGCCGGGGCAGTTTTACATCGGTGATTTTCCCGATTGTTGCATGGGGACCGTTGGTCATCATCACCACCCGATCTGCAAGTAAAATGGCCTCATCCACATCATGGGTGACACAAATCGCGGTCACTTTTGTGCGGGACCACACTTCCATCAACACTTCCTGAAGCTCCCAACGGGTCAGGCTGTCCAACATCCCAAAGGGTTCATCCAACAACAACAATTTGGGGGACAGCGCAAAGGCCCGCGCAATCCCAACCCGCTGTTTCATCCCGTTGGACAGCGATGCTGCGCCCTTGTCCATACTGTCGCCAAGCCCGACCCGCTCGAGGTAATATTCCACCACATCCTGACGTTCGGCCTGACTGGCGCGGGGGTATACTTTGTCAACGCCAATCGCGACATTCTCTTTGGCAGTGAGCCATGGGAACAGGTTAGGAGATTGGAACACAACAGCGCGTTCAGGGTCCGCACCTTCAACGTGACGCCCATCCAGCTTGATGGCGCCTTTGGAAATTTCATTCAGCCCCGCCGCCATGGTCAGCACCGTAGATTTGCCACAGCCTGAATGCCCGATAAGCGAAATAAACTCACCTTTATCGACCTTTAGATCAAAGTCTTCAACCACCGTCAGCGGCCCCTTTGGCGTTGGATAGACCTTGTGCAACTGCGAAAAATCCAGAAACCGCGTGTCGATCATCCCGCCCTGCGCCTGCACCACCGCGGCAGGTACACCGTGAATGGGGGTGACATTGGGCAGGGTCTTGGTTTCTTCAACCTTGGCCTCAATACCCACATCCATCAGATATTTCGTCACCTCTGCACGCAGCCGCTTAAAATCAGCGTCGCTGTTCATCGCGCTTCGATCACGCGGGCGCGGGATGTTCACACTGATCGGGTCCGCCAATGTCCCATCCGGGTTCAACGGCACAATCCGATCCGCCAACAAGATCGCTTCATCCACATCATTGGTGATCAGAATGCAGGTCTTTTTGTCCTTTTCCCAAATCTCCAAAATCTCATCCGCCAGATTAGCCCGGGTCAAGGCGTCCAACGCTGACAGCGGTTCATCCAGCAACAACATCTCAGGGTTCATGGCCAATGCCCGCGCCACACTCACCCGTTGGCGCATCCCCCCCGACAATTCAGCCGGACGTCGCCCCAAAGCATGCGACAACCCCACCATCGAAACATAGTGATTGATCTTGGCCTCCCGCTCCGCTTTGCTCAGCTTGGGAAATACCGCATCCACAGCAAGCCCAACGTTCCCGCCCACCGTCAACCACGGCATCAGCGAATAACTTTGAAAGATCAGCCCCCGTTCCGGTCCCGGCTCGGTGATCGGCGCCCCCTTGAATGTCAACGTCCCTCGGTCAGGCTGCTCCAACCCCGCGACCAAGTTCATAAGCGTGGATTTACCTGTGCCCGAGAACCCAAGGATCGCAAGGAATTCGCCTTCCTCCACCTCAAGATTGATGTTGCGCAAGACCTCGGTGCGGTAAATGCCCTCACCAAACCCCTTGTCGACGTCTTTGAAAGAAAGAATGCTCATATCAATCACCGGTTCGCTGAAAAGGTAAACATGGATTGCAGCGCATACATGACGCGATCCAACAAGAACCCGATGATCCCGATGGTAAAGACAGCCACCATGATCTTGGCCAAAGACTGGCTTGATCCGTTCTGAAATTCATCCCAGACAAATTTGCCCAAGCCGGGGTTCTGCGCCAGCATCTCAGCGGCAATCAACACCATCCAGCCGACCCCCAAGGACAGGCGCAATCCGGTAAAGATCAGCGGTAATGCAGAGGGCAGGACAAGTTTGGTGATTTTGGTCCAGGTGTTCATCTTGAGCACACGTGAAACGCTGACAAGATCCTTATCAATGCTGCTCACACCCAGAGCTGTGTTGATCAACGTAGGCCAAAGCGAACAAAGCGTCACGGTGATAGCTGAGATCAGAAAAGACTTTGAGAACATACCATCATTGCTGGCATAAACCGCTGAAACAACCATGGTCACAATCGGCAACCACGCCAGCGGCGACACCGGCTTGAAGATCTGGATCAACGGGTTCAACGCCGCATTGGCAGTCTTGGACAGACCAGCGGCAATACCCAGCGGAATGGCCACAACCGACGCAATCACAAAGCCAAAAAACACCGTCACAATCGACGTCCAAATCTGCGCGTAATACGTGGGTTTACCGGTATAGACACGTTGTTTGACTTTATCTTCTTTGCCCTCGGCAATCAGCTTGGCGTTTCGTGCGTCTTGACGTTCATAAAACGCAGTCGCCTTTTCCCCTTCGCGCAGCGCATCCGCATGCAGATTGCCAACCTGTTCCCAGACCTGAACAGGGCCGGGTACAGCGCCCAGGGATGTTTGGACCTTTGGTGCCAAACTGGCCCAAGCGCCCAGAAACAGTGCAATCGCCAGCACAGGCACGCCAAGCAGGCGCCAGATTTCGCCGACCTGCGCGCGTGGATTGTCGCCCGCAGCGGCTTTAAGGATCGGGGTGACCCAGGCAAGGCCAAAGACCTGAAACCAGCTGTCAGCCCGGTTGATCCGGGTAAACAGCTTGGCGCGGCGCGCCTGGGCTGAAAGGGTGGAAGGGTCGATGGCTGTCATGTCTGAGCCTCCTGAAGGCTTTGGATAGAAGTGGCGCTGCTGCGCTGCGGCGGTGTATGGGAGGTGCACGCAAGGTGTACCGCGGGTGACCTTGCTTGTTCGGCGAAAGAAAAGTCCGCGCAGCGCGCCTAACTTTTAGGCAAACCTCTGCGCGGAACATTATGCGATCGCAGCAATTAGCCTTGGATTTCGCTATCAACCACGATCTGTTTCCCTTTCAGACCAATCGGCAAGCTGTCGATATAGGCATTGGGTTTGCGGCCATCATACCCGATACCGTCGATGACATCGGATGCGGGTGTCGGCGCTTTGAAGCCGTCGCTGTCCCACGGAAAATCAGCCTCATTTGCCATGCCGTCATCCACCAACAAGCGGGCCGCATCAAGATAGATGTCGGGGCGGTACACGGACTTGGCTGTTTCGAAGAACCACTCGTCTGACTGGGCTTCGCCAATCTGCCCCCAACGGCGCATCTGCGTCAGATACCAAATCGCATCCGAATAGAATGGATAGGTGGCATTGTAGCGAAAGAACACGTTGAAATCCGGGGCAGGGCGACGGTCGCCTTTTTCGAATTCAAAGAACCCGGTCATGGAGTTTGCGATCACATCATAATCTGCGCCAACATATTCAGACCGGCTCAGGATTTCGACCGCGGCTTCCCGGTTGGCATTGTCGTTTTCGTCCAACCACATGGCCGCGCGGATCAACGCCTTGGTCAATGCGATGGTGGTATTGGGGTTCTCATCTGCAAAAGCTTTGCTGATACCAAACACTTTTTCGGGGTTGTTTTTCCACATGTCATAATCGGTGATAACCGGCACACCGATCCCCTTGAACACCGCCTGTTGGTTCCACGGCTCTCCCACGGCATAACCATAGATTGTGCCTGCTTCCATCGTTGCCGGCATTTGTGGGGGAGGCGTCACTGACAACAAAACATCCGCACCAATTTGGCCCGAAATGTCCTGTGGGCTATAGTACCCTGGCTCCAGTCCACCTGCGGCCAACCAATAACGGATTTCGTAATTGTGTGTGGAGACCGGGAAAACCATCCCCATGTTAAAGGGCAGACCTTCGTCCTTATATTCTTCCACCACCGGGGCCAGTGCTTTGGCACTAATGGGATGTTGTGGGCGACCATCGTCCATCTTGGGGACATTGGGCTTCATCTTTTCCCAGATCTCATTTGACACGGTGATGCCGTTGCCATTCAGATCCATGGAGAACGGCGTGATGATATGCGCCTTCGTGCCATATCCAATGGTTGCAGCAAGCGGTTGACCTGCCAACATATGCGCGCCGTCCAATTGGCCGTCGATGACCCCGTCCAGCAACACCTTCCAGTTTGCTTGCGCCTCAAGGGTAACAAACAACCCTTCATCTTCGAAATAGCCGTTTTCATAGGCAACAGCCAAAGGCGCCATATCGGTCAATTTGATGAAACCAAAGGTCAGCTCATCTTTTTCAAGCTCCAAGTCTTGGGCAGTGGCAACTGTCGCAAGGAACGTTGTTGTTGCAAGTACCATCGAGAGTGTTTTTTTCATATCTTTTCATCCTTTGTCAGTGCTGGCCAAGCCAGCAAACGAAAAAAGCCGCACGTAATTCACACGGGGGAGGAGGTCCGTGATCCTTACGAGCGGCTTTGCTCATGAAACGCGTTCTGCCGACGTTGGCAGTGTGCAGGTCGGGCAACAGCGCCCTTGATCTTGTGTTAATTTTTGTGTGTTTGAGCGCTACTCACAAGTCCTTTCTGCATTGCAGCATGAAAAATCCTAACGCTTCTGTGCGCGCCCAAAAGTAACGCCTCATTTTTCAGCAAAATCGTAGGTTTTGCCATCAAAGAAGGCGTCCGGAGCAAGAATCATCCCCCCCCTCGTCGAAGCAACAGCGGTTTCGTACTGCATTGATCCTTCGACTTTTTCCGAAGCTCCGGGTTGATCAGCACCCACAGCATCCAGATTCTGCCGGTAAAGATCAGAGCGAAAGCAAGCCTTGGCCCGAAGGATGTCTTGCGGGTTTGCACCTAATTGGGCCGCGATCCATGCTGCCTGACTGCGCCAAGGGAACAGCGCCGCATGGGCGTGAAAAACCAAGAACCGTTTGACCTCAATAGGGGATGCCCCAGAATAAGGCGTTAACTGACCGTTCACAGCAGGGTCAATGACCTCTGGTGACAAGTTCAGATGCTCGCTGCGCCCTAAAATTTCAACCGCGAGCTGCTTGTTTTTGCTGGCGTCCAACCAACGCGCCGCCTGATAGATCGCGCGCATCAGTTTGCGGGTGGTATCGGGGTGGTCTGCGACCCAATCATGGCGCGCAGCCAACACTTTTTCCGGCGCAAAGTGCCAAACATCGGATCCCGTCATCAACAACTGCCCCACGTCGCGCTGAACGATGGCGCTGCCCCAGGGTTCGCCCACCCAAAATGCATCAACATGACCTTGTGCAACCGCCTCTGCCATGCGGGGCGGGGGGATTGTCACTGTTTCAATTGCCAATTCCGGTGCCGAGGCCGTCCAGTAAGACAACAACAACTGATGCATCGAAAAGGGAAACGGCACGCCGATGCGCAAAGGCGGCCCGGGCAGCGTGGTGAACCTGTCCAGCAAGGCTTGGGCATCGCCAAAGGGCAAAGGGCCAAGCGCCTGCGCCAGTTCATGTGAGGCGCCAAAGACGGTACCATTGACCGACAGCACCATCAGGCAATCTATCTGTGCGCTAAGGCCGCCCAACCCCAAAGACATCGCAATGGGCAGGGGCGCCAACATTTGCGCCGCATCCAGATGTCCCAGCGCCAGCATATCACGCAGCGACGACCAAGAAGGTTGCCGTACAAGGTTCAGGGTCAACCCTTCTTCTGCGGCAAAGCCCAGCTCTGATGCGATGATTAATGGCGCGCAATCCACCAGCGGCACATAGCCCACATTCAACAATGACCGGCTCATCCCAAAAGTTCCGCCGCAGTGACCAATGCATGGGCCACATCGATCACTTTTCGCCCCTGATCCATCGCTGTCTTGCGCAGCAACTTATAGGCGGCGTCTTCTTGCATCCCGCGTTGTCGCATCAATATGCCTTTTGCGCGATCGATGGTCTTGCGGTCTTCCAATGCTTGCTTTGCCGCATCCAACTCCGAATGCATTTGCCGCATGATCTGAAATCGGGCGATTGCGGTTTCGATCACCGGTTTGATCCGGTTCATCTGCAAACCGTCCACCACATATGCGCTGACCCCTGCGGCAAGCGCAGCCTGCGTTAACTCTTGATCCGTTTGATCGACAAACATCGCTACCGTGCGGCTTTTTGTTTCTGAAACCAAAGAGATATGTTCCAACGTATCTCGATCCGGGTTGGCCAGATCAATCAGGACAATGTCAGGTTCAAGGGATTTGATCGACCGTGCCAGCGCCGATATTTGGCCAAGTGCATGTACATCTCGCCAGCCCGCATCTACCAAGGCATCTATGATGCCTTGCGCCTTTTCAGGGTCAGTTTCAACAACGAGGATACACAGGTCTTTATTCACAGTGACGACGTAGCGAGCTTGACCAAAAGAGCGAAGCGCTGACGCATCAGGATACGCGCCCGCGCCCCTTACTGCGCATTTAATGGGCACAAAATACCCATTGCGCCGCATCTCTAAGCGGTTTTCAACTCAGAACAGCACAACCATGCCGACCAGCAACCTGCCCACCACGACCTTGTCAGGCAGGCAGGTGAACAAAAGCGGCTTACAGATACCGGTTGATCAAATTTTCCAATCGCTCTTGGCGACCGGATTGGGGGGCAGGGTTGATGTCATTGTCGCGCACCTGCGCTTCGATACTGCTCAGATCTGACGCCATCAGCGCCTTGCCCTCGGGGGCATCCCACCCCGCATAACGCGCTGTTCGCGCTGCTTCCAGCTTGCCGTCTTCCAACATTGCCGCAGCAGCCTTCAGGCCCGCAGCACAGGCATCCATGCCTCCCACATGCGCCAGGATCAGATCCTCAGGGTCAAGCGATTGGCGGCGCAGTTTGGCGTCAAAGTTGGTGCCGCCCGTTGTGAACCCACCGGCCTTCAACACTTCATAAAATGCCAGCGTCATTTCTGGCACATTGTTGGGAAACTGATCGGTATCCCATCCCGATTGATAATCATTGCGGTTCATATCAATGGAGCCAAAGATCCCCAGATCACGGGCCAAAGCCAGCTCGTGTTCAAAGCTATGCCCCGCCAAGATCGCATGACCTTGTTCAATGTTCACCCGAACTTCGCCTTCCAGACCAAAATCCTTAAGGAAACCATAGACCGTGGCCACGTCATAATCATATTGGTGCTTTGTTGGTTCTTGTGGCTTGGGCTCAATCAAAATCGTCCCATCAAAGCCGATCTTGTGTTTGTAATCCACCACCATCTGCAGCATCCGCCCAGCCTGTTGGCGTTCGCGCCCCATATCCGTGTTCAACAGCGTCTCATACCCTTCACGCCCGCCCCAAAGCACATAGTTCTCACCGCCAAGCTTGTGCGTCGCATCCATGCAGGTCTTGATCGTGGCAGCAGAAAACGCAAAGACATCCGGGTCAGGGTTGGTTGCAGCGCCAGCCATAAAGCGGCGGTGCGAGAACAGGTTTGCCGTCCCCCACAACAGCTTTATCCCCGAAGCATCCATCTTTTCGCCAAAGTAATCGACCATCGCTTCGAGATTGCGGGTGTTTTCAGCAAAGTTTGCCCCTTCAGGGCGCACATCCGCGTCATGGAAACAAAAATAAGGCACGCCCAAAAGCGCGAACATTTCAAAGGCGACATCCGCCTTAAGACGCGCCAGTTCCAGCGTATCGCCAAACCAAGGGCGCTCAAACGTCTGCCCACCAAAGGGGTCCCCACCGGGCCAGGCAAACGAATGCCAATAGGCACAGGCAAAGCGCAGATGTTCCTTCATTGGCTTACCCATCACAAGCGCGTCAGCATCATAATGACGAAAGGCAAATTCGTTCTGGGACTGGGCGCCCTCAAATTGAATGGCGGGGATGCCTTTGAAGAAATCTGTCATTGTCCAAGGTCCTTTAAGGTCAAATAGGCGTGTTTATATCGTGTGTGCCCCTCAGCGATGGCCTCGCCAAGGGAGGGGTCAGGATCGATGCTATGGTCGAGGGGGGGCTGGGTCGCAATGTCAGGGCCTGCGTCAGTGCTGGCCATCATCCCAAGCCGCGCGGCCCCCAATGCCGCCCCAAAATCCCCTGCCGTTGGCACATCAAGGGATATGTTCAACGTCGTGGACAGCATGTGCAGCCAATGGTCAGACTTTGACCCACCGCCAAGCGCAAGTGCGCGGGTCAGGCGGGTGCCCGTCTGGGCCAGTGCATCCTTGCAATCCGCAAAGGCAAAGCTGACGCCTTGCAATACCGCACGCGCCGCGGCCTGCGCGTCTGTGGCGTGATCAAGGTGCAGGAATTGACCCCGGATGGCCGCATCATTATGCGGCGTCCGTTCTCCGCCCAGATAGGGCAGGAACAATGTTTTTCCCGGGGCCTCAAGCCTCCCAAGGTTCTGGGTCAAAGCGGCCGAACTTTGCCCAGTGAGGCGTGCCAACCACTCTAACGCATCCGTTGCGGCCAGAATGACACCCATTTGGTGCCAAGTGTCTGGCGTTGCGTGACAAAATGTATGAACCGCAGAGGCTGGGTCAGGTCGGTAGCTGTCATTTGCTGCAAAAAGCACCCCAGATGTCCCCAGAGACACAAAGGCGCTGCCTGCCTTGACCACACCCGCACCAATCGCAGCGGCAGCGTTGTCACCAGCTCCACCCGCAACCACCGCCCGCGGCAACCCCAACTCATCCGCCAGTGCCATGCGCAATCGCCCCGAGGCTGCGGCGCCTTCCACCAGACGCGGCATGTGGTCTCGGGTCAACTGGCACTTTGACAGCAGGTCGTCCGACCAATCACGCGCGCCCGTGTCAAGCCACGCCGTGCCCGCAGCATCCGACATTTCAGAAACATGTTCACCTGTTAGAAAAAGTCGCAAGTAATCCTTTGGTAACAGCACCTTGGAAACCTTTGCAAAGGTATCAGGTTCATTCTGGCGCACCCATTCCACCTTTGGCGCGGTAAAGCCCGGAAAGACAATGTTGCCGGTGACCTTACGAAACACTGGATCACTGTCCATCGCTGCGGCCTGCACATGACTCCGTGTGTCATTCCACAACATACAGGGCCGCAAAGGCACGTCTTGCGCGTCAATCAGGGTCGCGCCGTGCATGTGTCCTGATAAACCAATGCCACGCACGGCCCGGCAATCTGACTGCGCAGTCAACGCCTGCAAAGCCACAACAGCAGCGTCACACCAACTTTTCGGGTCTTGCTCTGACCACCCATCTTTTGGGCGTTGCACGGTTAATGGTTCGCTATGCTCGGCCAAAACCTGTTGCGCATCGTCAATCAGTATCGCCTTTAACGATGAGGTGCCAAGATCAAGCCCTATGAACATTACGCCGCCGCCTTTGGATTCTTCCCCAGAATGATCATCGACAAGATGTCATCTTCGGTCACATCCTCCACCCGCTCTGTCCCCACCATCTGACCGTTTTTCATCACCGCAACACGGTCACATAGCTCCATCATTTCGCGGGTATCATGTGAGATCAGGAAAATCCCCAAACCCTGTTTCTTAAGCTCTTGGATCAACTCAGCCACCATTGCGGTTTCATGCACCCCAAGCGCCGCGGTGGGTTCATCCATGATCAGGATCTTAGCATTGAAATAGACCGCACGGGCAATCGCCACGGACTGCCTTTGCCCCCCAGAAAGCGCTGAAACCGGTTCCTTGAGCTTTTTGAAATTTGGGTTCAACCGCGCCATGATCTTGCGCGTTTCAGCCTCCATCCGGTCATCATCCACAAACCCCAAACCGGTCGTCAGCTCGCGCCCTAAGAACAGATTGGAGGCCGCATCCAGATTATCAGCAAGGGCAAGTGTCTGATAAATCGTCTCAATATTGTGATCGCGTGCATCACGCGGTGACGATATTGTGGCCTTGTTCCCCTCAATCCAGATCTCCCCGCTGTCCATCTTATAGGCGCCAGACAACATTTTGATCAGGGTCGATTTGCCAGCCCCGTTGTGCCCCAAGAGACCGACAACCTCACCCGCATGCAGCTCAATACTGACCTTGTCGACCGCCTGCACACCGCCAAAGGCAATTGAGACGTCTTTCATTTCAACCAAAGCTGACATCTATTTGCCTCCTACGCGTTTGCGATACTGAATGTCGATGAACACCGCGACGACAAGCACACCGCCAACAACAATGTTCTGTAAAGGAGCATCAACCCCAACCATTGCCATGCCAGATTGAAGGGATTGCATGATCAAAGCCCCCAGAATAGCGCCGTAAATTGTCCCTATCCCACCGGAAAGCGCAGTGCCCCCGATGACCGCCGCGGCAATCACGCGCAACTCATCCAATGTACCCAAATCGTTCGAATGATTGGCAAGGCGGGAAGAGGCGACAACAGCGGCCAAAGCACAGAGCACGCCCATCAGCATGAATATCTTAACCGTCAGCAATCGGGTATTGATGCCAGACAATTCTGCCGCGTCCGGGTTCCCCCCCGTGGCAAAGATATAGCGGCCAAATCGGGTTTTGCGGGCAATCACTGTCATAAGAGCAGCAATCGCGATCAGCAACAAAACCGAGATTGGCAATCCATAAACCGGCGCACATCCTTCGGCGACCTCACATCCGTATTTTGATGGGTCACGCGCCACCACACGTTCAGGCACATTATAGCTTGTCAGGATACCGATAAACCCCGCTATGGCAGCGGTAGCGATGCCTGCCATGGTAATTTCAGCCCACATCGGTTTGACTGCGAACCCATGTGCCATCTTGGTGCGCCGGGCATTGAAGATCGCCAAGACCGTGAATACGATTGCCAAAAAGCCAACCACCCAACTGGCCGTGCCCCCTAGTGTTCCGTTTATGCCTCCAAACATCATAAACGTCTGATCCAATGGGCCAATTGTCTGACCACCGGTCTGATACCACCCCACATTGCGCCAGACCAGAAACCCGCCAAGCGTCACGATAAAGGCGGGGATGCCCTGATATCCAACAAGCCACCCGTTAAACGCCCCAATTGCGGCGCCGAGCAAAAGACCAATGGCAATCGTGATCCAGGGGATTGCCCAATGACCAATTTCAAATCCCAGACTGCCGGGCAGAATGCGCACCTGAACCATCGCCATCAAGGCCGAACAGGCCGCCAAAACTGCCCCCACAGACAGATCGATGTGGCGCGTTACAATCACAAAAACCATCCCCGTCGCCATAATCGCCACGCTGACGGTCTGGATGGTCAGGTTAAAAATGTTGCGCGGCGTTAGAAAACGTCCATCGGTCAGGATGTTAAAAACCAGCGCAACCAAGACAAACGCACCGATCATGCCCAACAACCGGGTGTCCAGCTCAAGCGTTTGAAACACGCTGCGTTTATGTGAAGATTGGGGGGAATCCGAGGTGTCGGCAGACATGTGAAAGCTCCTCACGCGCGGCAAAGATGCAGCGCCCGTTGGACGAAATCCAAATATAGATTGGGGGATATTTCTGGCCCGCCACTATGGGACGGGCCAGAACACTCCTGTCTTAGTTACAGGGGGCAGGGCCGCCGCTGACACCCTGACAAAGCGCCTCTTGGCTGATCCAGCCCGCATCAACAACTGCCGTCAGATTGGCAGCCGTGACCGGCACTGGCGCAAGGAAACGGGCGATCATTTTGGTGCCGCCGGGGGTTTCCCATTCAATCGCGTCTCCCACGGCGTTCATGTCCCCATCAGACCCGGCAAGAGAAACCGCAATCTCCCCAGCCGCTTTGCCCAACTCACGTGCGTCTTTCCATACGGAAACCGTCTGAGTGCCCAAAGCAACACGGTTCAGCGCGGCGTGATCGCCATCCTGTCCTGAAACAGGAATGCCTTCCATGCCTTGCGCCGTAAGCGCCGCAACAGCACCACCGGCAGTCCCGTCGTTAGAAGCAACAACCGCATCCACACCGTTATCATTCGCTGTCAGGATTTGCTCCATGTTCCGCTGCGCATTTGCAGGCAACCAACCATCTGTATAGGCTTCATCCACAATAGTAATGTCGCCTGCGTCAATTGCCGCTTGCAACACCTCTTGCTGACCGCCCCGCAGGAAATCCGCGTTAGGATCAGTTGGCGATCCCTTGATCATAACATATCGGCCTTTTGGCGCCGCTTCGAGAACCGCACGGGCCTGCATGCGACCAACTTCGACATTGTCAAACGTCAGATAGAATGCGCGGTTATCTTCGATCAGACGGTCATAGCCAACAACCGGAATACCCTCGGCGGCGGCCGCATCAACAGCTGGGCCAATCGCCGCGCTGTCCTGTGCCAGAATGATCAACGCATCAACGCCCTGAGCAATCAGGCTTTCCACATCTGAAAGCTGCTTTGCCGACGAAGATTGCGCATCAGCGGACAAGTATTTCGCACCTGCTGCTTCAAGCGCAGATTTAATCGCAGCTTCATCCGTTTTCCAACGTTCTTCCTGAAAATTGGACCAGCTGACACCAACGGTCAGCGCATGCCCGTCTGCCAGAACTGTGGTGCCAAGCGACGTCGTTGCCAATGCAACGGCCAATGCAAATTTTTTCATTTCTCTCTCCCTGATATCCGTATGTTTTCATACGGTGCCGAGTCGTTTGACCGAGCCCCTCCAATGTCCATTAAATTATTTTAGCTGTCAAAATAAAAAATTGTGAAATGACAATTTTTTCTCGCAAACCATGAAATTCGTGCCTAGACTGAGCACAATCAGCGGATTGAACAACGGTCGCAAGGGCATTTATTTTGGATGGAAAATTAATAGAAGAAGCGATCAGCCCGGCCAAAACCAACGGCTGCGGACCGCTTTTGCGATCTTCGCAAGACATGTCGCATCCTTTGCGCCAACAGGTGTTTGAATTTGTGCGTGGGCAAGGGCAGGCGGCGCGTGCCGACATTACACATGCTCTGGGCATCAGCGCAGGATCCGCCACCACCTTAACAGCAGACCTGATCAATTGTGGATATCTTCGCGAGTTCGAACATCAGGCCAAAGGAACCGGGCGCGGACGGCCCAAAGTGGCGCTCGAAGTGGTTGCCGAAGCCGCCTATGTGATCGGTATTAAGCTGGCGTTTAAACAGCACACCGGCGTTTTGGCAGATTTTTCCGGCAATGTGATTGCTTCTGCTGCCCTGCCTGCCCCAGATGGGCGCCGATCCCGGGAACAGCTTTTGAATGAAACCGAAACATTGATCGCCAAGCTGTTGATTGCAGGAGGAAAAGCGCCTGCAGACATCAAATCCGTTGGGATCGGCCTGCCCGGCATCATTGATCATAACACAGGGTCTATCATCTGGTCATCGCTGCTTGATGCCCGTGATGTGGACCTCAAACAAGCCTTTGCTGAGCGATTTGACATCCCCATGGCGCTGGATAACGACGCCAATATGGTGACACTGGCAGAGCTGTGGTTTGGACAGGGCCGCAGCATTGCGGATTTTGCGGTTGTGACCGTTGAATCCGGCGTTGGCATGGGGCTTGTTTTGGGCAACCAACTTTATCGCGGCGGGCGGGGTATGGGGCTTGAGCTGGGCCATACCAAAGTGCAAATGGACGGTGCTTTGTGTCAATGTGGGCAGCGCGGCTGTCTCGAAGCCTATCTGGCGGATTACGCATTGATCCGCGAAGCCACCACCGCATTGGGCCATAGCTTTGATCGTGGGGAAACACCCGAGGAAATCCTCGACACCTTGTTTAACAAGGCCAAAGCCGGGCATCCCGCCGCTGAGACGATCTTTCTCAGGGCGGGGCAGTTTTTGTCCCTTGGCCTGTCCAATGTGGTGCAATTATTCGATCCTGCGTTGATCATTCTGTCCGGTGAACGGATGAAATACGCCCAGCACTACGCAGAAGAAATGATCGAAAGCATGCGCATGCTCACCTTAAACGAAGGCCGCAGACCTTGCCGGGTTGCGATCAGTGACAGGGACGATCTGATTTGGGCCCGCGGTGCCTCAGCCTTGGCTTTGTCGGACATGACCACACGTGTTCTCAACAGTGAGGCACGCACATCATGAGAACCCTCTTGCTGGTTTTCGCGGTCATTGGCCACGGGGCAGGGGCCACTCCCTTGTTCAAAGACCGCTCTGACGGGTTGCCATCCCACATCTATGACGGCGGATGGGAACATTTTGTCGGGGGCGGGGTTGCGATCTTTGACTGCAATGGCGATGGCCTGCCTGATCTATTTGCAGCTGGCGGCGAAAACCCTGCACAGCTGATGGTCAATCAAGGCGATTTCATATTTGAAAGCAGCAGGATACCTGACCTTCGAGGTGTCACCGGGGCCTATCCTCTCGACATGGACAACGACGGTTACAAAGATTTGTTTGTTCTGCGTGTGGGGGCCAATGTCACCCTAAAAGGCGCGCCTGATTGCCGCTTTAGCGATGCCACATCCCAATGGGGCATCCCACAAGATGACCGTTGGAGCACCGCCTTTTCAGCCTGGTGGGCACAAGGCACAGACAAACCTACTCTGGCCATCGGAAATTACGTCGACCGGCAGGACCCGGAAGGCCCGTTTGAGGCCTGCGATGACAATGCACTGTTGTGGCCCACTGCAACGGGGTATCGCGAAACCTTGCTGACACCGGGGTTTTGCCCGCTTTCAATTCTCGCAGCACAGGATGCCCGTGGTGCCCAAACTCTGCGGTTGTCAAACGACCGCCACTACTATGTCAAAGGCGGATACGAGCAAATGTGGGATATTCCCTCGCAGCGGTTCCTTGATGCCTCCGATGGCTGGGACACGGTTGCCTTGTGGGGAATGGGAATTGCCAGCCGAGACTTAACAGGTGATGGCCGCGATGAGGTCATGTTGACCTCAATGGGCGATCAATTGATGCAATTTGCGACACCAGAGGGCCGCTACACAGCTGCGCCATACGCAATTGGAACCTATTCCCAACGTCCTCACACCGGCGGGGATGGGCGTCCCTCAACCGGATGGCATGCGGAATTTGCAGATGTGGACAACGATGGGCAGGTCGATCTTTTCATTGCCAAAGGGAATGTGGACCAAATGCCCGGCATGGCCACGCGCGACCCGAACAATTTGCTGATACAGAACCCGGATGGCACATTCACTGAAACCGCAGCGCAGGCCGGGATCGCCACAATGGCGCGGTCACGTGGGGCAGGGCTGGCAGATTTTGACGGCGATGGCCGCCTTGATCTGGTGGTGATGAACCGCCGCGCTGCCATGGAGCTTTATCAAAATGTCACCCCGCAGGTCGGCAATTGGGTGCGGATCGACTTGACTCAAGCCGGGTCAAACAGGGATGCAATTGGGGCACGGGTCACAGTGCAAAGCGCGGATCAAATCAACTCGGTCCAACGGGTCGTCGGAGGAGGGCACGCCGGTGGGCAATTATTGCCGCTGCACTTTGGGCTCGGTGCTGAAACAACAGCGGATGTTACTGTCACATGGCCCGATGGCTCACAAAGCAAACAGACTTTGGATCGCGCAAAGACGCATGTGGTTTCAAAGCCTTAAAGGCGATACTTCATGGAACTGGCAGGCCGCTTGGAACGGCGTTTGGCACCCCAAGCCTGCCACTTTTCGCGACCGGATCAGTTAACGTATTTAGAAACGCAACAATGTCAGCGACGTCTTGAGGCGATAGATCCACCGGCGCCGCGCTAACTGCACCTGCAATGGCCGCAACCTGTGCCGGATCTTGCATAACCGCAAAATCATCCACCGTCGGTTCCGCCAAAATCGCCTGCGCCGGATCATAATCAGCCAGTGTATTGGCTGGGTCCGCATGGGCGGCAACAAAGCTCACGAGGCCCGGTTGGGCGCCCGCATGCCCGTAAGGCGCCGTCAGGGCAACATTGCGCAGGGAAGGGGTGCGAAACGCATAAAGATCAGCGCTGTTGCCAGTCACCCGAAAGCGGCCTTCGTCCCGATTGTGATCCTCAAAATCCGCCGCTTTGCCCGGCCCGATCTGCGGCACAGCCATTGCATGAAACCGATGATCGGTCTGAAAAGCGCCTGAATGGCATACCGAACAGCCGGCCGACCCAAAAAACAGCGCCGCTCCGCGCGTTTCCTGAGGGGCAAGCGACCCCGATCCCCTCAAGAACGCATCAAATGGCGAGGTATCAGAACGCCATTCGAACGCCATGAAAACAGCTATTGCATTGGAAATATCTGTAAATGCAATGTCCCCAGCATCCTCAATATGTGGGTAAACCGCGCGAAAGGCCGCCGCATATGCAGGCACGTCACCAACCCGTCGAGACAGCAAATCCCACGCGCCTCCATCTCCTGTGATCCGACCAGACCGTACCGCCCGGGCCACCTCATTTTCGCGAAAGGACCCTGCCATCTCATCACGGCTCAGCACTGGAAACATCGTTTGCGCAGACAGCACGGATGCAAAACCCGCCAACATATCCGCGTCCATCGGCGTTCGCATCCCACCGGGATGATCTGGCGAAGCTTCGAGACGACCATCATGGAACATTACGGTAAATTCTGAGGCTCCCAGATTGAACAAACCCGGTGCATTTCGAGGGATGCGTTTTTCTGGTGGATCGTCAGGATCAATCGTGCGTTTGGGACCAAGCCCAATGCCGCCGTCACCAATAGACAAAGACACACCGTCCGCCGTGCCAAGAGTTGGATGATGGCACGTGGCACAGGCTACAGTCTTGTTGCCAGACAGGATCGGATCATAAAACAAATCCCGCCCCAAGAGAGCCTCCGCCGGATCAATCGGCGCATAGGCCGCATCAGTGATTGCTGCGGGGTACGAGACATCCGCTATGGATGGGCCAACACTTAAAAAACATGCGATCCAGACGAGAGCATACCGATTAATCAGCCGACGCTCACCGCGCCAAGATCCTGCACAAAAAATATTTGTCGCATTTGTCATGGTCATAAACATGTGCATCACCTGTTAACTCTGTTGGCTTGCAACGTTATTGTCCATAGCTTTGGCACACAAAAGGGTTTTCTACAGTTGAGCATCATCGTTACGTCCAAATCTCAGCGGGCTAGATGTTCAAAATCTTTAGTTACATAATACTGATTATAAGAAACACATCTGTACGCGGGTGCGCGCTACTTTGAAGTGCGACTCCTGTTAGAAAACAACGAGTTATCTAATGGGAGGAATATCGCATGGGAACGTTTTACACGCAACTTAGCTTTCAGGAACGCCGCAGAATTGAAGATTGGTGGCTCGCAAAGGTC
>JBDWQI010000065.1:0-2260 GCA_039986635.1 Sulfitobacter sp.
CCTGGTATGGATTAAGACTGATTAAGAATAACAACGTCGAAACACCATGTCGTATTGAAGTCCTCTTCTCAAGGCGGTATGGATATCACACAGGTACGATATTATGCCTGTTCTACGGTAGATATCCTTCATTAGCTAATAGGTCACATGCCAGCACGGACGTGTTTGGTCCATGAATCATCAACTAAATTAGATGTCCATGCTATGATGCTGTGGTTGCCCTGTCGTAAAATCGTGACCAAATCCAAGGAACCAATCTTTGGTACATCGGTATGAATCCAGGATTTGTTGGATTTTCTCAGAGTTAGAACGCACGAAGCTATCAGTCTGTCGAAGTTTACCCTACTCTGCGAGTACAGGATAGGTAAAGGAGTACAGGATTTATGTCAGGCCTGGCCCATCACCTAGCAGCGCCCTGGCGCTGGCTCTGGCGGCGCCTCCTCTCGCCGACTCGGGATCGGGGCTTGGCCAACTTCTATTTTAAACAACAAGAATCAACCGGTCCACCACACGTTCACACCCCTCGAAGAGCCGTTGTATACTCGCAGCGGCAGAGGGTTTGAGTCAGGTCTGGGCGGGGCAAATGTCGACAGGCCTGGGCCATACTGTCAACGTTTCTTGCTGCAGCGCACCAACAACGAGGTATGCAACAGGGAACGCACTGCGGTTCGTGGGTTGATTGAATCCATACCCGTGTGTTGTGTATTTCAAGCAGCGTAGCAACACAGGAACGCGTTGCTCCTGACGACTTTCAATTTCCCAAAAACCTCGCAGATTGTCACAAATAGGCCACATTCGGCAATACCGGTATGAATAAGCAACACGGATAGATCGGGGAGCTATATTATGACGGCTACCGTTATGCCACGTATATATGGGCACCACTACGAACGGAGTCTACATTAGAGTGGCTGCTAGATCGAAACAGTAGCACGCCGAAGCAAGCAGACGGGTACCATCGGCATCGGCAGCGGCGATCTCACAGCAGCGTAACCTGCCGGCAGATGGCAATGAACCGCAAATCAACAGCAAGCATCTGCTGTCGCGCGGTGACAATCCTATCATACACCCTGATAATGTCATTTTATGAAATTACCACAACACGCCACCTTACCCTATTAATGTACATGATAAATAACAGAGAGATAATAATTATGTAGTCACAGGGCACGAGGCAGAGAAAAACGGCTTGGAGTGTTGACATGCGAGGCACTATCATTTTTGTTTTTTTACGTACGTACCTCGATACATCATAGACTCGTATCAAGGCAAAAGCGTCCGCAAATGAAGTACCTCTAAAAATAACTGGTATGCTTAAATTAACACTAACATGTGTTTGAATGTCGTGTAAGGTCTACGAACTGAAGACAAGACATCCAAACACGTGCCCTCGATGTGCGTAATTATGAGCGAGAGTTTGAGATTAATTAGTGTGAAGATCCGCACAACGTCAATGAGATAAGAAAAAATGCGTCATTCACGCCGGGCATCGAGGAGTAGTGTTGGCGGCACAACGTTACGATGGTACATGTTGAACAAGTGATGTGGCACTATAGTCGAGCTTCCGTGGGTATGGTTCCTGTAAACTTAAGATTTGCGTGGGAAGTCTAGGAAAACAGACACTTTGGCTGCAATCAATATTCACAGATATTTGTTCAACTGTAATATTCGTGAAATGTAACCACTAGTATACCTCTCGTGATAAAACAATCAAGTTTGTGTGATGACGCTTCATGCTAGAAAGATACAGCGCCAAGAGTTACAAAACTAGGGCAATGGGTGGAGGTAATCCCATTACATTCCAAACGTAGCACGGAGATTTGACAATGCAATACCGGGGAAAAGGCGATAGTCACATTCATTCCCAACTAACCAAACCAAGGAAACAGTTCAATAGCAGGAGGGGGTAATAAAAATTGTACAAAAGGGGTCAGGAGAGGTACGAGGCCGTAAACAAGAGGCGCATTGGCGAACTACACAAAGAAGCTTTCCGTCGTGGGGGCTACAGGAGGCGTAACGGTCGGTAGTGCTGCACCAGCAGTATACTTCGAGATTTTTCCTGTGTCTGGCGTATGCACAGAGAGCAAGGGAAGTGCCATAATGCTTCAGACATCGCAAGGAAACACTAACTCTCAGTTTCAAAACAGGATACTATTTCTGAGAGGGCGATAGTAAACGAAGACTCGAGGAGAAATCTCAATATCATCAGGGACGTGTTTAGTAAGTCGTAGGAGAGGTACATGGGAGATTTCTATGCATT
>JBDWQI010000066.1:0-4252 GCA_039986635.1 Sulfitobacter sp.
GGACCTTTGCGAGCCACCAATCTTCAATTCTGCGGCGTTCCTGAAAGCTAAGTTGCGTGTAAAACGTTCCCATGCGATATTCCTCCCATTAGATAACTCGTTGTTTTCTAACAGGAGTCGCACTTCAAAGTAGCGCGCACCAAAAAACGACACCGAACCCCGTAATTGCTATTATGTTGCGTCTATCCTCACTGCGTTTCCAGAGGATCAGAAGCTCTCTTTTGCGCAGCTAACCAATTTTTGCCCCAACCAAACTTCCCAGATTATGAGCGACGTGCTAGTTTGTCGCCAATTGATTAACTTATTTGCTCGAGCGACCAGTCGCGGATTTTCCCATTTTGTGTCGCTGTAAGGATGAAAACATGACTAATCCCATTTTAGAGCGTATCGAACGCGCCGAAAAAAAATTACCTGGAATCCGGTCCCAGCGCAAAAAGCTGGAGGACGCTGCCAAAGAAGATGATGGTCAGCTGACCCCAGAGGACGAAGAATACAAGAGGATCACTGAACTAGATAAGCAGATCGCCGAACTTGAACGCATCGTGCGGGAACAACGCAAGATTTTCGAAGACAACAAGGCAAAGTGGGAAGCGCTCGCTTCTGAAAGGGCAGCCCTGGAAAGCCAGGTCGATGAGCTCATCACCTGGGGCGATCCCGAAGCGTACGACGTCAAAAGCATCCATGATAAAGCCGAGGAATCAGCCTATGATCAGTGCTATGCGGATGCGTCGCATTCGTTCAAAGAAGCGCAAACTTCCCTCAAGCCCATATTTGAGGAATACACCAAGCAATCGGCTGCCAAAAAGAAGTACGACGACCTTTTGAACCAAGTTCACGACCGTCTAGACACCCTAGCAGGGGAGCGCGTTACCAGCGCGGATGCTGAATCCTCCCTCGCGCAGATTGGCACCAACCTTGATACCGCGTCTATCCCAGTTGAAAATCGCGACTACGAAGACGCGTTCCGGTTGCTGGAAATGAACGACCCAGAGTTGGCATTGTATGATGCCGAAGTTGCCCGTTTGGTGGTCGAAAAGGGAAAAGCGGAGAAGGTTTTGAGCGCGTTTCAAACGCGCTTGGCCAAGCTGGAAAACGATGTTGCTGACTTTGGCGAATTGGTAGACCGGGTCGCCGTCGTGCGAGGAACAGAAGCTGACATCCAGAGCGCGATGGACAGTTGCCAGTTTGACTCGGTCCATCTGCAAATCACGTCCAACGAATACGAAATGGACATTATTGGCACCGACCTGGTCGACATGATCGCGGAAAAAGAGACAAAGGACGCCGAATTTGACGATTGGACCCGACGCGCCTCGCGGTGGGCGGCGTTTCAAACCAATGTCGGAGAGTTATCGGACTGGAAAGCACCGGATGCTGAGAGTTTTGTGACCGCTGGTGATGAAATCCAAGGTTATGTTACGAGCGAAGAATACGGGCTCGCGAGTGAGAAGTTCGATCCTGCAGAAGCCCAGCTTAACATCGCCTGGGAAGTACACCTTGAGCAAAAGACTGCCAAAACAACCTATGATGGGGCAGTCCCCGGGTTGAGTGAACGTGCAACGACGGCAGGCAATTTCGAAGCGCTTGATCAGGCCCTGCAAGATCAGCTTGGTGCAATCGAGACCACGCTTGAAAACATGGCGATTGCGGCTGAAGAAAACGACTACGTTTCTGCCACGCAATCCATTGGCGATGTGACCAGCCGATTGGACACTCTTGAGCAAGGTATCAAAGAGGCTGAACTGCGCAAGGAACTGGCCGAAGAAATGGGTCTTGATCCCAACAGTTCTGATCCGGCCTTGGAGGATGAACTCAACAGCCGACTATACCAAGAAGAGTATCCCCCCCTTGAACAACGGGTAACGGATGCCCGCAGTGCCCTGAATGCGGAGCCTTTGGGGTTTCATCTGGGTCAACAGGTGGACCAGTTGGAAACGGATCTGGAATCAATCACTGGCATAGCGGATGAGGGTGATTATGCTGGTGCGGTTGCAGGTGTGCGGGAAGGCGTCAAATCAATCAATCTCTTTGACACCGCTCTGAGCGAACAGCTTGAGCGCAAGGCCAAATTTGACGACCTTCACAAGCGTATGAACGATGACATCAATCGCATGATACCGTCGGAACTCAAGACCGTGGCTGAGGACGCCAAAGAACTGAAAAAACGGTCGTCCGAGATCATAAACATTAGCGGCGAGGGAGAGTATTTCAACGCGCTGAACGTGCTGAATCATTGGGATGAGCAGGTTCAGGAGCTTTCTGAGCGGAACGACAAAATGAGCCGTCTGAAAACAGAGGTGGTCCCGGCGTGGAATGCGCTGGAGCCGCGCTATCAGGCCGCAATGGTAAACCGAAGTGAAGAGATCGCCGCGGCGCGGGAAGCGGTTCAACGCTCTGGCGCAATCGTGTCAAATGCCGTTGATGGGGAAAGGTATCAAGAGGCCAAGGACGAGCTGGATAACCTGCGCAAAAACCTTGAGGATTTTGAACCGGAAGCGAAACTCGCGGAGGATCATGTCCGCTACGAAGAGGCGCTTGAAACCCTGGGGCTGGGCGAGTTGATGCAGGATATGCGTTCCAACACCTTCCCAGAAGCGCAAGAGGAGATGCAGGCCTGCGAGGCAGCCGACACAAAGCGCCTTGATCATGAAAAAGCTGGCGAATGGGGCAAGGCATGCGAAGCTGCCTTTGCCCAAAGCACAACAATCGGCAAATACACCACCAAGGTAGTGAGCATCAATGCGACAAAGGACACCTATGACAAAGGTGCGCCAACTTTGCTTGCCAGTATTGACGACTTCTTCCCAGTCGAAGAAGAAGACACCACAGGCACAATCGATAAGCACGACAAGATCATCAAGGAAGTGCGCGAGCGCATGGAACTGAAAGTGACCGAAGAACGCTGGCTGGAAGCGGTGCAGATACTTGAAGAACTGACAAACGCCTTTGTCATCGGTGAAGATGAAATCAATAAGCTTTTCCGGGCGTCGGATGACGATATTGACGGTCTCATCATGACGCAAATGAACATCGCAAGAAACAATGTGATCTCCCCCGCGTCAGACGCTGTCTTGAAGTTCGAGATCTTTGTGCGAGCTGAGATCGCTGGCGAGCGGGACTTTCAAAAGGCCGCTCGGGAGCAAGGTTATTTGTTGGACATAGTCGCAGGTGTCGCGGCCATGTTCCCTCCTGTCGGAGGTATGTTCGCGGGCGCGATAAAGATGGGCAAGGCAGGGGGCAACTGGATTGTCAAATCAATGGATAAGGATATGGATGCTGCCGCGCTGGCTGCTTTGAACAAGCTTCTTGCGGAAATTCGAAAATGTCTTGTCGCGGCGGAGAAACAGTGGGACCCAAATCAGGGGCCGTGGCTGAAAAAGAATGAAACAGAGCTCTATGAGCAAATCGGTCGTTACTTGTACAACCAGAAACGGGCAAGCGCGATCAAAGCGCTCGAATCTTATGGCGCGCCGATTACGGGGTCACAATTGGCGCTACAGGACCAATATTACAACCAACTCAGAATTTCGTATGACGACATGGTAAGAGGCTAAATCTAGAGAAATTAAGGATTTGTATTGCCATAATCACTTCTGGATAAAAAAGTCATGGTGCGGTTTGTGCACGTTCAGGGAAGCAAACATGCCCCGCTTTTAGATAAAAGCGGAAGTGATGATCACCTGGTGTGTGCTTGGCGATACATAGACATGCTGTTAGTGGAGGAGAAACCGCCCTGCCCGTCAACTTGGAGAATTGCCATAGAACGCGAACCAAACATCGTCACCTCTGGGATGTCAAAAAAGATCGTCGAAGAGGGCATTTCGTTCGAAGTTGAGATTTACAAACTTGAGGGTGGCGCTCAGTGGTCGCTTGAAGTCGTAACCGAAGATGGAACGTCGATTGTCTGGGATGATCTGTTCGATGATGACAAAGTTGCGTTCAACACAGCAGTCAGCACGATCCGGACAGAAGGCGCGCTTACCTTCCGTGATGGCGGCGACAACGTCGTTCCGTTTAAACGCTAATACTGACAGCCAGCCGTTTCCATGGCGTAATTTCTATCCATATTATTGTCTGCATAAAATAGGTTACGCAGACAAACGGCGAGATTGGGTGCGCGCTACTTTGAAGTGCGACTCCTGTTAGAAAACAACGAGTTATCTAATGGGAGGAATATCGCATGGGAACGTTTTACACGCAACTTAGCTTTCAGGAACGCCGCAGAATTGAAGATTGGTGGCTCGCAAAGGTC
>JBDWQI010000067.1:0-4058 GCA_039986635.1 Sulfitobacter sp.
AATAATGGAAAATACCCTTGAATCCCGTTAAATATAAAAGAACACGGAGACCCGCAGTTCTACCGCACAAATCAATATCTCTTGGGGTACGTACTCATGAGCCTCTTGTAGCCTATGTTGTTAATTCAACCAGAACTGAAACTATGCCACTGGTCCCGGAGGGATACTGAAGATACCATTTCCATTATCTACCAGTGAGCACGTACCAGGTACTACTGTAAATGTGCTGCTGTAGATTCCTGTATGTACGTAATACAGTAGATCCACGATAATCCCTGTTATTGAGACCTATTCTGCAATGTGGACGAGCGCACAGCAGTAGAGAGTATAATACTGCCTCTGTTGTATACTGCTCCTACTCACAGACGGAAGAACTGTCCATTGTACTTAGAAAAGCGGAAATGTATACCAGCTGACGTAAGTGTTCTGGAGTAACGACTATGATGGCTACCATTAATAGCAAGTATCAATTCTAATATAATGTTGTAGATATTTGGTAAGATCAATGGTGTGCGATTTTGTCTTTTACAGGCCTCCTTGGTGGTGCTGAGTTGAAAAATGTCGTATTTGACAACCGACTTCTTGTACTGCGCATTCTGCTAAACGAGGTTTCGCGTACCTAAATTTATCTTCCGCTATAGCTGAGGCAACGTGTCCTTGAATACCATATATGAATCCTACCGCCGGTCTCCGCATAGTCTCACACGTAAGTGAATGGAACTTAGATCCTTGTGTTCATGATGGACTGCGGTACGAGCTGCGGACAACAACTACTAGATTGTTTCATGTCTTTAAGGGTCATTGTTAAACTGACATTTTTCCGAGTTTCGGGGAACTTCGTGGCTTGCAGCCTATTTTTTCGCGTTTGGCAGAATAGTTTCAGTCACCGCAATATAATATAAACGCTTTTTTCCCGCATCGCGAAAAAATAATTGCATTGTCGCAGAACATCGGGCATGCACACAGTGTGAAGGGCGTGTCCCGTGTCGTCACTAGGTGCTCCAACGTATATACAAGGATCCTCCCCACGACCATTCATAGGAGGTGGCTAGTCGGAGAAAGGGCTGTGCACAACGAGAGCGTCGCTCGCCCTATCGACAGAGCCGGCTTGCCGACCGAGCCTAGATCAACACGAAACTATCATTCATATTCAAGTCTTAGAGGGTTTCGTCGCGTCAGATGTTGATTGAAGCTATGATTGCGAGGTACGACGAGATACATTCGCCTGTCTTGGAGACACCGCGCATCTAGTGTCACGATCAAGCGAACGGACCCCGCGCGCGCAGCTAGTGTTGATGATTCGAACAGACGAACAAGCGTTGCTACACCTTGAATCATGGTACCAGGCCAAATCAAGACCCTCAGGATTGTTTTTTGCGCTTCCGGGAAATTTCTACCCAACGAGACGTAAAAAATGCAGTTAAAAGCAGTCGTAAGAAGGACGTACAAAGCGTGTCGTAAAAAATGCAGTTAAAAGCAGTCGTAAGAAGGACGTCCAAAGCGTGTCGTACGTAGCCGAAGCACTCGTAAGTACAGTGTCATGAGGACAATGATTCGTTTCGAGATGTACTCAATATGTTCTCTACGTCACTGGTGCTACCGTGGGAAGCATGTTACCTTCAATACTGCCGATTTAATGCGATTCGCGCTCGTGAAGCTGTGGTATATTAGTTTGGGTGGAGGTGACAGATGAAAACGGTATCATGGCTGTTGAAAATCGGGCAATACCTGGTACCAGTCTATTGTCATGACAAATGTTCAGTAGCGACTACAGTACAACAGTCTATCTAGTCACTACTAACTACCATGGAAGAGTACTCAATTGGCAGAGACGTCACAGTCGACGTTATGCGTTTGGTCTTCAGTAGCATCTACTTCTTATATATTGTTTTACGTGCGACCGATGCGGTGAAAATGGGTAAGAGTAGTGGTACAATCCTCCGGCGGAACAACGTGCGAATGATGAAGCATAACCGCGTTCAACCTCTGCGGTGCAGTACCGATAGCATACGTATGTACAAGCAAGTTAAGAAGAGCGAAAGGATAAGTTGATCATCGGGACGTAGATTTAGGTCAGCGTCCATGAGTAAGCATATACGAACGATGCTCTAGGTTGCTCACTACAGTGACCCGCAAGACACTCTCTACGTAGCCGCATATGTGACGGTTTTTCGAGCGCATTCCCGCACTCTTGGTTTCCCCTCTTGCTCTGTTTTTTCCTTCTTCTGCCTTTCACCCGGAAGTAAAAATGTTCAGCATGAAACACATTCGTTGAATTCCAAACTCCAGCTATGTGCATGAAGCACTACCGCTGCGCTACCACCTGTCGAGGGTACAGCACGTGTATACCCAAAACGTTCTAACCCTCAACAACGCGGTACGCACATCCACGTACCGACAATAACTTCCTACTTCTTCTCTGTGTCATTTGTTTGGGCGGATGTTCCAGACCACGCTTGAGGCTCCGGCACGATATCTCCGACGAGCTCAAATAGGAAAAACAAATATAACTTGTTCTGATATCGGATGCATCTGAATGCATCTTTAGCTTGTTTCCGCACTGAGCTGAGAGGGCTACGTTTGCTGTATGACTTGCACCATTATCGTATCCGGAATGTTGTAAGCACAGCAAATACTGCAACGTAAGGTGGGTGCCTGGGATGGACAGTATTTATTTAACAATTGCTGTTCGCTGGCGGTGGGCTAGTATGAGAAATGCACAATGATCGTGCACGCAAACCCCAATCGATTTGACGTTCCTACTCATGGACGCATCTCCTCGCTGCCTTCACATTCGTCGATGCCGATTCTACTGTAGTAGTCTACTTTGTCTTTACCGATCATTCAACGGAAGCATTGAGTGAGATAAGGCCTCACTCCTTACCCGGTTAGACAACCCAAATATCGTTGTTGTCTTGGACTTAGCATTTCGTGATTGATTCGGGTCGAAGGGGTTCAAAATGGATCCTAATCGAGAGCATCGTAGCTTGCACGGGCAGAACGGCCCGTGATGGTAGGAAATCAATGACTGTCCCGTATTCACCTATTTTCACGTTCGCCTTGGGACATCGTCATCTGTGTGATTAGCCCCCGGTGCAATGGTATCAGCCCTCCCTACAATATAATATTATAGTTGTTGCGTAATAGACCCCTATCATTCCATCATCTCGCTGTCGACCGTGATTGCCCGAGATTGCTGCGCGAACTCCCAACAAGACTCAATCGGGCGTTTCGACGTTCAACGGGAACTGTAGCTAATGTTTTGAGGACTAACGAAAAAATCGTCAGCGCTACATTGGCCATCGAAGACCGTAGTATTGTTGCGCTGTAGCCACCGCGGCTATGACCCGTAGCTTCATCAAGTAATGATATCAAAACTGCCATCTGAACCTACTTTCGGTAGGCCGGTATTGTAGTAGACCGACGGCAGCTATGACATAGCGTCGCGGACGCAATAAGTGTGGCATCTGCTTGTGTTTCGCCATCACGCTAACAAGGGCGGTGAAGAATCTGCAATCAGCAAAGCGACATAGGTACATATAGCTCAACGCTTACGTTATTCTAATGGCAAGAAATACATAGCAATGTCGGCGGGGTCGTGGTTTCGTTTAGCCGCAACGACGATTTACCCGTAAAAGGTATAACTTTCGGTGGCGGAGGGCGGATGTTTAGCGGCATTTTCAAAGGGCATGCATCTCGCCGGAATATTGGTTTACACTGGTGACTGCATCGGTATCTTCCGTCCAGAAAACTCGTGTTATATTTTGTGCGCAACTCTATTAGGGCGTGCTCGTCGTACAAGGGCATGCGTCACATTTCGCGCTATCTTTCAGTATACACCCACAGAGTGATGATGCTACAGCAATCGTACGGTGGTGACCACACGCAGGGCGTCCTCAAACCGACATGTTGCACTGTATAGTAGCCCTACATCGACGTCGACCTGGGGCGGTGGAGCTCAGTCATGATCGATCGTGATTGGGGCCGCCCGTCTATTAACCGTGACCAGGGAGGAGATCGACAAGATATCAGCCAAGCCATAACTACGACACAGCCGT
>JBDWQI010000068.1:0-3046 GCA_039986635.1 Sulfitobacter sp.
GTACTGCTCACACTCCCAGTATTCCGAGTATTGGGGCCTTCCGTACTGCTTGCTATAATACTCCTAGTAGTCCAAGTATTTAGGACGCCATTGCTGCAATACTGTCAGTACCCGAAGTACGAAAAGCACTCGATACTCCGAGTAGAGTATCAAGTATACTCGGAGCATCTGTGCAATGTTTCTTCTACTGAAACGAAAATGACATTCGAGTTGGTTTTGATGTGTGTCTCAACTTCCTAAAATGCTAAAGAGAATCAGAACGACTGGATCGGACGTGGTGGTTCCCAATAATTGCTGCTGATGGGTTTTAACTACAGTATGAACTACAGTATATCCAAAGTGAATACCTGATAGATTCCAAGCGTTCTTGGAAGTAAAATAACCGCTCGCATGCGCGGGAGGGGCGATGGTAATAAACCGAAAATACCGTAAAAACGTTTGTACTATAGTGGTCCCGTAATAGTGTGGTGGCCAGTCAGGGATAATTGATCGCACTTATGTGGGAGCCCGCACCAACTCTACACAGAAAGGACTTCGGGCGAGCGACGAAGACAGACACAACAACAGCCCCCTGCTCTATGCAACCGGAGGAAAAGCTTGTTCGTGGAGTCCTCTAATGGCAAAATATGCAGGCCAAACTACTATTTGTGATGTCAAACTGCACACAATGAAACGTTGCAGCGTACCTAGTACCAACGTGTTTTTATAAGTAACGGCACTTTACTATACTTATTTTACTATGTTTCTTCTAATGAAAAAAAAACGAAATTCGACCTGGTTTTGCAGCTGTGCCTCTAAATTATCATCTGAACGGTTAGATGGCTGCAGGGGGGGCAAATGGAGTGAGCCATGCTTAACGACATTGCCTTTTTGTGCCTTAAATGTCTTATAAGTGAGTATTGTCCCCGAGAACAGAGAAGAGCTTGCAGAGCGCCATGCATGATGAGTGGCAGAGTGGAACTACAAGTAGTTTCATTTGTTCAATATTCAGACGAGAGCTTGCATATCACCATTCATGTCGAGGAGCACAGAAAAACGTGTCATGCATGATATCTCGCGTTTCACAGCAACTTCCGTAGGGAGCGACGAGGGAAGGAAGGCAAGGAGTATCGACGCGCGCGCTTCGCGCGTTTGCCATCGACGCCTTGCATGTCACCATGCATGATGAGTACCACTCGCTTTCCACAGCAAGAATGCAAGTTGGCGCTCGGAGACGAGAGCGTGCATATCGCCATGCATGATGAGTACGTAGCACTCGCTTGAAAACTTATGGCGCTCGTTCTGTAGGGAACTACAACCGCAGGGCGAGGGGCTCGCAGGGAGCGTTCTACAGGGAGCGACGAGGGGAGGGAGGCAGGGACTGTTGACGCTGCTGCAGGAAGGGGGACTCGCAGGGAGCTCGTCAAGACGAGAGCCTGCGGCGAGTTTCTCATTTCCGAGGATAACTTGAAACGTCTTAGTGTTGCTGCTCTCGAATTTATCGATATTTTTATATCGAGTTTCTTTATACTCTTTCCGGATTTCTTATTCGGGAAAACTGGATTTCTTATTTAAAAATATGGAATGCTACGTTTCTTACGGGACGCCTTTGGTTCATCCAGCGGAAAAAAGGCACGGATTCGGTCGAGAGCAGGCAGAGGGGGGATCAAGCAGAGGTGGGGTCTGACAGACAGGTTGGAAGTTTTGCCCATAGAAATCTCATACTAAGGCAATTGCTAATAACAGAATATTTGATCCCCTTCCCGATTGGTGTGTTCTATTGTTGTTGCCCTCGATAAAATGCATTCGAGCGCTGTTCTCAGTTTGCTTGTCTTTTTTTCGTGAAGTCGCAGTTGGAGTTGGTGCGAGTGTCGAGAGAGACCAGTCGGCACCGGCACAGACGGCACCCCAGCAGGCGGGGTTTGGCTCAGACTGAACGTCTGTTTTTTTCCTTGGAAGCCCAAGAAAAAAAGGCACCTTATTCCTAAATCCGAGCGGATACTATATTACGGGACAGAGTGGTATGCCAGTACAGCAGTACGATAGCACGGCGGGAGAGGGACGCCCCACGCCCCGACAGCCACCAATAAGTTGTGGCTTGCCTGGTCTATACGGCGGTAGTGTAAACGGGAAACCAAGTCTGTCGATCTCTGTGTATCGCAGAATGCCTCCCCTCGCTTCTAAGCACACGGCCCATGGCTCCGGTTCCGAGCGACGATGGAAGCCGGAAGCCTACCCGTCCCTACGTACGGAAAGACACACTCCTTTTACAAAGCATGCTATCACGACGTCATGTAGAATCCAGGCGGTGGTGGATTAGTAGGTACAGCTTGCAAGAGTCATATATACCAGTTTGAAGAGATGGCCGAGGTAGGGTAAGGGTAAGGGACGCAGGAGTATCTGGCGGCTGGGAAGCAGTGCTTCACTCCTTCTAATCTAGAGCATACTTATTGATGGAAAAAGCTGAGGAGGTGCTCTGGTAAAGAAGTGAGAGGTAGGAGAGAGGGACTCGACACCCAGATATACTCGTCCCACCCCACGCCACAAGCTCTCCTAAAATCCTCTTATATACTCCAAAAGAGCTTTCCTATGGCTACCGATCGTTCTGCTTATATTAGAACTTCTCATTATATGGTCCTATCTCCGTTAAGGAACATTGCTCTCGTCTATGGGACTATCTGCCCTAGAGAACATTCCTAAAAAAACATTACTCTAATCCACTAACGGAATATCCGCCGGGTTAATCCATTACTTTTTTTCATATTCTCGTATTCCTGATACTACAAAACTGCAGGCTATATATCTACTTTTATAGCCTGTGAGTACTTCACTCATAGCACATTAGCGCATCCTGAATAGTCGCATATGCAGACCACAGGATGGTCGAAGGGTGATGACCTAGCTCATCCCAAACGACCAGGAAAAGGTGGTCGAAGATGCGGCTATTCGAAACCAAAGAAATGAGGCTATAGATTCCCCCACACCTCGTACTAAAGCCCAAACACCACGAAGGGGGGCGTGTTCACTAAGAATAAACTCTACCGTCGACGCGAGATGTGAGCAGATG
>JBDWQI010000069.1:0-5156 GCA_039986635.1 Sulfitobacter sp.
CATAATCTAACGCACAGCTTGAACTCAGCTCATTGGTGTAAACCCAAACACCAAAGGCCAAATTCTCAGCCGTGCAGGACAGAAGCAAAATCTTCACGATTGTTCCCGTACCTTCCCACGGGATTGTATGTGATGCAAACATTGCTATACGTGATATAATCGCGTTGTGTTACGCGGGGAAAATCATATTGTAGCAATGGGGTCAAAGTTGGGAATGTTTGAAGCGCCGACTACAGTAGATTGCAACGCAAGATTAGACGGTTTCGATGAGATTGTTCGAGGCAAGCCTGCAGTTTCAAGCAGTGTGAATCATGTATCCCTGTTCATGTTGGCCGAGAGAATGATAACACAACGGCTCTTCAGTGACTTCTTCAAGTGTTTTGTTTTCCTCCCGCACCTTACCAGCTAGGAGCTGATACTCCAATAAACCGCCTAAAAATCACAAACATCTAACACAGGTCAGCTAGTATCGGAATGTTGGGTGACGTAGATTATTCGTTCAGTCCAAGAAACCGAGTTTACGAGGATCGGCCGCGAAAGTCAAACGGAAATAATATATGCATGATGAACGAAAACATACGAATACGGTCAGGATGAGTCTAACTCACTCTTCTGTAAATGTCACATAGAAACCGACACCGTGAACGAAGTACGTCACCGATAGTAAATATGTTTTTTCGTCAAATCCGAATATCTGTCCTCATTATACTGGTTTCAGTTCATGGCGTCTCCCAGTATACTTTGCTGTCAGCTATAGACTTGAATCCAGCGGTTAAGCCTCCCTATCTAAACGTCGTAACCCACCAATGTCCGCTCTCGTCTTTTTAAGAAGACTAGGGAACCGGAATGCAGAATGAAGAATACTCACCTATGAACAACAATAGTTTTGTCCGGTCGCATGCGGTAGAGCACAACAAGAGCAACGCCGGTTATGATTGCAATGGTTCACCCAATCTGGTCAAGTAAGACGTAATTGTCTCACGCTGGGTCTGCATACGACGTAGAATCTACCAGGTATCCGAAACGTCGACAGAATGCTTGCAGGAAGCGCCATAGGCGATTAACCTACTCGTAAATTTCAAAGTGTATATATTCGAAAACATATCAGGCAGATGCATGTTGACCTTTGCGTTGGGTCTCTACAATGCACTCGCTTCAAAGTCGTTCTGGCTGTCACCATCATAGCATTTGATTTCGAACGAAAGGTGGTTTTTTCCACTTGTGCATAGTTTGACACACTGCAACACGGCAGAAACGCTCGAAGCACATCAGGGATATGACGCGCCGGGAGAACGTACCATACACGCAGCAAAAAAAATTGGGAATCAGACTCGCCCGTCAAACCGTTGTGGGCGAGGTTGAGATGAGATAGAGATGACATATTGACGATGTTCGCAGGAATCGCACCTGCAAGCGCCAAAGGGACATAAACGGTGATTCAAAGGACGGGGACAAGTATTATGCACACAGAAAAACACCGAGTGCCGTCGACTACAAACTGGAGTTGCTCCAACCTCACGTCAATGCCGAATACCTTGCCGAAATACGTGTTGAGGTCTACTAAACGACAGCAGTAGTGATCATGTAGCAAATACAGTGCGACATGACGTACGACAGCAACTGATATCACGATATCAACAATATGTCACACGAGTTGGGCCTATCAAACGTGATGGACGTTGATGCCTATAATTTACAACGTGTGTACATTCGTGGTCTTTAGGTTTGCGAAAGAATGAAGAGGTAGCGTCGCCCGGCCGGACCGGTTCGTATGTTACAAATATTGGGCAGGTCCATGTTCTAAATCGCAGCTGAAACTGAGCGTATTATTCTAAGGACAAACACACAATAGACACGATTGTCAGCCCTGCAGGACAGAAACTATTTCCAAGGTTCGCGATTTTTCCCGTACATTCCGTGCTCAACATGGTACCAGTACGTGGATAACCGAAGTACTATGCGAAATTAATCAATGAAAATCGTGTTGGGTTACGCCGGGCAAAATCATAGAGTAACAATCAGTGTCAGGGTCGGGATGTTTGCCGTGACGATTAGATTGCAGCGCGAGACGGGACGGTTATGTTGAGATTTCTCGTAGCAACCCTGCAGCTGCCAGTAGCATGAGATCATTTACCACTGTTCATGTTGGCCGAGGGAATGATAGCATAATGGGTTTGTTTACATCTTCAATGGCATCTTCATGTGTTTTGTTTGTTCCCGCGCCTTGCCAGCTAGCAGTTCTACACTTCGCTAAACAGCCTTAAACAACCCAAACTATTGTATGCGGCCTTCGTGCAGACAGGCACTGCCAACAAGATATAGGTGACAAAGCTGATTCATTCAGCCCACGAACCGATTGACGAGGATCGGCCGCGAAAGCCGAAAACAAATGGCACATGCATTACAAACGAAGAGCATGCGAATATGGCCGGGGCGGGTCCAAATGATTGTTCTGTGAATACCATGTAGAAACCGACACATCATACGAAATACGTCACCGATAGTAGATTGGTTTTCCAAGTTCGTCAAAACCGACCCTCCGTCCTCATTATACGGTCCAAGGATAAAACGTCTCTCCGCCAACACTATAGCCGACTAATATCCGCTCGCGTACATGTAGGAATACAAGAGACCTGTAATGTAGAATGAACCATACCTACCGTATATCTACCTATGAACAGCATCATTGGTTGTCCGGCTGCACGCTGTAAGGCAGAACAAGAGCAACACCAGTCATGATGGTACTGTTTCACCTCGTTTGGTTAAGCATGACGTCGGCGTCTCACGCTGGGTCTGCATACGGAGTACAACCTACCATGTTTTCGAAACGGCGACACACGTGTTATTAGCAAGTGCAGTAGGAGATTAACCTAAAGTATATACTGCAGTGTACGTATACGAAACCATACCAGGCAGGTTCATGGTTGTTTTCGCTTTGGGCATCTATATTGCACTTGCTTCAAAATTGTTGTCGTTTTCACCAGCTATACATGTGAACTCGAACTAAAAGCGGATTTGCCCACTGGTGTAATGTTTGAGATAAAGCCAAAAGGCAAAAGTGTCCGAAGCATATCAGGGATATTACGCGCAGGGGGGACATACCGTACACACAGTCGAAATTGATCATCACACTTGCCGGTCAAATCGTTTCGGGCGAGGTTAAGACCATGTAATAGGGACATCCTGCTGATGTCCGAAGGAATCGCACCTGCATGAATGACGGCGACACAAAGGGCAATTGAGATGACAGGGTCAAGATCAAGCAGACAGGAAACCATTGACCGCCTTCAACTACAAACAATTGTTGCTCAAAACCTCACGCCAATGCTGAAAACCTGACCGACAAACATGTTGAGGTCGACCAAACGACAGCAGTAGCCATCACGTAGCGAAGACAGTACCCTTCGACACCGACATGACCTACACCAGAAACGGATGTCATGATAGTAACAACATGTCCCACGAGATGAGTTCACCATGGAAGGTTTCCTTTCCATCAACCCGAAGGCGATGGGCGTTTATGTGTCTATAAAACAATGCATGTGTATACGTGGTCTTTTGGTCGGGCGCAAGAAGGAAGAGGTAAAATCACCAGGCCAAATTAGTCTCGTGTGTTCCATGTCGAGCAGGTGTATGTCCTAACTAGCGTGTTTACTCTGAGCACATAGTCGTACCACAATACACCAAGGGCCTTACTCTCAGCCCAGGAGGACAGACGCAACTACTACAGTTCTCGATGTTTGCCTCACATTCCGTGTGATTGGGCGCTATATAAACCGTGTGCTAAAAGTGGTACCAGTATATGGGTGTACTTCATACTATGCGAAACTGATCGATGATGCCCGCGTTGAGCTATGCAGGGAAAATCAAACTGTACCAATAATGCAGTGTTGTGGATGCTTGCAGCGCCCACTGGGTTGCAGCGCGAGATGAAACGGCTATGATGAGACTATTCGTGGCAAGCCTGCACCTGCAGGCAGTGTGGATTCAAGTATTTCGGTTCGTGTTGGCCGAGGGAAGGATAACATAACGGGTGTATTCACACTATCAATCACGTTTTCATGTGTTTCGTTTGTTCCCACGCCTTGCCAGCTAGGAGTCAAAACGCCGACATACCGTCTAAACAACGCGAAAATCAAATGCAGTCTGTATCCAGGCAGTTGTTATCGGAATGATGGTTTACTTAGATCATTCAGTCAGTCAACGCACCAGTTTGACGAAGAAAAGGGCGCAAAAACCGAACGCAAATAGTATATGCATGATAAACAAAAAACATGCGAATATAGCCAGGACGGGGCCAAATTTATGTTTCTGTGAATATCGCATGGAAACCGACACCGTGAACAAAATACGTCACCGATAGTAGATATTATTACCAAGCTCGTGAAGGCCGAAGCTCTGTCCTCAATACCCTGGCTTCAGTGCATGCCATCTCCCAGCACACGTTCCTGTCAACGCTAGACTTCAAGCGAGCACCTTTTCTTCAACGCCGTAAGCCACTAATATCCCCATAGGAAGACAAAGTAGCTGCATAGCAGAATGACGAATAGGCAGCATATATCTACGTATTGACAGCATTCGTTGTTGTCCGGTCACGCCGAATGGCACAACAAGAGCAACGCCGAACGTGATTGGAATTCTTCACTTCATTTGGTCATATCAGACGAAGGCGTCTTACGCTGGGTCTGCATACGGCGTAGACCCATACCAAGCATACTAAAGGGCGATAGACGTGGTTTTCAGAAGTGCCGCAGGCGATTAAGGTAGTGGAGGAAGTGTACGTATACGAAGACATACCAAGCACACAAAAGTTTATGTTTTGCGTCGGGTATCTACAATGGTACTTGCTCCAAACACGTTGTCGTTGTCACCAGCTATGCGCGTGATTTCGAACCGAAAGTGGGTTTGTCCACTTGCGATCAGGTCGAGACATTGCTAAACGGCAGAAACGTTTGAAGCGTGTCAGGGATTTGGCGCGAAGAGAGAATATACCACGGACGCAGTCAAGTATTTAAGAATCGCACTTGCCAGTTAACTTGTTGTTGCAGAGTTTGAGGATACATAGCGAGGACATCTTGCCGATGTCCGAGGGAATCGAACCTGCAAGAATGACAAGGGCACAAAGGGCGACCGAAATGGTGGGGGAAACGTCTTAT
>JBDWQI010000070.1:0-2400 GCA_039986635.1 Sulfitobacter sp.
AGATCAATGCAAATATGACCAGAAATAACTTGAATCCATATGGTTCGCACGATCTTGCTAAAGTAGTTCGAAACAAAAGCCAGTTATATGCAACAAACCTTTGTTTGCGAGTACTCACAACAGAATGAGATAGGGAGTACACGCCGTGGAGGGTTTACAATATAGGCAGGGAGTTTGGGAACAGTTCAAGCTGCAGTACATCGCCCTGAAACACTGCGCAGCAAGCAATAAGAGTCAAGCAACAGAACGTCTAGATGTCAACCAGGCTACAACACCAGGCACAGCTTGGTGTGAGTGAAATAAAAGGGTACGCTGCGTAGAGAGCTGTAAACCTTGCGCACAGTAGTCGGACGGCACGGGAACCCTTCCCACACCCCGACATAACACGTATAGATGTTTCAAACGAAAATTGTTTGTGCGAGACCTATCTGAACGTAATATAGCTCACGTCAGCGTCCGGGCGAGTTCCAGTCTGTTGTGAAAGTGTGTAGGAAAGGTCGCGAGGTTGCCATGGCTTGACAGCCAGACCTACGTTGAAGCGCATGTTTTTTGCTTGCTTCCCCAGGTATAGAAATGTAACGCCGATCCTCGAGTTGGAGAACGCATCCTTAAGGCCGCCGTTCGTTTTTTCCGACTTTGACCCCTCCCGTTTGAAGCAACTTCGGTCGGCTCCAGCGTTGTAGAAGGCAACCGCCGCTCTGGATCGGTGGTGACCGCCGATCGCCACGAATTGGACAACCTGTGAACAGGTTGTGGAATGAATAACAAAATATACTCCCATTTATCGGAAATATCTCACCTCCAAAAGGCCCCTACGTGTCGTAACGACATAATGCACCCTGTATCGTGACATGGAATGATGGTTATTGCTCGTGTACCTGGGACATGGAGTTGGTCGCAACTTTACGATACAAGGGAATGCGACCTTTCAGGACGTCTAATATAGTTTCCCCGCGTGATATGTATTAGTCCAGGCTATATAGCTGCAGCGAAGTGTTTTTCATTCCAGACCGCACCCGAAGGACATACAGTTCCGGCCAAACCATACTACAAACCATAGACGTACTCGTAGACGTGATTAACGTGTAAAGTAGTTTGCGAAAGGGAACGATTGCGGCCGCATAAAGCGATGGCAATTTGTCCTACTTAGCTACCGTTCTGGGCTACGCGGCTCCCGCGCTCATGTCACACGACTCTATGAGGGACCAATAAGCCACTGCTGTAACATGTTTTGGATAGATCCTAAACGATCAATGGACTCCAAAGTTCACGCTTCAAATTCGGAACCAAGCAACACGTTGCAGGAAAATTCACGCATGAAACGACGAATGTACTATTAATAACAAGGACAACCGTCTCACACCTAATCCCTCGAAGTAGAGATATATCTCGAGATTGTCCCTTCCCTCCGTCGTGATGATGCCCGTGTCAGAAAATCTCTGTTTCAGCTTCAACACGCGGGCAGAGCTGACGGGACGAACCGGTTCCCCGAAGCAGACGATCTATTGGATGTCCTGCGGGGACAGCCTAATGGAACCCACCCGAGTACTCGACAGGAGCTCAGCGTTGTTGACGTCCTCCTCAAATGATGCAAGTTCCGAGAGCCTCTTGTCCCGCGCAACATTGAGGGAAATGATCATATGCTGGTGACCTCTATAGTGTAGTTTCTTAGCCAAGACTCCGCCGGACATGGTGACGCGCGCTTGCTTGAGATTGACGTGGGAGCTGCTCCATTGCCCCATCCTGCGCGACACGTTAAGCGTTTTTTTGTGGTTTTCGAGGTAGACGAGGTCAAAACGGAACCGCATCACTACCACAAAGTCGGAGAGACCTTTATCATACATTGGCACTGAAGTGGAACACTACGTCGACTAAGGAGATGAAGCAAGTTTAGGGCACATGTTTACGAACGCAAGCTGTGCACCAAAAATCTGTAGTAGGGGAAAAGAAAACAAGATAAAACATTTCGACGTCACAGTTGAGGAACGTCGCGTGCAGTATTTCAAGTGGTTCGAAAAAAGCCGTTTACGATCGATAACTAGAGCGGGCTTTACTTTTCTGTTGGGAAATAGCCTCTTCGTGATGGAGGAAATATTGATTCGAACCGAATCGACGGCAACGTAGTCGTGATAGGGGAGGGCAGCGTACGACGCTCAGAGAAGCTCTGCCGAAGGATATACACATTTTCGCTTTATCTCCCTTTTCTCTTCCTTGTTGCGTTTTGCCCGGTCTGTATGCGTGCGTATCTGTATGTATCTGACATTAAACCGCCTTTATACGACCAGGCTATTCCAGTTGAACTATACAATAACGCCTTTCCTTTCATCCCATCAAGATTATTTTGACATCACTCGACAAACGACACGTCCCGTGTACTTCTTGCCATGGAAGCAAGTCCCT
>JBDWQI010000071.1:0-2834 GCA_039986635.1 Sulfitobacter sp.
GATAATATACTTTGTTTGTGATATGGTGCGCCTATCCACAACTGCAGACCTGCGGAAAATGAAGAATATTATCGGGTGTGGTGGACTCAACGGCATCGTTCAATACGTCTAACGTGTATGGTCGAAACGGCGTAAATGGACAGAGAAATTTGTGAATCGGCTATAAGGTGCAATGATTTACTCCTTCACGTGTGGCACGATTTCGGCACAGGGCTAGTACAATGCTTCGCCAAAGGGGATTAGTACACGATTCAATCGGACCAAAAACTGTCGCCACCAATGAACAACGTGGTATATAGGTGTTACCATGGAGCCATGACATTCTCGTTTATGTATTCATCAATCGTTTGCCTTTGAAACTTCTAAACTGCTGAACCTAGTTCGGTTTTGCTACCCATTTGCAATACTGACCTAGTCAACGAGCTTGCTCACCGCATCAAGCGTTCAATATAGTGTTATGCTTCGAAAATACCCATATCGATGGTATTAATGGTTTGTCAAGTATGAAGTATACATGAGGTTTATATATATCAGGTGTTACTGAAAATATGGGACATGGAGAGAATCAAAGTTAGAAGAAGTCGAACGGCACGTTCTCAATCGTGTGATACGCCACGCCCGAGAGGTATCGTTTGAGAACCCACAACACTGTGAGACCTGATGGCATTCAACCCATGCCTATGTCAATGGTCACTTTGTGACAGTGTAGTTGTTTAACGTGTACAATATGCAAAGTAGGCTTCGACGTAGGCGTCTGCACAGGTTCACTCTACGGTAAACATTGGGAACATTATTTCGTTCTGGGCTGTGCCAGCTGTCCACCCCGCAGAGAGCACCAACTTCGCAAACGAATATGGCTACGTAAAATATCACCAATCGAAAATATGGTACAAGAGTAGTTTGAAAACCGTAGGAAACGTTGAGGAAAGATCGATGCGTGTGACATTGCTGTACTGCAATGCAGTAGTAGCGAGCACCACAAGTACGTGTGATACATATCCCTTCAAGCCCAGCAGGCGAACGTCAGAGAGGATTGGTTATATGAAGTCCGTTAGGATTGCCGCACTATATCGTCCAAACGACAAGCGATATATATCGCCCGATGTACCACTTCATGGTCTGGCGCACTGCGTCCACATACCATGTGCCGTTTGCGCCTGCAGGGGAGTGCGAAGACGACGCCCAATGCCCCGAAGAGACTGTTTGCTGCCCGAACGGAAGCTGCGTTAAAGAGCTTGAATTGTGCGGTGAGTAAGGGTTTCCATGCAACCTGCCGGCGATAGCCCCGGCCGCAGGAGAAATAGGGTGTAGTTAACTATAGAGATCGAGTCGTGTTGCACGGTTTAGCTACATACTGGCGACCGGCTTGTGTATTTATCGTGTGATTTGACGTCGAATAGGGAAGTCCGTTCAAACCTGGAATTAGTGGCCCTACGGACGTTGTACGTCCAGGGATCGCAGAGGTCTGGGTGCCACTCAAAATCTTTTTGACACAGTTTTCGATATTTTCCCAATTGGTACTACCTTCTCCAAGTCCAATCGTGCTCACGTTCTAGATCTTCACACTGTTAACAAATAGATACACACATACGCCAAATGCTTGGGCAGCCATACAATTTCCTCGGGACAAAAAAACTCCAAAACTCGGCCTCTTCGGTTTTCAGCCCGTGGAACAATAAAGCAGCAGAAACAGTAGCAATATCACCTTATTCAGCACCCAATAATATTCCCGCTCCTCGCTCGAAGAGATGTATACCACACTATACCACACCTAACGACCGACTTTGACAAACGGTGTATATCAACCGCGAGACACAGTCACATGGGCCATTTTCCGCGCGAAGTATCTGATCAACTCTCTGGGACACATTGTGTGGGCTTGGAATTCCCGTCAGAACGAAACAACTGGTGAAGATATCGCAACGTTTGCCTTGGTGTAAAGGTCGCGATCAGTTCATGTCACATACGGGTGTTGTATATTCCGTGCCGATATTTAAATTCGGCACTTGAAGTAGCAAGGTCGAAGGGACGAAAGATTGCGGACCGGTCCATGGTTATTCTCCAAATCGAAGGCACATGCGAAGGGGCGACACCATTTCCTGCAGGCCCATTTTTATTGGACACGTTTTTGATTAATCGACGAGTGTTGTCACTGACAACGGTTGAAAAAAGTAAAGTACATGTATCAACCAGCGTTTGTTATCATTACTTATGTCGTTAATTAAAGATTGTGATTGTGCCTACGCGTCCGCTGCTCACCCTGCCGGATTTCCTAATGGCCGTCTACGACAGAATGCCAAGAAGACGAGCACTGCACCGATCCAGAGTATGGAGTCTGCTGTCCGAGCGGAGGATGTTCACATGACCTCGTGCTCTGTGGTGAGGATACGTATTTCGGTAGACGATGAAGAACGAAACAATACTCAATTACGATAGCAGGGCACATCGTCTACAAGCCCAGTCTCTGGACTTGTGCTACGATTGAGGGGATGCCCCTTTTTAAACTGCCGTGTTTACGGCCCTAGGGCGAGTGCCTCTTTACCTCAAGTTCAAATTTGCTATGGTAATATGTGCTTAGAGATGAACATCGCGAAAGGTATAAAACACTGGAAGCTTAAGACTGCGGACCAGTGTGGTACAGTGCTAGAAGATGTGATGCGAGTGTTCAACCGTTGTTATGCCTCTATTATAATAACGTACGAAAACGAGCAAGTATAAAGGCCACGGCGGATGAAAAAAATAGGCTGATGGGTTGAGCTCGTGTGGATTGTTAATGTTTGGCACTACGCCGACAATATGTAAGACGTTAGATGCGGGTGGCACGATTGGCGTAC
>JBDWQI010000072.1:0-2720 GCA_039986635.1 Sulfitobacter sp.
GGAGCCATATGCTTATGTGAGTGGGTTTCGACTACGCAATACGCTCTGCAAGCGAACGCCGCATGGACGTCTGGAGTATGATGGGCGAGGAAAAAGTACCCCGGTGCTTCTTATCCTTTGCTACATTTTCAATGGAGATTCACGAGTAGGCAAATATCATCGATAAAACGTTTTCCTGGTTTTCCTCCATTCCTTGAAAACAAGAGGAACTGAGGGTCATTTTTATCGGAGAGCTTTTCCCCTCAACTTCTATGTTTTTTCACGCAATTTTTTTCATATTTGCAGATTGTCCTGTTTTTTTTCCCAAATATATACCTGGTATGTACGCGAAATTTAACAGACCAGATTTTTACGCTTCTGGAGAATTTCAGGAATAGTGACACAGCCCCTCCGTATCTTGATACGTAATGAGCCTCGGGTTCCTCTTGTTTTCAAGAAAAGGAGAACGAGAGGAAATCTTTCCCTAATCAGGAAGTAAAATACGTACGCACGTATCTGATTTCTCCGTGGCAAATTTCTGGGTAATATTTGTTCCAAAAGTGCGACAATTTTTCCCAGTAACGTAAATGCCCTGCCTTTTTTTACCCAAAACAAAAGTCCTGTTGTCAAGCAGGAGCATCGCGCGTCAATTGCTCGTGCTGCCGCAGCATTAACTTGGCAGGGCTGATCTTGCCTTGTGTGTAGCGTTTTAGCCAGCTAGGTAGTTTGCGAGAATCTGGTTCGATCTCTGTGAAACGTGCAATGGGACATAATGCGGTTTTTAGAGAGTCCGCCTGGCGCCCATCAGGATTAGAGAAGTTACCGCCTACCCCGCACCGACCAGCTGTGGCAGCATGCTTGTATTACTGATTCTACCCACGCACGAAGTGGGTAGGGATATGCTTGTCCTGTGTGTGGTGCTCAGTGTCGACATACAACAGCAGTTGGTGTTATCACCTCCTGTTTTGATTGTTAGATTTTCCGCGCTTTCGCTTGTTGTCTCCATGGTCTGTGGCAGCTGGCCGTTCAACGTGTGTTTTTCTTGTGATTTTCGAATAGCCCACAAATAAATGCGGAATGGTTTCTAATCGAGGAGTACAAAACAGGAAACTACCGGGCTTTAACGGAGAAACCCTTCACGGTATTATGGCAAAACATTGGGAAGGTTTTAGCTTTCCTGTTATAGAAAGCATAATGAGAAAAATCATGAACGCAAAAATCCAGGAACATCAGGAAAATTAGGACAAACTCTTCGCACTCCCAAAATAGTTCGTGAAAAGAGGGAACCGTGATAAATTGTGGTGTTATTCCATTCGTACAGTGCTTCGCACAGGACGATTCTGGTTGGACCGACTACGTGGTGATACGAAAATACCGGGCCGTGACCAGTTTGCCTCTCCATGAATCCAGTCCCTACCCGTTTTGGTCCGACACTGGAACCGAGGACATCGTCGTCGACTCAGCGATCAGCAGCGAGCGAGTAATCGGTGAGAGCCTTGATGGTGCGGCTACGGCTATGTCATAGTCGCGGTTGCTATCCCGCTAGGTTTGATAGGGTGAACCCAACGATGTTGCCTTTGATAATAATGCGCAGTTCGTGAAGTATCAAGCCAACGATGACATATCTCCTAACCCTTGAGGTAAATCAGATAGTAGAACAAATTAATAAAATCAATATGACGCCTACGGTATCATCAGCAAGACAGGAGGCAGCCCTGGCTGGTGGGCTGTGAATTAATCTGAACAGTAATGCAAGGACCTGTACGACACCCACACAGCCTGGTAGTAGTTGGACCGCCTTGGGCGCTCTTGGTAGCTGTTTGGAAGCTTGCACTTGTTTAGATCATTGACGCGCTACAAGGATCCCCCGAACAAAGGTGAATGCTTGGACAGCTGTGTCACAGTTGCGGTTGCGGCTGCACGAACGACGGCGAGTTTGATTCGAGGGTTCCTCTTGGGCCGCTTTAGACACAGATCAGTATCGAGCGAAGTATTCGGTGACAATCCTGGAAAATATTATGTTCCTGAGACGGCTTCGATATAGTTGCGTCTACTGCACGCACAGCAGTCGCGAGTTTCTGCGGTGATGGCACCACTTTCGCTGTCGATACGCAGATCGGCAGCCAGTAAGTCATCGGCGAGATACCAGCGTGGCACTGCGCCGGTGTTTGAGGTGTGCGTGCGCTTGAAATGTCGTGGAGACTGCGATGTGTTTAGGCCGGGTTTTATCAACGCCAACCAAAATGTTGCAGATGCTCTGTCAAAGTATGTTTGAACAGCGTTCGAACGCAAGGTACACGCGCGACAGATACACACACGCGCGCACGCGGCCGGTTAGAGCATGCATTTCCGCACGACATAGGCTTCCGCCCCTACATGGAGAACCGTTAGCCCCTACATGGCAAACCGTTTACCCTTACATAGCGCCGAATTCTACCATAGGTCATGGTAAACCGCGTCCGACGCATACCAGGATGGAGTTAGCACACTTGGTTCTATTTTTTCTTCTGTATAACGGGACTCCTCAACCCAAAATCGTCGGAATTCCTTTCTTGTTTTACAAACTCACATTTCTGTATACACAGACCATCGGCTTTGTCATCCGGCTGCACCTCGATTTTTCTTCGAGTCAGTATTTGGGTGGGATATAAGAGCTCCTCGAGTTATTGTGAAGAGCCCAGTTGGAACCAAACAACAATGCACCTCCACTGCAGCATGCGTCGTCCTTGTATCTTCAACAG
>JBDWQI010000073.1:0-3791 GCA_039986635.1 Sulfitobacter sp.
ATCGGGATGCAATTTGATTTCTGCCAAAGTCAGTTTTCGGGTGGGGTGCGGAGCTCCTTGAGAGAGGAGCCTCACAAAAATTAGGGTGAACCTCTTTGGGAAAACGCCTCATAACGTACATACACGGCAAGACTTGCGATAGCTACGGCGTAGAGCATCAATCCAGTAGGATATTATCGCGTAGACTATATCTACCTGGTATATCATTCACAGATATATTACTGACAATTGGGCTCCGAGAGTTTGTAACGTCGAGCGCTTGAACCATGCCGTTGAAACTATTCAAGTATCGTACCCTTATTTAATCGTTTCGAGGTCGTCGAAGTCCTCTTCAGCACATCATAGGATGCTTTGCGGAGCTGACTTGTCAAGCGCGCAGACGTGACAGGCGAATGCTATGTAGCAGCGACGAATGTTAGCCACTTGCTTGCGACACACTGAAGGAGCAAGCAGTTCCCAAACGGGCGCACTGACATCACTGACACGTTAGCCGGGTGACTAAAAAAGGAAACAAAGAGAGCTTGAAGGCACATAGCAGTATGACACCCTCGTTTTTCGACACGCTTGCTTGTAAATTCGAGTACTCGTGTCATATTGTACCGTAGGGAATATTTGGCTCCCCCGCCCCCACGGCGGTGGGGCGACGACGAAGCAGCTAATTTACTAACACGCGTGTTAGCGTCCGTGTGATACATGGGCCATTGCATTGTTTAGTTCATTTTTCCCATACCACTCAATACCGCATTCCCTTCTATTTCGTTCGCAGAAGAAGCTGAGACTTTTGAATCCTTGACCTTGCTCCTTTAATCTCTCCTGACCAAGACGGGTGTCGCCCTCCTGACCAAGGCGGTCAGTTTCATCCCGGTAAAAAATGAGAGTAAACAACCCTGGCACAAAGCTTGTAGGGACAAATACTATTATCGGTAGTCAAAATTCTGGTGTTTGCGGGACGCCGAAGTCCTAATAATCCGATATATGGCGCAAGTGTATATTATTGCTGGAGGTGCCGTAAGGGTTAAAAGCTATCGATACACGACAACAGAAAACGAGTTGTAGACTCCGAACAATAATCCGAAAACAATAAAATACTAAGCTCTGTTGTATATTTAGGTATCGATAACATTTTGAAATGTGCAAGTATATAATAATATAAATATAGGACAGGAGGGCCAAAGACATGGTGGGTTCGACTCCGGTGGTCACCACGCGAGTGTTGTGGAATACATGGCCAGAGGGGAGGGAGATGAACCCCTTGGTGCTTCCTGAGTTGTGTGTGTGTGTGTGTGTGTGTTTTTTTTTTGTCGATACCCGATACTGTATACAGTAGTGACCCTTATCCTAAACGTCTAGGATTTTGTTCGCAATAAAAATGGCTCATGTAAAGGGGAGTTAATGTATGCGTTTGGGTATCTGGGTGTGCTCGATGACGATTGGTAGCTGTAGTAGACGATATCTTTGGAAGATAATGGAGCTGTAGAAGTCACAAGCAAATCGGTGGGACACGCATACTCGTATTGTAGAACGAGAACCTTACTCCCATAGCGCACCGTAGTGACATTGAAGAGACACACCTTGTGTCTGCCGCTTCATCGGCTAAGCGGTACCAAAAAAATCAGTACTCGGTCTAGACTACTTCCGAAGGATACTATTAATAGTATACTCCATAGCGGTGAGACTCAAAAGGGATGCTACACTGTATAGATACCGTTCGAAGCAGTTACACTCCCAGCGTGCAACATACCTGGTACGTATCAAAGGTGGGACTATCTCATTAGTACCATACATATCCCAGCCCGATTTGAAAAGCTAAGGCTACTTTCGAAAGGTATTTTACGAATGCCCCACATCGTTGAGATCCCAAAGGCAGCCTGCATGATCAACGTATAAATACCATCGGCAGTAGTCGCACTGACAGCGTACATAACAATAGTAGGAATCTTGAGCGCTCGACTGTAAAGTCCCGTCAATACGACTAAGGACATCAGCAACCGCTGGCTTGCGTCGTCAGCGGCAGCAGGAGCGGCGTGATTTAACATGTGTGGCGGGATTCCGAGCACTGGGCTCGGCGAGGGGTCCCGGTACGCGTTTGTTTGCAAACATATATATCACTTGGTTAAATAGTTGATTTTATAGTCACTAGTTTTGGGTCAATCTTATCCGTCAGCCGGGTGAAAGGGAAATGCCAAAGGATACTCGTACCCTACTTGTACTCGTAGTACTCCACGAACGAGAACGGTTTCAATGCTATTTTATATCGCATGGGAGTGTATTTGAATGCACCTGGTGGTATCTATGGTAGATGCTTCATATCGCTAGCGGGTAAACAGGGGACTGGGTAGTTCTCGACGCGATGTCGGGCGGGAAAGGGCTTCGACGTTAGCCCCGCCAATACATTGGAGGACATCAGCACTGTTTACTTTCCAGGGAAATTAGAATCAGAAGAAACAACGACCGAGGCTAAGACTACAGGTTTGTGAGGGGTAGATTCAGATAGCGGGCTTGTGGTCGATTAATGTCGATCCGAGCGCTGTACGAGTACTGGGCGTGAATCAACGTGAGTTGCAAATATTTCGAATTACTGTAAATTACTTGCATTTGTTTTTCAAGTGTGTTGGAGCATTCAGATGCATGGGTGCTTGCCGCTTTGCCTCGTCACGAAGAGCGGTGGGTGAAGACCCAGAAAGCCATGAGGCTGGAAAGAGATAGAAACAAATCAAATTTCGTTTTGATAAGAAACCAAGGGCATCAAGTGGGCAAAACGGAAAGTCTTGTCCCCTTTGCTCTGGGACCCTGAAAAGGCACCCCAGAAAAACTATGTTTTCATCCGGGGAGAGACAACCATCTGCGCAATCTCCCTAGACGAAGTGCAGTACATGGATCACACCAATCAGCCAACCAAACTACATAACACATTTGCACGACTTTGAGCAGCGCCTTCGTTCTACAGCCTCCCCACTAACGGCACACTGTCGTGATGATGAGTGTCTATGCCCTACTACTGTAGATCCACAATCATACAGAACATAAATAACCTCGTCGTGAAACGTATTAATAGTAGTGCTACTAATTCAAACACAGAAATTAAAAAAAAAAAAAAAAACAGGACAAATAGTTGCCTGCCTGCTGCGAAAACACCAAACTCGTCCAAAATCCAAAAACTCAAATTAAATGCACATCTCTGAACGGTGTACTATTAATAGCGTAAACTTCAACAATCTCCCCAACACTCAACTGCCGCAACTAGGGACCTCTGTCCGCGGCTATCAAACGATCATCACTTCGGTGAAATAGGTCTATATAAATTGACCGCAGTAGCTTCGAAATCTTTTACAAGATACGCACAACCGCCACCCGACTGTGTACACATCGCCCTTCGAATTACACCAGCTCTAATCCTTTATATCATACTTCTCCATGCCAACGCAGTACCAACCGAATCTCTCGACATTTCATCAGTGAGCAGTACAGCTTACCAAAGCTATGCCTTCTTATAACCAGCCACTAAAACTACTCATTGCATACGACTAAACGTCAAAGCCGTAATAAAAAATGCATGGGTACGCGCACGCGCAGTAGTACCTAACCTTTGAAAGCTCCCCCCTGCATATGTAAGCGTACTTCATGCAGTAACATTAACAACAGTACAAAACAAAACCTGCATGACGGGGGAGGGAGGGGCTCCAAAACAATCCAGTTACGTCCAACAAATTTCAAACAACTTTCAACGGAAAGCCTCAACAAGCGAAAAACAAGGGGGAGGGTGGTGTAGTCAATTATCATGCATGGCCGTA
>JBDWQI010000074.1:0-3165 GCA_039986635.1 Sulfitobacter sp.
GACTGTTCTACCTCTTTTTTAGAACGCGTCAAAGATCGAACGTTCTCTTCGGTCAATGAAGCCAGGTTTTAGTATATGTTTTACATCCCATCCACGTACTTGTAATTCGTGCCACTTTCTTCAGAGCTCGATTCCATGAAATATTCCATATTCGGGGCATCATAGCAGGTACCTATCTCCGTCCCCTGTACACCGATTCATGCTTGTATTAGTAGCATTTGAACCATAGGGTGTTATAGTAACTTGTCGCGGCGTGTCGAGTTGTCAATATTCATACCCAAGCGTGCACACGCTGAGATAAAGGGTTTTCTGCGACCACTAAAAACCCATTCTGTACTTTTGAGGTCGGATGTCAAGGAACTGTTTGAATAGCTGCTTCTCACCTCGTATCTTGTCTGAGTCAACCGAGGTAGGTGACGGACTCGCTTATATATCATGCTGTTGAAACTTTTGATCGCAGCTGCGAAACCTCGTCCTCGTACCAGGGATGCTACTTCACACTATTTCGTACGGAACGCAGAGAAACAATCGTTGAATTTCTGACCTATCAGGTATAGTATTGGTCATGGCTCCGCTTACTCTGCGACTCACACGTCGGCGAAGAAGTGCAAGACTTTCTCGGTCAGAAGTTAGATCAAGTCTGTGACGTGTGTCTTTTTTTTTACGGCAAGCTCGTGGCGTGTGGTATAGCCCTACCAAGGGCATGAAAGGCATCACTATGGCCATCGATAACGTCACGGTACTACCATGAAGGCCAGTGGCATTGACATCGCAAAGCCTTGGAAATTCTAAACACTGTGTGTTGTCTAAAATTCAAAATAAAAAAAATCAGACAGAACGACAATCCACCTCTGCATTTTTTTAGCAGCAGCAGCGCCTCCCAGGCAACGACTGAGCGAGGCGTTTTACGATAGAGGCTCTTCGCTTAAAGAGCTCCGTACTTCACCCGAAAACTGTTTTCAGCATAATCCGAATCGCAGACCGATAAATAATCCCATACTGGTATCTCAAGTCTACAAAAACGTCATTTCTTGAAACAAGATCGGCATTCCGACGATTTTGGGATAACCAACGCCATCATTCGGAAAATATCTGAGCCGAAATGTGCTACCTCTATCGTAGTGCGCGTCGAGCGCGCGAGCAAGTTGCGCGGTTGCTGAAAGCGTAGGGTGTACGAACCAGCGGTCGTAGGTAGCCAGAATAACTCACGGGGTGATATTACACGCTCAATCTCGTCAGCGACCATAACCGGATTTCGCAGAATCGGTTGCATTGTTCACCTTGCTGGCCGACGCCTGACCCCCTTTGATTCATCGCCGCCAAAACATCAACTTTCTCCGAAGGGTTTTTCAGGGTGGCTGGTGGGGCTCTTCAACCACGGTGATATACATCGTTGTCGCATCCGGTCTCAGTGCGGACGAAACGTTTTCGTGAGGAGACGTAAATTATTCGGAAGAAACAGGGGCTAAACGAGGGCTTAAAAACTCTTTTGGTTGTATGAATGTCTCAGTGTGTGTTGTTATATCTGGAGGAAGGCGTATTTTCTTTGCACCTCCTTTCTTGTTCTACAGGAGCCTGCGGTTGAAAAACAACCTGTTTTCTGAAGGTTGTTGTTGTTGCGCACACATTGCCTCCCAAATCAAGGACTCCGTGGTCGCGCAAAGGTGTTGCAGCCCTATTGTATGAAGAACCAAAAACCAAACAACTGGGAACCACGACACCTTCCACCAAACATACACTAGATGAAGAAGGTGAATACAAAACAAAATCAATGTGCAGACTGAACTAACATGACCGCAGATATATCCCCTCAACTACGGCGAATAATTTCCCCCGATCTCGCAACTAACCACCTCGTGGCTAATAACTACAGCAGTTTCTGTCTGGCGTGCTGCCTGCACCGTACGCAACGCTCAGTACTCGTGAAAACAGAGGGGAGCACGACTACAATCTGGGGTGCTGTCAGAGTGACGACTCGCGGACATGCAGTGGAAACGGAGCAATCGAACCACAAACAACAGTATAAAATATCAATGATAGCCATGTCTTTCTGGAATGTCTGACAAAAGGTGCAGCACAGCCATCACACCGCGTCCCTGTTAATTGCGAAGGTCATTGCCCGTAAAGGATATAAACCTCGCCAGCACTACGAATGACAGTACGAAAAAATATCTTGTACACACAAAAAAAAAAAAAAAAAACGTTACTGCTGCTTTCGTGATTGTGTGCACGACGGTCTGGGTTCTCCGCGTGTCGTCCCCTGCTGTTCTCCACAGATGCCTCGTCTTCTAAGCCCGATCGCCCCGCTCCTTCGCACGTGCCCTCGTTGCCACTCTCTTTTATTCAGTTCTCCTTCTTCCTCGCCCCGAGAACATAAAGCTCCACCAACCTGCGGTTCTGATCTGAACAACAAACCATTCTCGGGCAGGGTGAGATCAATCCGATTCTTACCCGCTCATCGACGCTCTGTCTTCCTCTTCCTCCACCGCCGAATCCAGCCTCCTGCCGGCGAAATATACTGCACCATAACTTGGCCTGTGGTGGCGCCTGTCTAGGTGCGCGGACATCCCGATTGATGCTCTGCCACTGCTGCCTAAACACGATGCGTGAATCGTAGGCGTCCGTACCTTACGCACCATGCACGACCAAACTATACAGTTACGTGTAAGCTTCGCGGCCACACGTAGCAGCAAAAGATATTACTCCTGAAAGGTGCGTCCCGCCTTAAGTCTGCCGCAAAGACCTAACCCACTCCATATAAGCCTGATCAGGCATGTCTCGCAGCATCCCTGACCGGGACAGCAAGGGGAACGTAGGTACTGTCAATTGTCAAACGCAACAACCTAACCACCAATTCGCCAGCCGTTTCTTTCCAACGAAGCCCCGGGAAAAATGAAAATTCCCGCCCTATTATGTTTGTGTTCGCTTTCGTAGTCTTGTAAACCAAATGTGTTCAGAACCTATTCACAATTGCCATAAATTATCCCATCCACTTTGGCCAGTTCTTATGCAGTCGGAAACACGGACTGAATAAGCCGGTTCCCGATTGGAGAAACAATGTGGCTTTCTTATGTAGTTGAAAACGCAACTTTTAAATCCAACGATTTATCGACGATTTGTTTTAGCTGGACCAGACAACCGAGAAAACTGAGTATTTCGATCCAA
>JBDWQI010000075.1:0-141818 GCA_039986635.1 Sulfitobacter sp.
ATCGCCTCAACAACACGCCCCGCAAATGTCTCGGGTGGAAGACGCCCGCCGAGGTCTTCCGCGAAAAGATGATGGAAGAAATGGGCCGATCACCCTACCCTCAGAGGCAATAGGAGTCGCGGTTCACGTATCGCTCACACACACGCACACACAACGGTCACAACTCAAATTTCAAAGTTGTCCGGCTTCGATCCATTTATCCAGCTGTCGTCGGCTGACTTCGAAATGCATGCTGTCTTCGCGGCGCCATGATGCGCCCCAGACCCAGCCTTCTTCGCGGAAAAAATCCGCCAGAATGGTCAGGCCCAACTGGGTGCGACCATCCCCCAAGGTGTCAAGCTTTCCGTCGATGTTCAGATCCACTGCAAGCCCAAAGGCATGGGTGGATATACGGTTTTTGGTACCCCTGATGCGGCGAACACATAGCGCACCTGCAGTGTTGATACGCGCATAAAGATCTGGGTCTGTTGTGCGTACATTTTCAAAAACCCGCGTCAAGGAATCCAGTGCGGGCTGTAACATCGTGACACGAATAGGCCCAACACGTTGTGTTTTAAGTTTGGGTTTCAATCTCGGGTTGGTCATTGCTTCACATTTGTCCGACAACACCTCACGCGGGCGTCCTAGTTTTTGCGCGAGGTAGGTCGGGCCCGCTGTTTTCAGACCCTTGTTTACATTGCGCCGGTCCGCGATCAGAACCACCTGCGCATAGGCATCGATGATGTCGTTGGTGCCATTCTGCTGAAACACTTCGGCGCCGTCCGACTGAGGTTGTGGGGTCAACGTAGCCCCCGGCACCTGAGCTTGGAAGGCAGGCCGGTTGCGTACTTCTTGCCCCAGTGCGGCCATCCCCTCGCGGATGTCTTCCATCCGCAAACGGATATCTTCAACTTGTTGATTTAAAATCTCAATTTCGATCCGCGCTTGTGAATCGATTGCAGGTCCTGAACCGCCATTGTTTGGACCAATGATCATCGGGATAACAAACCACAAAATGGGTGCTAAGATGATGGCGAATGCCAGAATAAGTGCTGGAATAATACGCATAAATCGGTGCTTTCTTACACTGGCTGGCTGTCCTGCCCTCTTACTCTAAGACAAAGATGCAAGTAACGTCAAAACCGTTGTGGCCTTGGTCCCTGTCGTATAGTTTGCTTTCATACGTATTAGAAACTCTCAATTTGAAAGGAGGAGACATGAATTTCCCACGTACCCTCACCGCGGCTTGTTCAGCTGCATTGTTGGCTCTTGTCGGTCAGGCCGCGTCAGCCCAAACTGAGCTGACCGCTGACGAAATTAAAAATGCCTTTAACAAGCAGAAAACCCGTGGCCTTGTCCTTGTTCCCGCAACTCCGGTTGAGGAAGACACGGCGAATGCGCCAACCACTACCGTCGCTCCGGCCCAAACAGAGGTCGCTGCCGCCACGGAATATTCTGCGGTGGACAAGGCGGATCAAGTCAACGTTAAGGTGACCTTTGATTTTGATAGCGCAGCACTTCGAGAAGATCAAAAACCGAAACTTTCGAGCCTGTGTGAAGCGATGAAGGCCGTTGATGTGGCGGTTTTCCAAATCATTGGGCATACCGATAGTTCTGGTTCCGCCGATTATAATGAAAACCTGTCGCTACTGCGCGCACAAGAAGTCAAACGGCATATGGTCTCCAGCTGTGGGATTGACGAAGGACGCCTTCAAGCCATTGGATTAGGCGAAAGCGCGCCCTTTGACGCGGTTGACCCGCGTTCAGATGCAAACCGCCGGGTTGAATTTCAGGCCCTCGGTTAAGTATCGGTTGCACCAAACTAAGGCCTAATCCGGAATGACATTATGACAGACCCCCGCCCCGGCGACGCGTTCCAACCCGGCGACGTATTAAACAATACTTACCGGATTGAGGCACTATTGGGCCGTGGTGGGACGTCTGACGTCTATCGCGCCCGGAGCGAAATTTCCGGGCGTTTCATGGCCATCAAGGTCCTAAAGGCTGAATTCTCGGGAAACGATGATTTTCTCTATCTGATGAAACGTGAGGAAGAGATTCGCGAGATCAGACATGATGCCATTGTCCGATATGCTGAAAATCATCGTACCGCAGAGGGTCTTGTTTTTCTGGTCATGGATTACATCGATGGAACTGGCCTTGATCGTCGGCTCAAAGAAGGACCGATGTCCCCCGACGATCTGCTGACCGTTTGCAAACGCGTCGCCGAAGGTCTGCAAGCCACACATGCGCAAAATATCGTGCATCGCGATCTATCGCCCGACAACATCCTATTGCGAAACAACGACCCTGCACAGGCTGTTGTGATTGATTTTGGTATCGCTAAGGACACCAAACCAGATGCAGAGACAATTGTTGGCAATGAGTTTGCTGGCAAATACGCCTATGCCGCACCAGAACAGCTCAGCGGAAACACCGATGCGCGCTCTGATATTTATTCGCTCGGTGCGTTGTTGCTTGCAAATTTCCGTGGAAAGGCGCCCGACATTGGGGCCAATCCAATGGAGGTTGTGCAAAAGAAAAGTGACCCTCTAGATACTTCAGATGTGCCTGAGCCGCTTAAGTCGCTGCTCGACCGGATGACCACCCCTGATCCTGCTGCCCGTTTGCAAAGCATGACAGAGGTCTTGGAGGTGATCCAAAATGGTGCCATCGCAGAACCATTGTCAGACGCGACGGTTATCGCACCCCCACCCAAAGCCCCGGTACAAGAGCCTGATGTTGTGCTCAAAGAGGCTCCTGCCCCGACACCAATCGCGAAACTGGAAACTGCAAAACCACCATCAAACGCACCCAAGAAAGCCGTTCAATCAAAATCTAAAGGCGGTTCCGGCGGGCTGATTGCTGCGGCTGTTGCGATTGTGGTAATTGGCGGTGGTGCTGGCGCCTATTTTGCCGGGCTCTTTGGGGGGAGTGGCCCGACTTACCCAGCCGTTTCTCCATTTTCGCTGACGATTGAGAACACAGAAAACCTTCCTGTTAGTGCCAGCGGTTTTGTCCCTGACCCAGAGATGCAAAATGCAATGGTTACGCGGCTGAACGAAATGGGCGGCACCACTGATCTCACACTTGCTTCGGGGGAAATCGCACAAACATGGGGTGCGGATGTTCTTAGCGTCATGGATGATCTGGCAAACCTTGAGGAATGGCAGCTGACAATGAATGGCAACCGGGGTGAGATCACAGGCACCACATCTGACCCGGACATTCTGGCCACCCTCAGCGCCAAATATCCCGACACATGGCCCGGCGCGCTGACGGGTACATTTGATGTCGCACTGGCCTCGGTATTCTTGTCGACGGATGATGTCGATGATGTGTTAACCCGTTTTGCAGATTGTGGCCCCCTGACACAGGTCAGCCCCCCGGTTGCGGTTGGTTACGGGCCGGAAGAACCCATCCTGATATCTGGCACATTGGCGAGCGAAGAAACCCGCGATGATCTCCAATATGATCTAGACGATCTTGCGGAAGACCGGGTTGTTGTGATCGACGCTGAAATTTTGAATGACGCATTGTGTCTGGTGGAAAACTACCTGCCACAAGCTCCCAATAGCGACATTGAAATTACTTTTTTGAATGGTGAAACGGGTGCACATGTTTCTTCGGGGCGGTTCCTGATGGGGCAAAACCCGGTGATCGATGTCATTTTACCCGATGACCTGACAACAGGGTATCTTTCAGTGTTCATATTGGATGTCGCAGGAAGTGTGTTTCATCTGCTGCCACATACAGGCCGAACAGACAGCTCTGTCGAAGGCTTACGCAATGGCGCCACAGGACCAGTAACAATTCGGGTCGCAGATATCACTGGCGCGGGTCGTCCACCCGGCACCATCGGGTTTACCGTGGATGAAACGACATTGGGTAAAAGCAAGATCATGGTGGTACATTCCCAAGGTCCGTTATTTGAGCAAAGGCGACCAACTGTAGAATCTGCCGAAGGCTATGCAGAGGCGTTGCGCGATTTGGCGAATGCAGGTGGACCTGTGATCGACTCAGTGGATTCAGAAATCTTAACAACTGTACAACAGTAACAGACTCAGACGTTAACAGAGCATCTGGTAAAACTGGGTTGATTGCTGGCACCTTGCTGTATTCGAATTCAGCCAGTGCTTAGTCATCCACATTGTCCGAAAATGCATTAGATCACATCAACAACCGCTGTCGTTATGTTGTCAGCCCCACCCCCGGCCAATGCTATCTGGATCAGGTGATCGCAAATCAGTTCAATGGGTTGCGTGGACAATGCATGTTCCAACATGTCAAAAGTTGCGTATTTGGTTAGCCCGTCAGAACATATCAGGAAACGATCGCCCGGCAGAATATCGCCTCTGATCTTGTCTAGTTCCAATGTATCCCCCACACCAACAGCACGGGTAATGGCGTTGGATTGCGGGTGTTTTTCCGCCTCGTCCCACGTCATTTGACCATTTTGAACCAAGGCAGCGACGACGGAATGATCCGTGGTCAGCATTTCTATTTCACCATCCCTCAGACGGTATAACCTACTGTCCCCTGCCCAAAGCGCGGCAAAATGCCCATCCGCCAAAATCAGCCCTACAACCGTCGCGCCAATCACCTCAATGCCTCGGCTTGTGGCTTCTGCACGGATCAGGCGATGGGCTTCCTGAATAGTTTCACGCAAAGCATGCAAACGATCACCGGGAACCAGATCAACGGGTATTCCTGCCGTCAAATCGGCAATGAGCCGGCTGGCATAATCTCCCGCCGCATGCCCTCCCATGCCGTCAGAAACCAACCAGATATCCGATTCCGGCAGGGCCAGCACGGCATCTTCGTTAACTTTGCGTTTGAGCCCAACATGCGTCTGGACACTGTAACGGGTTTGAAGGGTCATGATCCGGACCTCGCGTCACCCCAGATTGGGGCATTCATATCAAATAGGGCGCTTGCCTGATGTGCCTTGGGCAACCCATCGCAAACCAGTGCACGACAACGACCATCCAGAATTGTACTCCAGAGACTTGGTTGGCGCAGGCCAGCAATTTCAAACAGCCCAGAGGCGACATCTTGGGCCAACCTATCAGGATGAGAATGCGACAGCACAAAAGTGTCACCAACCTTGCGCACTGCCGAAGGTTCGCGGCCCAAAGGTGCATCGATTTCACCCAGTAACCGAGCCAATTGGTCCTTGTTCATGCTGTCATCCAACGCGGCGAGCGCGATGTCTTCCAATTTGTCAAAGGTCGCGCTCGATGTCATGTGATCCGTCGCAATTGACCCGTCACCATCAACGTTAGCCATCAATGCGAGCGGAAAGCGGCGGCCCACGCGATCAACAGAAGGCATCAAAATGCCAATGATCTTTGACGGGCCCGCCAACCCAGCAGCAAACCCAAAACGCCAGATAGGAGCAGACATATATTGTGTGTCCCAATCCTCGCCAGCGCTTTGTGCCGAAGACCTCATCGCGCCTTGCACCCACTCATCAAACCCACGCACAAACCCCGGTGGTGGATTAAGATGAAAGAAATCACCCAAATTGGGCATCTTTCCAAAGGCACCAAACCCCTGCCCCATCAGAACGTCTTGGGACAGTTGAATTTGGAAAGCGCAGGCAATGCAAATGGGTTGGTTACGGAACCTGATTGCAGCTGAAAAATCGCAATCCTGCCGGCAACGTTAAAGATTACGCGTTTGCGATCCGACACATTTGTGCGCCTGATCTCGGCCGCATCAAGCAGGCGGAACCAAGCCCAAGGGCCGTCTTTGGCAAGTTGGCTTTCGCCGTTTTGCAATCCCGGTGTGAATACGACCCCGGCCAAACCAACTGTGCCGGGCCAAGTGATTGCAACGGGCGTATTGTTGGGTCTGCGGGTTTCAAACAGCACATTTTGCGACCCTATTGTCAGCTGAACAGATTGCGCTTTTGGGTCGAGCGCCTCCGGAGTGATCTGAAATTGTACGGTCGGGGTGGCGCCTCCGGCAAAGAATGCATCGCGGATTTCAGCGGCATATTGCAGCTGTTGCAAAACCGCTGGCGATATTCCCAGATCGACATCGTTGACTTTTTTCCAAGTCCAAGGCCGCGACCGGGTGTCAACGTATTTTGCCAAATTGGTCGAAAAGAACGCATCAATCAGTCCACCGGGCGCAAAGATTTTCTGAAAGTCCGCCATGGCCACATCTGCGCGTGCACGACGGTTAAACGGATAGCGGTTTTCCAGGGCCTGTGTGCAAAACGGCAAAACGGCGGACTGCCAAGCAGCATTGATAGAAGACCGCGTTCCGTCAGCGGTAATTCCTGTCGAACTGCTGGTGATCTGGCTTGCCCATCGTTCTAACGGGCCGGGGATACGCGCGGCCATCTGTTGGAAACGTTGCGTAGCAGTGCCGCCTTCAACTGCGGTGGCGGCAACTCCACTAAAGGACATCTTGTTCAGCTCCTGATACACCTCCTGCAAAACCAAGACCAATGCATCCAATTGGCTGTCCTGACCTTCTGGTCGATCAACCAGAGTGTGCAACCATTCAAAACGTTCTTCGACATAGGCGCCGGGTGGTTTTGGCGGCTCGCCCCCATTTTCTCCTGATGCTGAGTTTTGCAACGCCTCGAGCAAAATCTCACCTTGAATGCTCAAGGCTGAACGCGCTTCGATCTGAGCAATTCGGCCAACACCGCCCGCTACTGCTTCGGACCCAAGAATGGAGCGGTTTTCAGTCAGTTTGGTCTGCTGAGAAATTTCTGTCAGAATATTCACCAAGGGTGAGGTTGGGCCGGAGAGCACATTTGTGACTTCGACAGCATGGGAGAGCGATTCCAATGGGATCACATCAATGTCGCCTAAGATCGCATCATATTTGGCGATATAATCGTTGTAATAGAGGCTCAAAACATCCCGGCTTAGGGCGGTCAACGCACCTTCGGTTTGTTCAGCCTCCCCGCGCGGTCCCAAAACCCAGCTTTCGCGCTGAATGCGTGTGGCAACACCGAGTGCCTCGCCCAGAAAGACGTTGTTGAAACCGTCATAGGTGAAAATCCCCTCAACCCCTTCATTCAGCGCTTTGCCCGAAGAGCGCACCAACACACGTGCAACAGCGGGACCGCCTGCTTCGGTGATCCGCCATTCCGGCAACGCCGTGGCAGAGGCCGAGTTGATAATCCCGTTGTAGACGCGTTGCGCCAATGGCATTTCGGAAAGGATACCTTGGACCTGTTCGACCAACGGTCCGTTCAGCGCAATCTTTTGCATTGGTTGGGACAGCAATGCGTCAAGATGCAAACCAAGCTCCTGACGGAGCGGCTCACGGTTTGGCCCCGAAAAGGATATTGACCAATCGATGGCCATCCATTCTTGGACCAGTTCCGTGTTCATCGGCCCTTCCAAACCAAGCATCAGATAAATCTTAAGCGCTTCGTACAGCAGATCTGGGTTGTTCACATTACCTGCAATCTGTTCTTCAAGCCGCAAGAGCAGACGTGGCAACAACCGTTGGTTCAAGGCGGCGCGGTACGTCTGTGACGCTTGTGTACCGATAACCTCACCCTGATAAAGACCATAAGTGACACGGGTTTCCGGGTCCGGATCGCCAGCCGCCGGGCTAGTGGGCATGTTGCGCAGGATATTGAGGGCGTCCACCACCGGCGGCAGATCAGTATCTCCGATGGGGCTGATGGGCAACGTCGAGCTGAGTTGCTGATAACTGTCAACATAAGTGCTGGCTTGGGCAATAATATCTTGGTTGCCCAGATAACTACGCGTGAAAAGCCCGCCAGTGGTCACCGCCGTCAAGATGGTTGCCGCGATAGCCGCGCGTTTGGTCCAACGATAGCGGCGCTCCACCTTATCATCCGCTGACACGAGCCCAGCTTCGGGGAACACCACGCTTTCAAAAAGACGGGTCAAAAAATAGGATCGCCCTTGCCCTTGACCTGTGCCGATGGCCTGACGTCCAATGCCAAAAGTTCGCGCCATGCCAAGCATCAACCGGTCAATCGGCGTACCTTCCTGTGTGCCAGAGGTGAAATAGATCCCGCGTAACATATGGCGACGTTCAAAAGCATTATCCTGAAAGACTTCATCCAGAAAACTACGCGCCACCGCGCGCATTGCAGCAACCTGAGACGGGAAACCGGCAATCAAGGACCGCCGCTGCGGATCAATTTCCGTCTGCATCCGCTCCAGTGATTGCGCATTGAGTTGCCCAAGCAAGAGCGCAAATTCGCTGTCAAACGCTGCAACAGGCGAGGCTTCAGCCTTTGACGTGTCAAGTGGCAGGGTAAATCCCCAAACCTGTTCACGGTCTTCTTTGCCCAGATTATCGTAGAATTCGGAAAAGCCGGCAATCAGATCAGCTTTGGTAAAAAGCACGTATACTGGAAACCGCACACCAAGCTTTTCACGCAGTTCATTAAGACGGCGACGTACTGCTTTGGCGTGGCTGGCCTGTGTCATCTCGTCTTGCATCAAAAGATCACTCAGTGAGATGGCGATCATTGCACCATTGATGGGCTGACGTTTGCGATATTTCTTAAGAAGACCTAGAAAACCAATCCACCCGGCGTTGTCCGTCTCTGCATCGCTTTCTTGCGTTGTATAGCGACCCGCAGTATCGATAAGGACTGCATTGTTGGTGAACCACCAGTCGCAATTCCGCGTCCCGCCAACACCTCCAATTGCTGTCTTGCCCATCGTTTCAGCCAGCGGGAATTGCAGGCCGGAGTTGACAATCGCGGTTGTCTTACCGGCACCGGGTGGGCCGATCATCACATACCATGGCAAGTCTTGCAGATGTTTGCGCCCGTTCTTGGATTTACGCAATTCGGCCATCGCGGTCTTAAGCTTATCACGCAGTTCATTGAGTTCAATTGCACTGAGATCATCGGGGGCCTCCTCGACTTGCTCCGCAATCTCCTCGGTTAAGGCACGTTCTTTGCGACGACGGCGCAAGAAAATGAACAACATCAACCCAAAGAAAAAGAACCATATGCCCCCAATAAAGATGCCGCGCGACATGATGCTGTCAAAGGGGCGCCATTCTTCATTTCCGATAAAGGGGGCCAGAAACCAAACAGCCGCTGACAAAGCTGCGGCCACAAGGATCAGGATCGTATAGATCGATCGGAACATGAGTTGGAAAAATCTGCGGGCGTACATCAGTTGGTCTCCTGCACAAGCAACACTTCGATCCGGCGGTTCTTGGCCCGACCCTCACGTGTTCCGTTGTCAGCGATAGGTTCATTTTCAGCTCGCCCTTCGGCGGTCAGACGGTCTTTGTCAGTGATTGTTTTGGTCATCGAGACCATGACAGATTTGGCCCGTGCCAGGCTCAGATGCATATTTGAGGGAAAGCGTGAGGATTTAATCGGGATATTATCAGAATGCCCCGTAATGATCACGGGCCCCGGTTCATCGTTAAGCGCCTTGGCAACCCGTGCAATCGGGGTAACGAATTTGTCCGTCAACTGATCCGATCCAGAACCAAACATGTTTGATCCCGCGATACGAATAACCAACGTGTTTCCTTTTTGGAAAACGTTCACAATGCCTTCGTCGATTTCGGGCTGCAGGAAGGTGACAACCTTTTGCAAACGGACTTCTTCGGCCGGGGCAGGTGGTGCCGGTGGTGGTGGTGGTGCACGGCGTTGTAGCTCTGCGATAGGTCCGCTATCGATCACGGATAATTGGCCGATCAAGCGTTCTGATTGAGTGCTAAGCAAATAAGAAAAGCTGGTGAATTGAAGCGCCAGAAGGGCGGCAGTGGCGCCCAACGCGATCCAGACCAATCGCCACGCTGACAAGGCCTTAAACGGTTTGTCTTCGCCCTGCCAATGGGGGGACAGATCCCGTTCGACATCACCACGTTGGCCACGAATAACACGTGCCAACCCTTGACGGATTTGCAGGTGTTTATCAGGGCCGCCCTGTTCAATGCGCAAGCGGCCCTCAAAACCAAGGGACAGGCACATGTAGATGAATTCGAGCACGTCCAGGTTTGTGCCAGGTTCCTTTTCCAATCGGGCCAGCAAGTCAAAAAAGCGGTCCCCACCCACCGTCTCGCGGTGGAAAGTGCCAACCATTGACTGCAAACCCCAGCTTGATTGGCCCCCCCATGGCGTATTGAGCACAACGTCATCCAAGGTCGCACACAGTGCATAACGCGCGATCTTGACGGTCTGTGCCGGGATGCCAGCCTGCAATGCACGGTTTTCAAACGCACGTACCTCTGCCACCACAGATGAGCGCAATTTGTCCGGGTCCATATGTTGTGCGCGGTTGCGAATGCGGCTTATCAACGAGAACAACGGCGATGCGCTTGCGGTGAGCTGGTTCATCCCAGTCAGCACCATCTCGACCTCTTGGGGGCCATCTTTTCTGGCGGCTTGCGGAGCGGCCGCAGCCGCCGGAATACCAGACACATCCATTGCAGGAGCGGCCATCGGCTCTGCCGGAGGGGCCGCAGCCGCAGCGGGTGCCGCCGTGCGGCGACCGCCCGGATTGGGGCGGATCACCGTCTTATCTGTGTCCTCGGGTTCTGCAAACGGATCATCATCTGACACAGACGCACCCTTTCCTTCGTTTTAATTGTTCCGGATTGCCCAAAGTTCCATGTTCAGACCTGGATATTGACCGGAAACATGCACGGCAATGCCACCTGACGTCGTCATTTTGCCCCAATATGGGCTGTCAGATGCAAGTTCAAAATACACAACTCCTGCATGGTAGGGGATCTGGCGTGGGGCCACCGGCAAGGGACGCAACGTGATGCCAGGCAAGGCTGAATTTACCAATTGGCGGATCTCTTCGACCGGACCAATCTTGGCCTGTCCGGCAAAATGCCGACGAACATCTTCTGCCGGAATTTCCGCTTGCACAGCAAGAACAAAACCCGCGGTTGAGATCAGCTTGCGATCTGTAATCACGCCAACGTTGACACCGTATTTACGGGCTTCGAGCGGAATCGAAATCGCCGTCTGCTCCAATACCGAGCTGAGATATTGGCGCAAGGTACGGATCACCGGAGCAAAAGTAACCGACAGATTGTCATGACTATAAGGTGGAAATTCGGGCGGTTCCTTGTTGGTGGTCATAAACACCGACAACTCCCCTGCAAGCGCGATGAACTCACGGTATGCGTCCTCAGGATGCAGGTTTTCAACATGGCTGAGATGGCGGAAAACCGGAATCATTCGGTTGATAACGGTCAGCAACAAAAAGTCTGAAACCTCTGCCACAGCTTTGGCCGCGCCCCCTTCGGACAGTCGCCCTGCCAAAGCGACCATACGGTGAGATAACAACCCTTCGATCTCGCGCACGAACCCCTCAAGAGGGGGTGCAGCCCGCACATCGATACAACTTGGTATGAAACTCCGGTCGAGAATAATCTCGCGATCGGGGCGGACTTCGATGATCCGTGCGATGGGGATGGCAAGCATATCGGCCAGATCATCAACCGCCAACGCAAATTGAAGACGCATTTTGCCAACGCCGATGGTGATCGGTTTTTGATCACGCCCCATCGTATCGGTGATCTCAAGCTCGGATGGACGCAAACGGCTGACGGATTGTTCTGCCCCCGTCAGGTCGACTTCGACGGCCCCCTGCCTGCGCTGCGGCACGGTCAGATAAATGATGCAATCCTTGATTGTATCAGGCACTTCCAAAGCCGGCGGATGATCTTCGGTCTGCGGCACCCGGAACACCATCCCGTCATGGGTCAGCCCTGCGCATCCCTTGATTGCAAATTGGCCGACCTTCAGCACTTCTTCGTCAATCTCAAGCGCGCTCAATCCCCAGCCATAGGGCCGGATACGGCGCGCAAGACCGGCAATCAGCGCCTCTTTGTGCCGATCAGCTTGTTGGAAATGGTGTGGTTGCAAAAACAACCCCTCCGTCCAAAGCACTTTACTGTCCCAGGACACGCAATTCTCCCCTTAGTCCCGGCTTACCCTCAGGCGCGCCAGGTTATTTCAACTTTTCAAGCTGCTCTTTGTAAGCCCGCGCAAATTCGCGGCTGAACAACTCGTGAAAATCATTCTCGGCCTGATCGGATATCTGGCCATACATTTTTTCGTAAACTTCCCAATACCGGGCTTTCTTGCCCTTCAAAAGACCGCTGATGCCCCCGGTATCTTCTATCTGAGCACCCAACACCTCTGGATCCAACTTGGCAAGGATACCTTTCAGCGCCGCTTCCATGCCAGTGACCATTGCAACCTCATGCGCTTTTATATCATCCAGCGCTTGTTCAGTTGCAGTCTCTGATCCCAAATACCCACGGGTTTTGGGTTTGACCAATGCTTCGATCGCCTGATCAGGGCTGATCGAAAATTTCAAAGGGTTATTTCCACCGGAGCTGATCATTGTTTGTTCGATACGAAACTCAGATTTGATAGAGGTACGCGTCATCAAGATTTCACGCAAACCGGTAATCATCGTGCGCATAACCCGGCCCATTCGGGCCATGGTGGTGTGCAATTCATCGTCCGAAATGCTAAGATCTTCGACATCCAGGGCATCTAAGAATGCTCTTGCCGCTGCCTGATCACCAGTGGCGACAACCCGCTCCTCCTTTGGCTGCGGTTCGGTCGGAGCTGGGGCGGCGGCGGCAGCTGTCGGCGCGCTTTCCTGCACCTCAGGAACCGGCGTTGCTGCCGGTTCTGGTGCTGGCGCCAAAGGGTCTTCTGCGGGTGGCGCATTTTGTGCAACCGGTGGCGGTGCGGGTTCCGGGATTGGCTCAGGTTTGGACGGCGCCAAAAGATCATCGTCCCAATCATCCGGGATCAAGGAAGGACCGGTAGATTGAGCAGGGCGAAAGCTGTCGGTGCTTGCACGGTTGTGGGTGGATTGGCTTGCCCCAAGATCACCTGCAAAGGGATCAGCAGGTTTGTGAAAAAACGGATCTTCTTCCTCGCCCAAAGGTGGCAAAAGGTCATCTATCGGATCTGCGGTCTTGATCTGACCTGGCCCTTTTGGACCCTCAGGTGCCCCCAGCAAATCATCAAGGAAGTCCCCACCCGGGCCAACATCATCCAGCAACTGCATCGGATCAGGTGCATTGCCCGCCGTCCCGTGTGACACAGGCCCGTCACTGATCGGGTCAGGAATAGGCGGCGGCAATGCTTCAGAAATTTCCACTAGCAACTCATAATTGCCAATCGACAGAATATCGCCATTGTTGATCGGCGTCGGCGTGCGGCCCAAGGGTACCTTGCTATAGTTCAGGAACGTGCCGTTTGTTGAAAAATCCACAACAACAATATTCCCGTTGTGATCTTCCAACACACAATGGCTCTTGGACAATTGCCGATCCGGGTCAGGCAACACGACATCATTTGCCGGACCACGTCCAAGGCTGAGACTGCCCCCCACAGGCATCTGCATTGGCCCCACATCACCAGGCATGGTTCCAGACGACTGGAATGACAGCTTAACCGGCATCCTCGTTCAGCCTCCGATCAGCACGGTGGGACAGCAAGGTGGTACGATCAACCCTCCGCAGCCCAATTGATCGCCAACCCGCGCTGCAGGCATCGACATGATCTGTACGGTTTTCGATCCCATCGAAATCGGATGCGGCACACCCTTAAGCGACATATCTGATACCCGGGCCGCAGGCATACCGCCGATCAGTACATTGAGGGTCCCAAGCACGTCGATGGTATTGGGCACGCCCGGGGGCGGCAACGGCGGCGCGGGGGGCGGCGCGGGGACCACACAGAGGTGCATGTCCATGATGCGGGCAGCAGGCATCTTCATTGTGTCGCCTCTTCCATCGGTTTGTTACTCTCCAACCGTCCATTGCCGCCGCGCGCGATATTCACCGCGCGGTCGATCAAAATCTGGCCATACTCTTCAAATCTATCAGAATTTTTGTCCAACGCCACGATATTCATAATAAACGCTGAGGTTTCGGCCGCCCCTGCCGGTGCGGGGTATTGCGCCAGATCGGCAGGACCCAAAGTGCCGTCCGAATAGAGAACCGATAAAGCACAGTTCACTGTCTCATCATCCATATAAGCATCATCCATTGAAACCCGAGCCCGTTCCCGGTTTTCTTCGGTCGGTTTGAACACCCATTCCTCCGACGTCGTCAAAGACTTTGGCGGATCACTTGCTATTTTTTCAAGGTAGTCGCGCGCCGCCAAACAGGCCCACCAGACACGTTCGCGTGCAGGTAAAACAATCGACATAAGCCGCAAAACATCAAGCATTGCGCCCTTACCGTCCAGCTCGGTCAATACTTCTTCTGGCAAAGCGGCTACGGGGGCGGTTATCGGGGTCTTGAGGCGCGTATTTGTCAGCGACAAGAGTTTTGCCGCTGGTTCATTTGGAACCTTGACCATATTTTTAAATCGTTCACTCATCATAACGCCCTAGTTAATCTTGACCATACCGCCCCTCAGGGTCAACGCAGCGGAGCCCTGAACGGTTGTATTTATGGCATCAACATTGACCGATGTGGTCCCGATTATTTTGACCCCGCTTGGATTGATCTCAATTGAACTGCCGCCAACCTTTAGCGTAATCTTTTGGGCGGCAGTCATCGTGATCTCACCTTTTTCTACATCAAGAGACATATTGCCTGAGCGAACCAGTTCAGACATATCGCCCTCGACCGTCAGATCCAGTTTGCCTTGGTCGACAGTTTCGCTTTTGTCTCCTTCTTCCACCAGCTCGGTGACGTTCATCTTGACCGTTTGCAATAGGCTACCGGCTTCAACGTTTTGTCCGGCGCGATCTACATTGACCGATTCATCCCCAATTGTGATCTGCGCACTATCTTTGACCACCATCTGGTAATCCTTTTGCGACTGGAAATGTACATATTCACTGCCCGCTTCGTCTTCCAAAACCAGCGCGTTATAATCCGTCTCCCCTCCTCCGGGTGAGGACCTTGACATGATGCCCGTGCGCGTCGGTTGCTGCGGGTCCACATAAGGCGGCATGGTATCTTTGTTGTACATCATCCCAGTTACGATAGGCCGGTCCGGGTCGCCGTCTTCGAATTGGACGACAACTTCCTGACCAATCCGTGGGATAGACAGCAAACCCCAATTATTGCCGGACCATTGTGTCACCACTCTGATCCAACAAGACGCATTTTCGTCGGCTTCGCTTATCCTGTCCCACCGAAACAATACTCTGACACGACCATATTCGTCAGTATGGATTTCCTTACCGGACGGCCCGACAACTTCACCAATCTGAATGCCCGGGATTTCCGGCCATGGGGTCACAAAGGGCGCGCGGTATTGCTCATGACTTGGCACAGCTGCGAAAGTGTAGGAATAATCGTTGGTCACTTCCTCAGGGATGTCGATGTTCTGAGGTTTGATTGCCATCCAGCTATCGCTGTTATCGGCCATTTCCTCTGAATCTTGAATAAAGTGAACTGCCTCTGTGATCAGGTATTCGCCGTTATTGCGTTCTTCGGGATGTTCGATCAGCTCAAAGATAAAACCCGTACCAAAGTGCTTGACGTCCCCGCCTCCTCGATAGGTCTTGAATTTGATCGCATCCGCCTCGATCCGCACGCGGGTGCGCGTGTCTCCTAGTTCCTTGTCACCTCGGAAATGGCCGGGATGATCATAATGTTCATACTTGCGGTGAACATGATCCCCTTTGAAGATTTCGGTCGTCTCCATTTGCCTGACAGAAGGTGCTTCGAAATCATAATCCGTCAGGCTGACCTTGCCTCGCGTAATACTCTCTGAATCCGCCCATTCGCCTATTGTGCCACCGCTTTTTGCATCGCTGCCATCTCTCGGTTTGAACTCCACCTCGCGCTCACCCGAAATATCCTTATGCGCGGTCAAACCATCACAAATGATCAACTGCTCATTTTTCTCAAAGGCATCTGTATGATCAAAAAAGTAATATAGCCCTTCCTCTTCCATCAATCGTGAAAGAAAGGCGAAATCTGTCTCGCGGTACTGCACGCAATATTCGCGTTTTAGATAGGTTTCGGAATTCTTAAGCTGAAAGTCAGCTATTTCGTGCTCCCCAAAGACTTTCTCAATGATTTCGATGACCGTCATATCCTGAAACACACGCGTGTTCCGCTCCAGGGACAACATCCAAAACCAAGGTCGGATTTGCGCAACAAAGTGATCGCCACCATCCTGCATGCCCAGCGATTCAACGGAGATACACGTCCCGGAGAACATGCGTCCGTTTTCACCTCCAATTGAGCTTCCGCCTCCCCCCTCTGAATCTTGTTGCACGTGAACGCTCATGACCTTTCCGACAAACTCGTTCAGGTTCACGCCTGTTGAAGTTGACAGAAACTCGATCGTCATTTCGGTCAAACTACTGAACTTTTCTTTGACCACGGCTTTCATCAGCCGCAGATCTCCATTGCTGTAGTCGCCTGACATCCATGTCGAGGCATCGTCTCTTGGCTTACTAATCGTCATCCAAATGTCCTTCAAAATTGCGCAGCCCGCGCGAAGAGAAATACCCCCGCTCAGAGATCGGCAAGCAACGCAGCCAATTCGGCATCCATGTCATCGTCACTTCCGGCGCTATCCTCTGCACCCCCCGCATCCAGATCAAACCCGGCCAACAAATCGTCCAGATCATCTACGGCGTCTTCATCCTCTCCATCGGTTGCTTTCTCAGGTGCTGCCTTGGGAGGATCAGGAGGAGACGGGTCAGGCGGTGCGACACCGCTCCAAGGACCCAGAATATCGCCCCCTGCTAACGACTGGAACGATCCCAGTCGGATCTCATCACGTCCTTTGATCGAAATCACAGGCTGATAACCCCGCCCCAGAACTACCTCGGCTTTGTCCAGAGTGAGGTTCCGTTCGGTACACGGCAGTGCAACCTGATCACCATGGCGATCATTCACAAAATGATAAGGCATATCCCCCAGCGACATGATCGTTCCCAAGCTCATAGAAGCCCCATTTTCCCGGAAAGATTTTGCCAACAAAATAGCAGCCAAGGTCACGGGATTGGCCCAAAGCATGCCCGACAGACCTGCACTTTGCGTGAATTCCTCAAACTCGAATTCATAAATGGGTTCTGTTTTGGCCCCATAAGGTCGCCGCATCAGAAACCTAGGGGACACCAATGCCAAATGCCCAGCCTCTGGCATAGCGCGCAGAGTGTCCCATTCGGATGCAATCAACGGATGCCGGTCTTCTTTGCGCGTCTCAATAAAGCCGGGTGTGATGGCCCCAAAGAACGGCGCATCCACATGTGCAGCAACGCGGGCTATGCGACCTAAAAGTTGCGCATGAGGTGGTGTTTCTTCAAAAGTGTACATCCCAATCATGGCCGAATACGCGCCGCGGCCAAATTCCTCGTCCATGGGTTCTTCGGTCAGCAATTTGACAAATCCGCTTTCGGACAGATCATCAGATTGGGTTAAATCGGCCGCAATTTCTTCGGCTGAAATATCATACAAAACAACATCAAGTGTATCATCGGTTTCGATGCTGCGCGCGATCAGGTCAATGGCACGCCATTGCGCTTCAACCGATTGGAATTCCGGGTGGTGCAGAACCATGCGCATTGCCCCCGACAACGCATCATCAACCGCCTCGGCCATAGCCGTGACATTTGGATCAGGCAGTTTACGAATATGTGGCCCAACAATCCGCGCGAGCAGATCATCCACGGCTGAAGGTTGCGCCAGCGTTCCTTTTGTATCGCCAATCAATTTCTGGAAATCACTGAGTTTAAGATCGGCGCGCACAGTGTTACCACCAGAGACAGCACTTGCCGGTACAACGGCCTGACCATGTGCTTCCCCCCAAGCGATCAAGGACTTTGCCGCATGATCCGCAGTGCCGCCATTGCTCAGTTGTGATTTAAGGTCCCGCAAGGCCGAAAAGACTTCAACGTTTTCATAAAGCTCGTCTGGATGCAGGTCGTCCAATCCCCCAAGTTTAACCTCGACCCCTGCCCCATCTTTCCCAATTGGCAGCACAAGCGTTGTACCAAAACCTTCGATCACATCTTCGGCGGTATCGGGATCCAATTGAATAGGCGGGCGCGCGGCCAATGCGTCGCCAACTTCGATTGCGCCACGCGCGGCACGTCCTGTAAAATCACCAAGAATGGCAATGCGGAACCGTTTGCGCACCAGTTTTTGAGGTTCTGGTCGCTCTGCTGACAGGGCACCAAACGCCAGCTCTGGCTCTTCGCTTGGTGCTTTTGCGGCGGGCTCGCTGGTTTCTGCTTCGTCTAACAACCCATCCAAATCTTGGGCCGCCTCCGATGCTGGCTCGTCTTCCAACCCCGCTATCAAAGCGTCTAAATCGTCAGCCCCATCTGTACTGCTTTGCGGGGAGTCTTCTAGACCAGCCATCAATGCATCAAGGTCGTCTTCGGGGGACGTCGCGCCGGGCAACTCATCATCCAACCCCGCAAGCAAAGCGTCGAGGTCATCACCAGCATCTGTTGGTGTATCTTCCAAAGTCGGCTCATCGTCCTCAAGCCCGGCAAGCAACGCATCCAAATCGTCACCAGCATCACCTGTGGTTTCAGATGTGTCATCCAGACCCGCCATTAGAGCGTCCAGATCATCGCCACTGTCCCCCGGTGGAGCCGCTGGTGTTTCATCATCCAATTCCGCAAGCAAAGCGTCCAAATCATCACTTGCATTGCCATCCTCGGCAGGCGTTTCATTAGTGTCAGCGTCTTCCAAATCAGCAAGCAAAGCGTCCAGATCGTCTGTGGCGGCGACGTCTTCGGATGGTTCGTCCAGCTCCGCAAGCGACGCATCAAGGTCGTCAACAGCAGCGTCAGATGTTGTTTCAGGTGCCTCCAGATCAGCCAACAGGGCGTCCAGATCATCCGGCACTGCCTCATCAACAACATCGGCCAATAGCGTGCCCAAATCGTCCGGTTCGCCCACTTCAACCGCGTCGAGGTCTGCAAGAATGTCTTCCGCCGTGGTTTCGGATTCGGGCGCATCCTCTGACTGCAAACCAGCCAAAGCATCCTCTAACGTTGGTTCCTCTGCGGCCATTTCTACAGGATCAAGGGCGGCCAGGATATCCTCAGCTCCAGTGGTATCCGTCTGAGGGGCTGGCGCTTCTAGATCGGCAAGCAGCGCATCAAGATCGTCTTCTTCCTCGACATCCGTTACCGCTTCCAAACTTGCCAAAGTGGCCTCAAGGTCATCTGTCACTGAGCTTTCCTCAGGGGCGTCTAAACCCGCAAGGATATCTTCTGCATCATCTGTTTCTTGCTCGACATCAGGGGCATCAAGGCCGGCCAAAACATCATCCGAAGTGTCTTCGTCCGTTGCCTCATCCGGTGCTTCAAGGCCCGCTAGAATATCGTCATTGCCCGTATCCGCTTCTTCAACATCAATACTCTCTAGGCCTGACAAAATCTCGGCCGTATCCGTCTCTGGCACTTCCTCCTGAGGAGCTTCCAGATCAGCCAAAAGCGCATCAATATCATCTGTTTCTGACGGATCATCAGGGGCGTCCAATGCGGCAAGCACATCTTGGGTTGTGTTTTTGTCCTGCTCGGCCTCAACCTCTTCGATAGCGGACAGAACATCATCCAAATCTGCACTCGGCGCGACTTCCGGTTCCGGCGCCTCAATCCCCGCCAGAACATCCGCTGTTGTCTCGGTCGCTTTCTGTGGAACTGGCGCTTCCAGCCCGTCCAAAGCCGCCGCCATATCATCGGTTGGCGCCACGTCATCGACCGCCTCAAGTCCCGCAAGAATATCGTCAGCCGTATCCGTTTCTTCAATCGGTTCAACACTCTCGATACCCGCAAGAGTCGCGGTGATATCCGGGGCGTCTTCGATCACTTCAACCGCGTCCAGGCCCGCTAATACGTCATTGGTGTTGTCTAGTTCCGGTGTTTCATCAGGTGCTTGTAACCCAGCCAATGCTGCACCAACCAAATCGGTTTGTGGCGCTTCTTGAGGTGTTTCTAATTGCGCCAAAGTTGCAGAGACATCATCCGTTTCAGGGGCGTCTTCAACCGCTTCTATCCCAGCTAACACATCGGCGGTGGTGTCTGGGCCCTCTTCTTCCACAGGCCTTTCAAGCCCGGCCAAAGTGGCCCCGACCAAATCGGTCTGTGGCGCCTCCTTTGGGGCGTCCAATGTGGCCAGCGTATCGGCAATATCGTCTGCCTTGGGAGGGTCTTCAACCATCTCCAGCGCGGCGAGTACGGCATCAGACGTGTCTGTATCCGCTTCTTTCTCGGGGGCTTTCAAGCCTGACAAAACCTCTTGCGAATTGTCTGTTTCAGCGACCTCTGTAGGCGCGTCCAAACCCGACAACACATCATCAGTCAGGTCGTTGTCTGACGGGTCATCACTGACTTCGACAGCGCGAAGCGCATCTAATGCGCCTGCTGCATCGTCTGTCTCTTCCTCTTCGGGCACTTCAACAGATCGCAGTGCATCAAGAGCCGCATCGCTGGACTCTTGAACGAGTGCATCAGGTACTTCTTTCTTGCGCAAGGCATCTAGGGCTGACGCATCCTCTTCAGATGTACTTTCCTGAGGCACTTCAACAGCGCGCAATGCATCCAAAGCGGCCCCTGCCAAATCCGGCGTTTCCTGTTCCACCACCTCAACGGACCGCAATGCGTCTAGGGCCGCGCTCCCATCATCTGCTGGCGTTTCTTCAATTTCCCTAGTGCGTAACGCATCTAATGTAGCATCTGTTGTTGCCTTTTCCTGCTCTTGGGGAACGTTAGCCGCGCGCAATGCAGCCAGCGCGGCGTCTTGTTCATCAGAGCGGGACGCATCATCCGCAGCCAAGGCCCCCAATAGCGCGGTGTCCCCCAACACCTTTTCAATCAACGCCTCTGCACCAGCTTTGCCATCCATATAGGTCATGAGGTTGGTCAGCTGCTGACGCGCCTCTAACAATGGGCGCAATGCTTCGGTGCGCGCGGCAATTGCACCCGGCTCGAAATCTGACATTTTCTCAAACGTCAGATCAATGGCCATGTTGCCTTCGCCCGTCAGCGTATTGGGCACCGTAAAGGCTGCCCGTGGGGCAATCCCCCGCATCCGTTCGTCAAAGTTATCTACATCAATTTCAAGGAATTTGCGGTCATGGACCGACCCTTGATCCACCTCGGATTTGCCCGCAAGATCACTCATCACCCCCATCACAAAAGGCAGCTGAACTTTCTTTTCAGCTCCATAAAGTTCCACATCATATTCGATCTGAACTCTGGGTGCCCTGTTACGGGCAATGAATTTTTGCGAGCTTCCGGCCATTTTGCTCAACCCTCTCCCTTACCGTCACGCGCGGCAATTTCTTTGCGTAGGGCACGGACCTCTTCCATCAAAGCCAATACATTCCGATCGACGCTGTCGGTCTCATCCCGGACTAATTTGCGTAAGTTTTCAAACTCGGCTTCGGTGTCTTCCTCCACCGCGCCTTGCATGGTGTTGACCAACAAACCAATGAAAAGGTTGAGAACAGAAAATGCAGTGACCACGATAAACGGGACAAAGAATGCCCAAGCGGAAGGAAATTCGACCATCACAGGCCGCACGATACCCATCGACCAGCTTTCCAATGTCATGATCTGAAACAACGAATAGAGTGACCGGCCCAAAGTGCCGAACCATTCATCAAAGCTGTTGCCGTACATCAATGTGGCCATCACACCAAAAACATAAAACACAATTGAGATCATCACGATGACCGCGCCCATGCCCGGCAAAGCATCCAACAATGCCTGAACCACGGCCCGCATTTGCGGCACAACCGACAATAGTCGCATCGCTCGAATGACCCGCAGCCCACGCAATGCAGACAGCCCTTCTTGGCTCGGTAGAATGCCCAGACTAACAACCGCAAGGTCAAAGAGGTTCCAGGCACTTCGAAAAAATGACATCCGGTAAGCGTAGAATTTGAGAATCAATTCGCCGACAAAAATCGTTAGAACGATATTATCAAGGAAGATAAGTATCCCCCCCACACGGTCCATGACATAGTCAGAAGTAGATAACCCCAAGGCGATTGTGTTGAAGATGATGACGCCCATGATGACGCCCTTGAACCGGTTCGATTCAACCAGATCATAGACTTTCAGGCGATTCCCGCTCAACTTTGTTCGATCAATGACAGCCAATGGTTACTCTCCTACTCTATGGTCCACAACGGATGCTGAACCGGTTTTGGTATTCAGGACCCTGCGATAACGCCATGGGTCCTGAACGAAGTTATCGATCACCCAATCGACGCCTCAAGCTGCGCCTGTCCTTCGCTGGCGATGTCATTAAACAACCCCAGCGATGTGTTAACGTGATCAAGAACTTTTGCGATGCTATCACCATAGCTGACACCGGCACGTGCACCCGCAAGCCCCAAATTAACCAAGGTTGGCAACACACGATCAAAGACATCCGCGTATTTCGGATTGGATGCCTTTAACTCATCCAACAGTTTCTTAAAGAAGATCGCGCGTTCGACATTCACTTCAAAGGCCTTCAACGCCGCCCCAAGGCCAGACTTCTTCACCGTTTTGGCTTTGTTTTTGACCCACCACTTATCGCTCAGTTCTGGGATCGCGCCTATTTCCATGGTTCTATTTCCTGCTTTTCAAAAAATTCCAGTTACTCAAAGGAATAGGTAAAGTTACTATCGTTCTCGTCTATCGCCACCTTTGACACAGGTGTCCCTTCCATCATCCGGCGCAGGAATTCGGCTGAGATATCAGGCAGCATGGTGTTGGTGACAATTGCATCAATCATCCGCCCCCCACTTTCCAATTCCTGACAGCGGTCCACGATCAATTGGACAACGGCTTCTGAATATTCGAACGGCACATCATGTGTCATTTCCACCCGTTTCTTGATCCGACCCAACTGAAGCTTGGTAATCTGCGCAATCATATCCGGGCTCAACGGATAATAAGGGATCGTCACCAAACGCCCCAAAAGCGCGGCGGGGAAGATTTTTAGCAGCGGATCACGCAACGCCTTGGCGATCCCATCAGGCTCAGGAAGCAATTCGGGGTCGCTGCACAAATCCATGATCAAATCCGATCCTGCATTTGAGGTCAGCAAGATGAGCGTATTTTTGAAATCAATAGTGCGGCCTTCGCCGTCCTCCATAACGCCTTTGTCAAAGACCTGAAAAAAGATTTCATGCACATCGGGATGCGCTTTTTCAACTTCATCCAGCAAAACAACCGAATAGGGTTTGCGCCGCACCGCTTCGGTCAACACCCCCCCTTCTCCATAGCCGACATATCCGGGAGGCGCACCTTTCAGACTGCTGACCGAATGGGCCTCTTGATACTCTGACATGTTGATGGTGATGACGTTTTGTTCGCCGCCATACAGAACCTCAGCCAGCGCCAGCGCTGTCTCGGTCTTACCAACACCCGAGGTCCCGGCCAGCATAAATACACCAATAGGTTTGTTGGGATTATCGAGACCTGCGCGACTGGTTTGGATGCGTTTGGCGATCATGGCCATTGCATGATCCTGACCAATAACACGTTTGCCCAAATGTTCTTCGAGGTTCAGAACCGTAGCCAGTTCATCACTGACCATTCGGCCCACCGGAATACCCGTCCAGTCCCCCACAACACTTGCAACAGCCTGCTCATCCACGATGGGCAAAATCAGCGGGCTTTCACCCTGTGCCTCATCAAGCTTAGCGTTGGCGGCCTTGAGTTGGTCCAGAAGTGCCGCTCGCGCAGTCTCATCAAGGGCATCCTCTCCCCCTTCGGGTGCGTGTTCTGCGCCTTCTTCGACCGGTGCACCGCCAGCGCGCAATTGTGTACGCAGATCAAGGATTTCGGCAACGATCTCTTTCTCGATGTCCCACCGCGCCTGTAAACTTTCGAGCTGTTCGCCAACTTCTGCCTTTTGAGCTTCAACCTTACCGCGCCGCTCCTCAATGTCGTAACCTGCGGTCTCATCTCGACCAATGATCTCCAGCTCCGTCTCCAAAGCTTCAATCCGGCGTTGGGCGTCATCCACCTGTGCGGGAACCGCATGCTGACTAACAGCGACACGCGCACAAGCGGTATCAAGAACGCTAACTGATTTGTCAGGCAATTGTCGGGCAGGAATATAGCGTGCAGACAGCGCAACGGCGGCTTCTATCCCCTCATCCAAGACCTGAACCTTGTGATGGTTCTCTAGCATCGAAGCGATGCCCCGCATCATCATCATCGCTTTGGGGACATCCGGCTCATCCACTTGCACAACCTGAAAACGTCGGGTCAAAGCCGGGTCTTTTTCAATGTATTTCTTGTATTCTGCCCATGTCGTTGCCCCAATTGTGCGCAAAGCACCGCGCGCCAAGGCCGGTTTAAGCAGGTTCGCCGCGTCACCCGTGCCCGCTGCACCTCCTGCACCGACAAGCGTATGTGTCTCATCCACAAACATAATGATCGGCGTTGGGCTGGCCTGCACCTCATCAATCACAGATCGCAGCCGGTTCTCAAACTCGCCCTTCATCGACGCGCCTGCTTGCAACAATCCAACGTCCAAAACCAAAAGACGTACATCCTGCAACGCTGGGGGCACATCACCCCGGGAAATCCGCAAAGCAAAGCCTTCGACAACGGCTGTTTTACCCACCCCCGCTTCGCCCGTCAGGATCGGGTTATTCTGGCGTCGGCGCATCAGCACATCAACTATCTGACGGATTTCTTCGTCGCGGCCAACAATTGGATCGATTTCGCCGTTTCTGGCCTGTTCGGTCAGATCGGTGCAAAATTGCTCTAACGCCTCACCTTTGCCCATCTGTGCCGGCGCCATCGCATCCGAGGCCTCGCCCGGGACAGCACCGCCCCCGGTCACCGATCCATCTTGCGCCCCTAGGCTTTCTTCGGGTGAACCCCCCGTGATATCCATGAAGTTTTCAGAAAGATCGTCCCCCTTGATTTGCCCCAGTTCGGGGGAGATCGACGTTAGAATATTTTTGAGCGCAGGTGTCTTGAGCATGCCTAACAACAAATGCCCTGTCCGCACCTGACTGGAACTAAAGAGCAACGATCCATAGACCCATCCCCGTTCCATCGCATCCATCAGATGGTCAGACAAATCCGAAATGGCACTGGCGCCCCGCGGCAACCCATCCAGATTGCGGGTCATCTCTGCTGCGATCTTGCCCACATCAAGATCGTAATGATCAACGATGCGATGCAAATCGCTGTCCTGACCTTGCAAAATCTGATGCAACCAGTGGACAACCTCGACATAAGGGTTCCCGCGCATTTTGCAAAAAACCGTGGCCCCTTCGACGGCTTTGTACCCAAGGCTATTGAGTTTGCCAAACAATGCGACCCTGCTAATCTCGGTCATGGCTGTGTCCCTTCTGGTGTCATTTGTGGTCCGAACCTGCGCTGCGGAGCGAGGAACAAATCCCCTGCATCTGGGCGCGGTTCATCGCTGTCTTGTTTCATTGTAATCCACGAAGTTTGCCCCAGACGGGTTGCGCCGCCCAAACTTGAGCGCGGGACGTCATCGCCTTTGAGGATCAGCTGCACATCCCAATCCAAACTGTCCCCTACATAAGAACGCACGATGGCTTCCAGCCTGTCAAAACTGCCATTGCCCGGAAGAAACCGATCATAGTCTTCCCGGCTAAGCGGCCCAATGCGCAAGCGGAACTTCGCGGTTCTGCTCCAGACCCGGCTGCCCACACTGGTCGTCCGGCCCAATGCCGCCATGCCGCCCATTTCCCAGCAATCGTCCGCTTCAAGCTCGAGCCAGCTTCCAACAAACTGTTCGACCTGAACTTCAACGTTGAAAAATCCACTCAGGAACGCCATCAGGCCATCGGGGTTCTTTGAGCCTTGAGACATGTATGCAGCGAAGTGCCTGCGCGAAACGTCAGGCATCGCATCGCGGTCCTGCATCCTTTCGCCGCGATATCCTGCCACGGCAGCCACACGACGTTCAAACTCATCGTCTTCCCTATCGTAACTTGCCGCCGGTTGCCCGCTGCGCCATGCCCGATACAACAGGCTCATCATGCGATGGGTCAGCATATTTGCAAAAGCCACGATTGTATGATCGCGGTGATTGCGTTGCCGTTCGCGCGCGTATTCCGTCAGATGCAGCGGTAAGGGACCTTGGGGGCCAAACAAACCAAAGAACCGATTGATAAGCGAGCCGGGCTTAGTGTCTGTGGGCGGCGTAAAACTCGCGATAGTCGAAGGCGGAAATGCCATTTCGGCTTCTTGTCCCAGACGAACACGGTCTTCTCGCGGACGGCGGCTGTCCCCCAAACGAGGGCTTTCAGGATACGCTGCATCAATAACCCGCATCGCCTGAAAAACATGTTGTTTTTCAGGCTCCTCCGCCAATTTGGCGAAATGACCTAGAGTATCTGACCCAACCCGCTTGTCGGTCGCCATCTGGCTATTTCCCCCCGTCTTTCGGTCTTAATCACTGTTTCGGTAAAGCTATTCATCGTGGCATATTTGCGGAAAAATCGTTCCATTACAGCGCCAAGCACATAAACACTTGTGCCTTCAAAAAAGGTCTCATCAAATTCGATCGTGATCTCTAATCCACGCACGGCTGTTGACAGCACTTCATCGCTCATTCGGCGTACAATGGGGCGGCTGGAAACATCCGTTATCCCCTCAAGCTGCTTTTCGGTCACGCGGTTGCCCAATGGGGCATAAATGCCGATAAGTTCGCGCAAAGCTTCGGCTGAACTGCCATCATCAGTTTGCGCGATAGATAGATAATTCAACGAAAGATGGCTGATCAATCGCCACGCGGTGTCACCTTGGGCCAAAGTTGGATTAGGCCGGGTTGGTGAAATTGGCGTGCGCACAGTCTTTACCGGCCCGCCCCCGGGAAGGTGAAAGACATTGTCATCACCCACCGACAACAGCATCGGCAAATCGCGATTTGTACACAGTGCGGTAACCGCCAATTGGTCCAGCTTGGCCGAATAGGGCGCTTGTCTGCGGTCGACCAACGTCAGGTAAACCTCAGACCCCAAATAGGACGTCCGAACACCGCGCAGACGTTCCTTTTCACTACGTTGCCGCATTTTGCGACTTTGCGTGTAATAGGTGCCATGCACTTCACCCGCCGCAGTAAAATCCGTGGCTGAGTAGAAAGGCCGGAAATCCACATCATCTTCACCATCGCCGCTGATCCCGGTGACGCTTTCGATATTGTAGATCTCAAAGTCCAGCCCAGCGGTCCGGTTGGGAACAACATGTTGTTCAACGTCGCGCGACGTAACGCGCACCCGGTCACAACGTTTGCGAAACAGGTTCACCGCAGGCACCGCATTCAGGCCAAAAGCCAGCGGAGTAATCGCAGGCGTCAGATCACGATTGCCATCGCCAAGCAGTATATAAATATCAACTTCTGAGCCTTTCGCCGCTTTGAGCGCGGGTTGCAGCCCTGACAGCCGCACAAACAAAAACCGCTCCGGCATGGCAAAGTATTCTTGGAGCAATCGGTATCCGTCAAAGGACCTGCGTGGTGTCGGCAGCAATGCTTCTTCTGGCGTCAGCCCGACTTGCGACAGTTTCCCGTCTGGTAAGGCCAACGTCCAATCTGCGCGCCGATCAGAAGAGCGACCTGCCAATCCAACAGTCTGTGTCGACAACAGTTCATGTAACTGCCAGCTTCGACCCGATTGCCGATCCAGATAGAGCGTTAGATCGTCCATGCTCAGCTCTGAAATTGGTTCGTTATCAGACCGTTTTAATCTCAGGCGGATGCCTGCCCGCGCAGGTGTATCAGCCCCAACACCCGCCGCCACAAGACCACCGCGACTATCAATATATTCAGCTTCCGAAATTTCAATCGGCCACATGCTCACGTCATGGGCTGTGCGAAATTCGCAGGCCGTTTGTTCCCCTTCAACAAGACGGCTCCGCAATGATGTGCCGCGAGGGATGACAAAGCCGGTTTTCAGGCCGGCATTCGCCAAATCCGGAGAAAACTGTGCAATCATCATTGATGGCGTTGGCGCCAGGTAATGCGGATACACGATCTCAAGCAGGTGCGAGGTAAAGACCGGGAACTGCATTTCCAGCTCAAGTTGGACCCGCGCCGAAAGAAAGGCGACCCCCTCGAGCAATCGCTCCACATAGGGGTCAAGCACCTCAACCCCTTCCATCCCAAGACGCGAAGCTATTTTGGGGTAAGCGCTGGCAAATTCAGCACCCATATCCCGCATAAATGCGAGTTCATTTTCGTAGTGTCTGAGGAGTCGGGTGTCCATATCAGGTCAGCCTATCCTATCCAGCGTCACCTCACCCGAGGTCACATCAACTTTGCTGCGCAAATATAGCTCAAGCGGTACAGGTTGTGCCCACATATCGGCATGAATATCAAAAGCAATCTGCGTTTCGCCTTTGGTTTCTTCGGTACGCAGTTCAACAGCAGTAGACCCGTTGATGATCCGCGGCTCATGAATTGAGATCGCATGCTGAATGGACTTTCGGATCAGTTCAGCCCGCTGACTGGTAGAATATTCACCCGCCACTTCACGCACCCCATAATTCAAAACCGATTTGGTAATATTGGGATATCTTTTTGGGTCTATTGTCGATTCCATGCTGTTGGTGTTCAACAGCCAAGACAAATCTCTTTTGATGATTTCGCGTAACCGGCCAATATCTATCGCGCGATTGGCACGGCTCTCTTGTTTTTCTGACGGCGCATCATCGGTCAGCCTGTCCAGCAGCGAAGGCTGCAACCGTTCAGCGAGCATCTTGTCAGCCATCTGAGGTGGCCTCTTCTGTCTCGTGCACCAAGATCAATTCGCGCACATCAAGCAGGGCAACATCATCCTGATCAGTCGCAAACAGCCGCTGACCGACACCCAGATAGGTATCGTCACCGACATCTTGCCAATCTGTTGCCCGGGCCAGTTTCTCGGCGTCTGCGCCCTTGGCAGGCGTCTCAGCATACCGGGTCGGGATCAGCGCAACGACCTCTCCACCATTGCGCAAGGTCAGGGCCGCTGCGGTCCAAACCGCATCCCGCAGATCGGCGGGTGCTTCGATGTCGAGCTTGGAAATCTGATTAAAAGGAAGCCAGAAATAACGTCCGTTTACAATGACTTCCAGCACAGGGCCCAGCCGCATATCCGCATCTGCGATCCATTCAAACGGGGTACCGTTCACGGTCCCAGAGGTCATCGGCGCGGCCTCAAATGCCTGAGCGCGCAGTTCAGCCGCCTGCATTGTTTTACCCTGTGCAAGAAGCTTTTGTGCTTCGATAAGTAAAGCCAGCCATGTCTCGGGTTCCCCAAAGATCATCGGTTCCTTTTCGCCTTTGAAAACCTTCTCACGGTACACTTCACAGATGATGCCTTCGCGGTACGTCTGCGCCATCATCAACGCTGAGGGGTCCATCTCACCGCTGAGTTTCAACTGCGTAATCGCCCGTTTCCAATCGCCAAGCACACACAAAAGTTGAAACAGAAATATCCGCAATTTGGGATCAGCAGGATCGCTGCGCACTTTGTCTTGCAATGCAGACAAAGTGCCAGACAGATCGCCAGACGTCAGGTGCTCTTCGGGCGTCATAAGACAGCCTCCGCTCGGATCAAAGTGCGAGGATAAAAATCACAAGTAAAACAATAGATTGCCGCGCGCTGAAAAAAACGCGCGGCAAAATTGTTTAGGTGGATTACTCCACCTTACCCGTACGCAGGTTCCACTTGAACGTGTTCTTTGTGGTCAGCTTACCGCTGGTCTGGTCGGTTTCTTTATACTCATGTTCAATCCCGATATAGGCCAACGCCCATGTTTCCTCGGGAATACCATCCTCAGAAAAGCTGATCGAGTATTTGTCGATGATCACGTGCTTCAGCTTCCAAATGGAAAACGCTTCAAGGCCGTCTGAAGCACTTTCACCAGAACGGCAGAACGCCATCTTGATTTCAGGCCGTACGGTGCCATTTGCCACCGATTGCGCGATCTTGTTGGACGCGATACCAATCTGGCTGGTGACTTCGATCTTTTGGAAGTTTGTGTTGGCGTGGGCACGTTGGTTTGAGCCGAGGTCCGTCATATCAACGGCACGTTCCACCTCAAAGTTGGCGCTTTGGATCACGATCCATTTGTCGTGCTTAGATTCAGTTGCGTCACCCGGGATATCCGAGATGTGGACGAACATTTGAGCAGCCATTGGGCTATTCCTTTCAAAATTTAATTTACGTCAAGTCGTATGGGCTGACCTCAAGCTAATTCGAGAGATCAGGCACCTTTTTCAGAAGGGAGCTTGGATACAAGCCGCAATGAAACCGAAAGACCTTCCAACTGGTAATGTGGTCGCAGGAAGAACTTCGACGTGTAATATCCAGGGTTGCCTTCCACCTCTTCCACAACAACTTCTGCTGCTGCCAGAGGCTTCCGCGCCTTCTCTGTTTCCGACGAAATGTCGGCGTTGAAATCAACGTAATTGTTGATCCAATCTTGCAACCAGGCTTCCATTTCCTGCCGGCTTTTGAATGAGCCGATTTTGTCGCGTACCATACACTTTAGGTAATGCGCAAAGCGACAGGTTGCGAAAAGATATGGCAACCGAGCTGCGAGATTTGCGTTCGCCGTCGCGTCGGGGTCATCATACTCTGCTGGCTTATGCAGAGATTGCGCACCCATAAACGTGGCGACATCTGTGTTTTTCCGGTGAATCAAAGGCATCATGCCGTTTTTGGCAAGCTCCGCCTCGCGCCGGTCATCAATTGCGATTTCTGTCGGACATTTCTGGTCAACACCGCCATCTGTGGTCGGGAAGGTGTGCGACGGCAGGTTTTCCAACGTACCGCCAGATTCCACACCACGGATCCGCGAACACCAGCCGTATTCCTTAAATGATCGGTTGATGTTAACCGCCATACCGTAGGCTGCGTTGATCCAGCCATATTTGCTGTGATCCGATCCATCGGTATCTTCCTCAAAGGCGAACTCTTCGACAGGTTCCGTTTTGGAACCATAAGGCAGACGGCCAAGGAAACGCGGCATCGCCAGACCCACATATTTGGAATCTTCGCTATCGCGCAGGCTTCTCCATGAGGCATATTCCGCTGTCTGGAAAATCCGTGTCAGATCGCGCGGATTGCTCAGCTCGGACCAACTGTCCATCTGGAACAAAGTCGGCTTTGCACCCGTGATCAATGGCGCATGGCCCGCAGCGGCAATCTTGGACATTTCACCCAATAGCTCAACGTCTTGTGGGCCATGGTCAAAATGATAATCCGCAATCAATGTGCCATAAGGCTCACCCCCGAGCTGAGAAAACTCTTCGGTATAGAGTTTCTTAAAGATCGGTGATTGATCCCAAGACGTGCCTTTGAACCTGCGCAGCGTTTTGTGCATGTCCTTTTTCGAGATGTTCATAACCCGAATCTTGAGCGTTTCATCGGATTCCGTGTTGTTCACCAGATAATGCAGCCCGCGCCACGCGCTTTCCATCTGCTGAAAATCCTGATGGTGCAGGATCAGATTGACTTGCTCACTCAGTTTTTTGTCAATTTCCGCAACGATGCTTTCAATCGAACGCAGCGCATCATCAGAAATAAGCGCTGTGTTGGAGAGCGCCTGTTCAGCCAGTGTTTTGACCGCAGATTCAACTGCTGTCTTGGCTTGATCGGAAACAGGGCGGAATTCTTTTTTCAGCAAGCTTTCGAATTCGGAGGATCCGAATGCTGTTGCGCCACCTTGTGCTTCGACTTGGGCTTCTTGTTCAGCCATCGTTTATTCCTCCTCTGCCGCGGCGCCGGGCTTGGGCTGAGCCGCAAGCGTTTTGAGCAGTGTTGGGTCCTGAATAATCTTACTAATCAGATCTTCTGCGCCGGTCTTACCATCCATATAAGTCATCAGATTGCTCAGCTGTGTGCGTGCATCCAACAGCTCCGCCAAAGGCTCAACTTTGGCAGCGATCGCGGCAGGGCTGAAATCGTCCATACTTTCAAAGGTGATATCTACCGCCATATTACCTTCACCGGTCAGGGTATTAGGCACTGTAAAGGCGGTGCGGGGTGCAATGGATTTCATGCGGTCGTCAAAGTTATCAACGTCGATCTCAAGGAATTTACGATCCGCAACGGCAGGTTGCTCAACCTCAGACTTGCCTGCAAGGTCGCTCATCACGCCCATCACAAAAGGCAGTTGAACCTTCTTTTCCGCGCCATAAAGTTCCACATCATATTCGATCTGGACACGGGGTGCCCGATTGCGGGCTATAAATTTCTGGGAACTACCGGCCATTTGGGGCTCCTTGGTCTTTGAATTTTAGAAGCGGGACGAAGCCCGCGGTGAAAAGAATAAAGTGTTTCGTCAGGTTAGAAATCGGGCTCATCTACCAATCCGCCGATGGTATAGACTTGGTCCTTGCCCTGCGCAGCCATGTCTTTGATAATCGTAATAAAGTCGGCATTCACCAACCGTTTGGCGCGCTCCAGGATCACCGGCACCGGGCTGGAAGGTTCATTTCTGTGATAATACTGAATAATGCGATCAAGCGCATTGGCGACGTCTTGAGCATTGTTGATCCCGCCGACGGCACCACCGCCACTTGCCGCCGCACCAGCTGCACCGCCGGCATCTACGATGGGTTCACCGTCTGCGGCAACAACCTCTGATCCCACAGCATCGGACAATCTGCGCACAATCTGCGCCAAGGTTTTCTTGGTCTCTTCGAGGTCGGGCCCTTGCCCGGGCGTCTTGTCATTAAAGACTTCATCAATGGCAATTATATCGCCTTGTGCACTGATCGCAGCGGCCAACAGCGCTGACAACTCATCCGAATCAGTGTCTTGAAAGGCTGCTGCGATCGCTGATGCATCCGGAATGCCCTCCATTCCAGCAGGCGCAGGGGCGATCCCTTCGCCAAATTCAATCATCCGCAAGCTGAGTTTGCCAAACGTCCGGCTGTTGGTCAGCCCTGTCCGACGCAGTGATTTGATAACCGTGTCTGCCCCGCCCAATCCGCGAACTGCATTGATCCGCATTGTCGGGTCATTATCGTCCTCTTCATCAAGCTCGGGATGGCAGGTATCCCAATATGTCTCTAGGCAGCCGCGAACATATGCTGTGGCTTCGGCAAAACCCGGCATACCCTTTGTATGCAGGACCGCCTGCGCATAAAACACAGCTGCTCTGATGTCGTGGCTATTCTTGAGAACCTCTTCGGCTAGCTTAACAACATTCCCAAAATCCGGGTCCTCGGCTTCATTAATCTGGTCGCCTTCCTGTCGTTCCTCGCCAGGTTGCGCAGCCAGTTCCATGTCCACAAAAGACATTTCATATTCCAAGTTCTCACCACTTGGCGCATCGTCCCCGTGGGGTTCGAGCAGCTTAGCAACGTCCATCTGGTTCCCCCTTAGGCTGTGGAGTGCATGGCCCCCACAAGCTAATCATCTTAAATGTGCACACCACAATTTTACAAACGTCTCAAAAAATATCAACAATCTCAAACATATCCTAAGCCAAAAACGCAAAGGACGAATTCTAACTTGACCAATAGTCAGCCTTATCGTCATTTTCAAGTCAATGGCTTTCGACCAAAAAATGCGAGGAATGTAGCTTGGCCTATGAACCGCTCAAAACAGAGGAGCTGAAAAAACGCCTGCTTATGGGCAAGCGACGGGCGATGAATTTTGCTTATAATCCGGGGCCAAAAGGGGCTGATCTGTTGATCATTGATCGCATCAAAGCCCCTGATGTTATTGGCCGCACCGCCAAGAAAGAAGGCGAAGGGCCCAAGGTCGCATTTGGTACCTTTGAAATGGACCCCAAGTCCCTCACATTGACCGTCATGCAAACCGTTCCAGGTGTGGCAAGAAAGTTTCGCAAATATCTGAAATCAATTGACCTTTCGCTCAAGGTCATCGTGCTGGACGCCAAAGGGGATGTGGTCGACCTTGCCGAGGATGAGGACGAACCGGAAACACCGCGGATGTCCGGCGTTACTGCTCCTCCAAATGACGACAAACAGGGGTCAGCAGCTGCGGATATCGCGGGCCGTTTACGCCTATTGCAGCCCCCGCTGGCCAATTTGGGCGCCATTGCTGCGCCACTGAAAAAAGCAGCCTTGAGAGTAGTTGCGGATCTCAGGGCTGGCGATCTGAAGCAAGCGGAAGGAACTTTGATCAAGATCGAAGAAGGGTTGCGCAAGGTTGCGGCACACAGAGCGGCGAAATCGGCGCAGCCTTCGACAAAAGAAGACCAAACCGGACCAAGCCACAAAGATCTTGTTGTCCGCGCGGGCACTATCAAAGCGGCACTGGACCAAACCCGGGAAAGTGCACCAGACATTGTTCAACCGCTTGTCAAGGCAATTGGTTTGATCAAATCCGGCGATCTGGCGGGTGCCGATCTGGCAATGCAAGCCGCCGAGGATGCCCTGAACGCCTTGCAAGAACCAGAAACCGACGTGGCGGACATTCAGGAACCTTCCGCAACCGAAACAGACACTTCTACAGAACCTTCGGCAGATCAGCTAGAATGGGAAGCGCTTTGTGAAGCGCTTGAGCGGGATGTCGAAGCAGCACTCATCACTGGCCTTGGCGATCTGGACGCAATTCAGCACAGTTTTGATCAGGCAAGCACGCTCGCCTTAGCTGGTTCCCATTCCGCCGCCCTTAAAGCCGCAAAGAAAACCCGCAAATTGTTGAACGAAACTGTAGAAATTGAAGAAGAAACCCCAACCAACATAATTGCTTACCGCAAATCGCGACAGGAATGGATCAAGACCCACAATGCGATCGCCGCAGAGCTGACCAAGCTGCAGATGGCCATTGACGCCGAAGCATCCCGCACAGAAGGAATGGCACAGATTGCGGAAAACACAGGCGTCCTGCTTGCGTACATTGACGAGCTTGATACGACACTAGAAACATTGTTGGATCGGCTCATTGATACGCCACAAGGCCCGCCACACGAAAAATTAAAACAAGACGCTGTATCGGTCATCCTGACCTATCGCAAAACGCTCGACACTGACTTTTTCATGGCTGTAGATCAGAACGGATTTACAGACACCGACATTCGAAAAACCGCATTAAATGCGCTGAAAGGGGTTGAAACGGCATTGGCCGCATAACGCCCAAAATAGGAAGTAAAATATGACTTTTCAAAAACCTATGATGATATTGGCAGGCTTTATCCTTGCTCTTTTGCCTCTCATGGCGACAGCCCAAGATGGCACAGGCCTTACCGTTGAACTCAACAAAACCGAGGCATCGGAAACCGGCGGCTGCAGCGCGTTTTTCTTGTTCCGCAACCAGACCGACAATAGTTTTGACGGATTTGAGATGTCTTTGGCCATTCTCGATACTCAGGGTGTGATTGATCGATTGCTGTCCATCGATGCCGCCCCCCTCCCCGTGAGCCGCACAACGTTGAAATTGTTCGAAATCCCCGAGATCGCATGCGAAAATATCTCAGAAATTTTGTTGCATGATCTGACCTCCTGCAAACCGCAAAACGGCGCAGAAATGGATTGCTTTCCGATCCTCACTCTACGCAGCAAAGCCGACGCAGCGTTGGTCAAATAACCATGTCATTTGATCTGTTCTCACTTGGGCCGGGCGGGATGATCATCATCGTTTTGCTGGCTTTATCGGCGTTGTCCTTGACCCTGATTGGGGTCAAGACTGTGCAGCTTTGGCCCGCAAGGTCAGGTGCCCCAGGGCGCGAAGACGCCTTGAAGAAATGGAGCAGTGGTAAGAAAGAGCAGGCCCATGCTGCTGTCATGCAAGGCAATAGTCCCGCCGACAGGGTGATGGCCTATGCGATGAAGTCAATCTTGGCCGACTTCAAAGGCCCGCCTCTGATGAATGAGCTGCTGCGGCGGGGCAATGAAGAATTCGCGCGGATGAATGGCCTTATCCGGGTACTGGAATTAATCGCGATGATCAGCCCGTTGTTGGGCTTGCTCGGAACTGTATTGGGAATGATCGTTTCGTTTCAATCCCTTGAAATGGCAGAAGGCGCAGCAAATGCATCCGTTCTTGCGGGCGGGATATGGCAGGCACTTTTGACCACCGCAGTTGGGTTGTTGGTTGCTATCCCAGCTGCTGTTGGGGCCACACTGCTGTCAGCACGCGCCGAAAGCGCCGCGCAGATGATCGAAAATGCTGTGGGCCGCCTGATGCTGGTTGAGGAAAACCCGCAAGCTGCGTGACCTTTCAAACAGAGAGTTCTGACACATGACCAACGCCGCCACCCTGACCCTCAGACGTCCACGTGCCCCGCGCGCGTTGATCTCTTTGGTGGCGATGATCGATGTGTTGCTGATCTTGTTGGTCTTCTTCATGGTCACCTCAACCTATCTTGATCTTGATATGATCCCGGCCGTCGTCCCGGAAAACGAAACACGCGGTCAAAGTGCGCCAACAGGTCAACCCGCAGCTCCGGTTTTGATCCGCATCGGCGCGGATGGGGTACCGACAGTCAGAGGCCAATCAATGTCCTTGGCTGAACTTGATCAGCTCCTGCAATCCCGACTGCAATCATCACCGGCGTTGCCCGTTATGATCATGCCCACGGGTGTTGCCCGCACCCAGTCTTTAGTCAGCATCATGGACACAGCAACCCGGGCCGGTGTGCGAAATTTGCGGGTGATCCGGCTTGAGGCACAACCATGAGGCTCTCTCGTCCACCGGCCCGGCAAGCACCTGAAACCATCATCGCACTTATTGATGTTGTCTTCTTTTTGTTGGTGTTTTTCATGTTGATTGGCCGGATGGATGCCACAGCTCCGTTTGAAGTCACCCCACCTATCGCAACAACAGGATCAGACATGCCAGCAGGCGGGATCACCCTGTCTGTCAGCGTCGATGGCGCAATGGCTGTAGATGGCCAACCCACAGATGACCCGGTCCATCTGATCCTGAAACAATTGCTCAAAACGCCTGAAGCCTTGATTCGCATCAACGCTCACCACAATGCAGAATTGCGTCATATTTTGCCATTGATTGGCGTACTTGAGGCCGCAGGGGCCCAAGATGTGGCTCTTGTTGTGACCCCGGCTGAACCATGAGCGGGCGGGCGGGCATATGGGCAGCGGCCTTAACCGCTTCCACATTGGTACATATAGGCGCCGCAGTTGGCCTGCTCGCCGCCTTGCAGCCTGAACCGATTGCCGATCAGCCCGTCCCTGAATCTCAACTGAATGTACAGGCGCACAAAGTGACACGCAGCGACGCCGCCGAGCAAGAAACAACGTCAGACGCCGTCGATGCTGATGCACCACAAGGTACTGCACTTGGCGCCGGCGCAGTTGCTCAATCCGAAGCAACGGCCCGAGCACTCCCGTCAGAAACACCTCAAGTTAGCGATCCAACACCCGATGCTGTAACCGCATCAACGCCGAAACAACCCGTCCTTACAGCTGCTCTGCCTTCCCTTGCACCCGCGTCAGCTCAGGCGCTTGTCGCGCAACCAATCATCTCGGCCCCTTTACAAACACCGGCGGCATTGCCCGTCACCCCTTCCAGCTCAATAGCAAATACCGTCACACCGCCAGCCCCAGTGGCTTCACCCGTCAAACCAGTAGCGTTAGCATCGCCACCCCGCGATTTGGCAGCAGCCCCAACACCTCAAATTGATCCTCAATCAGTTGACTTGCTGTCACAGGAACCAACGAGCCAAGCAGCGCAGTTCCAAACACCTGCCCTAAACGCAGCACCACAAAAATCACCACAATCCTCTGCAGCACCCCTTCAAACGCCCCAAGTTGTCCAAACCGCTCTGCAAGAACCCGATGTCACGTCATCCAAAGCTGTCTTGGCGTTCCCGGCAGGGGGTAACATTGACCCTGTGTCCCTGGCTGCCTTCCAAAGCTTCACACAGCCGGGCAGCACAGAGGGAGCAAATCTGCGGGATGGATTAGCAGCTGCGCTCTCGCTGCCATGCTCGCGCATGCAGGTGATCTTTGACCCTGAGACCACCACATTGCAATTGACCGGTCACGTGCCGGACCCCGCCATGCGAGGACCTGTCCTCAGTGCCGTACAATCCCAGATGGGGAGCGATATTGCTGTGTCGGAAAATCTGTTGATCCTGCCTGCGCCGCAATGTGGGGCGCTGACCGGGATTGCCGATGTCGGCTTGCCTCAATCTACCGATCAAATCACCAATCCGCTTATTGTTGGGAATGACACCCATGCGCGCGCTTTTCGATATGTCACAGGCGACGCTTTGATATTGAACCTGACCGCGCCTGATTATCCTGCTTACGTCTACATAGATTATTTCGATGCCGACGGGAACGTTATCCATCTGGCGCCCAATACCCATACGCCACTGGAACTTGCCCCGCAAAAGTCAGCTCTGCAAGTCGGAGCGCGCTCAGCAGAAGACACAGGGTTATTCATCACCATCGGCCCGCCCTACGGTCAAGAAATCGCCGCCGCCTTTGCCGCATCGCAGCCCCTCTATGAGGGCGAACGCCCCCTTGTCGAACCCGCAGAACCTTACTTGAAATGGCTCAAGACCCGTGTCGCTGATGCCCGCGCGCGCGACAGCGATTTCAAAGGGGAATGGGTCTATTTCTTTGTCACAACAGCGCCAAATTGAACACTTAGTGGGTTCTGCCCCCAAATCATCCCTAACCGCCAATGTCCCGAAAGCAATTGACGCTGCACTGTATTGCCGCTTCATTCTTAACGCCCGGCGATCTAGGCACCGATGACAAACAGCACACGTTGGATGTCAACAAACATCCCCGCCACAAGACTTGGCCGCGTCGGCGCCCACTGATCCTGATTTTCTTCGATATCCGTCAGCAAGGTGCGGCGCGCTTCAAAGCCGCTTAGGATTGTTTCACTGTCGTTCTCGATCCACACAAAATCCAAACTGTCCTCAGAGATCGCAATAAGACGCAAATCCACACCCGGACGAAGGGGTGCTTGCGGCAATCGACGCAACAGATCGAGCTTGAGCATCTCGATCAACACGTCATCCAAACCATTATGCCGGATCAATATTTTCTCACGTGTCGCTGGCCATCCAAAAGTTAATCGCGCATGCAATTGCGCACCAACTTCCCGGGCTGGCTGCGGGGCGTTGCTGCCATAGCTTTCATCAAACAAGGCTTGGGCTTCAGCTTCGAGAGAGCCAAAAGCGCCCAGCTGTCGGGCAGGATAGGCCGCCATCCACAAACCGCTGGCCACGTCCAGATAATTCACCAAAGGTTCCAGCCGCAGGACTTCAGCACAGGTCGGACATGCCATCGTCTGAAAGTTGTCGTCCAGAATGGCCTGCCGCAAATCCGGTCGGCGGTCAGCGTTCACACTGCCAGCAGCAGGAAAATCAGTTGTCGTCTCACATTTTGGACAAGTCAGTGCGGAAGTGGAAAAAAGCGACATTAGGCAACAACCCGCTGGCAAACATCTTCCATCTCCTGTCGGTGAGGATGATTGTCATTTAGCCGGTCGGTGAACAGGGCGGCATAGAGTTCCGAAAACCATTCACCGGGCGCACGAAATTGATACCCGGTCACGGCCAACTGCCGCGCCGTGGTACGATAACGGTTCCAGTCCTTGGGATAGCTTTCGACATATGTGTATTCTCCAATCGCGCAAGCCTTCGAAATGCTGGCCGATGCCCAGGGCCGATTGCTCTCGCGCGCTTGATCAACAAACAATCGCGCCTCTTCCATGCGCCGGTGCCATTCATCCAATCCACAGCCGACCGGATCGGGCATTGGCAATCCTGTACCTTGACTGCTCACCATATATTCCGCGATGTAATCCGCATCGAACTTGAACTTGTCGGCAATCGCTTTGGCCGGTTCTTTGACATTGGCCCCATAGGTCTTCCAACCTGCCAACCGTTCACCGTGCTTTTTCATGTAGCCCAGTTTGTCATCCACGGCATGGCCCACTTCATGGAGTGTATTCCAACTGAATGCAGTACGTTCTTCACCCGGTTTAGGCAAAGCACGTTCGTCCAACTCACCGATCTCATGTTCAACAGCAACTGAATAAATCCGCGAGGCATCTTCATCGCCTTCCCGCATTTGGATGGTCTTCGACCTGCCCTGATACGCCGAAGCTTCTTGCGTTCCACCTTTGATATCAAAAACCAACAGGCTGTCGTTGTCCAACGTACTGCTTTCAGGCAATCTTTGCATTTCCTCATAAAAGGCCCGCAGGTTGAGGGCAGGCGCATCCCGGTTTTCATCCTCGCGGATTGTCACCGGCAAGGGTTTGCCATCGGCGTCAAACTCTGTTGGTTGGGTCGCAGGCTCCAGCAGCAACAACTCACATCCAAACCGTGCCTGAAATGCCGCTTTCATTACCTGTTCTTGCGCCAAAGGAGGAAGCGCATCGACCATTTGATCAAAGGCTTCAGTCCCGCCCGGCCCTTCAAGGATGGCCTGTATTTCCGTAGCGTTTGGCGGGTCATTTGTCATCAGTTTGGCCCGCAACTTTGCCAGCTCAAGGCGATCCGCCGCAGCTTTCAGCTCGGAAAATGCTTCCTCATGACGATGTGCTGTCGCGCGGGTTTGGGCGGTATCAAGGTGACGGCGCACCTGCAGAAAATCTTCGCGTAATATCGCCCGTTCGCTGCTTTTCTCAAGCCGATCAAGCGCCGTTTGAACGGTTGCACGGGTAGTGAGATATCTTTGATGATCCTTCAGAACAGGCGCCATATCCCGCAAGGCAATCACAATTGCATCCAGATCAGTTTGCGCTTGCGCCCGGTTCTCAGTGGCAGCCCGTGCTCTGGTTATCGCGACATGCACCTTGCCCAAATACGCGTGAATATCGTCCCTAACAAGCGCCACCTGAGGTGTTTGCAGAAGTAACGCATCCGCAAGATCACGCGCGCGGTCAGCCGTGTCATTCAAAACATCATATTTGGCCATAACCGCAGCCAGTGCAACGCATGTGTCTAGAACAGACGTTATTTCCAGCCGAGCAGCCGCAAAGTCATCGTCTGTTTTCACCTCGGCGCTTTTGATCAGGGTTTGCGCTGCTTGCAGATCCTTGGTTACATAAATCGCCGAGGGGTGCATCGCCAGTGAGGCCAGTTTTGCCTCCGCATTGGCGATCATCCGTTTCAGGTCATCGGTATCCTCATCTGCAATCGCAGCAATCATTTTATTCTCGGTCAAGAAATCGTCGATTGTTGTTGCCGATCCTACCGCAATCTCACAATCAGCGATCAGTTCGGTCAAGACAACATTTGCAGATGTAAAATCAAACGCCTGACCCAGCTTGTCCGCAGACGTTTTCGCACCTTCCAGCCGGACCAGCAAAGTCTCTATTGCAGGCGAGTTATTTTGTTTTACCCGCTCCAATGCCGCTTCTGCCCGTTCCAAAAGCAACACATAGCGATCGTATAGATCAAGCTCTTCGGACGCCGCTTCAACAGCTGTTTCAAAGCCTTCCAATAGTTTTACCGCGCCTGCAAAATTCTCCAGTGCTTTCTTTTCGACTGCCCCGTCAAACCGCTTTCGCAAGGCAAGCACAGCATCAAACCCCGGCCCCGCTTGCGCTACTGCCCGCGGTTCCAATTGGTCCAATCCCCGTTTTGCCGCAATTTCCCGAGGCAAATACATGTCAAACCCAATTGCCTTTGCCCGCGCTCCCGCTGCAATACGCTGGGATTGATCGCTTAGTGCCTGAACAAGACCAAAGTTCCCGTTTGCTAATGCTGCACCTGCTTGCTCCTGCAATGCCAACATTTCCTCCACTTCTTTGGAGATCACAGGATGCGCCCAATTCCCCGTCGAACGGTCAAATTCTGTTCGCTCAATGCTATCTAACGCAGCCTTGCAGGCACTTAGAGTGTTGTCTTGTAAGTCGGCAAGCGCAACACCATCCGCAGCAGCCTGCGCCGCGCCTCTTAGATCACGCTCTGTAAAAGCCTCGTTCATTTGAGCATTGATGCGATCAAGCTGGGCAATAGGCCCTTCAAAATACTCCGCGTTGTCGTGTTCTTTGTAGACGTTCAACGCTCCTGTGATCCTAAGCTCTGCTGCGTAGATGGTTTTGTAATATGCCGCCATGGCATCTCCGCCGCGCCGCGCATGCCCCTGCGCCTCGGCCAACTTAGAAAACCCAGCCGCAAAATCCAGAGATGGCGGATTGGCCTCAGCTTTTGCAGCTTCCAACGCGGATCGCGCAGCGGCTATTTCTGCATCAACCAAACCTTTGGTATTGCCCCGCTCCGCCTCATTAATGACTGCATTTGTGGCATTCCACTGGGTTGAAAACCCCGCAAATTCTGACAGAGAGTCAGCAACATCACGGCAATATTGGACAGCAAGGTTCAACGTTGTTTCTGCGGTAATCCAATCGGTCTTGATAAGGTCCTTGGCTGATCTGGCATCGACGTCCGCTTGGTCTAACTCATCTTCGAACATGTCCTGAGTATCCAGCCCCCGGACATAGGATAGGATTTTGGAAAAATTAGTGTAGCTCGCTTCGAACTCAGCGTCATCGGTGTCTTCTGTGAAATCAAACGTGCCGTTGTTGCCCTGCATGCCATCAATAAGAGCCGCTGTTTCCGCGTCACTGACAGCACGACGTACCTCAAGAATGGCGTTCTCAAGCATGTTTTTAGCGCCCATCCAATTGTCTCGGATTGACGCAGCAACCGCATTTTCACGCATTTTTTCAACTGCTTCTCGGGTTTGAAGCGACGCGTTGGATGTCGCGGCTGTCAAAGCCGCGAATTCGGCATCAAAGGATGCCAATTCTTGATAATAAAGTGCCGCTCGCGCCGCCCGCTCCATCATCTCTTCATGCTCCGATTTCAACCGCACACACATAGCATGGGCCAATCGAAAATCGCCAACCTCGTGGGCGGCGCTGCGCTTGGCTTCATCTCCTGCCATCGCCTCGCAATACCCTTCGATCGCTTGGCGTCCTTCCTTGGGTTCGATCGTGGTAATGTCTTTTAGACGGCTTGCAAAACCACTCGCTTCTTCAAGATAACCGCTAATAATCAAGGCACGACCCGCCAAGGCATCAACATGGTTGTTTGCGATCTTCATCCGCGCTGCTGCGCGTTTGTAATCCCCCTCATCAGCTAACCCAATTGCCTCTTGATATGTTGCATCCGCCGCTTCCAATTCCGTTGAAAGAAGACCTCGTATTTCGGTATCCTGCTCAGAAAACGCAGCAACAGCCCCAAGATATTGAGCCTTATCCGCCATAAATTGAGACGCAAATCGGTGTTCTTGTCGGATGTCTTCAACAGCCCTGGGTATCGCGTTTAACAATGCCAGGGCCGCGACCAACTTGCCGGCATCAAATTCATCTTGGGCGGTCTCCAACATGGTCAATGCTGCCACATGGTCATCCTGCAAATGCGACAAAGGATAGGTTTTGACATCCGGCAAAGTCGCCAACAAGGCGCGGTTCTCGGTTCGGGCACTCTGGTAAGTGGCAAAATCATCCGCGATATCCAAAGCGTCTTTCAAATCGTTGCGCAATGTATCAAGCGCGGCGGCCGCATCGACGTAATTGTGTTGAACCGCCAGCGCCTTGGCGGCTGTATATCCCGCCCGAATTGCGTCAAAGGCGGGTTTGACGTAGACCGTGTCATTTGCATGCGGATGCGCTTCCATCACCAAATGCCGCACCCGATAGGCCGCGTGCGCACGGGTCCATGCCTGCGCCGCTGCCAATATTTCTTCGGCCGAGCGCGCCGCATCTTTCATACCGCTTTCCGCATCATCCGCAATCTCACTCAATACTGAATCAGCTGCGGTTTGGGCTTCCTCCAATTTGTTTTTCACCGCAGAACAGGCCAATCGCAGACCAAGCGGCACAGCGTCTTCGCCAAATTGCGTGACGAGTTTTTCATTTAGAGCAGCATTTTGGTCAAACAGATCGGCCAATCTGCGCGGTGCCAACAAGGTTTCTTGCCCTGCCTCAACGGCTCCTTCGGCTTCTGAGGCACGAGATTGAAACGGGTTATCTTCTTGTGCCTTAGCCGTTTTCAACATCACCTTCAGCCGCGCCATCGCACGCAGCGCTGTGTCAAAATCCTCAAACTTTGTTAATTGTCGCCCGCTCTCCATCTTGAGCTGAATGAATGTCCAGGTTAGCTCGATATCGCTTTGCGCGTCTGCGGTGCCTTTCTCCGCCTTTGTCGGTCTGATCGCCCATTCGTCCATCGTTTTAGACAGCTCCGCCAAAACTGTCTCCGCCTCAGCGCTGAGTTGATGATGCTGGGTCTCGGCTTCGATGGATTGAAGTGCATCGTGTCCTGCCGGAAAATTCAATTTTGCCGGGTCCGCCTCAACCAGCGCCTCCGCTGCATCAAGTTCTCCAAGCAATCGAGCCTGAACTTCTGTATCTGCAACAGCTCGTATTTGGTCTCTCAAAAGCGCGTATGCCGCGTTAAATTTGCGGAAATCTTCGATTGCGGCCAATCGCTGGTCCTTGGGTCTCGCGCTGGTAGACACAAATGAACTCATTAAGAACCGCTCGACAAAATCACTTTGCTCTTGGGTCAACCCTTCGATTGCCATGCCTTGGCCCTCCAGAAAGAACATCATTCGGCAGCCTGAAAAAATATGTAATACTAAAAATACGTTGGCCGCCTTTGAACCGATACAAGACCAGCAACAAAGGCAATGCAACAATATTCAACCGGAAATCAGGTACCAAAGCGACACATGAAGGCCACACATTAACCGGAATTGTTGTTCCGATAGGCGCCTTTGCACTTTACCACCATTGACTCTGCGTCAATTTGGCGATGACACTCCATTAACCCAATATTGATGGGAGTTCGGGCGTGCGCGAACCAAATAAATTTCAGCGCAGCTTTGGTGCTGCTCAAAAATCGAAAGTCTCGCTGCGCTGGCACGCTGTGCTTGTCTCCGGATGTCTGAGCGTGATCGCAACGTTCGGCGCACCTGCATTTGCACAAACCGCGAGCGATCTGACCCCACCAACTTTTGCACCTGATGCACAGCGTTTTTCTGGCGCTGTGGTGTTTTCCGGTGAACGTGGCACCAAACCGCCTGCGGGTGCAGAAAAGCTACTGATTAATTTGTCCGGCGTCACGTTAAACGGCGGACTAGACCAAATGGCGCAGGCAAATGCCGCCACGCGGACCCGATTGTCTGGCAAGACAATAACAGTTGCTGAAATCTTTAACGCTGCATCCGATCTTGAAAATGCCTATGCCCAAGCCGGGTTTGTGTTGGCTCGGGTCGTTTTGCCAGCCCAGGAACTGCGCGATGGGGGGCGTTTGAAGATCGAGGTGATTGATGGTTTTGTCGAAACCGTTGACACATCCGCTCTGCCCGTGCCCGTCCGCGAGCGCATCACCAAACTGACCGACCCCCTTGTTGGACAGCGCAGCCTACGTTTGCCCGATTTGGAACGCCAGCTTTTGCTGGCAGGTGATACCTACGGCGTCGCCCTTGGATCTGCCTTGGCTGCCGGTGCGACACCGGGCGGTACATCATTGATCTTGCAGCCGGAATTCCGGCGGGTTACCGGTTTCTTCGCTTTCGATAACGCCAACTCAACCGAACTAGGGCCACTGAACCTGAGTGCCGGGGTTGAGATCAACTCACCTTTCAACCTCGGTGAGACATTCTATGCCCGTCTTTCCGGCGCCCCATCTGGCGATAATGAAAACAATCTTGGCTCCTTCTTCAGCAGCGACCCGCGCGTTCGCACCATTTCGCTGGGTGGCGTTGTGCCTTTGGGGTTCGACGGGTTGACCCTTAACCTTGAAGCCACGGACAGCCGCACCGCGCCGGATACATTGTTGATCCCCAGCACCAGCAGGTTCAGCCGAGTTTCGGCGCGCCTGTTCTACCCCTTCGTGCGTACCCGCAACCGCAACCTGTCGGGGCAGCTGACCCTTGATTACCAAACCGACGAACAATTCCTGGTCACTCCGGGCGGGGGGCGCACACCCATCTACGAAGACGAAACCGCTGTTCTGCGCGCCGCGCTTGATGGGTTTTGGCTCACCGAAGATGGCACCGCGATCGAAGCAGGAGCAACATTGTCTCAGGGTATTGATGCATTGGGCGCGCGCACGGCAGCTGATGCAGTCGGAGGCACACCTTTGTCACGACAAGGCGCTGATGCGACCTTTACCAAACTGGTTTTGTCAGGGCGCATACGGCGCAAAATTAACGATCAATTCAATTTCTCATTGTCTGGCAGGGCGCAATCCTCTTTCGGAGATGCTCTGTTGACCGCCGAACAATTTGGGATAGCGGGTGGACAGGAACTTTCTGGCTTTGATGCGGGTTCCGTCAAAGGAGACAGCGGTTTCGTGGTGCGCGCAGAAGTATCGATGCCCCGTCAAACCAGCCTTGGCGACCGACCCATTTTGCTAAGCCCATATGCATTTGCCGCTTACGGGGATGTCACCCTCGAAGCACCTACCGCTCTTGAAAGCCCGGACTTTTCTGCCACGTCCTTTGGGGTTGGAATTGAGCTTAATACTTTGACCAAATCAAATTTTTCATCCGCCACAGTACGGATAGAATACGCCAGGGGGACTCGTGATGACGATCAGCCGGACAACAATCGAGTTAGTGTCCAAGGTTCTTTCCGCTTCTGACGAAAAGGTCCTTGTGACCCGGTTCGCGCTTGCGCTTGGCACGGCGCTTACTCCTTTTGCCTTGGCCGCGGATACCTTGCCGACCGGTGGGACAGTGGTGCACGGCACGGCGCAGATCAACGCGCCCTCAGCAGGAACGCTCACTATTGACCAAAGCAGTGACCGCGCTGTGCTCAATTGGGACGGCTTTTCCATTGGTGTGGGCAATCAGGTTAACATCAATCAGCCAAATGCAAATTCAGCGATCCTAAATCGGGTCACAGGCTCCGCCACTTCTGAGATTCACGGAAATCTGAACGCCAATGGCCGTGTATTTGTGGTCAATCCAAATGGCATTTTTATAGGTCCCACTGGCAACGTCCATGCAGGTGGTTTTGTAGCCTCAACTCTCGACATCCGTACGGATGATTTTGTGACCGGCAACACTGTATTTGAGGGAAATGGATCCTCTGCAACGGTCGAAAACGCGGGCAATATTCAGGTGGTCACAGGCGGATATGCTGCCTTGATCGGCGGCAAAGTTAAAAACTCAGGTGTTATTCAAGCGCCCTTGGGATTTGTGGGCCTCGGATCAGGTGAACGCATCACGCTTGATCTGGCCGGGGACGGGTTCTTGCAAGTCGCCTTGCCAACCAATTCGGAAGATGACGGCGTTGACGCGCTTATTGAAAATTCTGGCACCATTCAAGCCAATGGCGGCACGGTCCAGATCTCGGCCGCAACAGCGCGCAATGCTGCCCGCCACGCCATCAACCTAAGCGGTGTCGTTGAGGCGCGCTCGGTTTCGGGCCGAAATGGGCGGGTGACGTTGGGCGGCGGCAGCGGCGGCAAAGTGACGATAAGCGGCAGTGTCCGAACCAAGACCTATCGCCCGGCTATTCAGGTCACACAATCTTCACGCCCTCTTGCCCGGCCCGAACGGGGCGGGGATATCACCATCACCGGGCGTGACATTTCACTTACCGGGGCAGAACTTGACGCCAGCGGCGTTAATGGTGGGGGCAACATTCGCATCGGCGGCAATCAGGCTGGGGCGCCGGGGCTTCCTACGGCGGAAACCCTAACGGTGACCGAAGGGAGCATCATTCTGGCTGACGCGATCACACAGGGCGACGGCGGTCGCGTGATCTTATGGTCAGACGATACAACAAGGTTTGCCGGAGACATATCGGCAACGGGTGGCGAACTGGGCGGGGATGGCGGTTTTGCTGAAGTGTCCGGCAAACTCAACCTCAGCTTTACGGGCCGTGCCGATCTGCGCGCGCCATTCGGCAAATGGGGCGAGCTTTTGCTTGATCCCACCGACATCACAATTGTGGATGTGATTGTGAACCCGTTAAACGAACTTTCAGCGGCCTCTGTAGAGGCGCAACTTGGTTTGGGTGATTTTACAATAAACACCAGCACCACGTTGGCGGACCAAGGGCAATTTGGCAGTATTTTTGTGAACGAGGCTCTAACCTGGACAACAGGGTCTACTCTGACACTCACCGCCGACAATGACATCGATATTAACGCGCCGATTACAGCCCCAAACGGGGGCCTCACACTTGCGTCATTTGGCGTAGACGGTGGAATTGGCCCGGCCATTGGTACAATTACGCCCTCCACCGCAGCCGATATTGATGTAGGCCAATTTGTGCTAACCGCAGGCGTTTGGTTCCAGCTGGGCGCCGGTGTGGCTGATTTTAATGCCAACAACTTTGTTCTGCCGCCACAAGCGACTTTAGGCACAACCGGCTTTTTGCGGGCGCAAGGCGGTGCAGGGGTGAGCCCCGATCCTTTCCAGATTTTCGATGTCTACGGGTTGCAAGGCATGGGAACAGTTAACGGCGGCGCTGCTGATTTTGTCCTGGCAAATGACATCGACGTTGCGGCCGAAGGGGCCAACAACTGGTTTAGCCTTGATCTGACGGCAAATGGGTTCACCAACGAAGGTTTTGTTCCCTATGGTTACAATGGGATTTTTGACGGGCAACGAAATGAAATTCAAAATTTGTTTGTCCGTCAATATCCTGTGGCAAGCGGGAACGTCGCTCCAGCCGGTTTGTTCAGTGCAATTGGGGATGACGCGATTATCTCAAATCTGAGCATTGTGGATGCAGACATTGGGGGTGGCATTGCTGGTGTGTTGGCAGGAATTGACGGCAGTGCCCTGACCAGCGGCGTCTTTGTTTCTGGTACCGTTGAAACATACGGCCCTGCTGGCGGCGGGCTCGCCGGGCAGGTGCCTTTTGGAGATATTAGCGATGTATCCGCAGATGTGATTGTGACAGATGCGATTGATCCCTCCGATATGTCACTCACCGCGGCGAGTGAAGTGGATCTTGGTGGCTTGATTGGCTCTACCGCTTTTTCCGAAATCGACCGCGTCAAAAGTACGGGCAGTGTGACGTCAACTTTCGCGCTTGAGGCGAATATCGGTGGCTTGGTTGGCCAAAACGGGGTTCAGAGCGCCATCACAGATGCCTATTCGTCCGCTTCTGTTACAGCCGCAAACACAACACCTTTTGCCGAAGCGCAGATTGGTGGCCTTGTAGGGGACAATGAGACAGGCACACCAGGCGGTACAATTGTGAATGGGTTGTCAACAGGATTAGTCACGGTAGGCCCCGGTTATTGTGTCGGCTGCGTAAGTGTCGGTGGGTTTGTCGGCGCCGATGATCCGTTTAACGAATCCATTTTGTCTTCGTTCTACAATATCGAAACATCCGGTCAGCCACTTAGCGGTCAGAACGGCGAAACATTCGGCAGCACTAATGGCGCTGGCCAGTTCGAAGGTGTTTTCACTGAGACAACCGCATCCTTGGCCGATGTTGACGCTTTCATCTTTGCCGCTCTTGTTTCCGGCTGGAATTTTGGAACGACATGGGCCATTCCGCAAGACGGCATTGACCACGCGCGCCTCTACACCGTTGACCCTGTTATCACCGCCCTTGAACAAACGCCGCCGGTTGGATCATTCCAATATAACGGCTCAACAACAGGTTTCAGCGCACCGGGTGATTATTTTGGCGGGCCTTTGCAATATTTGTTTGGCCCCCTTGGAGACACAGGCGACCTGACTGTCATGGATGACCAGATCATCCTGTCAGGCGCCAATGTTGGCGCGCAAACCTTCCGATATCCAACTGCGTTCACCAGCGATCTGGCGCAAACTTTTGATGTACGATCATTTAACAATGATGTCACCATCACCCCTGCCCCGCTCACTGTGACTGTTGGTACTGCCCAAAAAGACTATGGCGATGTCCTGACTTTTGGTCAGGTTCCGTTTACAGCCGCGACACTATTTGGCACTGACACCATCACAGGTGGTGTTGTGGACAGCATCGGCAACACAACCACCGCAGCAGTTTCCCAAGCGGACATTCCGCTAACCCTGACAAATCTCACAGGCACCGGACTTGGCAATTATGCGATTACGATTGTTCCGGGGTCTTTGCGGATCAATGGGCGGCCTCTGACAGTCTCCGTTGATGATGGAACTAAGACCTATGGAGACACGCTGTCCTTTAACGGGGATGAATTCACTGTTGCCGGGCTCGTTAACGACGACACTCTGGACACGTTGAACATAACAAGCGACGGGGCACTGGCTGATGCGCAAGTGATCGATAACCCCTTTGCCATTCTTGGCTCTGATCCCGTGGGCTCGGGGCTTGATAACTACAATATCACCATCGTCCCCGGAGAGCTGACAGTTACACCTGCACCGCTGATCATCACAGCTGATGACCAAGACAAACCCTTTGGCACCGAATTTGTTTTTACAGGCAATGAATTTACGGTCACCGGCCTGTTAAATGCAGATAGCGTCGATAGCGCAACCTTAACCAGCGATGGCGCTGATGCGGATGCCCCCCTTAATCCCGCGGGTGTCGCGGTTTTCATCTCCGATCCTAATGGCACTGGCCTTGAAAACTATGACATTACCTTGGTCAACGGTGTGATGTTTGTTGGTCCGGGAAATTTGATCATCACCGCAAACGATCAGACCAAGGTCTATGGTACCACTTTCACCTTTGACGGTTCAGAATTCACGGTAACCGGTTTGGCCGAAGGGGACAGCGTTGACAGTGTCACCCTAACCAGTGACGGGGCCATAGGAACCGCTCAGGTATCGGACGGGCCATTTGCCATCGTCGCCAGTGACCCAATTGGCACCGGATTGGAGCAATACACCCTATTCTTTGACAACGGCAGCTTTACCATCGTGCCAGCGCCTTTGACAGTAACAGCCAATGATCAGACAAAACCGCAAGGCGTTGAGCTTACCTTTGATGGGACCGAATTCACCACCGAGGGGCTACAAAACGGCGATACGGTCGACACTGCCGTGTTGACCAGCGATGGCGCTGCCGCCGCGGCGCAGATCGTAGACAGTCCCTTTGACATCCTTGTCGGCGCGGTAACCGGATCAGGCTTGGACAATTATGAAATTGCGACGGTCAACGGTCTATTGACTGTTGAAAATCTGATTACGCCACCCGAAATCAACCCAATTCCCCCTGGCGGCAATTCATTGCCTAACCCTACTGATATTATCTCAATCGGGTTTCCCGGTGGTGGCGGCATCACAGGGAACGTTCAGAACGACCCCGGCGTAGGTCCGCAACAAGATCTGCCTGACGCACAGCAGACGCTCGACGTTGTCGACACTATTTCGACAGAGCTTGAACTCGCCGTGCAATCCTGTGGGTCGGCTGACCAGGACTTTACCAACTATATGGCCTGTCTGAGTGAATCGCTCGATACCTATGCCAATGCACTTGATGAAATCGCCAACGATCTGCCCGCAGGACTTGAGACTGTGTCAGCAACAATCCGTACTGCAAGCCAAGAGGTCAAAGCAGCCACCGCACGGGCCACCCGTCGTTTGGCGTCTGCCACATCAGAAGCCGAGAGACGGGCCATTCGCCGCGATGCGATCACTGAAGCGCGCAATGCGATCAGCACAGCCAAAGAGGAAATTCGTAAATCCATCAGCTTGATCCGCGCAGATGACCCCGAAGTGCAAGCCATACAACAAAGAACCGGCGCCCGTATCGTTCAGGCATTTGATACAGTCGATACCGCGCTTGTCCGCGCGGTTGAGCTCTGATGGGCTTCAGACCCATGCATGTCTTGTTGATCAGATTGATTTCGGCCTTTGTTCTCATCTTGCTTTGGCCAATGATTGCCTTTGCACAAGTTGATGAACAACGTGTCGCGTTGATTATTGGCAACTCGGAATATGAGCTTGTCACCCCCCTTGATAATCCGGGGAACGACGCCGCCGACATCGCAACAGCGCTCGAAGGATTGGGTTTTGAAGTCTATCTGGGCCTTGATCTGACACAAGACGAAATGGTTGATCTGGTTGCTCAATTCTCGGACGCGATCAAAACCGCAGATGTTTCCCTGTTTTATTACGCAGGTCACGGGTTTCAGGTGAGTGGGCAAAACTATCTGGTGCCGACGGATGCACGCATTCAACGCCCCTCTGATATTCAGGATCAAACCATTTTGCTGACCGATATCCTGAATCGGATGGAAGAAGCGCCGGGCATCAAGTTTGTGTTTCTTGATGCCTGCCGCAATGACCCGTTCGAAGGCGCTGTTTCAGAAGTGTCCGAAGGGTTGGCGCGCATTGGCAATGCCGCTGATTTCATGATTTCATTTGCCACCCAGCCTGACAACGTCGCCTATGATGGAACGGGTCGAAACAGCTTTTTCACCGAAGCCTTGCTTAGCCATATTTACACACCTGGACTAGACATCTCTGACCTGATGATTTCCGTGCGAAAAGACGTGTTGGCCGCAACAGGCGGGCGCCAAATTCCTTGGGAAAACTCGTCCCTGACCCGGCAGTTTCGCTTTGATCCGCGCCCCGACACTGTATCGCCTGAAACATTGCTTTGGCAGGTTGCGGCCAATTCCAACGATCCGCAGTTGATGGCGCTTTATGCTGATCGGTATCCCCAAGGCACCCATTTAGAACAGGTGATGGCGTTTTTGGATACGGAGGCGACTGACGGGGGCACGTTGTCCCGGGATTATGCGGTTCAGGAACAAGACGTACAGGAAGAGCGTTTGTGGCAGTTGGCCCAACGCAGCCGTATGCGCCAATTGGCACAGTTTTATGTCGATCAATATCCACAGGGCCGCTATATCCGCGATGCCCGTCGCCTGATCGCCACGCTGCCTTCGGACAGCGAAGGGGGCGATGCACGCGTATGCGAACGTCTTGCGACCCATCCCCGGGATGCCACTGCGCGCACGGCAGGTGTGCCTTTTAGCGCTCTTTCGCAAAACGCTATCAACGCCATCAATGCGTGCCAATCCGCTGCTGATAACAACCCCGATCTGCCACATTACACGGCGCTTCTGGCCCGTGCGACCATTGCAGCCGGAGATGTCGAAGGGGCCATTCGCCTTTACCGCGTTGCCGCTGATCGCGGTGACTTGCGTGCAATGGTCAGTCTCGGCCTGATGACCGAAGCAGGACGCGGGGTTCCTGCCAATAGCATCGCTGCACTTCGGTTATATCAAAAAGCCGCCAAGTTGGGCAGCCCAGACGCCAAGATCAACCTCGCCGTGGCATTGTTTGAAGGTATCGGCATAGAAAAAGACGCGGCCCGCGCTGTAGAACTATTAAAAGAGGCCGCGGATCAAGGGTCCGCAATTGCGACCTTTAACCTTGGCGTTCTGGCAAGAGATGGCGAAGCAGGCGAACCATCTGACGCATTGGAATATTTCCGCCGGGCTATCAAAGCAGGCGAACCACGGGCCTATGTGGCCAGCGCAATTTTGTTAGATGAAGGACGCATCGTTGCACGTAACCCATCAGGTGCCGCAAACATGTTATTGCGCGGCGCCGCAGAGGACAGCGGGGACAGCATCAGACAGATGACCCAAGCCACCTCCGATTGGTCTCGGGACACGATTGCGGCGGTGCAAGAGCGGTTAAAAGCTGCGGGATATTACACCAGTACCGTTGACGGGCTAAGTGGACCAAACTTTGTCGCGGCACTGGACACCTGGCGCAACGGCGGTTTCAAGCCAGAACTCTTGATCGAATAGCCCTAGTCACTGTCGGTTTCTTTGCGTCCATCCCGAAGCGCCTTCAACTTGTCTTGTTGTCCTTTGAGTTTGGGCATCAACGCATAATCCTTTGCCCGTTCAAGAACCGCATAGGGACCTTTGTCGCGCGCCCACCAACTTGATGGCTTAATCTGATCATGCAACCGCGTGCGGTCGTCGATCATCAACGCCAACTTGCGCAAGCGCGTGCTCAACATCCATCGCACCACTTTGGACCAAAACCGCCCATACTCCTTGTTGTAGGGGCAAGAACGGATGCAATTGGCGCAATCGCTGCCTTTGAGCACCCAAAACTTGAAACACTTTTCCCCATCCGTCGTCCACTTTTTGATGCCTTTGGTATTGGAACGGTTGAACGCATATGTGGAAGGTGCGCCATGATCGATGGCCTGCGGCGGGCAATTGTTGGCACAACGCCTGCAAATCTCACAGGTCTTTTCAACACCAAAGGATACAGGCTGGTCATGGGCCAGTGGCATATTAGTCAGGATGCGGCCAAAACGGACACGCGGCCCAAAATCGCGGGTAATTACCAGACCGTTGCGGCCATATTCACCCAACCCCGCCTGCAAAGCATAGGGGATGGCAAGGTTCGTGTCATTTTGGTTTGCAATGGCGATGTAACCCAGGGACCGGATGTATTGGGCAAGAGCAAGCAAGGTTATCGCATCCTCCGCATATCCCGCCGCCGCAGATGTGGCCGCTGTCGCCGTGGGGGACATGCGCACCAACCCATAGTCCATCGACTTCCCCAGAACGATCACATTTGTAACTTCTTTTGGCACTTCGACAGGTTTTGACACAACCTTGCGCGCCGAAAATTTACTGCGGTAGGTCCAGCGCGGATCATAAGCTGTGATGCCTACCAGATCAGCCCCATAGATTTTTGCTACTTTTTTCACATGACGCGCCGCCGTCTTGGGTGAACCGATGTCAGCCGGGTCAACCTTTGGGGGGAGATGCGGCGTGAAATCATCGGTAAAGCCATCCCGCCGATCTTGGTCTTTCATTCGCTCCGCCAACATTTCTGTCACAGCCCAAGGACCATTGCGCAATGCGAAGTCTTGCTGGGCAAACCCCGGCTCCTCCCTGACACGCTCTGTTGGTTTCACAAAAGACTTGTAAAACTTCATCGTGATCTTGTTGCGAAACCGAGGGTCCCAAAACCCGCGACTGAACATGTCGTTATGTTGATGGAACCCTTCGAAATCTGGCGTGATTTCAATGTTGCCCGAACCGGCAAATGGCTCTGTTTCCTTTTGCGGCTTTGAATGGGGTTCAAAGAGCACATGGGTTGGATCAGGATCAACGGACATAGGGCCTCAACATTGGTCAACTTGAATTTAGTTTAAACTTAAAATAACGTGACTTACAATGCGTAAGACAAATGCGTCAACAGGACGGATAGTATGACCCAAGATAATCACCGCGAAGATGTTGTTGGCCGCGCAAATGTGCAGGACACGCCAGAACTGCTTGCCTATTACGATGAGCTGGAAGGGCATAACACCGGTGCCCTTTGGACCGTTGCCAACAAGATTGAGCCTTGGGAACCCAAATCGCAATCCGTGCCTGTCCTGTGGCGTTATGCAGATCTGCGTGAAAAAGTGCTGCGTTCTGTTGATCTGGTGACACCCGAAAAAGCCGGACGCCGAGTGATTTACTTCAACAATCCCGGGCGCACCGATGTCGCCGCTGCGGTGGGTTGGATCTATGCCGGGCTTCAGGTCATGCACCCGGGCGAAAAGGCTACTGCGCACCGTCACTCTGCCTCAGCCATCCGCTTCATCATGGAAGGAAGCGGCGCCTATACAGTTGTAGATGGGCACAAGATGACCCTCGGGCGAAACGATTTTGTCCTAACCCCCAACGGCACTTGGCATGAACACGCTGTTGAGGCATCCGGGTCACCCTGTATCTGGCAAGACGGGCTCGACATCCCATTTGTCAACGCGATGGAAGCAAATTTCTTTGAAGTGCACCCTGATCTGACTGAACCCGTCGCCTATCCAGTCGATGACATGACCAAGACATGGGGCAATGCGGGGCTGACGCCGGGCGGTGGCGCGTGGGACAAAGGCTATTCCCCGATGTTCAAATATGAGTGGGACAGAACTTATGAGGCTCTAAATGCCTATTCTGATGCCGCAGATCCTTCGCCTTTTGACGGCACGTTGATGGAATACGTTAACCCAACCACCAATGGCCCGGTGATGAAAACACTCGGCGCGTCCATGCAACGCCTTGCCCCGAGTGAAGTGACCAAAGCGCATCGCCACACTGGCAGTTTCCTCTATCAGGTCGCCAAAGGGTCAGGACATTCGGTCATTAACGGTCAACGGTTTGATTGGTCCGAACGGGATATTTTCTGTGTGCCATCCTGGGCTTGGCATGAACACGCAAACGGCTCTAACGCAGAGGATGCAGTGCTATTTTGCCTCAACGACCTGCCGGTGATCCGTGGCCTTGGCCTCTACCGAGAAGAAGCTTTGGTCGAGAATAACGGCCACCAACCAACGACTGGGAATTGAAATGAAACTTGTTACTTATCGCACCGATATTGAGGCCCCTGCCCGTTTGGGTGTGATCCAAGGAGGCATCGTTGTTGATGTTGCTGGATTTGGCGAACAAATGGGCCTCGACTTGCCCTCCCGGATGCTTGATTTCATCGATCTTGGCCCGGTCGCCGTGCGCCAGCTGCGCCTTGCACTAGAACAGGCCGAAGGCAATTGGGGCAATGCGCTGGCTCTGCCGCTTGAAACCGTCACGCTTTTGGCGCCAATCCCGCGCCCTCGGAAAAACATCTTTGGCATCGGGTTGAACTATGTTGATCACGTCACCGAAAGCGCCAAAGCCTTGGACACTGATGATGCGTTGCCCAAAGAACCTGTGGTCTTTTCAAAACCGCCAACTGCGATTGTGGGACCCGGCGATCCCGTGCACCATGACGCAAACATGACCCAACAATTGGATTGGGAAGTAGAGCTGGCCGTGATCATTGGTACAACCGCCTCTCATACCCCACGCAAAAACGCACTTGACCACGTCTTTGGCTATTCGGTGATGATCGACGTATCCGCCCGGGATAATCGGCGGGCGGGACAATGGATATTCTCCAAAGGAATGGACACATATGCTCCGTTCGGCCCTTGTATTGTGACTGCTGACGATATCCCTGATCCGCAAACATTGGATCTGTGGCTCACCGTGAACAACGTAGAAAAGCAACGTTCCAACACTGCAAAGATGCTGTTTAAAGTCGATGAGTTGATCTCGGACCTCTCCAAAGGCATCACCCTCGAACCCGGCGACATCATCGCTTCTGGCACGCCAGAAGGTGTTGGTGCGGGGCGTGACCCTCAGGAATGGATGTGGCCCGGAGATGTGATGGAAGCTCATGTCGAAGGCATCGGCACATTGCGTCATCCGATCATCAACGCCACGAGGACCTCATGAGCAACTATCCCATCGATCCGCAAATCAATCATGATTACAATGCGCGCGAAAGCGTCGCTTCCTTTGATGATGAATTTGCCAAACTGATCGCCATCAGTGATCAAGCAAGGGCAGAGGTCCCGGCCCAACAAGACATCGTATATGACCCGGCCAGCGGATCATCTTTTGATCTCTACGGCGCCGCGCCGGGACGGCCCGTGTTGTTGTGGATTCATGGCGGATATTGGCGAATGGGCTCTAAAGAGGGCAACGCCTTTGCAGCGCCCGGACTGGTGGCCAATGACGTCGCGGTCGCAGTGATGAATTATTCGCTCGCCCCCGCGGTTACCTTGGCAGACATCATTCATCAGGTTCGGCTTGTGGTTGTTTGGCTCTATCAACACGGGTCGAATTACGGGCTTGATACCACCAAAATCCATGTTGGAGGGTCATCCGCTGGCGGGCATCTGACCGGTGCGGTGATCGCAGATGGATGGCGCAACAGCTATGGTTTGCCTGACGATATGATCGGCGCCGCACTGGCGATAAGCGGCATTTATGACCTTGAACCGCTGCTTTCGACCTACGTGAATGGGTGGATGGACATGAACATGGACACAGTAAAAGCCCATTCGCCGATCCGGTACATTCCCGCTCAGACACAGACCCATCTGATTTTGTCTGTTGGGGGCCTTGAACGCCCCGGGTTCCTGCACGAAACTAAGACTTTTCAAGCGGCATGGGCGGCGCGTGGACATCTCGTGTCAAACATCGAGATGCCGGGGTACAACCATTTTGACATCACTGGCACCTTGGCTGACGCGGATGCCAAGCTGGTAATGGCTACCCGCGAAGCCATTAGAGCCTTTCACTAAATGCGTTTTGACCTTAGCGCGGACACACCAGACCTCAGTTACAAGTTGCTTGCATCAACAATCACACCGCGCCCCATAGCATGGATCAGCACGCTTGGAACATCTGGCGTGATCAACGCAGCGCCATACAGCTTTTTCAATGCAATGGGACATACACCGCCAACTGTTGCCATTGGCATATTGGCTGATCCGGAAAAAGGCTGGAAAGACACCGCGCGCAACATTCTGGACACCGGTGAATTTGTGGTAAATCTTGTGCCCGAAGCCTTGGCCGCTGAAATGAACCAAACCTGCACAAATGCGCCATCCGACATCAGCGAAATAGAGATAGCGGGTTTGGCAGTTACCCCCTCCACCCATATCAAACCGCCACGGATAACGCCCGCGCCGGTCTCATTTGAATGCAAGACTCACAGTGTTGTCACGACCAGCCCGCATCAGGCAATTGTCATTGGCCAGGTGCTTGCGATCCATGTCGATGATGCCTTTGTAATCGACGCTGACAAAGGCCACATCGACACGCCTGCTATCGACCTTATTGGGCGCATGCATGGTGCAGGTTGGTACACACGGACCGGAGATTTGTTCCAAATGGATCGGCCACGGTATTCAAACAAAATGCGAGAACAGGACTAACGTAGGTCCTGAACCCGGGCTGGTTTGAACGCGCCTTCGAATGATTTTGCAATGTCTCCGGGCTGAGCCATTTTGATCCGCGGTGTTACACCAAACGTTCGCGAAATCGCGTCAACGATCGCGGCTGACGACGTCACACTGTTGGCCAATTCAAGGTGGACATCCAACTGATCCTTGTCCTCTTCAAAAACAACTTCGACCCGGAAATCAGACACGTCCTGCGCCCCGAACATCACATCCTCCAGATCAGCAAAACCGATGTTAACGCCGCGCACCTTGACGAAACCAGCGGTCCGGTGCGTGTGTTTGATCAATGGAAACACGTCAAACGCCCCAGCCCCGCCCCGTCTGCTGTGCATCGTCACGATATCACCTGTATTCCAACGCAAAAACGGTGTGGCATTGTTCGTCACCAATGGTGTCACAACCAAAAGCCCCGGTGTACCTTCTACAACAGGCTCTAATGTGGTTTCATCCAGCACTTCGGGATAACAATAGTCCGACCAAAAGCGGAAACCGAAACATTCCGCATCTTCGCAACCCAGCATCATCGCCTCTGTCATGCCAAAACAATCGCGCACATCTGCGCCCCATAGCGCCGCCAATTTGCCGCGCTTTACATCTGACAAAGGTTCTGCCGAACACAGGATTCTATCGACACTACCGCTCGCCAGATCAATCCCGTCTGACTGCGCAAGGTTCCCCAATTGGATGCCATAACTCGCCATGCCAATCCAAGCTGACGGTTGGAATTCGCGCAGCAGGTCAAGTTGCGCAAGCGATGGCAAGGTGTTGCCGCCCCCTGCCCACACCATGCCCACACCAATCTCAGATCCGCTCCGGGCCATCAAATGACCAGCCGGGTGAATGCCCAAGGGCATGGACATATGTGCGATATCTTCCCGGCCTATTCCAGCCAGCGTGAGTGCCCGTTTGAACCCAACCATGCCGTATTGAATGTCACGTTGGGTGCGCGGATAAAACAACGGCCTGCCCGTCGACCCTCCAGAGCGCCAATATTCAACAATTTCCTCCCGAGGCGCGAGGCAGAAATCCGAATAAAACCTGTCGCTCTCCATCCCACGCAACTGATCTTTGTCCAGGATAGGGATCTTGGCCCATTCTTCGGGTTGCGTAATGGTGTTGATATCGACGTGATCCAGCTTCCCGCGATAGAACGGCGCTCTTTGCGCCTGCAATACCGCTTCCATCCGACGCATTGTCTGGACATTCAGCAGGCCACCAACCGTCTCAGGGATGTCCAGATCAATCACGGGATGTACCATACTTTTACTTTCGTTTCAGAGTACTGCGGTCGCTTCGATCTCAAGTAGCGCCTCGTCTTCTATCAACCCTGCGACAACCACCATTGTCATGGCAGGGAAGTGCCGCCCCAAGACTTTGCGATAGACTGCGCCGATTTCTGACTGTCGGGCAACATATTCTTTCTTGTCTGTCACATACCACGTCAGGCGCACTAAATCTTCCGCCTTGCCGCCAGCTGCTTCCAGAACAGCGACGATATTGCACAACGCCTGTTCCATCTGACCAATAAAATCATGGCTTTCAAATACCTGATCAGCGGTCCAGCCAATTTGACCTCCAATGAACAATTGATTGTCAGCGGTTTTTACACCATTGGCATAGCCCTTGGCCTTGGCCCACCCTTGGGGCAGAATAATTTCATGTGGCATTGTCACCTCTTTCATTCTTCCTATACGCCTAGGTATTGGTCTCTAACGTTGCTGTTTAGCGCGTCGAACCCGCCAGTCCAGACAGATGTGCCGCGTTCCAATATCACCACTTTGTCCGCGATCTGGCGCAACTCCCGTATCGTTTTGTCGACCACGATAATCGACAAGGCTGTCGTTTTCTTAAGGGTCGCAATCGCAGCCCAGATTTCCTGCCTGACCACAGGGGCAAGCCCTTCTGTGGCCTCGTCCAAGATCAGTAACCGAGGATTGGTCATCAATGCCCGGCCAATGGCCAACATCTGCTGCTCTCCCCCCGACAGCGATCCCGCCAGTTGATCTTTACGCTCACCAAGCCGGGGAAACAGTGCATGCACTTTGGCAAAATCCCATTCGCCGGGGCGCGCAGACGCAAACAGGTTTTCATGAACGCTCAGATTAGTGAAACACCGCCGCCCCTCAGGTACCAACCCAATGCCAAGCCGCGCGGTGCGGTGGGAAGGTAAACCGCCAATGTCCTGCCCTGCAAATTGAACCGAACCGCCATTGTTCTTGAGCATCCGACAGATCACCTTGATCGTTGTAGATTTGCCCATCCCATTGCGCCCCATGAGGGCAAGAACCTGATTTTCTGCAAGCGAAATATCCACGCCAAAAAGCGCCTGTGACGCGCCATAGCTTGCTGTGACATCCTTTAGCTCTAGCAGGCTCATGCCGCATCCTCATCGCCCAGATAGGCCACACGCACCTGCGGATTGGTACGGATTTCATCAACGGTCCCCGTTGCAATGATCTTGCCATAAACCAAAACGCTGATCCGATCAGCACAAGCAAAGACAGCATCCATGTCATGCTCGACCAAAAGGATCGGCGCCTCAGATTTCAGCTCTTGCAAAAACCCGGTCAAATCTTTTGATCCTTCGGCCCCCATGCCCGCCATCGGCTCATCCATCAGAAACGCTTTGGGCGATAGTGTCAGCGCAACAGCCACTTCCAATTGACGCCGCTGTCCATGAGACAACTCTGAAGTGATCGTGTTTTCGAAGGCCGACAAGTTCACCCGCTCCAATGCTGCACGGGCACGCGAAAGCAGTGTTTTATCTTTCATCACAGGTGTGAAAAACCGGAACACCGACCCACTTTGGCCCACAGCGCCTAACATCGCATTTTCGAGAACCGTAAATCCCATTGCCAGTGCAGATATCTGGAAAGTCCGCCCCAAACCTAACCGCGCCCGCCCAGCCGTCGAGAGCGACGTAACATCCTGACCAAGAAACTCCACAACACCGGCGTCCGGTTTCAAACCACCGGCAATCTGTTTGATTAAGGTCGATTTTCCGGCCCCATTAGGCCCGATCAGCGCATGAATCTCACCTGGGATCAAATCCAACGTGATCCCATCACTGGCCTTTAACGCACCAAAGAATTTGTCGATGTTGCGAACGCTCAATACCGGATCACGCATCACGTATCTCCTTTTTAGAGACTGCGCCGATCAACCCACCTTTGGCAAAAAGGACCACAAACAACAAGATTGCTCCTAGGTAGATGAACCAATATTCCGACAACCCGCCAAGAAAATGTTCAAGAACAATATACAGACAGGCGCCCGCAACAGGCCCGAAAAGCCGAGCAACACCCCCAAGAATGATGAAGATCATTATCTCGCCAGAGATTTGCCAACTGAACATCGTTGGGCTGACAAATCGGTTCAAATCCGCAAATAACGCTCCGGCCAGTCCGGTGATCGCGCCAGATATCACAAAAGCGACCAACCGCACGCGGGTGACGTTAATGCCAACCGTCAAGGCACGTTCTTCGTTTTGATGGGCACCGGTCAACACCAATCCAAACGGAGATTTGTTCAACCGATCTACCAAAAACAGAACCAAACACAGCAAGATCAAGCAAATGCCAAAGAACTGGATTGGATCAAGCGTATTCAGCCCGGGGAATTGATTGCGCACATAGATCGACAAGCCGTCCTCGCCGCCATAGGTCGGCCAGGAAATGGTGAAGTAGTAGAGCATTTGACCAAAAGCGAGCGTCACCATGATGAAATAGACGCCAGAAGTCCGCAGCGACAATGCGCCAATCATCAAGGCCAAGACCGCCGACATACACATCGCAACCAGCCAGATCACTGGCATGGAATTTGTACCTTCGATCAGGAATGGCACTTCCATAATTGGGTCGTAATTCTGTGCATGGCTTGCAAGAATGCCCATCGCATAGCCCCCCATCCCAAAATAGGCGGCATGTCCAAAACTGACCAATCCCCCCTGCCCCAGCGCAAGGTTCAATCCAACTCCCGCCAAGGCAAAGATAACAGCACGCGTGGCAAGGGTGATTGTGAACGGTTCATCCACAACATAGGCGTAGGCCGGAATAAGCACCAAAGCGGCCAGAATGAAGATATTCACATGACGTTCAAGCATCATCTTATGCCGCCCCAAACAGGCCAGTGGGTTTGAAAAGCAACACCCCCGCCATCAGGATATAAATCAACATCGACGCGAGCGCAGATCCGACGGTTGTCGCCGCAGACGCATCCATAAATGCACCAAATATAACCGGCAATAAGGTGCGTCCTAGGGTGTCGGTGAGACCCACTAATATCGCCCCGGCAAGCGCACCTTTAATCGACCCTATTCCGCCAATTACAATCACAACAAAGGCCAATATGAGCACCGGTTCACCCATCCCGACTTCGACAGATTGTATGGCCCCGACAAGCGCACCCGACAGCCCCGCAAGCGCGGCGCCCAAGGCAAAAACCATCGTGTAAAGAACCGAAATATCGACCCCAAGGGCAGCGATCATTTCCCGGTCATTTTCGCCTGCACGAATGCGCATCCCGACACGTGTCTTTGAGATCAGCAGGAATAATCCCGCTGCTACCGCTAGTCCGATAAAAATAATCGTCAATCGGTAGAGTGAATATTGAATGCCACCAGGCAAAGTTACCGTGCCTTTAAGCATATCAGGGATGTTTAGGAACAATGGAAACGATCCAAAGGCCCAGCGGGTCGCTTCTGACAAAATCAGGATCAACGCAAAGGTGGCAAGCACTTGATCCAGATGATCACGGTCATACAAACGGCGGATCACTGTTAGTTCAATGATGGCACCCATGATTGCCGCAGCAATCAGGCTTGCCATCAAAGCGAGCAGAAAATTCCCAGTCCATCCCGCAACTGCAGCGGCTGCAAAGGCCCCAACCATATACAACGATCCATGGGCCAGATTGATCAACCCCATGACCCCAAAGATCAGCGTAAGGCCAGCCGCCATCAAAAACAGCATCACACCAAATTGCAGTCCATTCAGGATCTGCTCAATCAACAAAAGGATGCTCATGAATCCGATGCCCAAATAAAGAGCCCCGGCGCTGATCTGCGCCGGAGGTCTGTTTTAGAAGTTACAGCTTGCAGTCGGCCGCATAAACGTCCTGACGATCGGCAAGGCCTACACCAATGACCTTGTTGGTGAAAATCTCACCATCCTGGATCACTTCGCGAACATAAAAATCCTGAATTGGATGCTGATTGCTACCAAACTCAAAATCACCACGCGTTGATGCAAAATCCGCAGCGCGCAATGCGGCGCGGAATGCATCTGCATCGGCTACATCCGCCGAAGCGGCAGCGGAAGCGATCAGATTGGCGGTGTCAAAAGCCTGAGACGCATAGATTGACGGCAGGCGACCATATTCCGCCTCAAACGTCTCTACAAAGGCGACGTTAGCTGCGTTATCCAGATCCGGGGACCATTGTGCGGTATTGTGGATGCCAAGCGCGGCCTCCCCTACTGCGCCCAAAATAGTTTGATCAAAGCTAAACGCCGGACCGACAACAGGAAGTTCGATACCACTGTCAGAATATTGCTTGAGAAATGAAATCCCCATCCCACCGGGCAAGAAAAAGAAAATACCATCTGCGCCTGATGCACGGACCTGGGCAATCTCAGCCGCATAATCGGTCTGACCCAACTTGGTATAGAGCTCACCAGCAAGATCGCCTGCATACATCCGTTTGAACCCCGTTAGCGCGTCTTTGCCCGCAGGGTAATTCGGCGCGATGATGAACGGTTTCTTGAACCCCAGCTTTTTGGCATGCGCACCTGCGGCTTCATGTGGGCCATCGTTTTGCCAAGCCACATTGAAATAGTTCTGGTGACACCCCTTACCGGCCAATTGCGCCGGACCGGCATTGGGAGAGATATAGAATTTTCCCTGCGCTGTAGCGGCTGGCGCCACGGCCAGTGCGAGGTTCGACCAGACGATGCCAGTCATGATATCAACTTTCTCAGATTGAATCATTTTGTCGGCCAGTTGAACGGCGATATCCGGCTTGCGTTGATCATCTTCAACCACAACTTCCAGACCATCATTGCCGGATTGTTTGATCCCCAGAAGGAATCCGTCTCGAATATCCACGCCTAGGGCTGCGCCCCCACCCGTAAGTGTTGTGATCAGACCAATTTTGACTTTACTACCATGTCCGTCGGCCAAACCGCCCGATGCCATCGCAACAGCGACAGCACTTGCAGCGCCCAGCACTTTCAGAGTCTGTTTTGCTTTATCTGCAATCATTTTTCATCTCCCAGTTATCATGGATGCGTTTTTGCATCTGCCACGGTATTCTGTGCCGTGAAGTAGCCAATTGAAATGGCCTTGGTATAAAAATGTTACTTCAGGTCAAATTTTGCTTCAAGCTCAAAATATTTGAACATAAAGTAATTGGATGTGCAGCACCTGACTGAGAGGACAATTGACCAGCCTGAAGCAACGGCTCAGGCCTGATCTCAATGATACCGATTAAATGCAAAAACGGCGCTGCCTGAGCAACGCCGCATTTGGTCATCAAAAAATGAAGTCGCTTATTCAGCAGCCGGACCAACAGAAACCAGATAAGCCCAGACATTTGCCGCGTCTTCAGCGTTGCCTAGTTTGAAAGACATTTTCGTCTTGGCTTTCTTGTTGTCGAGCGTTGTACGCAAGAATTGCCGTGGGTCTGCAACATATACAATGAACTGCTCTTCATCCCACGTCACACCCGCCTCACCGGCGGCAACAATTGATTTACCGAATTTCTTGCCGAACTCTGCTTCGGTTCCTGCCTGACGGCCCAATACCCCATAAAGGTTTGGACCATTGCGCCCGCCTTTGGCGATGACTTCACCACCAGCGTCCACAATGGAATGACACGCCTTGCATTTCTTGAAGACTTTTTCGCCAGCTTCTGCATCTCCTGATGCGTGACCATCGGCAAACGCCGGCCCCGCAACCAAAGCGAGGCCAAGTGCGGCGGTTTTCAACAACTTCATTTTGAACTCCTATTGCTGCATTCAAAAGCGCAGGACGTCCTGCGCGATCTCGTTAGCTATGAACCAAAAAGCTAGGGCACTATCTGCTCTGTCGCAACACACAATCACGGGAGTGCAACTTAAGTGCAAGAATCGTCACAATCTTGCGACGACTGATATGGCCCAAAAAACTTGCACTTGGTGCAAGAATCGTCTCTGACAGCCGCATCAAAGATAATGGCTTACGGACCACGATTATGGACACCACCGACATCATGATCCCGGCTTGGGTAAACGGGACGCTGACACCCGTTGAGAAATTTAGCGTCCATCGGGACGGGCTACGCCACCCCGCCGTCTCGGTCTTTGTTATTCGGGATAGCGCCATCCTGCTTCAACGCCGCGCCTTGGACAAATACCACACCCCCGGACTTTGGGCGAATACCTGCTGCACCCATCCGTTCTGGCAAGAACCGCCGCTCGCCTGCGCGCATCGCCGGTTAAAGGAAGAGCTAGGGATTTCGGCTCTGGACTTGCGACACCGCGGCCAGCTCGAATATCGGGCGGATGTCGGGAAACACCTGATCGAACATGAGGTGGTCGAGGTGTTTTCGGCGCAGGCGACAAAAGACATGCACATCACACCAAATGCAGATGAAGTGATGGACACGAGATGGGTCACTCCAGACACCTTGGCAGCCGAAATCACGGACCACCCCGAACATTTCACCCCGTGGTTACGGATTTATATGAGTGACTATGTTGATATGATTTTGGGGGCTGACTGACTTACCAAGTCATCAGCCCCCCTACCCCTCCTCATGAAGGCCAACTAACAAAACAATCTAATAACACCTAAGTATCTGAAATTACATATTTAAACATATGTGTCCCCACGGGGACACATGCCGTCAGCGATCTAGAGCAGCCAGAAAGGCGGCAACGGCGTCTTCGAGCCGCTTCCGCTCGACCCCACTAAAATCACGATTTAGTCGCAGCTCAATCCGGCCATCTGCAACCGTGCATTTTGCATCCCCCTCGGGACGATTTAGACGAAAGGTCGTCTTAGCGGCTCGCGCCGCCTGGCCTATCTTTATCTTCTTCTTTGACACCACGGTCATTTGGGCAACGAACTCAGACATCAGGGCCTGCTCTTGCTCTGCGGTCCGATCTTCCTGCGCAGTTAGCAAGCGTTGCAAAACCTCTTTGGCTTCCTCGTTTCCGTCAAGTCGTTTTACAACTAGGAGCCCCAACGCCCTCGGGATCGCATCAACGTGCTTGATCGCGCCTTGTGTCGCAATCAATAGCCGCACAAAATGTTTGATGTAGGATCGTTTTTGACGCCCCGAAGAGGCAAAGAGCAATTCAACCGCATGATCATAACCCTCAACGTCAGCCGCTTGTTTGCGATAATTGATCGCCAGTTGCGCCATTTCTCCAAAGGACACCCCGCGCCGGACAAGGTTTTCATCCACCATGCGACGATAAAGGCGCAACAGGTTTTCGCCTTTGGCATTGATCCCCGCGGGGATGCTGGCAAAGGCCTCATCCCCTGTTTCATCAAACAACTCTTGATAGGCGGTAAATCGGCGGAAACCTTGAATCAGCTCAAATGTCTCACCAACCTTCTCAACCCTAATTGGGTTGCTCAACCCGATCTCAAGAATAGATCGTTTTAGCTCATCAATTTCTGCATCCCGACCTGCGGCGCGATCGCGGGTAAGCTTATCAACACGGATGTCAACAAGCGGTACCAAATCGGTAATCAAACCTGCCTTTTTCAACCGAACATGTTCATGTGCGAGGGCGTCGTTTTCGGCCCGAATAGAAGCCTCCGCCGCCTGACGCACTTCCAGTGCTTCGGCGTTCTCGGTTATCGCAGCGGCCATCGGCCCACGCCGTTCTGTCCCTGCGGGGACAGCAGGTGCCGGGACCACATCCGCATCGTCAAAATTGATGTCGAATACACGTTTCTTCTTACTCATGATATCGCCTCCTTAACGCGCACCCTACAACGTGTCCCACGCCGTGATGAGATGCCCTTTGAATTCCTCATAAGCCTGATCAAATGAGGCCCGCGCGCGGCGCCACGTTTCGCGCGTCATATCTCTGTAATCGGTTTCATAGATCGAACTCAAAAACCGGCCTGATTGCTCAACGGCTCGAGTCATCTCAATCGGGTGTTGCGCCAGCCTATCGCCGAACACCTTTCCAAAGGCCTGTTGCATCGCGCGGTGAAGATCATTGTTGCTTTCAAAGCGGGTGATCAAGAACCGGACATCGGCAAAAACCTTGGGTAGGTTGAGCGTCCCCGCGGGGACAGATCCACCAAACCGCTCCAAATCCTCCAACGCCTCTGAAAGCTGACCAATGAAAGACGTCGTGGAATCATACTCCCAGTATCCCGGACCCGATGGAATGTAGAGCACGTCAGCCGCAAAAACAGCATTCATACTTTGATACCCAATTGCGGGCGGGCAATCGAACAAGATGAGGTCATACGCATCCTGAGGCAGGTTATCGAGGTAGCGGGAAACGGCCGCGAAAAATGACCATTCCGGATTTAGGTGTCGGTATTGAGCGGAAGCGAATTCAACAAAGGCGGCATTGGCACAGGAGGGTAGGGCGTCAATCGTGGGCCAGTTGGTTGATTTAATAAAGTCCGTGACACGCAGATTGTTCAGACCCATTTCGGTAATCGCCGAAGGCAGTTTGCGCTGCGGAAGAGAGGCTCCGCTTTCAGCACCCTGAGTCGCCGCATTCATGCGTTCTGTTTCTTGGATCAAATCGCGGGCCATAACGCCCCAAACCGTGAACTCTTCGTTCACATCATTCAGCCCCATTGAGTGACTAAGCGTCGCTTGAGGGTCGAAATCCACCACGAGCACGCGATAGCCATCAAGGGCAGCCGCATGGGCAAAATGAAGCGCAACGGTGGATTTGCCCGCCCCCCCTTTGAAATTGGCGATGGCTGCGCGGATCGCTCGTTTTCCCGCCGGACGTTCAGGCATCAAGGACTTCCGATTGACCTTAAGTCGTCGGCGAAGCTCGTTTATTTCTTCCAGCGTATACCAATGTTGGCGTCCTTCTTCCTCCGTTTGACCCTGAGGCAAAGATGGATCAGTGGCGAGACGCCCGCGTAAAGTAGATTGATTGACCTTAAAGATCAGCTCGGCCACCTCCCAGCTTGAAAAGCGTCGCAACGTCTTTTCATTCTCAGGCGAGAAGGTTTGTTGCCTGATGAAACCCTGCATCTTCAACGACTGCGCTTGCAGCTTGGCCAGGTCTTTATGGGTGAACATACTGCTATGTACCTCTTTTTACTTATTTTTCCGCCGATGTCCCCACGGGGACATACCACTTCCAGAAAACCAACACCCACTTCAGGACGCTAATTCCACATAATTTTTGATTTACGCCCAATTTGAGATTAAAGTAAATCTCAATATCATGGGAATAACCCACAAATCATGAGTTAATCCTGATTCGGCGCCATTCATTTCAAAATCGCGCGTATCCGACGTAAATTAAGGGACACCCCTTTGCCAAACCGTCCCTAATAGGGGACACAAGTTCACGATAAGGGGACGCCCTAGATGTCACCCTTTACCTATTAACCAAAGTTTTTCTTTCAGAATTTAAGAAGCCATAATCAACATCTACAGCAAGGCCTTGACAGAATCGCTGGTTTGGACGCAAATCAGGAAGTGCGTCGGAAAAGCGTTGTGTTTCACCGATCACCAGATAACCAAACCCAAAGAGTTTGGATAACGAGGCATAGCAGCCCCATCGGCGGTGGTTGCGTTTGAGTAGGGCAGGGACATGCTCCAGACAAAAATGGCAGGGCCAGGCGCTTCTGCACGCAAATACGATTTGATCACTGCATTAGGTGCACATGCATTGTCGTTAGGCAAACATGATCAGAGACTGATCCTTAGGCTGATTACGTTGCTGACGGCTCGCTACAATTGGTCTCGCGATGAGTTGTCCATGGGGCAAAGGGAAATTGGTAAGCTGTGGTCCTGCAATGAACGCACTGTCAAACGTGAGTTGGCAAAGCTCCGCGCCCTAGGTTGGCTGATTGTCAAACGTCAAGGCGCGCGGGGTCGCGTTGCTACATATGGATTTGATACTGCTGAGATCCTGCGCGCGACGCGAACCATCTGGCCCCAAGTAGGTCCAGATTTTGCGCTAAGGCTCGCCGATGCGCCAACACCAACCATTGTCCCTTTTCCAGTTCAGGGCACCGTTGTTGCCCCGCAAATGGACGATACCACTGAATGGGGGTTGGCCAGATCGGTACTCTACGCTGAAGATCAGGGTCGGTTTGGAGCATGGCTCCGGGCCCTTGAACGAGTTGGTAGGGCAGGGGGGCGCCTGACCTTAAAGGCGCCCAGCAAGTTTCATGCAGCTTATGTCCAAACCCATCTCGAAGGGGTGTTGCTTCATGCCTGCCGAGAAGTTGACGGTGATGTCAGCGCGGTCGAAATCGTCGTTTAGGTCGCGCGCACCGTGTCTATCATGAGCTGTACGTTTTCAGGATCGGCGTCTGGCGTGATCCCGTGGCCAAGGTTGAAGATATGTGGCCCACCGGACAATGCATCAACAATGCGTCGTGTTTCCGAAACCAATGCGTCACCACCTGTCACCATATGCGACGACTTCAGGTTGCCCTGGACACATCCGCCGGTCTGTACATTTGCGGCTGCCCATTCGGCAGTAACACCATCATCAATCGCCACACAATTGGCGCCAATGATATCATGGGCCCCGACATACCGCTCCCCCGCACCTCTGGGAAAGGCGATGACCGGAATATCAGGGTGGAGCGCTTTGATTTCCGCGGTTATCCGCTGCATGGGTTTCAGTGAATAAGCCTCAAAATCCCCATTTTGCAAAGACCCTGCCCAGCTGTCGAACAATTTAACAACCTCCGCCCCGGCTTTGATCTGTTCCGAAAGATAAAGAACAGTTGCCGCTGTGATCCGGTCGAGTAGGGCTTCAAAAACCGGTCTATTCTCGGCTTTGAGCGCATGTGCGGGGCCTTGATCCGGCGTACCTTTACCCCCGATCATATAGGTTGCGACAGTCCAGGGAGCGCCAGCAAACCCGATTAGAGTTGTGTCATCAGGCAACCCGTTGGAGAGTATTTTGACCGTTTCATAAACGGGACTCAGGGTATCGTGGATCGCCTCAACCGGTTTCAATGCATCAAATTCGGCTTGCGTTGTTATGGTTGATAACCGAGGGCCCTCGCCCGTGACAAACCACAAATCAGCCCCAAGAGCTTGAGGCACAAGCAGGATATCCGCAAAAAGGATCGCCGCATCAAACCCGTATCTGCGAATGGGCTGAAAGGTGACTTCGGCAGCGAGATCAGGATTGTAACACAAAGACAGAAAATCCCCCGCCTGTGCCCGTGTAGCTTTGTACTCTGGCAAGTAGCGGCCAGCCTGACGCATCATCCAGATAGGCGGGCGCGGTAATGTTTCGCCGGCCAGGGCACGCAGGATCGTTTTATCTTTGCTCATTTGAGGCTTTCTTGGCTTTTGGATATTTGGTGTAACATGGTTCGAGTGGAACAGTGATACAAGCGTTGTCCGTGGAAGTTTAGCCATGTACGTAAAGGTATGACATTGAATTTACCAACCCCGCGAAACCCGCTCCAAATAGGCACAAGAGGTTCTCCGTTGGCATTGGCGCAAGCTTATGAGACTCGCGAAAGGCTAGCAAAGGCCTTCGATCTGCCTTTTGAAGCTTTTAACATTGTTGTGATCAAGACCACGGGTGACAAAGTGCTTGACCGACCGCTCAAGGAGATCGGTGGCAAAGGGCTGTTCACACGTGAAATTGAGGACGACATGATTGCGGGCAAAATCGATATTGCCGTGCATTCAATGAAGGATATGCCGACACTTCAACCAAAGGGATTGGTGTTAGAGACTTATCTGCCACGGGAAGACGTGCGTGATGCATTCATTTCTCCTCGTGCAAAAACGTTGAATGATCTGGCTGCTGGCACTCTTGTTGGGACATCAAGTTTGCGTCGCAAAGCGCAATTGAAATTGCGGCGGCCTGATTTGGAAGTGGTGGAGTTTCGCGGCAATTTGCAAACCCGTCTGAGCAAGCTGCAAGACGGTGTTGCCGAGGCGACATTTCTGGCGATGGCGGGTCTGAACAGGCTTAACATGGATGAGGTGCCTAAGGCCGCCATTGAGGTGGAAACCATGCTGCCGGCGGTAGCACAGGGAGCGATTGGGATTGAGCGTAGGGCGGATGATCCCCGCGCCGCAGCGATGCTAGAAGCTATCCATGATAATGCAACCGGTCAGCGTTTGGCTGCAGAACGCGCGTTCTTGGCTGGTCTTGATGGATCTTGCGAAACGCCGATCGCCGGTCTTGCTGTTTTTGAAGACGGCGATCTTTTCTTACGAGGAGAAGTGCTGCGCCCTGATGGGTCGGAAGTGGTAGAGCAAGCGATGCGATGTCCGGTTGAGGATGGGGCAAAAGCCGGCGCTGAGATGGCACAAAAAGTGTTGGAGCAAGCCGGCGGCGCCTTTTTTGATTGGAGATAATTCTGCCGCCAAAAATGGGATTATTAGTTCCTCGCCCTATGAAAAGGGGAGGAACCGAGTAAGCCAGCGGGATTGTGTTAAGTTAATGGGCATTGCCAGACGGCTGCGCCGCTACAACAGCCGTTTGGTTGATTTGATTTGCGATCATTTCGGCAAATTGTGTCCGCAAGTCAGAGAGGACAACAGTGCCCGTTGCTGGTCCGCCTCGTTCGTGAACGGTTGGTTCGATGGGCGCACGCCGTAAGCAGACGTCTGTTGTTATTCGTTCCAACTGCGCTGCGATCGTGTCGATTTCTGTGCCATAACTTTGAAGTACAGGAGGCAATGTTTGTTCGGCGGGTACCTCTGATTTGATAATGGGGGCGGTGGCTATTTCCTGCATATGTGTGGGTAGCTGTTCGACCGAGGTGCGCAGGTGTTCCAATGTGTTAAGCAAGTGTTCCGGGTCCGGGGCCTTCTTGAAGGTAGATTCCAATAGATCCGGCAAACTTCTGATAATTTCAGCGAGGTCACTTGGCATCATATCAACATCAGCACTATCGTGTCCAAGTAAGCCCTGAACGACGATAAGTTGATCCAATGCGGTTTGCATGGTGTCTTCTTGGGCTTGCAATAGCGGTTGTGGGTCAGGACGATTTAACAATGATGCGACGTCGGAGTGAAGAGCGGCCAGCGCATTTGCTTCAACTTCTGGGTTGGGCAGCTCAGTAACGGCCTTTTCAATCCGTTGAACGATCATTCCAAGAACCGTCGCAAATTGACTAAAGCTTTTGCGCTGATCTGACAGATCAATGTCAGGCATAGGCCGTTCTGCGAGGTCTTTGATTTCTGATTGGGTATCCGAAATAGCGTCCAGGATCGTTTGGGTATCGTCGTTGGTGCCTAATGTTTCGACACGGGTGTTGATCTGACTGAGAACTGTCGCCAAGGTTGAAAGTGGACCAACTTCCTGTGCCATTGCGATAAGCCGTTCTGTTTGATCTGCAACGATATCTATCTGATCGGTCAAGCCGTCAAGTCGGCTGTCGATGGGGCTGAAGTCTGGGTTGATTGGTTCTGGTAGTTTGTCAAACCGTTCGGTCAGTTCTGTATGGGTTTGTTGCAGTTGTTCGTCGATCTTGTTCAGGGTCTGTGCAAGGTCCGCAGGCGCACCGATTTCTTTTGCGACAGCGGTTAGTTTTTGGGTCTGAGTTGAGACTATGCAAAGGTTTTCGGCCAGCGAATCCAACTTGTCCTCAATGCCGCTTAGATCTGGCGCAACAGGTTCAGGTAACGCATCCAAACGGGAGGCGATGTCTTTGAGCATCTGCATATGATCCGGCTGGTTTTCAAACTTTTCTGTCAGGGCAAACAATTGTTCTTCGACAGAGTTCAGGGCCTGCTCTTTTGTGTCTGCTGCTTGAGATAAGATCGTGCTTTCAAGAGCCGCGATGCGATCAATCAGCCTTTCAAGGCGGAGTTCCTGAATTTCATTGTCTATGGGTTGAAATGCGGTCGCGACAGATTCTAACCGCTGTGAAGTCAGCGCGATTTGACGCATGCCTTCGGTCAATGCCCGGGCCTCTGCGCTGGGTTTGGGTTTAGGCGCCGGATACGCCAGATCAGCCAAGTTTTCCGGAAGACCGTTTGGACAACCCAATGCAATGATCCCCCCTTCGAAAGCGGCAACGAATCGCACCTCGGGAAGCTCATGAATTTGCCCAGCTGCGAAGAGGGGTTCCAGTTTTTCCTTAACCGTAACGAGGTGGGTCACAAGCCCGGCTGCGATCAACGGCTCTATCTGATCCTGATTGGGGAATTTGCGCACCGTCTTGGCCTTTTGCGGCTGGACTGCGGCATCAGGAACGAGGGGGGACTTCAGCATTTCTGTCATGCGATCAGCTTCTTTCTTGCTTCAATTGAAGGGACCATGGGGCGGCGCGGTATAGTGGCAACCTGCGCTCTTTGGCTTTATTTTTGGTTAATCCGCCAGAAACCATGTTTGATAAATTTAGATCGCGGCAAAGAGCGAAAAATTTAGCCAGGTTCCAAAGGCTCGGGCAAAGGGGGCACTTCACCAAAAAGGGGGCGTTTACGTCGCAGAAAAGCAGCTATGTGAAAGAACGATTGCAGGCGTTAGCGATCAAGCTGTACGTTTTGCAAATGGCAATTGAAAATACCCCCCGCTTCGCGGCCCGCTTGAATGCGTTTAAGATTGGCGCACAGACCTATTGGCCCGATAAAAACCGGGTGACGACAGCAGATTTGCTTGCACGGGCTTCTTGTGCCGGGTTGAACGCTGCGGATCTAAATTTTCCTGATCATTTTCAGGACGATACGCCCGCTGACCTGCAACGGGTGTTGGATGACAACGGCATGGTGCTGAATGGCATGGCGATGCGGTACTATACTGACCCTGGATACAAGTTGGGGGCCTTCACCCATCCGGATGCTGCTGTGCGGCAAGCCGCGATAGATGAGACCAAACGTGGCCTTGATGTATTGGCTGAAATGGGTGGTTCTTTGATGACGCTTTGGATGGGGCAGGACGGGTTCGATTATTCATTTCAGATGCAATATGCATGTGCCTGGGATCACACGATTACCGCAATGGCCGAAGTTGCGGATCACAACCCAGAAATCGACATCGCGCTGGAGTATAAACCCAATGAACCGCGTGCCTTTGCCTTAATGCCGGACGCCGCGACAACCCTGCTTGCGATCAAAGATATCGGGCGCAAAAACACCGGCGTAACCTTGGATTTTGCCCATGTGCTTTACGCCGATGAGATGCCAGCCTTTGCCGCCGCATTGGTGGCGCGTCATTCGCGAATATTGGGCGTGCATTTGAACGACGGTTACGGAAAATGGGACAATGGCTTGATGGTGGGGGCAGTGCATCCGATCCAAACAGTTGAGCTTTTGGTAGAGTTGGAACGCGCGGGGTATGATGGCGCAATTTACTTTGACACTTTCCCGGATCATTCAGGTCTTGATCCTGTCGAAGAAGCGCGCACCAACATTGAGGTTGTACAGAAACTTCGCAAGACAGCGGCGCGGTTGGTGCAGCATGCCGATTTGCAAGACGCCATAGCCCGTCAGGACGCCCCCAAAGCGATGCGGCTGGTGCAGGGGGCGATGCTGGCTTGAGTGTCATTTACACAGGATGAAGGGCGATCAGGACAGCCGATAAAACCGGGTGGCTGTGCCACCAAAGATGTCAACTTTTTCTGGGTCTGTCAGATGTGTGGTTAAAGTTTGCGCGGCTTGATACCAATCAGGGTATTCCGCCTGTAATCTGCACACAGGCCAATCTGACCCCCACATCACACGGTCTGGACCAAAGGCGGACAAAACATGATTAGAGAAGGGAGACAGATCGGCATTTGTCCACCCTTGATCCGCCTCGGTAATGAGACCCGATAGCTTGCAACAGGCCCCGGTTTCATTGGCCAAACGAGACATGCCGTCCGCCCATGCGGACAAGGCATCCTGCCCGCTTTGGTTGTCGCGGATTTGGGGTTTCATACAGTGATCAATGACGACCCGCATGTCTTGGTATTTCTTGAGCAACATCAGAAAGTTCGGCAGGTGTTGAGGAAATCCCAGAGCGTCAAATGTCAGGTCAAGTTCGATGATCGCCTGATAGGCCCATTGCACATCATCGCGCAGCATCCAATCGATGTCTGGGATGTCTTGGATCATCGGCCTGACGCCTAGAAACTTGGGGTGTCTGGCAAGACGTTTCAGGTGATGTAGCGCAGCTTGATCCTCAAAGTTTATCCACCCCACAACCCCTTTGATGCTAGGGGTCGCATCAGCCAGGCCCAACATATATTCTGTTTCATAGACGGTTGCAGCGGCCTGCACCAAGACGGTGCCATCGATACCATGTTTGGCCAACACGGGCCCGAGGTCATCCGGCGAATAGGGACGATTGAGTGTCGCATTATCTTGGGGCATCCAATCGTAATCCCCCCGATCAGGTTGCCAGAAATGCTGATGCGCATCTATTTTCATGTTGGGGCTCTTTCGTCCATAAGCCCTTGGGCTTTGAGGTCAGACCAAAGAGCAGGGGGTATCTGAGCCTTGGCGGCTTGCAGATTTCCTGCCATTTCTTTCACTCCCTGACCACCGGGGATCACCGCGACATGTGCAGGGTGCAACAGCGGGAATTGGAACGCGGCATCGACCATACGAACCCCATGATCGGTACAGACAGCCTCAATGGCATTTACCCGGTCAACGATGTGTTGCGGTGCCGGGTCGTAGTTGTAAAATGCGCCCGGTTTCGCGCCCGTTGCCAAGATGCCAGAGTTATAGGGACCTCCAGTCACGATGCCGATGCCACGCGCTTCGCACATTGGCAGGAAACTGTTGAGGGCCTCTTGTTCCAAAAGCGTGTAACGGCCAGCCAGCAGAAAGAGATCAAAGTCACCTCGTTCTGCCAAAGTTTGACAGACCTCCCATTCGTTTACGCCGCCACCAATCGCCTTGATGAGACCCTGATCGCGCAAAGAGATCATCGCGTCATACCCACGCCCGCCAAAGAATTCTTCGATCCGGGTGTCAGAGGCCACTTTTGATCCATGGCTGAAGGCACAGAGATCATGGACATAAAGAATATCAATCTGATCAACGCCCAGACGTGAAAACGAATGGTCAAAGGACCGCATCACGCCGTCATAGCTGTAGTCAAATTGTTCACGCCGTTGCGGCACATCGAACCATTTGCCCACACCGGAGCGATGTTCAGGTGCGCAATGTTGGATAAGCCGCCCGACTTTGGTGGAGAGGACATATTGATCGCGAGGTTTGCCGCGCAAAAATCCGTTCAATCGTGTCTCGGACAGGCCCAGCCCATAAAGCGGGGCGGTGTCAAAATATCGCACGCCGCCGTCCCATGCGGCATCAAGTGTTGCGCGCGCATCATTGTCAGAAATGGCCTTATACAGATTACCGAGTGGTGCTGTCCCAAAGCCAAGTTCGGTGAAGGTTACCCCACCATTGCCCAACCTGTCCCAGTTTCTTGTTTTCAAACCCATCTGATGCTCCCTTAATACAGGAACTAACTTACATCAGTTTTCCTTTACGTAAACCGCTTGGGAGACTTAGGGTTGCATTGAGAAGAGGTGATAACATGACCGTGAATTTTGAACGTGTATTTGGGAAATCCAAGCCGGTGATTGGCATGGTTCATATTGGCGCTTTGCCGGGAACGCCGCTGTTTGATCCCGAGCTGGATCTGGTATCCGCCGCGCGCGCCGATCTTTTGGCGCTGCAAGCGGCCGGATTTGATGCCGTGATGTTTGGCAATGAAAATGATCGTCCATATGAATTTGATGTCGACATCGCATCAACTGCGACCATGGCTGCGATTATTGGGCAACTGAAATCTGAAATTACCGTGCCATTTGGCGTTAACGTGCTGTGGGATCCGATGTCGAGTGTGGCATTAGGGGCCGCAACCGGGGCGACTTTTGTACGCGAAATCTTTACCGGGACATATGCCTCTGACATGGGGTATTGGGCGCCGGATGCGGGCCGCGCGTTGCGGTATCGCAATCGGTTGGGACGGTCTGACATGGCGATGCTGTACAACGTTTCAGCAGAATTTGCGCATTCGCTGGATCAACGCCCTTTGTCGGATCGTGCGCGCAGTGCGGTGTTTTCTTCGATTCCAGATGCGGTGTTGGTATCGGGACAAATCACCGGAGAAGCCGCGGCATTGTCTGATCTGGAAGCCGTCAAGGCGGTGTTGCCCGATATCGCGGTGATGGCCAACACAGGTGTGAAACATGACAGTGTCGCGGATGTTTTGGGCATCGCGGACGGTTGTATTGTTGGGTCGTCCCTAAAGGTGGATGGAGATACTTGGAACCCAATCGATCCTGATCGCGCGATAGATTTTATGGACCGTGTGCGTAAGGCCCGCAGATGAAAAAACGTATTTGCAAAGATCTTTTGGCGCTGATGCGGGTGCCGGGGTTGGCCGGGCACGAAGACCGGGTGCGCCGGATACTTCGGCAACGGCTGAGCGGGATGGGTATTGAGAGCGAGACGGATCGTCTTGGCAATCTGGTGGCGCATTTTCCGGGGGACGGACCGGCGGTGATGTTGTTTACCCATATGGATCAATTGGGGTTCATCGTTCGACGCATTCAAGCTGATGGATTGGTTCGATTGGAACGTCTGGGCGGCGTGCCAGAGCGGGCATTGGCCGCACAGGATGTTTTGCTTTGTGTGGCGGAGGGGCGTGATGTGCCCGGGATTATTGCGCACAAAAGCCATCATGCAACGCCTCCTGCGGAAAAGTATCAGGTCACGCCCTATGGAGAGTTATATGTGGATGTTGGCATGACATCTGCATCTGAGGTTGAAGCAGCGGGGATACGTATTGGTACGCCAGTGGTATATCGACCAGCTGCGGATTTGTTAGGGGAAGACCGGGTGGTGGGCACCAGTGTGGATGATCGCGCGGGATGTGCCGTTTTGCTTGAGGTGGCGCGCAAGTTGCACAATCGTGATAGCGGGCCACCCGTTCATTTGGCCTTTTCTGTACAGGAAGAATTCAACCTGCGTGGCGCTTTGCCGCTTGCCCAAACCATACAGCCAGACATTGCGATCCAGCTTGATCTGATGTTGGCCAGTGACACGCCAGACATGGATGCGCGCGGCGATATGGTGCTGGGCGGTGGTCCAGGGATGAGCCTTTATTCGTTCCACGGGCGTGGCACATTGAATGGGGTGATACCGCATCCTGCCATGGTGCATCTGTTCGAAACAGCTGCAATCGCTGAAGGGATCACGCTTCAACGCAGTGCGCAAACCGGAATCCTAACCGATTTATCATATGTGCAGCATGTTGGCGCGGGGGTGGCGTCTGTCGATCTTGGATATCCAATGCGGTATTCACATTCCGCCCGAGAAGTTTGTGAACTTAATGATCTAGTTGGGTTGGCAGAATTGTTGGGAGCCGCGTTGGGACGTATCACGCCGGATTTTTCTCTTGATAGAGATGAATACACCTGATGGGTTTTACGGTTGGGATAGACATTGGGACGTATGAAACCAAAGGGGTTTTGGTGGATGAAGTCGGGAAAGTGCATGCCCAGGCTTCACGAGGCCACGAAATGTTGGTGCCACGCCCCGGTTGGGCAGAGCATCGGCCAGAGGAAGATTGGTGGGGTGATTTTGTCTTTGTCACTCAAACGTTGTTGAGGGAAAGCGGCGTTGATCCCACGCAGATAGCTGCCGTTGCCTGTAGCGCAATTGGCCCTTGTATGTTGCCAGTGGATGCGGCCGGGACGCCTTTGATGAATGCTGTGCTATACGGTGTGGATGGTCGGGCGGAGACCGAGGTGGCGGAACTGAGTGAGCGCATCGGTGAAGACCGGATCATCGCGCGATGTGGCAATGCGCTAACGTCACAGTCGGTGGGCCCCAAAATTCTCTGGCTCAGGCGTACCCATCCAGAGATTTTTGCAAAGACGGCTCACATCCTGACCTCCACCAGTTTTCTGGTGCAACGGTTGACCGGGGAAGTGGTGATTGATCATTACACGGCTGCGAATTTTTCACCTTTGTATGATGTGAATACCCAGTCTTGGGTGGATGATTTGGCGGATGATATCGTTGATTTGGATAAACTTCCGCGTTTGATGTGGTCCAATGAAATCGCAGGTCAGATCACCAAGGCTGCAGCGGCTGAAACAGGGCTGGCGCCCGGTACCCCGGTTACCGCGGGAACAATTGACGCGGCGGCTGAGGCGCTCTCTGTTGGGGCCGATCAGCCGGGTGATATGATGATGATGTATGGCTCAACCATCTTTATCATTCTGCGGGCTCAATCTCAGGTCAGTGACCCGCGCATCTGGTATGCGCCTTGGCTGTTCGAAGGCGAACACGCATCGATGGCCGGGCTCGCGACCTCGGGCACATTGACCCATTGGTTCCGTGACCAATTTGCACGTGAACTGGAGCAAGCGGATGCTTTTTCAGTGTTGGCGACTGAGGCCGCGACGTCGCCTCCCGGTGCCAATGGCCTGTTGATGTTACCGTATTTTTCCGGTGAACGAACACCGATCCACAATGTAAACGCCAAGGGAGCGTTCTTTGGTCTGAATTTGACCCATACACGCGGAGATATGTACCGCGCATTGATCGAAGGGATTGCCTATGGCACCCGTCATGTCACGGACACGTTTGCGACGTTGGGTCAATCGCCGACGCGGCTCTTGGCGGTTGGTGGGGGAACCAAGAACGCGCTTTGGTTGCAAGCAACGTCAGACATCACGGGTATCGATCAGATTGTGTGTGAAAAGACGAAGGGTGCAAGCTATGGTGATGCCTTTCTTGCCGCCCTTGCGGTGGGGGTGGTGGATCGCGCGGACATCGGGCGATGGAACCCACCTGCACAAGTGATCACGGCGCAGCCGGACTCAAGGTACACCCGAACCTATGATCTGTTTCGCAGGTTGTATGAACAGACCAAAGACATCGCAATGGAACTGAACAATGTGCGGTGATCATCAAAAGGCCTTAGGCGAAATCGGAGAGGCGCTTGATGGCGTGGACAGCACAGCGTTTGAGACGGCTTGCACGCTGATTGCAAATGCAGGCAATGTGCTGCTTTATGGATGTGGGCGCGAAGGGGTGCAGATGCGCGGGCTGGCGATGCGGCTCTATCATCTTGGGTGTCGTGTCGGCATGGTCGCGGACATGAATGCGCCGCCTTTGGGACCAGGTGATCTTTTTGTTGTTTCCGCAGGCCCGGGCGAATTATCGACAGTCACAGCCTTGATGAAGGTGGCGAAACGGGATGGTGCGCAGGTGCTCTTTTTAACCGCGACGCGGATGGCCCAAGCGGCAGCTCTTGCGGATCATGTGGTGGTGATACCCGCTCAGACCATGGCAAATGACCAAGAGGAGCCGCAGTCCATCCTGCCGATGGGATCGGTCTATGAAGGGGCGTTGTTTATGCTGTTTGAAATGATGATCCTACGGTTGCGCGACAAAATGGATATAACGCCGGATCAAATGCGCTTGCGTCATACCAACATGGAATAACATGTTATTTGACGGCACCTGCAGCCATCCCCTTGATGATGTATTTCTCAAGGAAGATTGCAACGACCACCAACGGTAGGATGGCGGCGGATGACAGGGCGGCCATTGACCACCAGTTGATGCCTTGCGATCCGGTCTGAGATGCGACCATCACGGGGAGCGTTGTTGCATTGGTAGCAGTCAACAAGGCGGCAAAGAAATATTCATTCCAGCAGAGGACCAGCGATAGGATAAAGGAGGCGACCATGCCGGGCAGGGCGATCGGCAAGACGATTTGCATGAAGGCGCCCCAGATCCCCAGACCGTCAACAAGTGCCGCTTCTTCCAGTTCTACCGGAATGCCCTGAAATTGGTCGCGCATGATCCAGATAACGATGGGCAGAACCATAAGCGTATAAAGCAGAATGAGCCCGGTGCGACTGTCTAACAGGTCAAGCGATCTATAAAGCACAAGGAAGGGCAGGGCCAAGACAACCGGTGGCAGGATCATTTGGCTGAGAAAGAAGAACGAAATGTCGGAATTTCGCATGAAGCCGAACTTATAGTTAAAGCGTGACAACCCGTAGGCCGCGAGTGAGCCAAGGATAACAGCAAGCAGCGACGCCGATATGGCGATGATTGTGCTGTTCCAAAATCGCTTGAGGAACTCTTCGCGTACTGTCGATATTTCTCCGATCAATCGGGGCGAAATGCCGATGGATTCCCAGCCTTTCCAGCGTGGGGTGAAATCGACCCAGGGGATCAGGTTGCCTTTCATCACATCAGGGGCAAGTTTGAACGAGGTTGTGATGGTCCAAAAGATCGGGAAAAGACAGATCACGGTCCAGATCAAAAGCGCACCATAGATTGCGATGCGACTGGCCCACCATTTGGTTTTGACGCGGGCATCTGCTTCATGATCCTTAGAGATGGCTTGGCTCATGCGGGGCGCTCCATCCAACGGCTGACAAGTTTTAACATGAGCGTCACGAAAATGATGATCAGCACGAGATAGACCATGGCAAGCAATGTGCCATAGCCGACATTCGAACGATCCCGGTATTCGCGGAAAATAAAGCTGGTGACTGAATCCGTTGCGCCGCCCGGACCGCCAGAGGTGACATTGATGATGATATCGGCCAGTTTGAGTTTGAAAATGATGCGGATCACGATTGCTGTTACAGAGACGGGCAACATCAGCGGAAAGATGACTTCTTTGAAGCTTTGCCAACCGGTTGCACCGTCAACTTTGGAGGCTTCGATTACCTCTTTGGGTAAGGCCTGTAGCCCGGCAAGCAACATAATCATCATAAACGGAATGAACGTCCAAGCATCCATTGCCATGATCATGAAGCGCGCGATTTCAGGATTGCCGAAAAAGCTCGGTTCGCCGCCAAATTCGCGAATGACACGGGAGACGGGGCCAAAGCGGACCTCTAGCATCGATTTACCAATCATCCAGGAAACGGCAACCGGGCTCAGCATGAGGGGCAACAAAAAGACAACGCGAAAGAACTTACGGGCGCGAATTTGCGCGTTCAGCAGCAAAGCCAGACCAAAGGCGATGACGTATTCAACGCTGACGGCGGCCACATAATAGACCATGTTTTTCAGGGCGTTCCAATAGAATCCGTCCTGCCACATCTCGCGCATGTTATCCCAACCGTTGGGTTGTGGCCCATTGGGGGACGCAAGGTTCCAATCGGTAAAGGAAATGTACAAGGCAAAGAGCAGCGGAAAGACGACAAGGCTGATCACAAAGAGTGCGGCTGGCAGAACAAACAACGTGCGTTTGCCCTTTTCGCCGTTAACGATCACTTGCGCCGCGCATAGGGCTATGGCCCAAAGAACATAAGCGTAAAGGATGGGCCGCCAATTGTTGAACCCGCTGGTGACATTGCCGGTCTCATAGGCCAGTTGCCAAAGGGCGAGTGCGGCGCAAAGGGCCGCGGCGCCCCAGACCATCGCGCGACCCAGACGTCTGCGGGCGTCTGAGATGTCGTCGGCTGTGACGGTGTGGAGAAGATCGCCTTCGGTGCTGCTCATGAGGTGAGGTTAACGAGAGGGCGGCTGGCTGTTAAGGGGGGAAATGATAACGTTCTCATATTTGCGATGATTGGATGTTGGAACCAACAAAAGGTAACCAAGAAAACAACGAATGGTTACTATCTGTGTGATCAGTAACGGTGTATTAGCAAGATTTTTTAGATGTTGAAATTTTGGAACTAAAATGAATTTCTCGAACAGGGCGGCGAATTCGGAGACTCTTTTTCCTATCACATCCTGGCAAGGCTTGATGATCCACACGGCGTTGGATGAACGGACAGTCAGGTCTTATCACCAACTTATGACGCTTCGGTTGGGGTTTCGTGTCACATCGGGCATGAATGAACGGCGTCTTAAGCGCGGCTTTGAAAAGCTTGTTGCCCGGCATGATTCGCTTCGTCTTCAGTTTGTCCAGTTGGGCGAGAAATGGAGGGCAAAAATTTTGCCTGAACATTTGCTTGGCTTATTGGTGGAAGATCTCAGTACATTGTCGAAAGCGGATCAGGATGCTGCACTTTTGGAGATAGCAAACAGACCGATGACGGCCCTGTCTGAAAGCCTGTTTGAGCTTCGTCTGGTGAAGTGTGGTGTCGCGGGTGATGTTGTTTTGATCAAAGCACACCATAGTATCGTTGATGCCTATGGTCTGATGATCCTGATTGAAGATCTGCTGGCGTTCTCTTTGAATGTTCCTGTCCTTAAGAAGGCTGTTTCACATGGCGAGTTCATTGGCATGCGCCAGGCGGACATCGAACAGGCGCGAATGGCGACGGACACTTATTGGCGTGAACGTTTGATCCCACCGCCCCCTGAACCCAATGTCGGGCGGGTTTCTAAAGGCTTACCTGTTGCGTCAGCGCGCAATAACGGGGCGCACACAAAACTGAAAAATGTGCTGACATCCGAGCAATCCGCAAGACTACAGCAGTTATCTAATCAACAGGGGATCAGTGCATTCTGTTTTTTGCATGCGGCATTTTCGGAAGTGATTTGTGAGATTGCGGGTCAAGATGAAGTTTTGGTTGGAAGTGTCTTGGGGCGCAACGATGCGTGTTTTTCAACCTTTCTAGGGGCGGAAATGCAAGACTTTATCGTGCGGTTCAAACACGGTCATAAGGGGCTTTTTGAGAGTGCCAAAGCGGTGCAGTCAGACATATTGGCAGCCTCAGAATATCTTCCTACAGATCTGTTTTATGCGATGGAAAGCGACGTCGCAAAGATGGTCAAAAAGATTGATACCCATAGTTATCGATTTTTTGTGCACAACAAAGCGCCCGTAGGTCGGTCGGCCAGCACCCCTTTGAGGCAACTTTTTTCGACTGGGCTTGTTGGCAAGTTTTCCATGGGGTTCGTCACAGTTGAAATGGTGGACCTGCCGGTTGGCGTTGGCAATGCCGAGATTTTCGTGTCCGTCACTGAGGCTGATGGCGCGCCGAATGCGGGGTTATCATCAAATGACACGGCATTTTCGCAAGAGGATCTGCAAGACATTGCGGAACGTATGGCGTCAAAACTGGACGCGGTATTTGATGGTTAGTATTGGTGATGGTCTTTCAAAAAGAAGCAAAGACAATCGGAAGCACTCCGGTTTGGCCGTGGCAGTTCAAATAGCGAAAGTCGGTTGGACCATCTAGGACAAACACTTCATGATAGGTGCGCAATTCCAGATCGTCCTGATATTTTGCCCGTTCAGCAAGGGCACGCGTATAGATCGCCAAATGGGTTGGATGCTCATGGGCCCATTTTTCTAAATGAGCAAGAGATTGGAAAAGACCCGTTGAATATGCTTCGGGAGCGCGGTTCCCGGCGTCATCCAATACATCAACCTGCCGCAGATATAGACACCCGGACTCGACGGGATGATCGCGCAAATAATCCATGCCCAGATCAAGCTTTGGTTTGATGTTTCGGGTGTAACTGTTGAATTGTTCCTGCCCACAATCGGCCCAGGACACACCTGATCGTATGATACATGTGTTCTTGGGAAGGTCGATGCTGACCAATCGCCCACGTGTGTCAGCGCGTTCTATGTATCCAATCGGCCTATTGTTTTCGCCGTTCAGTTGATCAAAGGCAGAGGCGGGAATACGGTCGCGCGCGGCGCCCCAATATCCGCTTTCCTCAACTGGGTGAATGCTGTGCATCGGACAGGCTGCCAAGCCTCGAATGGGGTGCGTGAATGCGATGGTTTCGCTGTGATCTTTGGAGACACAAAAAGCCTCCCAGAAATACCCTAAAGGGCCGGTAAGGTGCGATGGGTCCGCCCACCAATGGGCAACAAGATCGGTTGTTGCCCACTTTTGATATGTGTCCGGGTCGGTCCAATAGGCGACTGTGAAAATGGAGGGTATGCCTTGCGGGTCGTCAAAATAGGCAAAATCGTGGTGATCGGGCCCCTCATCTGCAACAAAAAGCGATTTGGCCAGATCGCGGAATGTATCCAGTGTTTCAGTGTTTGCATCATGCGCTTGCATTCCCAGATACAGAACCTGAATTTGCGTGGTCGAAGGCGCGAGCCGCGCCGAATGCCGCTGTGCGCCCGGAACATGGCCTTTGGGCTTTTTCATTGGGATGGTGCGGTGTCCGGACATAATGGGCCCTGCGGTCAGATTTTTTTGCTGATTGCATTCTGCAATAAGAAATGCTGTTCTACAATGCGACATTGGGTGAGGGGGCCGTCCTGTCATTGCGTGCAAAAGAAGATCATGTGTGTGCCTTCGTTGTCTTGTAAGCTGGAACTTTATTAATTTTTCCGCGCGCTATATGGCTGTATGAAATGACCAATTCTTATGGCCGTTCTGGCCAGTCGAATGAAAGATCTGCATTTTGAAGCCAGATACATCACCTGTTAAGCGGCAACATCTGCGCGATATTCGGATCAGCAACAGGGCACGCATTCTGCAAGTGCTTCGGGAACCTACGCCGATCTCCCGGCAGGAATTGGCAGAACGTCTTGAATTAACGCCCGCATCCTTGTCGCGGATTTCGAAAGAGCTCATTGCGGATGGAATCTGCGTTGAGGCACCTTTGGTACGTGATGAAGCGCAGCGGGGGCGACCCGGCGTTGCCCTGCGCATTAATGCGCAAGGCGGATTTCTGATTGCAATCAGCATATCGTCTTTCTCAAGATTGATCTCAATCGTTGATATCTCTGGGGGCCAGCATCATCAGCAATTGATACCCGTTCATGTGACCACTTCGGGGCCAGATACAGTAGAATTTATTGGCCGCTATATTGATCAGCTTGTTGCGACAAATAAGCTAGACCGTCGGCGTGTCCTTGGTGCGACCCTGACAATCCCCGGTTCGATCAACGTGCAATCAGGTTTCCTGACCAAATCGATCCTGCTGAATTGGCCTGACTTTGCCATTCAGGAACAGATGTCCCAAAGGTTGGGATGTCACGTTCGCGTTGAGAACAATGGTGACGCATTGTGTCGGTATGTCATGGACAAGAACTTTGCACTGGCAGAGCAGCATTCCAGTGTTTTTCTTGCGCATATTTCCGAGGGTATGGGGGCAAGTATCGCTATCGGAGGGCGGATTGTAAGACGCCTGGCGGATGAGGGTTGGATCAACGACATAAAGGTTCCCGCCCAGACACCGGGGTGCAAGAACGAGCAAGCGTTAAGCCAGTTGGCATCAGGACGGGCTATCCTGAAGGAAATTCAGGAAGCGCGTCAAGATTTGGAGAAGAATGGTACGGCTTTCAATGCACAGCTTGAAGTCGCGGTTGAATGGGCCAACAAAGACCAAAAATATGCGATCGAGGCTTTCTTTGCGGCTGGGTACCAGCTTGGAAACAATCTGGTGCCTTTGACAATCGCAATTGCACCAGATGTCATCGTGCTTGCCGGGCCAGTGTTGCAGGCTGACGCCTATTCATCTGGTGTTCGCGCAGGATATGAGAAGGCGGCCGCTGAGATGGATATCAACCCGAGCAAGATCATTGTATGTCGTGCCAGTTATGGTGACGCGTCCGAGAATCTGGCGCTTCATGACTTCTTCCTGTCCGGAGCTTACGGGGCCTAAATCGCTATCGGTCGTTTGACGTGGCTTTGCCCTGGCTGTCTTCACAGGAAATTTAGGTCAACCTTTGCGTTAATAACGTTGAGAAAATGCCGTTTTTTCGGTCGATTTCATCGATTGCATAGCAATTTTACCAATAGGCACAGAAACGCGCTTGACAGAACGGTGTTCTGAAAACTAATTTAATTACATCATGTAAATAAACATGAGCTACACGTTAAAGAACCAACCAATGGAGCAGTTGTGGGGCGGAGGAGGTCGCGCAACGTTGAACTTTCCTGGGGAGAAAACAGATGCTTTCGAGAAGAAAACTACTTAAGTCCGGTACCGCATTCGCAACCGCAGGGGTCGCGTCACCGTTCATCATAACATCTGCGCGTGCCGCAGCAGATCACAAGCTGACCTTTGGTCACACTTTTGGTGCAGCGACTGAGGACTACATGATCACTGGGCTGTCGCAATTCAAAGCAGCGGCAGAGCGGTATTCAAACGGCGCGCTTGAGGTCGACATTCACGAAGCAGGAAGCCTTGGTGGCCAGAATGTGTTGCCGCAAAAGGTTCTTACCGGTGCGATTCAGGGCTGCCAGTTGTCGACTGGTAACTTTGTAAACTACTCTGATGTCTACAATATTATTGATCTTCCTTTCTTGTTTAGCTCCAACAATGCCTTTGAGGATACGATCCAAACCGAAGCGTTCCGCAACTCGGAATTCATCAGCCGCCCTGCATCAAGTGGTTTTCAGGTTGTGCCAGGTATGTGGGCAAACGCCGGGTTCCGAGTTTTGGGTATCAGCAACAAAGTTGACCGCGTTGTCCGGCGCCCGGGTGATTTGGAAGGGTTAAAAGTTCGTACAAACGGTACGCGCGTCGAAGACGTAATGTTCAAGCTTACATCCGCCAGCCCAGTGTCAATCGCATGGGGCGAAGCCTATCAGGCGATGCAGCAAGGTGCTGCTGATGCGTTGAGTGTTGGTTTGGGTCCGCTGACCGCAACCAAGATCCATGAAACGCTGAGCAGTGCGACAATGTATGAGTTGAACTTCAATTGCCACATCACTGTTCTTGACCGCAACTGGTATGGTGCGTTGCCTGATGACATTCAGGAAGCGATCATGCGCGCGGGTGCAGAAAGCTATGAATACCAGCGTCAGAAGCAACTTGCTGCGAATGATGAAATGGTAAAACTGTGGACCGATTCAGGAATCGAAGTCGTCACATTGACCGATGATGAGAAAGCCGAATGGGTCTCCGAAATGGGTCATCAGCGTAGCGATTATGATGCATTGAAAGATGCGTTTGGTCGCGAAGCGTTCGATACAGTTGTGAACCTTCAAGGGTGAAAACTGCACGGCGGGTGGGCGTTGCCTTCCCGCCAGTACGTGCCACGAAAATTGCCTTTTGGCGAAAGAAAATCATCAAATGCAAACTGCAGCTCAACACAACGGGTTCCTTCGATTCATCGATGGGCCTCTTGTAAAGATCGTGGTCGTCTCGGCCTATGCGTATTTCTTTCTGATCATCCTGTCGGAAGTCTTCATGCGTTATTTCTTTGCGCATTCAACCAATTGGGGTGAGATGACCGCGCGATATTCCTTTGTGTATTTCGCCTATATCGCCGCCGCCGAAGCATTCCGATATGATGAACATATCCGGATCGATCTGCTTCACAACAAGTTGGGCGAGACCGGGCGCAAGGTTCTGGAAACCTACAGCGACTTTCTGTGCGTCCTGATCTCAATCGCTGTGATCTACTATTCGATCAAACTCATGGACATTCAGCAGATGGCGAACATCCGCATGCATGCTTTGCCGCTCAACATGTCTTGGGCACAAGCCGCTTTGCCGTTGGGCTGGGGTCTGATGATCATTCGAATTTTACAACGGGTTCAACGCCGCTTCTTTCCAAATACGTCTCATAAAGAGGAGGTCGTAGCATGATCGACTTTACCAACATGCAGGTCGCCTCAGTTGTGATCGCGCTTATGCTGATCCATCTTGTGATTGGTCTGCCTCTGTTTATCGTGCTTGCAATGGGGTCGCTTTCTCTGATGCTCCTGACAGGCGCTTATGCTCTGAGTAGTCTGAGCACGACATTGTTTGCGTCTTTGGATAGCTGGGCCTTGTTGGCATTGCCCTTGTTCATCCTGGCAGGCGAAATCATCTCTCGGGGTCGTATCGCACGTGATCTTGTCGGATTAGGCGAAGCGCTGGTCGGCTGGCTCAAAGGTGGATTGGGCATGGCCACTATCTTTGGTTGCTTCTTCTTTGCGGGAACGAGCGGATCAAGTTCCGCGGACACGGTGACCATTGGTAAGATCATGGTGCCCGCCTTGTCTGAACGCGGGTACGACCGCAGCTATGCGGCCTCGCTTGCGGCCTCTGGTGGTATTCTTGGTGTGATTGTTCCGCCTAGTTTGATCTTTATTATCTATGGGATCGCAACAGGCACCTCTGTGGGGGATCTGTTTATCGCAGGGGTTATTCCGGGTTTGTTGGTCGCATTGAGCCTCTGTGTTGCGAACTACATCGTTTGTTCTTTTTCGAGCTGGGGCGCAACAGAAAGAACGGCATTCTCTGGCACCAGAGCGCTCAAGGCCATCTGGCGCGCGCGGTATGGTTTTGGGGCACCGTTTGTCATCCTTGGCGGGATCTATGGCGGGTTCTTTACCCCAACCGAGGCTGCTGCTGTTGCGGTTTTTTATGTGATCGTTGTGGAGCTGGTGATTGTTCGCGAAGTGCAGTTCAAAGAACTCGGCAGTATCTTTCTAGCCGCGTCAAAAACCACCGGTATTCTTGCGCCGATCATCGCATTTTCGATCCTCTTTGCTGAGGTGCTGGCCGTCTTGCGGGTTCCGGGTGCGATTGTCGAAGCTTTCACCTCCTTTGGATCCGGGCCTGTTCTGTCGGTTGTCCTGATCGTTGCGATGCTTCTGATCGTGGGATGTCTGCTGGAACCGATTGCCGCGATCCTTGTGATCATGCCGATCCTTTATCCGATTGGGCAGCAATTGGGTTTTGATCCGGTGCACTTTGGTGTGTTCGTCGTAACCACTTTGTCTGTCGGCTTCATCACGCCGCCTGTTGGGATAAATCTATTTGCCGCCGCTGCGGTCAGTGGAGAACCCTTTATGCGCATTGCGCACAAGGCATTCCCAGCATTCGGAGCCCTGATTGTGGTGTGCTTCATCATCGCATTCTCTCCATCGCTGATCCTGTGGTTCCGATAGTCGAATTTCTGAACATCCCATCGCACAGTCAGTCTGTGTTCTTTTTCCAAAACGCCAATTCAAGGAGAATTCCTATGGCCCCTCCAAAGTCAATCAACCACCTCAAATACGCTGATCTGCCTCAGGTAGCCCGAGGTATTGGTATCGTAAATCAACCAATCGCCAGCAAGGAAATTGGCGCTCGTTCGCTGCATTCCGGCATTACTGTCATGCCAGCCCGCAGCGCTGTACCTCCGCACATCCATAATGCGGAAGAACAGGTAACTGTTCTGGAAGGTACAATGCGGATCATTCTGGATGGCGATAAAGAAGTCTTTTGCAGCAAGTACGATTCTACCTTTATTTCGCCCGGCGTTCAGCACGAACTGATCAATGACACGGACGAAACAGTCGTTGCGATGGTGATTTATGGCAGCGCGAATGTGAACCGGACGTTCTCGGAAACAGGTGAAACTGTCGAAATTGGATCAGACCGCGACAAATTCCCTGCGACCTGAGTGCGAGATGCAGGACGCAGGCCTTTCTCCCAAGGTTTGTGTCCTGCAATCAAGGAGATAGAGCTTTGACACAAGAGACTGTTGGTTACAAAGGGGGGCTTTATTGTTACCTCATTACGCCTTTTGATGAGGCGGGTGATGTCGATCTCGCCACTTTGGAACGTTATACAGATGCGATCATCTCCGGTGGTGCTGATGGTGTGACATGCGTGGCCAGTACCACCGAAGGTGTTTATCTGACAGAAGCTGAGCGTTTCGCCGTTGTCAAAACAGTGTGTGACACGACTGCTGGTCGGGTCCCGGTAAACGTTGCGATTGGTGATTACTCTACACGTCAGGTGATGCATTGGGCGGATCATGCGCAAAGGTGCGGGGCGTCTACAATGATGCTTGAGATGCAGACCTATTTACCGGAAATCTATTTTGACTCCGTCTTGCGGCACTATCAGACGATCGCAAACGGTGTTGATGTGCCTGTTCGGTTGTACAATATTCCGCGCACTACCGGGTACGATATGACCCCCCGCATGATCGCCGAACTGGCCGTTGTTGATGGGATCGATTCCGTAAAGGACGCAACCGGGGATCCCCAGCGGGTGCGCGACATCAAAGCGCTGACGGGTGATCGTTTTGCTTTTTACACCGGCCTACATTTTGTTGCGCGCGAGAGCTATCGCTATGGAGCGATCGGATGGGAAGCGGCCTTTCATCCGTTGTTTACGCAAGACATGGTGACTCTTCATAAACTACTCCGCGCCGGGGAACCGGAGGGGATTGATCTTTATAAGAAAATGGAGCCACTCTTTGTCTATTTTCGCCAATATGGCGTACCGCAGTGCATCCGCGCAATGTCCACTTGGTCTGATCTTAATCTTGGTCGAGCAAGGGAGCCCCTACCGAATCTTACAGCGCTGCAAATGAGCCAACTCAAGTCACTTATGATGAATCTTAAATATCTCTAGGCCCGTCCCGTCAGGCGCAGTGATCCACTTAGCCGACAGCAAAGGCCTCTTATCGGATAACGAAACATGAGTAGGCTGACGGAATGTTGATCCGCTCCAGTGCGATCGGGTTGGCATGCACGCAGAAAGACAATCCAGATGAATATTGCCGGGACCGTTACGGCCTTTGCTGAAATGGCGCGAGTTAAGGCAGATCATTTGCAACGTGATCCAATAGCGTTTTTCATCCTTGCTATGATGGCTGGTGCCTACGTGGGTTTTGGCATCCTGTTGATCTTTTCGGCGGGGCAGGCGGTTGATCCATCAATACGTCCCATCGTGATGGGGGCTTCTTTTGGCATCGCATTGATGCTTGTCATTTTCGCTGGATCCGAATTGTTTACAGGTCATACCATGTATATGACACATGGCATTCTGACCGGCCGGACAACATGGGTGGACCTAGCACAATGTTGGGGTGCAAGTTGGATCGGCAATCTGATAGGCGCCAGTTTTCTGGGTTTATTTTTTGTCTATGGAGGGGGCGGTTTGATCCTCGCTGCTGAGGCAAACAGTTTCCTGCATGTGGTCGCAGAAAAGAAGATGCAAGGCAACGCGCTGGCGTTGGTGCTGAATGGTATCCTGTGCAATTGGCTGGTTTGCCTCGCGATTTGGATGGCCGCGCGGACAACTTCAGACATGGCAAAGGTGGCTTTGATCTGGTTTTGTCTATTTGCATTCATTGCAGCAGGATTTGAACATTCAGTTGCCAATATGACAATCTTTAGTGTTGCTCTTTTGTCGGAACATGGCCCTGGGATCAGCTTGGCAGGGGCCGCCTACAATCTAGTTTTTGTAACGATTGGCAATGTGATCGCTGGAGCAGCGATCATGGGTGGGGGGTATTGGCTGGCTGCAGGCCGACCTGCGATTGATGGCACCGAAACCTAATAACCTGCCAGTTGTTTGCATTCGTCCCAGATTTGAGCCCCATCCTTTAGTTCCAAAACCCATGATAGGGGTATACCCGTGGGCGTGGCGATGCCATGTACCCGCGCCATAATTGCACCGATCATTATCGAACGCCCCGCACTGTCGCCACCAGCGAGGATGTTGCGTTCAACCGCTTCTTGATACGAACTGCTGCGGGCGAGAATATGAAAGATCACTGGGCAAGCCGCGGACAAATAGCACGCGCGACCCATAAGGCCGTTAAGGCCAGCAAAGACAGTGGTGTCCTCTTCGTCAGTGTCCAACGCATCCAAAAGCACAGTTTTGATTCCCTCATCCTGCACCTGTGCTGCGGCCTTTAGCGCTGTTGGTAGCGCTTCGCCCTCCATAACCCTGGTCAAAACATCAGCAAAGACAGCGCAATAGGCTGTCGCCTCCGGGTTCACATTTGTCGCTTCCATTGATGCCTTTATCATCTGTGGCAATGAAGCTTGGCCATAATATCTAACAAGGATTGCGGGCAACCGTGTGAGGGCGGGGGTCTGATGATCATCAATACCTGAAGGGCTTTGGTCCGCAGCGATATTCGCCAACGCCCCCAAAGTCGGTTTGTCCATGAACCCCCGGTATGCACCGCCCGCCCCAAAAAACGCTGCAAATGACGTTTGATACGCCTGTACATCAAATGCGCCATCATTCGCGTTCATGGATTGAATTGCGAGCCGCAATACTTCGCCTATCTGGGTGAACATGCCCTTTTGGCGATCCTTGTGGGCAAAGGTTTTTACACCTTCAAAGTTTCGCGGATCAACAGGGGTAAAAGCAACCTGACCGTTTTGTCTTTCAGCAATTTCGGCAATTCTGTCTACGTTGTAAATCCAATGCAGGCCGAGACAGGCAGCGTCTGAAACAAGGGCGCCAAGAAGGAGGTCTGCGTTGTGGTTCATTGTAGATCTTTCATTTTGTCAGATGGACATGCGCAAGGCGTGTTCAAGCCCTAATGCGTTGCCGTAAAAGTTCGATAGCGTTGTCAAAAAGCGCTGGGTTTTCTTCGGCTCGGGCGGCAAGTTGGGCCCCCTCAAACAGGGAGAGTGCAGCTGCTGCTTCAAGTGCAGGGGCGGTGGTCCCTGTAATTGATCCATCGCTTTGCCCCAGCTTGAACGTCTCTGTCATCCATTCAATGATCATGGATCGGAAACGGCTGATTTGATCAAGCACATCTGGCGGCAGGCTGTCCCTGCTGGCGGAGAAAGATACACACAAACAAAGACGTTTGCCATCGTCGCTTCCAACCCGATAGCGTTCAATCAATTCTGTGAGGCGCGCGCCACCTGTTGGGCAATCCGCTTCAATTTTGGAGCAAGTCTCTTGAAACGTCGCAAGGTATCTTTGCATCAGGGCAACCGAGAGATTTGCCTTCGATGGGAAATGGTGATGTATGCTCGCCTTGCGTATACCCACATCTTCGGCAAGGTCCGCGTAACTGAACCCGTCAAATCCAAGGGTGCGTGCCGCATGTTCTGCAGAGTTCAAGAGAGCGGTCTTTGTATCTGTTGTCGGCATGGTCGCTACCTATGTTCACTTTCCAATGTCTTTAGTACGTTTTCTGCGGCTTCCAAAGCCCCTTCAAGATAACCGCCAAATTCAGGTGCAACTTCGGTGCCTGAAAAATGCAGTGCATTACCCCAAAGCTCTGACATGGATTTTGGCAACCCATAAGTAGGGTGGGCGTAAAGTGGTGTCTTGTCAGACTCCGTTGATGTGAATGTGTCGAACGCCCAGTCCTTTAGAAAGAGATGGGTTGGATTGGCCGCGGCTTGACCAAATAGGCGGATCAGTTGAGCGAGAATGTGGTGGCGCAGCGCTTGTTCATTTTCGCGGGCTTGCGGAGGGACGCCGATGAAACCGAACAATGCGAATGGGCCACCTTCGGCGGGAGACGCATCGTGGATCTCAACCATGGGGCCCAAACGGCTTTGGGCATCGCCGGACAGTCCGTTGTGCCGCCAGAAGGGAGTGTCATACACCGCGATTGCCTTGGCCTGACCTGCCATCCAGGTTGAGGTGTCTTGCATGGAAGCGTGTGTTTCTGAAGCTAAGGGTGGATCAAAGGTGATGTTCCCGGCAACACGTGGCGGCAGGGACAAGATGGCCAAATCCGCCTTCAATATATCGCCGTTTTCTAAAGTTGCGCAGATGCCAGTTGCGGTCCGGGTGAGAGAAGTCACAACTGCGTTTAGCATTTTACGCTGTTCTGGCAGATGATCCGCTAGGTGTTGGGTCAATGCGCCAAGCCCGCCTTTGAGCCGCCATGAACCTTGCATAGAGGAGAAGCCGCGCCCGCGTTGCATCTGGCCACGCTCGTTCTCAAAGATCAGGTCGCCAGTGGCGAATTGATCAAACTTTTCTAACCCGAGCCTCTTAATCATTGCGGCGATGCGGGGTTGCGCAGGCCAGAACCAAGCAGGCCCCATATCGAAATAGCCCGCCCCGTGATGTTCCGTTTTGATACGTCCACCAAAGCGGGCGCGGGCCTCAACCAAAAGATAGTCGTGCCCTTTTAGCTCAAGGGCTTCAGCAAGGGCGAGACCGGAAAGGCCGCCACCGATGATCAGCACCTTCACCCTTCAAAACCCTTCTGATGCGGGTCGCAGATCCAATTCGTGGGTCCATGTGGACTTTGGTTGTTGGGTCAACTGCCAATAGGCTTCTGAGATGTCATCAGGGAGCATCATATTTTTGGGGTCAAGGCTGTGTAAATCGCGCGACCTTGCAGTGTCGATGATCCCGTCCAGAATGACGTGGCAAACATGTACGCCTTGAGGTTGGTATTCTCTGGCGAGGGATTGCGTCAGACCTCGCAAAGCAAACTTTGCGCTTGCGAAAGCGGCGAATTTTGCGCCACCTCGCAAGGAAGCCGTCGCACCCGAAACGATAAATGATCCCCCGCCCGCTTTTACCATGGCTGGTAACGTCGATTGACCCAATAGAAAGGCGCTCTGCACCATTGATGTCCATGTGCGGGTGAAATCATCCAGCGTTGTGCTGCCAAATGGTGATATGACCAATTCGGCCGTATTGTGAATGACAACCTTAGGGGCCCCATTTGCTTCAATCAACGCTTGGATCTTGCTGGTGACCGCATTAGCATCAGCCAGATCAAGGGTATGGAATTCTCCGACAGGGTCAGGGGGGGGCGTGCGGCCAAGGCCGATGACATTATACCCGTCCCCTTCGAAACGCGACAACAAAGACTGCCCCAAGCCTGCACCCGCACCAGCGACAATCGCTAAAGATTTTTGTCCGCTCATGAGACAGCCGGCGGTTTTGCGTGGATCAGATGGCCGGTTTTGATCCAGACCTTTGCGCCACCACTGCCAGCCTCACAATTCAGTGTTTGACCATCCGGGAGACGCAACCATGCCCCCTTTTTCAAGGTATCATCCTCTTCGGTGACACTGCCACTGATCACAAACATCTCCAGCCCGCCGACATTGGCATTGGTCAGCATGGCACCCGGATCAATATGACAATAGGTAACAACTTCAAAATCATCCCGGTGTAATTCCGCGGTTGCGACGCCGTTTTCTGCCGTCGCAAGCTCATCTGCCATGGTTTTGCGAAATTGAGTACGGTCATCCAAGTCAAACTGCCATAGTTTCACAAAGATGGTGCAGCCGGGTTCAGACCCGGGCGTATGTGCCGTGGTTGGTGGGTTGCGGACATAGGTCCCTTCGGGAAAATCGCCATGTTCGTCTTGAAAGACGCCATCCAGAACAATGAACTCTTCACCGCCTGTATGTGTGTGTTCGGAGAATTTGCTGTTAGGGGCGTAACGAACAATAGATGTCGCCCGCGCAACTTCGCCTCCAATCCGGTCCAACATGCGTCGATCAACGCCGGGCATCGGGGATGGGCGCCATTCGAGCTGTTCGGAATGGATAACAACGCGTTCTTTGAAGTCTGCATTTAGTTCCATGGTGATTTCCTTTTAGTGCTATCTTGGAGGAACCCTAATACGGCTGGTTGTAAGCAACCTGTCAGTAGGTAGGTAGAAGGTCAAGAAATTTTCTTTAGGGATCAGTTGTCGGATTTCGGTCGGAATATGCGCCGAAAGTATACCGCAGCGGTAGCGCGCCCTGGGTGCGATTAACTGTCTGAACTTTGATGCGAAGCCCACGCCCCATCAAAGGAAGTTCGCCGTCATTAAGGTCTTCAATCACTTCAGCGGTTCCTTTGACATTCAACAATGTCCCGGTTTCAAAGTCCACAAATTGCAGGCCGACACGGGCGTCAGTCATGATATTTCCGTAGGTATTGTAAAAGTTGTTCCCTTTGTAATCAGGGAACTGAAGAGTTGTATCATCTAAAATGGTAACAAATCCAGGCATTCCGCCGCGATGATTGATATCAACGCCCGCCCGCGGATCATCGTTAAGTTTCGCGGCGCGTGACGCGATCAATAGGGTATCTGCCTTGGTGATTTGTTTTCTATCCGCCGCACTCAGTGTTGCTGCTGTGACAGAGGGTCTTGGCGTTGTTACGCCTGCGAGTGTCTTGTTGCGTACCTGAATGTACTTTGGGCAATTCCCGTAACTTTGATCCACATGGAAGGACAGTTTGCCTTCTTCTGTTGCGCGTACTGTTGCATTCATCCGGTTGCGTCTTTGTGTTTCAAATTCAATCCCGACAACACTGACTTTCGCGCCGGTTGAAAAATCCAGATCGAGTGGTTCGCCGACAAGGGAGGTCGAGGAAATCATTAGGGTCTTGTCATCAGGCGAGGTCATGAAACCCGCGTCGCCTGTTCGCATTATGGCCCAAGGATGCCCGGAAGAGTCCACCGCACCGATATGGACGCTTTCCAGCGCGCCAAAGAAATCGCGGTGTTGATCCGGCATATGGTCTCTAATCATACGCAAACCCAACTGTTGAAGCCGATCTTCGATGTCCAGTTTTTGATGAAGGCTGCGTTCGCCTTCGTGAAATACGCCTTTTAGGTCCAACATTTGGTAAGTCCTCTTTCGGGGAAATGGCTTGACTGCCTTCTAATAGGTAGGCATTTACAGATAAGTCAATTGTGGTTGCGGTTCAATCCCTGGACCTCTCGAATTCTTGATGGGTGAAGGATCTGCTGAAAGGCAGTTGAGCAGATAGGAAAGCAAACAACATGAAATTTTACGACAGTATTGGTCTGCCAAACCCAGATCGCATCAGGATCGCCTTGGCTGAGAAGGGTGTTTTGGATCAGGTCGATATTATTCAGGTTAACCTTTGGGAAGGAGAGCACCGCAGCGCGGCATTCAAGTCGATAAATCCCAGCGCTACAGTACCTCTGCTTGAGCTGGAAAACGGTATTGCAATATCTGAGACAACAGCAATTACTGAGTATATCGATCACAGGTTCGATGGCATTCCCCTGACAGGAAGAGGCCCGCAGGAACGAGCGATCGTGCATATGATGCAGCGCCGGGGTGAGCAGAAAATCGTGGATTCAATTGGTGCATATTTTCACCACGCCACCCCGGGTTTTGGACCTGAGATCGAGCTGAACCAAAATAAAGCTTGGGGTGATGCACATTATCAAAAGACTCTGGATGGTATGGCCTATTTTGATGCTGTCTTGCGCAATCAACCCTTTGTGGCAGGTGAAAACTTCTCGATGGCGGACATCACTGTATACACCGGCCTTAATTTTTCGGAAACATATCCAAAGGTTATGGTACCCAAGGTACTGTCTGCTTTGAATGAATGGCGTAGACGTATCGATGCACGAGAGAGTTGTGCATTTGTGCCAGAGACATTGAAAGGACGTTCATGACAAACCCTATTCGCCCAGAATACCTTATCAAGGATGTGCCTGAATTCCGTGAGCGGTACGGCGATACGGGCCACTTAATCTATGATAAATCAGCGCCATTCTTGAGCGATCCGATGCAAGATTTTGTGCGGTTGTCACCCTTCTGTGTCGTCTCCTCTCAGGATGCGGAGGGAAATTCTGATATTACACCACGCGGCGATCCTGCTGGGTTTGTCGAAATCATAACGCCAAAGTTTCTGCTGATTCCTGATCGGCCGGGCAACCAACGCTTTGATACCTTTCGAAACATTCTGACGCACCCGCCTATCTCTGTCTTGTTCATGATCCCCGGCGTGCTTGATACCCTGCGCGTTAACGGACGTGGGTATGCCACCCGCGATCCCGATCTTTTGGAACGTTGCGCGATCAAAGGACGTGTGCCTCCTGTTGGACTATTGATTGAAGTGGAGGAGGCGTATGGTCATTGTTCCAAAGCTATTCGCCGTTCGGGTATTTGGACAACACAAGCGCAAATTGATCGCAAAACCGCGCCCAGTTTAGGCGATTTGATGTCGGCACACCAAAACTACGATCAAGAAAAGTTGGATGAAATGGAAGGCCGTATTGCGCGCGACATTGATACCAACATGTATTGAATTTTTAATCCGATTTGACCCGGTAACATTCCGGTGAAAGCAGGGGAAACACTTGCTAAAATTGTCGCTACCTTCTAGTAGGTTGTTACGTAATCTTACATCAAAGGAAACATCATGATTGGGTATTCAACTGTCGGCGTAACCGACATGGAAAAAGCCAAAGCTTTCTATTCAGAGCTCTTTGACGCAACAGTTCAGGTAGACATTGGCCGTTTGGCAATGATCGGCAAAACAATGGACGCGCCGATGATCGCTGTATGTGAGCCATTCGACGGGAGCGCGCCAAGCTGTGGCAACGGTTCTATGGTCGCTTTTTCGGCCGGGTCCAAAGACGAAGTGAACGCTTTGTACAAAAAGGCGATCTCGCTCGGTGCGACATCAGAAGGTGAGCCAGGCCAGCGGATCGAAGATGTGTTTTACGGGGCATATGTACGTGACCCCGACGGCAACAAAATGGCGTTTTACATCTTCGGTTGATCCCTAGACGTTCCAGCTTTTGAACACAGGCCCGTCTTGATTACTCAAGGCGGGTTTTTTGCGGCAGGATCGATGGGCTCTGACCCCAATAGCGCAAGAATTTTGGACTAGGTCTATGAAAGATCGAATGCGGTTGAGAGTTGTTTTACGATCTGTTTTGCCGGTTTTGCGTCTCCGGTTTTCCAATTTTGTCCGGCCCAAAGCGATGTGAAATCAGCGGTCCCAGCAGTTGCTGACTTAAGTGGAGCAAGCGCAGAAATCGCCAGAGGAAAAGTTTGAACATTTGGGTTTATCGGACCCAGTTCACGAACCAGCTTGTTCACAAAACCGCGTGCGGGACGACCTGTGAAGACATTCGTGATCTCCGTGTCCAGGTCCTCATTCCCTTCAAGAAAGCTTCGGTGAAGCGGAGTGATCCTTGCTTCGGGAGACTTCAAAAACCGTGTCCCGATTTGCACCCCGGATGCGCCCGCGTCGATTGCGGCGCGAATTGATACAATGTCTGCAATCCCGCCAGCCGCGATCACAGGAATAACCACCGCTGATGAAATCTGATGCACGAGGTCCATCGTGGATTGGCGCAGCGGATTTTCGCTTGCAAGGAACGCGCCTTGATGCCCTCCAGCCTCTCGACCCTGCGCGATAACCGCATCGCAGCCCTGTTCCTCTAAAAATAGAGCTTCTTTGATAGTTGTCGCGGTCGCGATGATCTTGGCACCGCTTGTGCGAATACGGTCAAGATATTCGGTTTTTGGCAATCCAAAGTGAAAACTTGCGATGGCGGGATTGAGCGTACAGACGACTTTGACCATCTCTTCATCAAGCGCGCGTGAAAATCCGGTTTTTGGATAGTCCGGGGTCAGGGCATGGGCGTCATAAAAGGGCGCCAATTCCCTGAGCCAAATGGCCTCGCGTTGCGGATCCCGTTCGACAACCTTGTGGCAAAAAAAGTTAAGGTTGACGGGGCCGGAGGTCGCTTTGTGGAAACGATCCGCTGACGCCTTTAGCCGTTCGGGGGTTAGGCCCGCACAAGGGATCGATCCAATGCCCCCAGATTGTGAAACTGCTATGGCCAGTTCTTCGTCTTGTGCGCCAGCCATTGGTGCTTGGATCAAGGGATATTTCGCGCCTATACTTTCGAAAAAGGGGTGCATTTCGGATACCTTTCATGTGTCGCGCGGCGGTCCTTTTGGTCAATCAGTCGAGCCCTCGGTTGTTCCGCCTTGTAAAGCAATCCCAAATTCTGCAAGCACCTCATCGGTATGTTGTCCCAGTGAAGGGGCGGGACGCCTGATTGAGACGGGTGTTTCGGAAAAATTGGAAGGATGTCTTGCTTGCCTGAGCATTCCGGCAATTGGGTGCAATGATTCTACAACGATTCCGTTTGCGTGAACTTGGGGGTGTTCGCGCATCTGCGAACGGGACAAAACCGGGGCGTTGGGTACATTTTCAGCATCGAGCCGTTTGATCAATGTGCTAATGTTGTAGCCGCTAACGACTTCTTGGATCGCTTCCAATCGCGCGTCACGGTTGATTTCGCGCAGTTCCGGTGTTGCAAAACGCGCATCTTCCAAGAGATCCTGACGTTCAACAGCCGTAGTGAATCCGCGCCATTGTTTGTCTTGCATCACAGCGATGCTGATGAAACCGTCAGTCACTTTATAGATTAGATCAATGTAGGACTGCGCCTCTTCTCTCTCCAATTCATCGCCCACAAAAGTATGACCATTCATGTCAGAGCTCCACAGAAAGGAGACGATCACATCAAGCATCGAAACCTGTACGTGTTGCCCTTTGCCAGAGCGTTCCCGTGCAAAAAGAGCTGCGGCAATGGCTTGACTGGTTTGGACCCCGGTCAACTTGTCAGGCAAGATGGTGCGGACAAGCCGAGGTCGGTCTTCGTCTGATCCGGCTTGGACGGTGGTCAGCGCCGAAATCGCTTGGATCAAAGGATCATACACCGGGTTCTGTGCAAGCGGGCCAGTAAAGCCAAACCCAGCGATCGAGACGTAAATTAATTTTGGATTCAGGGCGGAAAGTGCATCGTACCCCAAGCCCAATCGCTCAGCGACACCGGGTCTGAAATTTTGGATAAACACATCAGATTGCGCCACCATCCTTTGCACCGCAGACAGACCGTCCTGTGTTTTCAGGTCGAGTGTAACGGAGCGTTTATTGCGGTTATTGTTCAGGAAAGACGCCGAAAAACCAGCGCGCCGGGTCGCGACGTGGCGGGAAAAATCCCCACCGTTTGGTTGTTCGATCTTGATAATATCGGCCCCCTGATCCCCAAGAGCCATTGTCGCAAGCGGACCCGATATAACAGTGGTAAGGTCGATCACACGTACGCCGTTAAGGGGACCAGTCATATGTTTCTCCGAATTGAACGCGCGAGGGTATCAGAACGTGAAATGTAGAACGAAATGAACTGCGGACACAACATGGGTGTCCGCAGCACATTTTTCGTTAAGCCTTGGGGAACAAGAACAGATTTTGGATGTCAACCAAAGCTGCGGCAAGGTAAGAGGGATAGCGATCCAAGATCGCGGCCTTGAGTTCCGCGCCTGTTGTTGCCTTGTCATATGCGCCTTGCACGTGATCAAGATAGATCAATGCATCATCCATCGCCTGACGCGACCCGGCAGTAGGACCATGCCCGGGTAGAACGAGGTCAAAGGATGTGTCATTCTGCATCTCGACAAGACCTTTTTTCCAGCCATCGAAGTTGCCGTGACCACAGAACAGGTGACAGTTATTGTACAACATATCTTGCGCGATCAGCACTTTCTGATCTGGCAAATAGATCGTCATCATGTTGTCAGATTCAGCGTCCGTTACATGTCGGAATTCGAATGTAACACCGTCGATCACTTCAGTCGCCCCGTGTTCGATAACGCGGTTCGGGACAACCTTGGTCGGGGGAACATGTTTGCCCAAAGATTCAATGCTGATCTCAATAAAGAACTCACCAAGCTGATCAATCTCTGCCTGAGTTTCTGCGAAGGAGTAAATCGGGACATCGCGGAACTGATAAGCGCCAAACCAATGATCAGGGTGCAAATGCGAGATGATCATGCGATCCACGGGCTTGCCGGTCTTTTCGGCATAATCGCGGATTTCCTGACCGTAGATGACCGAACGCTGTCCGTCTACAAACACCAGCCGTTCCGGGGTTTCGATCACATGTGTTGTGACACATCCCGTAAGGTCCGGGCTTTGGTAGCTGTGGATTTTCACTTCGCCAAAATCAGCAACTGTCACGATGCCGTGTTCAAGTGGGGTCGTCCCTTGGCCAAGCGGGCCACCTCCAAGGGTGTTGGCGCTTACGATACTTGGTGCGGCGAGTGCTGTGGCCGCAGTGCCGACAAGCAATGACCGGCGGTTCACGATGAGATTTGACATGTTTTCCCTCTGTCTATCAAGTACTAGGTAGGCAATAGGTAGTGGCTTGTAGTTAGGCCGTCAATAGGCTATCTAGTACTAGGTAGATAAAGGTGCTGAGATGCTTAAAACGAACCCCAGTGACAAGGCCGTTGATATTTTGAACGCGGCCCGTGTGCTAATGATGGACCGAGGTTTTAACGGATTTAGCTTTAGGGATGTGGCGGCCGAAGTTGGTATAAAAAGCGCAAGCATTCACTATCATTACGCGACCAAGGCTGATTTAGCTGAAGCCACAGCTAGGGCTTATCGTGAAACTTTTGATGAGGCTCTGGATGCTCTGGATGCTTCTGACGCGACAATGTTGTTAAGGGCTTATGGCGCATTGTTCGTTACCTCTTTGCGCGATCAAGGGGGTCTGTGTCTGGGGGGTGTCCTTGCGGCGGATGCAGCAACCTTGCCTGAACAGGTGCGTGCAGAAGTCATTCGGTTCTTTGAGACGCAACATCATTGGGTGGCTGCAACCGTGCGCGATGGTCAGGCCCGCAAAGAGATTCGTGCGGACCTTGACCCAGACGCCTTCGCCAGGATGTTTGTGTCCAGCCTTGAGGGGGCGATGATGGTGTCCCGGGGCATAAAACAACCTCAAGATCTGAATGCAGCTCTTGAGCTTCTTATTCAATTGACTCAGCCCGAAGGCAGCAAGCGATCAACCTGACAGTAAAAGATGATCGGCATGAACCTTTGGCAAACAGGGATGACGCCAGAAGCAGCCTAATTTGCGCCTATCTATCGGCAGAAGTATGAGCGGCGAGTATGGCCGTAATCAGGTCTTCGGGGACATTTTCAAGCGCAACTTTGTCGTCAACTGACAAAGATTGAGTGGCGGCAAGTGTCATGCGGTAGTCCGCCAAATACTGCCTGCAGGATCGACACACCTTTAGATGCCTTTCGAAAACGCGGCGTTGGTCGGGCGATAGTTCGTCCTCAAGATAGGCAAGAATGAAGCTCTCGAATACTTCGCAAGTGATCATCCCGGGGAGCTTGAAAAGTATGCCTCGGATGCGCCGACTGCTCCGCTCCAGTAACATATTCATAAGACACCTCTCATGATCAATGGCTCAAGCCGAATTTTCAAAGCGGCTCGCGCGCGGTGCAATCTTACCCTGACATTGGCTTCGCTTAACCTCAGTAAATCCGCCGCTTCCGCAGTTGGAATCCCTTCAATATCACGCAGAACCAAAACCAATCTAAAGTCATCAGGTAATGAATTGATTTCACTTCTTACGATGCTAAGGGTTTGCTGTGAGGTGAGTTCGGTCTCGGGAGTGTCCCAGATGACAGCGCTACTTGCAACGCGGCACCCATTTTGGTCGAACTTTGGCGACACCCCATCTAGGGATTGTTCTTGTAAACGTTTGGATTTCCGCAGGACCATCAACGCTTCGTTAACAACAATGCGATGCATCCAGGTTTTGACAGAGGCCAGGTTTTCGAATCCGTCAAGACCTTTGTGTATGCTAACGAACGCATTCTGAACAGCATCTTCGGCTGTGGTGCTGTTGTTCAAAATTCTATTGGCAAGCGCCAACATCCAGCCGGAATGCGCCCGGACCAGTTCTTCGAATCTCGGCGATGCCCTGGCGTCAGGGGTACCGTCGGAGCTTTGCTCATTCTTGTTTAATTGCTCAGCCAATGGGACCTTCTTTCGGCGCTCGAACCCGGTGCTTACGCTATTTCAGATCTGGAACAAAGCCAGGAAGCTAAAATCGTCGGATACAATGGAGCGAACATGCTGCGCTGTGCCGCGAGGGCCAAAGCTCGCTAACAGCATCGTCAACCGGAAATTCTTGTATCAAAGCAGATTACTTGTAACTTTTTGGCTGTTGATGCATCTAAACTATCAACAAGGGCAAAAAATTGGTTGGAGCAGCTATGTCACGCAGGTCAAACATATGTAGGCATTTCCGACCCATCCGCGCAACGGTCCCATGGCCCCTAAACGATATATCAAGAACGTTGAAGTTAGGTTTTTGTGAACCCCTTGCGGTTTACGAGCAATATGTGTGCGTGAATTCTCCGGTGGGTGGCACGCTGGGGAGAGAATTGAAATGACGGGCTTTTTAATCGTATGCATGGTCGCCGTTGGGTTTTCCATGGTGGCCCAACGTCTGTCGACTTCGGTTCTGACGGCTCCGATGGTGTTCATCTCTACTGGTGTTCTTTTGTCGTGGACCGGCTTGTTGTCGGCCCATGACATGGAGGTGTTGCTGCACCCAGTAGCAGAAGTGGCCTTGGTTATTCTATTGTTCCTTGATGCGGCTCAAATCGATCTCAGCGCATTACGCAAGCGGCATGTCTGGCCCACACGAATGTTGTTGGTTGGACTACCTGCCTCAATTGCTTTGGGGGCTTTGGCAGGCCTATTTCTTTTCCCTGCTTGGCCTTTCGCGGCGGTTGCCTTGACGGCGGCAATCTTGGCGCCAACAGATGCCGCGCTTGGCCAGGCTGTTGTAACCAATCCGCATGTCCCAATTCGGTCGCGCCGGGCATTAACCGTTGAAAGCGGCCTGAATGATGGTTTGGCGCTCCCTGTGATTTTGTTTCTGGCGAGTGTTACTGCGGCAGAAAGCACAGCTGATGGCGCTGCTTGGTTGATCTATGGGGCAAAACAAATCTTGCTAGGACCGCTGGTGGGAATTTTATTTGGGGCAACGGGGGGGTGGATCTTGTTACGAGCCAAGGCGCATGGCACGACCTCAGAGATTTACGAAGGGGTCGGCGCGCTTGGTCTGGCGGGTGCTGCCTATCTTGCGGCAGTTATGATCGGTGGCAATGGTTTTATCTCAGCATTCGTTGCGGGTCTGGCCTTTGGTGGTGTTGTTAAAGGGGCGTGCAAATTTGTTTTCGAATTCACCGAAAGCGAAGGCCAGTTGTTGGCATGGACCGCGTTTTTGTTGCTTGGTGCCGCTTTGGTGCCGGAAGCCATTGCGCATCTGACCTGGCAAATGTTGGCGTTGATTTTGCTTAGCCTGTTTGTGGTGCGCCCAATCGCCATCTGGCTTTCGTTGATTGGGACTGACGCGACACGTATCACCCGGCTGTTTTTTGGCTGGTTTGGGCCTAGAGGTTTGGCGACCGCATTGTTCGCGTTGTTGGTGGTTGAGCAGATATCTCATGAATTTGGCGCGCAAATTTTACACATAGCTGTGAACACTGTATGGATAAGCGCACTTTTGCATGGATTGAGCGCGGCACCTGCAGCCAAATGGTACGGGGCAAAATCCGCCCTTAAGGGAGATGAAGCTAAAACAGCATAAACTAGATAAACCACCCATCTGGTCGCATCACGATCTAACAGACAGAATTAGGTAAGACAGAGACAGCTATGAACAAAACAGCCATCTACAAACTAAGCGCGCTCGCAGACAGAAAACCAGAATATGCTCTCGTCGGTGAGGTAGATTTGGTTGTGGTTCGCTTTGACGATGAAATTTCAGTGTTCTATGGGCGCTGCCTGCACCGAGGCGCGTTGATGTCGGACGGGCATGTGCGGGGCAAGGATCTGATTTGTGGTGTACACAATTGGGATTATAGGTTGGATACTGGCGTGTCGGCCTATGCCAATGACGAAAAATTGCCCAAGTTTGAGTCATGGGTAGATGGTGATGACATCTGTGTTGACGCGGATGAGATAAACGCATGGGGGCAGGCAAACCCGCAACCCTATGATCGCGACTCGTATTTGGGTCTCTATGCGGATCCAAGCCATGGTACGACAGAGGAACCTCATACCGGATTGATCCACGAATATGCGCGCAACGGTCTGACCAAAACCGGTCACCATGGCGCAATGACCTCAATGGGTGTCCCGCGAAATGAATTGCCAGACTGGGACGACATTCAGATTCTGACGGCACAATTGGCAAAGCCGCCGTTGCTAGACGATGAGGCTGTCGGAACTGAGGTTATCATTGGGCCAAACGCTAAAAAGCCATTGCGTTTGGAAATCCCACTCTTTGTCTCAGACATGTCTTTTGGTGCTCTGTCTCAGACTGCCAAGGTTGCATTGGCCACGGGTGCGGAAATGGCAGGGACCGGAATTTGTTCGGGTGAAGGTGGGATGTTGCCTGAAGAACAGGCCGCCAACAGCCGATACTTTTACGAATTGGCTTCGGCCCGATTTGGGTTCAGCTGGGATAAACTCGACCATGTGCAGGCTTTCCACTTCAAAGGGGGGCAGGGGGCCAAAACGGGCACGGGCGGTCACCTGCCGGGCAATAAGGTTCAAGGCAAGATTGCCGAGGTCCGCGGACTTGAAGTAGGCACAGCTGCAGTATCGCCTCCGCGGTTTCCAGAATGGACGGAGGTGAGCCAGATCAAAGATTTTGCCGATGAGGTTCGTGAACGCACAGGTGGCATTCCCATCGGGTACAAGCTTAGCGCGCAACACATCGAAAAAGACATTGACGCCGCTTTGGCGGTTGGGGTTGACTACATTATACTAGACGGTCGTGGTGGTGGCACAGGGGCCGCTCCGGTGATATTCCGCGATAATATTTCTGTCCCCACCATTCCTGCTCTGGCGCGCGCGCGGGCGCATTTGGACAAGCTTGGCCGCAGCGACGTGTCCTTGGTGATCACTGGCGGGTTGCGCAAGCCTGCGGATTTCATCAAAGCGATGGCAATGGGGGCGGATGCAATTGCGGTCTCCAACTCCGCCATGCAGGCGATTGGCTGTTTGGCGATGCGTGCTTGCGATACCAACAATTGCCCCGTCGGCATCGCAACGCAAAAGCCACATTTGATTAGCCGTCTCTTGGTTGATCGATCCGCAGAGCAACTTGCGAATTTCTTTAGCGCCTCAACTGAACTGATGCAGGTGATGGCCCGCGCCTGTGGTCATGATCATGTATCAAAATTCAATCAGAGTGATTTGACCACCTGGAAACGTGATATTGCTGAATTGTCTGGTGTGGCGTTTGGAGGCATCTCGTGAACCAAGCAGAAGCTATTTTGATGGGGCTTCGGATCTGGGGCAGTATCGGTGTTATTGTGGCGGCTGTATTTCTGACATTTGGCATGGACCGGATCGATGAGGACGCACAAGGGGCCTATGTCTTTCGACCTTTGTTAATCCCTGGCATTCTGGTGATTTGGCCGATCGTTTTGTGGCGTTGGTATGTCTATGAGACAAATTCCGAAGTGTTAGAACGTCGGTATGCCCCACCGCGCAAAGCCCATTTTGCTGTTGGAATGATCCTGCCTGCAGGTATTGCGCTGATCATCCTGACAGGGTTGGCTATTCGACCAAACTGGCCGTCTGATATTGAACCGGTTCGGCTTTCTGCACCGGCGGAGGTGACGCAATGAGCGTTAAGTATATTCCCGTTCAATGGAACAATAACAAATGGTTCTATGACGCTGTGATGCTGCTTGGTGTTGCGATATTTCTGTACATCTTCCTCTATGCGTCTCCGGGTATCCTTAGTCATGAACGCCCAATCAACCCACAGGTTCATAACGCGCGGGCCTTTGGTGCTTGTGCGTTTACAATGTTGACCGTGATCTTGTGCATTGGACCTTTGGCGCGGCTGGATAAACGGTTTTTGCCCTTGCTGTACAACCGTCGCCATTTTGGAGTCATGACGACTTTTGTCGCCCTCACGCATGCATCCTATATCATCGACTGGTATTTTGCGTTTTCAAGCTCTGACAAATACGAGGCCTTGCTGTTTGCCAACACAAGTTATGACCAATTGTCCGGCTTTCCGTTTGAAATATTGGGCGTTTTTGCACTGACAATTCTGATTATCCTCGCCGCAACAAGTCACGATTTCTGGATGAAGTTCCTGACTGCACCGGTTTGGAAGCGCATCCATTACCTGATCTATCCGGCCTATTTGTTGGTTGTAGCGCACGTAAGTCTGGGCATTTTGCAAGATCAGCAAAAACATGGATTTACGGTGCTCTTTATCGGTGGCGCTGTGACCGTTGGTGTGTTGCATTTCCTTGCCGCATTGCATGAACGTCGCAAAGATCAAGAGATCGCCGCTACGCCTGCAAACTGGATTGACGTGTGTGATGTCAACGACATGACCGAAGGGTTTGCCAAAATAAAGCTGCTGCCTGATGGCAAACGTGTTGCGGTGTTTTTGATGGACGGAAAGTTAAGTGCCATTTCAAACGCCTGTGCGCACCAAAACGGCCCGTTGGGTGAAGGACGCATCATCGATTGTCTGGTGACCTGTCCGTGGCATGGGTTTCAATACGATGTGCGAAATGGGCAATCACCGGCCCCGTTCACGGAACAGGTGCCGACGTATAATCTGCGGCTTGAAGGGACATCGGTTCAGGTGGATCCAAAGGCCAACCCCCCCGGAACGCCGGTGGACCCTATTCAGACATCGCTGACTTCTTTGACGGAGAAAACATCATGAGTGAAAAAGACACACCATTCTTCGTGGGGTATCTGGCGGCACCGGGACCCCTGCGCCGTTTTCTCCTCGCGGTTAGTTTTCTGTTTGTTGCGGCATTTGCCGCGGTCGGGTTGACCCTAGGTGTGGCTCAAGATGACCCTGGCCCGGGTGCGTTCCGTTTTGACTATGGCCGTCAGACGGTTACGGGGGTGATTGAATTGACGCCGTATCCGCTTGTACGCGTGACAGCAGGCAATGATCGGATCAAACCGGGCACAACCCTGATGTTGTCGGGCCAAGGCAAAAGCAGCGTGGACAAGCGCGCAATCCCTTTGGAAGGGAAACTGGCGAAAGTGTCCGGCGTCATCCTGCAACGGGGTGATCTGAATATGTTGCAGCTGCGCGGTGGCAAATCCGGCATTTCCGCAGTTGAAGGTCCGATCCCTCCTCAGACCAGCGAACCTCTGGGGCGCTGGAAGCTTGCGGGTGAAATCTGCGATGGAAAATGTCTTAATGGCGCGATGCGTCCCGGGCGGGGTTTGGCACACAAGGCCTGCGCCAATCTCTGCCTGATTGGCGGTGTACCGCCGGTGTTTGTCTCATCCCAAGCGGTAGACGGGTCAGAATACCTTTTGATTACTGGTCCTGACGGTGACGCATTGCCAAAATCAGCTTATGATAATGTCGCTCAGTTCGTTTCAATCGAAGGTGCCGTTGAACGGCGAGGGGACCTGTTGGTGTTCAGAATGGACCCCGACACATTGGAGGTTCTGGACTGATGCGTCGCATATCTACTTTGGCAATTGTCGCATTTTTGACGGCCATCTTATTCTATCTATCGCGGTTCTGGTTTTTGTCACTCTGGCCACGGTCGGGGTTGTTTGGCTTTGAACAATTGCGCCCGCAAGGAGGACTTCTGGGGCGATGGCTGCGCGGTACTGATGCGGCGCCATATGAACTGCTTATCTGGGCTATTGGGTGCTTTATCACGTTAACTGTAGCCCAAAAAATTTATGACCGACTGACGGCACATCCCGAGGCAGGAGACACCCATGACTGAAGCGACACTAGACTGGATCAGCGTTGGACATACCGACGATCTACCCGAAGGGCGTGTAAAGACTGTAACAGCACGTACAACCTCAATCTGTCTTGTGCATTTTGACGGCCAATGGGCCGCGATGAACAACCATTGCCCGCACCAGCGCGGACCCTTGGGGGAAGGGTCAATTGAAAAGGGCGTTGATGACAAATGTTGGATCCGTTGCCCCTGGCACGGCTGGGACTTTGACCCGCTGACGGGCAAACCTCCGGGCGGACACGAAGACAGTGGCCAAGACACCTATCCCGTTGAAATCCGTGATGGTGAGATTTTTGTGGGGATCGAAGCGGAACCACCTCACGAGCGCACTGTGACAGATGTGATGGTGGAAACATTGACAAATTGGGGGGTTCAATCTGTCTTTGGTATGGTGGGTCACTCCAACCTTGGTTTGTCCGATGCGATCCGTCTTGCGGTGGTAGACGGGAAAATGAACTATTTTGGCATTCGCCATGAGGGGGCGGCGGCTTTTGCGGCATCCGCCTATGGCAAGTTGACGGGGACGCCAGCGGCCTGTTTGACCATTGCGGGCCCGGGTGCAACCAACCTGCTGACGGGTTTGTGGGACGCGAAAGTCGACCGCGCGCCGGTTCTGGCGCTGACAGGGCAGGTGCAAACCCAAGTCATGGGGCCCGGCGCGTTTCAGGATATTGATCTGCGCTCTGCATTTGCGGCAGTCACGGCGTTTTCACAGCCGGTACTGGGCAGCTCCAACCATGCTGAACTAGCATCCTTGGCCTGCAAAACCGCGATTGTGGAACAGAATGTTTCGCATCTTATTTTCCCCGATGACATACAAACCAACCTATCCGATCAGGAGGCAGGCACGCCGGAGGGTCGAATAACGCAGGCTCCGGTTCTCCCCGCACCAAGCGAGATAGACAAAGCGATTGAAATGATCAAAGGAGCGAAACGCCCGATGATTGTTGTGGGGCATGGCGCCTATTCGCATCGTGATGACGTCATCGCTTTGGCAGAGAGCCTTGGAACACCGGTCTTGACCACGTTCAAGGCTAAGGGGTTGATTCCTGACAGCCATCCAAACGCCGGTGGTGTTTTGGGTCGTTCAGGAACGCCAATTGCCAGCTGGTTCATGAACGAAGCTGATCTCATCATTGCGCTTGGGACAAGTTTTTCAAACCACACGGGTATCGAAAGCAGCAAACCGATTATTCAAGTAGACCATGAACGCATGCAGCTTGGAAAATTTCATCCGGTCGCGCTGCCTGTTTGGGGGGATGTTGGCGCATTTTGCGAAGCGGTGCGGGGTGTAGATTGCGCTAACCCTGAAGCTGACAAACAGATCCCCGAACTTGCAGAGCGCTGGGACATTTGGCGGCGTGAAAAACAGACACGGTTGCAGGAAAATCTGGGCAAAGGTATTCATTCCTTTGCAATTTTCGAAGCGCTGGGGCGGTTGGTGCCTGATGATACAATCTTTGCCGTGGATGTGGGGAACAACACCTATTCCTTTGGCCGTTATCTGGAAACCAAGGGCAGCCAACGGGTGCTGATGTCTGGCTATTTAGGGTCCATCGGTTTCGGTTTGCCAGCCGCGATGGGGGCTTGGGCCGCAACGCAAGACAAAGAAGCGCTAAAAGGCTGCAAGATTGTTTCGATTTCGGGGGATGGCGGCTTTGGCCAATACCCGATGGAGTTCACGACAGCTGTGAAATACGGCATGGATATCACCCATATCCTGCTGCATAACGGTGAACTTGGCAAAATCTCAAAAGAACAAAAGTCTGGGGAATGGCCTGTTTGGGAGACTGATCTGCAAAATCCCGGCTTTGCTGCGTTCGCGCGGCTTTGCGGCGGTCATGGCGCCAAGGTGACGGACCCAGCGGATATCGAAGCAGCCATCAGAGATGCCTTGGCTCACAATGGACCTGCTCTTGTGGAAATTATGACTGATGCAGATTTGGTCTGATCCTTTGCAATGGATTGAACCATGACGGGTGCGCTTGCCCTCTTGTTTCTGTTGACTGTGACGCTGGCGATCATACGTGTCGCCAGTGTTGCACTACGACTGACCGGGATGCCGCAATCGGTTGCCCGGTTTCAGGCGACCTCTGCTTTGACGGGTACGGGCTTCACCACGTCTGAGGCGGAAGGCACCATGCATCATCCGGTGCGAAGGCGTATCCTTACCCTATTGATGTTTGCCGGGCATTTGGGTCTCGTGTCGCTGACATCGACAGTCATTTTGACAATGACATCGACGCAAAGCAGCTATGGTGCAGTCATTCAGATTTTGGCAATGATCGCCGCTCTTGTTGTGATTTGTGCTTTGGCAACCAGCAAATCGTTGGACAAGTTCATGTGTGATTGGGTGGATCGTTTGCTCACCCGATTAGGATGGATCACGCCACTTCCCTATGAAATTTTGTATGAAAATCCTGATGGCTATCAGCTTGGAGAACATATCATAGCTACCCAGACACAGATAACGGGTAATGTGCAACTGTTGTCCCACAATGGCGTGGCTACGGCTGCCAAAGTGCCAATGTCGCTATCCAGCGGCGATCGCGTTGTGTTATACGCACGACAATCAGATCACCTTGCCTGGGCAAAGGATGGATCGACCGCTTAGTAGGTAAGGTATCGCCTGATGATCTTTCTTCGACGTTTGCTGTTCGTTGTTGTTCTTGTTGGGCTTGCTGCATGTGGACCGACACGTGTACTGGCCCCGACCCCCAACATCTTTGTGAACGGAGCCTATCCGCAAAGCGAAATTTCGCCAAAATATCAAACGGCAGTATCACCAATTTTCTTTGTAACGGACCGGGTTTCGACGCTAAACGACGGGCAGCTTTTTTATGGGTCCGAAAGGTCAAGCTCTATGGCCTTTGGGGCTGCAACTGTTGCTTTTGGTGAGAATCAAACCTGGCAATCGTTGAGCGAGGCCAGCGGTCAATCCACACGAGCAGAAGAAATACCGCTAAGCATCACCGAAAAAGAGGAGATCCTGAGGTTTGATGCAACGCCGATACCGTTCAGGGTTGTGAATGGAAAACCGGTTCGGAACGCTCAGGCCGTTACCTCATACGCGCGGAAACGCAGTGTCTTTCAATCTCAAATTCGAGAACAAATGCGCGTGGCCAACAAAAGTGAAGTTGTCATTTTTGTCCATGGTTTTAACAATTCTTTCGAGGATTCAGTATTCTCACTCGCTGATATCTGGCATTTCAGTGGCCGTACCGGTGTTCCGATCGCCTATACTTGGCCGTCCGGGGCAGGGGGTCTTTTTGGGTATTTTACGGACCGGGAATCTGGTGAGTTCACGGTGTTTCACCTTAAAGAGCTGTTGCTACATTTGTCACAAATACCAGAACTGCGCAAAATCCACATTGTGGCCCACAGCAGGGGCACTGATGTAACAACAACCGCACTTCGAGAACTGATTATCGCCACACGTGCCCAAGGAAAAAACCCCAAGATCGAGCTCAAGATTGCAAACCTGATCATGGCCGCGCCCGATCTTGACTTTTCAGTGGTGCGCCAACGCTTGATTGCTGAGGGTTTTGGTGCATCGATTGGTCAAATCACCGTTTATATGAACCGAGGCGACACGGCGCTTGGCGTTGCACAACGTTTGATGACCGGCCAACGGTTGGGGCGTCTGACTGTGAATGATCTGCAACCTGCGGAGCGTGAAATATTCTCGGAGGTGAAAACCGTCAACTTTGTAAATGTTGAAGGAACGAAAGGCCTGAGCGGACATGCCTATTATCGCACCAACCGCAATGTTTTGTCGGATATTGCGACAGTTATTCGCGAAAGCGCCCGTCCCGGCTCCGCTGCGCGCCCGCTTGTTCGGATACAGGGAAATTTCTGGAATATGCCAACCAATTATCCGCAGTGACGAAGGTCTGGTAAGGCTACAGCGGTTAAGCAAGATCAGCGGCCAGCCAAGTCAAAACCGGCCGCTGATTTGTCAGGTACTATTTTTGTAGTTTCAAGAAATAATCGAAGATTTCTGGCACATTGCCGTCGCCCATACCTGCATCAATTGCGGCTTTTAGGTTGGCCGAAGTGCCCTCTGCGATTTGTGCCCGAGTTCCCAGATTATCAACCATCTGGACGAAATACCCCAAGTCCTTGCTTGCATTGGCAATTGAAAAACCAAGATCGCTGACGCCGTCTACGGCATAATTCTTGCAAAATTGCATGAAGGGCGAATTGGATGGTCCTGCTGACATGATGTCAAAGAGTTGTTGGCGATCAACACCTGCTCGGTCCGCAACTGCAAAAGCTTGACTCATGGTACAAGCAGTGGTCATGCCCATGAAATTATTGATCAATTTGGTCACATGCCCCGCGCCAAGTGCCCCGAGATAAAAGACGTTTTCACCTTGTACATCAAGCACGGGCTTAACCTTTTCAAAGGTCTCTTTGTCGCCGGCCGCCATGATATTAAGAAGCCCATCTTTGGCATGCATTGGCGTACGTCCAAGGGGGGCGTCGATCATGCCTGCGCCTTTTGCAGCCAGATCCGCACCAATTTTTTGCGTGGAGGCGGGAATCGAAGTGCCATAATCGATCAGGACTGCGCCGGGTTTAATACCCGCCAAAATCCCATCATCCCCATAAACCAAACTTTCCACCACATCCGAAGTTGTGACGCACAACATGACAATATCGCACGCTTCTGCGAGCTCTTTTGGAGTAGCGACTTCGACTGCACCTTGCGCAACTTTTGCAGCAACGGCTTCTTTGTTACGGCCCATAACAACCAGATCAAATCCGTTCGTTTGCAGGCATTCGGCCATATTTCCGCCCATCAAGCCGAGGCCAATGAAACCGATGACAGGTTTTGTCATTTTTTTATCCTTGTGTGAGTTAGTTTGTTTGTGTGTCGCAATATGCCTGAAGACCAGCTTGTGCCACTTCCAGATCTTGGGTTGGTGAACCCGAGCTGACGCCGATGCCGCCGACGACCTCACCATCTGCCAAAACCGGCAATCCACCAGCCACAACAACCATCCGTCCGCCCAATGTTGACGCTATCCCATGGGCCGGCATGCCGGGTTGATTGACCTCTCCAAGTGCGTGTGTGCTCTTTCGGACGCCTGTCGCAGTAAAGCTTTTGTCGATCGCTAACGTGATGCTGGTGATTTTCCCGCCATCCATCCGCTCAAATGCAATGAGGTTACCGCTTTCATCTGTAACGGCGATGCACATTGGCACGCCTATTTCGGTCGCTTTCGCGCGGGCACCGGCGATCAGCACATTCGCCTCGTCTATATCCAAGCGATTTATTGTCAGCATTCTGTGTTCCTAAGTCGTAATTGAAGGCGGTTACGCTCTGTATTCTAATTGCCGGTGGCGCCGGAGTTGACTCTCAGGCCCTGACGAAGGTGCTTGCGCATCGCAGCTCCTGCCATGTTCGCGTCACCCAGTTTTATGGCGTCAGAAATGGCCAGATGTTCACTACGCAGGCTGTCTTGGTATCCGGGCAAAATGTCAGGTTCCATTTGATGCATCGCATTTGCTGGGATGATGACCGGGCCGAGAAACCTTAAAAAATCAACCATATAAGAGTTTTTCGTCGCAGTAGCGATTGATAGGTGAAAAGAGAAATCTTCGGTTTGGCCTAACTCACCTTTCAGGTGCGCGGCGTGCTGTTTATTGAGAGCGTCTTGCATGTTCTGAATGTCTGCCTCAGTGCGTCGCTGCGCTGCTAGCTCGGCATTCGATACCTCCATACACAGGCGCAATTCCATTGCTTGCTCGATATGAGCTTTTTCGTTGAGACCTTTGCTGTACAGCCGGAAAGGTTGTTGGCTGATGTCTTCGCAGACAAACACCCCCCGCCCCTGATGAGCCTTCACAAGCCCATCCACGCGCAAGCATGAAATGGCTTCTCGAATGACTGTGCGGCTTACGCCAAATTTTTCTACCAATGCGTTTTCGGTTGGAAGCTGCGCGCCGGGTGCGAAGTCACCTCTCTGAATGACGTCCCGCAGTTGATCAGCAACCCGTTCACTGAGTTTTGGACGCATGCCCAAAGCTTGGTTCTCAGTTCCTGACATAGGTTCATTCCTCCAATTTTCCTGCACCTCAATACACTTAACTACACAAAGCGGGCAACATGCGATGGATTTGAACTTGCTGGTTGCTTTTCTCAAATTCATAATTCATCATACAACATACGATGTCGAGAGGAAAAGTTGAAATCGGCATCGATACACAGCTCTAGGGAGGACCAGATGACACTTAATGCAAAATTAGTCGGGCCATTGATGGCAACGATGCTTGGCGCAATGGGGGCAAATGCGGCAGAATTCGATTTGTCTATTCAAACGCACTTCAGCGCCGAATCTCTTAAAGGAAAAAATGTTCAGAGCCTTGTCGATGACATCGAACGGATGTCCGGCGGGCGCGTAGACATTGAAATGTTCTATTCCGCGTCTTTGGTAAAGGCGACGGAAACGTTTGATGCAGCGGTGAACGGCATCCTTGATGGTGATATGACCGGTGCGGCGTATCAGACTGGTAAAGACCCTGCTTTCCAATTTGTGGGCGACATCCTTGGTGGGTATGACACCCCTTGGGAAATGTATTCCTGGTTCTATTATGGTGGTGGTCTTGAGGCCGCGCAGCCGTTGTATAACAAGCACGGCATGCACGTTGTTGGCTGGTGGATTTCTGGTCAGGAATCTCTGTCCTCAACCAGCCCTCTTGAGAGCGTAGCTGACTTTAAAGACTGGAAATTCCGTTCCCCTCCAGGCATCCAAACAGAGATTTTCGCAGAGCTGGGTGCAAGCCCGATCGTTATGGATTTTGGTGAGGTCTTTACTGCCCTCGAAACAAAGATCATTGACGGCGCTGATGCATCTAACATCGCGACAAACAGCGAAATTGGTCTGTACGACATTGCCAAGCACGCAACATATCCTGGGTTCCATTCCATGCCTGCGGACCACCTTGCGATAAACAAGGATGTATGGGACGCATTGCCGGATGACATTCAGGCTATCATTGAAGTTGCGATGGAAAAAATGGCGTTCCGTGAAACACTTAGCCACTCGGTTGAGATGGGAACAGCTGCTCAGGCCGCGCAAGCGAATGGCGTAACGCTTTACAACTGGAATGCTGAACAGCGTGAAGCATTCCGGACATTCTCCCGCGGGAAGTGGGAAGAATGGGGCGAGAAAACACCTGAAGCCGGTGAGCTGGTTAACAGCCACATTGCGTTCATGAAGCAAATCGGGCTGATCACTCAATAACCCAGTCTGGAGCGGCGGTCGCCGCCGCTCCATTTCACCGGAAAGCCAGTTTCATGCCTACACTCGATACGTCCGGCTATCTTTGGGTAGCGTCCTTAGGTGCATTCACTGTTTTGTGGATGTTTTTCGTTGCACCCAAACTTGTTCCCAGATTGTCACGCGGACTTCATGGAGCAGAAAGCCCACCCCTTACAGTGATTGATCATACGTCACTGCGGATCGCGTCATTGTTGATGTTTTTCGTCGCAATCATCATGGGGATCATGTTGTACGAAGTGATCTTGCGATATGTATTCGCGCGCCCAACAATCTGGGTTGAAGAGCTGTCGCGCTGGCTTGGCGGTGTGATTTTTCTTGTGGCCGGGATTTATGCGATGCAGCAGCGCACGCATATTCGCGTGACGATCGTTTACGACATTCTGGGCCGAAACGCTCAGCGCGCAACGGAAGTCCTCGCAACCACATTCATCTGTGTCTTCTGTTGGGCGGTGACTTGGGGCTATTGGGGAAATGCCATGAGAAAGTTCGAAACATGGGAACTTTATGGCTCGGCATGGAACCCCCCCATCCCCGCAATCATGAAACCTTTGATCTGCCTCACCTGCGCTTGGATGAGCGTTCAGGCAATCAATAATCTAATCGTCGATTGGCGCAGAGATGCACCTTTGGCGCCGCCTAAGGATAGTTAAGTGGGAATCGCAGAAATTTCACTCCTGCTCGTATTGGGCATAGTTATACTTTTGGCCATTGGTGTCCCACTCGGGTTCGCTTCTGGTTTTCTCGGGGTTCTCGTCGCTTATTGGAAGTTGGGCGATCGGGGTTTTTATATCCTTGGCCAACGGATGTATGATCTCACCATTGAACACGCTTTGTTGGCGGTGCCGTTATTTATCTTCATGGCCATGCTATTGGAGCGAAGTAATATCGCCAAGGATATGTACGACGCCATGAGTGTTTGGATGTCGCGCACACGTGGCGGCATCGCAATCGTGACCTCTGTCATGGCGATGATAATGGCCGCAATGTCGGGGATCATCGGTGGCGAAATCGTGTTGCTTGGACTTGTTGCTTTGCCCCAAATGTTGCGTCTGAACTATGACAAGCATTTGGCCTGCGGGACAATCTGTGCGGCTGGGTCGCTTGGGACAATGATCCCACCGTCCATTGTGTTGATTATCTATGGTGTTGTTACGGAAACCTCGATCCACGCGCTGTTTAAGGCCGCAATTATCCCCGGTCTCCTGCTGGGTTTCAGTTACATTGTCTATATCGCAATCCGTGCCCATCTGCGCCCAGAGGATGCGCCTTTGCCAGAGCTAGAGAATGAGGTCACTATTCGGGATAAAATCATTGCGCTCAAGGGACTGCTCCCGCCGATGTTGTTGGTTGGGGCGATCCTGGGTTCAATTTATGGCGGGATCACCGGCATCACAGAAGCCGCGGCAATCGGATGTATCGGGACCTTGATCCTGATCACCTTGCGGGGCGAAATGTCAGCGTCACTGTTCGTCGAAGCCTTGCAGCGCACGATGCGCTCAACCGGGACAATCATGTGGGTCACCTTTGGGGCGACAGCACTTGCCGGGGCTTATTCCCTTGCTGGTGGTCCAACCTTCATCGCAGGACTTATCCTTGGGTTTGACATGCCGGCCATGGGTATCATTCTGATTATGATGCTGATCTTCCTCTTCCTTGGCGCGTTGCTGGATTGGATCGGGATTGTGTTGCTGGTTATGCCGGTGTTCTTGCCCATCGTGATGGGGATGGACCCTGCTGATATTGGTATTTTGGGTACCTTGTCGCCTGCGCATGTTTCGGTTTGGTTCGGAATCCTGTTTTGCATCAATATGCAAGTCAGCTTTCTCAGCCCGCCTTTTGGCCCGGCAGCGTTCTACCTGAAATCAGTGGCCCCGCCTGACATCTCTTTGGCGGATATTTTCCGGGGTTTTCTTCCCTTCATCGGCATTCAGCTTCTTGTGTTGGCGGTCATGATGGCTTTCCCTGAAATCACCACCTTGCTATTGCATTAACAAGTTCTCCCAGAACGAGGGGCGGGTTCGCCTGCTCCTCGTTTAAATTCCACCAAACCCACCAGGCGAAAGGCCGAAAATGATTATGACAAAACCAGAGGCTGGCGGCCTCCTCCCAGAAATGTCCTTTGAAAAATTGGGCGGCGGCACACTTGAAATTGGCGGCGCCAAAGACCGTCACACACTCTTCATGGTATACCGTGGAAAGCACTGCGGACGTTGCAAAAAGTATCTGAACGGTCTGCAAACCCGTGTTGCCGATTGGGAAGCGGCCGGATTTGATGTACTTGTTGTTTCAGCAGATCCAGAAAGCAAAGCGCAGCAGGATGTTGCAGAATTCGGCTGGGATTTTGACATTGGCTATGGCTTGACAGAAGACCAAATGGAAAAGCTCGGCGTTTATATCTCAGACCCGCTGTCCCCAGACGAAACAGACCGTCGTTTTGCAGAACCGGCTGTGTTCTGTGTGCGCCCGGACGGGGTAATTCAGGTTGTGTGCTTGTCGAATGGTCCGGCAGCCCGGCCTGATCTTGACGAATTGCTTGATGGGATGAAGTTCAACATTGAACACAAGCGCCCTGCACGCGGGACTGTTTGAGTCAGATAGTTTTGAATGGAATTGGGCGGGTCACCGATCTGCCCAATTCTCGCTGATCTCACTGAAAGAGATTAGACGCAGGTGATAATGGTCGCGAAATCAAACCAACCTTGATGACAGCAGATCACCGGAACGTAGTAACAATTGCGATCCTATCAACGAAAATGATGCATTGATCTGTTTGATCCCGCGCAGGGTTTCCTGATGAATTGCACTGGTTTCAATGCTTTCAGGCAGACCATCACGCAGTCGCGCAAGGTGCAGACGTTGTAATTCCAGTTCAACATCGCGCACCTCATCTTTCTCGGAAACAAGAGTGCGGGCAGAATCTATGTCACTGGTCATCAGCACACTAAGGCCAAGTTGAGCATTACTCAAAACCCGATCATGAAAATCAGCGATTTCTTGTTGGCCGGGATCAGAGAATTGCAGGTCTTCGCTATGCAATCGTTTGGCCATCTTGCGCAAACTCTGTGTGATCGTGTTGGCCGCTGCTTCTAAACCAACAGCAACGCGCGCAAGGTCCATTGCCTCCCCATCCAGCAGTTCATCATCACTTTTCTTTGCAAGTAAGGCGAGGAACATCTTTAGATCGTGATGCAGCGCGGCGACGTAAGTTTCATTCTCTAACAGTCGCGCCGCCTTGGTTTCATCCCATGTCACCAACAGGTTTCCAGCCACCCGTAGCATTGCCTCAACTGTTTCGCCCATCCGCAATACTTCTCTCCGGGCCAGTGTGAGCGCGCGTTCGGGGTTTTCAAGCGCCTTTTTATCCAACGCGCTGATTGGTCCACGTACATGATGATCAGATGTGTCTGAGGGATGAACAGTGATGGCCGTTTTGTGGAGAAAATCTATGAAAGGCAGCGCCAACACGCATAGCGTCAGATTAAACAAGACATGCAGCATGATGATCTGATCAGCATCGGTTTGCCCGAGATAGGGGAACGCCAGACCGGTTCGGGCGAAAAAGATGGCCAATCCCACGGCTCCGATGCCGCGAATGAATAGGTTCGCGGTTGTGACGCGGCGGACTTCAACAGAGGCCCCAAGTGTCAACATTGCCGCGATCATCGCGCCACCCACATTCGCGCCAAGGACCATCATGGTTGCTGCTGCGGTTGGCAGCACGCCTTGAGATACCAAGGTAACAAAAAGCAATATGGCGGCAACGCTTGAGTGCATCGCCCAAGCCAGAATACCCCCTATGACAAAGGCCACTGACAGGTCAGAGGCAAGCGATTGCATCGCTGCGGAAATCTGAGCACTTTGCGAAATCGGCCCTGTGGCGTCCCGGATCAAATCAAGGGACAAGAAAATTAGCCCAAGCCCAACCAGAATGCGCCCAGTTTGGCGCATGCGTCCCGAACCTCCCTTCAGGAACAACCCCACGCCTGCCACCAAAAGGAGCGGCATCACAAAAGACCACCGAGCCACGAGAATTTTGGCGACAATCGCAGAGCCCAGATCCGCACCCAGAATGATCGCAATGCCAGCCGCAGTGCCTATCGTTCCCGCGGATACAAATCCTGCAATCAACATTGCAACGGCGGTGGAGCTTTGCAAAAGGATTGCTGATCCCGTGCCAGCCACCGCTGCACGAAAGCGGTTTTTTGTTGAATGGCGAAGCCAACGACGTAGCTGAACAGCAAAGGCGCGCTCTACACTTGTGCGGATCAACCGGACGGCCCACAGCAACAAGGCGACTGCGCCTGCGACGTTCAAGATCAGGATCAGTGCACTGTTTTCAGACATTCATCTTCCAATTCTGAGCGCGCAAAGCCGGACGAACCTAAGGTTTCGACGCTCTGATCGGCGGCCCGCGTTAAACGGATTGTTTGATCACACAAAGGGCGATCAAGGGTGATGTCAACCATTCCAACGTCGCCTATGTGGTGCAAGCCTTTGGTGTCGTTCACTTTCAGCAGTTTCATCCTTTCCTGACAGTTTTGCAGTTGCGCAACAACATCCGCAGTGAGATCAGCGAAATCGGAACGTTTGTTACGGCGGTAAAAGAGGGGCTGTTGGTTGATGATTGGCAAACTTTCCGTACTGCAACTGGTGGTCCCATCAGATATGAGATGCCCAAATTATTGATATAAAGTAGACAAAATAATTCAAGACTATTTTTTTGCCATAAATATAATATGATATTATCAATCATGGTTCTTGAGGGGAGGCAAGGATGCGTATGAAACTCAGAATCCGGCAGCTTGAGGCGCTCAAATCCGTTGCGGAATTCGGGTCTATGACACAAGCGGCGAAGAACCTTGATATCTCTCAACCTGCCGTAAGCAGATTGATCGCGGATTTGTCGGAAGAGCTGGGGTTTTCCCTTCTCGATCGCAAAGACGGTCGGCTCATTGCCACCCAAGAAGCACGATATATTCTGCCTGACATCAGCAGAGTGCTTGAGATGATGGATCACATCGCAGACACCAGCCAGAACCTTAACGCGCGTACGGCGGGTCATCTGCGTGTCGCGTGCCTGCCTGGATTTGCAACCAGCCACTTGCCGACGGTGGTGTCTTCGTTTTTAGAAACCCGTCCTGATGTGACGATTACAATTGAACCTGATCGTCCAGAACGGATTTTGGAATGGATCATCGGCGAGCAGTATGATTGCGGAATAACCGATAATTTCGAAGGCCACCCGGCAATCGACAATACGACAGTGAACATCAGAACCGTTTGTATCTTCCCTATTGGCCACCCTTTTTCAAAGCTGCAACAGGTCAAGCCTGAGCATCTGGACAATGAGCGCCTGATCCACACGCGCAAAGACAGCAAGTTCTACCACATGCTGAACAATGTTTTTAACAAGCATTCGGTCTCCCCCAAACAAGTTGTCGAAACGCGTCAGTTTACGGCGGCTTGCGAGCTTGTCTCCCTTGGGGTTGGTGTGGCGGTGGTCAGTGAACTTGATGCGCGCAGTTACGCGGATAGATTGGCCTATCGCCCGTTTGCAGCAGACACTGTACATCAGTTGTCACTTGTTCGGCCAATTCACAAAGTGCCGTCGATGATCACTTTGGACTTCATGAAAGCTTTTGAAGAAAGCCTCTCCAGTTTGGGCGCTTGATTGTGTTCGGGGCTCTTGTTCAACTGGCGGTCTTTTGATGACCTAATTTTTGGGCCTCAACCCCTACTTTTATTGGGTTTTCTGTATGTTTAAGTTTTCTTTCCCGTGATATTAACGTTTAATGTTCACCGGTACCGCAAAGCTTTTCTGGCAAAATTTTTTTACGACGTTTCGCCCGAATTCGTGAGCTTTTTTGTAGGGATGCCGGTCGTTCAGACGCAGCGTAAAAAGAGATATTTGAGTATTTTGAAACATGAATAAGCACCATCAAATAAATAAAAGTGGCACAACAGCTAGCGCGGATTTTGCGATTGTCGGGATCGGCTGTAGGTTGCCCGGAGGCGTGAATTCAGCTGATAGCTACTGGAAGCTGCTCCAGGAAGGCAGATGCGGAATCCGGGAGATCCCCGAAGATCGCTGGGGGATCGACTCTTTTTATGACCCTGACCAGAACATGGTTGGAAGATCGGTCTCAAAATGGGCAGGATTCATCGACGGTGTTCGTGACTTTGATCCTGCTTTTTTTGGCCTGTCACCAAGAGAAGCATCAGCCATGGACCCGCAACAACGTCTTGTTTTGCAGACATCCTTTGAGGCGATGGAAGATGCAGGAATTCCGACGACAGAATTCTCAAAATCTCGAACAGGTGTTTTTGTCGGTATTCAGACCTCTGATTATCGTGAAGTCCAGCAACAACGCACCAGTGGTGTAAAGGCCTATGGTGGCACCAGCCTTGCCTTGTGTATCGTAGCAAACCGTGTCTCGCACCGGCTTAACTTGCGCGGTCCAAGTTATGCCGTTGATACAGCATGCTCGTCTTCGTTGACGGCAATGAACCAAGCGATCTTGAATTTGAAATCAGATCAATGTGACTTGGCCATTGTGTCAGGGGTCAATCTGCTTTTGTCCCCCATGACATTTGTAGCGTTTTCAAAGGCTGGGATGCTGTCCCCAACCGGGACGCTGTCGACCTTTGACGCGAATGCCAACGGGTTTGTGCGGGGTGAAGGGGTCGGAACAATTGTGCTAAAGCCTTATGACCGGGCTTTGGCGGACGGCGATCGGATTTATGCGGTGGTTGAGGGGTCTCAGGCCAATCAAGACGGCTTTACCAGCACAATCACCGCGCCTAATCAAACCGCACAAATTGATATGCTGCAATCGTTGATTTCTCAGGCGGATGTCACGCCTGATATGGTCGGCTTTGTTGAGGCGCATGGAACGGGAACGCCAATTGGGGATCCAATCGAAGCTGGTGCAATCGGGCGCGTGCTTGGCCAACATAAAACCAATGGGCCGCTGATGGTTGGCTCGGTCAAACCGAGCATTGGACACCTTGAATCCGGTGCCGGCGTCAATGGGTTAATCAAAGTCGCTTTGTCGATTTATCACGGCGAAGTACCGCGTAACATTAACTTCAAAGACCCAAACCCTCGGATTCCTTTTGACGCGCTTAACCTCGAAGTTCCGACAAAAGCAGTGCCGTTCCCAGAGTTTGATGGGATCAAACGCGGAATCGTTAATTCGTTTGGGTTTGGGGGCGCAAATGCAAGCGCGCTGTTGCGATCTCCGTCCATAAATGCGGTTGAGGGTGTATACAGAAAGCCCATTGAGCGTGAAATTGAGACGGCGCCTTGGCTCTTTCCGATCTCCGCACAAAGCGAAGAGTCCTTGAAAAATCTTGCGCTTAACCTCGCCCAATCGCTCCGAAAGGGCGGGCAGCTGGCAAAGACCGACTTGGGCGAAGTTGCTGCAGCGCTTGGGATGAACAGAACGCACCGTTTGCACCGTGCGGTGGTTTTGGCAAAAGACCGCAAAACCCTTTTGCGGGGCTTGGATTACATTGGGGCTGGCGATCCGGATGCCGAAACGCCGGAATTTGTCGTGACAGGCCAAGCAACAGAAGATCGCAAACTGTGTTTCATGTTTGCCGGGCAGGGTAGCCAATGGTGGGCAATGGCCCGGTCCTTGTTGCAGCATAACAAAGTGTTTCAGAACACGGTTGATGCTTATGATGCAGAGTTTCGCAAAGCTGCGGGGTGGTCGATCAAAGAAGAACTGCTGCGCGCGGAAGCTGATTCACGGATTGACGATACAACGGTGACCCAACCTGCGCTTTTTGCCATTCAGGCTGGCTTGTCGGCGGTTTGGAAATCATGGGGAATTGTGCCGGACATGGTCACCGGGCATTCTATTGGCGAAGCAGCAGCTGCTTATGTTGCGGGTGGTCTATCCCTGAAAGGTGCCGCTCGATTCCTGAGCAAACGGGGTGCCATTCGCGATGAGTTGGGCGCCAAGGGGGCCATGGCTGCGATTGGGCTCTCTGTGGATGAGGTTGAGGCTCTCTTGCCTGATCATGGGTTGATCAATATCGCAGCGATCAACGGTCCGGGATCAACCACGATCACCGGTGATTACGATGCAATTCATACTTTTGTTGAACAGTTCCAAACCGAAAACCCAAATGTTCTGGCGCGGACATTGCGGGTTGATACAGCGTGGCATTCCTATCAGCTGGAGCGGGGCGAGGATTGGTTTCGCAAGGAAGTTGCGCAGATTGATTGGTCGGTTCCGTCGATCCCATTTATTTCAACGGTCACTGGTTGTCCTGAAACCAAGTTTGATACGGATTATGGCTGGTCGAATTTACGCCAACCTGTGAATTTTCAAGGTGGCATCGAATGCGCGCTTTCGATGGGGGCGTCTGTTTTCGTTGAGTTAGGGCCGCACACTACGCTCTCTGGTCCCGCCACAAGCACGGCTGCCAACAGTGGCGCAAGTGTTGAAATCATCAATTCGCTGCATCGTAAATCGGATGATTTCACGTCCATGGCCCGTGCCGCGGCACGGCTTTTTGTAGGGGGAAGCAAACTGGATTGGAGCGCCGTCAACGGTGAGCCTTCCCGACATATCGCATTGCCCAGTTATCCTTGGCAGAATGACAGTTACTGGTCCGGTTCCGAAGAATGGCAAGAATCTGCGTTTTCCAAGCCGACCGGCGCATTTCTGGGGAACCCTGTTAGCGGTGCCAAATCTGCATGGATGAGCGACATAAACCTACAGGCATTTCCCTTTATTGGTGAGCACCGTTTGCAATCGGAATGTGTTTTCCCCGGTGCCGGTTACATGGAAATCATGTTCGAAGCTGCGCGCTATCTTTTTGAAGATGGTGTTATCGAAGTTGAAAACATGCAGATTCACGAAGCATTGTTCATTCCTTCGGACAGCGAGGTCCGATTTTGGACCGAATACGTGGCCGAGCGTGATCAGATCAAGATCTATACTCAAACCCGGGAAACCGGTGAAGACTGGGTGCTTCGTGCGCAGGGTCGTGTCCGAATGAACGACCTAAGTCCGCAGCGTTTCTCGCCGTTGAAGAAAGATGATGATGAGGCGGAAGAATACTCAATTGATCTTTTATATCTGGCGACAAGCGATGATGGCATCATTAACTATGGCCCGGCCTTTCAAACGGTGCGTGACCTTTGGGCCTCAGACTCCCAAACGGCAGCCCGAGTGTCGATAGACCCGAACCACACGCAAGGTTTTGAGATGTTTCAGGCACATCCGGCGCTTTTGGATGGGTGTCTTCAAATCAGTGATCCGCGGATGTCAAAAAGTGGTTTGGAGATCGATCGAGAAAGTTTCTCGGAAGCATTTATGCCCATCGGTGCGATGCAAATCCGACTTCATAAGCCACTCCCCCCAGAATTCTTTGTTTACGCACGCCATCTGGACCGTTTGGACGCTGTCACCGGATTGACGAATTTTGTGATTACAGACCTCGACGATAATGTCGTAATGGAAGTGAATGGCCTTCTGAATAGGTCGGTTCATGGCAATGCTCTCAAAGAACATGCAGAGGGATTTTCACCACATTACGTTGTCGAAAGCTTTAGCGAGCTTCGCCTGCCACCTGAGGAAGACGATGCACCATCCCTTGGTCGGTGGCTTGTCTTTGAGGGAAGGGATGCGCAAAGTCAGGGGGTGATTTCTGAATTGAAATCGCGCGGGGCGGATGTGACTTGTCTCCATACTGACGATCTTTCTTGGGACGAAATGTCGGATGATATTGCGGACCATCTGTCCGGCGCCGTTGAGCAAGGCGAATTGGAAGGTATTTTGTACCTAAGAAACCTCGAAGCGGAAAAACTTAGCTTAGAAAACTCTGCTCAGAACGTATCAGAGGCGTTGATACACCAATCCAAATGCATGATCGCTCTTGCTGCTGGTCTGGATGAAGTCCGTTATTTGGAAAAGCCACCAAGGTTTGTCCTTGTGACCCGAAATGGGCGATTGGTGTCGGAAGACGAAGCAATGCCTGTTGACGGGTTATTGCAGACCCCACTTGTCGCCTTGTTGCGCACAATTGCCAATGAGGTCCCCGAAGTTCGCTTTGGTCAAATTGATGCGGATGATCTGACGCTCAATACGCCCAAACGCATCCTTTCAGCGATTGTTGGAATGGGGAATGAAACAGAAATAGCCTTGCGCGAAAACGGAGATTTTGCGGCGCGTCTTAACCGTGTTTGGCCCGAAGAAATGCCCGCGCGGAACAAGACAATTGCGCAAGATGATCCCAATGGCAATTTCTGCGTAACCATGGATACTGCAGGTGTCATTGATAATCTTGAAATTGTTGAATGTCCGTTGGAGGACATTGGCGCGGATGAGGTTCGGGTGCGGGTCGCTGCAGTCGGATTGAATTTCCGGGATGTGATGGCGGTGACGGGATTGCTTCCGCGCGAAGCCGAAGGTGAACCTGCGTGGCGCAACCTTGGGCTGGAATTTAGTGGCACGATTGTTGCTGTTGGTCAGAATGTCAAAACACTTGCGATCGGCGACAGGGTCATGGGGATGGGCAAAAGGTGTCTACAGCGCTTTTTGACAATGCATCACAGTGTGCTTGCCCGCATACCTGAACATGTCTCGATGGAAGAAGCAGCGACGATCCCAAGTGCCTTTGCGACAGCGCATTACACGCTTAACCGTGTCGGACGGCTCTCTCAGGGTGAGAAAGTTTTGATCCATGTTGCAACAGGCGGTGTTGGTACCGCTGCTGTTCAGATGGCCAAGAACGCAGGCGCGGAAATTTTCGCGACCGCTGGCAGCCCCGAAAAACGTGCGCTTCTCAAGAAACAGGGCATCAAACATGTGATGAATTCACGGGACTTGAGCTTTGCCGATGAGATTATGCGCAAGACGGATGGACGGGGTGTTGATGTTGTCCTGAACTCTCTTCCGGGGCCGTTTATTGACAAAGGCATTGAGGTCCTTGCCCCCTATGGCCGTTTTCTCGAGATCGGTAAACGGGATGTCTACGAAGACAACTCGATCGGCATGAAGGCCTTGCGTCGCAATATTTCTCTGTCGGTTCTGGATCTTGCGGCGATGGGCGTGGAACGACCGGATATGCTGGGCGAAATGTTCCATGAGATCAACGAAGCCTTTGTAAAACGGGATCTAGAAGCACTGCCTTTTGACGCGTTCCCGGTTCATCAGGTTTCTGATGCGATCCGATTTATGTCGCAGGCCCGTCACGTTGGCAAAGTTGTGGTGACGTTTGATCAGGAGGCTTACCAAGTGAAGGCAAGCGACGATCGTGACGTCTCTTTTGAACAAAAAGGCGCGTATCTTGTGACCGGCGGAAACGGCGGCTTTGGGCTGTCTATCGCAGCTTGGATGGCTCGGTCGGGTGCTGGAAAAATGGTTCTTGCCTCCAGATCAGGGAAAATACCTGAAAGTGACGCGGCAACCATTGAAGAGATTAAAGCAGCGGGGACCAAGGTAGAATTGGTGTCGCTTGATATCACGTCTCAAGAAGACACAGATGCCTTGATTGCAAGGCTGTTTGACGACAAACAATACCCGCTAAAAGGTGTTCTGCACGCGGCTGCGATATTTAGTGATGGCCTTGTTGCTCAACTGACGGACGAAATGATTGCCGAGGTAATCAAGCCCAAGGTTGGGGGGGCGTGGTGTTTGCAAAAAGCATTTGAAAAAGCAGGACGCGCGCCGGACTTTATGATTGGTTTTTCCTCAATTGCTTCGACGACGGGTGCGATGGGCCAAGCGAATTATGTCACGGCAAATGCATTCTTGGATGGGTTAGCAACTTATCGTCGCCAATTTGGTGATATCGGGGGTGCCATAAACTGGGGCCCAATCGCTGAGACCGGCCAAGTCGGACGAAATGATGAGCTCACGAGTTATTTTGAGAGCATGGGGCTTAGAGGGTTGACGCCTGAGGAAACACCAGACGGCGTCGAAACCCTTCTGCGCAAAAACCTGCCATCCTTTACCTATGTAAACGCCAATTGGGAGCAGATGGGTCAAACCAACGCAACGCTAGCTTCAAATCCACGAGTAGCGGGTTTGCTGAAGAAGCAAGACGACAAATCGTCAGAATTGCGCGACCGATTGATGCTCCTTGAGGGTGAGGAGTTGATCGATGAGATCACCCAATTTGTCAAACGAGAGATCGGGAATGTGCTCAAGATTGACCCGGAGCAAATTGAAACTTCGACCGCAATGAATGGTCTTGGCCTCGATTCCCTTTCGTCTTTTGAACTGAAGATGCGGATTGAATTGGCCATGGGGACAACGCTTCAGGTTGCGCGGTTCTTGCAGGCCCACACGATCAGCGATCTTATTGATGTGCTGGCCGAAGAAGTGGATCGGGTGAAGCTGGAAGATGCGCGCACCAAGGCAAACGAAGAGGACCAGGATACAAGCGGATCAACCGCCCTGGAAACCATCAATGACGTCGTGCTGTCGGACCGGGGGCATGCGATCTTACGAGAGTGTGTCGCCCCGATGACGAGCGCAGCCGCCCTGCGTGCCTTTGAACACCACATTGGTGTCGAAATCAGTCCTGGTGTTGATGATAAGACGTTGAAAAAGGCGGTCAACACGGTGTCAAAACGTCATCGCCTGATGTCCTGTCGTTTGACCCAGCATAGCCCAAACGCAGATCTGACCTATGACGGTGCGATGATTGCTACCAAAGTTGATGATGTTTTTGCATTAAATTCTCTTGAACCATTGAACCCTGTTGAGGCCGTGGCGCGGGTCTATTGGTCAACCGACGCATCAGATAAGACCCATTTGATCTTGCAGGTTAGCGCTGGAGTCACAGACCGCATTGGTGCGCAAGTGATCGTGGAAGACCTGCTTAACCGAATATCCGGAAAGCCTCTCAAACGGGTGATGAGCAAGTCAAAACTGGCAACGGAAATGCGTCGTCGGATCTATGATGCGGAACAGGATCACAGCCAGAATGACCATGCGTATTGGCATTATGTGATTGGCGAAAATGCACCCGCTTTGCCATTTGAGGGCAGAAGCCGAGCTTTGTTGCCTGCCGCACTTGGCCGCAATCATGGGCCAGCGATCGAAAGGAAGACCGAACAAAAGATTTCAGATTTGACAGAAACGGAATTTGTGCTCGCCTTTGCGGATGCATTGGTCGATGTGACTGGGCATGCTGACAACATTCTGTTGACGCGGAAAATCGCGCGACCTGAACATCTGCTGTCCACAATCGCTGTCGCGCCATTTGATTGCGATCAGCCTATCTATGTGCCCATGGACGGCACGGGCGAAACGCGCCATCGGTTTGTATCGTCACTTTTGACACATGCAAATGATCACGACAGCATGGACCTTTTCAGCCTTTGTGCCGCCTTCAAAGAGCAATTCGATGCGATGGATGCCTTCCCGTTTCAGATCGGCTACCTTTTCAAAGAATGTTCAAATGGTGCTGAAGTTTCACCAAAGGACCGGTTTTCGAACTTTGGCGATTACAAGATTGTCCCTAAAGAAACTGGATGTCCCGGTTTGGCACATGACGTGCTTGTTGAGGTCACCTGCAAAGGTTCTCATGTCGAATGTGTCGTACGAGTGGATCGTGATGTCCTAGGACCGGACGAGGTCGACCGGTTGGTCCAAGCCTTAACGGCACGTTTGATTGGAGACCAAACAACATCGTTGCGTCAGGATGATCTTCAGGTTGCGGAATAATGTCAGCGATGGCGCAACGTGATGTAGGGCACCTTCATGCAGAATTGTTGCCGATCACCACAACGCAGGCGTATCTTCTGGACACGCTTACCGATACCGATTGCATGCGTCCGTACAAACACTATTGGACCATTTGCGAAGGTCTGCGGATCAAACCGGGGGTCAGGCCCAGAAGATTGGAGCGGGCGCTCAAGCGGTTGGTTCAGAGACATGACAACCTTCGCTTGGCGTTCACGTATCGGAAGGGAAAATGGGTCGCTTTTCAACGGGAAGAAGATGAGATCACCCTGAAAGTTGAAGATTATGGTGATGTCTCGCAAGAGCAGATGCGCAAAACTTGCGACGCTATTGTTGAAGAGACGATGGATGTAACAGGCGCCAGCCTTTGCGACTTTCGGCTTTTGAGGTTTGGCAGCCTTGGGGATGTGGTGTTCATCCGGGTGCATCACGCGATAACGGATGGCTTTGGCATGACAGTTCTGGCAGAGGACCTGATCAAGTTTTTCCTGGGTTTGCCGATGCAGGGACAGGTGATGTCACATATTGATTACCTCCGAGATATTGATGCACATCAGGCCAAACATACAGGGATGATCGAAGAGTATTGGCGTGACCTGTTGTTCCCGGCGCCATCTCCGATCCCTTTTGGCCGTGTTCAAAAAGGCATGCCAGCAGAGCTAGTGCCCGGACATATCAAGAAAGTCATCAATCATACCGTGTCTTTGCCATCTGAGGAATTTATGCGCCTTAGTGAAAAGGTGACCAAGGCGGGCGCGACATCGTTTACCACATTGGTGACCACCCTTTGCGGCGCGATCCAAGAGAAAACCCAAACGGATGATGTGATTGGGCGAACGGTACGCGCGCGGGCTACGGGCACTCTGTCAAACTACACCGGGATTGACCTTAGCTTTCCGTACTTTCGGACAAAGATCAGCGACGGGAAATCGGTTATTGATCGGGCGGTTTCCTTGAAAAATCAACTGGAAACCTCTGGCCAATATGGATCCAGAGAATTGGCGAAACCTGTGAACCGGATCGAACAAGAGCTCCGTGAAACTGTTGGTAGCGGCCCTCAGTTGTTTGTGCATATCGCTTCGGCTGATGGGCGGGCCGGGGCGTCGGTCTTTAAAAAGCTGTTCCGGGCAGAAGGCGGGACGATCATCAAAGTTGGCAATGTCGAAATAGAACGCATGGCATTCCGACGTGTACCTGCACTTTCGGTGCCAAGTGAACTTGCTCTCTTTGTGAACCACTCCAACAGCAACGTGCGTTTGAATTTACGTGCCGATGGTGATGTCTTTGACCCGTCCGAATTGGCAGCGATTGCTGAACCGTTCAAAGAAACACTATTGACCCTTTGAAAATGACAAGGCTCCGAACCAAAAAGGCGCAGCTTTCACGCTGCGCCTTTCTGAATTTTGTTAGATGAAACTTACAGTCCCAGTGACGCCTTATAAACCGCGATCTGTTCCTCACGCCCAATCTGATCGGTGATCTTTTCCCAGGCCGCAGCAATGGCATCGGCGGTTTCCTGAGCAGAACCGTATTGACCCGCATAACCTTTGGCCAACTCATCTTCGGCAACGGAGTAATATTGGAAGATGCCAGGAATACGCGGTTCAATCGCAGCATTTGGATGGTTGTAGCTGTCTGCGTTTGAGCCAAGGTAGTCTTCGACGTAGGCTCGGTCATACCCTGCCTCTTCCCACTCTTCGAACTGGAAGTGTGAGTTACGGTAGGGCTGGAAACCAGAGGGATAAGCGGAAGCCCAGAGCGACAAGTCTTTGCCACCCAGATGAGCGGCGGCGGACCATGCGGCTTTCTTTTTCTTTTCATCACCTTCTACCGTCGCCATGACATAAACACCCCAACCAATGTAGGCCATGTTTGGCGCTTCATTGCGGGTGTCTTCCCAACCTCCGTCCTTGGCATTGTACACGCGATCAGAGGCTGGATTGACGCCAAACCCTACTACATCGCCAACTACAGATGTGTCAGAGGTGCGCGCAGATGATCCTACGTCGCCCCACCACATCAGCATGGAACCAGTTCCGGCAAGGAACTGTTGGAACGCTGTTGTGCCGGGATCAGCGTTGATCTGATCAGTAGGATAAGCGCCGGCCTCAATCAGGTCCATAACGTCTTGGATGGCTTGCACCCACGCCGGATTATTGACCATCGGTTTCATGGTTTCGGGGTCGAACATCCACGCAGGGCTGTTGGGGTGTTTGGCATAAGCCGATGCACGGTTTTCAAGGAAATAGAAACCAAAGCCGCCCCAACCCTTAAGCGGATCGAGATAGCCATGGGCGGGCAATCCGGTGAGTGGATCTTCTTTGCCAATAAGGTCTTTGGAAACCTGGTTGATTTCCTGCCAAGTGGTCGGCACCTCAGCCCCACCTATGCCATCGGGTCCGAAATAATCCTTGCGATAGGCGAATGTGTGGCAGTCACCGTCAATGGAGACACGATAGGTCTTTCCGTCCCAAGTCCCTACAGGCGCTTTGAGATAGTCAACGTAGTCGTCCATGTCGATCTGTTCTTTGACCCAGTCGGGCATCTCAGAGGCCAGGCCTTTGCCCAACACGTCGCCTTCAAATGGGGCGCCCATTTCGATGATGTCGAAATCTACTGTGCCGGTTGCAATGGATTGCTGTAAACGTGCGTTGTAATCGGCCTGTGCAAGGTCAATCCAATTGATCTTGGCGCCGGTATAGGCCTCCCATGGCTTTAGGAATCCGCGAAACAAGAAGTTGTGCAGGTTCTGGTTGTTTAGCCCCATGAAGGTTAATTCGACACCATCAAATTCACCTTCGGCAACGTTGCCTTTGGTGGCGCCCAGACACAATTCGCCAACCTTTTGCCAATCGCTGTCAGTAGGAGAGCCCGCGCCCACGCCCGGAATTTTTAGTATTTCAGCACGGACATTCGCATGTCCATCTGCCAAAGCAGCCTTTGGCATCATCGCCGCAGCGCCAAGAGCGGCGGTGCCTTTCAGCATCTGGCGACGGTTCATTTTCTGAGCCGCTTTGATGTAATTATATAGTTCAACTTTCATGTGCATCCTCCCAAGACAACAAGTCATCGTAATTATGTCCGTGAGTGGCAGGCGCAGAAATTTTGTCGTCTTTTGAGTGTGCTGCGCTTTCTTCTCCCCCACAGATGTATGAGTATGGATGTAATTGACGCTGAGTCAACAAAAGCTCTTTGATGCGTGGACAGACCATTTTCCTTTGTCTAGCATCCTAGGTCTGAGGGTTGGGGGAAGTCGCTTTATGGCGGACGTAAAGATACAGGACATTTGCAAATCTTATGGTGCCGTAGAGGTCATCCAAGGTTTGAACGTCACTATTGAAGACGGCGAATTTGTCGCGCTTGTTGGGCCTTCCGGCTGTGGCAAATCGACATTGTTAAGGATGATCGCAGGGCTTGAACCGATTAACGCGGGCACAATTGCGATCGGGGATCGTGTGGTGAATAATCTGCCCCCGTCCGAGCGTGACATCGCGATGGTGTTCCAGACCTATGCACTTTACCCACATAAGTCGGTGGCCGAAAATATGGGCTTTGCCTTGAAAGTCGCAAATGCACCCAAGGCTGATATCGATCGCCGAGTAAGAGAAGCGGCTGAGATTCTAAGCCTCACGGAATACCTTGATCGTAAACCCCGGCATCTTTCGGGGGGGCAACGCCAACGGGTCGCGATGGGCCGCGCGATTGTACGTGATCCTCAGGTATTTTTGTTTGACGAACCCTTGTCGAACCTTGATGCCAAATTGCGTATTCAGATGCGCACTGAGATCAAGGAATTGCATCAACGCCTGAAAACGACAACGGTGTTTGTCACCCATGATCAAATTGAAGCAATGACGCTCGCGGATCGGATCGTGGTGATGCAAGGGGGCAATATAGAACAGGTCGGCACGCCGCTTGAACTTTATGACAACCCCACAAACGAATTTGTCGCAACATTCATTGGTGCCCCATCTATGAACTTGCTTGCAGCACAAGCGAGCGATGGGAAGCTGCAGGTTGGGACCTTGTCGATTGAAGGGGGAGGGGCCGAGGGTAAGGTCAACCTGGGTATCCGGCCAGAGCATCTTATCCTGTCTGACGACGGTCTACCGATGCAAGTCAAAGTGGTGGAACCGACCGGATCGGAAACAATGGTGTTTTTGACCTTTGAGGGCCAAGCGGTGACAGCAGTGTTTCGCGAACGGCATGCCTTCAAAGCAGGCGAAACGATCTATCTGAAGCCTGATCCGGAACACATCCATATTTTTGACGCTCAAACTGGCACACGGTTGTAGGTTATTCATTTGAAAGGAGCCACAGATGCTCAAAGGAATTGATCCAATTTTGAATGCGGATGTGCTTTATGCACTGCGCGCGATGGGGCATGGCGATGACCTGATCATCGTTGATACTAACTTTCCTTCTGACAGCGTCGCGCGTGAGACGACGTTGGGCAAAGTGCTCAGGATTGATCGACCGCTGCCCGAAGTCGCACGTGCGGTATTATCGGTGTATCCGATTGATACCTTTGTGGATGATGCCGCTGCACGTATGGAAGTAGTGGATGAACCCGACACTTTGATGCCCATTATGAGGGAAATACAGGCGGAAGTTTCCGCAGTTGATGGTCCTGAATTGATCGGTGTGGAGCGGTTTGATTTCTATGAGCGCGCCAAAAAAGCCTATGCTGTAATCCAGACTGGCGAACGCCGCTTTTACGGCTGTTTTGCCTTTCGTAAAGGTGTGGTTCCACCGGACGAGGGCTGAAAATGGGGCAGGTTGTGATCCTTGGTGTTTTTGTCGCTGATACGGCGTATCGTGCTGATCGAATGCCGAAAATGGGCGAAACGATATTAGGAAATTCCTTTGCTTTGGGTCCCGGTGGCAAAGGCTCAAACCAAGCAGTGGCCTCGGCCCGCATTGGCGCGGATACCCACATGATTTCGATGTTGGGACAGGATGATTTTGCCAAGCTGGCATTGGATACCTGGGATGAGGCCGGCGTGATCCCGCATGTTAAACAACGCGGTGATACTTATACGGGTGCGGCATATATCTTTGTTGAGGAAAGCACGGGCGATAATGCAATCATCATCTCTCCGGGTGCGGCGGCTTTGATATCAGCCGCTGATGTTGACACACATGCGGACCTGATCGCGGGTGCGGATGTTTTCATCACGCAGTTGGAACAACCCATGGATGCGGCCTTACGCGGCCTGCAAATTGCCAGAGAAGCAGGTGTGGTGACAATCTTGAACCCCGCGCCCGCAGCCCCATTGCCGGATGGGATGTTGGCGCTGTGTGACTTTGTGACCCCAAATGAAACCGAATGCGAAGCACTGACAGGTGTCAAAGTAACCACTGTGACGGATGCGCAAAAAGCCTGTGAAGCTTTGCAGGCGCTTGGTGTGAAGACCCCCATTATCACAATGGGTGAGCAAGGCGCATTTTTGTGCGGGCATGGCATGATTCCTGCGGTGAAGGCCGGCCCCGTCGTTGAAACAACAGGGGCGGGGGATGCATTCAATGGTGGTTTTGCTGCAGCTTTGGCTGAAGGCAAGTCACCAGAGGAGGCCGCGCGGTACGGATGCGCAACTGCTGGACTTTCGGTAACCAAAGCGGGAACGGCACCCTCCATGCCTGACAGAGCAACGGTTGAAAAGCTCCTTGGCTCTGAGGTAAAGGGATAATCCGGTCACATGTCACAGTGAAGGCTGAGAGGGTTTGGATGCCAAAATGGTATCCGATTTTGAGCGCCTGTGTACAAAGGCACCGCGACGGCCAAGGTTCCGCTTGAATGGCTTTTCCCAGCATTGAGTTTCTTTTTCTTTTCCTGCCGGTTTTTCTGGTTGCTTATTTCGGCTTTTTAGGGGGCGCTAACGCGATCCTGCTGTCTGCCAGTTTGCTGTTCTACCTGATCGGGGAGGGTTGGTTTGTCCTTGTCATGGCAGCCTCTATCCTTGGTAATTTCCTTTTAGGCAAACAGATTGGACAGGCAGGTGGGCAAAACAGAACACGCTGGCTTGTCATTGGCGTGGTCGCGAACCTGCTGTTGCTTACCTATTATAAATATGTGGGTTTTCTGATCACATCGATCTTCCCGGTATCCGAACCAACTGCTGACATGGTGCGGGGCATCCATTTGCCGCTTGGCATTTCGTTTTTCACCTTTCAGGCGCTCTCATATCTTGTTGATGTTTACCGCCAAGAGACAAAGGCCGAGACATCTGTGGTGCGTCTTGGGACTTATATCGCGATGTTTCCGCAGTTGGTTGCGGGTCCGATTGTGCGGTTTTCAACGGTGGCGGACAGTCTGCAATCCCGCCAGGTAAGCTTACAGCACCTCTATTATGGCCTTGGCTTTTTTGCGATCGGATTGGCGGCCAAAGTTTTGATCGCAGATGGCGTCTCTGGGTATGCCGATCAGGTATTCAACACCGATCCGGCCAGCTTGCGGGCTGACACGGCCTTGCTTGGAATATTGATTTATGCCCTGCAGATCTATTTTGATTTTCTCGGGTATTCAGCCATGGCAGTTGGGCTTGGGTTTGCTTTGGGGTTTACCTTTCCGAGAAACTTTAACTTTCCCTATGTCAGTCAAAGCCTGACCGAGTTTTGGCGTCGATGGCATATGTCCTTGTCCACTTGGTTCCGGGATTACGTTTACATTCCCCTTGGCGGCAACCGTGGATCGGCGGTGCGCGTCAGTATTAATCTCTGGATTGTGTTTCTTTTGACCGGGTTCTGGCACGGCGCGGCATGGAATTTTATCTTTTGGGGCATGTTTCACGGGGCCTTTTTGACGTTCGAACGCCTTGGCGGCGCAGCTATTTTACGGGCCTGCCCGCGGGTGCTGCGGCATCTCTATCTGCTGGGCGTCGTTGCGATAGGCTGGGTGCTGTTTCGTGCCAACGATCTGTCCCATGCGCTTGATTACCTGGGGGCTTTGACACGGATGCAAGGTGAGATGTCACCTTGGACCTATCTGACCAACGAAATGCTTGGCACTGTGGTGATAGGGATTGCGTTCTGCACACCTCAATTAGCGCGCTGGGTTAACAAGGTCGCGGAATTGCCAAGATATAAGGATTGGCCCAATCAATTGCCACGGGGCAGGGTGGTCATAGGAGTGTTGATCTATGCCGTGCTCTTGGGGCTGTGTGTCGCAAAAATACTCGCGGGCAGCTATAGTCCGTTCATTTATTTCCGTTTTTGAGTGAAGCATTGATGTCCCTGACCCACCCCTTTCTGATCCGCTTAATCGTCGCTTTGGTTGCTTACGTGCTTTTTCTGCCTGCTATCATTGGCTTTAAAACGCTGACGCATGCCGACATTTTGCAGCAATTTAACCGCCCCCCTACCGAATTGCCTGATCTGTCGCAGAGTCTTGGCAACCCACCTTTGGCTATTCAACACGCCATGCGCCATCTTTCTGAACGTGTGGGCGGCGTCGCATATATGACTGAAACGCTTCAGAAAATTCGGTTTAATTGGTTCGCTGATCCTGGCGCACCGTTGATCGCCCGACGTGGCGAATTGGTTTATCTCGCGGCGTTTGATGTGACTGCTCCGGTTATGAGCAATATTGGTTTTAGTTGCCGTGTCGGTGATGAAGGGCAATTGCCGACTTGGTTGGATCTGCTCATCGAAAACACCCAAGTTGTGACACAACACCTTGCTCCTGTGGTTGACAAAGTTGGGTATCTTATCGTGCCAAGCAAACCCGTGCTTTACCATGATCAATTGCCCAAAGGGACACCGACCAGCATCCGCGAAAAATGTGCCAATGCGGCCACGTCGGGAGAGCTGGAACATTGGGCGGCGACAGTGGGTCAGGTTGATATCCCCGCATCCTATCCGCTTTCTTTGCTTACCAATAACCGCGACGATCCGATGTATTACCCGATGGGAAATTTTCATGCCGAAGGAGAATCCGCGCATGATGCCGCCACGCAGTTGTTGCGAAAAATCTACCCCGAGCACAGGGTTTGGCCTGACATAGAATCCCAAGTGGTTGAGCGAGCGGCGGATCTAGAATTTATTCTGACTTTTCCACGGATTTTGCAATTTCGTGTCCCAAACTATGGGCCACATGAAACTCAAATTAGCGATATCCTAACAAAGCAATTGCGGTCGCAAAATGCCGCGCTGAAGGACGTTAGCATCTATACAACAAATACTCCGATCATCGGGGGTAACGCGCTGATCATTGGGAATTCTTTTGCAAAACATACAGCCCCTGATGTGGCACCCTATTTTGATCGAACCACTTTGTATGACATGTCCTCCTCCACGGATGAAGAACTATCCTATGTGTTCAGTACGTTGGCGCCTGAAGCGGACGTGGTGCTATTTATTGTTCAGGACACCGCTGCAAAATATTGGCTGTGGCAAAAAGAACGCGACGTTTTAGAAGCAATGGTCAAGCCGCTTTAGAACATTTGGGCCCTCAACTTTACGCAAATGGATGGATATCAAAGTGCGGTTCATCGGTGTGATTTTTGGACCCGTTTGGACCTTGTCATCGCCAGTCTACAGAACCCCGCCCTAAAGATACCGCATCGACGTTATTCGAATACGCAACCTTGTTTATTGACAGGTATCAATCGCGTCACTACGTAACCCATAAGTTACTTTTTGGAGAGCTCCAATGACCTCAGATACTTTACAATCCATCAAACGCCTGGGTTTGACAATCACAGGAGCCGTATTGGTTGGATTTGGCATCGTCGTGATGCTGCTTGGTTTTGGTGTTATACCTAATTGGTTGCCTTCTGCCGTTGGTATTTTGGCAGCCATTGGGATCACTGTAAGTTTCTTGACCGCTGCCCCAAGCGCCGCGAAAGCCGCCAATGACGAGCTGTCCCGCGCCACTGAATACAAAGCTTATGCAACTGGCTATTGGTTGTTTGTTTTCGCATATATTCCTTTTGGAGCTGCGCTCTATTTTGATGTTTTAAGCGCGTCTCAGGCGTTTGCTTCGCTTGGCACCATTTGCGGCGGCTTACCGCTCTTATATTTCGCCTATCTTGATATGCGGGGCTCGTGATGGATGTTTCAAAGCTTGGCAACCATTTGAAGACACGGCGTAAGGCCGCTGGCCTGACACAGGCTGATCTCGCCGCCCGCGTAAATGTTTCGCGGAAGTCCATCAATACAATAGAAAACCAAGTTTTTGTGCCTTCAACCATCTTGGCACTGCGGCTCGCCCGAGAGCTCAAATGTTCGGTTGAGGATCTATTTTTTGAAATCGAAGAATAAAGCTAAGTGCTACGCAAATTTCTTTATGGATTAATAGGCGTATTTGTGACCGGGTATTCCGTCAATGCTGAATGCTCTGCAATTGGTAGACCTTTATTACACACGGAGATGGCTTTTCATGTCTATGTCAATTTACAATCCAATTCCCCCTGTGATGGTTTAGAGCTTTTTCACCATGAACCGTGAGATTACTCACAGGTTTTTTCACCGGAGTTTCCAAACATAGGACACATCGAAGCTGAGGTTCGCTACAACCAACAGTCTTCAGAAAAGTTTGGGGGCTTAACGTACGCTCGAAACCACGGATCACAAAGCATGCTGCTCATCATGTATCGAAACAAAAGCGGATTGATCCAGAATTTTTCGATCAAACTGAGTGGCGAAATCCTCGACGTACCTGATGAAACCTTCGGCGGGAATATCAGGGCACCCAGTGTCTATTTGACTAAAGGATGGCAGAATGTCTTGCTTGATGTCTTTGATACCGATGATGGCGTTGAACCTAACCCCGCGATGGCCGAATTTTTCGCAATCCAAAGAACTTAAGGATTTTCATTTAGTACCAGAAGGCTGTGATGTGCAGGCCCCATAGAATGTTGACGCGAACACCGAAACGTTTGTTTTTTCATACGGGGAAATTGCGTCGATGTCATGCCGTGTGGAAGAAAGAGCGGGAACGCAAAAGTTGTCCTCCTGTTGCCCGAAACACCGGAATGGGTAATAGCCGTCGCTTTCGCGGTCTGTGAGCTAGGCAGGATGCACATGAAAGTTGGCGAGGACGCGCTACGAGCAGGTTATTCCTAAATCTTCCTCGAATGCGTTTCGCTCAGATATGCATAACATAACTTGCATTATAAGTTCATGTCTTGTACGCGCAAAGCGATAATGTCACCCGTGAGCAAAGCAGAAGTGTCACTCTCCTCGCAAAACGATGTGAGGATGAGCGAACATGGGATGGGTGATGATGAGCGAGCGCGAGC
>JBDWQI010000076.1:0-4298 GCA_039986635.1 Sulfitobacter sp.
TGGGACCCTCTTCTCGACACCCGAGACACGCCCGAACGTCTGGAGACCTTGCGGGGACCATCCCCACCACCACGCCCACCACAACAGCGGGAAAACAGGCGCCGACCGACTGGTCTGCCGTCAGTGACGCGGAACCTCCCACGTTCGCGTGGCGATTGCTCCTCCCAATGCACAAGAAGTTAGGTGCATCAGGCTCCCCGGCATGCAAGCCCGCGCTTTGCGCCAAGGTCGATGGCGTTGCCGAAAACCAAAAAAGACACGAAGATGTCGAGACCGGCGGCAGCAGTTCGTGGTATGCCAACCTTGGGCCCCCTTCTGCCTTTCCGGTGGCTGCTGTTGTTGGTACGGCTGCTACTGCTGCGTCATCAGAGGTAGGCGCCGACATCGAGGTGGCGACGCCCACCGGTGAAAAGCCTATGCGGAGCGTCACCTTTCTGGGGCACATCCTCTCGATATACAGCGGTGAGTTGAGGGGTTCGCGCAACAAGGCTTTGTGTACTAAAGATACCTGCGTTATGTAGTACGCGAGCGAGAAATAGTGCACGTGTATAGCAGGTCGCGGGGCACGCAAAATGACCACTTGAAACTTAATAGAACGGCTACTACTGCTGTATTACGCGTACGTGCGCGTACTCGCATTTCTTTTCTGCATTTTTGGCAGACGACAGTGATCGTACAGACAACAGCAAGCAGTAGTACTATTAATAACTCCTGTTGTATGTACTCTACTCCCTGCATACCTTGATATGGTGCATGTAAAAAACGCCATTATTTGTAAATCCATCTGCACATCCCTGCTACCCACTATGTAGAGCGTGCAACAGCTCGGGCAGACACAGAATTTCCGTGTCATGTGTGTTGCTGCTGACTGTCGAGGGTGCACGCGGATATGAGTCCCAGACACCGCATTATCCGAACCCCCCTATTAATAGTATACATGGGCCTAATATAAAGTTTTTTATTCGTGTGTGTGATTTTTGTTTGTCTCGCACGCCCGCAAACGCTGCCCTATGTACGTACGTACGCACGTACGCGTATCGACCGATCAGACCCCGTACATATCTTTCTGAATCCCCGTATTCGTACATATGCAGCAGACCTCCCTGACTTGGGTTCGATATACATGTTATGTACCTGTCGTCGATGTTATTCTCAGTCAACTTCGTCTACAAATGCTTGCGCAGATGCGATTGACAAAAGGCCGGCATTCACAAAGTCCTTGTCGTCCGGGCTCATTGGTCTGCTCGGAGACTTGCTGGCGCAAACCGTCGAGTGGGGCCTCGGAGGTCGTCCAGCTCCTTGGAATGGCACACGGGTGAGAGCTGCAGACGTACTCTTCACATACCTACGGGCAACCCAGCGTATGGGGCTGGGGTGCAATACTGGTCCTTGATGGAGTGCACTTTGGTTAATAATTGCGTTTTTTTGTTGTTGTCGTGGCCGTTGATGTTCTGACCTTATCCCATGTCTAAAGTACTGAGTCCGTCTTCACACGACAGGCTCGAAAAAACTGGATCGGTATGATAGAATACCTCAGGCGGAAAAGGTAGGTCGCATCGAATAACACATAAACAGTCGGATATACATCATGGCTGAAACATATCGTCGTACACCTCGAAACAAGAAATAGTTGAATCCTTGCGCGAGTTGCAACTTACTAATATGAGGGTACATGCATAGCGTATATTTGAAAAGCAATATATCAACACTCACTCAGTACTCAGCCGAGTAAGCGATGAGTTTGGGATTCGTGGGACAATCATACTATAACGTAGCAATTGTTGCTGACTATGACATACGTACGGTACCTAGTACAGCAGTACAAGAAAGGGACAAAATAAATGACGAATCAGAGAAGTGAGATTTCTGCCCGCATGTGTGAAATGCAATGTATTTTTTCACTGTTTTTGTTTTGATCGGCTTCGATTCCCCACCTCCCGCTGGCTCGATCTCGAACATGGATAGCGGGGTGTCGGACTTACGCTTTACTTGCAAGCATATTTAGGTGCACTTGAGTATCTATTTCGTCGCTTGCAGAAACCGACATTATTTTGGAGACTATACTCTAACCCTTACACACTCCGTAGCACCCGCGATCGAAGCATAGACAGACCTATTTTTGGAGAGTACCATACTATTGTGTACCTGACGTACGGTCTGACATCTGTGCGTATATGATTGTGGTGCTGTTTTAGAGATTACGCTGACGTACGCGCTTGCTCCATGTGTTGAAGTTTGAGTGGTGTAATACGTGTGACCCCCTACATATATATGTATACTGCTGGCGTGGTGGATTTGCGTGACACATCTCCCCAACCAAGCTTTCGAAGGATGTCCTTCCCTGACTACCAGACGCATGCATACGTGTCGGCGGAGTTCGTGCGGTGGATGTCTCGGCACCATCACGCAAATACTCGACCGCCCTCTCTCCTCTGGGGAAGGACGACAACGATTCTGTTGTAGGAACTCCGATATGCAGGCTCACTGGCATAAACACTCTTGCTGGTTGTTGCACATACAGTATATCATGTCAGAGGGAGCTCCTGCGGCAACGTGGCACACACTCCGGGATTTGCGTGCGTCTTTTTATTGCTTCACAAAAATCACCGCCGCTGCGATAGGTCGGGGTGCTTGTTCTATTCATCTATCTCCGATATTGCTTATTGGGACTGGGACTCGTCTTCTTCAGGCTTAGTTACGTGTTTCATTTCACTTCACTTGGTTTCGCCCCTTTTCACTTTACCTCACTTCGTTTTGTTTCGTTTTCAGTGCGTGTGCAGCCGCACGGAATTGGGTTGCAACTCGTGCAATGATTTTATTAGTCTCCTGTTCGAGGCGTAAATCGTGTTTCAGCTAAGATGCGTGTCTGCCTGTTCTGGTATTTACTGATGTAGCTGTACCTTTTCTGAGGTTTGCTTCCGCTCTATAAATAGTGCTTTGGACCCTGTCCTCCGACCACGGACTCACTCTTATGGACCTGGGTTGAAGTGATAACAACAACAAACAACAACATTGGAGTACCCTACCCCGTGGTTTCAGATAGTACACAAGGCCTCTACCGCCTTGTGTACAGGTAGCATGGAGATGAGTGTATACCGCGCTAAATGAAGTACAACGCGAATGACATGTCAACGTGCCACAGCCGAAAACGAGCGCTATCATAAGACGAAATACCAAAGTAAGCACAGCGATGGTGTTCAGAGGTACCATCGTTTCTTTGTCAGCACCATTGCCGAACATGGCACACTTGTACTGCAAAACCACGGTGGTATGTGCACTGTCTAAAAACACCGTTGTTGTAGAGGCAAAGCTAGTACCAACATAAACCGACGTCTGTTACATGTAGTCAACTGCCCAAAGGCTTCCGGTCCACGCATGCGGTACATCGTTTGCATGCAGAAACTACCGTTAATACATCAGAAAGCAACAGCTGGTGTTCGCTGCCGACCAAATCTTCGTCATCGTATAAAGCTTCTGCGTGCTTATGCGCGTGATCCCCTCTGTCTAGACTCTTGTGCGGCTCCGGGCGTTCCCTAGTCTGCAGCTCCACCTCTCTCGAAAGAAGGCTAAATGCTAAGCGCTCTAGTGCTCTGTGACCTGTCACGCTCGCCCCAACCTACTTCAACAGGTATCCGAGAAGAATTACCGGTACCTGCGCATATGCTTCCTTGCTGTTTGATATTTTCGAATACCCAGCTACTAGTACGAGTTATTGTTTAATACGCGTAACTCCAAGTACGAATATATCAATGACGGTCCACAGCAGTAAAGTAGTACCTATCTAGGAGTACTCGCGAACGATAGCGATAACAAACCTTGTATAATATCCCAATCCTCTCGGCCTTGACCGTTTAAAACCTAACGTGGTCCGTCCCGGCATTGTGGGGATGCGAGGGTGCATGGTGATACGGCTACGGCCATGCATGGCATGAGGTTTTCACCTCCTTGATTTGGTTGCAATTAGTATCCCCGCCTTCTAGCTGTCATCAGGAACACCCCGCTCCTTCTTCATTGTACAGAAATACCCCCCCCCCGCCACCACGAGGCAGTTACGTAGTAACCCCATTGCCGTCTCTGGAAGTGGCTACACCAGAAATGATATCAATTCATTGATGCTGTCATCCATATGGCACAAAATCCGCCACTAACGCGGTTCCTAGAAGGATGCAGTTCACCCTTCATGCGACTCGCCCAACACCTCACGGCGAAGCAATGTCTGTCTGGTCAACAAAAACCCGACGTTCTCCGTCCCGGCATTGTAGGGGTGGGAGGGTCTATGGTCATATGACTGCGGCCAT
>JBDWQI010000077.1:0-2551 GCA_039986635.1 Sulfitobacter sp.
CTTCTTGAACGCGCATTTTATAGAGGACTATGCACGCACCGCCGCTGGACGTATGCCAAACATATAATGTTGTCCGTACTTCGTCTTGCAGGCCATGGCCTAATTAGCAAGTGGCCTCCGTTGAGAAGTTCGTATCTGCATTTACCCCTTGAGCCGATGGAAACTTCGCAGAGTTACGATCATCCACTACGAACGTTTCAGACGTAGATGTCAACACTACCAAGGTACAGTCTCAGCCTCAGAATGTCACTGACCAATCGAAGGGTGAAAACAAAGGCGCGCCGAACCGTACGTTGTCGTGAAAATTGGAAATGATGTCGGCAGTACACAGACCTACGGCGCCGTGGTTAGTACACGTAACAGCGGTCGTCATGTCAGTATCGCCAAAACCGTTGACATGTACGTGTGCCCCTTGGAGTGCAATGCTAGGGAACTGGTCAAAACTGCAAAAACTGTTCGTGGATCCAAACTCACACCGACATTGAGACTTCTAGAATGCTAGGCAGCTGTTACTGAAGTTTAGAGTCCTGCATGTGCCCAAACGACCTACCCATGCAATGTCATGAACGCAAACACCTGCAATCAAATGTCTGCAGTTTAGACTCGTTTTCATAAACTGAACCTGGCAACTCCTCCCGCATCGCCTTTCACCGATGTAAACGCTCGAGTCCACCTGATTGTGAACCAGGCAACCCCGGTATAATATGTTTGCTATCTGCCGGAGCCTGAGCTCGTTCCGTCACCGGGGAGGACCCTACCAGCTGACGGAGCCCGTATCCCTATTTTCGTCATCCTTGATCTATTGTGCAGAACCTCCACCGTTGCCGCTCCCGTCTCCGTCGCACAACTTAAAAGCGGTCGGCACCGTTCCAGCATCAGCCCTGGCCTTCTTGTGTGTAGCCCCGCTGCCGACTTAAGGATATTGACTTTCTGCCCCGAATATGACATTCGGATCGAGATGGTACTTGCACGGGTTCCTTGTTCTTTCGAATCGCAATGTCGGCTGGGATGTCCGACCAAAACATGGCAGCTCAGCACAGTCTTAGTCCCGGCGCGCCACACGTTTACCTGCGCGCCCTGCATTGTCGCGAGGTGTGACCGATTCATTTTGAATGTTGATATGCCCCACTCCACTGACGTCGATGTAGGCACCAACCGTCGGACTGGAGGGACGCACCACTCCTGGATTTTCATCGATCCCCGGCGGCTCGTACCATTTAGATTTAGCGGAGAGAGCTGCGTCTAGAGCAACTGCCGACCAACGCTCGATCTCATTGTTTGACGAATCGAACAATCCTCGCCTTGTTGACCGGCATTTGTATCGCTCAGTCGTTATCTTCGCCGTCTGATGTTGATGTGTCAACGCCGTCCCAAATTGCTGTGCGATAACGACAAACAACACCTTCGTCCAAATGAACCGCTGTTTGATATCGATGATGCAAGAGATGCAATGGTCCGCCTCACGCGACATACACTGGGTGGCATGAAGCACCTCTATCGCATGGAGCAGTTCCACCAGGGCGGAGGATGCTAAGGCGGTGTTCGTGAAGATCCCGTGCAGTTGAACTCTTGGCAAGCAACACCGATTTGGCTTCTCACGGTAAACGAGCGAAACCGCTAAAAATGTTGAGATTCTTCAAACCTACGATTCTCTCCTTCAGCCATCAACATGGTTTATTTGCCACAGTAAACGGAAGCCACACCGTTATGCGGCCCCTTGCCACCGCTTTACTAGGCGTCTTCGATGATTTGGACGTCATCTAGCAGGTTTCGAATATAGTTCGCGCACGTCCTCGACCATTTTGAGCGGCCCCCCATCCTCGGGGTTACTGGACTCAATATTGTCGACCCACCTACCGTTGTCGGCTGCACTGACCTGGATAGCATAAATCCGATCGGGTACCGCCTAGCGGTGCACAGAGTATTCCGCTTGGAGGACTAGACGCTCGCCTGCGTTGCAACTCATGCCGCGTGGCCGTCTGCTCGTATCACTCCACGTGCTGCTATTCTTGGTCATCCTGAGCTTCGCTGTTCCCTAGCGTCGCAAGAACTCAATGGGTGTTGACATTGCTTAATGTGGCCATGACTTTGCCTTCGAAACCAGTGGGTGGATCGCCATCATTGAACTCGCGGAACAAAACGCACATTTGGCTATATTGTTTCATCAGCCAACAAGGGCACACTTGCATTTCCGTTGCGTGTATGTACGTCTTGGTTTCGCTGGCGAATGTGTCGATTCGTAACACTGCTTTGTTCACGAGCTGGTGTTGCAGGAAGAAAGTCAGGTGCTTTCGAACTAATCAAATTTCGCGCCCTATTACAACCACGTAAGGGGTATCAGTCAGAATATATATTTCATTACCACACTGGCAACATTGCCAACACCGCTCAACCATCTCCTGAAAACGTAACCATCTCCTGAAAACGTAATAGTTCAGTTGTGTCTCATCGCGGTCTTTGCTACGACGTGGAGATCACTAAGATGCATGTGCCTGCTCTGCTGCGGATCAGGCCGATATTCCACTGACCTATGTTATTTTTATTGACGCTG
>JBDWQI010000078.1:0-2611 GCA_039986635.1 Sulfitobacter sp.
CTTCTTCCGTCTCGAGGTGATATATTTAACTCGCAAAACGTTGACGATTGTACAACTCTACGAACTTGCGGGAAACCAGTTTGAACGAATGAGGTAATTGTCGCGTGCAAGGAGCATGATATATACTGTCATCGGCGCTAACTTGTAGTGTGTCGGGTGCATATTTTCGAGTACAGGTATCGACTATTTGTGACAAGAGTAAGAAGTATACATATTTTTCGTGACTCATGACACCGTTGCAGAAACACATGCACTGTGTTTTACCTAGCCTACTTCGACGTACAAATCGCGAGGTCAAGAATCGTCGGACGGCAACGAATGCCACCGTTTCCTGCATGAATAGTTGCAAACACCCCCTGCATTGACCTGCCCCCGCCCTGTCTCGATCAATATTTTTTCTGCTTGGAATGATGTGAATGACCTCTCTGTACCACAGCAGTACCATGTTATGCCCTTGCGCCATGCCTCCCCCCCCCTACTCTTGTTACTAGGGGGCGGCGATCTACCCCTGTCCCTACGTGGTACACACCTGATTGCCTATGCGTTTAGTTGAGAGTCGAAGAACAAAGTTCATTGTTCAGGTTTTCCGAAGACGAAAGAGTCAAGGGTCGTATACCCACCGCATGATACTACGGACCGCCAACTTCCATGACACTATCCATGAATTACCTCAAGTGTATGTGTGCGCTTTAGGACTAACGCAATCGTTGTTGCTTACTCACTCATGTCGTTTACTCTTTGACGAGTAGAATAGCCCAACCTGACTAAATCCAGTGTTCAATATAGATAAATGGATGAAACAGAAGGCGGTTCTTTCACTACAAAAAGGATAGCAGACATACAATTCAATTTTTTAGCCAGCGGCTGCGCCAAAATCTAGTAATCTCGCTATACAACATACTTGTGGTTCCACCTACTGTCACAGGGCATAGTCGTTCCGCCAACCAGCTACACGATTACCACACCCTAGAAAACACAACCTCTACTCCCGCAGCAACAAACACTTGTGAGTTCCATTCAAAAGGGAAGGGCGAACAGGTATGCGTTTGTCAAACGAACCTATCGCCAGCCTTTTGTGACTCCTCTCGCGGTCATAGTGCTACCACCAGCAATGTATTCGCATTTCCATCTAAAATACCAGTTCAACAAACCCACCGTAGCTATCCGGTCCCCCTGTGGTTGTCCGATATCATACCGGTTAGGTGGTGCACAGGTCATGTACCCCACTGTGTTTCGCTTCTCGTCGTAATTTTCGAGACGCGGTAGAAAACCCTCTTTCCGTGGTCCCATGAGGTATGTATCTATATGTAGATTGCGCGAGAAAACATGGCCTAGTGAAATGCCAATGTTGCGCAGATCTTCCCCGAGGAAGAAACACGGGTGCAGGACTCGTCATATCCAGACTCTACCGTAAGTTTACACCCGAGCAAGCACGTGGCGGCAAATATATACAACTGTTTTTGACAGAGATAATGTGCTCATCGGTCATTTCAAAATGACCACCGGGAAAAAATATGAGAGAGTTGATGCGGACTCATTCGTATGGTGCATTGCATCATGTGTGAACATGAAGCGAATTCTTTTTGGCTCCTGCAGATCTCAGTGCGGACGCTTCGAGCGAAAGAACCGTAATATTGTGCACATCCCAACTGTACTATAATATATTTTGGCGGTTTCTAAGGATTTCCGGTTTATGCAGATATGTGTAGATCACACCCTCCCCTTTCCCCATCGTATCACGTAGTGTATATATGATAAGGCAACATCATTGCCGTCTCCGGCAGTGGCCACACCAGAAATTAATCCAATTTATTGACGCTGCCATTCATATGCAAGCCTCAAAAAGCGGTTCTTAGTAGGATGCTAATCACTACCCTTCGTGCGACTCGCCCGACACCTCACGAATCGCCTCGCGCTTCGTGCGGCTAGCAATGTCTGCCTGGTCGGTGAAAAGCCGACGTGAAATCCGTCCCGGCGTTGTAGGTATGCGAAGAGAGTCTATGGCCATCCGGACTACGGTCGTGCATAAAAAATGAGTAATACCGCCTCTCCTCTTTTTCGAAAAAAACCCCGAAGAATAGCACAAAATTAAAAAACAGCTCGAGTTGTCGCAGAACCCAAAATTATCTAGATCAAGGAATAGGGATCCAACCAATTTAAGGTGTGCAATAAGCCTATTTCGAGTGTACTCGAGGTTAACACGCCTCGCTCGCAATACCCTCTGCTGTTCATTCTCCCCTCTCCGATTTGTTTATTTTGGGCAGCGCTTCGTCCGGTCGCATCCAACTCGGCTCGGCGCTGCACGTGAGACGGTCAAGGCTGGTGATGAGGCCTGTCACAGCACCGCTGGGCACCAATCTCTCAGGTACGTGAAAACTATGTGATATTGCACATGAATTACTGTGTGTGTCCTTTGGAGTTTTACTTCAAGCTCTACTCCGACCACGGTTAGTTGCTGATATGCGCGACTTGAAACTGATGTTGATGTGTGTACCGTCGCCCTCGCGCTTATCGAATTATTGCCGTGTTCACATTCCAGGTGTCGTGACTCAACAGGCGGGGTGTTTTGGCCCCATGATGGACGCGATCACGTCAAACAGTCCGGTGGCCC
>JBDWQI010000079.1:0-11792 GCA_039986635.1 Sulfitobacter sp.
TGAAAACTTCACGGCGACGGTGGGCTACAGCCTTGATGAAATCAAAGGGCAGCATCACCGGATGTTCTGTGATCCGGCCTATACGTCGACACCAGAATACAAGAAATTCTGGGAGGATTTTGCGGCAGGTGAATTTTCTGCCGGTGAATACAAACGCTTTGGCAAAGGAGGTACTGAGGTCTGGATCAATGCCAGCTACAACCCGATTTTTGATGCGGATGGCAAGCCATACAAGGTTGTGAAATTCGCCTCAAACATCACGGCGCAAAAGAATGTCGCGAAAGAAGTGGCTCGCATTGCAACGGAGTTTGCGAGCCAGTCCAAGGCGATTTCTGAACAATCTCATACGGTTGCCAGTGGAGCACAAGCATTGGGATGCACAACCGAAGAAATCAGTGCTTCGGTAGAGGAGTTGAGTGCTTCAATCGATTCGATTGCTCAAAACAGCAACCATTCCGATGAAATAGCGTCCAAAACCAAGGATGAAGCGGATCAAGGGGCAAAGGCGATCGAACGATCGATCGAAGCAATGGACCTAATCAACGCGTCCTCTGAGGAAATCAGCGAGATTGTCAAAACGATCAGCGAAATTGCCAGCCAAACCAACCTTTTGGCCTTTAACGCAGCGATTGAGGCGGCAAGAGCCGGGGAACATGGTCTTGGTTTCTCTGTTGTAGCCGACGAGGTTCGCAAACTCGCTGAGCGTTCATCCCAATCAACCAAGGAAATCAGCAAGCTGATTAGTGAAACCGTCAAACGCGTGACGCAAGGTGCGGAAATCTCTCGGGAAGCGGGCGCGGCCTTTAAGAAGATTTTGTCAGGTATCTCCGACACAACGGATTCCATTGCGCAAATCTCTGTTGCGGCAAATGAACAGCAGACCGCTGCTCGGGACGTTTCAGAGGCGATCCAGAGCATCGTTGACGCATCCGAGCAGGCGGTGATCGCATCAGACGCAATTGCATCTTCGACCGATGGGTTGAGCGATGGAGCCGTCGAATTGAAGGAAGAAGTGGCCAAGCTGGGTTGCTGAACATAACCAAATCAACAAGAAAAAGAGTTTTGTTATGAGTACTGCCAAAACCGATGTTGCGATGACAGACAGCGATTTTACGAAACTGCGTGCCATAATCCACAAAGGAACTGGCATCACCATTGGTGAAAATCGCAAGTCCATGTTGGTCAGCCGTTTAAGAAGCCGGTTGCGCGAAGTCGATGAGCCGAGCTTTTCTGGATATATCTCTCGTTTGTCCAAAGATCCGGATGAAATGCAGGAAATGACCAACCGGGTCACGACAAATGAAACCTATTTCTACCGAACGCCGCGGGTCTGGGATTATCTTGAGGATGAGTTTTTACCCCGCTTTCTGGAAAAAGGTCAGAGCCAACCCATGCGTGTCTGGTCCGGCGCTTCCTCAACAGGAGAGGAGGCGCATACGATCGGGGTTTTGTTGGAAAATATTCGTTTGACCAATGCGAAATTCGACTATTCGGTACTTGGTACAGATGTTTCCTCGCGGGTCTTGGATGTCGCGACCAAAGGCCTTTACAAAGGGCGCTCCATTGCTCGGTTTCGCAAAGCCAAGCCGGACTTGTTTGACAAGCATATGGTTGGTGATGACGAAAATGGGTTCAAAGCGGATCCGCAAATCCGCAGCAGGCTGAAATTCAAATTACACAACCTTTTCAATGGATTGAAAAGCGGTGGCCCATTTGATGTCGTGTTTCTTCGAAACGTGTTGATCTATTTCATTGATGAGGATCAGGAACGGATTTTGCAGCACGTATGGAATCAGATGCGCCCGGATGGTGTGCTTTTCATTGGGGAAAGCGAAACCTTAACCAAGTTGAAGACGCCGTTCGAACAGATTGTGCCCATTATCTACCGACCCAATTCTAAGGTGTAGAGCGTATGGAAAGGATCGAAACCAAAAAGCTGCATGTCCAGATTGGACAGGTAAAGGTGGGGCAGGCTGGTCAAAGTCTGACTGCTATTCTTGGGTCTTGTATTGGTCTTGGGTTGTTACACCCAACCAGAGGGATTTTTGGCTTGGCGCATTGTCTTTTGTCAAAGTCAGAGAAAGTCACAGAAGAAATTGGCGGGCGGCATGTTGATCAGGCGATTTATTCCCTGAAAAAATTGATGGTGTTAGACCCTCCAACTTTGCGCAAACTGCAAGGAATTGTTGTGGGAGGGGCCAATATGACGTTGCCAGAAGACGCAGACCCTAGCCGCATGGTTGGGCGTATCAACGCCAAATTCGCCTATAAATCCTTACGGGAAGCTGGTGTGCGCCACATCTATGAAGATGTTGGAGGAATGCTCGGTCGCCAAATTACGATCGACTGTACCAGCGGCGAATTTACGGTTGCTGCCATTCCTCGATTGGGAGTTAAGGCATGATTGGGGAACAGACCGACCATTCGCCGTCTGCCGGAGTGATGCAAGCGGATCCAAGCAAGAGCCCCGCATCGATGATGACCGCTGACAAAGAGGAGCCGAGGAAGAGGGCTGACATCTATGGATCGTTTATGATCGGAGAGGGCGAATTCGCCATTCCGGTTTCCGCGGTTCAGGAAGTTGTGAATGAACCGGAAGACATTTCATCAATGCCGCTGGCTCCGCCTTTCATGCTTGGCTTGTTCAATCTGCGTGGCCAGATCATCCCGGTTGTTGATCTCCGAATTTTGTTGGAGATTTCTGATAAAGAAATACCTGCAACCCGCAAAGTGGCCATTATCGAGCATGGTGAGCATTGCATCGGGTTGCTGTTTGACAAAACTGGTGAGGTTTTGAATGGCAGCAATGCCGCGCGGGTCGATTTTCAGACAAAGAAAGACCGTGTCAGAGATGTCGTAATTGATGGTGTGTTGAAATTTGACAATGGATGTCGGCTCATTCAGCTGTTGGATCCCTATGAATTGCTACATCTGGAACGGGTGCCGCTTGCTGGTAGCAAGTTGAACCCCGCCACTGCAAAATCTGCCCGTGGCAAACGTCGCAGCTGTATATCCTTTCAATCCGGACACACCAATTGTGCGATCGATCTGCGGTACGTCAAAGAAGTGCGTGAAATGCCGAGCGTTGACCAAGAGATATTTGCGCATGGGCAAGTTATTGGGACAACAAATTTGAGAGGGGTTATCCTTCCTGTTATCGATTTCCGCAGTTTTATGGGGGATGAGGCGGAATTTAAATTAGGTGAAACGTTGCCCGCTCAACGTAAGATGCTGGTTTTGGAAACCGTTGAAGGCCCCATCGGAATGATGGTGTTTTCAGTGGATAATATTTTACCCTATTATCGAGATGACGTTTTGCCATTCGCCAAGTTGGCTTTGCCGCGTAGCGATTATGTCGACGGGTGTTTGATCAATGACGAAGGCAAGATCGTTATGATGTTGGATCAGGAAAAACTGGCCAACGACCCGGAATTGGTTCGAACTGCCAAAGCATGCCAGGAAATTTATCCCTCTGAGGAGCAAGGAAACAAAGTTGCGGCTACCAAGATAGGTGCGGAGCGCAGGACCTTTATCCGTTTCACATTTCAAAAACAATTTGCGCTGGATACGGTGTGTGTCAGCGAGGTGGTCAATCGTCCTGATCAACTGTTGGAGCCCCCATATGCGATGGATTTCGTAGAGGGTATTGTCAATCTCCGAGGAGAACTGATTACGTTGCTCAATCCCCGCCTACTCTATGGTCTTCCGGCGGGGGAGAAAGCAGGACAAAAAGTCCTTATTTTCAAACACAAGAGTAGCAAGTACGGCATTTTGGTGGATTCAGTGGATGAAATTATCATGACCACCATGGACAACGTCGCAGACTTGCAAGCCATGGATCGCAAAGACAACGACGGGCGGGTGATCGAAGATATCGCTGGCTGTCTGAACCATAAAGGAAAAGATGGCATAACAACCTCAATTCTGGTTCTGGACCCGGCTTCCTTGATCAAACGCTGTATGGATGAGCTTGAGAAGGGTTCAAATGAGCTGGCAAGCTAAGGTCCTGCCTCTTTTGTACCTCTGATCTGTCAGACTGTTCTCACTACCGGGCTTGCCGGGCAAAGGATGGATTCCGCAAGCGAAGTTCCAATCGGCTTATCGATCTCAGAGGGCCGCGGGCCTTCCCGGAGCCGTTATCTTTTTGCTTTGTTCTGCAAGTCTGCTTTCAGAAAATGAGTGAGACTGACAAAGCTCATTTAGGGGTAGAGTTGCGAACACTGGGGGAAACCTGTCAAATCGAGGTGGCTTGGTTCTCCGAAACATAACTTGCGCGCAGCGACTCGGCGACGTTGCCAGGCTCTCCGGCTCCGATGTTCGTGCCATTGATGTTTACAACCGGGTTGACGAAGCCTGACGCGGAGGTTGAAAATGCTTCTTTTGCAGACATGAGCTCGTCCACAGAAAAAGCTCGTTCTACAATTTTCAACTGATGCAACTTGGCAATCTTTAACACGGAAACACGAGTGATACCGTGGAGAATATCCGTTGAAAGTTCACGTGTAATGATTTCGTTGTTGTGGGTGACAATATAGGCATTGTTCGATGACCCTTCGGTGATCATTCCATCACGGCACAACCACACATCGTCTGCGCCTTGTCGCTTTGCACGGGTCTTCATCAACGACGCATAAAGCAACTGAACTGTCTTAATATCTGATCGCCCCCATCTCAGGTCATCGGCCAATACGATCTTTTGGCCACGTGCCGCTAGTGGGTTGGAAACAAGGTTTTTAGCTTGCGTGAACAAAACCAAACCCGGCTTTACGTTCAGGTCGGAAAAGTCAAAATCACGATCTGCAACCCCGCGCGTTAGCTGCAAGTAAACCAGCCCCTCTTGCAGGTCGTTCTTTTCTATCAGCTTTTTGTGGATGGTCAGCAAATCCTTGCGTTCATAACCGTTTTCCATGTCCAGCTCTGACATGGAGCGCTGCAAACGGTCCATATGCGCGTCAAAGTCGACCATCTTTCCGTTCATAACGGCGGTGACTTCATAGACGGCATCACCGAACAGGAAACCACGGTCGAAGATAGAAATCTGCGCCTGATCTTCGGGCAGATAGACGCCGTTGACATAGACTGTACGCATATGTGCCACTTTCGCTAACTAGAGGATCTGACCAAGGAATTCTTTGGTCCGTGGGTCGGATGCGTTGTCAAAGAATGTGTCCGGTGATCCGTGCTCAACGATGACACCTTTGTCGGTGAAATAGATGTGGTCTGCGACTTCGCGCGCAAAACCCATCTCATGCGTGACAAGGATGCAGGTCATTCCGTCAGCCGCGAGTTCCTTGATGGTCAGCAGGACTTCTTTCACGGTTTCAGGGTCAAGGGCGGCCGTGACCTCGTCAAACAGCATCACATTGGGATTCATCGCCAGTGACCGGGCAATGGCCACCCGCTGTTGTTGTCCGCCCGACAGCTCTCCGGGATAGGTGTCTTCCTTGCCCTCAAGGCGTACTTTTTTGATTAACGCGCGGGCGCGCTGTTCGACCTCTCCCTTGGGTTCTTTGAGCACCTTAAGGGGGGCCATCATCACGTTTTCTAGCGCGGTTTTATGGGGGAACAGGTTGTATTGCTGAAAGACCATCCCAACCTTTTTACGCAGTTCCAGTTTATCCAACTCGGGATCATGCACATCGACCCCTTCAAGGGTGATCGAGCCGCCCTGAATATCGTTTAATGCGTTGATACAGCGGATCAGCGTCGATTTTCCTGACCCGGAAGGGCCAATGATACAGATTACCTGGCCCTTCATGACGTCCATTGAAACGCCTTTCAGAACTTCAAGTGATCCAAAAGACTTTTGAACATCTTTGATTGATACGATGGGCTGTTGATCAGTCCAGTTTTGGTCAGACATGTGCGTTAACCCTTTACAGCGAATTTCTTTTCCAACCGCATCGTCAGACGTGCAATCGGGTAGCAATATGCGAAGAAGATGATCAGTGCGAAGCCGTAGAAAGGAACAAGCAGCGAGGGGTTGTTGCCTTCTGCTTCCATAGCTTGGCGCGATAGCGTCACCAGTTCAGCAACACCCAACAACGACACAAGTGGTGTGGCCATCGTCATGATCGCATACCAGTTCATCCAAGGCGGGATCATCCGTTTGAAACATTGCGGCAAGATGATCTGCCACAGAATCTGACGTCGCGTGAAGGCGAGGCTTTCGGCCGCTTCCCATTGGGCAGAGGGCACCGATTGAATTGCGCCGCGGACGATTTCAGCGAGGTTGGCCATGATCGGAAGGCTGAGGCCAAAGACGGCCTTCATCCAATCAGGCACCGGGATATAGGTATCACCAATCCTGATCTCGAACGGCAATGTCAGCATCACGATAAAGAGGAGAACCAGCCAGGGCGAATTGCGGAACAACTGAACAACGACCCACGAGAATCCACGGATCAGCTTGATATTGGACACACGCCCCAAACCCAGAAACAGCCCCGCAATGGTGCCAAAAAGCATGGTGAAAAAGCTGATGACCACATTCAGCAGAAACCCCTTGGTGACCAACAAAGGCAGCCACTTTGCCATAATCGCTGCAATCCGGTCAGCGGAGTATACGGTTTGTGCGTGGACAACTGTCGGCCATGCAAAAAGGAGCGCCAAACCAGCGGGCAAAACCCACACAGGCATACTTGCCAGCCAGCGCGAGAAACCTAAGGGATCAGGCCCACGGTATTTCGGTTCCAGCATGACGGGCAAATCGGTGGTCATGTGTGCGTGATGTGCCATCAGCTTGCCCTTCCAAAACCGGGAACATGCAGCTTGATTTCCCATCGGTGCATCCCAAAGGCCAGAATCCCCACCAGCGCGATATAAGTGAAAAACAAGACCGTCACCGCCGCATTCTGCGCTGAGGAGTGATCGTTCCAGATAGACACCATTTCATAAAGGAGCTCTGGGACCGCAATCGCAATCGCTTGCGTCGTTGTCTTGACCAGGTTGATCAAATTGTTTGTCAACGCCGGCAAGCTGACGCGTAGTGCCAGTGGGAACGTGACGTACAAATAGGTTTGCATCCGACTGAAGCCCAAGGATTCCGAAGCTTCCAACGTGGAATTCGGGACAGCTTCGATACCTGAGCGAAAAATCTCGACGTTAAAGGCGCCTGCAAAGAACGACAGGGATATGATCGCCCAACCAACGTTGGTGATCAGCGGTTGTTGTGTCCAGCCATCGGGGCCAGTGACACTTGGGGTAAATTGCCCAAGGGCGAAGTAGAAAAACAAAAGTTGGATCATCGGTGGGGTGTTGCGGAAGAACTGAATATAGCCCTGCACAAACCATCGCAAAATGCGCGACAGCGAGCCTTGCGCCCAAGCCCCGACGATGCCGATGACCACACTTAGGATCACGCAGACAACCGAAAGCTGAATTGTCACCCACAACCCGCTGATCACACGCTCCCATTGGACCGGGTCGTGGAAAAAGATAAAATTCCACTTCGGGTGTGTCTCCGCGATGTTGCGGAAAAATGTTTGAATTTGTTCGATCATCGGGCCCTCGAATGGCAATAAGGGCGGGCGCTTCCGAACGAAACGCCCGCCTTGTCTTACTGGATTACTCGGCGAGCCAATCCGAGAAACGATCCTGCTGAGCCTCGAGGAAGGCGCTGCGCTGGATGCCCCACTTTTCTTCTAGCTCGAGCAGACGACCAGACTGTAGCCAGTTGTACTGCATGCCTGCCATAAAGTTACCAAATACGCAGGACTCTTCGCCCAACGGCACCGCAAGACCCCATGGGTTATCGTCTTCGGTGTTCAAAGGCATTTCAAAGTCTTCGTATTCGCCGGATGCCAGATCAGCAGCGATTGAACTGTCATCAAAGACCCATGCCACACATTTGCGATCACGAAGCGCTTGTTTCGCTTCGGCGTTGCCGGTGAATGCGATGATTTCAGCACCATAGCGTTCTTCGACAATTGTGTTGTAGAAAGCGCCTTGCTTGCCGCAAACTGGCTTGCCACCGAGTTCAGACCATTCGGTGATGCCCAAAGCTTTTGGAGCCATGATGTTGGTGCCAGAGGTGTAGTAATTTGGTTGAACAACGCCAATGATTTCACGTCGATCAGCACGATCCGACATGGTGGCGATCATCAAGTCAATTCGGCCTTGTTCCAGAAACTGCATCCGGTTTGACGATTGAACGCCGACCAATTCCAGTTCAACACCCATTGTTTCGGCAACCTCGGCTGCCATGTCAGCTTCCATACCAACCAAGGCACCGCTGCTATCCAGAAAGCCCCAAGGCTTTGTATCGGCTTTGACCCCGACGACGATTGGGCAAGGCTCATGCGGCTTCCTCCGCATGTCGCCAGAGAGGGAATGGATCCGGGTAGTCGGGCAGATTGTCTGGTCCGGATGCAGCAACAGCTGGTACGAGACATTTGTCCAATCGTTCCTTGAGGCGTGTCCAGTCAATTCCCGCCCCGATGAACACAAGTTCCTGACGCCGGTCCCCCCAGGGTTCCAGCCAATGGGCTTGCATATAGGCCTGTGCGCTCTCGTGGGTCGGTTGTCGTTCTTTCGGGACCGACGCCCACCACGTCCCCAGCGGCTTCACACTCGACAGCGATCCAGCCAACGAAAACTCGGCAACCCAATCGGGCCGGGTTGAGATCCAGAAATGACCTTTGGCCCGGATCACACCGGGCAGATCTCCATTCAAGACCTCCAGAATACGCTCAGGTACGAACGGCAGTCGCGCGCGATAGACAAAGGAGGCGACCCCGTATTCTTCCGTTTCCGGCACGTGGTCAGCAAAGCCATAAAGCTCTTTTGCCCACATTGGGTGCTCGTGCGCCTGCTCGAAATTGAATAATCCTGTGTTGAGAATCTTTTCGGCGGAAACCACTGACTGGTTTGTCTCGATAATCTCAGTGTCCGCATTCAGACTGCGAATGATCTTGCGTGCTGCGTCGACCTTTTCTGGCCCGGCATCATCCACCTTGTTCAGGATGACAACATCGGCAAATTCGATCTGATCGGTGAGCAGGTCTACAAGTGTACGATCATCTTCCTCTCCCATTGTCTCTCCTCGATCACGCAGGAAGTCATGAGATGAGAAGTCATTGAGCAGATTAGCCGCATCGACAACCGTCACCATCGTGTCGAGCCGCGCCACATCCGACAGGCTGTCGCCGAACTCATCGCGAAAATCAAAAGTTGCCGCGACAGGAAGCGGTTCAGAAATGCCTGTGGATTCAATCAGTAGATAGTCAAAACGCCCTTCGGCGGCCAATCGGCGCACTTCATCCAGCAGGTCATCCCGTAAAGTGCAGCAGATACAACCATTGGACATTTCGACCAGAGTCTCGTCCGTCCGGCTGAGTTCCGTGTCTGCACGGACGAGGTCCGCATCAATGTTGACCTCAGACATGTCGTTGACAATCACCGCAACCCTGCGGCCTTCGCGATTGTTCAAGACACGATTGAGCAACGTGGTCTTACCTGCGCCAAGAAAGCCGGAAAGGACGGTGACGGGAAGGCGGCTATCTGACATGTTCGGCTCCTGGTGTTGCTGTTCAAGTCATGTAACTTATATTGTTACTAGATGAATGCAACACCAGAAGTTACATTAATCCTCCAGCTTGCAGAAAGCTGCCAATGGAACGCTAATCTCGTTTGTCTCCCGTCGGCCAAACGGCCGAAGAACCTGACAAGACGTAGGGTCGCGAACTTTGGCTTGAGGTGAGATTTTGGCTTGGGTTGAGCACATCATCCGCAAAAGACCATTCGCTCGATCGGGAGTGTCAGGCTTCGCCCAGTCACGTGCTAAGAAGCTGATTTACTGAACTTTGGTGCCTTGCTGGGGTAGCCCTAGCATGCGGGGAACTATGGTTGAGAGGCGAACCTGCTCATTTGTCATGGTGCAGCGAATGCCCGATTCAGCGGCTTGCCAAGCTCTGCAATCTATGGATTGCTGCAAGCTAAAGAATTTAAGGAGCAAATAGAATGATCGACGCTACCGTATTGCTAACATACTCGTTGATTGTTCTGGGCTTCGTTTTCATCCCCGGGCCTGCAACCTTGCTGACCGTCGCGCGGGCCACCACATCAGGAACCAAGGTTGGCATCGCTACCGGCGCAGGTATCACGGCTGGCGACTTCCTTCATACGATCATGGCTGTTGTTGGTATCTCCGCTATCATTGCGGCATCAGCCACGCTGTTCACTATCGTGAAATATCTTGGTGCAGCGTATCTCGTATATCTTGGTTTGAGGGCCTTTTTTGAGAAAACTTCAGTCGACCTTGGCCAAGGGCGTGTTCCAATCTCTGCTCCTCAAGCCTTCAGACAGGCAATTCTGGCGGAGGTGCTCAATCCAAAGACTGCGCTTTTCTTCCTCGCATTTCTTCCGCAGTTCGTTACGCCGGAAAAAGGCTTTGTCGTCATGCAACTGACCATTCTGGGCATAGTCTTTGCATTGATCGGGTTCTTCAGCACTATCGTTTTCGCCGTTGCTGCTGGCGGTCTTGGAAATTTTATGCGCCGCAATCCAGCTGTTCTAAGGTGGCAGGGTAAAGTCGTTGGAAGTATCTACTGCGCGTTAGGTGTCCGTCTCGCCTTGCAGGAAAGGTAAGCCGACGGTTACTCGAAAGTAGCAAAGCCCTGCATGTCTGATCTTTGATGCGCAGACCGCGCATGTCAGCTCTGGCCATCGGCCTGAAGAACCCTGCCCAACTTCAGCTGCCGATCACCCATACCTGCGATCAGGGAATTCACCTGCATTAAGCAGCCGCTGACGGGCATCGGTGACGTCTTCATCCTCAAGCTCGAAGAATTATCCCGCGATAGGGTAGATTCACGTTAAGAGACTTTTGGCGAGGGCACAGCGTACTTTAATCGGACACATCCCAATCCAAACCGTGCCTCAGCTACAGTAGTCTCGATCTGGCCCGTTGCTGCTTGGGCGGCTTGCCGTCGTCAACGAACACTGAGTGCTGCCGTATCGCGGCGCGACTGGTCCGCTGAATCTCTTGATTGTTAGCACAGGTATCAAGGCCAAAGGTGACGGCGAATGGAACGCCCTTAAGTTTAGAGGGGGCCAAGCACCGCATTTGGCGCAATATAAAGACAGGTATCAACGCGAAGGGCGAGACCGGCTATCATCGGATTTGTGCAGCAAAGCTCCTGAAGGGATCCTTCATTGGGTGTTTTGTCTGACAGTGGTCAGTTGCTGGTGGATGAAGCGGCGCACGGTGATCAGACCCGACGTCGAGACAAGTCGTCTGCACGCTCAATGTCGGCGATATAGTAGCAAGCTCTTTGTGAGCGACTCGTGCGTCATGATTCTTCTTCGATTCATGCAGAATCTCTGGTGAGCCAGTGCCAGAACCTCCAGTTCCGGCAGAAATTGCCGCAGTTGCAGTCTTTTGGGTGTCCTTTACAGCGGCTCCACACCGGATTTCATCGGAGATCAGCATCGCCGGAAATTTCTCTCAGAGAAGGGCAGGGCGCCAATCCCTACTTGTCCAATGATGTCGGACATGGATAAAAATATGTTTAAATTCAATGACTAGAATTGACTATATACACCTGCGTTAGTCCTGATACGAAGAACCTATGATTGATTTGCGCCCTTAAGATCACCAGCATAAAGGGAAAAATTGGGGGTATTTTGATGTTCTCTGATGTGCATCGAAAATTTCCTTAAAAAAGGGGTTGCGGGTTTGGATTGGTAACTCTAGAACCCCCCTTACCGGACGAGCAGCGACGCTCTGAGGGGACGCCGGACGGGCCAGACGGAAGCGGAGACGCGGAGGAAGGTTCGGAGGTACGAAGCTA
>JBDWQI010000080.1:0-38920 GCA_039986635.1 Sulfitobacter sp.
AACCGGATTGAGATCATGTTTGGCCGTTTGAAAGATTGGAGGCGTGTAGCAACCCGGTATGATCGATGTCCAAAGGTGTTCCTGTCGGCCATCGCTCTCGCTGCAACCGTGATATTCTGGTTATGAGTCCTGAGCCTAGCAAGAGGCCAGAACTATGTCGGTCGAAAAAGCCTGATTTATTCAAGTTTTCCACAGAGGCTGAAGTTGGAAAATTCCTCATAATAACAGTCACATGAATAATGACTGCACTTTAGAAAGGCGTCAGACTCAAAGCAATTGAGTTAGGAGAAATTTCAATGCGAGAAGTAGATTTAACAGGCTTTGGTCAAAGCCAATTTTTCACAACCTACCGGCTGAAACGCTTTCAAAATTGGGTTGGTGTGAAAAACGACTGGGTATTTGCATGGCTGGCAGGACAGTCATCAAACCACACCGGCTTTAAGTTTGGTGGAAACTTATATTTCGAATGTTGTGGCGAGCCACCTGCTGACATTAGACGTCCCAAACACTGGGTGAGACGTTGGCATATGCTTTGGTATGACAGATGCGTTGGTTCAGCACCCAAAAGGACAAAGTACGTCGGTAACCTTCATGTGGATTGGAACATGACTGGCCGACCCAATCTGGAGAATATCGAGTTCTGTTTTCATAGGCAGTCAAAGGCTCAAATACACGAAGCCTTGAAACAGGGATTTGTTGAAGTACGCCTAAAACACGGTCGGTCCAGCTGAGGTCATAGCACCTCCACTGCACTGCGTTTCTGCTCATCTGTGACATCAATATAGCGCTGCGTCGTCGTCAGTTGCTTGTGCCCCGCAAGCTCCATGATCACTTTGGGCGATACCCCCGCATGCGCCATCTGTGTGATGAACCAACGACGCCCACTATGTGAGGATGCGTCTTCAATGCCTGCAGCATCGAACACACGTGCAAATGCCTGCACCATGCTATTAGGGGTGAAGTGCCCACCTTTCTGAGACTGGATCACTGGGCGCTCTGGCTTCTTCCACCGATTCAGCTGCGCCCAGTAGGTCATCAGCGCTTTCTGCAGTTTTGAATTCAGGTGTACCTGACGCGCTTCCTTGGCTTTGGTGTTCTCAGCCTTGAGGTAGAACATCGTCTTGGGCTTCAGCTCCTTATCCAGCACATCTGCCCATTTGAGCGATGCGATTTCGCCCACACGCATCCCAGCATAGTGTGAGAGCATGAGCATCAACCTGTTGCGCTTGCCGTTCTGCATGCTGGCGCAAATCGCCATCACGCGCTTGAGTTCCTCAGAAGATAACACTTTAGCCTGTTTCATTCGTTCTCCATCAAATGACTGAAACATAACGCTTTCCTACCGGAGAGCTGTTTTTGTTATGTTGCCACCTGATGGCGAGAGCGACTGTTTTCTGACTACCAAGGAAACGAAGTTGGTAGGGCACAGGCGCGGAAAATTTGTATTTTGTTATGTTGTGAAAAACGGACTACTCTGATCGTGTTGCGTTCTCGGTAAAATTTCTAATGGCTTTGGGCGTATTCAAATGCAAGAAATCTAAATATGGAGACTGTTACCACTCGTCAAAACATATACGACTATGTTATTGTGGGAGGTGGTTCGGCGGGGTGTGTGATCGCAAGCCGCTTAAGCGAGAACCCGAATATCAGCGTTTGCTTGATTGAAAGCGGGCGATTATCTGATGGTATTGTATCGCGTATGCCGCTTGGAAACTTGCTTCAGGTGCCGCGCTTCCCGGGTCTAAATAATTGGCGTTATGAAACCACTGCTCAACAAGCTCTGAATAACAGGCGCGGGTATCAACCGCGTGGTCGCGTGCTTGGTGGATCGAGTATGATCAATGGCATGATATACATGCGTGGCCGCCCTAAAGATTTCGATCAGTGGGCTGACCTCGGATGCCACGGATGGGCGTGGCAAGACGTACTGCCCTACTTTCTGAAATCCGAAAACAACAGTAGAAGAAGGAGTGAGCACCATGGAAATTTTGGCCCACTGCAGGTGACAGACAACCTGTCGGAAAGTGATGCTGACACTCTATATCTGAAGGCCGCACAACAGGCAGGTCTTTCGGAGAACACGGATTTCAATGTAGATTTCAATGAAGGCGCAGGACGGTTTCAAGTCACTCAATTTTGGCAAGGAGAAAATCGCGGTGAACGGTGTTCGACATATGCAGCATTCATCAAACCGTTTCTGAACCGCCCAAATCTGCACATTGAAGCGAATGTCGATGTGGAACGTGTGTTATTTCTAGAAAACCGTGCCACAACAGTCGTGGCCTTGCGAGATGGCGCACATTTGCATCTTGAGGCCCGTGCCGAAATTATTCTGTCTGCGGGTACATTTGGAAGCCCTGCGATCTTGTTGCGATCCGGGCTTGGGGCGGGTGAACATTTGCAGAACCTCAATATTCCCGTAACCCGCGATCGCCCCCAGGTTGGGCAAAATTTGCAGGATCATGTTCAATGCGGTTTGCATTATGCCTGCCAAGATAGGCGCTTTATGGGGTTAACGCCAAGCGGTGTCCTTCAGCTCGGGAAAGCTGCCTTGCGGTGGTCAAAAAAACGCTCGGGATGGGGCAGTACGGGGTTTACGCAAAGCGGAGCGTTCCTAAAAAGCGGACCTGACCGGGAACTACCCGATCTTCAGTGCCATTTTTTCAGCGGTATCGTACGTGCCCATGGCAATCAATTGCACATGCGTCGAGGGTTCAGTGCGCATGTTTACGTTTTAGACCCTGCGAGCCGTGGTTCAGTATCATTGGCATCGCCCTATTCAATGGATGTACCAGTTATAGACCCTGCATTTCTGACGGTTGACGATGATATGGTCCGTACAGCCAGAGGGTTGCGTAGGCTGCACGATATTTTGAAGCAACCGGCGTTGAGTGCGCTTAAGCCTAAGGAAATCTCGACAATTGAAGGTTTGAATGGCAACGACATACGCAGGTATATCGCGAAGGAAGCAGATACCGCCTATCATCCGGTTGGGACATGTCGCATGGGAAGTGACGAGGATGCGATAGTTGATCTGCAGCTCAGGGTACAGGGTGTCGACGGTCTTCGCGTTGCCGATGCGTCGATTATGCCCCGAATTATCAGTGGGAATACAAATGCTTGCGCCATCATGATCGCCGAACGTGCTGCGGACTTCATAAAGAGTGCTGAGCACATCGGTAAGTTGCCGGGTTGTACATCGAACGTCGATCCACCTAAAATCAATGAATAATGACAAACGATCGTGAAATAAACAGTACGCTGGCACAACGACCGAGCGAAGCCGAACTGGTTCACATGCTTTATGACGCTGTGATCGATAACTCGCTCTGGCCTGAGATGATTTCAGAACTCATGGAGCACATCGACCGCAAAGATCAGGATGACTTTGAAGCTACATTAGATGGGTACACTGATCTGGTCGCACATTTTGAACGGGCCATGCGCTTGAGTGAAAACATCGTTGGACTGCAAGAGCAGAATTCGACCCTTGACGGTGTTTTAGACAGCCTTGCGATTGGCATATGCGTTTATGATCATTCAGGGGCTCAGATTTATTCAAACAGATCTGCAATAGACTCGGGGTTGGCCGATCGACAACTGACAGATTTACATGCGCATGCTCGCATCGTTCCAGCGCCGTCAGAAAAAAACTTACCTGAATTGACGCATATTGAAGAAGCAAATGTTGCCCTGATCACCGCATCAGAAATTCGTGATACCACTTTACCGCCTAACGCGGCGGTTCTGGCAGTGTCGTTGCCAACACTATCACAACACAGTCTGGAGACCTTTCAGAAAGCGCATTACCTTTCTTCAACAGAGACTGATCTGGTCTGGGGATTGCACAAGCAACGCAATCTGCGTGAAGCTGCCGCGTCTTGTAATTTGACCTACGAAAGCGCACGCACCTATCTCAAGAGAATTTATCTGAAGACTGGATGTTCAAGCCAATCGTCATTGTTGTTGATGATGGAACGAAATCCACTTTCCTTGATCAATCAGCGCGCAAAAAGCAACGGCGAGAACAATCTGGTAAGAAACAATCTCTTACTTAAGGATGGTCGAAATCTGGAGTATTTCGATATTGGTCCCAAGGACGGAAAAATCCTTTTGCATTTTGACGCGCTTACCGGGGTGGCAATTGATGTGGTTGGTCATCCCGACCTATATAAACCTCATCTAGAGGCTTTGGGGTTACGGATTGTGGTGCCATGCAGGCCTGGAACGTTCAAAAGTCAATTTCGAAACATGACTGGGCTTTCAGAGTTTACAGATGATTTGCATCAACTTTTGGATCACTTAGATGCGCCAACAGCTATCCTGCTGTCGCAAGCATTTGGGTCTTGTTCAGCCTTGGCTTTTGCTGCCACTGCGCCTGAGCGGGTGGAGCAGGTTTTTCTCTGCGCCCCGAGTTACCCCAGGCATGAACCACCAAATTGGCGCAAGATGGATGTGTTCTATATTATAAGTGGGGTAATCGGGCGCCGCGCTCCATCATTGCTCAAAGTTATCGTGCCATATTTGATGCGTTCGGTTATGCAGAACACTGCTAAATACCTAGAGCGTCACATCTCTGGATCAAAATGTGCCGCGGACGTTGCCGTGCTTTCCAGCCCGGTTCTGCAACGTCGAATTCCCAAAATGCTAGCCTTACGGACAACCCTTGGTACCGATGGGCTCGTCCAAGAGAACTTCTTGAATACCCATGGGTGGGACTTTGACTTGGCTGCCGTCACCGCACCTGTTCGCATATTGCAAGGTGAATTGGACAATGTGTCTGATCCGCAGGGCAGTCGCAAATTATGTGCGGCACTGCCAGATGCTCATTACCATTCCTTCCCTGAACTTGGGCAATACCTACTGTTTACAGAATGGCCGTGGATTCTGGAGGCATGCATTTCGCTTAATCCTGCCGAGGTTATCAAGTCTGCGGGCGCGGAAAACTAGCCAGACAAGCGGATCACAGATGATGTGAATGGGCTTGGGATCTCATTGTTTTAGTATCCACTCCTTGGTCTAAACCCCCCGTCTTCCAGACGGGCTCGCTTTAGCATGAAGAATCGTTTTATGATCTTATCCTCCCCAGAAATGAGCCGCCGAAGGTCTTAAGGCTCATTTCTGGGGAGGATAAGATCATGCAATATTCAACCGGCAAGCATTGCGTTTACTATCATAGATACCACTTTGTCTGGTCTACGAAATACCGCTTCAAGGTACTGCAAGGGCCATTACGCTTGCGGGTCCGCGATATCTGTCGACAGGTTTGTGCGCAGAACGGCGTTGAGATCATAAAGGGCGTGTTGTCTGCTGATCATGTACATATGTTTGTTTCGGTCCCGCCAAAGTTGGCGATCAGCGACCTCGTGCGATTGATGAAGGGGCGGTCTTCCCACAAAATCCAACGCGAATTCCCGCAGACTAAGAAGCGCTACAGGGGCCGACGCTTTTGGGGCCGTGGGTACTTTTCAACCACCAACGGTGCCATCACCGAAGACATCGTACTTCAGTACCTCGAACAGCACATCGATAATCCTACCGACGCAAGTCGGTAGTCGTTTAGTTTGTCCCCAATTGGGGATATGCGCGTTGTTGATATTTTTTAAGGTTGCTCCAAGATTATAATTGGGACTTCACTTGATGAAACGACTTCGTACTGCTGTACTAGCTACTTCGCTCTCCATTCTTACCACGTCGCTAACCGCTGCGCCCTCGGACATTATGTTTGTGTTGGACGGGTCTGGCTCTATGTGGGGGCAGATTGGTGGCATTGCAAAAATTCAGACGGCCAAGGAGACCATGCAAAAACTGCTGGAGGATGTCCCAGCCGAAGCAAGGTTGGGCCTTATGACCTATGGCACCCAATCCAAGGCAAGCTGTAGTGATGTCAGCGTTTTGAATGCGATTGGCGCGCCACGAGACGAAATCAAGACAAGCCTAAATGATCTGACCCCTTTGGGTAAAACACCCATTGGCAATTCGTTGCTGCAAGCGCTCTCGTTGCTTGAAAAAGCTGAACCTTCAGATGCTCAGAAATCTCTGGTGCTGGTCTCAGATGGCATCGAAACTTGCGACAGTGACCCCTGCGCCATTGCGAATAAAGTCAAGGAGATCGGGGTCAACATAAAAGTCCATGTTGTCGGTTTTGATGTAGATGATGCTGCCCGCGCACAACTTGAGTGTATCGCAAACAACGGGAACGGCCAGTACTTTGATGCGTCTGATACTGATGGTTTCAAACGGGCTATGGACCAAGTGGTACAGGTTTCACAAAATGTTGTTGAGGAAGAGGCCGAACCTGAACCAACACCCCCAGCGGATGTCGAAGTTTTCCGCGATGATTTTGATGGGGATGATCTGGCAGATCATTGGACCATCTACAACCCGGACCCTGACAGTTACATTGTCGAAGATGGTCAATTGCTTGTCGTTTCTGCCTCCGTGGCGGGGTTCACGGGTGATGAAACGGTGCAGAACCGCTTTGACCTGGACTTTGAAATGCCAAAAGGCGATTGGGATGTCGACGTTGAGTTTGAAATGGATTCACAAGATTTCCCCCAAGAAGGTTTGTTCGTCGGGTCTGCAGAAGGGCGCAACCCAATCTATGCACTGTTCGCCAGTGGTGCAGGGACCTATGATTCGAAAAGCGTAATAAATGTGCGGCGCGAGAGCGAAGGCAAAGAACTGGTTGGGCAAAGCGTTAACGTGACCAACGAGTTTGAATTCACATCCAGCTATGCTGCGACCACCCGAGAGAAAATCACCTCGCAAAAGTTAAAGATGACGTGGAGCAAACGTGGGCGTGACTATACGTCTAGTATCACGCTTCTAGGCGAAGATGGCGAAGAGATGACCTTAACGACTGACCCTGTAACACAGTTGCGTGGGCCAAAATCAATTTCAATGTTGTTCAACATCTATTGGGGGATCGGCAAGACCGGACCATCAAAAGGGGACAGCACGATCCTGATTGATTCCCTGTCCATCAAATCAATCGGAGCCAAAGGGTGAGCCGTACAGGTATCTTGCTGGCCGTGGTGTTTACCACGGTTGGCAGTGCTAGCAGCACAGAAAATCAAGCTGAACTCGACGCGACGCTCATACGATCGGAATTGGCATGGCCTATCACGGAAATCGCTGACAGTGATCTGGTCACATGTGCCCATGGCAAAGTGGCTGGCTTGAAGGCTGACGGCGATGGTTTTCTTTCTGTTCGTTCCGGATCAGGATCGAAATACAAAAAGCTCGATGAGGTCCACAATGACGACGAACTTTGGCTGTTCGAGGAAAAGGGCGATTGGGTCGACGTGATTTTGACGCGCCGGATATAGGTTGCTCTCCGAAAGACGCAGACCGTCCGGTGCCGCACAAAGGCAAAAAGGGCTGGGATCACAAAAATTGGGTCAAGTTCCTCGCAGGATAATCGGCGGCGAGTTCACATTGAAATATAACCACGTCCAGATACGGACTGAAATCACGAGACCTGAGAATGAGCACACTTAAAGCTTCAAAAAACAGATTCGGAAAACTTCTGGTATTCGTTGCCCTGGCAATCGCTCTGGCACTCTCGGTTACCCAAAGCGCCAGAGGGCAACAGGCCAAAGCCCCCGAAAACAACTTTACCATGACTTATCAGGATGCGGAGCGAAGTTTTAAGTTGATCGGTCAGGTGCTGCACAATAGCGGTGAGACGGTCCTAAAGTTGACATCCCGTGAACCCGAAGGGTCTGATCAATCCATTGTAGAATTGCCCGGCATGGTTCCTGATTGGGAGCCACCCAAGACCACCAGGGCAAACGCTCAGGAGTTAGTCTTCGAACACAAGGAACTGGTTGCACTCGCTCAAGACGGAGAGGCGAGATATTTTATTGATAGTAAGGTCGCGTCTCAAGAAGCCTTCCTGAAGGAGCATTGGGTCACCTCTGGTCAAGCATCCAAAAAGAGCGCGCAACGCACTTCACTTTCCCACTTCATTCAAATGTTGGGCGGAGCTGTCGGGAAAAGAGGCGCGGCGCCTTTGTACCTGGGAGGCTTGCATATAGCCGGTGGCGGCCGAAGTATCCTGCAAGGCCTCAAGCTGCGCTTGTTCAATCCACAAAGCGTTGGTCCCACCACGACCTGGGATTGGGAGGCACAGATTGGCTTCGATGGGGCTTTCGCTCCTGTGCAGAAATTCAGTGGTTCGGCAGAACTTCAGAACCCTATTGTGTGGGGACCAGCTCCGAGAATCGAAGAGATAATTGTAGCGTCCGCACAACAGGCGGTGACCGGCACACCGTTAACGCCAGTCTATCCAAAAACCGAAGACGGCTCCGTCGAACGCGTCGAGGCATCTCATTCGCAGTCGCATCTGCGCGAATTGATCATCATCGGCCGTGATCTGGATATCAAGGACACCGAGACTGCTTCCAGCCAGACTGACGGGATCACATATTCCGGCCTGGAGGTTTTCGAACCGGGGTGGGTACGCGAGCGGCTCACAAATCTGGCGCCCGAAGCCGTAAGCGAAGCAGCCATAAGTGCCGCAGAAGTCGCTCAGGCCGATGAAGATCTGAAAGTCTACTGGGTCATCGCGACAATCTCCGAACCGATCGATGCCGGTGGGATTGATCTTCAGTATGGAGACGCATCCAGCAAGTGGCCTTTGCTCTATGGTGATTTGAATGGCCGGATTGCTATTTTTCGTCCCGAGAAATCCGAGCTTCTCGATGCCGAAGACGTGGGCAGTGACCTGCGGTCAGTAGAGACACCGATCCGTCCACTCTATTTTCGCGACGAAATCGTCTTCCAAGCGGAACTTAACAACGAAATTGATCGTGACGATCTCACAATAGAGTTCGCGGGCAGAAATGTTAGCCTCGTCAGCGAGGAAGGAGGGGGTGCGTCACAGGTGATCACCCTCAACCGCGTTGCAGGGAAACCACAGATATTTCGCTCTCAAAGCTATGTGCTGGCGGATAAGACAACCTATCTGGATTTCGTCTCGGCCGAAGGCAGGGAGACCCAGTTTCTAAACCTCGATTCTGATGACACAATGGACAGTATCATGCAGTTCGACGATGGGACGAGGGATATGGCTAAGCTGGACAAGACTGATGCCTATGACGACCTGCCTGCGGATCGCACACTTCTATTGGGGGCAGACGAATTTATCAGGCCTCGCTTTTCGGATGAAAATTCAAAAATTGAGCTGATGCCGCCATTTTCCGACGCGCAGGTGACCTCGGCCGATGATACAGTTTCCGGCGATTTCATTGCCGCCTTGCGGGCCGCTGCGAAGTGCGCTGATCGGTATGGTACGACAGATTGGGACAAATTGAGTGTCCAGGAAGAAGAAGCGATTTCCGGCGGAACCTTCATCGCCTCGCACGGGGTGCCCATCACGTTCGGCGAACATGCAGCCATGCTGATGGTCCGGGGCAAATTTGTCGACACGCTCAACAGCCACATCAAGGCAATGGATGATCTGCTTGATCAGAAAAGTGGCAACGCTGCCTTCTCTTTGGCGGCGGAAAGCGTGTGGCGAGGCGAGCCTTCTTTCATCACATTGCTCGCCCGATCCCAACAAAATTCGTTGGCTGATAAAATTAGGATTCGTAAGGCCGGCGGTGAGACGTTGCGCACTGCAGACGGTTCCATGTCAGACGGTGTCGCTGACGATATACGAGGCTTCTTGGCGTCTCAGCGTAGCGCCGTCTTAGCCACCCGCGGCAACCTGAACCTCGTCTCAAGTTGTAATGTGAAACGGTTGTTAGAGATCACTGGGAAAGGCTTTAGCCCTATCATCGACGTTCTCAAGAGCACCGTGTCACGTGTCCAGACCAATGCCCGCACGAAAGCGCGGGTGCGCCGGCCAGATATGGTGGCGCGGCGAGCGCTCGATTCACTGGCTCCCAAATTGGCCGAATTCGACACAGTTTCGGAATACGGCAAAGCGCAGTGGGCCGCGCTCAATGGAATAATCTCTACTGTGGGAATAGCCAGTGGTGTCGGTGCTGCATATTATGGTGCCAGCTACTATGCCAGTCTTGCTTTGGCTGCCAACAGTGCAGATTTTGCCTACACCTGCGCCAGCAATTATTGCGGATCAATGGAGGACTATTCAAACCTGACCATTGCGGAAGGGGCAACCGGCGTGCTCGGTGACAGTTATCTCACCGAAGCCGAGCAGTTGGCCACAAGTCCGCTCAAGCGCATGTTTGATGTCGGTTGGTCAGGTTTAGCGTTTAATTCAGGCGTCAAAGGCTGGAAAGCCCACGATGCGACTGGTGCCGGAGTTGAGGCTTTGCGAGAACACCTCAAGAGCCTAGACAAAGTCGGTGATGCCAGAGATGCACGAACCATTGTCGATTACGTCAACGGAGAGGATTGAACTGGCGATGCCAGTCCTTACACAAAGAAGAAAGGCTGTCCCTCTCCTCTCTGCGAGTTGATGCCTCGAAATGACGGTGGAAAAAACGTGACAAGTCCAATCGTGAACCGATAGAAAGGGTCGTCGGTGTCCTTTCTCGTCTTGCGAAGTCACCCGCCAAGCGGGAGTTCGCTGCTGGTGCGAGAGGCGGACTTGATCTCGCCAAAGCGGACATTGTACATACATGTCAAGATGGAGCCGATTTCCCGCACCATCGACAGGACCGAAATTTGTCCGCTGCTCCATGATCCCAAAACAGCGGTCCGCGAGTCCATGGAAAAATCTAGCGCAGGCCTAGCACAGCTTGAACCGGACCCAATAATATCAAGGAGTTAACCCACCATGACGCGCATTGAAAATCCTCGTGTCGGTGGTTCGATTCCGCCCCCGGGCACCATTTCTCAAAACCGACGTTGAGAATGCATCTAACGCTTTGAATGGAAACGCTATTTCCGGGGTTCTAGCACCCTTATTTCGGCAGTATTTGATGCGGTCCGCAAAGGCCAGTTTGAGCACCACGCGACGCAATACAACATGACCTGTTTCCCATAATTTCCAAGGGTTTGAGAGGAATGTGAGCGCTGGTTCTAGTTTTTCTTCGAAGGTGCCGTTCGGTTCGGTCTGTTTGTGCATTTGTTCAGTCAAAACAGCCTTGCCGCGCTCCAGTGCGATGATTTCGCCTTCATACACAGGAACGATGGCCTCGCTTTTGGCATTCATGATGTGCTCAAGAAGCGTCTCGACGCGCTTGTCCATCTCCTTAAGCTTTTTCTTCGCTTCGGCTTTCAGGGCTTTAGCCTGAGTGCGCCGGATGTCCCAAATGTGACGGAACATTGCGGTCGCGAGCGTTTTCAGGTTTTCGGTTGGCTGTAGGGCCTTAATCATTTCGCCGACGTCGCCTTCCAAAGTGTCGCGCTTGATGGACTTCCCATAGGCCTCACAACCCTTTGTCTGGCAAAGGTAGAACGCGCCGCGATTGTTGAGCTCTTGGGCTTTGATGCCGAGATTACGCCATTGGACATTCGCGCCATCTATGCGCCGCGTCCATGCATCACGGATGTGTTCGCGCAGCTTCAATCGCTATCTGATGAAGACGTGACACGCATTCTTACTTTCCTGATGGCGGAGAGCTTGTCAGTGAACAGTCCTCTTATTGATACACTGGGGCAAACTCTGGAGACTGATATGGTGCAGCACTGGACACCAGAACCAACCTTCTTCGAATTGATCCGCGACAAGAAAGCCCTGAATGCAATGATCGCCGAATGCGCGGGCAGCACGGTTGCTAAGGCAAATCTGACCGAAACGGCGAAGACGCAGCGCACAATCCTTGGCGATTGCCTCAACGGGACGCGCACCCCTGTCGATGTGAACTGGATGCCCCGCTACATGGCGTTTCCGCAAGGATCATATGCGGCACCGACTTCGCAGCAAGCCACCACTTGCAAGGATAATCAAAGCGTTGCCGACAAAGATGCAGCGTAATGATCACAACCTCAAAAATGCGCGGACAGCCCTTACAGGCTGTCCGCTCTTTCTGGCTCTGCCAGACGACGAAAGCCTCGCAGCAGCGTGCTTTCAGAAATGTCGAAACGGGTCAGCAACCGCGACAGAGACCAGCCTTCTTGATGCATCAGACGATGCGCCTCCACGACTTCTTCAACGCTCAGCTTTGGCGGTCGCCCCAATTTTGCGCCGCGCTTGCGCGCGGCAGCAAGACCGTTGCGTGTGTTCTCACGAATGAGATCACGATGGAACTCAGCGATGGCAGCGAAGATGTGAAAGACAAGCTTACCACCGGGGGTGGCGGTATTGATCCCTTCGGTGAGGGAGCAGAAGTGGATGCCATCGCGATCCAACCGCGTCAGCAGGTCGGCGAGATGCAGCACCGAGCGTCCAAGCCGATCCAATTTGTAGACGACAAGCGTGTCGCCCGCGTTCAACATATCCAAGGCCTGATCCAGACCGGGTCTAGCAGCCTTCGCACCAGACACACCATGGTCATAGAAGACCTGCAGACAGCCAGTGCGAGAGAGTGCGTCAAACTGCATGTCCAACCGCTGATCCTCCGTCGACACCCGCGCGTATCCAAAGACGCGCGCACCATCCGAAGCGGGAGAAATCTGCTGTGGCCAAAGCTCCATGGGTGTTTCCCGCTGGCAAAAAGGAAGGTTTATGACAGTTTGCCATTTCATCTCTCCTTGTCTGCTGTCTACGTCCGCAACCGTTGATTTGTCTGTCTTGCGCTTGCCTTGCAATTCATCCCGTTTCACATATCCTCCATAGTCAATAACCTTCGGTTTTGATTGGAACATTTGGGACGCGGATGCGACAGGCTGCATTGGCTTGCACGCTGTTCTGTCCACAGATTTTGGTGGCAGAAGGGTTTGCGGGCGAGACGTTTTCGACCTGGTCAGATGAGGTGCAAAATGCCTATCTGCAAAACATGGTCGTCATGTCTTCCATGGTGTCGGCGCGGACGTCACCAACGCATGGCGATTGCATTTCAAAGTGGTTTTTTGATGGATCGTCAATTCGACCTGACCGCAAGGCCGAGGCACTGGCGACAATCTCGGAGTACGGGGCACATCGCCCAGAGGCCATTCTGATTGCTTTGATGGAGCGTGCATGCGGGCCGTTTGGATCATGAACCGGGAAGTGTCGGGATCAGCGCTGCTGATGGTGCTGTTACATCAACCGTTTTGATCATGCCATTGAGCGAGGCTGGGACAGACGGAGCGTCTTCTGCAATCAAGTTGAGATCATTCTCAAGCCCTTCAATCGCTTGAGGGTTTTCCCGGTCTTCGTACCGATCCCTGATGCCGCCCAGCGTGTCGTTTCGGTAGCCTTGCCATTCTTCGAGACCAGCAGCCAAATCGCCATGTCGTTCTTTTGCGCCAAAATACTCCTCGGCGGTCGGCGCGTTTGGCGGCCATTGAATGCCTTCTGCGATTTCAGGCGGTAGCTCTTCACCATCCTCATTGATGACGCGACCGTCAGCGGTGCGGAACACAGATTTGCCATCCAGTGTTCTGCCTGCGCGGGCGTCCATGTCGGCGATGTCGTCTTCTAGCTTCCTTAACGCGGCCTGGATAGCTGCAATGGTATGATCCGCGTTGCGTTCTGCATCTGACAGATTTTCGCCAAGTTGTTCGTAAAGTGCCCGATACTCAGCATCCTGCATTAGGCGATCCAAGGCATCGCGAAACACCCGTTCAGCCTTGCGTTGCTTTGCCTCGCGCTCGTCCTTCGACTTTGCCCCAAACCGCATCATGCGTCCCGTCTCACGGCCTGCAATGGCATTGTTATAGTCATCGCGTTCTAACTGCTGACGTGCGTCGCGCTGCTGTGCAATGTTTTCATCTGTTAGATCAGTCGCCATGTATCTCCATTAAATCATTCAACCTCAACAGTTTACCATGGGTTGAGGTGGTCACGCAAACTTGGGGATGGTTCCTGAGCTGATTTGATTTTCGGTAGAACGTTATGGTAGTATAAAGTAGGATAACGAAAGGAGGACGTTCATGAGCATGATAAAGAAGAGCATAACTGTAACGGACAGTCAGGATGAGTTCATTCAGGCGCAGATCGCATCAGGCCACTATGCCTCAGACAGCGAAGTTATCCGCGAAGCCCTGCGCGAAAAGCAACTGCGCACCGCTGAAATCGACACGCTGCGCGCCAAGCTCATTGCTTCCGAAGACAGCGGCCTCAATGACAAAACCCCCGAAGACATCCGCGCCGCCGCCAAGGAGCGTCTGAAAACCGCTCAATGACCAAGCTGACCCTCCGCATCACAAAGCTCGCTGCGCAAGATCTTGCTGATCTCTACACCGAAGGCTGGACAAACTGGGGCGAGGTGCAGGCGGACCGCTATTATGATGGCCTGTTGGATCGGTTTGAGCGGATTTGTGAGCAACCCAAGATGTATCCGGCGGTCGATGAAATCCGCGAGGGATATCGCCGTTCTGTCTATGAAAAGCACGCGATCTATTATGTTATCGACGACGAGGCCATCGAGATCAGAGCAGTCGTAAAGCATCAAAATTTTGTTGGACGTCTCACATAACTGCACTGTCTTCTTAGAACGTAGGTCGCTTTCTGATCTGTCTGCGACCGACTTCACTACACTTCTGGTACGCTCTTGTTCCCAGCACGCCAAAACCTCTTCGCCTCTTACCGCAATCAATACCGCCAATGTGAGCTCAAACTCTACACTAGACAGAGAAGCGACTGAGTTGATCAAGTAGTGACGGCTATATGTTGTGGATAACTTGCGCTTTCGCCCATATGCAGGTTGACCCTACAGCATCTTGTGTGTCCTGATGTGATAACTGGGAGGCAAAAACCTTGAAAGACGAAGAATTCAAGATGCGGAAGGCGACAGTAACCTTAAAGTTCTCGGACGCGGGTGTTTCAGCCCTAGCCAGAATTCTGCAGCGCTCTGATGCCGCCGATGTCTCAGAGGCACTCGAAGTTGCCGTCCTATTTCAAGATACGGCTATCCGAACATCAGCTACCGGAGGGTCGGTTATTCTTCGTCAGAAGGATGGGACCGAGGTGGTTTTTGAAGGAGACGACCAGCCAGCTCTGACCCCTCCAAACTGAGACTTGCTGCAGCCGCATCCCATTGTTGCCCGTCAAATGCTTTTGCATGATGCGCCAACGCGAAAGCCCTATATATTTCTAACAGGGCGTTTGGATCATTCTTCTCATCTACGGTATTTGTTAGAAGGTGAAGCTCCTCAAGTTCTGAATTTGAAACACGAAAAGCAGGCCCTTCATTTTCGGCAACCTGGTGCTTCTTGACAGCGCCATCCCACTTGTCGGCTAATTCTTTGTCATTGATCCTGCGGGCAAGGACCTGTGAAGCGACCGGACGTGCTGTATCATCTGAGAAGCGAAGCATGACGCCAGTAATACCAGCTTTCAACGGATCATCGTTGCCGTAGAGCATAATAACACGCGCGCCCAACACCCGGGTCTTATGGCGATGAAATAGGATGGTAGTGCAAATTCCCATGCTCGCAAAGCTGAAGCCGGTATTGAGCCCTTGGGCACGGGGAATGAGATAGCTATTTTCACCGTGCGCACGGATCCTGAAGGGTTCTTCATAGTACGGAAGATCAGCGTCGCGCGTCGTCTTACGAACCAGGTAGTAATAATCCGCATAGTCATTGAGATTTTCAGTCAGGTCATTGTCCGTGCCGCGAATCGCGAGCATTTTTCCAATGCTCTCAAAGACTTCCGGATTGGAAAGAAAAACCTTGTCGTCAAAGGGTGCCGCGCTTCCTGCTTTGCTCTCGTCAACTGCGTCAAAAAACTCGTCTTTGAAGCGCTCGGTGAGCCCTTCGTCATTCTGAAAGTTCTTCTCCAAAAATGCCAAGAAAAGCTTACGAGAAGACGTATTTCGAAAGCTAACCCCGATTGTCTTTGCTTTATTGAGCGTCTTGACACTCACGGCTTCACTCTTCGGCAATTCGGAGTTGAAGGTTTTCCAGTCAGAAAATAGTTTATTTGGTGTGACCCCAAGAAATTCACCAATGGATTCAAACTTTGTATAGCCAGTATTTTTTTCGGTCATGCTGATCTCCGTACTTGAGAGAATGTTTAGGGGAAACTTCCGCGCAAGCAAGAGAAAGTTTGGTCTAGAAATTTCCTCCCGTCGAAGTTTCAGAAAAGTGCAGCGACGGCCCCAAAGGTCAGCGTGATGAGGACCTGTAGGATGCTCCTTCTTGATCATTTTCAAAGGCGCTAAAAATGTTTCCTGTTTAAGCCACTGAAAAATATAAACTTCACCTCTATAGTTGTCCGCTAAAAACCATGAGGGTGTCTCTACTTGAAGTGCAGAAGGAGACACTCATGACCAAGCGTTACGTAACGAAGTCCGAGAATCATGAGGACGTTGAAGAAAAGCTGTACCGGTTGCTGATCGGGCAATTGGAGCAAATCGAAGAAAACGGCGAGGCCCAAGACTATAAGGCTCAGCTTGCCGAAGCTATGAAGGAAAACCCCCATGCAATTATACATCGCTAGACTGATCTTGCAGCGTTGGACGAAAAAGGACATGACCTTTGAAGAGTCACGTAAATTGCGACCTGATCGAAGCGCCCCTCAAGATCGGCGTTAAGGATTAGGAGAAAGCACGAACCTGGGGTTCCTGCTTTCTCCATCTGATCAGTGCTCTTCATCGTTCAAAGGGACTATTTGAGATGCTTCGCCGTTTGAAGAACGAGTGACAGCAGACCGGCAACCCTCTGAGAAATAAAAACCCGTTCACAATACTCAAGTAAACCGTATCATTGACTAGTTCACACGCTAACTACTACATCTCGACGGGAGCGCTGCACCATCAGCGGCTGAACACAGTCGGAGAAAGGATGCGAGCGACTAGCATCTGCGAGAATTGTCCGGAGACCCAATTATACGACGCGCTTTGATTAGGGAATTAAGTCTACATATGATCGCTCTTGCCTTTTTTCAATTGTTCTGGTTTTTGGAGTATGGGTCACATCTCGCCTGAGACCCCACTCACAGTTCTGGGCTCATGTGGACTTCATATACTACTCAATGGCCATGATTGGTGTACTTCTTTTTGTAAACCAAAATTTATTCGAAGAGAGACGGCTGGCAAAACGTATTGAAATAGTAGATACGATCCAAGGTATTGAAGCTGCGAGCGCCGCTATGGAAGACCTGAAGGAGCAAGTGAAATCTGACACAGATCACTCTAAGCCAACTTATGAGGATTTTCATAGTAAGGTTAATGTAGCGGTGGCGCTTGCACTCTATTCAGGCAAAAATTCTTCAAATATTCTTTGCAAGGCATCATCATATGAATATCCGCCCCGATTTCCAGAATTTAAATGCGAATTCGTGAACCTCGTTTCTGATGTACGAACAGCCGTCGAAGTAGAGTACAATGCAGGTGCTTACAAAACCTCAGAGATATTTGACTTAACATGTGCCTCTATTCAAGAAGAAGGCTGGTCTTCTCCAGAGGCATGGGCCGAGAAGAAAATAGAAATAGGCGAAGGGAAAAGGAAATACTATGCAGGTTTGCACATTGACCGATTGAGTTTCTCCGAACTCTACGGTTTCCCGTTTCGAACATTCTCCGGACTGACTTCACGAGTTTTCTCATCGGAGAATTTCACACCTGATAACTTGTCTATGCCTGATTTTTGGTGGTTTGTACGGCAGATTAGAGTTCCAGATAATTTTGAGGCTTTGGGAAGTGATTTGGAGATATACGAGGAAATAGAAGAACGATTTTCAAGTACGCAGTTTGGTTTTTCTGAAAACACACGCACTCTTCTATATGGTGAGCCTGCATATCCTAGTTCCCGATTCTTAGTCGATGAACTCTATGAAGTGTTTTTGGAGGTCTTGCTGACGAATTGTCATGAAGGTGGCTCTTCTGCCTTGCGGGAGATTTACGACGGGAGGATTTCAAGCTTCGGTGAAAAGGGTCAATCGCAGCAAAAACTTCGAGAACTCGAAGTGGCGGGACGTTCCGTTGAACAGATGAACTTTGATCTGGGTGTTTTGCGGGAGGAATTGAGACGCATCGAGGGGCAGAGGTTCTCTGAAGAAGTCGGGTTTGGGGACAGAGTTGAGAGGTTGTCACATAGCGTATGGCCATTTTTTCTCGTGTTTGCCCTATCGCTCAAGTTCGGTAAGTATTTTTCTTCAATTTATAGGAAGCGACCCTAGTACACTTTAGACGCGAGCTTAGCCGTTTGCCCAAAGGGGTGCTTTGGGCCGTCCGTAAAACTCTGCGCTCTCCGCTTACCGCGCCTTGCTGACCTTGGGGCGACGCGAGAAAAATAGAAGGACTGGGCTCCCAGTTAGCTTCTGGTGGCTGCCGCGCGAACAACGGCATTGCCAATGCTGGTGGACCTAACCCATGGAGGGTTCATCACGGCTGCGGTATTTGAGTTGTTGGCTATGTCGGTGCTGTTCTGTCACCCAGATTGGTCGGTTCTTTTTGTTTACAAACAACCACATGTCATTCCGATGGCGCGTCATGGCGACGTACGCCAGATGGCGGTCCATTGATCTCGAGGCGAGGACGTAGGATTGATCTACTGTTGCGCCTTGAGATTTGTGGATGGTGACGGCGTAGCCATGGTCGAAACTGCGAAAATCGTTCGGGTTGAAGCGCACAATGCGTTTCTTGTCTCCATCCAGTTTGACCGCCAATCCGCCTGCGTCGGCTGTTATGACTTTACCCAACATGCCGTTCTTTACACCGATGTCCTTGTCGTTGCGTGTGAAAACAATGCGGTCCTTCTCAGCAAACGCGCGTTTGCCAGTGTCTGTGGTGAACATGGTCTCTGGTGGAGCATGGTCGTCTGCTCTCAGAGCCGCGCGGATCGCTTGGTTGAGCGCATGGACGTCTTTGCGTTTGTGTGCGAATGCGAGGCGCGATTTCTTTCTGCCTTGAGCTGCGACATCCATAACATATGTCTCGACTAACGCTTCAATTGCAGACGCTCGATCATTCGTTTTGGAAACAGCGCCATGTTTCCGGTACCACTCTATGGCTTTCGACATTTTGCCCGCCGCAAGCTCCTTTGAAGCCTGCTTCTGCCAGTCTGACTTCTGACGATGGATTTCTGTCAATCGTGCGGCCCCGTGTTCTTTGACCAGGCGACGGAACGGGGTTCCCGCTTCAATCGGCTGCAACTGATCAGGATCGCCAACCAAGACAAGCTTCGCACCGATTTCACTCATCTTTGTTGAGATACGGGAAAGCTGACGGGTGCCAATCATTCCGGCCTCATCAACCACAAGGACATCACCTTTGGCGATGGGTTCATATCCGTTCTTCCAAGACAGTTCCAAAGAGGCGAGCGTACGGCTGCCAATGCCCGAAGCGTCTTCCAGCTCTTCAGCGGCTTTGCCAGCAAGGGCTGATCCATGTACTTTTATGCCTTGTCGTATCCAGGCCTCCTGTGCCGTTGCCAGCAACGTACTCTTACCCGCACCGGCAAGGCCGACGACGGATGAGAGCTGTTTGTTGCCAAGAACAGAATGTAGAGCCGCTTCCTGTTCCTTGCTGAGACAACCGCCAAAGGCGCGTTTCATCTTGGCGTTCTGAGATGTGATTGCATTCCTTGTGTGAGAAGCGTTCACACCGAAGCCGCGCGCCGACGCCATCGACTGTGCGGCCTCATCAAGTTTACGTTCAGCTTGCTTATAGTTTTTCGTTGTGAAGACGGGTGTTGCACCATCATTTGGCAGACGAACAAGCTGCGACGATTTCATGGCCTTATCTGCAGCTGTCTGCAGCGTCAGCGGATCATCAATCCGCTTTGCAAGCGCGCGCAGGACATCCACGCGTTTAAACGACGCCTTCAATTGCGAGACATGATCGATCACTAGTTCCGGCGATTTGGTCAGCTGCGTTGCTGAATGAGGTACACTGTCATCCTGCAGGACGAGGGCTTGTTCTGAATCAGATTGCGCTTTGTGGTGGAATGCTGGTGACAACCCTTGTGATCGACCAATTCGTGTGAGCGCTTGTCGCTCTGATAGATGTTTCGAGACCAGCTGTTGCTGAGCCGCGCGATCCTTTCGCGCAGCGGTTTTAGCCTCCTCATCGAATCGCTTCAGTGTGGCTTTATACTGCCCCGTTGCTCGCGCGAGCAGGCCACGCAGTCTTTTTGGGAGTTGGGCCTGCCGGGCTTTAAGGTCAGCGATACGCTGCCCTTCTTGCGCTTTGAGCAGCGCTGCCCGTTCTTCACGTTGTACGGTGACCAGTTTGGCACGGCGCGCTTCAAAGGCGGCATTCCGCGGATCAACGGGTTGTTGCCGCAGGCCTTGCAGGCGGTCCGACACATCTTCGACGGACTGCAGCTCCATCTCTGACCCCAGCCGTCCGCGCATTTGGGTTTTGACTTGCCAGAGAACACGTACCTTAAGATCGAGTTTTGAGAATTACCCTTTTTAGAACAAACAACGCCGATGGCTTAAATAAAGAGCAGCCATTGGAATAAATCCAATGGACGGCAGATTTGTCCGCAAACCGCCATCCGAACGTCTTGCCGCTAAGGTCCGCAAGGAGCTCTCTTTGACCGATGCCGCGCCGTACACGAACGGCGGCTTCTGCCGAATGCTCCCGCGCCGCCGCATGTTTTGCGTAATGGTCTAGACCTGCGCATCTAGGTGTTCTTCGACATGGATGCGCTGCTATTGTAACGGCAGAGACATTCCAGTCCGGTCGTCCGCGCGGCTGCAAGCGCGTGGAACCCTGACCTTCTTTATTCCATGCGCAGCTAGAGGTATCTGCTATTGAATACTCGATCTGTCCGCAATCAGCTCCGCGTATTTGCGCTGTCATAAACCGCTGCAAATCCCCAATTCATGCCCGCATTTGTGAAAAGGACTGTTTTGCGCCCTCCAGATGCTGTCTGAGTGCTTCTTGTACACCGGCTTTATTACGTGTCGAAAGGAGCTGGACAATCAACGCGTGCTCTCGATTGGAGGCTTGAAGGCGTTCGGCACGAAACAGTTGTGATTTACGAAAGGGCGCAAGCTTGCTGCGGATGTCTTGCGCCATGGCGGCTAAATCTTCGTTGCCGCAGGATTGGTAGATCAGAGAATGAAAATCCAGATTGATTGCCTCATAGTCTCTCGAGGCGTTTTGCTCCGCCATTTCTGCCATACGGTTGTGGAGGGCAGACAGCCTGGCAAGCGCTTCGTCTGATATGCGTTCAGCTGCCAATCCGCCGCAGATCGCTTCGATTTCGGCCATGGCTTCAAACATTGTATTGATGCGATCGGCATCTAAATCGCGGACGATGACGCCTTTGTAGGGCACCCGTTCGGCCAGCGAACGGGAGGCTATATTTTGCAGCGCTTCCCGGACAGGTGTCCGCGAGACACCGAAACGCGCAGCAATCGACTGTTCGCTCAGTCGAGAACCAGGCGCGAGTTCGCCTTTTAAGATCTCTTCTTCAAGCGCGTCTGAAATCATTTGGCTGTGTACGCCTTTTAACATCAATTCCCCTCTCGGTTCACAAGATGCTATGTAACATGCGCAAAGCCGTAAGTGCCAGAAAGGCAGCAAAGCCCTGCTTGATCCAAGTGCCGTCCACACGGTGGGCCAAACCGGCACCAACGGGTGCCAGCCAAGTCGTAATCGGGATAATCAACAAGACTGCAGGCAAACTGACATAACCCAGCGACAGGGGCGGGCGCCCGGGCACGCCTATACCCGATATCACAAACCCAATGGCTGCTGGCAATGCGATCAAAAAGCCCATCGCCGCCGACGTCCCAACGGCTTTTTTGATCGGAACGGAAAATGCGCTCATGACCGGTACACCCAAAGTGCCGCCACCAATCCCCATCAGGGATGAGACAAAACCAATGCCGCTGGCAATGCCAACATTGCCGGAGAACCCATCTGGCAATCGGTCTGCGACAACCAAAGGCGTTTTGCGTAAGAAGTTCACGGACACAAGCAAAGCGACAACAGCAAAAATCAACGTCAGCGTCGACGGTTCGATAAAGCGTGCGACCAACCCGCCAGTGAATGCACCAAAGGCCACAAAGGGCCCCCATTTTTTAACGACAGGAACCAGCACCCCGCCATTTCGGTGATGTGTCCGCGCTGAGGGGATGGCGGTGAAGATGATTGTTGCAAGCGAGGTTGCAACCGCCATATGCATCGCAAGCTCCGGCGAGAAATTGATGAACCCGAAGATCCAGACCATGACGGGCACCAACACGATCCCGCCCCCAACGCCGAGGAACCCTGCCATAAGGCCCGCGACCACTGATGCACAGATCAGGCCAATCGCAAGCGAGGCATAGGTTGCAATCAGGTCCATCCCTTTACCAACCTATGGCTTGCGGTAACCAAGTGGCGATGGCCGGAAAGTTGAACAGCAAGAGAAGCGCCAATGCCTGAATGCCAATGAATGGCAGCACACCCTTATAGATCATCCCAGCCGTGACACTGGGCGGTGCGGACCCTTTAAGAAAGAACAGCGCCCATCCAAATGGTGGTGTCAGGAAGGAAGTCTGAAGGTTCAGGGCAATCAATGCCGCCAGCCAGATCATATCTGTGCCTTGCGTCCCGAAAAATGGCAAAAGTAGAGGCAGCGCGATGTAGCTGATTTCGATCCATTCGAGGAAAAACCCGAGGACGAACAGCAACAGCATCAGGAAAATGATCGCACCGGTTTCACCGCCCGGAAGCAGATAGAGCATGTCTTTTACAAGCTCTTCGCCCTGCAATCCGCGGAATGCGATGGCAAAGACCTGTGCAGCGACAAGGATGAAAAAGATCATGGCCGAGATGCGCAGGGCCCCGTGGGCGGCTTGCCAGATGACCGGGATTGTCAGGCGGCGGTAGAGGGCCGCGATAAGGATGGAAAAGACGGCACCAACGCTTGCGGCTTCTGTCGGGGCTGCAATGCCGCCGATAATTGATCCAAGCACACCACCGACCAGTAAAAGAGGAGGGGCCAGTGCTATGACGGCCTTTTTGGCCAAGGCCCAGCCCGCAAGATCTGCGCGCTCAGATGCGGGGGTGGGCGGCATGAGGTCGGGGCGGAATTTACCGTAGATCAGAATGAACCCGATATAGAGTCCGGCCAACATCATACCCGGCATCACCGCAGCCGCAAAAAGTGTTCCGACGCTTTCGCCCATGATATCGGCGAGCAGGATCAGCACCAGCGAAGGTGGGATAATCTGCCCCAATGTGCCGGATGCGCAAATTGCTCCCGAGGCAAGACCCGGGTCATAGCCTCTGCGCAGCAGAACGGGCAGGGTCAACATGGTCAAAGTGGCCACCGTCGCCCCAACAATACCAGTCGACGCCCCCATCAGAATGCCAACGATGATCAGCGCAATCGCCATGCCACCGTTAAGTCGTCCTGAAAGACGGCCAACGACCTCAAGCATGTCTTCGGCCACACGGGATTTTTCGAGCATCACGCCCATAAACACAAAGAGAGGGATGGCAATGAATTCATATTTCGTGACGACGCCGTAAATCCGCGAAGGCACAAGATTAAACAGGAAATCCCCAAACCCTAGCCAGCCAAACACAAAGCCGGCAACCGCGATTCCAATCCCTACGGGGATGCCGAGTAAGAGCAAGAGCATGAAGCCAAGAATGAGGCCGATCGCGAGCCATTCCATAAGAGGCATTAGGCTTCCCTCCTGATCGAATCCAAGGCCCGTATTGCATTCGCCGCGCATTGCAGGGTCAAAAGCGCGAAAGCGAAAGGCAGAAATCCTTTTAGCACCCAACGCCCCGGCAACCCACCGGGATCGGGTGACCCTTCGAGCAATGAGATCGAGTTTTCGACAAAACCGTATGAATATTTAATGAGCAGAACCGCCACGATCCCACCCAACGCCATTGAAAGAAAATCGATCCAATGCCTGAGCTTGGGCGCCATCTTTTCATAAAGCATGTCCACCCGCACATGCCCCTTTTCCAGCATCAAAACGATGATCCCCAGCATGGCAACGGGAACAAGAAGATGCCATTCCAGTTCTTGCATCCAGACCGGTGCATTGCCAAAGACGTAACGTCCAGCGACGTTGAAAAAGATCAGGCCAACCAAACCCAGCAAGAGTGCAGCAGCGATGTGGCTGATGACACGCGTCATGGCGTCGATAAAGTCCGCAAAGCGGAGGGCAACAGTCATAAGGGGGGACTCGTAAGTTCAGGATGTGTGGGAAGGGGTCGAGCGCCAAAAGCGCCCGAACCAAAGAGGATTAGCGCAATTCAGAATGCCAAACTTTTTCTGACGCATCCGCCCAAATGTCATGGCTGGCTTTGAAGGCAAAGTAGTTATCCATCACTTTCTTAAACAGCGGATCAGCGGCCCCCATCTCCTCATAGACAGCGGTCATTTCGGTGCGCAATGCTTCTACAACGTCGGTGGGCAGCGTGCGCACTTCGGTCCCGTTTGCCTTGAATTCCTCCAGGGCTAGAGCGTTGTTGGCTTCGCCCCAGCTGTGGGAAATGACGTTACAGGCCGCTGCGCAGTTGGTGACGATGGCTTGCAAGTCAGTCGGAAGCTTATCCCACGCAGCTTTGTTGATCGCCAACTCTGTGACCGTTGTGGGTTCATGCCAACCGGTGGTGTAGTAATATTTGGCAGCGTTGTTCAGTCCCATGACTTTATCCAGCGCAGGTCCCACCCATTCGGCGGCGTCAATCACGCCACGCTCAAGTGCTGGGAAAATTTCACCACCGGGCAAAACTTTGACGTCCACACCGATGCGCGAATATGCCTGACCGGCAAGGCCAGGAACACGCAGCCGCAGACTCTTCATATCTTCAATCGAATTGATTTCTTTGTTGAACCAACCGGTCATCTGGACGCCTGTTGCACCGATTGGCATCGCGACCAGACCAAGTGGATTGTAAACTTCGTTCCAAAGGTCAATACCGTCGCCGACGTAGAACCATGCATTCTGACCTTGCGTTGACATACCAAACGGCACCGCACCAAAGAACTGTGCTGGGGGCACTTTGCCTGCACCAAAGTAAGAGACCCATGCGTTCATCTCGACGATACCTTGACGGGCCGCATCAAATCCTTCGAACGCTGGAACCAGCTCGCCGCCATTGAAAATCTGGATATTCAAACGCCCGTCTGACATCGCTTTGACACGTTCGGCAAAGTCCGAAAGCGAGCCGGGCCCATGCGAATAAAATGGCGCACCTGATGGAAAGGCCGTCGTCATTTTCCAGTTGAATGTACCGCTTTGCGCCACTGCGGGTGCTGCAAGCGTCGCAGCGAGGCCCGACGTCGCTAAGAATGTGCGTCTGTCCATCGTCTTCTCCATTATTGTATACAAAATTGCGAGTAATGAGGTATTTTTCAATAAAATTGGTAACCATTGAGAATTCTTGTATGCAATCTTGTGGCCTACAGATTGACTTTACTTTCGACAGAAACGTTGAAAATGGTGGAATTTTAGGCACTCACCACCAATCAACGCGCCAAATCGAGGCAGGTTTTGGACTTTGAAAGCGAATTCGCGCAGACACCAAGCAGAACCACAGGGATGATTTTTGATGAAATTGAATCAGCACGACCGCTACTCGTTCAGCATGATCTCGGAGCGGGCGAGGTATCGCTGGCCAGACGGCAAAGGCTTGGCAGTCTATCTTGGTATGAACCTTGAGGTTTTTTCTTTCGGGGACGGTCTTGGCGCGATGCTCGCACCCGGCGGGCCGCAGCCGGACGTGCTGAATTACGCATGGCGCGACTATGGCAATCGTGTTGGTGCGCCGCGTATGCTTGAGCTGTTCGATCGGCTGGATGTGCCCTGCACCGCGTTAATCAATTCCGAAACCTACAGCCACACGCCGGGACTTGCCGAGGCCTTTGCGCAACGAGGTGATGAGATCGCCGGACATGGCCGCACCAATGCGGAACGCCAAGGCGTGATGCCGGAGATAGAGGAAGCCGCGTTGATCGCGGAAGCCACGCAGGTGTTGAGCGAACGACACGGCGTTGCGCCAAAGGGGTGGTTGGGACCTTGGATATCGCAAAGCCATCTGACCCCCGATCTCTTGCAAGAGGCGGGGTATGAGTATCTTTTGGATTGGTGTCACGACGATCAGCCAACTTGGATGAAGACCCGCAAGGGACGCATCCTGTCAGTTCCGTATCCGCAAGAATTAAACGATATCCCTCAAATCGTGGGGCGCCAACGCGAAGGGGGCGACTTTGCAGACATTATCATCGATGCCTTCGACGTCATGCTGGCTGAAAGCAAATCGCGCCCGTTGGTGATGGGCATTGCATTACATGGTTATCTCATGGGTCAACCTCACCGGATCAAACATCTCGAACGCGCATTGCGCTATATGCAAGCAAACTCAGATGATCTGGTGTGGTGGACAACGGCAGGCGCAATCAACGACCACATCCGCAAGACTGTCACGCTTTAAGAGACAAGCGCCGCTCCGTCTGACCGTGGGTCTGTAGCGGCCTCAACCATCTCATCCGGATGACTTACAGCCGCGCCAGAGTGACCCATACTTTAGTGTATTGCTAGAGGGTCGCAACCGATGTGTTCACCAATGCCCAGTCGTTGCCTCTTGCGGCGGCAGAATTTGGCGAAATAACAGTGAGCCGGAAGTTGCGATCTAGGTGAAAATTCACAACTCAATCGCTACACGATTCCGTTTCCTGATCGGATGGTGATAACTAAGTAATTGTAAGTGAATGAAAAAATGACTCTCAAATTTATAGTTGCAAACTTCACAAAAAATAATGAAGTTGTAAATTAGAGTGGGGGAATCATGAAAACATATCGCTACGCGACTCGTCTGAACTCATTTGCGTCAAATGCACATGCGTATTGGACTGACCTTTCTGGTAAGCCGACACCGATGCAAATGGCAGAGCGAGCGGCGACTGCAAAAGGTCTAACCGACCTAGATTTGAACTATCCCGACCATGTCGAGAATGACGTTAAGGCGCAGACCCGGCGCTTGGCGGATTTGGGCCTTGGTGTGAATGGCCTCGCGATGCGATATTATACCAATCCGGGTTTCAAGCTGGGTGCGTTTACGCATCCTGACCCCCTTGTACGCCAAGAGGCGATTGATCTGACAAAACGAGGTATCGACGCCGCACGTGAGACGGGTGCGGATCTGATGACCATCTGGCTGGGCCAAGACGGGTTCGATTACACTTTTCAGGCGGATTACAACAAGATGTGGGCCGATGAAGTTGATGCGATCCGCGAAGTGGCTGATCACGACCCCGACTGCATGATCAGCATCGAATACAAGCCTAATGAGCCGCGTGCGTTTAGTCTTTTGCCGGACATGGCCACGACGCTTTTGGCGATCAAAGAGGCTGGTTCACCAAACCTTGGCGTCACGCTGGACTTTGCCCATGTGCTTTATGCCGATGAGGTTCCGGGCTTTGCCGCAGCTATGATCAGTCGCCACTCCAAGCTGTTGGGCGTTCATCTAAACGATGGGTACGGCAAGCGGGATGACGGGTTGATGGTAGGGTCGGTTAACACGAAAGCCACCCTCGAATTGCTCGTTCAAATTCAAAAGGATGGCTATGGCGGTGCGATATATTTTGACACGTTCCCGGATGCCAGCGGCCTTGATCCGGTTGCTGAATGCGAAGCCAATATCGCCACCGTGGAAGGGCTTTTGCGGGCGGCGGATCGCCTGGCGGCAGACAATCGCTTGGGCGAAGCGATTGATCGCCAAGACGCGGTCACATCACAGCAGATTGTCAATGCGGCTCTGGGAGGGGGCTAGATCTAAACTGCCACATCAAGACAACAAACGTTCTAAGGGAGGAAACCATGAACATTTCTATCAAGGCATTATTTGCGGCCAGCGCGCTGGCAGTAACAGTCGGTGCCGCACATGCACAAGACCTGTCGCCACTTAACTCTGACAGTGAGCCGGACCGTATGGATTGGTCTGAGCTGGATGCCAAGTTTGGGGCGTTCCCAGACGTGCCAGAAGGCACTCGCGTTGGTGGTGTTTCTAAGACATTGACCAATGAATACTGGCGCTCTCTTGGTGAGGGCTATGCCAATACCGCCGAAGCAAATGGGGTTGAGTTTGTCTATCAGGCCGCAGCAAACGAAGGCGATCAATTGGGTCAGCTATCCATCGCAGAGACGTTGATCACCCAAGGGTTCAATGCGTTGCTTTTGTCGCCACAGACGGATGCGAACCTGTTGCCTGCTTATGAGACAGCTGTTGCTCAAGGTGTCCCGGTGTTGAACGTGAATGATGCGGTCATTCCATCAGTCGCCAATTACGTGGGCAACGTGCAAAAAGACAACGGCGTGCGTGTTGCGCAGTGGTTCCTTGATAACACCGAGGGTGGCAAGGTTGCTGTGATCGAAGGTCAGCCGGGTGTTTTTGCTGCCGGTCAGCGGACAGCAGGCTTTACCGAAACTGCGGAGGCAGGTGGTCTTGACGTTGTTGCCTCTGTCCCTGCGAACTGGAGCCGGGAATTGGCGTTCAACGCAGCTTCCACCATTTTGCAGCAACACCCTGATTTGATAGGTTTCTATGCCAACAACGATGGTATGGCGCTGGGTGTTATGGAAGCGGTCAAAGCGGCTGGTCTGCAAGAGCAGGTTGCGGTCTTTGGAACGGACGGCATTTCTGATGCTTACGCTTCCATCCGTGCAGGTGATCTGACCGGGACTGTTGACAGCTTCCCTGTTCTAACGGGCGAGATTGCGATGGAAGTCGTGTTGCGCATGTTGGACGGGCAAGACCTGCCACGCGTTGTTGCAACACCACAAGCGTTGATCACTGCTGATAACGTTGATGAATATGCAACCTCGGATATGGGTGCTTTGCGCGAAGTTCTCTTGGGGCAGTAGTCACACACTGACTGCACTAAGACGGCCACACGCCCTAAGCTGGACGCGTGTGGCCACTTAAATTCAAACAGGATTTTCCTTTTATGGCCTCCGATCGCCTGCGCATCTCTGGTGCGACGAAAACCTACCCCGGCATTGTCGCGCTTGATGACGTGACATTCGCGGTGGCGCCCGGCGAAGTGCATGGGCTGCTTGGGGAAAACGGCGCTGGCAAATCGACGATGCTGAACATCCTTTCGGGTGTACGCCCCGGCGATAAAGGGTCCATTGCTGTTGACGGGACAACAATCCCGGTGCGCACCCCGCTTGACGCCCGTGCTGCTGGCATCGCGATGATCCACCAAGAACTGCAACTTGTCCCCGAACTGACAGTTGCGCAGAACATATTTTTAGGGCGCCCGTTGACGGGCATGGGTGGCACCCTTGTGAAACGACGTGAACAGGAACGCAGGGCACGTGCTGTTCTGGCTGACCTTGATCCGTCAATTGACCCATCGATGAAAATCATCACGCTTAAGGTGGCGCAGCAACAGATTGTCGAAATCGCCCGCGCGCTGATCGATGAGGCAAAGGTCATCGCTATGGACGAACCCACGTCCAGTTTGACACCAGCCGAGTTCGAAAACCTTGCAGCTTTGATCGCTGACCTTTCAGAACGTGGCGTGTCGGTCATCTATGTGTCTCACAAAATGGATGAGGTCTTTCGGGTCTGCCAGCGCGCCACGATCCTGCGGGACGGCAAATTGGTTGGCGTTGTGAATATCGAAGACGAAACCGAAGACACGATTGTTGCCAAGATGGTGGGGCGCGAAGTGCTGCATGCGGCCCATGTGTCGCATACAACAACGACGCCTGTTTTAACCGTAGAGGGGCTAAGCCGTGCGGATGTGGTGATGGATGCAAATCTGACGCTGCATGCGGGCGAGGTGCTGGGCATCTCTGGTCTTGTGGGGGCGGGTCGCACTGAATTGTTGCGCCTGATTGCGGGGATCGACCGGCCAAGTGCTGGTACAGTTAAGGTGAACGGTGAACCGGTCCGGCCCAACGATCCACGCGCGGCGATCCGCGCAGGCATTGGCCTTGTTCCAGAAGAACGCAAGCGCGAGGGCATCGTGCACGCACGATCCGTCGCGTCGAACATGGCATTGCCAAAGATGGGCAATTACACAAACGCAGGGCTGCTGCGTCATGGCCATCTGCACAAGCGGGCGGCAGCCGTGATGACGGATTTGCGCCTGCGACCTTTGAACGTGCGCCAACCCATTGGCACATTCAGTGGTGGTAATCAGCAAAAGGCGATCATCGGCAGATGGTTGGCGGCTGCGACCAATATTTTCCTGTTTGATGAACCCACACGTGGAATCGATGTCGGGGCCAAATCCGAGATTTACACCTTGATCGAAAAACTGGCCGCCGAGGGCAATGCGATCCTTGTTGTGTCTTCAGAGATGCCGGAAATCATTCGCCTGTCGGACCGGGTGTTGGTGATGCGCGAAGGTCGGATTGTGGCTGACCTTGCAGCCGACAAAATCACAGAAAAGGAAATCGCTTTTCACGCGATTCCACGCAAAGAACAAATCACGGCCTGACACTCAGACCCGTTAGAATAAAGGACGACCCATGACCGAAGGACCTTCCGCAAAGCCGGCATCCGCCTTCAATATGAAGTTCAACCTTCGCGATGCAGGGACGCTATTTGGGCTGATCCTGATTGTGGTGGTCTTTGCATCGCTGACACCGGTATTTTTGACGGCCCCTAACCTGATCAACATTCTACAACAGTCTTCGATCAACGCGGCCATCGCGCTGGGCATGACGCTTGTGATTATTTCAGGCGGGATTGATCTGTCAGTGGGGCCAACTGCGGCCCTATCTGCCGTGATTAGTGCTAGCCTTATGGTAGCGGGCGTGCCTGTGCCGCTGGCGATCATGGCCGCACTTGGCGTGGGCGTTATGTGTGGATTATTCAACGGTGTGCTTGTGGCCTATGCGGGCTTACAGCCGTTCATTGTGACGCTTGGTGGGTTGTCACTTTATCGCGCTTTGTCGCTGATTTACACCGGCGGCAATCCAATTTTCGGCATCCCGCCAGAGTTTCGCGCATTGACCAATGGCAACCTTATGGGCGTGCCAAACTCGGTGATTGTGGTTGGTGTGATAGCGCTGATTTTATGGGTGGTTTTGAACAAGACTCCGCTGGGTGAATATATTCTGGCCGTGGGCGGCAATGAAGAAGCGGCGCGGATCGCGGGCGTCCCTGTCGCACGCACCAAAGTCGCCACCTTTGTGATTTCAGGGAGTCTTGCGTCGGTGGCCGCATTGATCCTTGTGGGGCGCCTTGGCGCGGCAGAGCCGACCATTGGTAACCTTTGGGAACTGGACGCTATTGCGGCGGCGGCCATTGGTGGCGCATCTCTGATGGGCGGCAAAGGCAGCATTGTCGGCACGTTGATCGGTGCCATCATTCTGGGCGCGTTGCGTAATGGTTTGACTTTGATGAATGTTCAGGCCTTCTATCAGCTTCTTGCGACAGGTATTATCATCATTGTCGCAATGTTGATCGACCGAGCCACAAGAGGGAGATAACTCATGAGCACGCAAGACGCGCGCGCCATCGGTGCGCAGATTCGAATGCGGTTGCCACAATTAACGCCGCTGGAATTGCGGGTCGTGGATACGATTACCTCTCGCGAAGATCTGACAGAAGAAACCTCGATCAAGCAAGTTGCAAACGATGCCTCTGTATCCGAAGCGATGATCGTTAAGATTGCCAAGAAATTGGGGTTCAGCGGATTTCGTGCGTTGCGCGGTGGTCTTGTAGAATACAAGCAATCGGATGTGGCGAGCCTCTATAGTGAGATTTCACCCGACGATAGTTCGGCCAGCATCATTCAAAAAGTGTTCCGCACGTCGATGCAAGCGTTGGAAGAAACCATAGCTATTTTGGACATCGATGCTTTCGATCGCGCGGCTGATATTATGTTCCGCGCCAACAACCGCGACTTTTATGGCATCGGTGGGTCAGCCCAGATTGCCCGCGACGTTGCACATAAATTCCTGCGGATCGGGATGCGGGCGGCGGTTTATGATGACGCGCATATGATGTTGATGTCTGCCTCGGTGCTCAAACCTGACGATGCGGTTATGGTGTTCACCCATTCGGGTGCGACAACGGCGGTGTTGGAACCGATGAAGCTGGCCCGCAAGCAAGGTGCGCGCACGATTGCTGTGACAAACTACCTTGAAAGCCCGGTGGCCGAGGCGGCGGATGTTGTTTTATGTTCCACCTCGCGCGGCTCACCTTTGCTGGGTGAAAATGCGGCGGCGCGGATTGCGCAGCTGAACATTCTGGATGCGCTTTTTGTGTCAATTGCTCAGCGTGATTTCAAAGCGGCCGAGGTCAACCTTGGCAAAACCATGGGCGCGGTTGCAGCGAAGCGCGAGGGATGAGCGGCGGCGTCATCGTTGTTGGCAGTTTGCATTACGACGTGATGGTCGAGGCTCCGGATCGCCCGCGTAAGGGTGAAACTGTGACTGGGAAGGCATGGTATCCAAAGTTTGGCGGCAAAGGCGGTAATCAAGCTGTGGCAGCAGCCAAGGCAGGGGCTGCAGTGCGTTTTGTGGGTGCCGTGGGCGCGGATAGTTTTGCCGATATGATGTTGGAAACCTTGCAGGCTGAAGGCGTTGCGACGGACCGCGTGGCGACAATTGAAAACACCGGCACGGGGATGAGTGTCGCGATCATTGATGCTGAGGGTGATTACGGCGCGGTGATTGTGTCAGCGGCAAACTTACAGATCGATACCGCGCAATTTACGGACCCCGATCTGTGGCAAGGTGCAAGCGTTCTGATCCTGCAAAACGAGGTTCCCGAAGCCGTCAACATTGCTGCCGCCCGTACCGCCCATGACTACGGTTTGAAGGTTTGTTTGAACGCGGCCCCGTGGCGGGCAATGTCGCCCGCGCTTTTGGCGCAGCTTGATATTCTGGTTGTCAATGCGGTGGAGGCGGAAGATATGGGAGCAGCACCCGTCACCGACCTTGCCAGCGCTCAAAAAGCCGCCATTGATCTTGTCGCGCAAGTGCCAACCGTGATTGTCACCGCTGGTGGGGACGGCATGGCATGGGCAGCGCGTGATGGCACAAAAGGCGCGATGCCTGCTTTGCCGGTCAAAGTTGTCAGCACCCATGGCGCGGGGGATATGTTTATTGGCACGTTCTGTCGCGCGATTGCACAAGGCGCTGACGTGCAAGATGCGCTGACACAGGCAAACGGTGCCGCCGCCCGCCATATCTCATCCCCCCGTCAGGCCCTATGACCAAGCCGCTGATCCTGTCCGCACCTGAGCCGAGGTCGCTTGACCTGATTTTCACTTCGCCAGCGCGGGATGTTTTGCATGCGACCTATGATGTGCGTGAGGTTCAGCCAGATCAGATTGCCACCCTGCCAGCAGATGTGTTGTACCAGGTGCGCTACATCATCGGCCAGCCCGCCTTGTCGCTAGAAACGGTGCGACAGATGGAAAATCTGCGTTGTATTTTCAACGTGGAAAGCAATCTGATCAACAACATGCCTTACGATCATCTGTTCGAACACGGCATCCATGTCGTGACAACAGGCGCCGTTTTTGCTGAACCTGTCGCTGAGATGGGGCTTGCGATGGCGTTGTGTTTGGCCCGTGATGTGGTCAGGGCGGATACAGCTTTCCAGGAGGGGCGCGAGCTGTGGGGTGGCGAAAGCAATGGCTCAGCGCGGCTGCTGTCAGGGTCAAACGTCGGCATCATCGGATTTGGCGATCTGGGCAAAGCGCTCGCACGGGTTTTGCAAGGGTTCCGTGCGCAAATCTCGGCCTTTGATCCATGGCTGCCGCCGTCGATGCTGCGCGAGGCGGGTGTTGAACCGGCATCGTTAAACGACGTTCTGTCTAACAGCGACACCGTCTTTGTCGTGGCATCTGTCACCGCTGAGAACCGCGGCTTTCTAAATGCGGATGCTTTTGCGAAAATGCGCAAAGGCGCGCAATTTATCCTGCTCAGCCGCGCCGACATCGTTGATTTTGATGATCTGATGGCAGCTGTGAAATCCGGTCATATCCTTGCGGCAAGCGATGTGTTCCCACAAGAACCTGTGCCTCAGGATCATGAAGTGCGCGGGCTTGAGAATTTTCTGCGATCCGCCCACCGCGCTGGCGCATTGGACAGCGCCTTCAAGGCGATGGGTAACATGGTTTTGGAAGATCTGCGGCTCCTCGACCAAGGCCTGCCCCCTATGCGCTGCAAGCGGGCCGAGCGTGAAACAGTCTCTCGGATGCGGTCTAGACCAAGCGAGATAAACTAACCCAAGTACGTTACTGCTTTTCCTGCCATCCTTTAATCACTAGGAGATGGCTAAATTGATGTGCTACCTCAGCCCAAGAGTATCGCTTTGGTGTTCTCAGTTTTGGGACAAAACATTGCATTGGGCCTGAGATCGCGATCCAGCACATCAGCCTATTTGAGCGATGCAATCCCGCCCACACGCGTCCCAGCATAGTGACAGAGCATCACCATCAATCTGTTGCGCTTGCCGTTTCGCATTGTGACGCAGCCAGCCAGCACCCGCTTGAGTTCTGCATCTGTGAGCATCTTAGCTTGTTTCACCAATTCACCGACAATCCACTGCAATATAGCGTTTTTGCCCATTGAGCTTGCGACGTTATGTTGCCACCTGACGGGCAGAGCGACCGTTTTCTGGCGCTCCATGAACTCAGCTGCTTAGGGTATGCCTGAAATCCGCACCCTTATGCCTTACTGACAAACATTGTGAGTTGATACGAGGTTTGTCGCCTGGCATTCGGATAAGTTATTGATTTATAATATCTCTACTTTAGCCCTTTGACAACGAATTTGCGCTTTTTGACACGAGCTTTGGCGCTTTCCTGCAAGACATATCCACCACTGTAAGTTTGCACCTTAAGTACGATACCGTTTCGGCGCGCTCGTCGCTGGAGCCGTGTGTGAATAGGTACAGACTGGCAGCCCGCTTGAAGCGCGAGCATTGGCAGTTCGACTATTCGTCCTGTGAGCCGTAGATCGCGTCTAGGCGGTTCAAAACCACTCTCAGTTCATGCCTAAAATGCTTTACCTGTTCTTCAGCCAATGCTTCATGACGTCCGGCCAACTCCAAAACTACTGCAAGCACTGTGTCTGAATGCCTCATCAGCTCAATCAGATGCTCTCCTGATGGGCCGCAGTATCCCAAAATCCAGTTCTTCGCAGTTCTCTCATTCACACCAGTCCACTTGGTCGTGGTTTTGGCGGCACGCCCTGCGCCACCCAAGTCATGCACAAGTGCTGCACTAATCGCCTCTCGGTATTCTGCCTGACAAATCGCGCCTTGGCCCGTCCTATGAAAGATGTTGCCCTTTTTATGAAACATGTTTCCAACCCTTACCCGTTAAGATTGAGAAAGGAATCGCAGAATATTTATGTAGGTTTGCGAATTTGATTGATGGAGGGCCGCAGCATTGAGTTGGCCAGATAACAATTTTAAAGAAGTTTGCAGCCAAAGGGCGGCGCAATACGTCCGCATGTCGACAGAGCATCAGCGATACTCGACCGAAAACCAATCTGACGCTATCGGCCTTTACGCTGAACAGCGGGGATATCAGATCATTAAGACCTATTCCGATGCAGGCAAAAGCGGCCTGCAGATCAAAGGGCGTGATGGTCTGACGCAACTACTCGAAGACATCCAAGCCGGACAGACGGATTTCAAAACAGTTCTCGTCTACGACATCAGCCGTTGGGGCCGGTTTCAAGATGCGGATGAGAGCGCATATTATGAGTACATCTGCAAACGCGCTGGCATCGCTGTCGAGTATTGTGCCGAACAGTTTGAGAATGACGGCAGTCCAGTTTCCACGATCGTTAAAGGGGTCAAACGTGCGATGGCTGGCGAATACAGTCGGGAGTTATCGCAAAAGGTCTTTGCTGGTCAGTCACGGTTGATTGAAATGGGTTATCGCCAAGGTGGTCCGCCTGGTTTTGGCCTACGACGCATGCTGATCGATGAAAAAGGTAATCAAAAAGGCATTCTCGCGCGAGGCGAACATAAGAGTATTCAGACGGATCGTGTGACACTCGTACCGGGACCAGATGACGAGATCGCGGTTGTGAACCAGATCTTCCGTAGCTTTGTCGAGGACAATCAATCCGAGGTCATCATCGCCGCCGATCTAAACGCGAAGGGTATAAAGACGGATCTGGGCCGGGACTGGACACCCGCCGTGGTGCGCCAACTTCTCTCAAATGAAAAGTATATCGGCAACAACATCTGGAACCGCCATTCCTTTAAGTTGAAAAAGCGGCATGTTCGAAATGAACCTAATAGCTGGGTTCGATCCGAAGGCGCGTTTGAAGCAATTGTCGACGCTGGGTTGTTTGCCGCCGCCAACGCCATTTTTGCTGCCAAAGCACAGCGCTATTCTGACGAAGAAATGCTGGATGGACTGCGGGACGCGCTCGAGACGCATGGTTTCCTTTCTGGAATTGTCATCAACGAAGCCAGCGCTTTACCGTCTAGTGGGGCATATCAAAGTAGGTTCGGCAGCTTACTCAGGGCATACAAATTGGTCGGGTTCACGCCAGACCGGGACTATCGATACATTGAAATTAACAAGCGGCTGCGAAGAATACATGCGGAAATCGTTGGCGACACCGTTGGCGAGATCGAGCAGTTTGGCGAGCAAGTTCAGCATGATACGAAGACTGGCCTTCTGACCATCAATCATGAATTTTCAGCATCTGTTGTCATTGCCAGATGTACGCAAACCGGTGCCGGTGCGTTTCGATGGAAAATCCGACTGGATATAAGCCTTTTGCCTGACATCACGGTTGTTGTGCGCATGGATCAGGCAAACGAAACGCCGCTCGATTACTATCTGCTACCGACAGCTGACATGACACTTCCGAAATTGCGGCTTTCTGAAAGTAATGGCTTATCGCTCGACGCATACCGATTTGATGATCTCACGCAATTCTTCACCATGTGTAAGCGCACTTCAATTCTGGAGGTCGCATAATGTCTAGTGCCCTGCTCGAACACACCGAACTCATTGCCGTCAACGCAATCACAGTGGTCAACCCGCGTGTCCGCAATCAAAAGGTCTTTGATGAGATTGTTGCGAATATTGCTGAGCTTGGCCTCAAGCGCCCGATCACCGTTGCAGCACGCAACGATGAAACAAGTGGTGATCTGGCATATGAATTGGTTTGTGGCCAAGGCCGGCTGGAAGCTTTCAAGGCGCTAGGGCAGGAGAAAATATCCGCAGTTGTCATCTCCGCCAATTCTGAGGATTGTCTTGTGATGAGCTTGGTCGAAAACCTTGCACGCAGGCAACATCATTCTCTTGATTTACTGAGAGACATCAAACGTCTCAAAGACAGCGGGTACGCCGAAAAGGAGATCGTCGCAAAGACCCAGCTTTCAAATAAATACGTGCATGGTGTCATTCGTCTATTGGAAAGCCATGAACATCTGCTTCTGCGCGCCGTTGAAGGTGGAAAAATTCCTGTCAGTGTCGCGGTGGACATTGCAGATGCGGATGACGTCAACGTTCAAACAGTTCTGCGCAAGGCTTATGAAAGCAAACTGTTACGCGGCGGTCGCCTTTTGACGGCAAAACGGCTCGTCGAGGCAAGATTAAAACATGGCAAAGGTCAGGCCACGTCAAATGAAAGATCGAGAAAGAACCTATCTGTCGAAGCGTTGATGAAGACCTATCAGGATGATGTTGACCGAAAGAAAATCCTGTTACGCAAAGCAGGAGCGACACGCAGCGAAATGCTCTTTCTCACTCAATCGCTGAAAACCCTGCTGTCTGACGAAAACTTCGTGACGCTGTTGCGTGCTGAAGGTCTTGCGAACATTCCCAGAACAATCGCAGATCGATTGTCCCGTCTAGAAGGAGAAACGGCATGACACCGTCGGTTTCAGAACGGACCATCGCTGCCGCTTTTGAACGGGAGCTGATACACATATCGTTTGAGCACATCGCACCGCTCTATCTGGTCACGCCGCAGACAAAGGCGACGGTAAAATATGGCCAGATCGTCGCTTCCATTCGTGAGATTGGTCTCGTTGAACCCATTGTGGTTGCCCGCGACCGCCACGACTCCAAAATGTACACATTGCTTGACGGCCACCTGCGGTTTGAAGCCTTGAAAGACGATGGTGAGACAGCGACACAGTGCATTGTTTCAAAAGATGATGAGGCCTTCACCTACAACAAACGCATCAGCCGTCTGGCGACAATTCAAGAGCATAGGATGATCTTGCGTGCCCTGACGCTTGGTGTTCCTGAGGAACGCTTGGCAAGTGCACTTAACGTCAACATCAAGACATTGCAGGAGAAACGGCGACTCTTGGATGGCATTTGCGACGAGGCGGCGGAGCTTCTTAAAGACAAGCAGGTTGCATTGACTGGTTTTCGAATTCTCAAGAAGATGAAACCACCGCGTCAGTTCGAGGCGGCCCGGCTGATGGTCGCGATGAACAAGTACACAATTAACTATGCGCGCTCACTGCTGGCGGCGACACCCGAAAGTCAGTTGAGTGCCGGTGCGACACCAAAGAAGATCAAAGGTATATCCCGTGAACAACTCACACTCATGGAAAATGAGTCAGCAAACCTCGAACGGGAGGTGCGATTGGTTGAAAATAGCTATGGCATTGACCATCTCGATCTCGTTCTTGCGCGTGGTTACGTCGCCAGATTGGTGAGCAATGAGCGGATCACAAAATATCTCGCTTTGCACCACGAAGAGTTTCTACCCGAATTTGAAAAGATCACTGAACGGGAGGCATTCGCGTCCTAAGCGGCTTGATTGAAGAGATGGAATTTGGGGACCCGGACCCATGAAGCGCGGGGACCACAGGAGACGCCGCACTGTGGGGCAGATCGAGTGTGGTGATGGGAATGACGGCGATCCTGCCGGGGCCCATCATGTCGGACCATGGACCTGTCCCGTTTGCGTTCCGGTCTCTCAACTCATTTAGGCAGCCTTTCGTTCGAAGGCCAAGGGGCTTTTGCCACCTAGCGATGAATGACGCCGTCTTGGATTGTAGAACCCGTTGATATATTGGAAGATCGCGCC
>JBDWQI010000081.1:0-2952 GCA_039986635.1 Sulfitobacter sp.
CGACGGGACACGCTGTAGAAGCAGCTCCATTCGAAAGGACTCTGCTACAAGGCCAAATGGCCTGCAGACCAAGGACTAATAGAAAGGGAACTGCGTGATGCCCAAGCGGATGAGAATTTCCCGGCTGGGGTTTCTGCCATGGAATGCTGCTATGACAGGCGGTGTACGAGGGTACACATATCCTTTTGGAGGCCTACGTTGATCACCCCTTCGCGCTACTACTGGTTTGACTGTTATTGACAACATCACACGATCACAACCGCTCGGTGAGTGGCCGATCACGCTATAACTAGCTCAGTTCGATCCTTCCTATCGACGACGCAGGTTACTGGTACGTACTTTCGATATTTTGGCGCGCCTTTCAGGGGGTGTTCATGGGTGTCGCAGGGACGCAGCACGAGGTGTGCAGGGGAGTTCCATCAAAAACCCTTCAGCGCACCATGGACTTCATTTCCAAACCTTCGGAGACCTATCGGCCACGAATGGATCAGTGCTATGCGCCAATAGGTTATCGAAGTACACGCTGTAAGTAAAGTAAAGCTGCGGTGTTATACCCCTCCAAATTTTAGGCAAAGGGGAGATATCGTTCCACCCTGCAGCGCCAGCAAGTGCAGTCAGCCCCAAAAATCTGAGCAGGAGAAACGCCTAACGTGTGTTACCTCTGCACGGGCTTCGCTGTCTTGACACCGTTTTATAATTTGGTTTTAACGAGAGTCCGGACACGCGCTGGCTTTTCCGGCGGGCGTACTGTAGTATCCCTATCCCCCTCCGCTAGGCTAAAAAAGGCGGGAGTATACCTCCTTTTAATCGAGTGTCGTGAAAGTAGTGCGATGCCACCTTTGCCATTGCACTATAACCATACCAGGTACAGTATAGCTTACCAGGTATACGTATACCCTTTTCAAACTACCACGTGTGCTCTCGTCTGCACTATGGCGTTGGTGTCCATACACAGCTACGAATTCGTGGCCGGCCACCACAGGGCCGGGATGTGCTCAGTGTCGTTGAATAAATTAATAAACAACGATTTAGTCTACACAAAGGAATCATCCAAGTAATCTCTCTTCCTCGGATTATAAGTAGTTTCATAAGAAGTACATTGGTACATAGCATGTTGTGCTCGCATCTAGAACGCTAACAAACCAGGCACGAAATCGATGACCCCCGTGGTCGATACCGCCCGCACGATGTGAAAATCCCAACCCCAGCTAATGGTCTACTGTATGTGGCTATCTTCTGTTTGTGGGTCTACCGCCAGCCGGGATCGGTAGAGTCCCGTCCCCAGATCGTAAACTCCTCCATAGGCCTAAAAAATCAACAAACAGGGAACAAAAACGGTCGTCCCCTGGGTCTATACCGCCCCACATAGTGTGGCAGCCCCAACCCCACTGGGTGACAGCGCGTTCGCTAGGGTTCGTGGTTCCGACGCCACCCGGGGATTTCACGGCCACATCTACTGATCAGATACGTTCCACACTTACAACTCCAAAACATAGAGGACGAAAACGGTGACCCCGCGGGTCGATGCCGTTTAGCCTGATGTGGAAATCCTAACCTGGAAACCGAGTTTATTAATTTCAAGACTCTGGCAGCGTGTTGGGCAACGCTCTTCGTAGAGATGGAGATGTTCCCGGGAAATGGTGCCTTCGAATCTTGGAAGAAAATACCCCAACAACGGCAATCTTGGTTATTTGAGGAATCTTGGTGAAAAGAGGCAATTTCTATCTCGAACGCAATCGCGATCGTTATCACGCGAAACATAAGCGGTTTGGATGCTTTGTACTCGTATACCTGCTGTTATAATTATTGTAAGGAGACGTTTAGGACGATGAATAAGAAAACAAGCAACAAGCAAGGCAGTCTAAGATATTTAAGAATAAGAACGGGCGAATTCAATATTCTAAAGTTCGTGTAGAACGCACCCGTTCTCAAATTAGAAATCCAGCCTGGACCAGCTTTCCTGTTTGTTTATCAGGTGTCCGGTACTAATGTACTCCGAGTATTTTTTTTGCTACCGATTGGTTTGCACCTCAAGTGGCTTCGTCTGGTATTTTTACTTTCCACGTCCCACGCAAAAACCACAACCAGCAACCTCGTTACAACAAAGATGTATCTAAACATATCTACATGATGGTGTCGAGGCACTGTGGGTACGAAGCACAGAACATCGGCCGCCGCAACTACCTTTCGAATGCTCATCATGTCAGGCGAGGATTGAGTGTAGATACGTAATTGTGCGCCGGCGTGAGGTTCACCATAGTGATATAACTACTCTGAACAAGCCTTAAAGTAACACTACGTTGAATAATCTCGTGCATAAGCTATTTTATACCTGGAAAATATAGTCTGCACTCGCCACTGAGCACGATTTCTTCATCGATTTATCTTAGAGTTCTTCAAAACGTGAGCCCTGTTCTTGATGTACCAGGTATTATTTGTTGTTCGTGGGCCTAATATTGCTGTATAGAAGGCGGCAAATATTTGCTTCTGATTGATATGTGAAGGCGGCAAATATTTGCTTATGATTGATATGTGTGGTTGTGAGCTGGTTTACGTGGGGTGCAGAGCCTGGGGACCCGTTTTAAAAGGGTTTCCAGTGATATGGTAAGTCGTTATTTCGGCCGGATCCGAAATATTGAGATTAAAACATTGACATGGCCCATCTCGGTTCTCAATCTAGTTTGAAGGTCGGCTGCCGAGACCATTTATCCAACCACGATTTTTTCCAAAAGTATATTTTTTTTCAGGGCAATTCAATTACAACGCCCATCACTGATTTTGAGTCTACTTCCCCTACAATCGCGTCGCAAGCAGGGCGTGACATTATGAAGAGCAGGGAAATTGTTTCGATTCTATCGCCTTCATCCCTAGTAAAAGTAAGAACGGAATATCTCGTGCTCAAGAGCCTGTATCCCACTCACTTATTAGTTTACCAGGTAGAATAGACCCAGG
>JBDWQI010000082.1:0-2820 GCA_039986635.1 Sulfitobacter sp.
CACCTTGAGTCGATTCTACCTTGATGGAGCTCTCGGATCTAACTTGTGTACACTCCGCGCTTGTCACTGCACACAGAAACCACGAGTTCAGAAAATAGGGTTTTGCCGAAGTATTTCCCATCCCCGTCTGATGCTCCTTTCGTAAACAATCGGTTAGTACCTGTAATGGCAGAAACAATGACCTTCTAACCGTGCCGAGGACACGTCCATTATCTTATTCGAACGGTTACCCATGCACAATGCGGCGCAGACATAGCTCTACATTACCGAGTTGCCATCGATGGAAAAATATTACTTGCCTTCTTCGACGCTTGCTTCATGATGTGGAAGCATCTGAACTTGGTGCGGCGTTTTGCTGGAGGAGATTTATATACACGCTGCACCTGACCGCCGATGGTATGAACGGCAAAAAGACAATCGCATGGACCATGCTTCAAGCGAAATATTCTGCAAACTGGTTGCATCGGGTACATAAGCATAAGAGACGTCATCCGTAAGGAAGCCTAGTCAGCCCGAATGGAGCTCCCACCGAAGCCCAAACTTTACCAGAGGCGTTCGGTCAGGGAAGCCCCCCAATATTTGACACCGTACACGGGCGTTCTAGATACCGTGCCGAAATTCTAACTCTGTACATGAACTGCTGACAGAGCACAGGGCAAGAGCTTGCGGACCAGTCGATGACGGTACTCGATGCCGTGACGATAATGTTCGCTCAAGGCCATCTGATTGGTTCGACCCGGTTAACGTGCACATATCATCAACGTCAAGTGCGACGAGGGCATAAGAAACAGTTTACGTATCATGTAGAAATATGCTGTACGCACGGAGTATGTTCACATTTCCCATGCCACTACGTAGTTCGAGTAGTGTCACGTGGTTCCTTGTCCGCTTCAAATCGTTCTTCGTTTTTGCCGACAGTCTGCTGGAGTATGCGACGAAGACGAGCACTTCACCGATTCATTTTTTATGTTCTGTTGCCCGAGTAGAGAACGTGCGCATGACATCGTCCTGTGACTTGAGAAGTATAGCGTGGGTGCTCGGTGAAGGGCAGGTATTTGATCTGTACAATCGGCCGGAAAGTTCGACACAATATGTGTTGCAATGTTCAATGCAGATGGCGTCATAGATGTTACCACGGCGTACGTGTAGCCACATCTGAAATTGCTTCTGGTTTGTCTACCCGAATCACTCTGGAAGCTGAATTATCCGGTTGGTGAATATGCAGGCGTCACACATTCGGCGGTGCGCGTTAAGTCAGCATTGGTTCGCTTTTTAGCTACAGTGGGATCTGCATTCTTAATTAGGTTCCTGCAGGCAACGCTTGTGACCGACTGAACATCGTCATAGTGTGTCAAAGGGGAATCAGGATGGTTCGTAGTCAATTCAGAGAGAGAGAAACTAAGGTAAAAGAGCTATAACTGTCGAACCCCGAACCGTACTGTGCTGTGAATTAGGGGAGTTGTTGCCGGGCACAATCGTGTAACCCAGTGGGAGACCCAGTATACCACCAAAGCTAACGGTTTCGATTTACACGACGGAAGAAGTGCCGTGATTGAAATATCACAGAAAGTTGCTTCGAAAGTCAAACGCCTTGCATTTGTCAATTGGATGCTTTTATCGGGCAAACCACCGGATCATTTAACGATCTGGAAAGTAACCGACAATTATCGACTACTCACAGCAGGTTCTGTTTTCTCGGGTACGACAAGTCTAGGTAAGTTCGACACCATTTCCATACAGCAATAGCGCCTATCAATTTTATCTCCAACAAACCGTGGTTGAGAGAGGCCTTTCACGAATGAAGGCGTGTATACTTTCAAGATTGTTGATCAGCATTGTCCGTCGATCTATGTGGTATACCGTTGCTCCGCCATACATACATGTGGTTTCGATAATCACGACCGTGTATTGTGTGGTTTATTGTCGGGTGACGGTCTTGGCACGCGGTCCCTTACTGTCTACGACAGGATGCGCGAACGGCCAGCCTTGCCTGGATCCGGACTATCCGTACTGCTGCCCCGACGGAACATGCACCGAAAACATCGATATCTGTGGTAAGGATTGGGTCGGATAATCACCGGTGCTAGTAGGAGTAGCTGGTATGCATACCAATGGTCAGAGTACGGATTCTGACGATTGTTTGGCGTTTACGTGCAATTGCTATTTCATGTACGTGGTGCAATGCTGGACTTACGTGGGCAATTTGTGTGGTTTAGCAGAAGCCCGTGGTCCTTCACGTAGGTTTTCTGCGGTAATTGCTCGTCTACATACATATCCTGTGGTCCATCGGTTAACTCGGATAATTGTCAATTCAAGATTGACCTCAGTTGATCACTTCCTTTGTGAACTCGCCACTCCCTAGCAAACACCAAACACTCTTTTTGAGTACCCGCTTAGGCTACTTGTATTCTGCGCATTCCACACACCAACATTGGGCGCAATTATTACCGAAAAACAAATAACAGTTGGCGAAACGCCAAGGCCACGTCATCTTTCCCATATCGGCGTGAATGGATCTAGACGCGACGGTCAAAGCAGGAGGGGCGAATAAATACTAATATAACGTTGTGAACGTCTCCGGGTGTACCTTGCACAACTTCATGTTTTCGGTGTGCCGAACGTCTCTCCCACGAGCGGGCGCGGAATTTCGCTCGCACACCGTGCTGTCCGTCAAGGACTCATTGTTCTGTCCCGGACCGTTGTTCGCGACCGGACCACCAGCGGTCCGAGATAGTGCAAACACGTCAGACAAGAAGAGTCTATACCTAACGTCGGGAAAAAAAAATTACTAACAAGTACATCAAACTATGCGAAGTGGAC
>JBDWQI010000083.1:0-4683 GCA_039986635.1 Sulfitobacter sp.
GTGGAGTTGGAGCTCTATCACCACTAAAACTGGGGGGTGATGTGGATACCATTTCTCCGGAACCAACACGCCTACTCATATAGTCGAAACCCCAACAGCCTTCGAGAAAACCTTCCTTGACAAAATGAGTACGTATATCTCTAGGCATTTAAGGGAATCGAATTTCGAGGAATACATGGTCGACTAGACGTGTTTTCACCCTTTGTCTCTGGTTCCATCGCTTTCGAGGTTTGGTGGAGTTGGAGCTCTATCACCACTAAAACTGGGGGGTGATGTGGATACCATTTCTCCGGAACCAACACGCCTACTCATATAGTCGAAACCCCAACAGCCTTCGAGAAAACCTTTGCAGAAGAATTTTTCCTCGGGGAACTCGGGAGATTGTCATGTCCGGATCTCGCCACGGAGCTTTCTCCTCCACGTTCCGCTGACGGATTCGCAGCGCCGGCAATATTGTCTAGCGGATTATCCGCAGCGGGACTAGGCCCCGCTAAATATTGTCCTTTGAACGAAAGGGGGTTGACCCATGCTAAATAAGAAGCATGTGCGCTATATTTCAACTGCTGTACCTTCTGCGCCCTTTCTTTCCTGTCCTAAAACCAGCCGATGGAATACAGAGAGCCTAATTCTTCAGGTCGAACGTCGCATTGAGCAAGGCCATTGAATCCTATTTCCGAAGGCGGTGTCATTGACCGTGCGATATTTAATGAAATACCTATACGCGTGGCCTGCACCCAATGACTATCAAAACATCCTACATGGATGCAAAGAGACCATAACCTACTCACTGCGTCAACCCAGCGCCAAATCACTCCCCTAGAAAGAGAAAATGCTGAATACGCAGAGAAAACTGGGCACACGATAGATACGTTTAAAACTCGTTGCTTTACACACAGGTAGCAGTGTACCTTTCTACTATATTTTTGTTATGGATCTGATAATGAGTCATGATTCCCTGCCAGCAAAACACACAGAAAGCAGAAACCATCTGCCAGAGCTCGGGGAACTCGAAATGTTGACTCGTGGGTGCCGGTTGTGTGGTGACGGCTGTTGTAGATCAGACACTGGTACTACGGTCGAGGGGGTGCCCCCACATTCACCGCCACGTTCACGTCACTCGGACGAGAAACTGGGTAGGTATCTCGACTCAAAACTACACGCAATGACTTTTCTTGCTGTCCCTGCGTATCAAACCATCCCATTTATGCCAGGGCATATCACAAAAAACAAATCTTGAAGACTAAAGAATGACAAGAAATATGATGGTGACTGGGCCGGGAGGTTCTCGTCGACTTAAAATATAGGCGGAAATGGCGCCTTCCTTAACGTAGCACGAATCCACAGACGACGCGATTGGCATTTCCTCAATGACTTTGAACTCGGGTTTATTGTCCATGCACAGTACGTTTCGTGCCGCAACCGGATCCGCCAGGCGACAAAATGCTCAAGACGCAAATTCAATGCGCGGTGCTACGTTTGATTCTAGGAAGTCGCCTGTGACTACGACGTTGCTTTCCTGCAAGAAAATACTAGTGTAATAGTCACATGCACCATATTTCAAGGGATGCACGACGGGTGCTCTTTCTTACCTCCATCTAATGATGTGTTGTTTGTGAAGATGACGTCACCGTCGATGACAATCTCCGACCTAATTGCCTCAATAGCACCTGGAGGCAACAAAACACGGAGACAGTGGGACGTTGAAAATCACCTTGATCCCAACTTCGGAGGTGGACGACCTGACGCACAATCACGTTAAGCGACAGCCGAAAAGATACTAAGAGCTTCCGCCGACAGGAAAAGCATTGGCACCTGTTCGAAACCACGGTATTCCGATGAAACGAGCAACTAACACTGCACCCAGGATACCGAAATATTTAACTGGGTACCACACAAAGTTATTTGTGGACCACATGCGGTTTGGGGAGAAGTGGTACACAGCTGTATGGGTCACAAGTTAGGCGTGTTCCGGCACGGCGCTTTACAGCATCATGGTTCGGTGTGGGTGTATGGTAGAAATGCCCGGGAATGGTGTATCGGCATTGTTGTGCTCGCGGAAGCGATAGCGTAGGCAGTGTCACCGGAGTCTGTTTCATCGAAGGAGCGGATTGTGTAATTAAATGTTGCGTTTGAGGTATCACTAAAACGGTTTGTTGACGAGGATTTTGGTCCTTTAACGATATTGTGTTAAGGTCATGGGCTTTACCTTGTGTATGTCAAAGTACATTGAATATTGTATAGCGAATCGTGGGTAGGTCAAAGAGGAAACCATAACGAACGCATGTCAGGAAAGGAATGAATGGGAGGGAAACCTACATCGGTGGAACACATATAAATAAACATACGATATTGTTGGCCCTGTTCTCTGAGCGCTCCTCAGCGTTTATTAGACGTATATTTTTGGGTTGTTCGTGCTGGCGCGAGGTAAGGTTCACATCCCCGGACGAAACTGCCTCATCGTCATCCCCGACCCCGATTGTGTCGGGGGCGGTGCTTGCGACGTGCCCTGGCTGCCTGCTGGCCGAGTTTGAATACGTCAGCTGTGAGTTTGACCAATTGCGAGATCGATACTTGATTTATCACACAGTCTCGAGGCCAAAGATCTTGGTTGTCGGCCTACCTTTGCCCCGTCAGACCTAGGCTTGGCCCGTCCAACCCTTTTCCAAAATACTAAAGTTTTCATCATTAGGATGTCCTTGACAGCTGTGGCCGGGTGTGCTGTGCTTGATTCTTGCAAAGTTTTCTCTAAAAACATCAGCTGTGAGGAGCACGAGTTGTGTGGTCGATACTTGATTTATCACAGTCTCGCGGCCAAAGAGTTTGGTTGACGGCCTGTCTTCGGCCCGTTAGGACTAGCTTTGACCCGTTAAACCGATTCTTGAAATACAATGGTTTTGAGCATTGGAGCGTCCTTGACGGCTGTCTGTCAAGGGATAAATGTGCTGTCAACCGACATCTATGCTCGCTCGTGACGGAAACAAATATTGTGTTTTTGATGCCAGCACCCAGATTGGACTTCTTCTCCTTCTTCTCAACGGTAGAGGCCGAATCCTCGGCGGCTTTTGACAGCTCAAAGCGGCAAGAGTGTGGGGAATATGGGCTGGGGTGGCCGGTCTCATGCCCCGCCGTTACTTGTGGATTAAGGGTTGGGCGTTCTAGAAACGTGTGTCGAAATTCTGATTCGGGCTATTATTCGTGTGAAAGCATGAGTTTTGCGCAATGTTGAGGTTCGTAGGCCAGCATACGATCGGGAAACGAGCGTCACAAGCTTCTTCGGCTGCTGTGGACGCCGGGCGACCAGGCTCTGTGAGGCAGAGAACACGGCGTCTTTGGTTTCCACCGAATCGGACAAGTTAACGGTGGAGCGGTACAGTTATGGAGGTACAAACGGTGTCTACGATTTTGTTTTTTGTTTACACGCAGCAGGCAGCAGCAATGGCGAATTGCCACCAATGGGAATGACTATAGTCATTCCCATTAGGCACCAGCAATGGCAATGACGTGTACTCGTCAATGCCATTGGGCACCAGTATCACATGAGGCGTGGAGTTTCGATTGTGTTGTGTAGGCGTTTTTCCTTTTCATCGTGTAACCGCCAAGCAAAAACTAAAGTCATGAACATGTACGTACGGGTTACGACGAGGTAGTACGACGACGTCGTGCTTCTTACTCCTTGTGGGCGACCGGGCTCCCCTGCCCCGACTGATGTGCCAGGTGCAGCCTCGGGCCTGCATGATGCGCTGCTACTGCTGCTGTTGCTGCTGCTGCTGATGCTGCTGCTGCCGCTGCTAATCCGCTGCTCTGGTGCTGCTACTATGTATGTGCGGCTACTGTCCTGTGCTACTGCTGCTGCTATGCCTGAAATATGTTTTTACTGCTAACCCCCGTGAGCATGGTGAATATGCAAGTCAACCCCTCTAGGTGATGTGTCTCCGAATTAAAGCTAAACAAAATATGGACCCATCTGCTTCGGAAGCTGTACGAGTACCGTCTGGCAATTGACATTGTTTTGGTGTCTCGGCGGAAGCCTCGTGCAAGCGTGGTATTCCTATGATACGTACCTGTACGCTATGCTGCTGGTGCTTTCTGCTGTGAGTTTGCTGCACCAACACAGCAGCCGGCGCTTCGTACTGTCGATTTAAATCGATCGACGGCTGCCTAATTTTTTTAATCAGTTTTGTATCTATCTGCATACGGATTACACAGTACGGACGAGGAGCGTCTCGTACGTACGAGCTACACCAACCGGAAAATGGATATACCATCCTAAGGTCGTATCTCGTGAACCACTGCGAATTAGGACTTGAAATTTGGAGGGCTTTCCTCGGGATTTTCCCGTTGTAGACATAGAGCGGGATTCCGCGGGCTACGGGATAATCCCGTGAGCCCGTGGAATTTTGATAATCCCGTTCCCGTTCAAACTGATCCCGTGGAAATGTTCGCGATCGCGATCCCGTCCCGTGTTCCTTTTTTCTAATCCAGATCCCGTGCGAACTAGTCCCGTCAAATTTGGGCCAATCTTGTGAAATCCGTGTCCCGTCCCGTGCAAACCCTTCTTTGGAATGCTTTTCACGCCCTGTCTGGGCACTGTGCGAGCGTCTACACGAGAAAAAAGAAAAAAATCCAGCGGCAGTAGCAGCAGCACGCCTCGGGCGTGCGTGGTCTGCTGCTGCTGCCGCTGCT
>JBDWQI010000084.1:0-3278 GCA_039986635.1 Sulfitobacter sp.
CGTGTTGAACTCTCACTCTACAGTTCACACACTACTTCCAGATGACTGGTAAATGTAGTATAGTTCATGCAAGTTATTTTAACCTTTACGAGAGCTGAAAAAAAATGGCCTTGTCATGCCGGTAGCCCATTATTTCACATCGCAGACCGCATAAAATGCTGATGAACTTCAGCACCTGAACGTACCTCCGAAATGAGCCGTGTTGTCATAAATCGAGGTGGTGCCGTCCAGGTAGATTGACGAGTTCGACGCATACACGGCACCTGTTCATTGGCATACGGAGAGGCTGGTGGGCTTTGCGAAGACAAACGAATATGGTCTGCGCATAATACAGATGATAGGAAACGACAACAATAACAGCCCTTACGGACACCGAAGCAGGCCGGTAATGCATCTGCGCTGGGATTGTCGACACAATCAACCACGTAGCATATCGAACAAATGTCAACTGATGCCACAACGCGTGTTTAGCTTCTCATAGTAGAAGCATGCTGTTTTTATTCTCGTGTGTGAAAATCCCTACAAAGGCGATTTGGTTTTCGTTCGTACTAAAGAAAAAATGATACCAGGTATATATACCAAGTAAATATACCAGTCTGATCGTAAATATAAGGGAGGTTCTGATGGCAACAAAATGTCGAAATGTACCTTGAATTTATAGTCAGACTGATATGACGGAACGAGCTTGAAGCTCCACGAGCTTTCGAACGTTTCACGTACGAGCAATTTTTTCCGTTTCCGCACCAGGTATTAAAAATGGCTGATTGAAGGTTCTGGATCTAGTATCATGTACATCAAGCATCCGGGAAGCTAAGCAAGTCGGAGCAGATTCTTCACCTGTCCAGGACGAGAATGAAAGTGCCCCCGAATGCCGACTCCCTAGGAGTTAGACTCCCGCGATGCCGAAGGCACGAAGCAGGGGTTTGGTGTATCACGCTCATAACCCATAGCGAGAACAGCCTACGTATAGAACCCCACTACACGGCACCTAATAAAAAAACGCCTCTTCTTCCAAACAGCATACACATATACATCTTCATGGTCGCGAAGATCCACAGGTTTCCGTGACGTGTACGCTGCCGTGGGATCGACTACATAGTTCATTCTCCAAACGTACGTCTGTGGTTTGATATTATACGAAACACCAAGCAACACACAAGATCCCTTGGCACAAGGGCCCATTTAGGCACGCAGACAGCAATATCTCCTTAATATCTACGCGTATGTACAACATGCGAAACAGATGTTTCACCTCACTTGTTCAACCCACTAGACTATCATAAATTCGGCCTATTCTGGAGTCTAAAGGGTCACTCGCGCAACTCCATTTAGCTGATGGCCACAACTTCCCAAACAGAACACCGAAACGTGGACAAATATTTACAGTCGTCATAGTTTCCACTCTTGCCGTACTCGCGTTGGGCAGCAGTCAGACGACACCTGCTTGGTAAGAAAATCAAGTGTGTGATCTGGTTCCAACCAACGACATTTTGAGCAAACATCCGGCAAGCATTCCAACCAATCGGCATCTCATTTGTCCAAATCCTCTGGCCAAGAGGTGTTTTTGACGAGGCGAAAGGATGTCGTGCAAATGATAAAAAGGGCACCACATTAGTGCACCCCACCTTGAACCTTGCCTGACACACTCGACATTCGAGCTTTTCTCGAAACGTAGTTACATTTCCTGTGTCACCGGTTTAAAAATCATTTTTACTTCCAGCTCCAAGGTGCACGTGGTTCCGGTTAGGGGTGATCGTCAGAAACTCGAACGCATCGCTAGAACCGCTCATACAGACCACGGTTAAGCTTGGTCTTTTTGGGCCTGAACCAGCACCATATTCTCAGACAGACAGGTACATATCTGGGTGTATGCCTCGCTAGATCGCGCTGTTTGCAATACTTCGTCGGCTTCCGGGGGTGTCTTCGATGCTGCCCTTACAATTGCGTATGTATGGCTGTGTATCGTATAGCTTGGTAGGTTGTTCTCGAGTCTACGAAAATCGTTTCTGCTTGCCTCAATTTCCAGAGAGTCCACAATGTGGTAGGATCGTTTGCCCGCGCATAACTTGATTGGCGCACGCGAGAGCGTGAGGTAGTACATTTCAATGAACATCGACTAGCGGGGGTAAGTTTGAACCCTATGCGCGACAAAAATTATTGCACCTACCGCGGGGGGGGAATCCGCGACACGTGTGATCACGGCTTGTCCTGACGACCACAGAGGGCGAACCTGCTACGGGTCCGGTTGAAAAGTAAAAGTAATGACAACACGGTGTACGTATATATTCGCAATGGCCAGGATGCACAACGAAAACGCAATGGTTTTACTTACACTGGTGCGTGAGTGATTGAGGGTATTACGAGTCACATGGTCTACGGCGTATGCGTGGATAGATTTCCTTGCACGGTCATGGCATTCTTGCGGACGAGCATGACGAATGCTGTTCGGGACACGACCGGGCATCGCAGTCTACATGTAACTTATATATCGAAGTCCGTTTTGACTAGGCAAGATTCAATGTTGTCCCACCTTTGCTAGTTACGACCCACACGTCAGACATAACTAGCTGATGGTAACAATTGTACCGGAAATCGATTTACAAACATGTATTAAGTACCAAAATTTTAACGTAAAGGCTATACGCGCCAAACGTGGTGACGGAGACAACAGGTCACTCTCGTTATCATTGGGTATGCATGAGGTACTCCAGTACCGTTCAGGTCGTATATATATCGATAATACAGGGCACATATCTGGATGGCGTGTCTCAGGTCCAGGTCGTACACACCGCCAAGGTCTAACGTGCGACACTTATCTTGATTAGGACTGGTCGAGATGGTGATGTTTTCGCTAAAGTGTGCCGATGTTACATTCAGCACAGCTTCGATGAAGAACAATTATTGTACACGTTTGCCAGGAGATTCATGTAGGACAACGTACAGAGATACGGATCACGTTTTTCACTCCAACACGGTAGTGCCTCCCGCAAGATTTTCTTGGAGCTGCCGACAAGGCATCACCGCAACAAAGAATACCTCGATTAGGAACGCTCAAGTCTCACTACTGTGTCTGCTGACGGCTACTCGTACGGGGGTACCACCCAATATGCTGGTTGGGTACACCACACCGAATATTGACACACTCCAGGAAACTATCGTAGGCATGAGGATGCTAGTGCGCCGCCCTACATGTTCATATTTCAATTGTCTAGGACTGCTCACCGCAAATTGTACTCATGGGCGAAGTTCTGATACTACTGGCAGCCTGCCCTACTACA
>JBDWQI010000085.1:0-10684 GCA_039986635.1 Sulfitobacter sp.
TAAGGTTGTATTGTCTGGATTCGATGTGGTATAGGTTATAATACATATATTGTCCTTTGAGCTCTATGCGCTCTATGCGCGTGCTAGATCGGTGGTCCGGCGTCTTATTAACGCGTTGAGTTGGTCCTGCTCTTTCAGAATTCGGCTTCCAAGTCCGCAGTGGCTGCGGAAGGCGGGGCAGATGTTTTGTCTTGTTTATATATTTGCTTAGACAATATATCTTGTGTTTGAGTCGACTAGAGATACCCATGGTCCGTATTGGACGAATAAACCTGGTTCACACTTAAAGGGCGTAAACAAGACACCCCAGGAGCGCTGCAGTTGGCACTATTTGCTAGACCGCCAATACCACAGCCCATAGACGTTTTGAGTTAATGGAATATGCCCTGGAACATAAGCCATGGAGAAAACCATGGATATTGTCATGGTATTGCACTGACTTGTAGAATATACTACGGATGCACATGACAAGCGCCAATGAAGATCCGGTTTCGTCGAGTAGACCCATGTACGAAACTTCTACGCTGCTATGGTCGAGAACTCTGGGATAAACCATGGTGTGTCACATAGTATTACGCTCCATTTCATGGTATGGTGCATGGTACAGTGCACGGGTACATGTCTCATGCTATATTAAAGGTGTACCAAATTGTTTCCGAGATTCCCGTGATAAATGTGAATCTCAGCTCGTGCCCAAACGCGACCGCACAAATTCTTATTTCCCGTGTCCACGCCACGCAAGAATGCAGATATTTATTCCCGCACAGGCGTGTCCCGCCTAAATACACGTATCGGGTTCCCACACAAACACGTCCCGCTAAATTCACGGCATCCCGATTACCGTAAAACGATTAACGGGAAATTAGGTTGAAACCCAAATGCTAGTCGCCGCCGCGAATGATGGGTTCCGTGCTGTGGCAGTTCAGCCGCATACCGGCGTCAGGTTCCAAGTTCATTTACCGCGTGGCTCTGCTGTGGTTTTCTCGTAAAACCATATACCCAGTGTCAGTCTCGAGTATTTGTCCTGGAGAGGTAAGCATTTTTGTGGACACAGACTATGAGGCAGAAATGACCAAAATATTCGAAGGTTGGAGCCAGAGAACAGAAATATAACTCCGGCGTACCGAGTACTAGACTTCAACATCCCAACCTAAGCAAGACAAGAGGTACTGAAAAACAGCGTATAGTTCAATTGATAGTTTGTGCGATAAGGTTTGCGACGTGGATGGCCGTCGCTCATGTGAACTCAAAATGAAAAGTATCCCGGGTAAGTGAACAACATTCTGCAAATGCAAAATACTATTCAGGATTTTTTGGACCACTGAGTGGCAATGCTGACTGGCTTGTTTTACGTACGATACGCTACCGTTAGCCAAATATGTTGCTGGAGTCGCCCTGTTCGTGTCTTGCCTGTTGATACGCCCAGAACGACTCATCAAGAAGCACCGCACCCCGAGAGCAGAACTACAACACAGCGGACTGAGGGGAAGCGCTCGCGGCCTGCGTTTAGCTTTGGACACGCTGCTGCCGCAGATACCAGAGAACAGGGTGTTCAACTACAGCAGTATTCGGTTTGAAATGTGCAGCCGTTACAATATAAACCGTAAACACAACAGAAAACACAAAACACACGAAAACAGCGTACTTCGCGCAGCACGCACGTCCTTCCCCAAGCGGCAACATTCGCAGCCAGAGCTTGAGAGCCTTCCAATGGGTGCTTAGCAACGCGTCAGCGCCCTCGTCACAGCCCCGCTTCCCCCAGTCATTTGATTCCTCGCGCCCTGACAGGTTAGGCAAAAGCAACTCTGTCTTGCCAGTAGTGGCCCACAGAAGTACAAACAACTGATCAATCTGTAGCGTACAAGCGAGATCATTTTGGGCTCACCATAGCGTTGAACCAAAAGGCCAACTTTCCTACACATCTCATGACAATACTATCTGGACACCCAAATTCCAAGTCAGCATGGTTTTTAAGGAATGAGACAAAACCGTTGCCATCATCGTTCTTTCGGCAACATCAAAATGTGAAGGCTTGTCTTCTATTTTATTTTTACAGTTTCCATTTGTTTATCACGGTCGGTCACATTACCCGAACCAATACTTAGATGTCGTAACATTGCGCTTGAAGACGGTAAACCGCATGCTGTATGTGCGTAACGTAAGTCAATACGGACCATCAGAACGTGAGCCTCGAGCTGTGTTGATTGATCTCTAAAGGTATAGGCGCAGCTGACACGAGAACGCGTGGCTGACTCCAGACATAACACGGAACACCTCTTATATTACATCCTCGCTGTCCAGTTGACTCGCCCCATATGCGGTATAGAGTTACACCTGACGAGTGGCATTGGTGGGCACACATTACCCCGATATTCCAATACCCTACTGCCAGAGCCCCTTTCCACCTTGGAACTCCCCAATCTACTATGTATCTTATATGTCGTGTTTCTGAGTACAATCAACATCCCCCCTGCTCATTATACACGACCATACTTCAATATCCCCCCAGCTCTGTACATGAAAATGTACGACATCGCAGGGCTGGTATATCTCGATATTATTATCAACTCAAATAAAACTCAGTACGTCAAAAATCCAATCCGTAGCTCAAAATTCAGATCCTTGAATCAACACTCAAATCCTCAAATCAGTATTCAAATGCTCAAATCCCCAGCCTCTCTGTTTCAAACACATAAAACTCTCAAAATCCAATGCCAGGTAAAACGGCATTCTTCTCGGATTCAGTCAGGCAAAACGGTATTTTCCGCGGAATTGGTCCAAAGATATTCACTGGAATCTCGTCGACATCTTAACAGTGATCTCCGGGGCCCCTCCCTCGTCAAACGCTAATGGCGTTTACATGCACACTAATATAGTCATTCGTACGGTCTCCAGCGCGCACGCTCGAAAAGAACAACTTACGAACTCGGTGAGACTTGAACCCCCGACCCACCCTAGGGAATTATATAGCACTACCTGCTAGACCACTCAGTCAGTGCTGACTCTGAACAAAAGCACATATTGTCAAGACTATATAAAATCAAGCTCTCAATTTCCGAAGTACGACCCACACCTGCCAAGTCAGACAAAAAATAATACATGGACCGCACACGCCCCCAGGCGCTTCATAGCCTCTCTTCGGCCTTATCCAAAACCTCACCCTCTATTTCATGAGAAGTTAATGCTAATCATGGAAAAAATCACGAACAGTAGTCATGCTCATCAAAAATAAAACTTAAGACTAGAAAATATAATGCTAGAAATCGCAAGGAAGTCCGTTCCTCCGGACAAGAGTCTCTCCTTGTCGCCTACTCCCGCCGTAGATACACAGATCGCGACGGTACTGCGAGATAGCATACATCCGTTTTCACTGAAATTTTATACGACGTTGAAACTACTTGAAAACTCCAATAACTCTGTCGCGGAATCCAAATCGACCAGAAAAACAATTGAAAAACACAAACAATGAAAAGGTTCATCCAGATTCAGAGGTAACCACGTTTCAATAAGGATCACCCCGATGCCCCGAACACTACTGCTGTTGCCTCCGCCGCGGCTGCCTCTCCGTCCGGCTCGTGGCGTCACCGCAGCTGCGGTCATCCAGCTTATCCTCCTGGGTGAAATCAAACGTCGCCTCAGCGGCATTGACCCGGCACACACAAGGAATGGGACGTGCATTCGAGCGATTTGGTCTGCATTGGGTGTTTTTCTCTTTTCACGCACGCATTCACCGCTTGCAAACTCCTCTTTACCACTATAGTTCAACTTCTCAAATGCTACTGCAAATAAACGGTTACCTGGCGACGAGGATACCTGGTCCCACATCAAACCCATGCGTTCCACGACCACAATATACTGCAGTACGTACTTGATGAAGATATACGGCAGTGCCAAGCAAACTGTTTTCGTCTCAGCTCATACCCATAACTCTACCATCATCAGTAGTACCGGGGCGCTGGACGAGGGGGTGTTCATCTACTCTGCAGTTCAGACAGAATTTTACGCAAATCTGTGCGATGTATACTATGATGTCTCGCTCTCAGTACCATACTACTTTTGCTGCTGCTGTGCTCGTATAGTATCTATCTGTCCACAAATATCTTGCCTTAAGGCACGTAACAAGTGGCGCGGGTCGTGCTACACATCAACCCAACAACTCAAAAACGAGATACCCGCATACAAACATGTAAATATATGTGAAGTAAGTCAAATGCCGCAAACTGACGTTTTGCTGTAGTTGGGCACAAGGGTTCAACGCACACATCTCTTTCTGCTGTACTTGCTCGGTTCTGCCAGCATCAGACCAACGCAATGCCAAACTCAGCAGTAGGGTGGGTTTATCAATCTTCTTACTGTATATGATACGTAATGGCGTCGAAACGGTGCACATGGGCGAAGTGTCTTCGTGCAGTCATCGAGCTCACATCATTCGCACGTATCCCAACTTAATTCTAGAGTACCTATGCCCTTTTCATTTCATACTCGTACTCGTATCGATGCCCAACCAGAGCCCTCGACCAGTCAACCATAAAACAGACAGACGTCATAGTCCTGCAGTGCGTCTACAGGAAAACGTCGGTGAGGGAAGCTATATACGTACACGTCTGTGCATCTTATTTCATTAAATAAAATTGTGAAATAGGTCAGCTGTGAGTTCCACTTCCAACATTCCCAAATATTAATCTGCAATGTTTGGAGCTTATCTACCTTTCTTGAATCGATACACAATCAACCCAAAAACGGAAATTACCACATCAATCAGCGTGTTTTCCTTCGGCGGACTCGACGCGAGAGACGGTGTCCAGCGCCCCTCGTGTTTACCCGCGGGGGACCTTCGGATGTCCTGAGGGTGGTTTTAGAGCTCTGCTTGAAATCCATTTGCTTCCGTACCCGGCCAGCGGTATTGCCTTACGACTCAAAAAGGTACCTCGCCTTCGCCGGTATCCACTACATTCGCCTCCCTACCGCACCCAACCAAATACTCCCCCAGAAGATAATCGTAACTCGAATACGCACCCAACTGCTATGGTTGACCTCGTAAAAATATCTGTCGTGGCTGTATCTCGGTCAATACCGCAACTGCACGTGATGTCACTCACGCTTATGATAACCGGCATTCGAATCCGGGATTGCGCACTAAGGTCGGTTACAAACCTGGATCAGTGTGGATATCATTCATCGGCAGGGCCGTTATAATATGTTTGCGATTTGGACATGATACACATGATGGCGCCACTCCCCTTCAGCGCCAGTGCCGGCGTCATTGTCATCAACGACGGCTCATTTTGGCTATCTGCCTTTCCTCGTTATGGTTACCTTGATATACCCGCTTTCAACCACCTTGTCACCCTCTTGGCAGGAGCCCATCTCGTTGGATTCATGAGAACGAGCGTCATAGTTTTAAGTATCATAACTGAACACACGTGGTTGCTTTAGTGTGAAACACGTACAAAGTATGTTCTTGCTTCAAATTTTTCGGGTTAGCTGCGCTGTTCGCTCTTGTCGCCAAGCACAACCCTTCTATCGCTGTGAAAAGTGGGTCGGAACATCCCTCCAACATATTGTTGATTTGATTTGTCCATCAATATATGTTTCTTTCGTACTCGGCGTTTGGCAAACATATGGCAGAACAACTGACGACCGCAACCCATGCCGTTCGTTCCTCCGCAAGCCGCCAAATCTGGAGTGACGTTTTTGTGGTCGTGATTAAAGTCGGCAGGGCTGCTGAACGTTATCGCAAATAGTCAACAGGAAGATCCACTCTCTGCCCTCACAGTGCTTGAAATGGAATTGTATATGTGTTCTCTGCCGGCACGTATTTTTACCCCGTTCGAGAGTTTCTGAAAACTTACCCGTTATGTGTTCGTAAGCATCATCTACGGTTTGGGTTGGGGTTACGGCTGACCACAATTCTTTATTTTACTTCTATGTACGTCAATTGTCCCCTACCACCCACAACGATCCCGGACCCGGCACACGAACGATTGTCTGGTACACGTGTAAACGTTGTAAGGCTGTATCGTCGTTCAACCAATGACGGCCGTTACTGACATTTCATTTACTAAGTTCAAAGGTGTACCAACACCCCAATGCACCGCTGCGCAGTCGCTTTCACTTCGCGATCAGACGAAACGTGATGTTGTTGAGCACGGGCTCTTTTAATACGTTACTCGTCTTTCATGGAGATGCTCTTATTGCTTGAAGCACGACGCACATAGAATGCACATATTTTTAATAGGGGTCACATATTTATTGCTCGGTGATGCGATTTAATATTCTTAAAATAAGTTACTCGTCTTTCATTGAGATACTCTCATTACTTGAAGCACAACGCACATGATATACGCATACTTTCTACAGCAGTCATAAATTTCTTGCACGGTGATGTGCTTGTTCTGTTCATCAACGTATCGTGCGTTAAACTCTGTACCGATGCCTTGCTTCGTTTGCGGCGGATGCTTTTTTTATTTTCTTTCCGCCCATACGGGAGACTTGCTTTGTTGTGATCGACGCCTTGTGCCCCTAACGTGCTTAGGTTTTGTTCATCAGACAAGCCACGATCGTCTCGCAATTGTATCCGCAGGTGTCATTTACGTGATTTCGTCGGACGTAGGCATCGACGGTAACGCCACCTTTACGAACAACACCGCTGGCTACGATGGAGGTGAGAAAGCACGCCGATTGTTTGTAACTCTCTGTTTATTACAACCACTTACACTAGGATTGCCTGGCTGGAGAGTACCTTTTTAGGTGATTTGTTTCAGCCAATAAACGAAGCGAAAGGCAGATTTCTTCGTCTACAAAATATGCGCCACACGCGTCGAAATCTTGGCTGAGAACAATATTGGGTGATCCATCCCAAGGAATGTGGGTATGGGTCTATCAACCACGCCTATCAGCAATAACACCAATCACTCTATAATCGTCGCCCACGAGCCAATGTGTGGTATACAACGGTTTTCGCAGCCACAGTTGAATTGTGTAGGCTCTCACAAGAAAAATCGGGGCATTGCGAGTCTTACAGTGGTAACAACAACCGGCAGGTGCACAAACATGTAATAAGGTTGTATTGTCTGGTTTCGACGTGGTATAGGTTATAATGCATATATTGTTCTTTGACGTCTATACGCTCTATGTACGTACTAGGTCGGTGGTCTAGCGTCTTATTAACGGGTTGAGTTGGTCCTGTTGTCTTAGAATTCGGCTCCAAGTCAGCAATGGCTGCGGAAGGCAGGGCTGATGTTTGTTTTTCTTCTATACTTGTTTTGATATTATATTCCGTGTTTGAGCCAACTAGAGATACTCATGGTCCGTATTGGACGAAAAAAACTGGTTCACACTTAAAGGGCGTACATAAAACACCCCAGGAGCGGTGCGATCGGCAGTAGTTCCTAGACCGCCAGTGGCACAGCCCATGGACGTTTTGACTTCATGGAATATGCCCTTGTACATACGCCATGCAGATAACCATAGATGTTTTCATGGTATTGCGCTTACTTGTGGAATGTACCATGGATGCAAATGACAAGCGCCAATGAAGATCCGGTTTGGTCGAGTAGACTCATGGACGAAACATTTACGCTGCTATGGTCGATAACTCTGGCATAAATCATGGCGTGTCACATGGTACTACACCGTTGTTCATGTCAATTTCATAGTATGATGAAAGGTACCGTGCACGGGTACATGTCGCATGCTACATTAGAGGTGCATTAAATTGTTTCTCAGATTCCCGTGATGAATCTGAATCTCAGCTCGTGCCCAAACGCGTCCCGCACAAATTCTTATTTCCCGTGTCCACGCCACGCAAGAATGCCAATATTTGTTCCCGCGCAGGCCTGTCCCGCGCAAATACACTTATCCGGTTCCCACACAAATACGTCCCACTAAATTCTCGGCATCCCCTATACCGTAAAACGATTAACGGGAAATTAGGTTGAAACCCAAATGCTAGTCGCCGCCGCGAATGATGTATTCCGTGCTGTGGCAGTTCAGGCGCATACCAGCGTCAGGTTCCAAGTTCGTTTACCCTGTGTTTCTGCTGTGGTTTTCTCATGAAACCATTAACCCAGCGTCAGTCTCGAGTATTTATCCTAGAGAGGTAAACCTTTTTGTGGACACAGACTATGAGACAGAGATGATCTAAACATTCGAAGGTTGGAGCCAGAGAACACAAATATAACTTCGTCGTACAGAGTTCTAGACTTCAACATCCCAACCTAAGCAAGACAAGAGGTACTGAAAAACAGCGAAGAGTTCACTTGACAGTTTGTGCGAACCACGTTTTGCCACGTGGATGGCCGTCGCTAATGTGAACTCAAAATGAAATATATACGGGGTTAGCGAACAACATTCTGGAAATGCAACAAAATATTCAGGTATTTTTGGACCACAGCGTGGCAATGCTGACTGACTTGTTACACGTACGATACGGTAACAACACCTACTGTTTGCCAAATATGTTGTTGGAGTCGTCCAGTTCGTGTCTTGCCTGTTGATACGCCCAGAACGACTCATCAGGAAGCACCGCACCGAGAGAGCAGAACTACAACAGAGCAAGCTGAGGGGAAGCGTTCGCGGCCTGCGTTTAGCTTCGGACACGCTGTTGCTGTAGACAGAAGAGAACAGGGTGCTCAACTACAGCAGTATTCTCTTTGAAAGGTGTAGACGTTTGGGAAACAGAAAAATCAACAGGAAACACAAAACACACCAAAACGGCATACTTTCTGCAGCACGCACGTCCTTCCCCAAGCGGCAACTTACGCAGGCAGAGCTTGAGAGCCTTCCAATGGGTGCTTAGCAACGCGCCAGCGCCCTCGTCACAGCCCCGCTTCCCCCAGTCATTTGCTTCCTCGCGCCCTGACCGTTTAGGCAAAAGCAACTCTGTCTTGCTAGTAGTGGCCCACAGAAATTCAAACAAGTGAGAAACTCTTTAACGTACAAGCGAGCTAAGTTGTTGCAATCGTAGGTCAACGAGGAAAGAGGGCGGAAGTCGCCAGGGATTCCGCTATCGCCGCATCGCAAGCCCTGCTCCCCATTATAGCTCGGCGCGCACACCTCAACTGTTAAGCAAGGATGACAGTTGGTTACCGTTCATGAAGGCACATTAGGTGAGCCATGTCTGTCATTTACACAGGGGTCGGTGGCTGCAGGCATGGATGCGACCGAAGGACAAGACAAGTGTCTCTCCAAGCGGTCAATTCGCAGGATCTCCGGGTTTAGTTGGATAACTAACGCGGTGCTGTTCGCCTCCGGTCGATGTTGACCAAACGACGGACTCGTTCTACGAAAGTCAGGCAGATGTACCATGGTCTGGCAAACTAGAGTTTTGATTGACGGTGCTTCTCAGCTGTGGGACTAGCCGCTAGCTGGTATTGATAGTTCGTTTGGACAGAAACAAGTGCATACACACCCATGCCATGTGGATACCTCATTGGGTGCGGTATACGCGTTTCCTTCAATCCCGTTTTGTGTGATATTCAGAGCTTTCTCAACGCTGAAGGGTCCTCAGACAATGTCGGGTGCACTCCTACAGCTGGGTCAGCAAACCTAAGACCAGCCTTTCAGCCGGTCACGCACATAGTTGGTTCGGACTTTGATGATAAAAGTTGATGCGTGATTCATCATAGTCTTCTGAAAGGGAGGAGTCACTGCACAATTTGCTTCTATTACTTCGCGCTCTACAGTACATTAAAAAATGACCGAAACATGGTTTTGAGGAAAACTGACGAAAACAGAAAACATCACGATGGTGCAGTTATAGACCACTTTTCCTTTCTCGTAATAAAAGGCGTATATGTTTTCTACGTTTGGAAGAATCCGCGTGAAAACCAGTACGTTTTGTGGCTCTTATCGTGATGAACCAACTTTGGATAGGGTAAATAATATAATGCACACGCCATATCTCTTGTTGGAGATCGAATTGCGGGGGAATCTGGGTACCAATCGTCGGGACATGTCTGAAATGATTAGTACCAGCGGCATAGATTGGTCATCGGACTTTCGCACAGACCAGCACCATGTGGCCGCTCCGTTCCACTCACCTTCGAAAGGAGAACGGGGCGGGTGGGCGGGAGAAACCGCAACAGTAGACCTAGCCAATAGGCCTATCAATCGGCAGCGAGCAGTGCCGTGCTCTGCTTGTGCACCTATCACGAGAAGCTAGGCGGGGGCGCGGGACGAGTGTAGCCGTTCTTCTCTTCTCTCTACCTCTGGGTATCTTCAGCTGTTAGTTTCCGTCGGTAGAGTCCATGACTATAAAAAAATAATTCTGTCAGTTGTGAACAAAACATGCATCTCTCGTGAACTTAGTGATACTACGCTTTGTTGTATATCCTTCGAATTGTCATGTTATTATTTTTCCCTCCTACGTACGGGGGGGGAGTCTCCTGGCGTCGTACGAGAACCGTGGCACCGGCCGCTGACTCTCGTTGCCTTATCGTACTGCCAGTACCCGGGAGTTCCCCCCCCCAGCCGACTGGCCGGGGCTTTAACAAACGCAGTCTCGGACGACCGAGACCCCCAATGGTAGAAAACCATTGACATACCCCCATACCGCGGTCGCGTCGATACTACGGTGTTCGGCCCTGACCTGGCTACCTCTTCCCTATCTTACCCGTCTCTTCTAGTTAACGAGATACGATACCAGCGTCCTCTGGGTTGTTGCGGGTGTACGTCTTGGAAG
>JBDWQI010000086.1:0-219998 GCA_039986635.1 Sulfitobacter sp.
TAGGTCGCCGGAAGCATTCAGAGCGTAGTTGACGGTGATGCTCATGCTGCCTTTTGCGCCTTTGCGGTGGTTCTCTGCATGTTCCAGCATCTTCTGCATTAGCTCGGCGTGTTCGCTCATGAAGTCTGCGATAAATTGCCCACCATCGAAGAGGGACAAGATTTGCTCAAGTGAACGCATCCGGTAAGGGTCGTGCGCTTCGAGAGCCTTATCGAGCTCTGTTTGGTTCTTGGTGTTAATCATGTTTCACTCCTTTCGCGGCCAGTACGCCGCTTTGACTGTTTTCGTGGGTTCTGTCGTGCTGGCTTCCAAATCAGCGTCCATCACCTTGTTCGTCTGCTTAGTGACGGGGCCCGAGGAGCTGCCAAAACGGCTAGGGCCCGATACCTCTCGCCTTATCCACAGCCCGAGCTTTCTTAAGCGAATTAAATTCAGCGGCTGTCAGATGGTCTTCAATGTTGATTGATGGGCGTGTCTGGTGCGCTAGCCCCCACTTGATCCGGCTTGGCGGAAATTGAACGGATGTCTCCGTACGCGGCCCGCGCGTCAGCCGGTCTTTTGCTTTCTGGTCGGAAGAACCAATAGGGAGACGAGGACTGTGGCACGCCCCCGCTTTCCTGCCACGAATTTGACTGGGGAAGATCATGTGAACACCCCTTGCGCGAAATTGGGAAGCATGATCACGTTGCGCACATGATCGAACCGCCCAGTATTTATGATATTGCGTCTACGTTCCTCGGCGGAGGAGCTCTTTGGCTCTCCTATCAACGCTTCAAGGATGGACGTCGTAGGGTTCCACCCAAATTTGAAGCATTCAGCAAGCCAATTGATGGCGGTGGCAGTTGGAGAAAAATTGGGTTCCACATTGAAAACAGAGAAAGCACCCCAATCGTATTGGAGGCTATCAGAGTTCCGCTTTGGAGTAGGACACGTCTTCTCAATCCTGACTGGCCGGAGAAAACCGATCCTTGGCAACCTGAGGAAAACGCTCTTGTTGGACTGAAGGAGCACGCGCATAAAGCTGGTCGTCGTTTGATTTTTGAAACAGACATTTCTCGACAAGGCCATTATTCAAAGTCCTTGTTCATTTTTCGGGAAGCGCGAACAATCATCCCAATGTTTCGGTGGGCGGATTCCACGTCCACTTTCAGTTTGAAGATCAAGATCGACTGAACGACGACGATGGCAAAAAGAATTACGATGAACCAAATCATCCAGCCGCCTCCAATGCTTCTTTAAGACGTCGCATCGCGATTTCGGCCTCAGAGGCTTCACGAATGGCATCTGCAAGATCATCACCATCAGCAGACTGCGCTGCCCGAAGTGCGGCAGAAACAGCTTCACCCACTTCCTTTGACGCAACACCAGATGCTGCGTAGAGACATGATGACGCGGTTGATCTGCCCCCATTTTTGCGACGGCTGAGCATGTTCGTTACAGGATGCTGACCGGACACCTCCTCCAGAGCGGCGACATCCTCTACAGGCCAGCCCAGCTTGCCGGACAGGCGCTTTGAGAGAGTTCCCTTGGTGACTGAACCGCCTGAACGAGCATTGATAGTCTCTGCCGCAGCATCAAGACATCCGAATGTCCCATCAATCAAAGCTGCCATTTGGGCGTTCACGAGCTTGCGGATGTCAACCATGAGAAACGTCGTTTCCTTTGTGACAATCGAAAGAAGGTCCACATGTTCGGCATGAAAGTGGAAATACTAACCTGCACACACCGCCGCCATGTCGTGGAAGCCCAACAATGGAACGAGGGGTGGTCATTGGGCCGCCCCCTCGGAACTTATGGCGATGCTCTCAGGGTGCCCTCGGAAAAGGTGTTCTGGGATTTGAATATCGTGAGACTTACAGAATTCACGAACAATCCAAATCCAGTGAGCGGGAAACACGCCATCTGTCTTTGCGCGCTGTACAAGTTGGGTCGAAAAGCCAGTCTCCGACTGGAATTCTTTTCTACCAACAGCCTCAAGAAACTCGGCCACAGTGATTTTTTGGATAACATCAGTCATGACCCAAAAATACGCATATTGCTTAGTTTGTAAATACGCAAAACGTTTAGTGCATTGATTTTTGCTTTAGCCCATAAAAAGGCATGCTTATGGAACAAGAAGATAAGGCGGAGGCGGTGGCCGCGCGACTGAAGCGGGTAAGAGAGATTCTCGGCCTGACGAAGAAGGAATTTGCCGAACGCGCTGGACTAAGTGAGCAAGTCTACGGTCCATTTGAGAATGCCCGCCGTGACTTATCTTTGATAGCAGCGAAGAAACTGAGAAAGACTTACAATCTGCCTTTGGAATTTATGTATTTTGGAAAGATAGATGATCTTCCAACTAGAATTTCGACGGTGCTTTGATCTAACCCTTCGGTCAGGTCGACCCAAAAATCCAAGGACAAGCCTGAAACCCTTCTAGCCTCTTTTAACCGTGCTAAAATCACGCTCTCCTTGTCCATCAACCTTAATCCTTTTTCTAAAATGCGACGGCCACCTTGGGTTGTGCTGCTAGTTAGCGTCAACAACTTTTTTTATTGCCTCAAAATAACACTTTTAAACAATATCTTAGCAGGAAATAGTTGCTCGCAACACACTTGAACTGAATATTATTATTACCAACAACCACTCAAGGGTATCATATGCCATCATTGCCAAAAGCTATGCGACTCCGCTTCAAGACTGCATTTGAAGCATCAAAATACAAAAGCCTTCGCCAGCTCTCGCAAGATGCCGGGTGCAACCCGTCACAAGCAGGAAAGATCGTCAGAGGTAGTTTCGATACCGCGAAAGACGGTCCCGGCTTGTTTGGTGTTTGGAGGATGGCTGAGCAAATGGAAGTCGATTTGAAGGACTTAGTGCCGCCATCCTTCGATCATTCCGATAGGCCTGGGGTCGCCGCATTCTTCAAGCGTTACCGTGGACAGGACACAAGCATTCATGAATTTTCAGACATTTTGGAGTTCTGCGACATATATGCTGAGCCAAATCGAGGCCGTTGCAAACTGATCTCGCAAGGTCCACGATCACTGCTTTCTGAGAAAACCGGAAAGGTTGACGTTGAGCGACAACAAGAAGAATACGAGACATGGCCCGCAGAAAAACGTGCGGCAATCTTCAATTGGCAACGACGAGCTTGGCAGTCGGGCGCGTTGGCAGAGCCAGTCTATTTTAAGGGCAGTTACGGCTTTTTGGGAATCGACTTAGAGGGGTATATCTTACGTGCTGCCTGCCGCGTCCTTGGTGATGACCTCCAACCGAGGCTTTTGCTCTATGCCGACATGCCCTGGCAAGAGCATAGAAGCACCAGCGATAAGCAGCGGAAGGCGCTCTCGACTTAACCACGCGATGCACCCAGGACTACCGTCTGGGAAAAGATCGCGATCTGTTCGCCAAACATAGGGTCCGGTTTCGTGGAACCCATACACAAAGGCGTTTCTGGCGTCTTGGTGACGCAGGAAGCTATAGTTTGTGTTAGCTCCATAATATGTAAAAGACCTGTACTGCGCATAGGCAGCAGCAAGTTGAAGAACCTTTGCTCTTTTTCTGGTGAGACCACGCCGATTGATTGATTTCAAATCACCAAAATATGCAGCCTTTCCCCAACGACTTCCTATGTAGGGCTTCGCAAGTGTTGATGTAACTTTGACCCCAAAGATAGTTTCTATCGATCGCGGCAAAAATGATTGCGCGTCTTCATTGCCCAGATCATCGATACGGACGGCGAACCCCGCAATCGGTTCCCCCTCTTCAAAACAAAAAACAGAAAAGCAATTCGTTTGGGTCAGCAATAATTTACTCTGATCAGCCGCAGGCCCAGGTACTTTGTTATCAAGCATTCCAAAGTGTCGGACCATCTCTGGCAAGCTCTCGATCACTTTAAGGTCAGTTCCCATGGCTTGCAGCTCAAGCCGACAACGGTTCGCAACCAGTTCAATTTCATCATGTTGCATGGCTCAAAATCCTTTCAAGCCCATCCCCTACCTTTTGCAGCTTAGCAGTGGCTGATTGAAAACCATAGACATCAATGAGAGGCAACGCTTTTAGATGACGCAACAGGTAGCGGCGACGGTTGTGTCGGACCTAGCCCGAGCACTCTAGATCTGGGAACGTGCGAACTTAAATTGTTGGCGTATGAAACGCACTACATCCCGCTGATAAACACAACCGCACCGTAGAGAAACCAGGCCAAATAGATCCCGCCCACGATAAATTGAACCAGAGTGTGTAATCGTCTCAGCATCACCGCATGATGGGATCTATTGATTAATGAATGATTAACTGCCCTAGCCCCAAGCATTACACTCGGGGCCAGACTGTTGTTGGAAAGTTCACTTTGATAAGTTTAGTGGATGACTGCTCTCACCGCCTTCAATGGTACGAGATCATTGATAACAAAAGGTTAACGGGAGCGTGAACTTTATTAAAAGCACGACCTTCAACGCTGGTTGAGCCCTTCTTCAAAACCATCCACGCCGAACTGACATTGCGGAGCACAAAAGCACGACAAGTCCAGACCAAAAGACATCGCGAAGTGATCCTGCCTCTACGCTCGTTTGCTTCTTGTAACTTGCACGTTCTCAACGGCTCTCGCTGTTTCAGAAATCTGCCGATCAGCCTCGTTCAACAAGAACGCCAAGATTACTTTAGCTGGATCGTTTGCAGTAATCCCATTTGCTTCGATTGCTTCCATCGACGACTGAGAATACCCCATAGACCAGCCTGCAAACTGTGGATAGAGGATATCTCCTGACGCCACGATGCGAAAATCACTATGCCGTTTGTCACCTCTTAGATTAGTCTCGAGGTTTCCCAACCTTTCTCTACGACCTTCAACATATTGAAAATAGTGCGTTGAATTTCGATGCAAGAAACCAGTTACTCCATAAACGGGATTGTTGGAAAGTGCGCTGCGCATAATGTCGAGATCATTGATGTTAAACTGTGGGAAGACACATCGGCTACAGTACAAAAAGAATTTCATTGGCTAATCTCATAAAAATCCAGGCCATGAAATTTATCCGGTTCAATGGTTACGTTTTCGTAAACCCATGTTGGATTTTTTGGCGATAGGTGTATCTCGTCCTATGCTGCATTCTTGGCCCGTTACGACTTAACAGAATGATCGATAACGTTAAGTTGTCGGCAACTTTTTCAATCCGCCTACCACAAATTGCGAATGAGGTTTTCTCAGTTTTCCAAAAACCTAGTTTTGGGCGAAATTATACTTTGCGTACCCATGAACAAGAGCAGCCCAAACAAACGCAAATTGGCGGGCGCACCTTAGCCCAGCCCCTTGATCTTTTCCCAATTCTCTGGCGGCAGCGCAGCTCCGAGCACCACATCCACCTGATCTAAATACGAGCACCACATCGGCTGACCATTCATTTTGATGTCAGGCGGGTGTCCGTCAAGTGCGCATAACGCGCGGGCGGCTTTCTCTCGGGGGGGACGTTCTTTGGCCATGCTTTAGGGTACCGCGGTGGGAGTTTGGTGCAAGTTTTTGCTAAGGTTTTCTCTGCTGTGTGGAAAGGTGAATTTTTAAGAATATGCAATTTGCTTATTTTTGATCTTGAAATACGCATTTTGCTTAGTTACTCTACCTCCAACAAACGCGTTCCGCTGATATGGAGACAACAACATGCGCCCTCTTTCAGAAGCCCTTCAAAGCATCGAAGCCGGTTGGAGCCCTCAGACTGATATCATTCAGCGAGCATCCAAGATGCGGTCTGCTCTTAAGGCGGATGATGAAATGACAGCCGTGATGCTGGCGGATGAAATTGCGACCCTTCAAGAGGCGAGCGCGATCAAACCCCTGATGCCGTCGACAACGAGGTCCATAAACGAAGAGTGGAACCTCGACCTACGGACATGGGCCGAAGTCCTCATTGGCGGCGGGTATCTCCGTGACCGTTCAATCTGGATGCAACCGGGCGCAACAGTTGATGAGGCTCGCGATAGAGCGTGCAGCATCTTGGATGGCATCAATTGGTGCGAACCTGAGCCGGTCACCCCGATGAAACGCACTTTTGCGGTGGCGGCAGAATGATGACCCTCCACAAGCCCCTCTCCCGCTACGGCTCCACTGAAATCTACCACCTCACCAAACAGCGAGCGGCTGCTGATCGGATCACGCGATCACAGCCCTCGCGGGAGGTGAGACGGCAGATCCAGTCAAAGCCACTGCGTCCCATACAGATGATCATTGCAGCTGTCTGCTTTTCGGTTGCTGGCCTGTTTGGTGCTATGATCGTGCAAAACGCATGGCTGACCTTCAACATTATCACGCTGGACCCCCAGCACTTCTGCGGGGCCTGCTGATATGCCCCTTCTTTCACAAGGCGTATACTTTGACTTATCGGACGAACAATACCATGGCGATCCCTGCAAGACGCCAAGCCTATCAAGCACGCTCGCCCGCACGCTCTTGAATCAATCTCCTCTGCATGCGTGGACGGCTCATCCAAAGTTGAACCCCAGCTTCCAGCCTGTTGAGAAGAATACCTTTGATATTGGCCGTGCAGCCCATCGTTCAGTCTTGGGTCGGGGTTCTGAGTATGAGGAAATCCCCTCAGACCTACTCGCGGCAAACGGTGCGGCAAGCACAAAAGCGGCCAAGGAGTGGATTGCTGACGCACGTGCACGCGGTGTCACACCTTTGAAGAGTGACGAGATTGAACGCGTTTTCAACATGGCAGAAATTGCCAGTCGGCGAATGGAGAACAATAAAATTTTCCTATGGCCAGACAACGCAGAGGTGGTTGTAATCGCTGAAATTGGCGGAGTTCCATGCCGCGCAATGATCGACAATGCACCACCTGAAAAAGATCAACCGTTGTACGACTTCAAGACGTGCGAAAATGCCTCCGTGAATGCCTGCCTGCGTTCGGTGATGAACTATGGGTATGACGTCCAGGCGGCCCACTATCTGGAATGTTGGAAAGCCGCCACCGGTGAAGATCGGCTGTTTCGGTTCATCTTTCAAGAAAAGTCAGAACCACACGAAATTTGCGTGATTGAACTTGGTTCGGACTCCCTTGCGATGGCGTCAAAGAAGACCGCTCGCGCTCGTGAGATTTGGAGCAACTGCATCAGGTCAGACTACTGGCCGGGGTACCCTGATGGTGTTCAACGGATGGAATTACCCGAATTCTTCCACGAACGGTGGTTGGAAACAGAGAGCCAAACAGCAGATTTCAAGCGGCATTACGGACGAGATGTCCTCGACAGCGCAAAACGCTGGCAGGCCCCACAACTGATGGCTGGTGAATAGGTCACCCCAAACGAAAGGAAGAACGATGAACGCGATTATCAGGTTTACACCCGTTGCAGAGATTAACGACCCCCTTACCCTTGCTATAGGTTTATCTGGTGGTTCCGGTACGGGCAAAACATATACTGCCCTCTCAATGGCCCGTGGGGTTGCTGAGGTTGTCACTGGAAAGTCCGGCGCCCCTATCGGGTACGTTGACACGGAGAACCGCCGCGCGCTGCACTACAAAAGCGCGTTCCCCGAAATGATGCACTACGACATGAAGGCCGTTGATGATGACGGTAACATGGTCGGATTCGGCCCGGAACGTTGGATCAGCGTCATTGACAGTGCGGAGGACGCTGGTCTTCCGGTCGTGATACTCGACTCCTTTAGTCATGCTTGGGAAGGTGTTGGTGGCGTTCTCGACATGCATGCCAAAAAGTTGGACCAATTGACTGGCGGCGATGACAGCAAGAAGAACGCACGCAGCCAATTAGCATGGGCTGATGTAAAACCACGGTATCGCCGCCTGATTGACCGGATCGTCCGAGCGAAGACCAACATCATAATTTGCACGAGAGCAAAGCCGGTGATGCAAGCCGGTTTCGGCAACAACGCTAAGAACGCACGTGCCACGAAGACACGTCGCGACGATGTTCCCTGGGATCCGGCAAGCGATGGCGATTTAATGTTCGAAATGACAACGATGGTCATTCTCGACCCGACAGCCCCCGGTCACCCCATTCATCAGATAAAAGTGGCGGACCAATTCAAATCGCTGCTCGACCCCCGCCAGCCAATGGGTGTGGATACTGGCCGGGCAATGGCGACATGGGCCCGCGGTCAAGGCGATTCACAAGCTCAAAAGGAGATGCTGGACACGGCTCGCACTCAAGCACGCAAGGGCAAGAGCGCTTTCACAGAGTATTGGCAATCTCTCGATCTAACCCATCGGGCGGTTGTGAAGACCATCATGAACGACTTGCAGCGGATCGCGACAGATGCCGACGCCGCCAACGAGATTGATGATGAAGACCCTTTCGGCCCCCCATCCACCGAGGACAAACCCACAAAAGAAGAGATGGCTGCCGCTGAGGCCGCGGCCAAAGCAGCTGCGGATGAACAGGTAACTGAGGAAGGGTGACCATGTGCGTGAGACTGTCAGGACACCAGAAAATGGCCTGCAAAGCTTTGGAGAAATCGGAATGATGGACCAGACCAAGATAGAGTGGACTGATTTCACCGTGAACGCATGGGAAGGCTGTCAGAAGGTCGGTCCGGGCTGTGATCACTGTTACGCCGAAGCCCGCGATAATCGCTTCACAGGCGGTAAACATTGGGGGCCCGGGGCGCCACGCCGCAAGGTCAAAAGCGGCAAACCAAAGCTTCGCAGGATCAATCGCAACGCACCTACGTTCTTTGAACACTACGGGCGTTGGCCACGGGTATTTTGTTCAAGCCTGTCTGACGTGTTCGACAACGCGGCGCCAAAGGAATGGCGGATCGAGTTCTTAAACGAGATTTCGCTTGCCACAAATACCTGCATCCAGCTTTTGACCAAGCGCGTCGGCAACGTTTTCCAGATGGTTCCACCATTATGGGCAACACAATGGCCCTCACACGTGGGCCTGATGATCACGGTTGTAAACCAAGCCGAGGCGGACCGGGATATCCCTAAGCTACTGGAATTGAAGGCACGGCTTGGCATTCCGTGGGTAGGTTTGAGCATTGAGCCGATGTTGGCGCCGATTGATCTGACCGAAGTGCGGACGTGGCGGGAGTGCAATATCCCAGAGTACGGCGGGGCCGGGCATGAACATCTACCCTGTCTGCAAGGAAGTTCCGGCGGCGTCGATTGGGTGATCTGCGGCGGTGAAAGCGGCCACAACGCCCGCCCCATGCACCCAGACTGGGCTAGATCCTTGCGCGATCAATGCGCTGCGGCAAAAACATCATTCCACTTCAAACAATGGGGCGAATGGGGGCCATGCGACGGCCCCATGAACGGCGATATTGAAGCAGGCATTCTGATCGACAATCATGGCCAGCTTCTTGCAGGTCGTGGCCCGGGTATCACCCCAGACATCATTAAGAAGGTCGGCAAGAAAGCCGCAGGCCGACTGCTGGACGGGCGCATCCATGACGGGATGATCACATGAGACAGGGAGCAACCAATAATTGAGCTTGGAGAATACAATGACCGTATTGCATCTAGAAATGACACCGGAACTAGAGGAAAAGCTCGACAGGATCGAAGCCCAAATCAGATCATTGACGGAAAAGATTGCACCCGAACCAGAGTATCTGACCACAGAAGATGTGGCCCGAATTCTTAGGTGTAATGTCCAAACAGTTCGCAAAAAGGTCAGGGAAGGCAAAATACCATGTATCCGAAACGGCAACAAAATGCTATTTCGGCCAAGAAGTATTAGTCAAGACGCGTAGCAATATCTTCTGCTGCTTCGTCATAGTAGGTCATCAATTGAGAAATATTCTCATGCCCAACAATCTTAGCCAATGCCATCACGTGAACCTTTCCCGCCAAACGAGTGATTGCTTCGTGCCTGCTATCGTGGAAAGTTAGCCCCTCAATCTTAGCTTTTACACGCATCTTTCTGAATGTTGGGTCAAGCTGGCGGGATGTCATTTCAAAACCATCTCCGGGAAGCATTTCCCATAGTCGCAATGCCTCTAGCGACAATGGTACATCCCTGCCCTTCCCATTTTTGGAAGTATGCAAACGCGCAACCCGACCGTTCACATCATCACGCCGCAACGCCAATATTTCGCCAGCCCTCATAGCTGTCTCAATCGCAAAACGGAAAGCATGGACAGCCCGCCCTTTGATCTTCAAAAGATCGACGCCTGCCGTTGCGACCAACCTATCAACCTCAGCTTGGGTAACGCGCCGCTCCCGTGCTGGCGGCGCCTTGGGTCTGCCAACCCCTTTTACAGGATTTATGGAAAGCAAACCCCAGTCACGTATTGCGGTAGAGAAAACTACAGACAGCAAGTTCATTTCACGCATTACTGTGCCCGGTTTTACTTCATTCAGGCGACGGTCCCGCCAACTTGCAATGTCATTGGATCTAACGTCTGCAAGATCTATCTGAGCCCATTCGTCTTCGGCGAAACGTGCAAGGCGAGCCGTTTCCCAGAGGACCCCGCCTTTTTTGGGACTTTCATCCTTGGCGTATCTGAGAAAAAGTTGCTTTACCGTGCCGCTTCCGTAATGCTCTTGACCAGTCAATATCAGATGTTCTTCACGCGCCGCCCAATCCTTGGCCTCCATCTTGGTGGCGAATGTGGCGGACTTCCGAACACCCTTGCGGGCGACTTGGACCTGCCAACCGGATTTGATTCTACGGATCGAAGCCATGCAACAATTCGTAAATCACTCGTAATCGCTCGTAAAGTTCCTTTGTTGTTCTGCGTTATTACGTGTTGTACAGGCACACTAAAAACCTGAAAAAAGTCAATAAATACAGCATTTTTGACGATTTTATGCGGAAAAATGTGGTACCCAAGGCCGGACTCGAACCGGCACGCCTCGCGGCGGGAGATTTTGAATCTCCTGCGTCTACCATTCCGCCACTTGGGCACTGAGGGAGCATGTACCCTGCATCGCGAGGTGCGGCAAGTGTATTTTGCCATCAATGTGGCGTTCCTCTTGACCCAAGTGAATGGACGTGGTGTTGCAAGGCAGAACACAAGGAAAACCGCCCTTATGCTAGAGCGTCTCTACAACTGGACATTGAGCCTTGCACAACATCCCCACGCGCTTTGGGCCTTGGCGATTGTGTCTTTTGTTGAAAGTTCATTTTTTCCGATTCCCCCCGACATCATTATGATTCCGATGATCATCGCCCGTCCCAACCGCGCATTTTTGATTGCTGGGATCGCTTTGGTTGCCTCTGTTCTGGGGGGGATGTTGGGCTATGCCATTGGGGCCTTTGCCTATGAAACCATTGGCCAGCCGATCCTTGCGTCTTTGGGCAAAGCCCATGCGATGGAGGAATTTGCAACGCGGTTCAATGATGTTGGGTTCTGGGCGGTGTTGGCCGCGGGGGTTACGCCTTTTCCTTACAAGGTCATCACAATCATGTCGGGCTGGACATCAATGCCGTTGGCCACTTTTATCGTGACATCTATCCTTGCACGCGGGTTGCGGTTTTTCATTGTCGCGGCGCTCTTGTGGAAATTCGGCGCACCAATCCGGGATTTCATTGAAAAACGGTTGGGCCTGATGTTCACGTTATTTATCATCCTCCTGATTGGCGGATTTCTGGTGGTGAAGGTGTTATGAACAGAAAAACACTTGTTGGTATCGCCACGCTTGGCTCTCTTGTTGTTTTACTGGGGGCATTTGGGTTCCAACATATCGGTGGGCTGCTGCCCTGCAAAATGTGTCTGTGGCAACGGTGGCCACATGCCGCAGCGATTGTCATCGGTGTTGTTTTGTACCTAGATGGTCCGCGCGCGTTGGCATGGCTCGGCGCATTCGCCACAGCAACCACCGGCACGATTGGCGTATATCATGCAGGTGTTGAATGGCGATGGTGGCCCGGCCCGACGTCTTGCAGCGGCGGAGGAACGGATCTGGGGGCGATGGATGGCAGCGATCTCTTGGCGCTAGATACGCCAACCGGTGTTGTCATGTGCGACGAAATCGTTTGGCAGTTGTTTGGCCTGTCGATGGCCGGTTGGAATGCGGTGATCGCATTCGGATTAACAGCTGTTTGGATCATGGCCGCACGCAAGGTTTGAACCTTGTGCCGGTTGTCGCGGTTCTGTCTGTTATCCCGTTAAGATCCTGACTTTAGGTTGCTTTTCGAGTTTTCAGCAACAGATTTGTTTCACTTGCTACAATCCCGTCGAGCCGCCGAATGCGGGTTAGCACGGCATCAAAAGCTTCCAAGGTCTCGGTCCCAATCTCGACAATGACATCCCATCGTCCATTTGTGGAGTGCACCGCGCGAACCTCACTAAAGCCAGCCAACTGGCGGCTGATCCGTTCGGTTCCACGCCCCTCAATTCCGATCATCATTAACCCGCGCACCGGGTCACGCAAGACATCCGCACGGGTTAGAACGGTATAGCCGACGATCTCTCCACGTTCCTGCAACCGCGAAATACGCGCCCGAACAGTTGTGCGTGAAGCATTTAACGTCGTTGCAAGATCAGACAAAGGCATGCGGGCGTCGTGACGCAATGCAGCAATGATGCGATGATCCATATCGTCCATCTGGAGCTCCATTTCGATCAATTTATACACATTTTGTCCACTTATATGTCTATCTGACGTTCATTCCAACCAGGTACCATAACTTCACAACCTAAGAAGGGAGCACATCATGACCGATCAAACCTGCATTCTTGTTGGCGCGCCAATCGATTGCGGCAAGGCCAGAAAGGGATGTCTGATGGGGCCTGACGCCTATCGCACAGCAGGTCTTGCTCAGGCGCTTGGCGATTTGGGTCACCGCGTAGAAGATCGCGGCAACATTGCCCCCCGCCCGTTTACCGCCAAAGAGCATCCGAAAATAGTCGCTCTGGAAGAAACCATCGCCTGGACAGAGAGCCTTGCTGAGGCTGCGCAGTCAGCCTTTCGCGACGGTTTGCCGATCTTTCTTGGCGGGGATCACGCCTTGTCATTGGGGAGCGTTCTGGGCGCCATGCGTCATGCGCAGGCTCTGGACAAACCTTTGTTTGTACTTTGGCTTGATGCCCACACGGATTTTCACACCCCTGCGACCACCGACAGTGGAAATTTGCATGGCACCCCATTGGGGTATGTGACCGGGCGGTCGGATTTTGACGGTTTTCCCGAATTACCGGCACCACTGCCTGCTCAAAACGTTGCAATCATGGGGTTACGTTCGGTGGATCACGCAGAGCGCGCGGCGATACAAGATACCGATGTCACCTATGTGGACATGCGCGCCATCGACGAAACCGGTATCGCAACGCCGTTGGCGGCATTTTTAGCCAAAGTCGCTGCGGCCCAAGGCATGTTACATGTATCATTGGATGTGGATTTTCTGGATCCATCCGTGGCACCGGCCGTGGGCACAACTGTGCCCGGCGGCGCCACCGTGAGAGAAGGTCACCTTGTTATGGAAATGCTTCATGACAGCGGGTTGATGACATCTCTTGATCTGGTGGAGCTTAACCCTTTCTTGGACGAACGCGGGCGCACAGCATCATTGATGGTTGACCTTGCGGCCTCGGCATTAGGCCGCCGCGTTTTCGACCGCCCTACCCGCGCATACTAAAGGACACTGACATGACAACGCCCTCCGACAAAGCCCTTGTGCCATTTGTTTCTGTCGACCACATGATGAAACTTGTCCACCATATTGGCATCGCGCCAATGTTGCGTAGCATAGCTGAATACATCGAAGAAGATTTCAAACGCTGGCCATTGTTTGATAAAACGCCCCGAATTGCCAGCCATTCCGAACGTGGTGTGATCGAACTCATGCCCACGTCTGATGGTGACGTTTATGGGTTTAAATATGTCAATGGTCACCCGGCCAACACCGCAGATGGGCTGCAAACGGTGACGGCCTTTGGGTTACTGGCGGATGTGGCGTCTGGTTACCCTGTTTTGCTCAGCGAAATGACACTGCTAACCGCTTTGCGCACAGCAGCCACATCCGCGCTTGTCGCACGAACATTGGCGCCCAAAGACGCCCGTGTCATGGCGATGATCGGCAATGGCACCCAATCCGAATTTCAATCTTTGGCCATGCAAACCATCGTAGGCATAAAGGAAGTTCGACTTTTTGACATCGATCCCGCCGCGACTGCAAAATGTGCAGCGAACCTTTTGGGACAAGGGTTGCAAGTAACCCAATGCAGCAGCGCTGAAGCTGCAATGGAAGGTGCGCAAATCATCACAACCTGCACCGCAGACAAACAATATGCGACAATCCTGACCGACAACATGGTTGGTGCCGGTGTGCACATAAACGCCATTGGTGGTGATTGCCCCGGCAAGACAGAGCTGGCGCCGGCAATTCTGCACCGGTCCGACATTTTTGTAGAATACCCCGAGCAAACACGCATTGAAGGCGAAATCCAGCAACTGGAGTCAGATCACCCGGTCACAGAATTCTGGAAAGTCCTGACTGGAGAAGCCAAAGGGCGCACAACCGATAAACAGATCACGCTTTTCGACAGTGTTGGTTTTGCAATCGAGGACTTTTCAGCGCTGCGATATGTCCGCGACCAGATCAGCAAAACAGAGCTGTTTCATGCGTTGGATCTATTGGCTGACCCGGATGACCCACGCGATCTGTTTGGGATGTTGCAACGGGCGAAACCGTGACCAAAGGATGATGAAGCTTGGGGCGACTTCAGTGTTGAGAGGTGCTTTGTGCCGTCACGTCGAAACCATATAACCAATCAAAAGCCCCAAGCATCCGACCCGGCAAAACCCGACTGGCACAGCGCAATCCCAAATGGGCACAAGTGCGCAACATGCCGGGATGTAAATGGTAACGCCATGCGTTCACCTCGGCCGCGTTTATAACCCGTGTGACCCTAGGCATACGCGTGGCTTGGTATTGAGCCATATCAACATCGCGCAGGGCGGTATCAGCCAAGACCCACGCGTCTTCCAGGGCAAGGTTTGCCCCCTGTGCCAGAAACGGCAGCGTCGGATGTGCCGCATCGCCAAGCAAGACAACCCCCTCATGATGCCACGTTGCTGCCACCGGATGCAGATGTAACCCCCAGAGAGTGACCGCGTTCACCGCGTTGATCATCAAAGAGGCCTGTCCCCCAAATCCTGCAAAGGCATCTCGCAGTGCCTTCACATCTCCGGGGCGCTGCCAACCTTCGGCGGCCCAATCGCTCCGTTCTTCGACGGCCACAAGATTGATCAACCGTCCTCCTCGTAACGGATAGCTGACCAGATGGCGGCCCGGCCCCATGTGAACCTGCACCTCATCCGTGTGACCGATGGTGTTGTCGATCATTGCGCGCCACGCCACCTGCCCTGAAAAATGCGCTTGGTCCGGTCCATTCAAGGCTGTTCGTGCAACTGAATGGATTCCATCCGCCGCAATCACCAATTCAGCCCGCCGTGTGCTGCCATCGGTCAGTTGAACCTGAGGTGTGGCCCCCGTTCGAACAGCGGCAACCTGCGCGCCCATTTCAAAGGTTACATTGGCCCGCTTTGCCGCTCCAGCCAACAGATCGATCAGATCAGCACGGTGTAAAAACGCATAAGGCTGATCAGGGCGTAATCGGGTCAGATCCAGCCGCGCAACCTGTTTGCCAATCTTGGAATCGCGCAGCACCACCGCACGACCCCGCACCGCTTCTTTTGTGGGCAATTGGGTCTCTAGCCCCAAACTGCGCAACACAGCCATGCCATTTGGGCTTACCTGCAGCCCCGCCCCGACTTCGCGCAGCGCTTCGGCTTGTTCTAACACCGTCACCGCAACACCGCGCCGCGCCATCAGCGCCGCAACAGCCAAACCACCAATGCCGCCGCCAACTACAATTGCGTTGGAAATACTCATGAAATTTCTCTTAACAAAAACATGACCTCAGTCAAAAAAAAGCGCCGAAAAAAACTTTCGGCGCTATCAAATTCAACTATTTGCAATCGCTGTGCGGCGCGGCTCAATCGTCGCGGTGGACTTTTTCGCGTCGTTCGTGCTTTTCTTGCGCTTCAAGGCTCATGGTTGCAATCGGTCGCGCATCCAAGCGTTTGAGCGAAATCGGATCACCTGTCACAGAACAATACCCAAATTCGCCTTCGTCAATACGGCGCAAAGCGGCATCGATCTTGCCAACCAATTTACGCGCACGATCGCGGGTCCGCAGCTCAAGCGCGCGGTCAGTTTCTTCTGAAGCCCGGTCGGCGACATCTGGAATATTGCGGGTGCCGTCTTGCAAGCCTTCGATGGTGTCGCGGCTGCCTTCTATCAATTCAGACTTCCAGTTCAACAACTTACGACGAAAATACTCCGTCTGTTTGTCGTTCATGAACGGTTCGTCCTCAGCCGGGGAATAATTATCCGGCAGGAAAACTTCCTGTTTCATTCCTTGTCCCTCAACAGTTTCTAGTCCTGGCATTTTGAGACCCCTCTCCCCGAGTTCGCTCCCTTATGACGCTGCGTCTACCTTAGCCTCTTGGAATTGTCACTACACAATCCTTTTGATTTTTGGTTAAAGGCTATGATGAGATAGCGCCATCAGAGGGTTGATATACAAGATGAAATTCCAAGGGACCGCGAATTATGTCGCGACGGATGACCTGACGATTGCAGTCAATGCTGCTGTGACTTTGGAACGGCCATTGTTGGTCAAGGGTGAACCGGGGACAGGCAAGACTGAGTTGGCCAAACAGGTTTCCACAGCGCTTGGTTTGCGGATGATCGAATGGAACATCAAATCAACCACACGGGCACAACAGGGACTGTACGAATACGATGCAGTCAGCCGCCTGCGGGATAGCCAATTGGGCGAAGAACGTGTGCATGACGTTGCCAACTACATCCGCAAAGGCAAGCTTTGGGAGGCATTCGAGGCGGAAGAAAAGGTGGTTTTGCTGATCGATGAGATCGACAAGGCAGACATTGAGTTCCCCAATGATCTCTTGCAAGAGCTTGATAAGATGGAGTTCTTTGTCTATGAAACCGGCGAAACGATAAAAGCCCGGCAACGCCCAATTGTCATCATTACATCCAACAACGAAAAAGAACTGCCGGATGCGTTTTTGCGGCGCTGCTTCTTTCATTATATTCGTTTTCCGGACATGGATACGCTCAAACAAATCGTCGAAGTGCATCACCCCGGCATAAAACAAACGCTTTTGACCACTGCCCTGACGCAGTTTTATGAAGTTCGCGATCAACAGGGCCTAAAGAAAAAGCCATCTACATCAGAGGTGCTGGATTGGCTCAAATTGCTATTGGCCGAAGATATGGATGCAGAGGACCTTAAGAAAGACGGGAGTTCAGCATTGCCCAAGCTTCACGGTGCGCTGCTGAAGAACGAACAAGACGTGCATTTGTTTGAACGGCTTGCCTTTATGGCGCGCGGTCAACGATAGAGGTTAACGGGTCGCAATAATCAACGCTGATTTAACGTCCTCTGATGGAATATCCAGCAAAGCCGCCATACGGGCGATTTCATCGCTGGTTAAGGGCAATTTGAACCCAAGCTGCCGTTTGCGCGCAGAGACAAACAGCGTCCCCGCTTCCTGACGATGGGTGCGTTTTTGGGCTTTTGCTGGCGCAACTTCAACTTTCGATGGTTGTGATCTGAATGTCATCTCCTGCTGAGACGCGCGCAATGCCTTTGCCAAACCCTCAAGCCGGGACTGCACACGCGCGACGCGTTCAAATTCAACAACGTCTTGTTCCGCTTTTGATTGTACCATTGCCCCCTCGCATTTCCTGTTAAGCTGACGCAGTGTGGATATTTGCCGCTCCAAAGCTGCACTTTTGGTAAAACGCAGCAATTTAGGGCAATTCGATGCGACGATAGTCCGACGAACATCTTGGGAATTGCTTAACAACCAACAAATTTTCCCAAATTTGTCCTAGAAACTGCGATGACACTCGATGCAAAAGGTCACCGGGCGCTCCGCTCCCCCATCTGTTTTTGATCCAAGAACAGCTTGAATTGTGGTGTATTTTTGTCCCACCACCCCAGCCCGCCGCAATCCGCCTTATTTGCCCCAAATTTGCCTTAATTGCTCCCTAAAAAGATCGGGATGGAGGGCGATAAGACCCGAAATCCAAGGCTCAAAAAGGGCAGGCAGGCAGTTATGAATGATCGAAACACACGTTTCGTGCACGCAAAAAGCGTGAGCGCGAAGCGTTATGACGCGGTGAAATGCATCCCACAGGACGGGCCTTGTTCATGAGGGCGCGCTCGCTTCTCCCGCTGGTGCTTGTGTTGAATGCCTGTGTGCCAGCCTCCCAACCCGAGGTCGCAACGCGCGCGAATTTCGCTCAAAGCACGTTGCCGCCAATGAAGTCCTTTGCGCCTGTGGCCCCCCCTGCCGCGGTACGGTCAAACAATGACGTTGCAATTGATTTCATCGAATTGTCTTTTCAAATGGAAAGCGGACGCCGCCTGCCGGTGCTGACCCGCTTTGAAGGTCCGATCACTGTGCGGGTTACAGGCCGCCCCTCAATCACACTTGGCCCCGACCTCACCAGCCTGATCACCCGCCTGCGAAACGAGGCGCGCATTGACATCAAGCAGGTCAACGGTCCTAGCGCGAACATCACCATTCAGGCGGTCAGCCGAAACGATATCCGCAGCGTCTTGCCGCAGGCCGCCTGTTTTGTGGCCCCAAATGTGTCGTCCCTTGCTGAGTATCGCAAAGCGCGGCGCAAACCCCAGACCAATTGGACCTTGCTGCAACAACGCGAAAGATTGGCGATCTTTTTGCCAAATGACGCAAGCCCGCAAGAAGTGCGCGATTGTCTGCATGAAGAACTTGCGCAGGCTTTGGGCCCCTTGAACGACCTTTATCGCCTGCCCGATAGCGTGTTCAACGACGACAATGTGCATACGGTTCTGACCGGATTTGATATGTTGGTCTTGCGCACCTATTACGATCCCGCATTGCGTTCCGGCATGACACGTGGACAGGTTGCAACCGCTCTGCCGGGCATATTGGCCCGTACAAACCCTCGCGGTGCGCGCCATTCCGGGCGTTTTGCTACACGCACGCCCAGAGAGTGGAGCAAAGCCATCCAGACCGCATTAGGTCGGGCGGTTTCCGCATCCGAAAGAACCGGCGCGGCCCAAGAGGCCATACGCATCGCAAGCGTTATGGGGTGGCAGGATCACCGCCGGGCCTTTGCTCATTATGCAATGGGACGGGTGTTGCAAACCACTGATCCCAAGACCGCACACCGTCATTACTCCGAGGCTGACAAGTATTACACCCAGACCCCTGGCACCTCCTTGCATCGCGCCTATGTCGCAACACAGCTTTCGGCCCATGCGATCACCAAAGGCGACGGTGCCAAGGCTCTCAAGATCATCGCCCCCCACATCACCGCATCACGCCAAAGCCAAAACGCGGCCTTGCTTGCAACCTTATTGTTGTTGCGCGCCGAAGCGCTTGAATTGGAAAACCGACATGCCGAAGCGCGTAGCGTCAGGCTGGACAGCATTGGCTGGGCGCGCTACGGGTTTGGACCAGATTGGGCGGTTCGCGCCAAGCTACGTGAAATAGCATCGTTGAACCCGCTCAAATAGAAAAACGGGGCGATTGGACGGATGATTTACACGGTTTTGGGGCTCATCGGCGTCGTAATCGGCGGGCTCACTGCGCGACGCCGCCAAGGCAATAAAATGGATATCGCACAATATGCGGTTGGGTTTGGTATTGCCTTTGCGCTGATAGGCTTGGTGTTCACAGTGTTTCTGGATCGTTTCCTAAGCGCGGTCTGACCAGATGTTCCTGCCCTTTTTTGATCAACTGCGCGCTCATAAAGTCCCCGTCTCCATGCGAGAGTTCCTCGCGTTTTTGGATGGTATGGCCGCTGGCATTGCGACATATGATGTCGAGGCGTTTTACTATCTGGCCCGCGTGTCCATGGTCAAAGACGAACGCAATATCGATAAGTTTGATCAAGCCTTTGCTGCGGCCTTTGATGGTTTAGAAAACATAAGCTTAGACGACGTTCTTGAGGCGGTTGAGATCCCTCAGGACTGGCTGAACAAGATGGCTGAAAAGCACTTGAGCGCAGAAGAGAAGGCCGAAATCGAAGCCCTTGGAGGCTTTGAAAAACTCATGGAAACGCTCAAGAAACGTCTTGAGGAACAAGAGAAAAGACATCAGGGCGGTTCCAAGTGGATTGGCACAGCGGGGACATCCCCCTTTGGCGCTTATGGTTACAATCCCGAAGGGGTGCGGATTGGTCAAAAGGAATCGCGCCATCAACGGGCGACTAAAGTCTGGGATAAACGTGAATTCAAGAACTTAGACGACACTGTTGAACTCGGCACACGGAACATAAAAGTAGCGTTAAAACGCTTGCGCCGCTGGGCACGAGACGGCGCACAAGAAGAGCTGGATCTGAACGGCACCATACGCGCAACAGCTGAGCACGGATATCTGGACGTCAAAACACGGCCCGAACGGCGCAATGCCGTAAAGGTGTTGTTGTTTTTGGATGTGGGTGGCTCAATGGATCCGCATGTCAAAGTGGTGGAAGAGCTGTTTTCGGCGGCGACAAGCGAATTCAAACACCTTGAATATTTCTATTTTCATAACTGCCTCTATGAAGGCGTTTGGAAAGACAACACTCGCCGCTGGGATGCGCAACTTTCCACACATGAGGTGCTGCGCACCTATGGGCCTGATTACAAATGTATTTTTGTCGGTGACGCATCGATGTCGCCGTATGAAGTTGCCTATCCCGGAGGCGCGAATGAGCATTGGAATGCAGAAGCTGGATCAACATGGTTGAGCCGTGCGCGCGATCAATGGAACAGCAATCTTTGGATCAATCCAGTCCCTGAAAAATACTGGCCCTACACGCAATCCATCGCAATGATCCAAGAGATCTTTGGACCAGGTACAATGGTCCCTATGACGCTAGACGGGCTGACACGCGGGATCAAAGAACTAACCCGCTAAATCGCGCTCCTTTTGCCCTGCGGTTTTTCCGACATTGTTGGGCCTCTCGTCTAAATCGGGCTGCTTGATTTCATCGTTGCGCTGCATTGAGGTTGGAGGGTTAGCCCGCCAAATTCAATGCTTGGCGCTTGGTCATCTGATTTGATGCAAACGGGTGCTTGCCTTGGGCGCAATACCGCCCATATTGGGTGTATGATCCGCGTCTTTCCTATTCTTCTTGTCGTTGTCTATGGCTTTGTGATGTATCGCTTTTCCGCTTGGCGTACGGCGCGCGAGCTGGATGCGCGTTCGACATTGCTTGCTGATCCGGCGCTCAAAGACATGAGCGATCGCATGGCCGAGGCGCTTGATTTGCCGCATATCAACGTCCACATTTATGAAATCGAACCGGTCAACGGCTTGGCGGCCCCAGACGGGCGGATTTTTATCACCCGCGGGTTCTACAACAAATTCCATTCCGGCGAAGTGTCCGCAGGGGAATTGGCAAGTGTGATAGCTCATGAACTTGGGCATGTGGCACTGGGCCATTCGCGACGCAGGATGATCGATTTCTCGGGGCAGAATGCCCTGCGCACGGTGTTGGCCATGGTATTGGGACGATTCATCCCGTTTATCGGCCCGTGGATCGCCAGCATGTTGACCACTTTGCTGGCGGCCCGGCTGTCGCGCGCCGATGAATATGAAGCAGACGCTTATGCAGCAGCGCTCCTGTCAAAGGCCGGTATCGGGGTGGCTCCGCAAATTTCCTTGTTCCAAAAGTTGGAAGCGCTGACCCAATCAAACGCAGGGACAGCCCCGGCATGGTTGCTGAGCCATCCAAAGACCGAAGCCCGTATCACCGCGTTGCAAAAGCTGCAAAAACGCTGGGAAATGGACAAATAGCCCGCTGTTTAGGGTTCGAAACAGCCCGGCATTCAGTCACCCCAGCGCTTTGGCCAAACGGGGCAGCCGGGCTTTCTTGAGCAAGGGCCGCATCTCCCACGCCTTACCCGATAGAGAACGCGCTGTTGTTAACACCTCTTGGGCGGCCTGTTCGATCAATGTGGGGTGCTCCATCCACAGCTGCATCAGATACCCATCAGGGTCGACGCGCTGAATGCCCTCTTCAGCAAGAAGGTTGCGCGGAAAGTCTTTGGCATTCAAGGTCATCAGGAAATCTGCACCTTCATGGGCAGCAACGGCCAGAACATGAATGTCATCCGCATCAGGTAACCACAGGCGTGCTTGGAGGTTTTTGGCAGGGCGACGTTCTGCTTTTGGCCATTCAGCCCGCAATAGCGCAATTTCAGCACGAGCCTGCGCCTCCCCCTCGGGGCCAAGTTTGATTGCCGCGCGGGCCCATTCCTCAAGGATACGCGCTGACCAAATTGGTTCAAACAACCCCGCGCGCGCCCCACCCAACACAACCCCGCGCATCACCGTAGGGTATAGAACGCATGTGTCGATCAGGACACGAGGTGCCATCAGAGCCGGAAAAACAGTGATTTAAGATAGCCGCTTTCGGCCAGTTGCGGCAATTGCGGGTGATCCGGGCCAGCCGCGCCCGAATAAAGTTGAATACCGCGGCGCCCTGCCCGACCAATGCCACGCACTGATGCGGTTCGAAATTGCGAAAGATCAGCGGCATGAGAACAGGAACACAGACCCAGAATGCCGTTTTCTGCAACCAAAGGCGCGGCCAGACGTGCAATTCTTTCATACGCACGCAGCCCTGCTTCCATCGCATTACGAGACGGCGCAAAAGCGGGGGGATCACAAATCACAACATCAAACTGAGCGCCTTCTGCGCGCAGGGTTGCAAGCATGTCAAAGGCATCGCCCTGACGGGTTTCGAACCGATCAGAAACTTCCATTGCTGCTGCGCCTTTTTCGGCCAATTCCAGCGCTGGTGCAGACCCGTCAACGGCAACCGCGCTTTTTGCCCCCCCGGCCAGTGCAGCCAGTGAAAAACCACCGACATGGGAGAACACATCCAACACACGCGCCCCTTGCGAGAGGGACGCTGCAAAAGCATGGTTGGGACGCTGATCGTAAAAGAGCCCGGTTTTCTGCCCCCCGATCAGGTCCGCCATATAGATCGCGCCATTCATCGGAACCTGAATGGCATCTTGCGGGGCTTGGCCGGCCAGAACACCTGAGACATCATCCAACCCTTCAAGGCTGCGTGTCCGGCCCCCCGCGTTTTTCAAGACGTTGCTCACCCCTGTCACCGCGACAAGTGCCGCACACAAAGGGTCGATCATCACATCCGCCCAAGCCGCATTGGGCTGCACCACGCAGGTGTCTCCAAAACGATCAATGACAATGCCCGGCAACCCGTCTGCTTCGGCATGGATCAACCGATAAAACGGTGCATCATAAAGCTGGCTGCGCAAAGCCAGCGCCCGCGCCAGACGCGCCTCGAACCATTGCTGATCGATCCGGGTGTCGACGTTCTGATCCAGCATCCGGGCGATGATTTTGGAGGTAGGGTTTACCGCAACCACACCCAAGGGTTGACGGTCCGCATCTTCCAGTCGGGCAATTGTGCCCGGTGTCAGGTTCTTGGTGCGTCGATCTACAACCAATTCGTTGGCATAAACCCATGGCGCCCCAAAACGGATGGCGCGGGCATTGGCCTTTGGCATAAGCCGGATGGTTGGCAGATCGGTCGGGGCGGTGGGGGTCAGGGGCGCTGTCATAGCGCCCCTCTAGTCGTTTCGAAGCCTTTGGGAAAGCACTGAATGCAGTGCACCCTGATCAAGATGAGATATAACGTTTGAGCTCTTGCTGGATTACTTGGGCCAGAAAGTCCGTTACACGCACTTTTTGGGTCTGACCGATACGGTCAGCTTCTATCGCCGCACGGCCTCCCAAAGCGGGAAGATCCGCGCGAACCTCGCGTTTGGGTGCGAGGATTTCGCCGGTAGAGGCGCGGCGCACAGTGAGGTTAAACACCATGTTATGGACACCGCCAACGGAATAGCGGGTTTTCTCTGTTACGGAATGAAAGCGGGTCAATTCCACCTCCAAGGTCACATCTGTTGGGCCGTTCATCTGCGCGGTGCCGGCCTGAAATGCGGTTTCAAAAATTGTTTGAACCTGAGTGTAGCGGTTGCCAACAGGATCCCCACGCCAGACAATATCTGCATTGGGATAGTAGCTGTTGGCCTCGGACACAACCAACTGTTGAGGGACTGTAACGTTAATGCCTGCCACCCTAAGCGGTGTCGCAACCTGGCTTTGAAGATGAGCGGGTTCAGTCAAAGCAACAGCTGTTGGGGCGAGAGTTGTCGGTGTGGCGACGGTTGGGACGGACGGCGCAACTGCGGTTGGCGTCACTTCAAAAGGTATGTTTCGACTGGCGATATCGGGCATTGTACTGCATGCGCTGACGGTAGCACCAAGACCAAGGGCCGCAATCAATTTCAGAATCTTCATCTCACCTCACTCTGGACCTTACTTTTGGCCCACATCTTTATGACTTTCGAAAAACATGTGAGGCAATTGAGGCAGGTTTGAGACAAAAGCAGCTCAATTTGAGGTTTTTGAATATTGTTGTTTTGCGGACACCCTTGTTCGAAGTCGGATCAGGGCCCTAGTGACGGGGCCGTGAGCGCCAACCGCCGCGCCTGCGCGGGGCGGACAAGGTGGTCAACCCTTCGTTCAACACCTCAGTCATGGGGTGGGTTGGGAAGGATGTTTGGTAATGCGCAAGCAAAGACTTTAGAAACAGACCTGTATCCTCCTCCAACGGCAGGCTGAGCGCCCAATCAAGAAAGATCGTGCGACATTCCGCTTTGGTGATCTGCTCGATCCGGTAGCTCTCAAAAATGAGACCTTTGGGATCTTCTGGAGTGTTTTTCTGCACGTTACATGCCCCGAGACAGGATTTCGGAGATAGAGGCAGCGGCACTTTGATAAATACCGTTCATTTGCGTCTTTAAATCCATCAGGGTGTCGCATCCGAATGACCGGACAAGAAATGCGGTACCTGCCTGCCCTAAAATAGCATCATCCAGCGGATCCGCCGACAACAACCGGCCAACACATTGCAATTGCCAGCAGCGGCCATATGCATCGGTGAGGATTTTGCATTCCTCTTTGGTGATGACCCCGGCGATTTGTCCTTCGTTCAGCGCAACGGGGATAGAATGTGCGGCTTTTCCTGCGAGCAGCGCACAGGTTTGTGCCAATAATTCAATGTCCTGCAAGCGTCCGGGGCCAATTTTGGCATCCCAAATGCCCGAAGGCGCTTTTGCTGCGGCAATCCGCAGGCGCATTTCGGTGACTTCTGTGATGACTTTTTTCGGATCGCACGGCAGCGCCAAGACATCTGCACAGAGCGCCGCGACCTTGGCCCCAAGCGCGTCAGGGCCCGCCACGACACAGCCTCGCGTCAACGCAAGGTGTTCCCAAACCCACGCCTGATTTTTCTGATAGCTGTCAAAACTTGCATAGCTGGTGGCAACAGGTCCTTGATTGCCTGAGGGGCGTAGCCGCATGTCGATTTCATAGAGTTTCCCCTGAGACATTGGGGCCGTCATTGCTGTGATCATGGCTTGAGTGAGGCGTGCATAATAGGCACGTGTGGCAAGCGGTCGCGGACCTTCGGAATTTTCCTGATCAGCGGGGTCATAGATCACCAGAAGATCAAGATCAGAGGTTGCCGTGAGACGCCCTGCCCCCAGTGACCCCATCCCCAACAAGGCCGCCCCATGACCGGGTGGTGGGCCATAGCGGGTCGCGAATTGCGTCGTTACAACAGGCCATAGCGCGCCGAGCACTGCGCGAGCCAAATCAGCGTATTGCTGCCCTGCGGTGTCAGCGTCAATCAGGCCACGTAACAGATGTACACCAATGCGGAAATGCCATTCACGCGCCCAGCGACGTGTGCCATCTAGTTGCGCTTCATAGCTGTCTTCATTCGCAAGCTCTTGAACAAGTGCGGCTGTAAGGTCCGTTTTGCCGGGCCATTCACTAAAGAAATCGCCCGCGATTACCGCGTCAAACACTCGGGCATTGCGGGCCAGATGTGTCGCAAGTGCCGGAGAGGTGCTTACAATGTCGATCAGCAGATCTGCCAATTGCGGATTGGCCTTGAGCAGTGAAAACAATTGAACGCCCGCGGGCAATCCTGCCAAGAACCCGTCAAAGGCGAGTAAAGCTTCTGATGGTTTGGCGGATTGGGACAAACGATCAAGCAGGTCCGGCTTAAGTTCTTCAAAAAGCGCCGCACCACGGTCCGAACGCAAAGCCGGGTAGCTTAACCAACGGTCCAGAACCTGCGTATCAAAAGCAAAATGTGGCTGAGCATCCTTTGGTTTCTCGCTTGCTCTGGCAAAGAAGTTTTCAGTCAGATCATGGACCTCTGACAGACGGCGATGCAGATCGCTTGTGAGGTCATCCACGTCCATATCCATCATTGCGGCCAATCGCTGAAAACCGTCTTGTGTTTTTGGTAACGTGTGGGTTTGTGCATCACGCACCATTTGCAAGCGATGTTCGATTGTGCGGTGCGCCCGGTAATGATCTGTCAAGACGTCGGCAACATCGGTTGGCAACCACCCCTTTTGCGCCAGAACGCCAAGGCTTTCACATGTGCCACGCAGACGCAAATCCCGGTCGCGCCCGCCTGCGATCAATTGGCGGGTTTGGGTAAAGAATTCGATTTCACGGATACCGCCACGTCCCAGTTTCATATTATGGTCCGGCAAAGTGATTGGCCCGCCAAGACCTTTGTGTTCGCGAATGGCCAGACGCATGTCATGGGCGTCTTGGATGGCTGCGAAATCGAGATGCTTACGCCAGACAAAAGGCATCAGCGTTTGCAAAAAGCGATCACCCGCAGCGAGGTCACCGGCGCAGGGCCGCGCCTTGATATAGGCGGCGCGTTCCCATGTGCGCCCAAGGGATTCGTAATACCGCTCTGCTGCCTCCATCGTCATGCAAACAGGGGTAACGGCCGGATCGGGGCGCAGACGCAAATCGGTGCGAAATACATAACCGTCCGCAGTCAGATCACTAAGTGTAGCGCTCATGAAACGGGTGGCTTTGACAAATGCGGTGCGGGCGTCAAAGAAATCATCCGGTACAAACCGGGTTTCGTCAAACAGGCAGATCAGATCGATGTCAGACGAATAATTCAGTTCATGCGCGCCCATCTTACCCATGGCAAGCACCACCATTCCGCCCGCATCTTGCAGGTCGTCCTGGGTCATTCCGGGAAGCTTGCCTCGTTTAATTTGAGCGGCCAGCCCGGCGCGCAATGCCGCAGAACAGGCCGCATCCGCAAAGTTTGTAAGGGTCGTGGTAACCTGCTCAAGCGACCAGGCGCCGCTGATATCTGCAAGGGCAGTCATCAGGGCAATACGGCGTTTGCTTTGGCGCAACATCAAGGCAGTCTGTGCGGGTTCGAGGTGACGAGTATCCGAAATCACCCGAGCCACTGCCGCGTCAGGATCCTGTGTAGCCTCAAGGAGCCAATCGGTTTCCTTTTCAAGCAATGACATCAGATAAGGCGCGGTTGAAACGGCAGCAGAGATCAAGGTACGTACCTCTGGTGGCACATCCCCAAGCAAAGCGGCTGCGTCCTGTTCGCGGGTCTGATCAAAGATGCGCGTGGTTCGCGTCATTTGGGAGGCAAGGCTTTGAGTCATAGGCATAGCTTTGCGCGAGCGACGCGTGATGAGCAAGAGCCGTTAAGTCGATCAGCGGGCCACGCAACGGTGTCCCTATAGCGGGAAAATTGGATTGTTGTTGTTTTGCGGCAGTCGAGTTTATTGGGAAACGTTCATTTTGCGGAACTCTCCATGCTAAGTATTTTTTCTAGGTATATTATCTAAGTCAATGAGTTAGCGAACTAAATTAATCCATCACAATAACTTATCGCGTAAGATATCAGATCACATCAGAAGAGACTGGCGCGATTTTTCTTTCAGATCAATTTGGACATCACCTGCCCCCTGCGTTCTGTGTGTTTTGCGGCCATTAACAATCATACGACAGATTATGTTTTCACCGACCTACCCGGCATTCCGGTGCCGATCACGTCGCCTTTCACCACGCTATGGTATCGCATCTGTCATCAGAGCGCAGCCTGGCCGAGCAACATTGTGGCAGCATCTGCATGAAAATCACACCCGCTCCTGGAGCACCGCAAGATCCACTCAATTTCAACGCGCAAGCATCGATCACGCCAGCCCAGTGGTGTGACAATCAATTTAATGGGGGACCCGCCTGATGTGGAATAGAACTGGAACACTATCGGTTACGTCTGGCAGCGCGACCGTCACTGGTACAGGCAGTGACTGGAGCACCGAAAAACCCGGTGCAGAAGTCTTTATTGATGGTGAAAGCACGCGCCACGAAATCTTGACCGTTGTCTCCGCGACGCAGATCACATTGGTTGAGCCGGTGACGCGGTCCTCGGCAAGTGGGTTGGGATATGGAATTATCCCAACACCTGGCACACAGGCGGCACTATTGGCGGAGGTTGCAGACACTACGGCGCCAATGGAATCGGCGGTGATCACCTGTATTCCAGGTGGCAATGCCAATGCGATCACTCTCACACCGAAGCCTGGTTTCGAGTTGATTGGCGGCGATCAGCTTTTTGCCTGGCAGGCTATTGGTACCAATAATGGACCGCCAACCGCAAATGTGGGCGCGCAAGGGGCATTGCCGATTGTGATGCCACAAACCGGTCAGCCTGTCCCCGCTGGCGTGATCAGCGTCGGGCATTTGGCAGTTATTCGCAAGAATAATGCAGGCACACGTTATGATCTGATCAGCCCGTCGGCAGAGCTTCAGCATAGTCAGGTGATGTTGGAACAGATCAACACAAATGGAGCCGCATTGCAGGCCAAACTGGCGCATCCCGGGATCAAATTGCCTGCCGATTTTACCAATGTCGAATTTGTCTTGCAGGTTGGGTTTGATAAACCGGCGGCCGGTGCATCCTTGGCCATTTATGCCTATGATGGCAGCACGCTTTTGCTGGGCGCGTCTACCCTGCGCGATGCGGTTGGGAATGCGATTGAAGAAGGGGCTTGGAAAGCCGGAGAAACGATCAGGATGCGCCGATATCCGACTGGTCTGATCCATCTGGTTGAAGGACCGAAGGGTGGCATAGAGACATTGACCCAGCAGCAGGCCGCGCTCGCCATCGAAATTCCGTCAGTGCAGGCGCCGGTGCTTGTGCGCAAGCTCGCTGATCGGGAATGGCAGATCGAGATTGCCGGCATTGCAACAGATGACGATGTCGATAAATCAAATGGTGATGTGCATATTGTCCGACTGCACGATCAGGCCAATCTGTTGTCGCAGGGTTTGTTGAAAAGCGACCATGCATTTGCATTACATTCCCATGTCTTGCGGAAAATGGGTCAGGGGCGATTTGACTATGCGAACTTGGGCGCTCAAGAGACCGGCAATGGCACATATGACACAATTCAGCCGTCTACCTCGGAAGGGGCGATGCGGATTGGCTTGATGTCTGCGGATCTGAACGGGACTTTTGGTGATGGCTCCCCCAGACATGATTTTGTCGGTTTGGGGCATGGGTTGATTGCGAATGTATCAACAACGTTGAGCGGTGACTTTCTGGTTTCAGAAACCAGCTATGCAACGCGCAGTGATCTTTTGAGCGCCATCAAGGTTGGTCAGGCGATGCGATTTAGAGATTTCACTGTGACCAGCGTTTATGACGCCTATCGTTCTCCCAAAGCGGCACCAACCAAGGTGGGACAAATGATCATTGAGCATCGTTTCACCGCGATGGGGGTGACGGCTCAGACGACATGGAAAATAGGGCGCGCGCTTGGCTATTCGGCGGGGTCGGCAGAGATCCAAGAGGGTGACACCCTCACAGGTGGGATCAGCGGTGCAACTGCGCAGGTCGTTGTTGTGCCATCGACGGATGTTTCCGGCACATGGGCCGGGGCCGATCGGGCGGGAACTTTGTTTGTCAAAGATGTCACCGGCACTTTTGTGGACGCAGAACCATTGGAAATCGCTGGGCAATCACATGCAGTGGTCAATGGTAGCATCGGTCCCGAGATTTCGATGCAAAACAGCTATGGGAATATGGCGCCTTGTACGGTGATAAACTGTGCCAAAGCTGCGGGGCTGGCATCGCATCAAGTTGGATCCGAAGACGGCAGTCAGGTTGAAGGCTGGGATCAGGGTGCCTCAAGGATCGCGGTTTGGCATACCCGTCAGCCGGAGGTCCTTTTTGAGATGATTTTGCAAAAGCGTGATACCGGGTCGTGGGTTGAGGCGCCCTGCCCGATTGATCCCCCCGGAGATTTCTCGGAAGCGACAACAAGTGTTCTGTTCGTGCAGGATCGCGTAGAGGGCGTGCGCAAAATCTATCCCAATGCACGATCTGGCTCCGAACCACAGTTGTGGGAGGGCACCTTTGTTTCAAGAGCGCTGTATCGTTTCCGTGTAGGGTCACCGCTTTACATCAATCCTGTGAGCCAAGACGTCTGAGGAGAATTTGGACATGAGCCAAAAAAACATCATCGCTGAGGTTGTCCGGTTAACGGGTGTCGACTTTATCCCGAACCGGGTACAGGCCGCCCAATTGGCTGCGCCTCAAAGTGCCATCGCTGAAATCATCAAAGGCCTGCCATTGCAGATCGCGGACCTGCGCAAGGAGGTATCCGATGCGGTGGATGGGCTGGACCCAGAAGATATCGAACCCAAAGACATCACCCAGTTATTGGTGTTAGATCGGTTTGTCTCGGGGTTCACATCAAATGCGCAGAATTTTATGATCAAACGGCTTGCCCCGTTGACTGTCTATGAGATCGGCATGCGCAAAGGGCGTGCCACAGCAGGACCCATAAATGAGATCGCATCGCTGTATGTCGAGGTGTTCGGGCGGGCCTTTGATACTGATGGCTTTGCCTTTTGGTCGCAAAAATTACGCGAAGGGGTGACGTTGCCAACGATCCGGGACGCCTTTATCGCGGCAAAAGCCGCTGGAGCAACGTAAGGGGTGACTATGGCTTGGATGTAAATTCGGCCAGCTCTGCCTCTGAGATATCAAGCATGGTTTTGGGCGGTAAACCGAACACATGGTGCGGCGTTCCTGCCGCCGCCCAAACCACGTCAAAGGCCATCAGCCCAGCATCAAACCATTTTCGTGTGGGGTTCACATGCCCAATTGGAGATACGCCGCCGATGGCGAAACCGGTTTGCGCGCGGATGAGTGCGGGATCCGCTTTGCCCAATTTTTCACCCGCACATTCAGTTGCGGCATCCAGATCAACTGAACTGCCGCCTTTCGTAACAAAGACCAAGGCAAGCCCCGAACTTTCCCCCTTAAACACAATCGATTTGGCGATCTGATCGACGTGACACCCAATTGCATCAGCCGCATCTGCCGCAGTACGGGCCAGCGCGGTTTCCCGAATATCAACAGCGAGCCCCGCCGTCTCAAGGGCCGCGCGGACACGTTTAAGGCTTTTGCTCATGGGCTTTTTCCTTTCTGAATGAGTTAGGAACACAGGGACCAGGCCCATGAGTTGAAGTAACTGTGTGCGACGGCAGAATGCAATCCCAACTTCGGATTCGTTCGCAGGTAATAAAAGTGTGAAAAAATTCTGTGCCCCGAAGGCATGAAATTGCCTTGGATTGTCCCGGTTTTCGGGAATGTCGCATTCTTTTCTGACGGGCAGTGGCATGGCGTTAAAGTCGGCGTTATAGGGGGGGCATGAATGAGACATTGCCGCCCTGCCCCGAATGCACCTCAGGTTTCACCTATCAGATGGATGCTTTGTTAAATTGCCCTGAATGCGGCCATGTTTGGGAGCATGTTGCTTCGCCGGATGCTGCCCCCCGAACCCGCGATAGTGTTGGTAACATGCTGCAAGACGGTGACGCTGTGACGGTGATCAAAGACTTGAAGGTAAAAGGCTCGTCCTCTGTGGTCAAAGTCGGAACCAAGATTCGCAATATCCGGCTTGTGGATGGGGATCATGATATCGATTGCAAAATACCCGGGATCGGGCAAATGGGCCTCAAGTCTCAGTTTGTGAAAAGAATAAGCGGTTAAAAGGGGGCGCCTCTTGCCCCACGAACCGGTGCAAGCCCTAGAATGGGGGTCCCTGCCAGTTGCTTTCACAGGACAATTTGGCGATGTGGACAATAAGGGACGGATGTCCCGTTTGAGCCCAAGAGGACTGGGCGGTCGCGGCGTACCCCTTTCCGTTATATTCAGCTGAAACCGCCTCCTCGTTGACCTCATCTGCCTCGGCCCCCTCATCGCCATGCCCTCCACTCTCAATTCAAGCGGACAAGGACTGGATCATCAGATCAACGGACTTTTCCAACAGTATCTCCGCAGAGTGGCATTTGCTGGTCTCCAGACTACTTCAGCACGGTCTGCATACAAAAACCGGATAGAAACACAAAAACGTCAGGTGCCCGTCGGAAGGCCTTCTCTTGTGACAACGAGCAAAATTATTTTATAAAGTAACAAACGACTCAATTTGGGGGGCAGCGAATATGCGCAAGCAAGCAGCTACGCGGCAATCAGACGTTCTTGGTGTTTTGAAAAGTAACGAAAAGCCAATGACCGCCTATGCCATTCTGGATCAGATGAAACGGATTGAGCCAAGCCTTGCGGCCCCCACGATTTACCGCACGCTAACGGCACTTACGGAACAGGGCCGCGCGCATAAGCTTGAATCGATAAAGGCTTTTGTGCCCTGCCGGTGCGATCACAAAGCCTCTGTCCCGGTGCTTGCTGTTTGTGAGGAATGCGGCGTGGTTGAAGAACATGATGGAACGCCGATCCTGCCAAGGCTCAAAGCGCTTTCAGCGCAATCAGCCTTCAAAGCCACCCGCCACATCGTTGAAATCCACGGTCGCTGTCAGACCTGCGCGACGTGAAACGCTTCCCTTCATTTAAGGACCAAACAACATGATCAGAACTGCTTCCGCCGCTATGCTTATCCTATCAGCCGGCACCCTTGGTGCAGAAGAAAACCGCCAATTGGACGCGCATGAACATGGTGTAGGTCAATTGGACATTGCTTTTGACGGCGATCAGATTGCAATGGCGTTACATGCGCCTGGTGCGGACATTGTAGGCTTTGAATACGCGGCGCAGAGTGCTGAGGATCGCGCCAAAGTCGATGCGGCTGTGGCCAATCTGGCAAAACCTCTTGATCTGTTCGCATTGCCTGCGGCCGCTGGATGCAGTGTTGTGCAGGCCAGTGCATCATTGGAAAGCGAAGAAGCGCAGGATGACCACGCGGAACATGAAGAAGATCATGACCATGATGAACATGCTGAGGACGATCACAAAGATGAGGATAATGCCGCACACGATGAAGAGCACGACCACGATGAACATGCTGAGGACGATCACAAAGACGAGGATCATACCGCACACGATGAAGAGCACGACCACGATGAACATGCGGAAAACGCTGACCATTCAGAGTTTCATGCTGAATATCTGCTGAAATGTGCCGATCCCGCACAAGCAACCCTCATAACATTTACATATTTTGACACCTTCCCAAATGCATTGGAACTGGAGGTTCAGGTGATCTCTGATCGGGGTGCAACGGCCTTTGAGGTGGAAAAGGACGCACCAATCCTAGATCTGCGCGAAATATTCTGATCACCTTACGAAGTGGGATCAGAGACCTCCATATTGTCCTTAAAAGATGTCCGATACCGCTGGCCGGGTCGGACCTCCTTTGCTTTGGACATCCCGGATTTTTCGCTCAATCACGCGGAAAGTGTTTTGCTTTTGGGCGAAAGCGGGTCCGGGAAATCAACCTTGTTGTCGTTGATTTGCGGCACGATTGCCACCGAGACAGGGTCAATCACGATCGCTGGCACAGATATCGCAACATTGAAAGCAGGCAGGCGAGATAGATTTCGCGCTGAACAAATTGGGCTGATCTTTCAACAGTTTAACTTATTGCCCTATGCCAGTGCATTAGACAATATTTTACTTCCATTGCGGTTTGCCCCGCTGAGACGGGCCCGTGTGCCCGCCCCCCAGGATACTGCCAAAGTGATTTGCCAAAAGCTCGGCTTGCCCCAAGAGGCCGTTTCGGCCCAGGCGGGAACGCTAAGTGTGGGGCAGCAGCAACGTGTCGCTGCCGCTCGTGCGCTGATCGGGGCACCGCCGCTGATCATCGCTGATGAACCGACATCTGCATTGGATGCGGCAACGCAGGCCACCTTCCTGGAACTCTTGTTCACCCAAGTGCGCGAGTCCCATGGGACGCTTTTGATGGTCAGCCATGACGCCCGTCTGGCGACACATTTTGATCGTGTTGTTCAAATGTCCGAACTCACCCGTCCATCACAGGCCCTGACATGATCCTCAAGCTCGCCTTTGGCTCTTTGTTGGCCCGCGCATTAACAGTTGGCATGACAATCCTCGCTATTGCCTTGTCCGTCGCCTTGTTTCTTGGGGTTGAGAAAGTCCGCACTGGGGCCAAGGCCAGTTTTGCTGATACGATCTCTGGCACGGATCTGATTGTGGGCGCGCGCTCGGGTTCTGTTCAGTTGTTGCTCTATTCGGTGTTCCGCATTGGCAACGCAACCAACAACCTCACTTGGGCAAGCTATCAAGATATAGCCGCCCGCCCGGAGGTTGATTGGATCGTGCCGATTTCCCTGGGAGACAGCCACCGTCAATTTCGGGTCATGGGCACGTCCAAAGCGTTCTTTGATCGCTACAAATACCGCGCGGGTCAATCGCTTGCGCTCAGGGATGGCGCGATCATGGATGATATTTTCGATGCTGTGATTGGTGCAGATGTCGCGGCGACACTGGGGTACAGCATCAATGATCCCATCATTGTTGCGCATGGTCTTGCGTCTTTTGTTGAACATGACAACCAACCCTTTCGCATTTCCGGTATCTTGGAGAAAACCGGCACACCGGTGGATCGGACCGTTATCGTCAGCTTGGAAGCGATTGAAGCCATCCATGTGGATTGGCAGAGCGGCGCCAAAATACCGGGGCAATCCACCGCAGCAGATGTGATCCGACAAATGACATTGCAGCCGCAGGCGGTAACTGCGGCCCTTGTTGGCGTCAAAAGCCGTCTGCAAGTTTTCGCTTTGCAACGCAGTATAAATGAATACCCCCAAGAGCCCTTGCTGGCCATCCTGCCCGGCGTCGCCCTCCAAGAATTGTGGCAGATTGTCGGTATTGCTGAAACGGCGTTGATTGCCGTCTCAGGAATGGTGGTTGTCACCGCACTTATCGGGATGATGGCAACGATTTTTTCCAGCTTGAACGAACGCCGACGCGAAATGGCTATATTCCGCGCAATGGGCGCGCGGCCTCATGTCATCCTTAGCTTATTGGTTATCGAAGCGGCGTTGATGGCGGCAATTGGCGCAATCCTTGGACTTGGTCTGCTTTACCTAGGGCTTTTGGTCGCCCAACCGATGTTGGACGCCGCCTTTGGCCTTTGGTTACCGATTGAACCTCCGGCCTTGCGCGAACTCTGGGTCTTGTTAGGCGTTGTGGCTGCTGGCGCAATTGTGAGCATGGTGCCGGCCTTCCGGGCCTACCGCATGTCGCTTGCAGATGGTATGATGGTCAAAATTTAGCAAAAGGGTTTGATACGATGGAACTTTCCCGCCGCACATTGATGGCCGCCACTGCTGCGTTTGTTGCCGCACCGCGCGCCAGCTTGGCCAACACCCCGCGACTGATCACATGGGAAGACCTGATCCCGCCCGGTGTACCCTATGCCGAAATCATCGGTGAGGGCAAAATTGATGCGCTGCAAGATACATGGCTTCCCGAATTTGACGAGAACGCGACCAAGCTGAATATGGAACTGCATGGGGCCTATATCAAAATGCCGGGGTATGTGTTGCCGATCGACATAACCACTGAAGGTGTCTCAAGTTTCGTGATGGTGCCTTATGTCGGGGCCTGTATCCACACGCCGCCGCCTCCGGCAAACCAACTTGTCTTTGTGGACAGTAAAAAACCTTGGCCAAGCGACAAGCTTTGGGATCCCGTATGGGTGACCGGCAGGATGCGGCACGAACTGCAATCCACCACACTGGCTGATATCGGCTATGCGATGGAAGCAGAGCTGATTGAGACCTACGAATGGTAAAGCCCCTAGTGGGTCGGCGGAATGTTCTGGCCACGCTTGGCGCAGTCACTTTTGCGCCCACCGCTGCCTTTGCAAAAGATTACATTGATCTGGCTTGGGCGGATTTGGTCCCGCCGGGTCAACCAATCATTCCCCCCGCAATCCAGAGCCTGATCGATCATGACGGCCCCAACCTGTCCAGCCAGCAACCCGTTTCACAAGGTGTGCGCACGGATTGGGACGGCAAGATCGTCCGTCTACCCGGCTTTATTGTCCCGATTGACTATTCTGGTACGGGTGTCACCGCGTTCATACTCGTGCCCTTTGTTGGCGCATGCGTACATGTTCCGCCTCCCCCCGCTAACCAGCTGGTTTTTGTGACAACGCAGGAACCTTACGAAAGTTCTGGCTTGTTTGAATCGGTAAACGTGACCGGCCTATTTGCTACATCGTCGACCTTCACACAATTGGCAGATGTGGCTTACGCCTTGTCGGCTGAAGAAATCGAACCTTTTTGATCACGACGGGCCCTACGTTGCGAAAAACAGGCGATTACATGCAGCGTTCTACTGGTCTTCTTTGATACGTATTCCTCGTGTCGGCGAAAGGTGCTCAACCGCTTCAAACCCATGATCATTCTCCGTATGGGGCAAGGTCTTTGGACAATGATTGTTGTCACAAAAGCGGTATCAAACCCAAACGGCCCGAAAGCACAAAACCAACCTCATTAAGCTCCAGCATAAATGAAACAGAGCGGCAGATGAACGCGTAAAACTTTTCCATAGCCGCATTTCAGGGCTTGTGGCTAAAGGCTCCAATCCCTAATGGAAAGCGACGCGGAGAGGTGCCGGAGTGGTCGAACGGGGCGGTCTCGAAAGCCGAACTATATCCCACATTTTCAAACGCATAGCGGTAAAACTTTCGCGGAACGTATCAAAAACGTTTCGAGAAAGATTAAAACCGTCCGGGCCGTGTTGCGATGATTAGATTAATCGCCATTGCCCCATTGAAAGCACTCAAAGCGCAGCGGATTGCAAATCCGTGTACACCGGTTCGATTCCGGTACTCGCCTCCATTTATTTTCAAACACTTACGCCAATTCGTGCCGGGTAGCCCTACCCGCTTTTCTGAATTGTCTACCCTTTCACGTTCTGTGCATGTTCCGTTCCCTGTGGTCCGGGCTCTGCATTCGTTCACGTTCAGGCCGCGTTGCAGGGGCTCAATCAGTTGCCCCGCAGTAGAAAACTTCATCAAAGGACATCCTAATGACCACCCCAGAGTTCGCAGACGATTTGGATCACCAGCTTTTTCGCATCGCCAATCAACTTCAAAGGCTATCCGAAATGACCGGTGACGCCTCGCTTATTGAGGCCTCCAGTATAGTAGGATTACAGCGCTCGCAGGTCCGCCCTCACATGACTGAGACGGCTCGTAGACTTACCCCCGCACATAGCAGGATAGGAGATTGAAATGGCGCGCGGCGATTTGTCAAAATCACCCGGCAAGGGGAAAAAGATCGACACACTGTCCTATGAGGTGGTGGAGGTGGACGGGTTTGAATCTGTGCGCTTGTCCATAGACGTTTTCATGTCAAAGGATTTCGGACACAGCGATAGCGCTCCAAAGCCGGTGACCGGCGCATCGTTCAGCCTTTTGTGCAAAGGCGAGCGCGTTGAAGGCACGGACATCAATGCATGTATCACTGCAATGCGGTCAAAGCTGGACAGGCGCTTTGCCATCAAATGGACACGATGGCTAAAGGTTAGTATCGAAAAATCACGCCTGTACGATGTGTCAGGCGGAACAGGCATCGAGCTACAATGGAAGGAAGTCGAGCGGGGCAAGGCATTCGACGGCTCTGATCTGATGCGTTGCATAAATCTGCACGGGAACAAGACGTGGAGGATTGAGCCTTGGCCAGAATATTTCAAAAACCGCAGCGGCAAAACCCTTGCCTGCATCGAAAGCACAGAAGAAAACATTGCAGCTCTCGTGGAATTCAAAGCGAAGATAGATCAGATGCGCGCGGTCTTGGCAGACTTTGTTTCGCCCGAAAATATTGATGACACGCTGCGCTTGATTTCCAATGGTGGGATGAACCTCATACCCAATTCAAAACATGTCTAACCCCCACACGTAACAGGATAGGAGATTGAGCCTATTCCTCTATGCCGCCCAGAAAGGGTGAGCGTTGAGGGGATTCCCACGAGGAAAACAGACCGTCTATGTGTTATATTCATTGCTCGACTGCGCCTTTTCTTACGAATGCCTCTACCGACGCGTACGGGGCCAGTCGCCCAAACTTGCGCGCTATTTCATCGGCTATTTGCTTGCGTAGATCCCGCTCTTGATCGCTCATGCGTCCTGCCTCTCTGGAAGGGTCTCAACCATTTCGATTAGTTCAGTGAGGGCGCGGGGTTTGCGGATGCGATAGCGGGTTATTGTGCAGTATTCTGCTTCTTCGAAAAGCCAGTTCTCAGGATTACCAATAGCAAGACCAAACGTCTCGTCTACCATGACCCCATCAGGGAGATAACCTGTCATGTCCAGCACCACATGCAGGTATTTCCCCGCTATCCCCTCAGGCACAAACGTCCCACAGAGCTCTATCCAAGGGCCCCATTCTTGTTCAGTCATGCCATATTCCTTTCTTCTGACCTCTTGATGCTGTGAATGACCGTCGTGTGGTCGCGCCCAAACAGCCTGCCTATGTCGGGGTAGCTAAGCCCCGTTTCCCTGCGTATGCGCGCCATGCAGTCCTGCCGTGGAAAGACAAATTCCCGCTTGCGGCTATCACCCATGAAGGCGTTGAGGTTAAGGAATAGAGATGCTGCTTGCACTGCGTCGCACGACTGATTGCATAACTTTCCTGAAATGCGCCATGCAGGTCACTGGCCACAAATCCGCGCACCTCATGCACGGTGACGCGCTCATTCTCTTCTTTCATCAGATGAGTAGCGAGGTCTTTGCCACCACCCCGCTGATTACCAACGAGAATCATGGTCGCAAGCCCAGAGCGCGCAGCACATCCTTACGCATCTCAATGACAGCAACACAGGCCAAACGAAGCAGCTCTTCACTCTTGGCAGAAAGGCAAACTTGCCCTTCTTCAACTGACCACTGAAGACTTTCGAGATCACGAGCGAGATTGGTTTCTCCAAGTAAGCGCAAGACCTTCGCCAGGGACTTATGATCTTTGACAGGGGTACGCCGACGGCTCTTCCGTGGCTTTACCTCTTCACCAAACAACCGTTCCCGAATATGGGCGCTGAGGGACAAACCGCCAGCTTGTTCCTCAAGCATCGCGCGTTCTTCTGCGCTCAAACGCACTGAGACAGGAGCAACGCGTTTCTTCTTTTTTTGAGGTGGTCGCTCCAGCACCCGTTCGTTGAACGTTTCGGCAATGTAGCTATTGGTGTCTTCGAGTTGAAACTTGTTCATAAGTCCAACTCCTCGAAGCTAAAGCCCTTGAGCTGCGTCTCCCAATCTTCCAAAATGTCGAATAATTCGTTCGAACAGAGTCCCGCTCTGTCCGCCAGTCTCCAAAGATTTGCGTAGCCGTCCTAAAACCTTGAATGTTAAGTTAGTTTGAGGCGAGAGGGTCTCCCTTTCGGCACGACACAGAGTCTTTTTGAAACGTTGGTTTTCGCGCGGTTCAGCAGATGGTGAGATCGCCATTATTCCACATGCCCCAAAATCTTGAGATAGATCACAGGCGAATTGCACCTTTCCTCCATCCCGTCACACAACCTTTGATGAAATCCGATACCGGATTGTGACCTTGGTCGCGTAGTCCTTGCCAAATTCTGCGACTAACATCGAAGACATGGACAAACTTCTGACTTTTCTTTTGTTTACCTTGGCAATGACCTCAAGCGTTTGGGCGGCCTGTGTTGCGGGACAAGCAAGTAACCGACTTTTTATCAGCGATGGCATCATCATAGACCCAAGCACCGGGCTCGAATGGCAGATGTGCTTGCATGGTCAAAGCTTAACAGGCGCCGGATGTAGTGGGAACGCAACTGAGGTTTCCTGGCTGGAAGTGGACCGATTGGCGCAGGGCATCGGATGGCGGCTCCCGAAACTGGAAGACCTCGCAACAGTGCTTGAGCGGGTTGGTGATGACGATGGCGGGGTGTTTCCCAAGCCCTTTGGGGTGTGTCAGAAGGGCCAAATCTGGACCGCCTCACCCGGATTTCCCGTCAATGACGTTGCAGCAGTGCTTGAATAGGACACCGGGCTTCTGTGGGGAACAGGCAAAGGCGTCGCGCGGCTTTTTGTTCTTGTCCGCGGTGAGATCGATATCGAGTACTTTAGCGGCAATCCGCCCAAGCTCTGATCCGAATTTCTGACGTGTTTGCCCAACAATGTGAGCAAGGGCCAACCATCGTTTCCCACGCCGGTTTCAATCGTTTTCCACCTGGCAGCGCTGATCCCGTAGATCGCCCGCTCCCCTTCATGGAAACGGGCGGGCGTTTGAAGCAAACTATTTTGCCCGCACCCGGTTATTGCGCGCATTGTGTTCCAATTCGACAAGGCCCAAGAGTTCCATCACAGGTCCGACGTAATTTGCAAAGCGCCCCCGATAGCCCTTACGCAACCCATAGTAACCCTTGACCGGATTGGTCTCAGATCGGGCCCAATGTTCAAGCGTGCCTTCTTTGGTGGGTTTTCCTTCGTCGGCATTTCCCAACGCCATCCAGTCATCGTGGCGTTTGAGCATGTCGTGGGCATCTTTTATGGCGCGCAATTGATAGGAAAGACGGGTCTTGCCAACCTGAACAATCAATGCCGGCGGTGTGAGCGTTTCGTCCTTCCAGACCAGAAAATCAGATGACAACGGAGGCGTTTTCAAAACCCACGGGTCGTCTGGTGTCCCTGAACCATATGTTACATCGGTCATTGTTTTTCCGCCATAAATTTGAGTGTAGCTGTAAATTTTTCGAAGCTGGGGGTAAGATCTGGCATGGATTTGGTGATCATACCTGACATCATACCACTAAACACCTCTTTCATCTGAAACCGGCACATCCTGCCGTCTGCGGTCAAAGAAAACCGCCGCCGCCCCGTAAACAAGCCAAACGGCATCCCACCACGCCAGACCATCTCATTTGGCGCCTGAAACACATCGACTTTCAGAACGAAGGCACGTTCCGGTGCAACTTCTGAGCGCAGTTTAATTTTTGCTCCGGTTTGGATTTGGCCTTCTAGCTGCAATATGCCAAAGGCCTGCGGCGATTTGGGCATCTCTTGTGTCAAACTCCGCCAGACCACCTCGATGGGGGCATTGATTTCGACATCTGTTTCATAGGTCTTCATGTTTCATCCTTGTCTTGACCTGTGCAGCTCTAACAGCTCTTATATGACATCTTTTGTCATGTTTGGATTACGCCATGCGCGCGGCGCGATTGTTGCAAATTCTGTTGATACTCCAGAACCGAGGACGCCAAACATCGGTACAATTGGGCGAAGAACTTGAGGTCACGCCGCGAACAATATTGAGAGATGTTGATGCCATGACGGAAGCCGGACTTCCGATCATTGTCCATCAAGGCAACCGCGGTGGCATCGAACTCGGCTTCAACTACCGCGCACGGTTAACCGGCTTGACCACAGATGAGGCCCGTGCGCTGGGGCTCATACTTGGGGCGGCAAACCCAATGACACGCGCCATTGGGCTTGATCACGCGGCCGCCCTGGCCAAAGCCAAACTGATCGAAAGCTTTCCTGACACCACACGTGCGCATGTTGTTGAAATGATGTCGCGTTTTACTGTTGTCCAAAACGACCCGATCGATGACCCACGCATTCGCGCACTGGCGCTGGCTATTCAGGCCGGAACGATCGTCAGGTTATGTTTTGGCTCCAAGGCTGAACAGGTGATCCATCCTGTTGCGATGGAAATGAACAAAACCAATTGGCGCGTTTACGACGCTCAAAGCGAACGTTGGGTTGCACAGGACAATTGGGGGCGCCTTAATATTTCTGCAAAACGGTTTGTAACCGGCTAATACGGCCCCGCATTAGTCACAAACAAGTGTAATGATGGCTGTAACAAAGTTAAGTCAATCATAGGTAGTTGGCGCGCGCGACCGGGCGCAGTATGCTGGCAATCTCGGTGCAACTGATGATCAATGCTAAAACCGATGCGCAATCAGAGGATAGAACCGTGACAATCATGCAGATTCATCATGTTCAGCTTGCCATGCCCGCAGGCAAAGAGACCGATGCCCGACAGTTTTATGCGCAGGCGCTTGGCTTGGATGAGGTTGGAAAACCGGCAAATTTGGCCAAACGGGGCGGCTGTTGGTTTGAGCAAGGGTCAGTGCGTGTACATCTTGGCATTGATCCCGAATTTCACCCGGCCAAAAAGGCGCATCCGGCATTCATCGTCAACGATCTTGGGGTGATGCGCGAAAGGTTGAAACAAGAAGGGTATACCATCAAAGATGACGCCCCTTTGGCAGGGTTCACGCGGGCCTTTGTCTATGACCCTTTTGGCAACCGGATTGAACTCATGGAAACCGCTCTCTGACAGCAACACGCCTGTCAGACTGAAGCGGCCAGCAATTGTTGTGAATACGGATGGCTGGCCTGTGCATAGCGCAAGGTATCAACGTCCATAATTTCGACGATCTCGCCGTCTTTCATCACCGCCAATTCTTCGCACATATGTCCCACCACAGACAAATCATGCGAAACCATCACATAGGTCAGCCCATGCTCAGCGCGCAGATCGGTCAACAGATTCAGGATTTCGGCTTGAACAGACACATCCAACGCGGAGGTTGGTTCGTCCAGCAGTAAGATATCTGGTTCAGGCGCAAGCGCACGGGCAATTGCGACGCGCTGACGTTGGCCACCAGACAGTTGATGCGGATATCGAAAGCGAAACTTGCCACCAAGCCCGACGTCATCAAGCAATTTAACGACGCGCGTATCAATGTCGCGAAAACCGTGCAAATGCAGGGTTTCCCCCAATACTTGATCCACAGAATGGCGAGGATGTAACGAGGCGTAGGGGTCCTGAAACACCATCTGGACAGTCTTATAGAACGCCTTGTTGCGTTTGGCGCGCACCTCAGCGCCAGCGACGGAAATGCCCCCAGACCACTCTTTGGCAAGCCCCATTACAGCGCGCAAGATTGTCGATTTGCCTGACCCGCTTTCCCCCACCAGACCAAAGCTGGCCCCCTGCTCTACTGTAAATGTGGCATTGCGCACCGCATCTACCCGGTCGCGCCCCCCGCCGAACCAAACGTTCAGCGCTTTAATCTCAAGCATGCTCATATGCGCCCACTCACACTTGGTGCCTCAGACCACGCAGGATCCCGGCTCAATACATCAAGCCGCTTGCGCGGTGCATTCAGCCGAGGCAAGGAATTGAGCAAACCGCGCGTATAGGGATGTTGTGCGGCATGCAGGTTTTTGGCATCGCAGACTTCAACGATACGCCCCGCGTACATGATCAGCACACGATCACAGAAATCGGCCACAAGATTCAGATCATGGCTGATAAAGATCAACCCCATGCCCCGCTCGCTCACCAACGTGTCAATGATCGACAAAACTTGCCGTTGCACCGATACATCCAACGCAGAGGTCGGTTCATCTGCGATCAGGATTTCCGGGTTTGGGATCAACATCATAGCGATCATGATCCGTTGGCCCATACCGCCTGACATTTCATGCGGATAGGCCCGCATTACCCTTTCAGGGTCCCGAATTGAGACAGCCTCCAGCATCTCAAGGGATTTCGCGTAGGCTTCGGCTTTGCTTGCTTTGGAGTGCAGGCGGTAGGCCTCGATGATTTGCTGACCTATCGTCATCACCGGGTTCAATGAGAATTTCGGGTCCTGCATCACCATCGAAATCCGTTGGCCACGCACATCACGCATCTCGCGCTCTGACTTGCCCATCAAATCCACCCCCTCAAGTGAGATTTGGTCAGCCTGCACGATACCAGGTGGCCGGATCAGCCGCAAAATAGCGCGTCCTGTCATGGATTTTCCGGACCCGCTTTCGCCGACAATTGCCAAACGCTCACGTCCCAGCGAAAACGAGACCCCCCGCACCGCGTCAAACACGCCTTGTCGGGACGGGAATTTGACCCAGAGGTTTTCAACATCCAGCAGTGTCATTTCTCACTATCCTTTGGGTCCAACACATCCCGCAGCCCGTCACCCAGTAGGTTAAAGGCCAACGACACCGTAAAGATCGCCATACCCGGCACAGTCGCAACCCACCAATGATCCAGAATAAACCGGCGCCCCTCAGAAATCATCGCCCCCCATTCCGGGCTTGGTGGTTGCGCACCAAGGCCCAGAAAACCAAGCCCCGCAGCAGCCAGGATGATACCCGCCATGTCCAACGTCACCCGCACAATCAACGAAGAAATGCATAATGGCCAAATGTGCTTGGTGATGATGCGCATCGCGCCTGCCCCCTGAAGCTGGATCGCGCTGATATAATCTGAGGAACGGATCGTCAGGGTTTCGGCCCGTGCAATGCGCGCATAAGGCGGCCATGCCGTCAATGAAATTGCAAGCACGGCGTTTTCAATACCCGCCCCAAGCGCCGCTACAAAAGCCAGCGCCAGAACAAGCCGGGGAAAGGCGAGGAAAATATCCGTGATCCGCATCAAAACCTGATCGGTCCAACCCCCGACATAGCCAGCAACCGTGCCCACCAACAACCCTGTAATCGGCGCAATCAAAGCGACCAATCCAACGATATAAAGCGTGATCCGCGACCCATAGATCAGACGGCTCAGGATATCGCGGCCCAGACTATCAGTCCCCAAAACATGCCCTTCTGACATGAGAGGCTGCAAACGGTTACCCAGCTGTTGTGCAAAAGGATCATGCGGGGCCAACAAAGGCGCGGCAAAGGCAATAAAGGCCAGAAGGATCAGAATCCACAGACCAACCATGGCCATGGTGTTACCGCGAAAGGATAACCAGCCCTTGTAAAGGGCCGATAGTTTGGCGTGGCGCCGGGAGGTCGGCGTATCGGTCAGCAACCAACTGCGCCATGTGTCTGCGTCAGCCATTTATTTCGCTCTCGGATCAAAGATTTTGTAGAGAAGGTCAGAAAAGATATTCAGCAGAATAAAGATCAGCCCAACCACAACCGTGCCGCCCATCACCGCGCTCATATCCGCAGAAAGAAGTGCCGTGGTGATGTAACTGCCGATGCCTGGCCAGCTAAAGATGATCTCGGTCAACACCGATCCTTCCAGCAAGGTAGCATAGCTCAAGGCAATCACGGTGATCAGCTGAACGCGAATGTTCTTAAACGCATGACGCCACACAACCGCGCTTTCTGACATGCCTTTGACCCGCGCGGTGGTGATATATTCCGCGCTCAATTGTTCCAACATAAAGGACCGTGTCATGCGGCTAATGTAGGCCAGTGAATAATATCCCAGTAACGACGCTGGGAGCACGATATGGCTCAGCGCGTCTTTGAACACATCCCAGTTGCGATCCAGAATGCTGTCGACAAGGATCATGCCTGTCACGGTTGGCACAATGTCCACATAAAAGATCCCAACACGGCCCGGCCCGCCGACCCATCCCAAAATGCCATAGAAAATCAAAAGCCCCATCAGACCCAGCCAGAAAATTGGCATCGAATAGCCAACCAATGCGATGACACGGGCGATTTGGTCGATCCATGATCCACGTTTGACGGCTGCGATCACCCCCAAGGGGACCCCCAATACGATCCCGGCAAACACGCCTAGGGTGGCAAGTTCCAAGGTGGCGGGAAAGACGCGTTTAATGTCTTCGGCAACGGGGCGCGCAGTCAGCAGCGACTTCCCGAAATCTCCATGGACGACATCCCATACATATAGAAAAAACTGGACAATAATGGGCCGATCAAGCCCCAATTGCTCATAAGCAGCGTCATAAGTTGCCTTGGTCGCTTGTTCGCCCACAATGGCCAACACCGGATCAATTGGCATGACACGGCCGATAACAAAGGTGACAAACATCAACCCCAGCATCGTGATCAGGATCGATCCAATTGTCAGAAACGTGGCCCGGATCCAAAGTTCGAGAGGCGCCTTTTGGCGCCCCCCATTGGTGTTGTCAGCAAGCGCCATTTACTTGGTCACAGGCCAGTAAGACACAGACGTGATCGCACCGCCCAGATTGAGGTTCTTTACAGCCTCATTACGGCCTGTCTGTTCAATCTTTTGGAACAATACCGCAAAGGGTGCGATGTCGCGGAACTCTGCTTGAATATCCGTGTACATCTGCGCCCGCACGTCGCGGTCCCCTTCAACCACAGCCGCTTCGACCTTGGCCGTCAACCCGCCGGTATCCCAGGCATTACGCCACGCCAGCAAACCTGTTGCGCCTGCATCATCCGTATTCACAGGGTTAAACGCAAAGGTACCTGCATTCGTGTGTGGATCCGGGTAATCCGGCCCCCAAGCACCCATATACATATCCAATTCACGCGCCCGGTACCGCCCCAAGATCGCCTTGGCTGTCCCCACTGTGATGTTCAGTGTGATCCCTGCCTCTGCAAAGGTGTTCTGCAAAGATTGCGCGATTTCGATCCGCTCTTGTGCTTCACGTACCCCGACCTCGATCTCAAACGGGCCAACACCTGCGGATGCCAGCAACTCCTTGGCCTTTTCGATATTCAGGCTAAAGGGGTTTTCATCCACAGCACCCAGATATGTGCGCGGCAAGAAGTTTTGATGGATCGTATATTGACCGTTCAGAAAGCTGTTTTGCATGCCTTCATAATCAACCAGATATTTGATCGCCTGGCGCACTTCCGGCTTGGACAGCTGAGGGTGCTTTTGGTTGACGGAGATATACATCAAACGCCCGCGCAACTCGTTGTCGATGGCAATGCCATCTGCACCGCTGGCACCCGCAATATCCTCAGGGTTCAGGTTGCGTGCCACATCAATGTCACCACGCTCCAGCATCAGGCGCTGGGTTGCGCTTTCTTGTACGTGGCGAACAATTACACGTTCCATCGCAGGTGCGCCGCCGTAATAATCGGGGTTGCTGACCAATGTGACGCTTTCATTTGGCTTCCAGCCTTGCAGTACGTAAGGACCTGACCCAGCAGAATTTGTGGCCAGCCATGTATTGCCCAGATCCCCGTCAACTTCATTGGCCATCACGACCTCTTTGTCGACAATACCACCGATGGTGGCGGTCAAGCAGTTCAACACAAAAGACGTCGCATACCGCTTGTCCGTTGTGATGCTGACCGTATTGCCATCCGCAACAATCGTCTCAGCAAGATTGTCAGGTGTGAACCCAAACTGCGTCAAAATGAACGACGGCGTTTTGTTCAATGTCACTACCCGGCGCAGGGAGAATTCAACATCTTCAGCCCGGACCGGATTGCCCGAATGAAACTTGACCCCTTCGCGAATGGTAAAGGTGATGGTGCGGCCATCCTCAGACACCGTCCAGCTTTCGGCCAGATCAGGCTGATACCCTGCATCAAGGTTTAGCGGGTCAAAGTTTACCAGCTTGTTATAGATGTTTCGGATAACGTCCGACCCCGCAAATTCAAAGCTCTGCGCCGGATCGATTGTTGTAATGTCATCAATCCGGTTGGCAATAACCAACATGTTTGCAGGCGTTTCTGCCATGGCTGAAAATGACGTAAGGCTAACCGCTAGTCCAAGCGCAGCTGTGGATAATAATCGATTGAAAGCATTCATGATTTTCGTTCTCCTTGTTGATTAATATATTCAGCCGGGCGTGCTGGCCCCGGGTTACGCTCCCCAGGTTTTTTCAAGCACACGCAGCCAGTTTTGGTGGCAAAGTTTGGTCATCAGACAATCGTCATAGCCATGACTTGCCATCGCCTGTCTCAAATTGGGCAAATCCGCTATGGTAGTTAAATCACGTGGGACAACCGCCCCGTCATAATCAGAGCCAAGCCCCACGCGATCTTCGCCCAGGTGTTCTATCAGATAGTCCAGATGGCGCAGCATTTGTTCCAGCGGCACATCTTCGATCATGCGCCCATCTTCACGAAGAAACGCCACAGCAAAGTTCAACCCGACCATGCCATCACTGTCTTTGATGGCAGCTAATTGATCATCAGTCAAATTGCGTGAATGTGGACAAATGGCATGTGCGTTTGAATGTGTGGCCACCAAAGGTTTGCTTGAATGGCGCGCAACATCCCAAAAACCCGCAGCATTCAGATGTGACAGATCGATCATCACCCCTAATTCGTCGCACCGTTTGACCAGCCGCAATCCATGATCCGTCAGGCCGGGGCCGGTGTCGGGATCGCTTGGAAAACGGAACGGAACGCCGTGCCCAAATATGGTCGGGCGGCTCCAGACCGGGCCGATTGAGCGCAAACCTGCCTGATACAACACTTCTAGGGTGTGCAGATCTTGGTCGATCGCCTCAGCCCCTTCAATGTGGAAAATCGCGGCGATCTTCTCCTCAGCAAGGGCCGCACGAATATCAGCGACACTGCGGCACACTTTCAAAGCACCTTTGTTTTCCAGATCAAACAAAATGGCTGAAATCGCCATCGCGACGGGCAAGGCGTCTTCCCAGTCAATAATTTCAGGTAGCGGCAAATCATAGGACGGTTTTGCCATCTCTTCCATTTTGAAGTCTTTGTCGTAAGGCGAAGGGATATAGACCGCAAAAAACCCTCCGGCAAACCCACTTGCCCGTGCTTTAATCCCATCAATGGCACCATCACGCCCGGTTAAAAAGCTATCCGTTTCGGACAATCCCCCCGCAAGATAAAGCTGCAACAGAACATCATTATGCCCGTCAAAAATCGCAGGTGTGGCGCCGATAGCAACGTTCAAAACAACCCCCCTAGGTTACGTTAACCAAGAGTAACGAAGTAATTGTCATAGACTAGCCCAAATATCATGAGTTATAGACATACAACTATGCAGTTTTAGCAAAGGTCATTCATGTCGCGCCAAACATGGCACAGCTTGCCTGAATATCAGGCATTGCGCGCACTGATGGAGGGCGGAACAACCACATCAGCGGCAGAACATTTGAGTTTGTCGCAATCCGCGATCAGCCGCTCCATCAGCAATTTGGAAGCCCGCACCGGGCTGACTTTGTTTGAACGTGAGTCCGGACGGCTGCGCCCAACCGAAGAAGCTGTCCGGCTGAACCATCGGCTTGACGCATTGTTTGAGGCATTGGATCGGATCGACGGCCCCAAACAACCGGTTCAGGAAACACTGCGCCTTATTGCGCCGCCGACTTATGCGCACAGGTTTCTGGTCAGCCAAATCGCGAGTTTCCTCGAAATCAACCCGCATTTCTTTGTGAGCCTTGAGGTCAACACCTCGGATGAGGTGGTGCGCGCCATTTTGGAAGACCGTTTTGACCTTGGATTGACCGGTGTGGAACTGGCGCGTGTTGGTGTGAAAATGCAAGCTTATCGGGTGTCCTCGGCGGTATGTGGCATGTTGGCTGATCACCCGTTGGCCGCACAAGAAGAAATTCATCCGATTGATTTGGACGGACAACCGATCGTGGCCATTGCCCAACGTCATGCCCGGCGCATGCAACTTGACAAGATATTTCACCGCGCCCGCAGCAAACCAAAGATCGTCGCGGAGGTTTCGACCTCCTTTGCAGCAGTGGATTTGGCAAAAGAAGGTTTGGGACTTGCGGTGGTCAACCCTTTCCCGGTTTTTCATTACCGTTCCGAAGATCTGGTTTTCCGCCGGTTCGTATCGCCTATCGAATACCGCAGCTATTTCGTAACCTCTGATCAACGCCCGCTCCCAAGGGTTGCACGCGCATTTATTCGTCATCTAAGGCTTCATACCCCGTCGGACCCACATTCAAAGAAGGTTTCATCAGGCTAATGCCGTGCCCCCATGCCACATGGGGGGAGGTTGAAATCTCTTCGACGCTTCCTCTCTATCGTCCTTGATGACAAGCAGTGCAAATGTCGCAGGATACTATTTTGAACAGGTCCCACACTTCAAAATTTTACACAAATAGTTTTGATTGTTGAAAATTATGCGATATCAGCAAGCGGGTAAATATTTTTCATTGAGGAGAATCAACATGACACCATCAAATGTGCTCGAGCAAAGAATAAAGTCCCCAAAGGGCGAATTTGGCTTCGGCGGCGGGTACAAAGGTGAAGGCAAAGAAGACAATTGCTGTGACTTGTTTGAAACAGTTGATGGCCTAGATCAGTTGCTGGGCAACAGCTCAGGCGTGATGACACGGGTTGTCGCAAGCTAGTCGTTTCGGACCTAACAAAATGAGCGAGCCGCATTGCGACAGACAGCGCGGCTCTCTCGGAAAATTGGACCCACACTAAAAGTTGGTGTCATCAAGCGAGCGCTCTGGCTCTAGACCGCAGTATAGCAGGCCTTCTCAGGACCACCCTAAACAGCATGCGGTGCAGATATCGCACGATACTGTTTTAAGCAGGTCCCACTCTTCAAAATTCTACACAAATAGTTTTGATTGTTGAAAATTATGCGATATCAGCAAACTGATAAAAACATATTATTGAGGAGAATTAACATGAAACCATCAAACGTGCTCGAGCAATCAATCGGATTCCCAAAGGGCGAATTTGGCTTCGGCGGCGGGTTCAAAGGTGAAGGCAAAAAAGACAATTGCTGTGATGGGTTTGAAACAGTTGGTGGCCTAGATCAGTTGCTGGGCAACAGCTCAGGCGTGATGACACGGGTTGTCGCAAGCTAGTCGTTTCGGACCTAACAAAATGAGCGAGCCGCATTGCGACAGACAGCGCGGCTCTCTCGGACCATCGAGATGGTCTCATCCGCTCAAAATGTCCCGCTAGTACGCAAAACGACAAAGTTTGGATCGACTTACCCAAACTGAATAGGTTTGCCTTTTGGTAGCCTGTCTTTGAACCTGCATAGGTTCAGGCATGATCAGGATGCACATCGGCTACGTCGGTAACCTAAAGCTTTGCAAATTCAGGATATTGCCTGATCGATCTGTTTTCGCCTTGCACCCTTCCGCCCCTTTGGAACTGACCCTAGCTTTGAGGCAAAAGCATGGATCGAAGATCTTCAATATCGCCATTGAAATGATTGGCATCCGTGTTGCCGTCGATGCCCGGAACAGTATGTGCGTCGGAATACTGCCAAAATGTCCAGTTTTGCCAGCCATCAGGGATGGTAGGCGCGTCAGTTCCATATTGCGCAATCCAAAGCGGATACGCGGGCAGATGTTCCTTCATCGCATGTTCCCAGAACACCGGGCCGGTATAAATGATCGGCTTGCTGCCGTAATGTTCTTCGAGCGTATCAAGGAAAATACGAAAGTTCTTTTTGAGGTCACCTGCAACCGGCGCTTTCACCCGTTCGATGTCAACAATCGGCGGGAGATCACCCGCCCGAAGGCTGACGTTCTTGATAAACCAATTTGCCTGGACCAGGGGATCATCATTGGTTTCATAAAAATGATACGCGCCCCTAATCAACCCCGCTGTCTCTAGGGTTCCAAAACGATGATCAAAGGTTGGATCAAGGTAATCCATCCCGTCCGTGGCCTTTAGGATCACAAATGACACGTCAGCGGATGAAATTTGGCCCCAGTCAGAGACATCATTGTGGTGGGATAGATCGATGCCAAGCAACCGTATCTTGTCTTGCGCAACGGCAAGGCTCCATGTCGACATCAGGCAGACACCGGCCACAAAGGCCCCAATAAGTCTTCGATTTTTCATCATTGTGCCTCGCGCTTTAGGGTATTGAACTGATCTTAACGAAGCCCCGTAAACGCCGCGTTATCAATAACACTACAGCATCATCTGTACAGAAATATGGCAGCTTTTCACCTTTCTGATAAGTGGTTCAAGCGCAGCGGTTGATGAGGGTCAGGACCCCAAACGTGAAACAACAGTCACGTATTTTGACGGCTCAGACCCAGGGGGACCTGTTGATCAAGCAGTTAACAGCACCAACCACCCACAGATGATTGTGGTAAAAGCTGACCCTCAAGACCTCGTTTGCATTGCTCTTTTGCACCTCGCGACGCGGTCAATGATCCTGCAAAGCGTCTTTCAACATATCCAGTACAACGTCAGACGCGACATCAGCGGTAACAAAAGCCTGACCAATCCCACGCACCAGAACAAAGCGCAATTGCCCATCAATGACCTTTTTGTCTTGCCCCATCAGGTCAAGCAACGCTTCGGCTGACGGCAAATCACCATCGATATCCGCCAAATCCGTTTTCATTCCCATGGCCCGTAAATGCGCCCGCACACGGCTTGGGTCTTCTTGGGCGCATAGCCCCAGCCGTGCAGACAATTCAAATGCCATCGCACAGCCAATCGCCACGCCTTCACCATGTAGCAGACGCGCGCCATATCCGGTTGCCGTTTCAAGCGCGTGGCCAAACGTATGACCCAGATTAAGCAGCGCCCGGTCGCCCTGTTCGGTTTCGTCACGCATCACAATCTCGGCTTTCATTTCAACCGATCGGCGCACGGCCGCAATACGCGCAGCCTGATCCCCTGCGGCCAGAGACGGGCCGTTCTTTTCGAGCCATTCAAAGAACGCCTCATCCCCCAACAACCCGTATTTTACAACTTCGCCATAGCCCCCCAGAAAATCACGAGGCGCAAGCGTGCCAAGAACATCAGTATCCGCAAGCACCAATGTCGGCTGATGAAAGGCACCGATCAAATTTTTGCCTTGCCGGGCATTGATTCCGGTCTTGCCCCCAACCGAACTGTCAACCTGAGCCAACAAAGACGTTGGGATCTGAATGAACCGCACACCACGTCGCAAAATCGCTGCGGCAAAGCCCACCAGATCCCCGATGACACCACCACCAAGCGCGATGACGATGTCGTTACGCTCCACCTGCTGATCCAACAACCAATCAACGCAACGTTCCAGCTGCGTCCAGTTTTTGGTACCTTCGCCCGCAGGTAACGCCAAGGCCTCGGTGCTGATCCCTTTGGCCGCAAGCCCGTCGCGCAATCCATCAAGATGCAAGGCCGCGACCGTTTCGTCAGTGATGACAGTTGCTTTGGGGCGGGTAAGAAAAGGCGCTACATGCGCCCCGGACTGTGCAACAAGGCCCGGTCCGATCAGGACATCATAGGCCCTGCCCGGCAAGTCAACATGCACTTTCTCAAGCATCAATTCTTTCCAGTACATCTTTGCGGCCCGCCAAGGTTTCAATCACCCGGTCCGCCATTTCATCAATGCTCAACGCGGCCTCACATCGCACACTCAGATCGGCCTGCGCATAAAGGGGCACGCGCACCTCGTAAATTTCGCCCAAAGTTGCTTTGGGGTTTGGCGTGCGCAGCAAAGGGCGCGTATCTTTGTGTTTGACCCGGCTCCATAACAACTCAAGATCCGCATTCAACCAAAGCGACACCCCACGCCGAGAGATCATATCGCGGTTGGCCTGCGCCAAAAACGCACCGCCGCCCGTTGACAGGATACCGCCTTGTCCGTCAAGCAATCGCGCAATCACCTCAGTTTCACGTTTGCGGAAAAACACCTCACCGTCGCGGTCAAAAATCTCCGGTACGCTTAGATTTGCTGCCGCCTCGATCTCAGCGTCACTATCAAGGAATGGCGCCTGCAACTTTGCCGCAACTGCACGGCCAACACCGGTTTTGCCAGCCCCCATCATCCCGACCATCACGACAGTTTTGATCAATCGGAATTCAGGACCTGACGTGCGGTCATCGGCTGTGGTTTGCTCAATTTCACTCATTTTTATCTGAATGACGTGATCTTGCTCAAAAGGCCATATATAGATTGCATAGAGCAGGCAAAAAAAGACGGGATAGTTTCATGGGTAGGCTGATCAAGTTTCTGATTTTCCTCATAATAATAGGATTTTTGGGACTTGTTGGCTATGCCTATGTCGGGCCCTTTTTCGGAGCGGAGTTCGCACCCGCTCAAATAGAAATTCGAACACCTATTGAGATGGGGTCCGAATAGATGGGCGCAATGCGGCAGATTTCAAACTTTTTTTTTGCTGCTGCGGTCCTCACCACAGCCTCGTCACCGCTGAGCGCACAAAGTAACGCGCCGCTTTCGGTCATTGAATGGCTGGGCACATGGCCGCGCGCGCAAGCAGTCGATCCCGGTGCCATTGAAACAGCCGAAGAGCCCCCCGTTGCGGCCACAGCGCTTGTTCCTGACGTCACAGTAAAACCCTTGGGCCAAGGCAGTCTTCGCGAAATAGGTTTGGTGCCGTCCAATATAACCGGCCTGCCCAGCACGCTTTGGGCGGGCAGTGATATTGACAAGCTGATCCCCCTGATTGAAGGCCTGCCCGATTTCCATCTCCCCGCGGCACAATCGCTTTTATACACTGTTTTGTTGGCCGAGGCAGCTGCGCCCGGCAATATCCCCTCAAACGGCAACCAACTTTCGCTGGCACGTGTTGCGCAATTGATGAAACGTGGCGCTCTTGATCCGGCGGCATCCTTGATTGAACAGGCAGGTGTGACCACCTCGCCCGCTCATTTTGATCTGTGGATGCAAATCAGCCTTTTGACCGGAACCGAGGATCGCGCCTGTGGTGTTTTACGGGCAAACCCGCATTTGTCACGTGATTACACCACACAGGTTTTCTGCACAGCCCGTGTGCGCGCATGGGAAGACGCTGCGCTCACCTTTGGCTCTGCACAGGCATTGGGATTGTTGCCAGCAGAAACGCTGGCACTGCTTGAACGGTTTCTTGATCCAGAATCCTTTGAGGCTGAGGATACGTTGGCAATCCCGCGCGATATCGACCCAATGCGGTTTCGCTTGTTCGAAGCGATAGGAGAGCCAATACCAACAGGTAATCTCCCCCGTGCGTTTGCTGTGGCTGATCTGCGCGATTTGGCCGGATGGAAGGCCCAGATCGTAGCGGCTGAACGGTTGTCACGGGCCGGTGCCTTGCCCGATAACCGGCTCTTGGGGCTTTATACCAACCGAAAAGCCGCTGCATCGGGTGGTGTTTGGGACCGTGTTACACGTCTTCAACGGTTTGAAACCGCTCTTGGGACACAAAGCCCAGACGCCATTGCCAAAACCTTGCCACCCATTTGGGATGCGATGGTGTCTGCAGACCTCGAAGTGCCCTTTGCCACTTTGTTTGCTGAACCCTTGGCGCAAGCCGCCCTAACGGGGCGCGCCGCGCAGATCGCTCAGAATATTCAACTGCTGTCACCCAATTACGAAGCTGCTGGCGCCAAGGGTGACGGGTTTGCCGAGCGGATTGCCCAAGGCAACGTCCCTGAGGGGCGGCCAGCCGACATCATGCAAGCGGCCCTTTATGATGCCTTTGATCAATCCGCCCCGCGTGCCGACCTGCTCGATATGGTAAAACAAGACCGTCTGGGCGAAGCAATCTTGCACAGCTTAACGCTGCTGCATACCGGCGCCCGTGGTAACGCACGCGCATTGCGCGATGGTCTGGCAACCCTGCGGGCATTGGGATTAGAAGACACTGCCCGCCGTGCAGCATTGCAAACCCTAATTCTGGGCGGATAAGCCATGCAATCTGAGACCTTTCATTGGATTTCAACGTTTCTGGAAGCGCAATCTGCCGAATTAGGCGCCGCAACCAATACGCAGCTGGCTTATGGGCGCGACCTAAAGGATTTTGACGCCTTTCTCGCGCGCAAAAGCTTGGATTTCACCAAGGTCACACGAGACACCGTGGAAGAATATCTGGTCTATTGTGATGCACAGGGTCTGGCAAAATCAACACGCGCGCGGCGTTTGTCAGCGATCAAACAATTGTATCGGTTTGCCTTTGAAGAAGGGCTACGAGAAGACAATCCGGCAATTCAGATTGCCGGCCCCGGCCAAGACAAACGCCTGCCTAAAATCCTTTCGGAAACTGAGGTGGATCAGCTGTTGGACGCGGCACGCAATTCAGGGCGCAACGCGACTGATCAGGCCCGCAACACCTGCTTGATGGAATTGCTTTATGCCACCGGCATGCGCGTGAGCGAGCTGGTCAGCCTGCCGATTGCGGCCACACGGGGCGATCCGCGATTGTTGTTGATCATGGGAAAAGGCGGCAAGGAGCGCATGGTGCCTTTGTCCCCGCCTGCCCGTGTCGCGCTGACGGAATGGCTTGCGCTGCGAGACGCGATCGATGATGCCGCGCGCACCGCCAAGAAACCCGTGTCGCGGTTTTTGTTCCCGTCCCGCGGCGCGTCAGGGCACCTGACCCGGCATCGCTTTTATTTGCTGATCAAGGAATTCGCAGTCGCAGGGGGCGTTTCTCCGGCCAAGGTAACACCACACACGTTGCGCCACGCTTTTGCAACGCATCTGTTGGCAAATGGGGCGGATCTGCGGGCGATCCAAACCATGCTGGGGCATGCCGATGTAGCAACAACTGAAATCTATACCCATGTGCTCGAAGAACGCCTGTCAGAACTGGTGCTTGAGCGTCATCCCTTGGCCAAAGAGGGAGACCGCAAAGCCGTTGGCAAAATATCTTCGGAAGGCCAATAACCCGTGATCAAAGCGCGCCGGTAGTCCTCAGGCAACCCGGCCACCTTCATCGCATCAACAGCCCCCTGTGCATCATAGCGAAGTCTTTGGATCAACACCTGCCCACCATCAAGCAGCGCGAACCGGGTCTGTTGCGCCCCATCGTGAGGCGGCATGCCAATCACGCCTGCATTGATCCAACTGCCCCGCCCTGTATCTTTGACAAAGGGGATGCCGCAGTGACCAGAAATGATGTGTTCTACTGGTCCAATTGCCTGTGCAAGGTGGTCCCATTCCTGCGTAAAATCTTCTAACGGTGTTGTCGACCACATAAAGCGTGCGACATTTTTCACCCCCCCATGGATCACAGCATAACGCGCACCTTGATGGGAAAAACTGAGGATGTCTGGCAATTGCGCCATCCATGCCTTGTCATCGCCGCTCAGAGCCGCAGATGTATACCGATACCACCCATCACTGAGCAGATCACACTCAGATCCTGCATCAAAACCACAGCCGCAATCAGACGCCCCCTGACCCAATTGAATTTCGCAATTTCCTGCAACGATCGGGATCGCAAAGCGCCGCATCTGCGCCACAACGTCAACAGGTGACCCACAATAGGCCACCACATCACCGGTACAGATCATGTGATCATGTGAGATGGCGCGCGCTTTGGCCACATCCAGCAACGCATTTAACGCCTGCGCATTTGAATAGGGGCCGCCAAAGAGCAAAACAGGCCCATCCAGGACGCCTAAATCTAGGTGTTTCATCAGTCTCGTCGGTCCTTGTACCTGCCCGGCCCTTGAACGTCGCGTCTCGTGGCCCCATAACATATGGCAATATAGTCTTAGATGGATCACGTCACCAATGGAAACCGCCCCCGCGCTGATTGACGGCGCATTTTGGTTTAGCGCAGGGATCATCCTGTTATTGCTGATCCTTTCTGGTTTTTTCTCAGGCTCTGAAACCGCGCTGACGGCTGCTTCTCGCGGGAAGTTGCGCGCACAGGCGGACAAGGGATCAAAAGGTGCGGCACGTGCTTTGCGTGTGACAGAGGACAACGAACGCCTCATCGGCTCCGTTCTGCTCGGCAATAACCTTGTGAACATCCTTGCCACATCGCTTGCCACTGCGCTGTTCACCCGCCTCTTCGGCGAAAGCGGCGTGGCCGTTGCCACACTTGTGATGACGTTGCTGGTTTTGATCTTTGCGGAGGTACTGCCCAAGACCTATGCCATCACCAATTCTGAGCGCGCAGCCGCGTTGGTATCGCGTCCGATCAGCCTCGTTGTGACCATATTTGCCCCCTTGGTTGCCGCGGTCCGTTTGTTGGTGCGCTTCATCCTGCGCTTGTTGGGCGTTACGGTGGACCCGGACAGCAACATTCTTGCCGTGCGCGAAGAAATTGCCGGCGCCTTGCAATTGGGCCATTCCGAAGGGGTCGTAGAAAAAGAAGACCGCGACCGCATTTTGGGCGCCTTGGATCTGCGCGAACGGGTTGTCGAGGAAATCATGCTGCACCGCTCTGGAATCGAGATGATCGATGCGGACAGCAATCCTTCAGATATCCTTGATCAGTGTTTGCAGTCCAATCACACCCGTCTACCCGTCTTTCGTGATGAACCAGAAAACATCATTGGTGTTATCCACGCCAAAGACCTTTTGCGTGCAATGTACAAATTGATTGGCGGGCCGGATGGGGACGCCGCCGCCCTTAAAAAGTTTGACGTCGCATCGGTGGCGATGAAGCCTTATTTTGTGCCTGAGACCTCAACGCTTGATGAACAGATGCGCCAATTTCTGCGCCGCCAGACCCATTTTGCCTTGGTTGTGGATGAATACGGCTCACTTCAGGGGTTGATCACATTGGAAGACATTCTCGAAGAGATCGTTGGCGAAATCACTGATGAATTTGACCCAGATGCCGAACATCCGCTCGCGCCGGGTGAAGACGGCCATTACTACGTTGATGGTGCCATGACGATCCGGGATGTGAACCGCGCAACCGATTGGGCTTTGCCCGATGAGGAGGCCAATACAATGGCCGGGCTGGTGATCCACGAGGCCCAGATGATCCCGACGGTGGGACAAGTATTTAGCTTTCATCAATTCCGTTTCGAAGTCACTGCACGGGACGGCAACCGCATTACCCAGCTCAAAATCAGACCATTGTGACCCGGGCATTTGGTGGGGCATCATCCTCAGCGTAGAAAAAGGGCATTTTTCGACTTCTGATCAGGATCAGAGCCTTGGGGTCAGACCGCTCAGAACACATAGGCGTTTCGTGACTTTTGTTGCCATCAACAGCCCTCAAAACACCGCCAGACAGGTTTGGCTTTCCTGACACAGCGATCATTGGTCAACCTTGATAAAGCCCGACGTCAGACGGCATTGTCCTAATGCACGACTGAAAAAGCACTCTTATGCGCGCAATCGGGTGCCGGATGGATCAAAGGGAGGTTCGGACAAAATGACCGCCTTGTGTGGTTGCCCAAGCACCATGACTTCAACGGTGTCGCCCGGCTTTGCGTCTTTTACAAACCCAAGCGCAAGAGACTGGCCCACTGAATAGCCATAGGCGCCAGAGGTCACACGACCAACGCCAATCCCGTCTTTGAAAATCGGCTCGCCACCTGTTGCGTCCGCATGAGAGACATCCGTTTGCGCCGCATCCAACGCCAAGATGACCAGATGTTCCCGCGGCGCATTTGCCAGAGTTTGCACCATCGCTTCCTTGTTCAGGAATTCTTTGTCAATCTTACACAAACGATCCAGCCCAACTTCCTGAGGCCAATACTCTGGGCTGTATTCCCGGCTCCAAGATCCATACCCCTTTTCGATCCTGAGCGACATCAACGCGCGAGAGCCAACTGGACCCGCCCCCAGTTCAGTACCGGCTGCGATCAATGCATCAAACAACCGCTGCTGATCCGCTGTTTCACAATGCAATTCCCAGCCCAAATCACCCGTAAAACTGACCCTCAACGCAAGACAGCGTACACCAGCAAGCTCTATCCATTTGGAGCGCATAAACGGAAAATCGGCGGTCGCAAGTGAGGCATTGGTCAGACGTTGTAACATCTCGCGTGATTTGGGCCCCGCCACGTTAAACCCGCACATATCATTGGTTTTGCTTTCAAAAGTTGTGCCCTTTGGCAAAGCCCGCGCGTTAAAGAACCGCTGGTGATACCGTTCTGCCATGCCGGACCCGATGATCCAGAATTCATCTTGCCCCAGTCGTGTCACGGTGAAATCACCCGCGATGCCGCCCCGGGTCCCGATCAAAGGCGTCAGGCAAGAGCGCCCAATGCCGCGCGGCATGGTATTGGCGAAAAGACTGTTCAGCCATGCTTCCGCCCCCGGCCCTTCACAGCGGTATTTGGCGAAATTTGAAATGTCTATGATGCCAGCATTTTCACGCAGCATTTTGCATTCCCTGCCAACTTGATCAAACCACGCCTGCCGGGTGAAACCCTCTGTATTGTCCTTGGCGCCAACCGGATAGCCGAAATAAAGCGGGTGTTCCCAGCCATAGTTCAACCCAAATACCGCCCCCAATTGCCGCTGCGCTTCATAGACGGGACGTTGACGCATGGGGCGCCCGGCCTCTCGTTCCTCGTTGGGAAAATGGATCTTGAACCGGTTGGCATATTGGTCCCCCACCCGGGCTTTGGTAAATGCCGCATCGGCCCAATCGCCAAACCGCGCCACATCCCAGGCAAACATGTCATAACGGCTTTCACCTGAAACGATCCAATCCGCAGCAAGAAGCCCCATCCCGCCAGATTGGCTGAAACCCGGAATGATCCCGTTGCAACAAAAGTAATTTCGCAACTCGGGTACAGGGCCAAACAGAACGTTTGAATCCGGGGACCAGATCATCGGCCCGTTGATCACCCGTTTGATCCCGGCCGTGCCCACCGCTGGAACACGGTCAATCGCCCGCATCATATTGTCTTCGATCCGTTCCAGATCATCCGCAAAAAGCTCATGGCCAAACCCCTGCGGCGTGCCCTCTTCTGCCCAGAATCGCAGATCTTTTTCATAGGCACCAACCAGCAGCCCTTTGCCCTCTTGGCGCAGATAATATTCACCGTCACGGTCAGCAACAGAGGGCAATCGGCGGTCCAACCCTTCAATTTCAGCGATGGTTTCGGTTACAAAATATTGGTGTTCTGTAGGTTGCAACGGCAGTTTGACACCAGCAAGCGCTGCAACTTCGCGACCCCATAAACCGGCTGCATTCACAACCCACTGCGTTGCGATATCGCCCTTGGCTGTGCGCACGATCCAACTGCCATCTGCCTGCTGTTCTGTTCCGGTCACGGGGCAGAACCGAATGATCTCTGCTCCGTTTTGGCGGGCCCCGGCGGCATAGGCATTTGTCACACCCGAAGGATCGACATTACCGCCGTTTTCCTCAAACATGATACACCGAATGCCGTCATAATTGACCAGCGGATGCAGGGTTTCTGCTTCTTCGCGCGTGACTTCGCGGAACGGCATGTCATAGTATTTCGCCTTGGCGGCCTGCAAACGCAGTTGATGTTCGCGCGCCTCTGTTTGAGCGAGATACAGGGAACCCGGCTGGAACACACCACAGCTTTGTCCGGTTTCCGCCTCAAGCGCGTTATAGAGGTCCATGGTATAGTTTTGTATGCGGGTGATGTTGTTGTTGTCATGCAGGCCGTGGATGTTGGCTGCTGCGTGCCACGTTGACCCTGACGTCAGTTCATCCCGCTCCAACAGCACCACATCGTTCCAGCCCAGCTTGGTCAGATGATACAAGATGGAGCAGCCAATTACACCGCCCCCAATCACTACAGCTTGGGCATGGGCACGCATGGGATTTCCTCATTGGCGGTCTTGAACCGTTTTACATTCCCCTTTGGGTCACCTCTCTGAATGCCCGTTCACGACATATCTTGTCGGAAAACCACATGATCGATTGCAACCGCCACCACAATCTTGGGTCAACAACCAAGGAGCTGTAAAAATGAAAACCGAAACCCGTGCCCTGATTATCGGTGGCGGCGTTGTTGGCGCGTCTGTTTTGTATCACCTAACCAAGCTGGGGTGGTCAGATGTAATGCTGGTGGAGCGTTCCGAGCTGACTTCCGGTTCGACCTGGCATGCCGCGGGCGGTTTTCATACGCTGAACGGGGACACCAACATGGCGGCCCTTCAGGGTTATACCATCCGTCTTTACAAGGAGTTGGAAGAGGTTACCGGCATGTCGTGCGGATTGCACCATGTTGGCGGTGTGACCTTGGCAGACAACCAAGACCGGTTCGATATGTTGTTGGCAGAACGGGCGAAACACCGGTTTATGGGGCTTGATACTGAAATCGTTGGGCCAGAAGAGATCAAGAAGATCGCTCCGGTCACAAATACTGAGGGTATCATCGGCGCGCTGTATGATCCTTTGGATGGGCATCTGGACCCTTCGGGCACGACACATGCCTATGCCAAAGCGGCACGTATGGGCGGAGCGCACATCGAAACCCATTGTATGGTGCGCGAAACCAATCAACGTTCAGATGGCACATGGGATGTCGTGACGGACAAAGGCACCATTCACACCGAACACCTGATCAATGCAGGTGGTCTATGGGCGCGTGAAGTTGGGGCCATGGCCGGGGTCTATTTGCCGCTGCACCCGATGGAACACCAATATCTGGTCACGGAAACCGTCCCCATGATCCAGGAAATGACAGCCAACGGGCAGGAACATCCACATGTTATGGATCCCGCTGGCGAAAGCTATCTGCGTCAAGAAGGCCAAGGCCTGTGTATCGGGTTTTATGAACAAACCTGCCGCCCATGGGCCGTTGATGGCACATCCTGGGACTTTGGTCAGGATCTATTGGACAACGATTTTGACAAGATCGAGGACAGCATTGCCTTTGCCTACAAACGCTTCCCGGATCTGGAACGTGTGGGGGTCAAAAACGTGATCCATGGTCCCTTCACCTTTGCCCCGGACGGTAATCCTTTGGTGGGTCCTGTGCCGGGTCTGCGGAACTATTGGTCGGCATGTGGGGTGATGGCTGGCTTCTCTCAGGGGGGCGGCGTTGGATTGATGCTGGCCCAATGGATGATCGAAGGCGAACCCGAGCGGGATGTGACGGCAATGGATGTAGCCCGGTTTGGGGATTGGATTACACCCGGCTACACCCTGCCCAAAGTCATTGAGAATTACCAAAAACGGTTCTCTGTCGCCTATCCCAACGAAGAACTGCCCGCCGCAAGGCCCCATCGTACCACGCCAATGTATGACATCTTTTCAAAGATGGGCGCCGTCTGGGGGCAACAATATGGGCTCGAGGTCGCGAATTATTTTGCGACCCAAGATGAGCCGATATTTGAAACACCTTCATTCCGCAGGTCCGATGCATTTGACGCAACCGGACGTGAAGTCATGGCAGTGCGCACTGGCGTGGGGATCAACGAGGTCCAGAACTTTGGCAAGTATCTGATCTCAGGATCGCAGGCGCGCGCATGGTTGGACCGGATCATGGCGGGCCGCGTGCCGCAGATCGGGCGGTTGTCTTTGACGCCTATGTTGTCAGACAAAGGCAAGTTGATTGGGGATTTTACGATCTCTTGCCTTGCGGAAAACCGCTTCCAGCTAACTGCGTCTTATGGATCACAAGCCGTTCACTATAGATGGTTTATCAGCAACTTAATAGACGATGTTCATGTTGAAAACATCTCTGACAAACGCACAGGATTCCAAATTGCAGGGCCGCTTTCCCGCGATGTCTTGCAGGCTTGCACGCGCGAGAATGTGGCTGACCTCCGGTTTATGGACGTCGCATCGTTGGCCATTGGTCAGGTCAATTGCACCGTGCAACGGGTCAGTTATACAGGTGATCTTGGCTTTGAAATCTACTGCGATCCGATGGACCAACGGGCGCTGTGGTCGGTGCTTTGGACCGCCGGCCAAGCGCATGGCATCACGCCTTTTGGGATGCGTGCAATGATGTCTTTGCGGCTGGATAAGTTCTTTGGGTCTTGGATGGCCGAATTTTCGCCAGACTACACTGCGGCGGAAACAGGCATGGATCGGTTCATCAGTTTTAAAAAGAACGTCGATTTCATCGGGCGCGCAGGTGCCGAAGCCGAACGCACCACCCCGCCTGCCCGGCAATTGGTGGCCTTTGAGGTGGATGCGCTTGACGCGGATGTTCACGGTTATGAGCCGATCTGGCTTGATGGTGCGGTGGTTGGTTTTTGTACGTCTGGTGGATATTCGCATTTCGCTGGCAAATCCATTGCACAGGGATTTGTACCACGTCACCGCGCAACGGATGATCTTGAGGTCGAGATTGAAATTCTGGGGCAGATGTGCAAAGCGCGGCGGATCATCAAACCGTTGTTTGACGCGGATGGCGCGCGGATGCGGGGATGAAAGTGATCACGGGTACCCCCTGAAAATGATCTGATGGGTACCCATTGGCGTCTTGGATGCGGTAGTATGGCCCGATGAGCCAATATGAGTGCCCTATTATTATTCTTGCAGCCGGCGCATCGAGCCGGATGCGTGGGCGGGATAAATTGCTGGAAGACATAGACGGATCTTCGCTTTTGCGGCGTCAGGTCAATGTCGCGTTGCACGCAAAAATTGGTCCGGTTTATGTGGCGCTGCCGGTCTCTCCCCATCCGAGATACACAGTGCTACAAGGCGCTGATGTTCAAATCATCTCTGTTGTGGATGCACAGGAAGGCATGGGCGCAAGCCTGAGAACCGCGTTTGCGGCGCTGCCCTCTCAGGCGCAATGCGCCATGCTATTACTAGCGGATTTACCTGATCTGGAGGTTTCGGATCTCCAAAAAATCCACGGCGCTATTGACCTCGATGGTCCAGCGTTGATCTGGCGTGGCATCACGCAAGAAGGGGCACCGGGCCATCCCATTGTGTTTCACAACAACCTTTTTGCTGAATTTGCCAAACTCACTGGCGACAGCGGCGGCCGCGAGGTTGTCGCGGTGGCACAGGGCCATGTCGTGCATGTGGCCCTGTCAGGCAACCGTGCACGCAACGATCTGGATACCCCGGAAGAATGGGCAAATTGGCGCGCCAAAAGGGACCTGAACGGGTCCTAATGGTCGCGCTTTTCCAGCATCAAAAGATGCGCCTCATGGGCCTTGAGCAAACGCCGCGCTGCGTCGTAGTTACGAATCCCGCGCATGTCAATCAGTTCAGGGAACAGATCAAGGATCTCTTGGCGTTGGTCGGTTTTGATGCCCGCCATCGATTGTTCACCGGGCAAAAAGCTCTCGGACCAAGCGCCATCAGCAAGCACGACCTCATGTTGATCAAACAGCAAATGGATATAGCTGACCTTGCTGACCGGTGCTGTTTCAACGCCGTCCAAGCTTACCAGATGTTTTGCCGCGACCAAGACTTCGTTTGTCCCAAACATCATCTCAGCGATCTCTGAAGTGACAAGCATGCGGTGGTTTGGGCTGACCATCATATCACGTTCCGGCACGTCTTTGCCCAATGCACCCGCCTTGATCAGGATCGGGAAATGATGGCGCATCTTAGCAAGTTCGTGCCGATTTAAGTTGCGCCGCCCCACCCAACGCAATGGTTTTTCACCATTGTCACGGGTCAAGACCATATCGCCAGCCTTGAGCTGCTGAACCGGTTTTTCACCCCGCCTTGTGGCGATGCGCGTACCCGGGGTGAAACAGATGATCACCTCTTCAATTTCTGCATAATTGGTACGGCCAATGACATTGCCGTTGCTGTCGAGGAATTCAATGCGCCCTGCCTCTGGGTCACCGGGCAACAAACGATAGGTGTTACGGTCAAGGCCGGTCAGATCCAGGACATCGATGTCTGATCCATCGGGGTCTTCTCCGCCCAGAATGTCGTGGTTTCCACCCGCTGCAAAGGTAAAGGTATCGCTGTTCAATCCACCAAGTGAACGGTCATTGCCCGGGCCAGACACCAATGTGTCTTCGCCTGCGCCGCCCCACAAACGGTCATCTCCTTCGCCGCCTTCGATGCTGTCATTACCTTCGCCGCCCAACAGACGGTCTTGGCCCTGCCCCCCCAGCAAGGTGTCGTCCCCTTCGCCACCCTCAATGCTATCATCACCGTCTTCGCCATCAAGGCTGTCGTCACCCCCTTGGCCAAAAATCGTATCTTGGCCCTCGCCCCCCAAAATCGTGTCATCACCTGCTTCAATCGGGACAACAACAGCGTCATCAATCAGATCACCCGAGAGCGTGAAACCCGACTGTGAGGAGCGTGTTTCCAATTCGAATTCGATGAACTCACGGTTTTCAAATTGGGCGGAAAACCATGCGTCTTGATCAGCGGGGCTGTTTGCTTCGGTTCCCGCCGCTGTGACAACCCCACCGGCTTGAACGACATTCAAAGAGGTGTCGTCTGCTGTGGCAAACGCCGTGAAACTCGCTGCATCTACCGTGACGGATTCCTGATCTCCGGGGCTGTTGCGGTCCAGATCATTAAAGGTAGCGGTTGAATTCAATGCGACCGGATCCCCCGTGACCGGGTCAAAGAACTCTAACCGAAAACGCGCGGTTTCCCCCACAAAGGCAGAACTTGCGTTGCCACCGCTGTTGATTAAAATCTCAGCGCCTGTGCCACCGGTCAAATCTACCGGTAGATCGTCATCAGATTTCTCGATCAGGACCAGACGACCATAGATGACCGTGCCATCCTCAAGTTCCGCGACATCGCGGTAGACAACACTGTCACCGACCTCTGCATCGCGCCCGGTGTTGGCTTCGCGGTTGGCAAATTCAAGTGTGATCGGGCTTGCGTCATTCCCCGGTGCCGTTCCAATGCCGGCGTCCCCAAAAAGAAGATCATCGCCACCTTCCCCATCGATGAAGTCATTGGCCCCTTCACCTGAGACGACATCCTGACCGTTGCCGGCTGTGATCTGGTCATCTTCCGCCGTCCCCTGAAGGGTGTCGTTATTGGATGTTCCGTTAATAACCGCCATGGCAGTGGCTCCCGATTCTCACTCATTAAATACGCAACCCAAAACCTGTGGCCGGCATATGATTACAATTAGTATATTTTTGGATCAAACATAGGGGGAATTTTGGCTAATCACCCGCATTTGAGACAAGTTCAGAAACAACTGGGAAATTGTGAGCGCTATTATAACTATTTGTGAAACAATACTATTTTAGCGAGTACTTAACAAAAAACGGGACAGTTCCCTGCCCCGCTCTCTTGTTCGCTCGTGGTGATACTCCCCGAACCAACAGCTGCATATTCCTGACGCGCGGGTGCCCGCACGCCTGTTGTTCTTATTGCGCCCCAGAAGCTTTAGTCGGTGATCAACTTGGCTTCGTGTTTCTTCAGGGAGCGACGGGCAGAAGCATAACCTTCGATGCCTTCCTGAGTGGCCAGTTCTGGGAACAGTTCCAGAATTTCCTGACGCTGCGCATTCCCGATACCGGCGAGTGACATGTCACCAGGCTGGAAGCTCTCGGTCCAAGCACCGTCTGACAAGATGACCTCGTGCTGGTCAAACATGATGTGGACGTAAGTTGTCTGAGAGACATCTACGATATCCACCCCTTCCAAACCTGTCAGGTGTTTGGCGGCGACAAGGACCTCACGCTCTTCAAAGTAGAGCGCGGTTTTGTCGTTGGCCACCAGCACCCGGTGGTTCGGAGAGACCATCATGTCACGCTCAGGCAGATCGTTGCCAAGCGCACCTTTCTGGATCAGCACAGGCTTGAGGTGTGCTGCACGTTCCAGTTCAGCACCGGACATGTCGCGTGCACCGGTCCAGCGGATGTCCTGAATGCCGTTGTCCCGTGTGATGACACGGTCGCCAACACGCAGTTCCTCAACCAGACGTTCGCCTTTTGGTGTGGCAATCTTGGTCCCGGGTGTGAAACAAGGAATAATGTTTTCGATTTCCTCGAACACCAGCTCACCAGCATCGTTACCTTCTTCATCGAGATAGTTCACGATACCGTCTTCACGGTCATCAGATGTGAAGGTGATGCTAAAGCTTCCGCCCTCAGGAGCAGAGCCGCGCAGATCCAGCGTATCAAAGTCTACAGGGCCGGAGCCACCGTCAACCACATCACCTGCATTCACATCCTCAAAGACATCCTGACCAGCGCCGCCTGTCATGGTGTCGTCGCCTTCACCACCCCGCAGAGTGTCATCGCCTTGACCCCCTTGCAGGCTGTCGTCGCCGTCTTCACCTTCCAGCAGGTCATTGTCGCCACCACCGTCAAGGACATCATTCCCGTCGCCACCCATCAGAGTGTCGTCGTTAAGGTTGCCGCGCAGCGTGTCGTCGCCTTCGTCACCTTCGAGCGTATCATTGCCCTGACCACCGGAAACGCTGTCATCGCCCTGACCACCGATCAGGCTGTCATCGCCAATGTTGCCGTTGATGATGTCATCGTCGATTTCACCGTCGATGGTGTCATTGCCGCTGCCACCGTTCAAGGTGTCATCGTCATCCGCACCAAAGATCAGATCGTCGCCAGCACCACCGTCCACAGAGTCGCGCCCGTTGTCGGGGTTGCGGTCTGGAGAGAACGGCGCATCGTCGCTTGCCTCGTCTTCGATATCAAGCAGATCGCCAATGCCATCGGGGTCGTTGCCGGCATAGATGGTGTCGTTACCCTGACCACCTGAGATGGTGTCGTCGCCTTCACCCCCAACAATGCGGTCATCATCACCGTTGCCATCAATGACATCGTCGTCAATGCCACCATCGATCACATCGTTGCCGTCACCACCAGTGATGGTGTCTGCGTCATCGCCTGTTGTGATCGTATCGTCGCCGTCACCACCATCAACAGAGTCGCGGTCGTTTTCAGGATCGTCGTCCCCTTCAAAGCCAAGCAGATCATCTGGTGAGAAAGGATAGCCTTCATCAGGTGCCAAATCACCATTGCCAGTGTCGATCAGGTCGTCGCCATCACCACCGTCCACGTCATCAGAGCCTTCGCCCGCGATAATCGTGTCATCACCGTCACCCGCAATGACAATGTCATCATTGGGTTCTTCGCCCGGGATGATCGCGTCTTCGTTGTCGATAAAGTCGCCATCAGGATCACCGGCATAGTCGGTGTCGATCAGGTCATCACCCTCCGTGCCTTCTACGATCCCATCACGCTCACCAGGTTCGGCCACTTGAACAATCAACGTACCTTCGTCGGTCAATCCTTCGGGGTCACCTTCTGGACGGTCAGAGACCGTATAGGTGATCTCGGCAGGACCTGAGAAACCGGGAGTTGGTGTAAAGTTCAAAGTACCGTCCGGGTTCACCTCAACAACACCGTCGGGGCTGGATGCGTCGACCACGCGCAGCGGATCACCATCAACGTCTTCGTCGTTGTCGAGTACAGGGATGTCCTCGATTGGCGTGTTGTATTCCGTGCTTGCCACGTCATCTTCGGCAACAGGTGCATCATTGACAGGTGTAACAGTCACAACATGAACGGCTGTGTCTTCGTTCCCATCTGGGTCTGCAACCGTGTAAGTGATGGTTGCCTCACCCACAAAGTTCTCTGCTGGTGTGAAGGTGGCAGAGCCGTCGCCATTGTTGACCACGGTGCCTTCTTCGACTGGCACATCGACGCTTGTCACGGTCAGTGGCTGACCTTCGGGGTCGATGTCGTTGTCAACAAGGTCAACAACCACTTCGGTGTCTTCCTCGGTGATCGCGACATCGTCCTGCGCGTTCACACCGTCGGTTGGTGGTGTCACATCAACAACCACTTCGCCTTGGTCTTCGTTCCCGTCAGGGTCCTCAACCGTATAGGTAAGGGTCGCTGGGCCGGTGAAATCATCTGCCGGTGTAAAGACCAGTTCACCATCGACGACTTCAACTGTGCCTTGCTCTGGTGGAACAGAAGCCTCTGTGATGGTCAGCGGATCGTCCTGTGGATCAGTGTCATTGGCCAGAACATCAATGGTGACAGATGTTTCCTGTGGTGTCTGGGCCGTATCGTCAAGCGCCTCTGGGCCATTGTCCTCAACGGTGATGACATGCACAGCGCTGTCTTCGCCACCAACGCCATCAGAGATGGTGTAGCTGATGGTTGCCTCACCAACAAAATCATCTGCTGGTGTAAAGGTGACAGTGCGGTCGGCATGCAGCTCAAGTGTGCCCTGTTCTGCGGGAACAGTTGCTTCGGTCAGCAACAGATCCCCCCCATCGACATCTGAGTCATTGGCCAACAGATCAACGGTGATAGCTGTGTTGATCTCTGTGGTATTTGCGTCGTCTACCGCATCAGGATCATCGTTCACCGGTGTGACATTGACCGTCACGATACCTTCATCTGCATTCCCGTCAGGGTCTTCGACGATATAGGAAATCTCGACCAAGCCGTTGAAATCCTCAGCCGGTGTAAAGACCAGCTCATCATCGACAATCTCAACAGTACCTTGCTCTTCTGGAACCGAGGCCTCTGTGATGGTCAGCGGATCGCTTTGTGGATCCATGTCATTTTCGAGAACGTCGATTGTGACGGGTGTCTCTTCAGGTGTTTCAGCCGTGTCATCCTCGGCAGTTGGTGCACCGTCAGGATCGCTGATGATTACCGTATGCTCTGCACTTGCGCTCAGGCCGTCTTCGTCCTGAATGGTGTAGCTGATTGTTGCTTCACCGACAAAGTCAGTTGCTGGGGTAAACACAGCAGTACCATCGCCGTTCAGTGAGAGTGTGCCCTGTGCGGCCGGCACGGATGCGGCGGTGACAGTCAGATCATCCCCGTCCACATCGCTATCGTTGGCCAACAGGTTGACGGTTACGGCTGTGTTGATGTCGGTCAAATCAGTGTCGTCTTCGGCCACCGGAGCGTCATTCACCGGTGTTACTTCTACAACCAGCTCACCCGGCGTGGCGTTCCCATCAGGGTCCTGCGCCGTATAGGTGATGGTCGCCGGACCATTAAAGTTCTCCGCTGGGGTGAACACCACTTCATTGTCAACAACCTCAACGGTGCCCTGCTCTTCTGGAACAGAAACCTCAGAGATGATCAACGGATCGCCATCCGGGTCGCTGTCATTCTCCAGAACGTTAACGGTGATTGGCGTGTCTTCTGGTGTTTCAGCGGAATCGTCTTCTGTAACCGGCGCGTCGGAGACTTCGTTGACGTAAACCGTGTGCTCAGCGCTATCGGTCAGGCCTTCTTCGTCCTCGATTGAGTAGCTGATGGTGACTTCACCAACAAAATCCTCTACCGGCGTGAAGGTTGCAGTGCCATCGCCATTGTCAACAACAGTCCCTTGCTCCGGATCAACGGATACGGCTGTCACGGTGAGCGTATCACCATCGACATCTGTGTCATTGGCCAACAGATTTACCGTAATTGATGTGTCCTCTGGTGTGACGTCAATATCATCCACCGCATCAGGGGCATCGTTGATCGGGTTCACAGTCACTGAGGCAGTGCCATCGTCCGTGTTGCCGTCCGGGTCACTGACCGTATAGGAAATCGTGACGTCGCCGTTGAAGTCCTGAGCAGGCGTAAAGCGCACAGTGCCATCACCAAGGTCTTCTACAGAGCCTTCGCCAGGCGATACGCTGACTGCGGTCAAAGACAATTCATCGTTGCTGTTGTCTGGGTCTGTATCATTGCCCAAAAGGTCAACAATAACAGATACATCTTCGTCCGTTTCTGCACTGTCATCAACCGCGATCGGACCCGTATCTGCAGGCGCTTCGACAGCAACCGTCACCTCGGCTTCGGCCACACCGCCATCTTCGTCGGTGATGGTGTAAGTGAATGTCGCATCGCCTACGAAATCATCGTTTGGCGTAAAGGTAACAGTGCCATCACCGTTGTCTTCTACTGTTCCGTCCGGCGTGGTGCCAAGCGCGATGATCAGGTCTTCGTTTGCCGTTTCAACATCTGAATCATTGGTGAGAATGTCGATAATGACAGGTTCGCCAGATGTGGTTTCGGCCTCATCATCTTCGGCAACCGGAAGATCATTCACCGGCGCAACAAGCACGGTTACTTCACCAACGTCGGAATTCCCGTCAGGATCGGACACAGTGTAGGTAAAGGTTGTTTCACCGTTGAAGTTTTCGTTCGGCGTAAAGGTGACAGTCCCATCACCGTTGTCCACAACTTCGCCATCAGCGCTTGTGAAACCACCAATGGTCAATTCATCGTTGGTGTTGTTTGGATCGGTGTCATTGCCACGCAGATCAATGATGACGGCTGTATCTTCATCGGTTTCTGCGCTGTCATCAACTGCGGTCGGGCCTTTGTCGTCCCCCTTACCATCGTCGAAAACCAGATTATCAATGGCGCCTGATCCGTCAAAACGCACTTCCATCCGCGCAACATTCTCAACAAAGATACCGATTGTTTGCTCTCCGCCATCGCCCGTCGGTGACACAAACTGATTGTCAATCACGTTGCCATCCGCATCGTAAAAGATCATCCGCGTGCCTTCGCCGTCGCCAGCTTCGATGTCCTTGAACGTCAGGCTCTTGATTGTTGACTCGCAATCAAAGTCAAAAAAGATGCTGCCGCCAGAGGCATTATCATCTGGATCATCGCTATCGCCGTCTTCAGAAATGATCAGCACACCACCCAATGTATCAGACGCCAAATCATCGTCGTCGCCTGTTGGGTTGGCAGTGTCAAAAATCATCGCTTGCCCGGAACCGCCCGTGGCCGAAATCGTTACGCCATCACTCTCTTGGTATTCGTCATCAACTACTGTGCCTGCGTCGAAAGCATCAAAATTAAGTGTACGGATCATTGGGAGGTCTCCTGGGCGTTATTGCACGCGGCGCGCAACGCGGCCGTTTTGGATGTTGGTGCTGAAAAGGGGTGAGAAGTCGCGACAAACGCGGACCGCACTTTAGCCGGTTCAATTAATTTTGGCACAAGCGTCCAGCTCATCTTGATATCTCCATTCAAACTCTTCCCCCTCAGGCAAAGCTTGCAGGTACGGGCGAACACACTTGTGCACAACAAAATGGAGAGAACTGTGAAACAGCAAGGCGCAGGCGAAAGTACCTGTACCTCCGTACATACGGTCGCATATTGCGCAGCGTACACACGTCTCTCGCATCAAATCTGATGCAAAACAGTGTGGCCGCCCCCTAGACCTTCAAACAGTGCCCCCCAGTTGGGCAAGAACATTCATACTCATACAGATAGGCACAACAAAGGGAAAAATGTCTGAAAAGTGTCACCAGAGGCCTTCAAAAACCGGGGATCAGCAAATTCCGATTAAAAAAGTCAGCTTTGAATAAAGCCTATTGTTTCCAAATAAAAATACTCAAATTCTTCGAACCTCCCTAAAAATAGGTATATTTTTCACTGTACACCTACAGATCACATAGCCTCAAATGGCTCATTGTTGTGTCGCCGGAAACAATACGAAGATCAAAACAATTAAATTTGACCTGCCAAATTCCCGCCTCAGTTGCGATGCGCTTGTTCTCAACTTGGAACCAATGACGATATCTGCCCTTAACTGATGCCATTTCCAAAGGTCATGCGCCACATTTTGGACGAATCGTTTATAAATTTGATGCAACTCAAGGGGGAAATTGGAAAAGTATGAAACCATAGGAAAATGCCGCACCAAAAGTTCCCTCTGTCACAGAGCGATTGAACACAGAGTTGTCAGCATTTGGCCTAACGGCTAGGCTGCTTAAAGATTGGGGGGGGCATGATATCTGAAGGTGAGAAAGAAGAGATCAGATCTTTGATCAAAGTCGCACGAAACAGGACTTTGAATTTTGGCATCTGTATGGGTGAAAAGCCGATTGAGACTGTCTTTTTGATGCACCGTCGCAAGATCCCCGCGGCCTTGGGCCGTGAAGCCCGTGCTGACGGAACAACCCCGAAAATTGCAAAAGGAACGCTTGCTGTAGAGGGCCGCATGATCCGCTTGACCTGTGATGGAAACGTACCGTCCGGTCTTGCCAAGAATGTCAAAAAATACCTCAAGATCATGAAGCTCAATTTCAAAGTTGAAATTGCAGATAACGACGCCAATCTTTTGCAGGTCGAAGACGACGAACAAGAAACCCCGCCTCAGACACAGGCAAATGACGCCTCACCCTCAACGCCCGATACATCGCCCACCTCTGAACAGGATCGTTTCAGGACATTGGCCGAACAATTGGTGGCGCAGATTGAAGAGATCGAAGGCAGCGACCACCCCAAAGCCAAAAAGATTGCGGCAATCTGGAAACTTGCGACAAAACGCGCGCAAGAAGGTGACTTCAACACCGCGATCAAAGCGCTCACCGCCCTGCCCGCTCATCTATGAGCTCAGAAAGAGTCGGTTAAGACTTGCAGCGTTCGAAATCGGCGACACGAAAGCCCAACGTTATTAAGGCCCCGCGTTTTTCCGTGGACCAACCCGCCTTTTTCAATCGCCCTCTCAGATCATTCTGACGTCGCATTATCACGTTCATTTTCAAAGGCTCATCACAATGCTGGAGGGAATTAACAACTGCGCTTCCACCATGACGTGATACCTTTGATTGAATATTAATACAAAAATCCGAGCGCACCCAAAATGGCAACCACTAAAGTCTCCGACCTCGAAGAAGATACCAAACTAGACATGCGGACGATCCTTGCGGTCATCAACAAATTGAAACGTGGCGAATTTGATACGCGAGCACCGGAGGGGCTGACCGGAATTGAGGGCAAGGTTGCTGACGCATTAAATGATCTTGCTGAGATGAATGAAACGCTCAGTACTGAAATTTCGAACATGTCTTCTGAAGTACAAATGGGGCGCACGCGCACTCGGATATCCCGGGCAAGAAGACGCGGCGGATGGGCTACTTCTGTTGCAGGGCTCAATTCCATTGCAGATGATCTGACGGCCCATACCAACGGAATGGTACAGGTCATCGGAGCGGTCGCGAAGGGTGACCTGACCCGCCGCGAGGAAACCGAGCTGCGCAAGCTTACGGACAGCATCATCGTCAAAGACGTCAATTCACCTGAACGCTTGCTTGATGAAACTGCGCTGTTCCTGCACCGGGTCGAAGCCAACCTTCCTGATCCTAAACAAAAGATCATCCGCGGACTCTATCGAACCGATCCGGCGCTGGCGGGCAAAAAGGTGCTGATTGTCGATGATGACGCGCGCAACATCTTTGCCACGACAAGCATTCTGGAACCCTTGACGCTGTCCCAAAAGCAAAGGCAATTGATCTCAACGTGATCTCGGATTTTTTGAGATCAAAGGCTTTTGGGGCGGGATTCAGTCAATGAACAAGGCAAACGACAATCCAAAAATTCTCATCGTTGATGATGATAAGAATTCTCGGACGGCAGTTCGGTCTGTATTGGAAACGATGGATACCGATATTCCGCTGAATATCGTTGAAGCAAGCTCGGGTGAGCAAGCGCTTCGTACCGTCCTTGAAAACGACTTTGCCATGATCATTCTTGACGTGCGCATGAAGGGTATCGACGGGTTTGAAACGGCCAACATCATCCGCGACCGCGAAAATTCAAAAGATATTCCTATCATTTTCCTTTCGGGGGCTGACCATGATGCCATGTTGATCTCTCGCGGTTATGAAATGGGTACGATTGATTTCATGCTCAAACCGGTCAATGCGGTCGCCCTTTCAGCCAAGGTGAAATACCATATCAGATTGGTGCATGCGCAAAAGCTTGAGCGAAATTTGGAACGAGAGCGTGCTTTGGAACGCGAACGTGAACTGAAACACGAGCGCGATCTGGAACGCGAAAGAGCACATTCCAGAGAGTTGAGCGTCCTGATTAAGGAGCTTGAACGGTCCAATCGCGACCTTGATGAATTTGCCTATATCGCCAGTCATGACCTGAAAGAACCTTTGCGAGGGATCGGGATCAACGCGAATTTTCTGTTGCGCGAAAAACTGTCTGTTGCTGCCCAAAAACGGGTGGCGCGCATGGGCGAACTCTCTGGCCGGATGGAGCAGCTGATCTCGGACTTGTTGTTCTTCTCGCGCCTTGGACGCAGCGACAGTGCCCGCATTGAGGTGTCCCCGACCCATGCCATTCAAGCCATCCGCGCGGATTTGGCTGAATGGCTGTCGGAAAACAATGCAAAAATAGTGGTGCGTGGCAAGCTTCCCGGCGTTCTTGCTGAACGTCTGAAGCTAAAGGTGGTTCTGCAAAACCTGATTACCAACGCGGTCAAATACAATAATTCCAAGGAAAAAACCGTGGAAATTGGTTTTATGGACTCTGCGGTTGTACAGGAACAATCCATGTCAAATGTCATTTATGTCAAAGACAATGGCATCGGTATCAGCGACGCCCACCATGAGAAAGTATTTCGGATTTTCAGCCGCTTGAACGAAAAAGAAATCTATGATTCCGGCTCTGGCTTGGCCTTTGTGCGCAAAATTATCGAAGAACATGGTGGCGAGGTCAATTTCAACTCTGAGGTTGGAACAGGATCAACGTTTTACTTCACGCTGCCCCTGGCGTGGTCAGATGACACCAACGCGAAATCTAACGAAGGAGAATAGAATCGTGAATACAGATGCTGCAATATTGATCATTGAAGACAGCCCGGATGATTATTAAGCCTGCGTTGCTGCGTTAACTCAGGACAGTAATATTGCAAACCCAACTGTCTGGTGCAAAACCGGCGATGAGGCACTGGATTACTTGCACAAAGAAGGTGACTACGCCGGGGCAACTCACGGTTTACCGGGCCTGATCCTGCTGGACCTCAATCTGCCGGGCACTGATGGCCGTGAGGTCTTGCGACGGATCAAATCAGAAGAATTGACCCGCAAATTGCCTGTGGTGGTGATGACCGGATCTCAGGATCAAGCGGATATTGACCGGTGTTATGATGCCGGCGCAAACAGCTATGTTGTAAAGCCGGTAAATTTGGATGGCTTTCTGGCTGCCATCGCGCGGCTGCGTGATTACTGGTTCAAGATTGTTATTTTACCGAGCCCTGAATGACACATATTCTGATCATAGATGACTCCCCCGAAGATCGCGAATTCATTAGTGATTTGATTGAATCCGGTGGACGCGACACATCGCATTCAGTTTGCAATGGCGCCGAGGCAATATCCTACATGAAAGAACATGACGTTGATTGTGTCATGTTGGACTATCATCTGGATGGTGAAGACGGTATTTCGGTGACCTATGCCATCAGACCGTTGGGCCCGACCATTCCGATCATTATGATGACGGTTCTGGAACGCGACGACCTTGCGACCCTGTCATTGGAATCGGGCGCATCTGTATATGTTTTAAAACAAAAGCTTACGACGGAATCTTTGCGTGATATCATTTCTGAGGCGATGCGGCAGAAAAACACAGACATGGCCTTGTCTGCTTTAAAGAGCAAGAAAACACGGGTGATGTTGGTCGAAGATAATGCCGATGACCGCGAACAGATCGCATGGATGTTAAGCGAAGGCGACTCAGGTTTTGAAGTCGACGCCGTGGCGACAGGTTTAGACGCACTGGCGCATTTTGACACGATACAACCGGATTGCGTCATCCTGGACTATCGGCTCGAAACCGAAGACGGTGTGGATATTTTGGCGCAGTTCAAACAGCGCGCATTGTATTGCCCGGTTATTATGTTGACAGGGCAAGGAAATGAAGAAGTCGCGGCAACAGCGATCAAGCTTGGTGCGGCGGACTATCTTATCAAACAACGGTTGAGCAAAACCTATCTGGCAACAGCGGTTCAGAATGCCATCAGCCGATCCGCCTTGGAAGCCAAAGTCGCAACCCAAGAAGCCGAACGTCGGCAGTTTCTGAACATCTTGGTCCATGATTTGCGCGAACCTTTGCGCAATGTCAGTCAAATGGCTGAAATCGCGGTCGAAGATGTCGAAACCAGCGCAGTAGAGGACATGAAGGAGATGCTCAATTCGCAGATGACAGTTGCAAATCGTGCCAACGACCTTCTGGGAACACTCAACGATTACGCCATGCTAGACGGGGATGTGGCATTTACACAGGTTTCTTTGACGGACGCGGCGATTGCCGCAAAAGACAACCTCAAAATCCTAATTGCTGAAAAGAATGCCGAAGTCGAAATTGCTGATTTGCCATATGTAACCGGACATTTCCCACAACTTGTCCAGCTTTTTCAGAACCTTATCGGAAACGGCATAAAGTACAACCTAAACGGAACACCAAAGATTACCCTGGCTAGAAATGGCGTCAGCGTCGCTGGTTATTTAATATCCCTTACCGATAATGGCGTTGGCATACCTGCAAAAGATCTCGAAGAGGTTTTCCGCCCGCTCAAACGTTTTTGGAGACAAGACGAATTCGAAGGCACGGGCCTTGGCCTTGCCATCTGCCAAAAGATCATGGAGCGGCACAAAGGGCGAATCTGGTGCAGCTCGGTCGAGAACGAGGGCAGCAGTTTTAACATGGTGTTCCCGATCCGGTAAATCCAACGCAAGTCAGCTCGTCCATCTCTGACATTTCCGCACGCATATGGGTACATACCCGTGCGACGGAAAAGCTATTGATAAACCGTCGCAGCCCGGCGGCGAATAGATCATCAGCTCAGGATCAACCGATAGGCGATCCTGCGAACTGTACAATGGTGCTAACAACGGCCGTGCATCTGTCAGATCCAGAAACCGATTAACCCCGCAGATGAGATGATCTTGCGGAACAAAATCTTCGATTGAGAACTCATAGAAAAGCGCACCTTGCGCTATCTGCCTCGGCCCCATCATCGCCATATCCTTAACTCTCAATTCAAGTGGACAAGGATTTGATCATCAGATCATCGGACTTTTCCAACAATATCTCCGCAGAGTGTTGAAAGGTCCGCTGATTTGGGGGTCCAAGTGACCTGTTTGCTTGGGAGGCCTGATCCTAAACGCGCCCACCTTCGCATTATCTAGTTACGTTTCGTGAGCCGATTTGAATTGTCCCCCTGTTTGAGGCATGGCATACCTTATGAATATCGCACTCCATTGTAGACGATGGTATACAATTGAGGTAAGCCGCCCCCAATTGTCCCAGATTTGATGCGAGAACTCCCCATGGCCGATATCATTTACACCACAGTTGACGAAGCACCGCAGTTGGCTTCAGCGTCGCTGCTCCCAATTATCCGCAAGTTTTTGAGTGCTGCCGGGCTGAGCGTTGAGACCCGTGACATATCGCTTGCCGGGCGTATCATCGCGACCTTTCCAGAAGCGTTAAGTGCAGAGCATGTACAGGCCGATGCCTTGGCCGAGCTGGGTGAGTTGGTCAAAACGCCCTCTGCAAATGTGATCAAACTGCCAAACATATCCGCCTCTGTGCCCCAATTGGTTGGCGCGATTAAGGAATTGCAGGCCAAAGGCTATGCTCTGCCCGATTATCCCGAAGACCCACAAACCGCAGCTGAAAAGGACATCCGCGCCCGGTATGATGGCATCAAGGGGTCAGCGGTGAACCCGGTCTTGCGCGAGGGGAATTCGGACCGCCGTGCGCCCGCAGCTGTAAAAGCCTTTGCTCAGGCCAACCCGCACCGTATGGGTGTTTGGAACAGCAACAGCAAAACCCGCGTGGCCACGATGGGTGCCAATGATTTTCGCTCTAATGAGCAATCCGTCACATTGAGCGATGCTGCAACTTTGCGTATCGAAATCGAAACCGCGGATGGCGTTGATGTGCTTAAGGATGGGCTGGAGATGCCCGCCGGAACAATCGTAGACGCGACATTCCTGTCAGTCTCCGCGCTCAAAGCGTTTTATGATAAAACCATTGCCGATGTTGCCGACGAGGGAACCTTGTATTCCTTGCATATGAAAGCAACCATGATGAAGGTCTCTGATCCGATCATCTTTGGTCATTGTGTGCGTCAGTATCTTGCATCGGTTTTTGACGCTCATGGCGCGACCTTTGAGGCAGCCGGTATTTCGCCAAATGCGGGCCTTGGGGTAATGTTGGACAAGATCGCAGAGTTGGACGGTGGCGATGCCATTCTGGCAGAGATCGCGGATACACTGGCTAACCGCCCACCGCTTTACATGGTGAATTCTGACAAAGGCATCACCAACCTGCATGTTCCTTCAGATGTGATTATTGATGCTTCGATGCCTGCGGTGATCCGTGCAGGTGGCAAGGGCTGGGGCCCGGATGGAACTGAAAGCGACACAACCTGTGTGATCCCTGACAGCTCATATGCCGGCGTCTATTCTGAAACGATTGACTACTTCAAAGAAACCGGGGCTCTGGACCCTGCGACCGCAGGTACAGTACAGAACGTTGGGTTGATGGCCCAAAAGGCTGAGGAATACGGCTCTCATCCCACCACGTTTGAATTGGCCAAAGGCGGCACTGTTCGGGTGATGAATGGCGACACGGTTTTGATGAGCCACGCGGTTGAGGCAGGCGACATCTGGCGTATGGCGTCGGCGCGCAAAGCACCGATCGAAAATTGGATCGAACTGGCAATTGAACGACAGGCCGCTGAGGACTGTCAGGCGATTTTCTGGTTGGATGAAACCCGCGCCCATGACGCAGAGCTGATCAAATATGTGACGCCAATGCTGGCGGCCAAAGGTGTCTCTGACAAGTTCGCGATCATGGCCCCGATCCCTGCCACTCGTGCATCCTGTGAAACGATCCGTGAAGGCAAGACCAGCATCGCGGTCACCGGCAACGTGTTGCGCGATTATCTGACAGATCTGTTTCCGATCCTTGAGGTTGGCACCTCAGCCAAAATGCTGTCTGTTGTGAAGCTGATGCAGGGCGGTGGTTTGTTTGAGACTGGCGCTGGTGGTTCGGCCCCAAAACACGTGCAACAATTGGTTGAAGAAAACCACCTGCGCTGGGATTCATTGGGGGAATTCAGTGCGCTGGGTGAAAGCCTGAGGTTTGCAGGCACGGATCAGGCCCGCCTCTTGGGGCAGGCTGTCGACACAGCAACCGAAAAGCTGCTGGCCGAAGGTAAAAGCCCTGGTCGCAAAGTAGGTCAGGACGACAACCGCGCATCACACTTTCATTTCGCGCTGTACTGGGCCGAAGCGCTTGCAGCCCAAACGCAAGACGCGGCTCTGTCCAAAGAGTTTGCGCCTCTGGCAAAAGCGCTCTCTGAAAAAGCCGACACGATTCTGTCAGAAATCAAAGCCGGTGCTGGTTCGCCTGTTGATTTGGGGGGCTATTTCAAAACCGACCCGGCAAAAACCGCTGCTGCGATGCGCCCGTCAGCAACGTTTAATGCGCTGATTGACTAATTCTATCTCAGCAGATGCCCTGTCCGTTTTGGCCCGGGCATCTGCCGCATGGCTCCTGTAACCTTTTCGACCTTGTGACAAAGGCCTGAAACGTTCAATTCCGCGACATGAAATGTGGGTTCACCTTGCCTTTGAAACATCGCGGGAAATACGGGTAGGTGTCTGTTGCAAAATACGTGTATGTGCCCTTTACCACGCCGCCATTACATTCATCCAACGTCCCTGCCCCGGCTTGATATTCGAAATCTTCTTCGTATGTGCCATCAAATGCGCCATGGGGCGGCGTTGGCCGCTCGCCTTTCTTTAGTTGCCAAGAAGACGTGGCCCTTACCGGGCTGTATCTGATCTCAAACCCGTCAGGCGCATATCCAATAAATGAGCCGTCTTGCGAGGCAAGCAGTTCACGCGACACACCGTGATAATGATACAATCCAGACCGATCAACATGCGCGTTTTGATCATCCATCCCCAACTCGCGCGGATCATGCATCGCTTGTTGCCGCCACCCGCTGGTCGGGTTTCTGCTGATGCCACGACGCCCGTCTGCGTCATAATACCCAGCAGTATAGGGGCGGATCGGAACGCCGGTCACAGACACACCTACAGTCATCAGACCATGGGTCACCGTGTCAGTCATCTGTGGTGTTACAGGAAAACAAAACGTCAGGTTTTGATGTCGAACGGCATTGGGGTTGGCACGATTGGGGAACTGACCCATCGCATGATTGGGCAGCCCATTGGACGAGATACATTGCATATCCCCCTTGATCTCTGATCGATTGACATTTTCATGAGCGAATACAGCGGTTGCAGAAGTAACAGTCAACAGCGCGGCCAGTTGACAACAGGACATGCGTACTCTCCTTTATGCGTCTCCTGATTATTACGTGGCCTACGGAAAATTCCGTCGCAATTCCCCGATCAAAGGCGCATATCGCGAAATCTCATATGCGCGGGCCCCACGCGCCAACAAAATGGCGCAGGTCTTGAATGTTTTTGTTCAAATCGGTTGGTTCGGTGGATGAAAAACAAGCATCACGAGCAAACACAAACCGCTCAATCTGATCTGCATCGGTATCGGTATCGGTATCGGTATAGAACATCATGTTTCGACAACTCATGATGCAGGGCGCAAACTGGTATCTAATCTCATGATTGGAAACACGTTCAATTTGAGGTAAATTTCAATCCGAGGAATGAGGAGGAGACGTCGTGGAATTGGATACCGTCACAGCATTTACACCCATAGCATCGCTGTTCGGCGGAGTTCTCATTGGGGTCAGTGCGATCATGCTCATGGTGTTTTTTGGGCGTGTTGCAGGGATTTCCGGGCTCAGTGGAACGGTGGTGGATGCCGCAACAGGGCGTGGATCAGCCGGTGATTTGGGGTGGCAAATCGCCTTTCTTGTGGGGCTCATCGGGGCTCCGTTGATCTACACTTTGATAAGCCGTTCGCCCGTCTTGCAAACAGTGCCGACATCCTTGTTTGGGATGGCAGCGGCCGGGTTAATCGTTGGGCTGGGCACCGCCATAGGGTCGGGGTGCACATCGGGTCATGGGGTCTGTGGGTTGGCGCGGCTGTCGCCTCGGTCACTGGTTGCTGTCCTGACATTCATAATCAGCGCCGGGATCACCGTTTTCCTGCTGCGCCACTTTGTATAGAGGATCAGGCACATGAACATCATTTTGGGCTTGTTGGCGGGTTTGGTTTTTGGGCTGGGACTTGTGGTCTCGGGGATGTCGGATCCGGCTAAAGTACTAAACTTTCTTGATGTTGCGGGCACTTGGGATCCAAGCCTTGCCTTTGTGATGGCGGGTGCCTCGATCACGACTTTTGTGGGTTTTCGCTGGGTTTTACGGCGCGAAAACCCCTTTTTCGCCGCGGCATTTCAGCTCCCTTCAGCCACCCAAATAGACCGACGTCTGCTGGGCGGTGCGGTACTTTTTGGGATTGGTTGGGGCATTGGAGGGTTTTGTCCCGGCCCTGCATGGACTGCATTGACACTTGCTGCCCCCGGGACGCTCGCCTTTCTTCCCATGATGCTGATAGGGCTTTGGATTGGACGGCGCATTTAGCGATTTCAATCGAATTTTCGAATGGTTCTCGTCAAACGATCTGCATAAAATCGGGTCTTTCAAACGTCATACCCCCGCCCTAGCTGGGTCGTAATCGCGCATTATGCGGATGGTTACACAGATGATGCAAAATGGGCCGAATGGACGATTCTAAAAACATAACATCCGCGCGGCGCGCCCAAATTTTTTCGCTCTTGCATCAGTCTGAGCAAAGCAAACGCCCTGCGGCCAAAGCGAAAGCCGCAATGGAGCGGTATCTGGATGACAATACCGCTGATCAAATCCTGTCGCAGTGTCGCGCGTCCCTTGCTCCGATCAAGCAAGACGAAAGAAAAACAACGCGGCGCGCTACCTTTTTCGGCAAGCGGCTACCGGACTAAGAAAACACATTAGGTGCTCTTCCACCTCTGAGCAAAGCTGCGTCCAAGTCATGAAAGATGGCAAGAGGATTCAATCAACGGCACCGCGAAACCCTGTCGCCACAACGAACTTTTCAGAACTGTCAGAACGGCTTGCTGGTGGTTTGATATTTGCCACTTTCTTGAACCGTTGTTTAAGCAGTTTTTGCAGATCACCCTCAGCACCACCCGCAAGCACTTTGGCAACAAAAGTGCCGCCGTCTTCGAGAACATCAAATGCAAAATAGGCCGCCGCTTCGCACAGCGCGATGATGCGCAGATGGTCCGTTTGTTTATGCCCTGACGAAGACGCCGCCATATCCGACATCACGACATCAGCCTTGCCACCAAGCCATTCTTTGACCTGCAAATCAGCGTCATCTTCCATAAAGTCGAGCTGATAGAGTTCGCATCCGGCAATCGGTTCCATTTCTTGAAGATCGATACCCAGAATGGTGCCCACAGCTTTACCGCCACGTTCGGCCAGTACATTACAACGTTTGACTGCCACCTGACACCAGCCACCCGGCGCTGCACCCAGATCAACAATCCGGGCACCCGGCACCAGAAAACGGTATTTATCGTCAAGCTCCATGATCTTAAATGCCGCTCGACCGCGATAGCCTTCGGCCTGCGCGCGTTTGACATAAGGATCATTCAGTTGGCGTTGCAGCCATCTTGTGGAACTCGTGGTTCGCCCACGGGCCGATTTGACCTTAACCTTCAGTTCACGTTGTCCGCGCCCTGACGTGTTTTTGCCAGTTGGTGTTTTGGCCATCAATAGGCCCCCTTTTCCAATACGCCATCCGCGCTCATCTGCGCATACAGCAGTCCTTCGCGCAGTCCACGATCCGCCACACTCAGCCGGTCCGTTGGCCAGCATCGCATCAAAGCCTGCAAGATCGCGGCGCCCGACATGATCAGCGCGGCGCGATCCGATCCAATGCGAGGGTCCGCCCGTCGCCCGCTGGGCCCCATCGCCAAATACGAATGTATTACCTTATCAATCTGATCAGACGTCATTCGCAACCCATCAATTTTAGCACGGTCATAGCGGCGCAAACCCAAATGGCTGGCGGCCACCGTTGTCACCGTCCCTGAGGTACCGACAATTTGAAACCGCTTTTGCGACTGCGTTGATTGATAAGGTGTGAAATCCTGAAGGTTCTCTTCGAAAAACCACGACATCAAAGCAAATCGGGCGGCATCGTCATCCACATCGTTAAATTGATCCCGCAATGTCGCCACACCAAGCGGAACCGAAATCCAATCCACAACCCTAGCCGCGGGAATATCTGATTTTGCCTGTTTGAACCCAGTATGCAAACGCATGATGGAGCGCGCCCGCTCTTTCTTTGGGACCTTAGAGATATCGATCCATACCAGTTCGGTTGACCCGCCCCCGATATCCACCACCAGCAGGTTCTCTGTCTTGCGGTTGACTAGAGGCGCGCAGGAAATCGCGGCCAGTTGCGCTTCTTCCTCGGGTTTGATGATATCAAGCCGAAGCCCGGTTTCACGGTGAATGCGGCGCATGAATTCCGCGCCATTTTGCGCCCGCCGACAGGCCTCTGTTGCCACCAGACGCATTGAGCGCACCTTGTTTCGGCGTAGTTTTTGCTGGCAGATGCGCAATGCTTGAATGGTGCGCGCCATTGATCCGCGCGACAATCGCCCGGTTTTCTCAAGCCCTGCGCCCAATTGGACGGACTTCGAGAAACTATCCACCACATGAAAACCGCTGCCTTTCGGCTGAGCGATCAACATGCGGCAGCTATTAGTGCCCAGATCAAGGGCCGCATATAGCTCGGACGATCTGGGCGGAACTGGCGCGGGGCTCAGAGCCGGTCGTTTGTCCTTGTCGAGCGCGCCCGCACCTTTGGGACGCTGTGGCGCCATAGTACTGCGCCTTTCATATCGAGTTAACTTTAAGGTAGTCGTGCAGACCGGTTCACGCAAGCGCCATCGCAAACCGACCTGTCAAATTCTTAGCGATCTGGATGGCGCGCGCGATATCTCTTGATCCAGACGGCATTTGTCGCATCAGCGAGTTTACGCACACCGGGCCGAATGTCTTTGGCGCAGCTCGGCTCAAGGCCCACAAAAGACAAAACATCCCCAAGAACGTTTTGGGGTGCTTTTGACAGGGCGTCATAGGTGATCCGGAGGGGCGTAATGCCTTGTTCCCTGAACCAGCGTTCCCAAGCTACATCAAATTCCCGGAGATTTTCCATGCGCTCCGTGATGGCCTGCTCATCATAACCATCGGGTCTTTCAATGGGCATTTCCTCCAATGCGGTGCCATCAGGCAAGCCATGCCAAAGCCCGGTTTGTTCCGCCCTGATATAAGAGACCGCCTCAGCCAGCTTATCTTCGCGAACAAGATGAATGAACCGGACTTCGCCAAACATTGCCTTGAAAGCCGCCAAATCGGATTTTGTTTCAGGGAAGTACCTGCGCGTCCAATCACATGCCAATCGCAAATCAGGCCCCATCAGACGCAACCCGAATGTCGCGGTGCCACCTAACCCCTCTTGGTACATGGCACGGAAATACCGATCAGAAAATTCCCTGTTGTTCAGGTCAATCGGGCCGTCAACGCCCCAATCCTCACACCAATCCTCAAGGCTCTTTTCGCGAAAAAACGAATTTGGCCGCCCGGCGATACCCGTTTGGCTCAACAGATCACACAACAGCGTCGTGCCGCTGCGCGGGTTGCTACACAAAATATAGGCCTGTTTCGCATGTTTCATGATCCTTGTCTTAAGAACATCCAGCGCCAGTGGCCATGTTCTCCCTCACATTCTTGTTGAAAATTTTGACACCTCAGCCCCCTCGCAGGGCCGTCATCTAGTTGTTAGGTCTGAGTTGGGTCGCGGATGACGCGCGGCGTGTCGAAAAAAGCAGCCGTCAGGCGCTATTCTGCGTTTAGACATCGAAAGAACACAAACGAAGGAATCACATCATGCCTGACGTCACAATCGTTTACTGGCGCGACATCCCTGCCCAGGTGATTGTTGGCAAAGGGCGTCGGGGATCCAAACGTCCTTTGCCTGAACGGTTTGAACAGGCAATCGACCGCGCCGCCATGAAGGTGGGCGCAGAAGACACAGACGCCTATTTGGCAGAATGGCGCAAAGCTGCGCCTTTTAACGTGGATGGTGATCCGGATGCGGTGGCAGACGCCGAGGCTGCGCGGCTGGACGCAGAATATGACCGCGACCGTATCAAAGCGCTGATCGCAAATGATGGCTGGGCAGATGCGCCCCAGACCTCAGGAGCATAACGCCCGCCCCTTATGATAAAGGATACTCTGATGGCTTTGTTGAATTTTCGCCGCAAAGCGGCCCCCGAGCAAACGGCAAATGGCGCTGAGGTTGAGGCCTTTTTGCAGGACTATTCTATCGAAGTGATGCCGCGCACCGCCGAAAAGGTCGAGAACTTTCGCGCTTTGTTGCCGGAACAGACCCGCGTCTATGTCGCCCATATCGACGGCACGCCAATTGCGGATATGGTCGCCACGGCCAAACGTCTGGCCGCGGATGGCTTTGATGTGATGCCGCATTTTCCGGCACGCATCATCAAGGACCGGGCAACACTGGCCGACTGGATTGCGCGTTATCAGGGCGAAGCAGATGTTAAACAAGCGCTTTTGCTGGCCGGTGGTGTGGCGCAACCGCATGGCGATTTCAGCGATTCAATGCAACTTTTGGAAACCGGTCTTTTTGATGAGGCCGGATTTAAACGGCTCCATGTCGCAGGCCACCCCGAAGGCAACCGCGATATTGATGCCACCGGTACCGCGGGTGTTGATGCGGCTTTGAAATGGAAAAACGATTTTCAGACCCGCACCGATGCACAGATGGCGATTGCCACACAATTTGCTTTTGAAGCAAAACCGATCATCGCATGGGCCGATAGTCTGAAAGAGGCTGGGATCACCCTGCCCGTGCATATTGGCATTGCCGGACCTGCAAAGCTGCAAACCTTGATAAAGTTTGCGATTGCCTGTGGTGTTGGCCCGTCTCTGAAAGTGCTGCAAAAGCGGGCGATGGATGTCACCAAGCTTTTGTTGCCATACGAACCAACAGAGGTTGTTGCGGAACTTGCCGCGCACAAGGCAGCCCATCCCGATTTCAACATTTCCCATGTACATTTCTTTCCTTTGGGCGGGATAAAGACCAATGCGACCTGGGCGATGGATAACGGCGGAACAAGCACAGCACCCGCTGACGCTTGAAACCCTTCAAAAATAGACCGTAAGAGAGCGTGGCAGGCGCATCGACGTCCTGCGACCTCAGGAAGACAAATGAAAAAGCCTTTGAAATTTCTCGATCTGCTATACTCTGGAGTACAATCCAGAGCTGATCATGGTATTTCAAATGCGTCTTTTTGCGGCCCTGCTACTCCTCTTATCCCTTCTCACTCCCGGCATTGCTGTGGCTCAACACCAACCAACAAATATTGTCGGATATTGGCGCTGTGTGTCCAATTCGGACATCGTGTCCATAGACCTGCAATTGCAGATCAACCCAGACAATTCGCTTTATGGCGAGGGCAGCATCGTTTACGTGCAAACCAGTCGCATTTTCAACGTGCGCGGCCCGGGTCGGTGGTTGCTGGGACCACCAGATGCGTCCTCCCCCGAATACCTCTACTCTTTCCAGCTGCACCCGATGGATGGCAATCACGCGATCTTTTCGATCTACGCACGCCCTACCGGGGCGCCAAACGGGCTCTACAACTATTGGTACAACCCGCAGACCGGCGGCGCCACAGAAACCAGTTGCCAACGCTTGGGCTAAAACACAACCCAACAGATCGCGCACAAATTCACTCTGCCATGCCGCAGATGTTTTGCGCAGCTGCCTCCAAACATTTATTTCTTCATGTGATAAGGACTGATCCATGACACGCACTGTAATTGAATCCAAAACAAAGACTGCGGTCATCGGCTTTGAAGAGCCCTTCTGCGTTATTGGTGAACGGATCAACCCAACTGGCCGCAAGATCCTGTCCGAAGAGCTTGAACGTGGCGATTTTAGCCGGGTGGAAGCGGACGCCGTTGCACAGGCCAATGCGGGCGCAACTGTTCTGGATGTGAATTCGGGGGCAGTTTTTTCAAACAAGATGGCCGAAGACCCTCGATATGCGGACAACAACTTTGTTGAACCGACTCTAATGCCCGAACTGATCAAGCGAGTTCAGACGGTCACAGATGTGCCGATCTGCATCGACAGCTCTGTTCCCGGTGCGCTCGAAGCCGGGCTTGAAGCCTGCGAAGGACGTCCGTTATTGAACTCCGTCACAGGTGAGGAAGAGCGCCTTGAACTGGTTCTGCCACTTGTCAAAAAGTACAATGTCCCGGTGGTTGCGATCTCAAACGATGATACGGGCATCTCTGAGGACCCTGATGTGCGGTTCCAAGTGGCCAAGATGATTGTTGAACGCGCCGCAGATCACGGTATTCCGGCGCATGACATTGTGGTCGATCCACTCGTCATGCCAATCGGTGCCATGGCAACGGCCGGGCATCAGGTCTTTACGCTGGTGCGACGTTTGCGCGAAGAACTTGGCGTGAACACCACCTGCGGCGCTTCGAACATCTCTTTTGGCTTGCCCAACCGTCATGGCATCAACAACGCCTTCCTTCCAATGGCCATGGGTGCGGGCATGACCTCGGCCATCATGAATCCCGTGGCACTGCCAGTGAACGCCAAGAAAATCGCAGAAAAGAAGGCCGAACTTGCCGCATTGGGTGTGGTGCTGCCCGACGGAATGACAGACGAAGCACTTGTTGAATTGTTTGGCCTCGGCTCCACCTTGCCGCGTCCGGGCAAGGAAATGGAGGCCATCCGTGCGGCAAATTTCCTGTTTGACCGTGATCCACATGGCGGCGAATGGATAAAATTTAACAAGGTTGCGCCAAAGGCAGGTCAGGAAGGACGCGGGCGTGCAGGCCGCACCGGGGGGCGCCGTCGGCGCTGACACCTTCCCAATTTGAACAGAAAAAGCCTCGCATTACGCGAGGCTTTTTTGTTTTCACGAGTCAGAATTTCACCTTTGGTGGCGTGTACCTCCCTGTTTAAAATAGTAAATTTTTAATTCCACCTCTCTATTTAATCCCAACCCCAACGGCGCGCGGCAAATTTTTATTGGAAAAAATCACTACCTCGCAAAAGTGGTAACTCAGTATTAACGGTCCGCGCTCTAGAACCAACCTACCCAACGAGATGTGGAGTGCTGACATGTTCTATCGCCAACTGTTAATTCTGGAGCGCAACCATGGCTGACCCATTGTCGCCCGAAGGAAAATTAGACATTTCTACCGTCCCTAACCTGCATCAATCGCTCATCGCGCAAGCCGGTCAGGATATTGTGATTGATCTTGCCGCTGTCACGCAAGTAGGCGGGCTTTGCCTACAGACCTTTTTGGCCGCTGCCAAAGACGCCAAGAAATCAGGAAACACATTTGCACTCATAAACGCGTCTGATGTGGTGGCGACCCAACTCGGCAGCATGGGCTATTCCCCTGAAACATTGACGGAGAACGCATAATGAGCCTCGAAATTCTGGCGGTTGATGACAGCCGCACAATGCGCGACATGATCCGCTTGGCGTTACTGCCGTCCGGATTCACGGTACATACCGCTGATGATGGCGTGCATGGGATTGAAGTTCTCGATGGTATTACGCCAGACGCTATAATTACCGATATTAATATGCCACGCATGGACGGTTTTGGTTTTATCGATGCAGTGCGAGAACAATATAAACATCGCGCGACCCCAATCCTTGTCCTGACAACAGAAGCCGCACCAGAGCTTAAGAAACGTGCGCGCGATGCCGGCGCGACAGGATGGATTGTAAAACCTTTTGATCCCGCAAAGCTTGTCAAAGCCCTGCAGATGGTCGCCGGATAGGAGAAGCATTATGACAACGGATCCAATGGCGGAAATCCGCGCTTCCTTCTTTATTGAATGCGAAGAACTCTTGGAATCTCTGCAAGATGGCTTGCAGATTATGGATGACGGCGAGGACGACAGCGAGACAATCAACATCGTCTTTCGTGCCGTGCATTCCATCAAAGGCGGCGCAGGGGCCTTTGGTCTTGAAGGGTTGGTGCGCTTTGCACATAGATATGAGACCGTTCTGGATGAAGTTCGTGCAGGCCGAATGGAAGTTGATCCTGAAAAACTAAAGGTCTTCTTTCAGGCAGCGGATCACCTGTCAGACTTGGTGCGCATCAGCCGAGACGGGGAAGATCTACCAGCAGACGAAACGGCGCAACTTCTGGAGGCACTTGATGCGTTCTTGCCAGAAAGTGCCGGGGAAGAGGCCGAAGAAGAGCCTATCGATTTCAAACCCATGGGGCTCTCGTTCGACCTTGGTGATGATGATGCAGGGGATGAAGCCGATGGCGGATTTCCTTCGCTTGACGACTTACCTCCTCCTCCCAGCTTTGATGGAGCGGAGGCCGCGGGTGACAATACATTTGTTATCAAGTTCTCGCCCAGTGCCGAACTGTTCGAGACCGGAAATGAACCCGCTACCTTGCTACGCAATCTGCAAGAGCTCGGCGAAGCAACATTGGTCTGTTCCACAGATGAGCTCCCTGCACTGGTCGACCTCAACCCCGATACGTTTCATTTGAGTTGGACAATTACACTCATTAGCGATGTCGAAGAAGGTGAAATCGCATCGATCTTTGAATTCGTTGAAGGTCTTTGCACGCTAGAGATTGAGCTGGAAGGCGAACAAGATATTGAAACCGCTTCACCAGACACCGGAGATTCCGCTGCCGCAGAGCCAGAGCCCGTTTCTAATTCCCAAAAAGAAGAAACCGTAGCGCCGCCAGTGGATCAAAGCCCCCCCGAGCCCTCAGCAGCAACAGAAACCGCAAAACCGCCCCCCTCCCCTGCAAAGGCGTCACCCCCTATGGAAAAGCCAACCAAAGCAGCTGCACCGGCAGCGAAATCCGTTGTCCGCGTCGATCTCGACAGAATTGAACGGCTTGTAAACCTTGTAGGAGAATTGGTTATCAATCAGGCGATGCTCAGTCAGAGCCTCGAACAATCCGGGCTCTCCAGCCATTCGGATGCTATGAACGGGTTAGAAGAGTTTCAAAGATTGACCCGCGATATCCAAGACAGCGTCATGATGATCCGCGCCCAACCGGTCAAATCCCTGTTTCAAAGAATGTCACGTATCGTCCGAGAATCCTCTTCAGCGGTTGGAAAAGATGTTCGGTTACAAACCTTTGGTGAATCCACTGAAGTTGATAAGACTGTCATTGAACGACTTGCTGACCCTTTGACACATATGATCCGAAACTCTGTTGATCATGGCCTTGAGTCTCCAGAAGACAGGGTCGCAGCGGGCAAAGATCCACAAGGTCACGTTAGTTTAACAGCCGCACATCGATCAGGTCGCGTTGTGATCGAAATCTCTGACGACGGCGCAGGGATCAATCGGCCCAAAGTTCTTCAGATCGCCATTGAAAAGGGGCTTGTCCCGCCAGATTCCAATCTCACCGACACTGAAATCGATAACCTGCTATTCTTACCAGGATTTTCTACCGCATCAGTTGTCTCTGATCTTTCGGGGCGTGGGGTTGGAATGGACGTCGTCCGCACAGCAATCCAGGCTCTTGGCGGTCGCATAACAACCACATCAGAGTCCGGCGTAGGCACGACCTTCTCAATCTCGTTACCTCTTACCCTCGCAGTCTTGGATGGAATGGTTGTTCAGGTCGCGGGTGAAACGCTTGTACTCCCCCTCAACTTGGTTATTGAAACCCTCACGCTCGAGAACGACCAGGTCCAAATGATCCGACCCGGCCACAACGTTATCGAAGTCCGAAGTGGGTTTGTACCGCTCTTCGATTTGGGCGCGGCTTTGGGATATCGGGATCCTGTAGAAGAATTTGAAGGGTCTGTCGTTCTTTTGATTGCCCAGGATGACGAAAGTCGAGCGGCGCTTGTCATCGATAACATTCTGGATCAACGTCAAGTTGTCATCAAAGGCCTAGACGACAGCTTCCATCGTGCACCCGGCATTGCCGCAGCAACCATTTTGGGAGATGGGCAAATCGCTTTGATCCTTGATCCATCTGATATCATCACCAACGCAGGATCGGCGCCCGCCACGTCCCTTCCAGCGCAACAGGAAAGCCTTTCAGCATGACCACTCAAACAGGTTCCGTTAGCATTGAGCTTTTGACATTTCGGATCGCTGATCAGGAATATGCTCTTGATATTATGTCTGTCCGCGAAATTCGTGGTTGGACTCACGCCACCCCGTTGCCACACGCCCCCAAATATATGAAGGGTGTAATCAACCTTCGCGGTACAGTTCTGCCAGTTATGGATCTATCAGCACGCTTAGGTCTTCCACAGCGAGAACAAAACGAGCGGAATGTCATCATTGTAGTAAAACTAGAGGATACCATGACCGGTCTCCTTGTTGATGCGGTATCCGACATCATCGCTTTGTCACAAGAAGACATGCAGCCACCGCCAGAACTTTCATCAGGGAATGCTGATACTGTTGTCAGCGCGCTAACATTAATAGATGAACGAATGATCCGCGTTCTTGATCTTTCGGCAACAATCACCGATGCGGAAAGCTTGGCGGCATGAACGCACTTGCACGTGATATAACCGAACTTGATCCGGAGAGCTTTCGTGCAATTGCCGACCTAGCTTACCGCGAGAGCGGGCTTACATTGGTCAAAGAAAAGAGCTCTATGATCTGCTCGAGACTTCGTCATCGCCTACGTGACCTAGATCTCCCTGACTTCAAAACCTATTGCGCATTTCTGCAAACCAAAGACGGTTTGGATGAGCGTCGGCACTTAATTTCGGCACTGACAACAAATGTATCGCACTTCTTTCGCGAGGATCATCATTTCGACACCCTCCGAGAGACGCTCCAAAAACGGTTGCCTGATCTACGCGCAGGAGGGGAGATGCGCATTTGGTCAGCCGGATGTTCGAATGGTCAAGAAGCTCTGACAATGGCCATGACGATTCTGGAACTTGCACCAGATGCCGGGAACTTAAACTTGCGCATTCTGGGAACTGATATCGATCCTGAAGTGGTAGAATTTGCGCGTGCAGCTGTCTACCCTGACAGATTAATGCGCGGTGTACCGGACGATTTGATACGAAAGTACTTTGTTCGCCAAGAATCAGCATCTTCGGAACCAGAGTTCAAAGCGGTCGATGCACTAAGAAAAATGATCCGGTTCAATGAACTCAACCTATTGAGAGAATGGCCGATGACCCGATCTTTCGACGTCATTTTCTGTCGCAATGTCGTTATCTATTTTGATCTGGAAACTCAGATGAAACTTTGGCCACGTATGAAAAACGTCATGACAAAAGACGGGGTTTTGTTTCTGGGTCATTCAGAGCGTATCGCTGATCCACATAAATTTGGGTTTGATTGCACAGGTCCGACAACTTACCGCCCTCGCGCTCCTTAGATATTCCACGTCTTCGGAAACGCTCTTAAATATTAACTCTGAGGATCCTAAATATGGCTCTGCGTGATCAAATTCGGATTATGGTTGTAGATGATATGTCGACCAGTCGTGGGCTAATTACCCAGGCACTGGACGCTTTTGGCGTTCGGAACATTTCAACTGCTGAAAACGGCAAGGAAGCCTTGCAGATCCTAGCGGCAAAACCTGCTCATTTGGTAATATCCGACTACAACATGCCGGAAATGGATGGGTTGCAGTTGTTGCACTATTTGCGCGCCACACCAAAGACAAAGGGTGTAGGTTTTGTTCTCATCACGGGCCGAGCCGAACAGCAGATCATAGACCATGGCAAAAAGCTCGGCATGAACAACTACCTTAAGAAACCATTTGAACCTGCCGAACTACGTAATTGCATCGAGGCCGTTGTTGGACGCCTATAGTGTTTCAAACTGATCCTGAACTGACAATGCAAGCGTTGATACAACGATTGTCTGGGCATATGGACGTATTGGCGTCTGAAGTGCATCAGATCGAGTTTGCCGTCGCCGAAGAGTTCACGCAGCCTGGAAGCAAGGTGCCTAGAAACATTGCGCGCCTTCAACGGCTCGACTTTTTGCGACAGGCTCTCGAAGATATGGCGTTGCTGTTGCTTTATCTATCAGAAGACTGTTTTGGGAAGGTCGACCCGGAGATTCCGGATCGACTGAGGCTCGAAGTTTCGAAGAGTCTCTTGGAAAATGGAGCCCCGCAGGCTTCCAATCTTGGTTCAGAGGAAGAACTGGGAGAAGTCGACCTTTTTTGATCTTGCACGTCATCCCAAGGGCTCGCGGATTGCCCGAGCCACAATCCTAAATATGTCTTGAAAACCCTCAAGTTTTATCTTTCATCCCCCAACAAGGTGAGCTGCATTTTGCCAGCCCCACAATGGCTCTGAAAGGCCGCCGGGATCATGGCTCTAACCCAGAATTCTTAAATCTCACTGAGAACAAAGGTGATCCGAGATTTTCGACCAGGTTTCCGCGCTGTTAACATGGATCAGGATTTCAATTGACCTGTTTATATATTGGTTCTGTTTCGCTTTCATGAACCTCATTGAGGGTCAAAATTCCGTTTAATGAACCGAGCCATTCTCTGACAGCCAGGGAGCGGACCCTTTGCGGTTAATCATGTACCCTATCGCTGTCCGCTTCCAAGTGCCGATCTGGATCACTTCTCAGTGTTTGCATCCAAACACCTTCCTAAAATAGATTCACACCGTATTCTTGGAGAACTCCGCAAACGTCACCTCGTCACGGATCGCTTCACGCGCGACCTTGGCCTTAAAACAAGGCGACTGGTTCTTTCGTTTTTTTTGTCCGATCACAGCTTTCGTCATGCGATCCACCTTATCAACTGGCTCGAAACCTCGCGACCAGCTCTGACTCAAACCGAGTTGAAGTGCCCTACGGGGTTTTGCGAAAATATAGGTTTGAACCCCGGCGACTAGAACAACTCCAGTTCGTTTCCAACCGGAGCTGCTGGTGCTGCTACGGGTTCTTCTACGACAGTGCGTTGTGCCTTCATTCGAACACCACCAGTTGCCGGTGTAAAGACGATATGGCGCGCCATCGTCCCACCTAAGGATTGCGATATACAAGGAATACTTTCGCATTCCAGATACTTGAGCACGAATTCACAATTTGCCGGTCCGATATCAGACAAACCCTTGATCATCTGAGCGCCACCAAAAACCTTGGCTTGCAAACGCGAACGTGAAGCCCCCAGCTTGAGCATTTCATTGATCATCAGTTCCATCGCGTTAACGCCAGCCATATTCCCATCATCAAGCGATTTTTGAACGCGTGTGGCCAGCAAGATGTGGTTCATCCCCCCAACACCAGCTGTAGCGTCCCACAGACACCCTGCGACACATGACCCCAACAAAGTTGAGATAGAGGCACCAGAATCGCCTGACACCTTGTGTTGGCCTTGCGTAATGACAAACGTTTCAGCCATGATTACCTCTTACCTTTGTTTTGCATTACATGGGTCGCAACAAGACGATTTGCCGCTGCGCCGATTTTTGCCAGTGGCAATTGTTGCTGGACTGCACCGATATCAAATGCCGCGCGGGGCATTCCATAGACAACGCTGCTGGCTTTATCTTGGCCAAGGGTCATTGCGCCGGCTTTATGCAAGGATTGCATGCCCTCTGCTCCATCCTGTCCGAGTCCCGTCAAAATCACGGCAATGACGTCCTTGGCAGACTGACTAGCCGAGCCAAACAGGGTATCCACAGAAGGACAATGGAGCGCATCAGTTGGCTCATCCTGAAAATAACAATACCACTGTCCACCTCGGCGCTTAACACATGTATGCTGCCCCATTGCTGGGGCCAGCCGGATTTGCCCATATCCCAGCGGTTCATTTTCTTTGGCAATGCCGACATCATGTGGCAAATGGCTGTTCAACATCTTGGAAAAACTGATCAAAAAAGTGGAAGGCATATGTTGGACAATCACAACGGGCGGTGAATCGCTGTCAAGATCAGCAAGGACCGCCTCCAAAGCTCCCACCCCACCAGTTGAGGCGCCGATCAGAATAACGGGCATAACGGAAGAGGCCGTATTTCCACCGGTTCTAGGGGCTGTGATGGCGCGCTTCACTTTAACTTGCACAGTGCTACAGGCCGCAGAGTAAACCCTGCGCGTAATATCGCGGCAGACACGGGTATCGGCGGTACCTGAGGGTTTCAGAATGCAGTCAATAGCCCCAAGCGACAGTGCTGTGATTGTCGCCTCTGAATTACTTTTGGTCGCGCCAGAAATCATCACAACAGGCATCGGGCGCAGTTTCATAACCCGCTCGAGAAAGTCGAGCCCACTCATCCCTGGCATTTCGATATCAAGGGTCAGAACATCCGGGTTTGTCTGTTTGATGACCTTGCGCGCCTCAACAGCATTTTCGGCTTCCCCCACGACTTCGAGCCGCGGATCTTGTTCCAGGACAACCCGCAGCCATCCCCGCAACGCACGGGAATCGTCAACAATGACCACCCTTTTCCGGTCGTAGTTGGACTTGCTCGACCGAAATGCATCTTGCTGTTGATGCATGAAACACTCTCTTTCCAATAGCACTGCACATGTTCGCGTGACGAACTCAACTAATCTTGTTAGTGCGTCAGAACTATGAATTCAGTGTTAAGCTCCGCATAGTTTCCTCACCTTTTCTGTCTGAACAGTCAGTCCGGTGGTTTTCCTTTGGGAGGATGAGACAACCGGGAGAAGGTTTGTTCGAGATCTGAGACAAACCTGCTACTGGTGTTCGGACCCCGGTAGATTGGCGAAAACAAAACTAAGGTATCATCCAGCTAAACAAGGCTGCTGGCGCAGGTTACATCTTTTCTTTGACACCAAATAACTGAGCGGCTCCATTGGATGTTTGGACAGATGTCGATTTAGCCCAAGGAATACCCTGCCCCTCTGACCGTTCTAATTGGGTCATCTAACCCAGTAACACAAAGCGCTTTGCGCAAGCGGGCGATGTGCACATCTACCGTACGGCTGTCGACATAGATGTCGCGCCCCCAGACAAGGTCCAGCAGTTGATCGCGGCTATACACACGTCCCGGTCTTTCCAACAGAACGGCCAGCAGACGGTATTCTGTTGGCCCCAGCTTCAGCTCCTGTTTTGCACGGATCACGCGGTGGCTGCCGGGATCAAGCGTGATGTCTTGATACACCAATACATCCCCTGCCGCCGCAGGGCGAGACCGTCGTATTTGCGTGCGCACCCGCGCCATCAATTCACGCACAGAATAAGGTTTGATGACATAGTCATCGGCCCCGGTTTCCAATCCGCGCACAGTGTCCATTTCTTCCGATCTGGCCGACAACATGATTACAGGGATCGCTTTGGTTTCTTCCCGGGATTTCAACTGACGACAGACTTCGATACCGCTCAACAACGGCATCATCCAATCCAGAATAATCAAATCCGGTGTTATTTCGGCCACCAACAGCATGGCTTCTTCGCCATTTTCAGCGCGGCTGACAGTATATCCCTCTGCTTCGAGGTTGTAGCTCAAGACTTCGCGTTGTGCTGGTTCGTCTTCCACCAACAAAACATGCGGCTGGATCACAGACATTGATCTAGCTCCTGGGCACAGCCGAAGTCTTATCGGCTTTGGGTCGTGCTTCGTCAGGGGTCGTGCCTGTGACCACATAGACAACCTGCTCAGCGATAGCTGTGACATGGTCTCCCATGCGTTCGGTATTTTTAGCAATGAAATGCAAATGCATACACGCCGTGATATTTCGAGGATCTTCCATCATGAACGTTAGTAGCTCGCGAAAAAGCGCATTGTACATCTGATCAACGTCCTCGTCCCGGTTGATCACATCCATGGCCAGCGCAGCATCGCGTTGAATATAGGCATCCAAGGCGTCTTTCAGCATCCCCTCAACCGCAATTGCCATGCGCCGTATCGCACCGCCATTGTCATTCACCGGCGGCAATTGCGCCAGAACGCCGGTCCGCTTGGCCATGTTCTTGGCGTAATCCCCGATACGCTCCAAATTGGCGCTGATCTTGATCACACTTAAGGTCAGCCGCAGGTCGATTGCGTTGGGCGCGCGCAGGGCGATCACCCGGGCTGCGCTTTCATTGATCAACCCTTCCAGTTCGTCAATCGCGCGATCCGCTTTGCGCACCTCAGCCGCAAGCTCTTCGTCGCGGGTTTCAAACGACTTGGCACTTTGGCGGATGGCGTCTTCGACCATCCCACCCATCTTCATGATCTGGGCCTGAACTGCTTCTAGGTCGCGGTCAAAGGCCGAGACGATATGGTGATCTTGCATGATATTATCCAATTCGTCCTGTGATGTAACTTTCGGTGCGCGGATCTTGGGGAGTGGTGAAAATCATGTCGGTGTCGCCAAATTCAACCAAATTACCAAGGTGGAAAAACGCAGTGCGCTGACTGACCCGCGCGGCTTGTTGCATGGAGTGGGTTACGATCACCACTGAATAGTTCTGGCGCAGTTCATCAATAAGCTCTTCGACCTGAGCCGTGGCGATCGGGTCCAGCGCGGAACATGGCTCATCCATCAACAAGACTTCGGGTTCTGTGGCCACCGCACGAGCGATGCACAACCGCTGTTGCTGCCCGCCCGACAACCCCGTCCCCGGCGCATCCAGACGGTCCTTGACTTCATCCCAAATCGCGCCGCGTTTCAAAGCGCGCTCCACGATCTCGTCCAATTCGGTTTTGTTCCGTGCCAACCCATGAATGCGCGGACCATAGGCGACGTTGTCATAGATTGATTTGGGAAAAGGGTTTGGCTTTTGAAACACCATCCCGACTTTGGCACGCAATTGTACCGGATCAACTGCCCGGTCATGGATATCTTCGCCGTCAATCAGGATCTCCCCCTGCACCCGACAAATATCAATCGTGTCGTTCATCCGGTTGATGCATCGCAGAAACGTTGATTTGCCGCATCCCGATGGACCAATAAAGGCGGTGACGGTCTTGTCTTCGATATCGACATTCACGTCCTTAATGGCGTGATTTTCTGCATAATGAACCTGCACGTCACGCGCCGATATCTTTACGGGTTTGGTGTTCACGGTGTCTTGCTCCGAAATTATATTATCTTTCATCTGATCGTCACCTTACCAACGTCTTTCAAATCTGCGGCGCAGCAATACCGCAATAGCGTTCATCACTATCAAAAACACCAGCAGGATTATGATCCCGCCCCAAGCGCGTTCATAAAATGCGGGGTCCGCGCGTTTGGCCCATTCATAGATTTGGGCAGGCATCGCTGAATTTGGCGACATAAACCCCGCGGCAATACTATCAGGTGGATTGGACGCGATGAAGCCAACCATCCCAATCAACAACAATGGTGCTGTTTCACCCAACGCCTGAGCAAGCCCGATGATTGTGCCGGTCAGAATGCCGGGGGCTGCAAGGGGCAAGACATGATGGAAGATCGACTGCATCTTAGATGCCCCCACCCCAAGTGCGGCATCCCGAATGGAAGGCGGCACCGCTTTGAGCGAGGCACGTGTAGAGATGATGATGGTTGGCAAGGTCATCAGGGTCAGAACCAAACCTCCAACCAAGGGTGCGGAATTTGGCAGGTGCATGTAATTGATGAAAACCGCCAACCCCAAAATGCCAAACACAATGGAGGGCACCGCCGCGAGATTAGCAATATTCACTTCAATGATGTCTGTGATCCAATTCTTGGGCGCGAATTCTTCTAGATAAACAGATGCCGCGACCCCAATGGGCAAAGCCAGCGCAAGCACCACCAACATCATAAAGAGCGATCCAATCATGGACACCCCAAACCCTGCGGCCTCCGGGCGGGCATCCGATGCATCTGGTCCAAGGATGAAATCCAGATTGAACCGTTTTACCAAGACCCCATGGGCGGCAAATGCATCCACCAGATCAAGCTGTGCTGCGGTGATGTTCTTGTCGCGCGCACTGCTTTCGCGTGTGACACGCCCTTTCAGATAACCATCCACCCGCGATTGGGTCAGGAACTCAAATGTCACTGTGGTTCCAATCTGATCCGGGTTGGCGATCACAAAATCCCGCATCACGGCCGCTGCGTTTTTTGACAGCAATCCCGCCATTTCTTTGGGTTTTAGCGCGGTCTCAATTCCAAGACTTGTAACCTTGTTTTCAACGGCACTGCGCAACAAAGGTGCATATCCAAAGGTCGACACTTTTTTGATCACCGCGATATCTCGGGTGCCCTCTTTGTCGAGCTTATCTGCCGTCAGCTCCACATCTAGTGTCATAAACGTTTGCTGAAACGCACCAGTCCCGCGCCCAAAGATGGTCACAAGCAGAACCGCCAGCATCAGCAAACCGATGCAAATAGCGGCAATTCCGTACATCTTGAAGCGCGTTTCGGCACGGTTGCGTTTCAAAGTGCGTGCGTCTTGAACCAACAGCGATCCGCCCCGCCGTTCTGAGGTCTTGGACATTGAATTCCCTGTCATTCGTATTGTTCCCGATAGGTGCGCACGATATAAAGCGCGACCACGTTTAGCCCCAGCGTCAGCACAAACAGCGTCAGCCCAAGGGCAAAAGCCACCAGTGTTTCCGGTGAGGCAAAATCTGTATCCCCTGTAAGCTGGCTTACGATGCGGGTGGTAATGGTGGTCATGGCATCAAGCGGATTTGCCGAGATTTGGGCAATTGCCCCTGCCCCCAAGACAACAATCATCGTTTCTCCGATTGCTCGCGACGCTGCGAGCAACACAGCGCCGACAATCCCGGGCAATGCCGCCGGAAGCACAACCAACCGGATCGTCTCAGATCGCGTCGCGCCCAGCCCATATGATCCATCGCGCAATGACTGTGGCACAGCATTGATGATGTCATCTGACAAGGATGAAACAAAAGGGATCAACATGATCCCCATGACAAGTCCGGCTGTCAGCACCGCTGTTGCGCCACTCATCCATGTCACGCCAAACACCCCGGCATCCCCTTGACCAAATACCCGGACAAGGAAAGGACCAACGGTGAGCAAGGCAAAAAGGCCGTACACAATTGTGGGAATACCAGCGAGGATTTCAAGCAATGGTTTGGCAAAACTGCGGACCTTGGGGCCTGCGTATTCACTTAGGTAAATAGCAGCAAACACCCCGATTGGCACCGCAACAAGCAACGCGATGATCGAAATATAGATCGTGCCCCACAATAGCGGCAAGATCGACAGTTCACTGTCACCGCGAAAGTTCGGCGCCCAAGAGCGGCCAAAGAAAAAATCTGTCCAAGGATGCTGTTGAAAGAAATTGATCGTCTCAAACAACAAGGAGAACACGATCCCCAATGTTGTCAGGATCGCCAGAGAGGCCGCAAGAATGAGGAGCGCTTTTACCCCGTTTTCAACAACAATCCGCGCACGAAACAGTGGGGTGACGCTCCCGAGCGCTTTGACAAGCCCAAAGACAGCAACAGCCAGCACAACACTCTTCATCCATGCCGCGCTTTTGGCGCGCAATGTTCGATAGCTCTGTGCCGCAACAAGGATAGGCGCCTGAACGTCCGATCCCAATGCAACACCTGCCTCAGCCAGCCGCTCGCGCACATCCGTCACATCAGCGCGCAATGCGTCCACTTCTTGGCGGCTCATCACGCCTTGGTTCACTGCTTTGGTCAGACCATCTGATATTCGGCGCACATCGCTCATCACCAATCCGATGGATGATCCTTGCGCCATGACCTCTTCTGGGATCTGCTTTATGACCGTATTTTGGATCAATATCGGTTGCAAAAACAACCAAATGACGGTGATCAGCAAAGACGGCACCGCCACACACATCGCAACAAACCAGCCGTAATAGCCCGGCAATGAATGCAAATCCCGCGCATCCCCGCCAGCCCCGCGAATGGACCGCGCCCGCCCAATCACGAAACCTGCCACTGCCATACCTAAAACGACGAGGATTAAAGTGCTGACAGAGATGGTGTTAAGCAGAGTGATCACAATTTCAAAGCTTTCTGCCCGATCATCGGGACGTTTTCTTCAACAAAAAAACTGGGCAGGGCCAGCCCAAACAACATGGGCCGTAGAAAACGGCCCATGCTTTGTTAGATATAAGGGCGCTTTAGTAACCGGCGCCCAGAACCCGCTCTTCTGTTACTACATTTTGCGTATCGGCCAATGCAGGATCTGACACCAACCCATAATCAGCCAAGGGGCCATCAGGGCCTGCGATCTCATCCATCACAAAGAACTCAGCATATTCTTTTAGACCGGGGATCACACCAATGTGGGCTTTTTTGACGTAAAAGAACAAAGGCCGTGACACTGGATACTCACCCGTCGCGATGGATTCTGTTGAAGGTACAATGCCGGACATTGTCGCTACCTGAAGCTTGTCGGTGTTGTTTTCAAAGAACGCCAAGCCAAAAACACCGATGCCATCTTTGTTGCTTTCGATGCGCGCCAGGGTCTCTGTGTAATCACCGTCAATATCAACCGAACGGCCATCCGTCCGTAGGCGGATACACTCCTTTTCAGCCACTTTGGCTTTTGCCTTTTCCGTATCGCCACTGGCAGCCGCAAGGAACACATCATAAGCGCCGGAAGTCTCACAACCAGCAAGGATTACCTTGTCCTCAAAAACCTCGCGGGTACCGTGTTTGGTGCCAGGCACATAGGCCTGAATAGGCTGCGCCGGAAAGCTTGGGTTAACCTGATCCCAGGTGGCGTAAGGGTTATCGACCAAAGCACCATCAACCACGACCTTGTCCGAGATTGCGTTGAACCAATCAACCGGCGTGAATTCAAACGTGTTTCCCTGAATATCAGAGGCAAAGACAATCCCGTCGTATCCGATTTGGACCTCGATGATCTCTTTGACGCCATTGGCCGCACAAACCTCAACTTCGGATGATTTGATCTGGCGCGACGCATTTGCCACGTCGATGGTGTTTTCGCCAACACCTTCGCAGAACCGCTTGAGCCCCGCCGAGGATCCGCCAGATTCAACAACCGGTGTCGGGAAATCGAAATTTTCGCCAAAAGCTTCGGCGACGATGGATGCGTAGGGCAAGACGGTTGAGGAGCCCGCGACTTGAACCTGATCCCGAGCCGTCGCCTGGGTTGCACAAATAGCGGCAAGCGTCATAGCGGATGTTGTGAGTTTTATCAAAGACATGTCGTTCCTGTCATCTGTAATAGCGATCACGCCCATTCGTGATCACGCTCGATCTAATGCGCGCGTATTTGGCTTTTGCGACAGGTTTGTTACAGTTTCATGACAAATGGCAAATTAATCGACAATTGGGGTCATGCGCCTAGGTCAGCCGCTCCAAGACATCAGCGGATGCCTCTGCATCCAATGGCAAGATCACTGTAAACGCGGCGCCGTGTCCCGGCTCAGACGTAATGCGAAGCCGCCCGCCATGGCGATTCAGGATATGTTTGACAATGGCCAACCCCAAACCCGTTCCGCCCAAGGCTCGACTGCGGTGGCTGTCAGCGCGATAAAACCGTTCTGTCAGGCGGGGAATATGTAGCGGGTCAATGCCTGCGCCCTGATCCGTCACGGTCACCCGTACAGAGGGCGCGCGCAGCATTGGATCAAAAGCTTGCAACTGCACTGAAATTTCTGCTTCTTTCCCCTGCCCGCCATATTTGATCGCATTCTCAATCAAATTGGTAAACACCTGCTGTAGCTGATCAAAATCAGCCAATATGGGGATTGGCGTGGCGTCAAAACCTGCCCGCAGCGCGACATTGTTGTCCGCAGCAAGCCGCTGTAGATTTTGCAAGGTCGTATAAAGCACATCCGTCAAGTTGACTTTTTCGCGCGGCCTGACCCGTTCATCCGCTTCGACGCGGCTCAGTGATAGTAAATCCCCGACAAGCCGGTTCATTCGCCCTGCCTCGGCGTTCATGATCTCCAGAAAACGGGCGCGCGCAGCCGGGTCGTCACGGGCCGGGCCGGATAGCGTTTCGATAAATCCGATGAGCGCTGTCAGAGGTGTCCGGAGTTCATGGCTGACATTGGCAACAAAATCGCGACGCATTTGTCCGGCCTGTGTCTGGTCGGTGATGTCATGAAAACTGACAATCAAAGTACCAGAGGCGGCAATGGGCCGGACTGTGACCGAATACCGTTCTTCTTTGGTGACATCCCCGCTGGTGTAAGTTGCCTCGCGGGGGGTGCCATCAGCGATTGACTGTTCCACAGCCGTGACCAAAGCTGGCCTGCGCAACACCGTTGCAAAATGCCGCCCCATTGCCGGGGTGGCAAGTAGATCCTGCGCCCCTTCATTCAGAGCGATAATGTGTTCGCTGCGATCAATCGCAAGTGTTGGAAAGGGCAACGCCGCAAACACATCCTGCAAAGATGCGCGTTCTGGCATGGCTAGACCGGGTTAAGGTCGCGGGCAAAACGCGCCGCATTTTCAGCATAATGAAGCGCGCTGGCTGTTAGCATGTTAATGGCTTGCGTATCCAGTTCCCGCACCACTTTGCCCGGTACGCCCATCACCAAAGATCCGTCTGGTATGACCTTGTTTTCAGTGATCAACGCCCCGGCACCGATCAAACAGTTCTTACCAATCTTGGCACCATTCAGGATCGTAGCCCCCATCCCGATCAACGAATTTTCCCCAATCGTACACCCGTGAAGCATCACCTTGTGGCCAATCGTGCAATTGTCACCAATGATCAGCGGAAACCCCATATCAGTGTGAAACACACAGTTTTCCTGAACGTTTGATCCCTTGCCGACATGAATGATTTCATTATCGCCCCGCAAAGTGGAACAAAACCAAACCGATGATCTGGCCTCCAACACCACATTGCCAATCACATTGGCATCCGGGGCCACCCAAGCTGAAGCATCGATTTCTGGTTTGCGTTCCGCAAGTGCATAGATGGTCATGCTAAATCCTCAAATTCTGATTGCAGACGGCGCACGTGATCCGCAAGTCCCGGTTGTTGGGTCCGTTGCTGACGCTCTGCGCTGATGATGGTTTTCAGCCGTTTTTCGGTCTCGCTCAAATCATCATTGATCAACACATAGTCATAGGCTTCCCAATGGCTGATCTCATCCCAACTTTTGTTCATTCGTTTGGCGATAGTCGTGGCGTCATCCTGACCCCGCCCAACCAAGCGGCGGTGAAGTTCCGAGATGGACGGCGGCAGGATGAATATCGACAAAGTGTGATCCCGAAGGGCGGATCCACGGATTTGCTGGGCCCCCTGCCAGTCAATATCAAAGAGCACATCCCGGCCCTCTTCTATGGCCTTTTGCACGGGTGCCTTGGGGGACCCGTAGGAATTGCCAAACACATGAGCGTGCTCCAGCAACTCTTGGTTGCTCACCCACCCGCGAAATGTATCCTCTGCCACAAAGAGATAGTCCTTACCGTCAACTTCTCCTGCACGCGGCGCGCGCGTGGTGGCCGAGACCGAAAAGCTGAGCGTTTCATCCCAAGCCATCAACCCGCGTGCCAATGTGGATTTGCCAGCCCCAGAGGGTGAGCTGAGAATTATCAACAGACCTTTGCGCTCACTCATATGTATTACTCCACATTCTGCACTTGTTCCCGCATCTGATCGATCACCGCCTTAAGCGCCAAGCCAACAGTCGTCAGTTCTTTCATCTGCGCCTTAGAACACAGGGTATTCGCTTCACGGTTAAATTCTTGCATCAAAAAATCAAGCTTGCGCCCAACTGCGCCGCCTTGTGACAAATGTTCACGCGCAGCGATCACATGGGCCTTGAGACGGTCGACCTCTTCGGTAATGTCCGCTTTGACGGCAATCAGCGCAAGTTCCTGAGCGATGCGGTCCGGGTCTGCACCGTCAAGGTTGTCCATGACCCGGCTCAGATTGGTGCGCAGATTGACCGAAATGGCCTCTTGGCGAGATGATATCAGATCAACAGCATCCGACGTCAGCTGTGCAACTTCGTCCAATTGATCCGACAGAACCGCGTGCAATGCTGCCCCTTCCCGGGTCCGCATGGCATCAAAATCCGCAAGCACCGCATCGAAATCGGCCAATAGCATGGCGCACAGCGCGCTGGTGTCGTCATCTGCACTGACCTGCTCCAAGACGCCGCGCATGGTGACAATGTCGGTGGCCTTGGACGGTGCAAGTGACACGCCCGCATCCATCGCGCGCGATTCGATCTGCTGCAAAGCATCCAGTACAGTCTGCAACTGCGATTCATTCACGCTCAAACCACCAGCGCCCTCATCCCGGGTCAGCCGCAGGTTGCAGGTGATATTACCTCGCGCCGCAACTGCGCTTAGTTTCTTGCGCAATCCAGCTTCTAATCCATCAACCCAGTCGGGCACCCGCAGGCGCAAATCAAGGCCACGGCCATTTACAGATCGCACCTCCCAGCTCCAGCTGAACGGAGCGTCTACGGCATTCGCAGAAGCAAAGCCGGTCATTGATTTGAAAGCAGGTTGTGTCATCGCAGCTGTCCCCTGATGCGTCTGAGGTCTGCAATAAGGCGAAAGGGCAAGGATCGGCAAGCCCCAGCCGCCAAAGCAGTTGGACATTAACCATTGCTTAATAAACTCCGCCAAATGCGGCGACAATGAGGTAGAAAGGTGGTGCACATAGTACATGTCGTTTCCGCATTAGACATCACCCGGAGCGACACAAGAGACACCTGCCAGTAAAGCGGCACGACAGTTAAGGATTAAGGCAGATGGACAAGCACCAAGATAACGCGCAGAATGTAATGGCTATGTCAGATTACCAGCCAGAAACCGGATATGCTGCCATTGCGCAGGTCGAAGCCTATTGGGAAGCGATCCGTGGGTCGCGCCTGCTGCCTAAGCGTTCCGATATTGATCCTCGTGGCATTGAGCATGCGCTGGAAAACGCCTTTATTCTGGAACGCATCGCCCCCGGCATCGCGCGGTTGCGGATTGCGGGTAGCCACCTGAACACGATGATGGGCATGGAAGTCCGAGGCATGCCGTTGACTGCCTTCTTTACCTCAAAGTGTCGCCCGGAAGTCTCGGAGCTTTTGGAGGTCGTATTCCAAACCCCGGCAATCGGCTCGCTCAAGTTAAGCTCACCCGCCGCAATCAACCGTCCCGAAGTTAAGGCCCGGCTTGTCCTGCTGCCCCTCAAAAGCGATCTGGGGGATGTCAGCCGCGTCTTGGGCTGTTTTGTCAGTCAGGGGGAACTGGGTCTTGCACCACGCCGCTTTGAGGTTCAGTCACAAGAAGTCCTGCAAATCAGTGTCGGTACCTCAATGCGCACAACAGACCGACCCGTCGAACCTTTTGTCCCAAAGGTCCCGCCGCGGTCCAAAAAAAACCCCAAACCACCCGCCAGAGCTATGAAGGAAGACGCAACCAGCTTTGAACCCCAAAAAGGCCAGAAACGCCCACCTTATTTGAGACTGATAAAGTCTGACGAATAATCTCTGGGGCCCTACGCCTACCTAACGTCAGAATCCCAAGTAAGCACAAAAGAAAAACCGCTCCAGACTATCTGGAGCCGTTTTCTTATTCGCATGTCGAAATAAGTCAGCTTGCGACTTTTGCCGCCTGACCATTTCGGCGCGCCGAAAGCTCTTCTGCCACCAGGAATGCCAGCTCAAGTGACTGGCTCGCGTTCAGGCGCGGATCACAGGCAGTATGATACCGCGCTGACAAATCCTCGTCTGACACAGCACGCACCCCACCGGTACATTCGGTCACATCCTGTCCTGTCATTTCAAAATGGACACCGCCCGGAATTGTGCCTTCCGCGGCATGGACACCAAAGAATTCACGCACCTCACGCAACACAGAATCAAACGGACGTGTTTTATAGCCTGTGCTGCTCTTGATTGTGTTGCCGTGCATCGCGTCACAGGTCCAGACGACATTGGCCCCCTCTTCCTGAACCGTTTTGATCAGGCGCGGCAGATGTTCACCAACAGAGCCCGCCCCAAAACGTGCGATCAATGTCAGACGGCCCGCTTCGTTTTCTGGGTTCAGTTTGGCCATCAACAGCTTGAGGTCCTCACTGGTCATGGTTGGACCACATTTGAGCCCGATCGGGTTCATGACACCGGAGGCGAATTCAACATGGGCGCCGTCTGGCTGACGTGTGCGATCCCCAATCCAGATCATGTGCCCGGATCCGGCCAACCATTTCCCGGTCAGGCTGTCTTGACGGCAAAGCGCTTCTTCATATTCCAGCAGCAACGATTCGTGGCTGGTATAGAATTCGACCGCCTGCAATGTATGCGCGGTGTCAGCGGTGACGCCGGCGGCTGACATAAAGTCAAGCGTGTCGGAAATTCGGTTGGCCACTTCGCGGTATTTGGCCGCCTTTTCGCCGTCGGTGAAACCCAAGGTCCAACCGTGAACCTGATGCACATCCGCATACCCGCCTGTTGAAAATGCGCGCAGCAAATTTAATGTTGCAGCCGCCTGTGTATAGGCGCGCAGCATTTTGTCGGGGTTAGGGATGCGCGATTCAGATGTGAAATCCAGATCGTTGATGATGTCGCCACGGTAGCTAGGCAGTTCGATACCATCGACAACTTCGGTCGGCGCAGAACGCGGCTTGGCGAATTGCCCTGCCATACGACCTAGTTTGATCACCGGCACCTTGGCACCGTGGGTCAGTACAATCGCCATCTGCAACAGGACCTTGAAGGTGTCGCGAATCGCATCAGAGCTGAACTGCTCAAAACTCTCGGCACAATCGCCCCCTTGAAGCAAAAACGCTTCACCTCGGCTGGCCGCCCCCAGATGGGACTTGAGCCGCTGCGCTTCTCCGCCAAAAACCAAGAGCGGATATCGGGCCAATTGAGCCTCAACCGCGTTCAATGCGGCAACATCAGGGTAATCAGGCATCTGGATCCGCGGTTTTGCGCGCCAGCTTGATTTGCTCCAAGTGCTCATGGTCTTTTCTCCGGTAGGAAGCGCCGATTGTCAGCGCTATCAGGAATCTTTCTATACAAAAGGCTGATCAAGGTGACCAGAACCCTTTTACACCCTCTTGACGTCCCCCCATCAGCGTGAGCAAGCTCTCGATCAGGTTTTGTGGCAGCGCCCACGTTCGGACCAAAAGTTAGACACATTTCAAAGGATGCCGCGATGTCGTCTCCGCGCCCGGCAATACGCGTTCCATTGGACACAGATAAGCCTCGTCGCTTTGTATTTGTGCTGATGGATCAGTTCAGTCTGTTGTGCTTTGCCACAGCGATCGAAAGTCTTCGTATCGCCAACCGGATGGGCAACAAGGAACTCTATCGCTGGAGCACGGTTGGCGAAGGTGGAGAAAGCGTTACCTGTTCGGCAGGAACCGTCTTTCACCTTGATGACGATCTGAGCGATCTGGGACGTGATGACACGATCATGGTTTGCGGCGGAATGGACGTACAAGAAGCCACAACCAAACGGATCCTGGGCTGGCTGCGCCGCGAGGCGCGCAAAGGACTGGTGATCGGTGGCCTGTGCACCGCGGCGTTTACCTTGGCCAAAGCTGGATTGCTGGACGGCAAACGGGCAACCATTCATTGGGAAAATCAGGACAGCTTTGCAGAAGAATTCGAAGAGGTCGATCTGACCAAATCGGTCTTTGTGGTTGATGGAAATCGGTTGACCACGGCCGGTGGGACATCCTCCATTGATCTGATGCTCAAGCTTATTGCCGATGATCAGGGCGAAGAATTGGCAAACGCGGTGGCGGATCAGCTGATTTATTCCTCTATCCGAACCGACCAAGACACCCAACGACTGAGCGTTCCGACACGGATCGGGGTGCGCCACCCAAAGCTCAGTCAGGTCATCCAGATGATGGAAAACAACATCGAAGAGCCGATAAGCCCTTCTTTGCTGGCCAAAGATGTTGGCATGTCTACCCGCCAGCTGGAACGGCTGTTCCGGCGTTATCTTAACCGCTCCCCCAAACGCTATTACATGGAATTACGGCTGCAAAAGGCCCGCAACCTGTTGATGCAGACCGACATGAGTGTGATCAATGTGGCGCTCGCCTGTGGTTTTGCCTCACCGTCGCATTTTTCCAAATGCTACAGGGCGCATTATGAAACCACGCCCTACCGCGAACGCGGTTCACATGCAGGACGATTGTCTATCTAAGTTCACGACGCGGGCGCTATCCGGTACACAGCCCCGTTTCCGACCGAAATGAACCAAATTGTGCCGTCCGGCGCCTCTACGATATCGCGCACACGGTTTGTTTCACGGGTCTTGATTTGTTCCACCTCTCGTAGAGGGCGGCCTGACAACCGGCTGATGTAGTCAAATTTCAACGATCCAACAAAGGTATTGCCCCGCCAATTGCCGAACTGAGAGCCGCCGTAAATCATCAAGCCAGAGGGCGCGATGGAGGGATCCCAATAGTAGGCGGGTTGCTCCAAGCCGTTCTTGGTGGTGCCTTCGCCAATCTTGGCTCCTGAATAGTGGCGCCCGTAAGATATGACGGGCCAGCCAAAATTCGCGCCTTTCTTGATCGCATTCACCTCATCCCCGCCGCGCGCACCGTGTTCTGCCACCCAGAGGTTCCCTTTTAGATCAAGACCAGCCCCCTGAGGATTGCGATGACCATAAGACCAGATTTCTGGCAGGCCACCGCCTTGCACAAACGGGTTGTCACGCGGGATGCTGCCATCGCGACCCACGCGAATGACGCTGCCATTGTGCTGTGACAGATCTTGCGCTGCGTCACGTTCGCCACGATCACCAATGGTCACAAACAATGTGCCATCGCGGGCCTCAACAACCCGGCTGCCAAAATGGCGTGCGCCGCTGCTGCCCGGTTTCATTTCAAACAGGATTGATACGTCGCTCAGCCGTGTGGCGCCTTTGGCAAAAACCGCCCGCGCCAAAGCCGTTCCGGCACCGCGCCCCTGTGGCTTTGAGAACGTCAGGAACAAGACCCGCGTGCGTTCGAAATCTCTTGCAAGGGTAATGTCCAACAGACCACCCTGCCCCGCAACCGCCGCACGCGGCACACCGGCAATCCTGCGTTTCTTGCCGTTCTGAGACAGGATCAATTCCCCCCCTCTTTGGGTGATCAACGCGCCACCCTCGGGCAATGGGGCCACCGCCCAAGGTTCTTCCAGACCCGTAACTATGGGTTGAATGCGCCATTTTTCCTGCGCCTGTGCCATAGAGGTCGAAAAAACAGTGATGATCATCAGGCACAGGGCTTTTGTCATTCTAACGGTCAATCGCATTGTTTTTCTCCTGCACAGCTGGGTCCATTTGGTGAATCTAACTGAACATCACCAAATTACCACCGGGGGCCGTTCAAAGCCGCGCGAGCGGGTATTTTGGCTTGGCAAAAACTCCTTTTCTTTTGGCAAAGCCCCGCTTAACGTTTCATTAGAACATCACGTTCCAATAAGGGAGAAACATATGAAAAAGATGCTTATGGCTACTGCGGCCACAGCACTGATGGCAACTGGCGCATTGGCTGGCGGTCACGCAAAAGAAGTTGTTCTTGGCGTAGAATTTGGTTTTACCGGACCAATTGAATCGCTCACCGGGCCTATGGCCGCAGGTGCAGAGATGGCAATGAAAGAAGCAACCGACAGCGGCAAGCTGCTGGATGCCGCAACGGTCACCTCTGTGCGCGGCGATAGCGCATGTATCGACAATGGTGTCGCTGTTGCCACGGCTGAACGTCTGATTGCAGAAGGTGTTCATGGCATTATCGGTGCAGATTGTTCCGGTGTGACAGGTGCGGTCTTGCAAAACGTCGCCATTCCGAACGGCATGGTTATGATCTCGCCTTCCGCAACGTCTCCGGGTTTGACCACTATGGAAGACAACGGATTGTTCTTCCGCACGTCACCTTCTGACGCACGTGAAGGTCAGGTTATGGCAGAAATCCTGCAAGAGCGCGGCGTGAAATCCATCGCTCTGACATATACCAACAACGACTATGGCAAGGGTTTGGCGGACGCCATCGAAAGTTCCTTTAAGGCCGTTGGCGGTGAAGTGACAATCGTGGCGGCGCACGAAGACGGCAAGGCGGATTACTCTGCTGAGGTTGGCGCGTTGGCTTCGGCTGGTGGCGATCTGCTGGTTGTTGCAGGTTACCTTGACCAAGGCGGCGCGGGCATCATCAAATCCGCACTCGACGCTGGCGCATGGGATCAGTTTGGTCTGCCCGGCGGCATGATTGGTGAAAACCTGCCCAACACAATTGGCCCGGATCTGAATGGTTCATATGGTCAGATTGCCGGGTCGCAAGGCAACGGTATCGAGCTGTTCACAGCCATGGCAGAGGCTGAAGGTTTTGACGGCACAAGCCCTTATGCACCAGAAGCTTATGACGCAGCCGCGCTGTTTATGATGGCAATGCAGGCCGCAGACAGCACAGACCCAGCCGCCTATAAGGACAAAATCCTTGAGGTTGCCAATGCACCCGGTGAGAAAATCTATCCAGGTGAACTGGCCAAGGCGTTTGAACTGATCAAGGCTGGCAAGGATGTCGATTATGTCGGCGCATCTGCGGTTGAACTGATCGGCCCCGGTGAATCTGCAGGCACGTACCGGATGATCGAAGTCAAAGACGGCAAGAACGAAACCATCGGTTTCAAGTAACTTTTGTTATCAACACCGATACAGCCCGCCAACGTGCGGGCTGTATCACCATATAAGATCGCAAATGATCATCGCATCCTAACGGGGTGCAAACGGGGAAGATGGACAGATGGTGCACTCAGATGAGCACATGATCGTCGTTGACGATCTGCACAAGCATTTCGGCGGTTTTCATGCAGTCGACGGCGCAAGCATGACAATTGAGCGTGGTTCAATAACCGGGCTTATTGGACCAAATGGCGCAGGAAAAACCACCCTTTTCAATGCAATAGCAGGCGTTCTTAACCCGACATCCGGCCGTGTTTACATGGACGGAGAAGAGATAACAGGCATTCCACCACATGACCTGTTCCACAAAGGTTTGCTACGCACCTTTCAAATTGCACATGAATTTCATTCGATGTCTTGTCGCGAAAACCTGATGATGGTGCCGGGCGGGCAATCAGGGGAAACATTGTGGAATACGTGGTTTGGGCGAAAACGCATCGCTGATGAAGAACGCGCATTGCAGGCGAAAGCCGATGAAGTTCTTGAATTCCTGACTGTTGAACATCTGGCTGAACAAAAAGCCGGCCAAATCTCGGGGGGGCAAAAGAAGCTCTTGGAACTTGGCCGCACCATGATGGTAGATGCCAAGATTGTTTTTCTGGATGAGGTCGGCGCGGGTGTGAACCGCACATTGCTGAACACCATTGGCGATGCGATCATCCGGTTGAACAAAGAACGCGGCTATACATTTGTTGTCATCGAACACGATATGGATTTCATCGGTCGCCTGTGTGATCCGGTGATCTGTATGGCCGAAGGCCGTGTGCTGGCGACCGGCACCTTGGACGAAATCAAAGCCAATGAGCAGGTGATCGAAGCCTATCTGGGCACAGGTCTTAAGAACAAAGACAAGGTAGGTGCATAAAATGCCAACCTCTTGCACAACAATGAAAGAAGTCCGCGCATGAGCGACCCTTATAGCGACCGGGGTAACAAAGATCTGTCTCTTGGCAACGCCCAAGGCATGGGCTCAGAAATACCGCAGCGCAGCGGGTCCGGTTTCGCGTCCCCCGGCGGTCCGTTTCTGATAGGAGACGGCATGACAGCCGGATACGGCAATGGGCCTGATATCCTGCACAATTGCACCATCGCGGTGGATCAGGGCGAGATTGCCGTGATTGTTGGCCCAAACGGGGCGGGCAAATCAACCGGGATGAAAGCAGTATTTGGCATGCTGGATATGCGTAAAGGGCATGTGCGGCTCGATGGTGAAGATATCACAGACCTGTCCCCCCAAGACCGCGTGGCGCGTGGTATGGGGTTTGTGCCGCAAACCTCGAACATCTTTACGTCGATGACCGTAGAAGAAAACCTTGAGATGGGTGCATTTATTCGCACCGATGATTTCAGCGATACGATGACGCAGGTCTACGACCTTTTCCCGATCCTCAAGGAAAAACGTCTTCAGGCGGCGGGTGAATTGTCTGGTGGTCAACGCCAACAGGTCGCTGTGGGTCGGGCGCTGATGACGCAGCCCAAAGTGCTGATGATGGATGAACCAACAGCCGGGGTGTCGCCCATCGTAATGGATGAACTGTTTGACCGGATCATCGAAGTGGCGCGCACGGGCATACCAATATTGATGGTGGAACAGAATGCACGTCAGGCTCTGGAAATCGCTGACAAAGGCTTTGTTCTGGTACAGGGCGCAAATGCCTATTCGGGTACTGGTAAAGAGCTGCTGGCTGATCCCGAAGTACGCAAGTCGTTTTTGGGGGGGTGAGTTAAGTGATTAGAGCCATAATTTTGTCTCTTGGTCTGCTTGCCGGGTGCAACACGACAACCTTGCAAAATCAACCGGTTAACGCAGCCCCACCAAAGGCAACAGTTTCAGTGAGCAGTATCTTTGAATGCACAGAAATTGGCCCTGTTGCAAAGGCTGGCACCACGACGACGCCTGTCAAATCCTCAGATTTGTTTCCCTTTGTGTTGACGATGGTATCACAGAAAGGCGGACCGCAAGGATTTGGTATTTCAAATGATGGGACCACGACCATCGGTTTGGGTGAGAAACAACCGGACGGTCGCTGGGTCGTAAAGAACTGGAGATCACGGGACGGAAAAGGGCTTCCCGTCACTTTGGTGACGTTCTTTCCTGACCACAACATCCTCGTCTCTGTGCGGACCGGCAAGAATGCCCATGTCACTTTTGGTGGGAAATGCCGTGCAGTTAACTGACTTTATGACACTTACCCTTGAAACGAGGATATCCTGTTGGACTTTTTGAACGCTCTTGTCGCTTTCCTCAACTACGTCTTTGTCCCCGGCGTTGCTTATGGTTCGCAACTTGCCCTTGGGGCCCTTGGGGTCACACTGGTTTACGGCATCTTGCGGTTTTCGAACTTTGCCCATGGTGACACGATGGCCTTGGGGGCGATGGCAACAGTTCTGATGACATGGCTCTTTCAATCTTGGGGCATATCGCTGGGGCCCTTGCCCACCGCCCTGCTCGCCCTGCCCTTTGGCATCGCTTTTGCCATTGGATTGGTGTTGTTTACCGACCGAACCGTCTACAAATTTTACCGCATCAAAAAGGCAAAGCCGGTCATTCTGGTGATTGTAAGCCTTGGCATCACCTTTATTTACAATGGTGTGACGCGGTTTATCATCGGGGCGGATGATCAAAGTTTCTTTGATGGAACGCGGTTTATTATTTCTGCGCGCGAATTCAAAGCAGCCACAGGGCTGAGCGAAGGTTTGTCTTTTAAGACCACACAAGGGATCACCATAGTCACAGCAATCATCGTGGTTGCGGTCTTGTTTTGGTTCCTCAACAAGACCCGCGCAGGCAAATCAATGCGTGCCTATTCAGACAATGAAGATCTGGCCCTTTTGTCAGGGATCAACCCGGAACGCGTGGTGATGATCACTTGGATGATTGTGGCTACCCTCGCGACAATTGCGGGGGTGCTTTATGGGTTGGACAAGAGCTTTAAGCCCTTCACTTACTTCCAACTGCTGCTGCCGATTTTTGCCAGTGCAATTGTCGGCGGGCTTGGCAATCCGCTGGGGGCAATTGCGGGCGGATTTGTGATCGCCTTTAGTGAAGTAACCATCACCTATGCCTGGAAGAAAATCCTTGTGTATTTGATGCCTGACAGTCTGGAGCCATCCAGTCTGGTGCAGTTGCTGAGCACCGATTACAAGTTTGCGGTCAGCTTTGTGATCCTGTTGATTGTGCTGCTGTTTAAACCCACAGGTCTTTTCAAGGGGCAATCGGTATGAACGAGTCTTTGAAAAACACGCTGTTGTTTGGCGTTGTGGCTTTGTTGATCATATCCGTAGGGATGCAACAAAGTTGGAATTCGGCGCTTTTGATTGTCGCGATGGGGTTGATTTCATCCATCATGGCCTTGGGGGTGAACCTGCAATGGGGGTTTGCCGGTCTGTTTAATGTTGGCATCATGGGGTTTGTGGCCCTTGGCGGATTGGCCGCTGTACTGGTGGGGATGCCACCAACAGATGGGGCTTTTGCGGCAGGCGGCATTGGCGTGATTGGTGCGCTATTGCTGGGCGCTGGGACTATTTTGCTGGCGATCGCTGTCATGAAACGCATGACACCGGGATGGCGGCGTAACCTCACGGTCATTGGTGTGTTGGTTGTCGGGTTCTTTTTGTTTCGTGGAATACTGGACCCGTCGGTTGAATTGATTGAAGAGATCAACCCGGCGCAGACTGGATATCTGGGGGGACTTGGACTGCCGGTGCTCATCGCCTGGCCTGTCGGCGGGCTCTTCGCGGCGGCAGCGGCCTGGGTGATTGGAAAAACCGCCCTTGGGTTGAGATCGGATTATCTGGCAATTGCGACACTTGGGATTGCCGAGATCATTATTGCGATCCTCAAAAACGAGGATTGGCTGACGCGTGGTGTCAAAAACGTTATTGGCGTGCCTCGGCCTGTGCCCTATGAGATCGACTTGCAGAATTCTGTGGCCTTTGTTGAGCGTGCAGCAAGCCTAGGGTTTGACCCGGTTGAGGGATCCACGCTCTGGGTCAAAATGTTGTATATTTTGCTGTTTGGCACCGTGCTGGTCATCTTGATGTGGATGGCGCAACGGGCATTACATTCACCTTGGGGTCGGATGTTACGGGCCATTCGCGACAATGAGGTAGCCGCCGAAGCCATGGGCAAGGACGTTACGGCGCGCCATTTGCAGGTGTTTGTTTTAGGCTCTGCCATCTGCGGCATTGCTGGTGCGATGATGACCACAATGGACAGCCAATTGACACCGGGGACCTATCAGCCGTTGCGGTTTACGTTTCTGATTTGGGTGATGGTGATTGTTGGGGGATCAGGCAATAATCTGGGTGCTGTTCTGGGCGGGTTCCTGATTTGGTTCTTGTGGGTACAGGTAGAGCCGATGGGCCTTTGGTTAATGAACATGATCACATCAGGCATGTCAGAAGGGTCTGCCTTGAAGGCACATTTGATTGAGAGCGCGGCGCATATGCGGTTGCTGACCATGGGCATGGTGTTGCTGCTTGTTTTGCGGTTTAGCCCGCGTGGATTGATCCCTGAAAAGTGATAATTCTACAAGATACCTTGGGCGTTTGTGGAGAGTGCGGACGGTATTTAAGGCCAAAAAGAAAGGGGGCGTTGTGCCCCCTTTTCATGTGGTTCAGATCAGCGACCTTTGAAAAGGCCCCCTAAGATGCCGCGCACGATGCGGCGACCTGTGGTGCCTTTGAGTTCTTTGATAACGACCTGTGCGACAGCGGCGCCGAACCCTTCCTGAGACTTGCGACGTGGGGCCCGAGAGGTCGATCTGGTGACGCCTTTTCCTGCGTAGCGCCGGGCATTATTGAACTCGCGTAGCATCGGGGTTGACGTTTCCTCGGCGTCTTCTTCGGCTTTGGCGGCTTCTGCCGCAGCTTTGTCAGCGCGGGCGCGAAGCATTTCAAAAGCGCTTTGCCGGTCCAAACGTTCGTCATATTTCCCGGCCATCGGGGACGCAGCCATCAGGGTCTTGCGTTCGGTTGGTGTAATGGGTCCAAGTTGGGAGGATGGTGGGCGGATCAATGTGCGTTCAACGATGCCGGGGATTCCCTTTTTCAGCAAAAAGGAGGTCACAGCCTCGCCAACGCCAACCTCACGGATGGCTTCTTCGGTATCAAAACGGGGGTTCTCACGGTAGGTTTCGGCCGCCATACGCAGTTCTTTTCGGTCTTTTGCCGTAAACGCCCGCAGGGCATGTTGAACGCGGTTACCAAGTTGACCAAGAATATCATCAGGCACATCAGCAGGGTTTTGAGTAATAAAATAGACCCCAACCCCTTTTGATCGGATCAGGCGCGCGACCTGTTCCACCTTATCCACAAGGGCTTTGGGCGCATCTTCAAACAATAGATGCGCTTCATCAAAGAAAAACACCAATTTGGGTTTGTCCGGATCGCCAACTTCGGGCAATTCTTCGAACAGCTCTGATAATAACCACAACAGGAACGTCGCATAGAGTTTGGGCGCGCCCATCAATTGATCCGCTGCCAGGATGTTGATCATACCACGCCCGTCCTCAGCCAGGCGCATCAAGTCTTCGAGCGCAAGGGCCGGTTCACCAAACAGATCGGTTGCCCCCTGATTTTCCAACACCAGCAACCGTCGTTGAATGGCGCCAACTGAGGCTGCCGAAACATTCCCATAGCGCAGGGCCAGTTCCTTGGCGTTTTCGCCGATCCAGACCAGCAGGGCCTGCAAATCCTTAAGGTCAAGCAACGGCAATCCATCTTCGTCTGCCACGCGGAATGCAATGTTCAAGATGCCTTCTTGTGCCTCCGTCAGTCCCAAGAGTTGCGCCAAAAGCAGCGGACCCATTTCAGATACCGTTGTCCGAACCGGATGCCCCTGTTTGCCAAAGAGATCCCAAAAGGTGACCGGAAAGGCATCATAGTTGAAATCCGTAAAACCAATTGTCTTTGCGCGATCCATAAATGGAGTGTGCAATTTGTGATCAGCGCTTCCTGATTTCGCAAGGCCGGACAAATCGCCTTTGACGTCTGACAAAAATACCGGCACCCCCTGGGCCGAGAACCCTTCCGCCAAGATTTGCAAAGTCACCGTTTTGCCGGTGCCGGTTGCCCCAGCCACCAACCCATGTCGGTTTGCATACCCAATGTTTAGAAATTGCTGTTCAGCGTAGTCAGTGCCGCCGCCCCCGATAAAGATATCCTTAGTCACGTTGGGTCCTCTCAAGGGTTAATCGTTCATCAATTCAAACGAACATACTTAATTAACGAATGCATGCCATAGTGGATTTGTTCCTGGTTCATTGTCCTTTTGAACGTGGAACACTTCCTCCCTGTCAGACTGGCCGCGCCCTTGGGTGCGGCCCTTTTTTTGCCCTCACCGTTTGACATTGATATTTTGGCGTTTAACCATATGATTCAAATAGTAATATTTACAGTTGACCGTTTGTCTCGGCTTCCGTAACCTAGCGCTACAAGTCGGCCCAGTTCGACGGGGAGAAAAAGATTGGAAAAGGAGATGCTCTGCGTCTCCTTTTTCGCATTTTGGCACGCCCCTTTCGTGAAACAATTGTTTGCTTGTCTGTGCTCAAAAATTTGTGGTTCGACACTGACATCGCTTTGGTGACATGTTAAACCGCGACAAAACAACAAACGTGGATTTGACATGAGCAAATTTCTGAAAGCACTTCCTTTGTGCGCCGCCCTTGCTGTGCTGGCCCCTGTCGCCGCCATGAGCCAGGACACAACTGCAACAGACGAGACCGAAGCGGATGCTGAAACACAACCCAGCACTGCGGATCAAATTCAAGAGCAACTGAGCCTCGGCGAAGACGCGGACAAAGACCCTGATCTTGGAAAACCCTACACCAAAGAGGTCATTGGTTCATGGGAGATGCGCTGCATTCGGACCGAAACAGACAATGATCCGTGCCAGATGTATCAATTGGTTGATGATGGCCAAGGCGCGCCTGTTGCCGAAATTTCTTTGTTCCGTTTGCCGGAAGGTGGCAAGGCAAAGGCCGGGGCAACCATCGTCGTTCCGCTTGAGACCTCCTTGCCCCAGCAATTGACCATTGCGGTCGATGGCGGCAAGGCGCGGCGCTACCCCTATGCATTTTGTAACCCGGTTGGTTGTTATGCCCGGCTGGGTCTAACCGATGCGGACATCAGCGCGTTCAAACGTGGAAATGAAGCGGTTCTTACAATTGTTCCCGCATTGGCACCGGATCAAAAAGTAGAACTGTATCTGTCATTGACTGGCTTTACAGCAAGCTATGACCAAGTGTCTGTCATTGAACAATAGAGTTTAATGACCTGAAAGTCTGAAAGGGGCCGTTCCGTCGGGGCGGTCCTTTTTAGGATCAAAGATCCGCTTGTGTTCCGAGGTATCAGGCCGAAGGGCGCCGCATCAATCTGGCCATGAGGGTCAGATCTTGCGCAGTGCCAAAACTGCATTCATCCCACCAAAAGCAAAGGCATTGCTTAACGCGACGTCTACCTGCGCATCACGTGCTTCATTTGGTACCACGTCCAAGGCACATTCGGGGTCGGCTTCTTCATAGCCAATCGTCGGGGCGATCACCCCATCCCGCAGCGCCATGATGCAAGCCAATAATTCAACCGCGCCTGTGCCACCAATCAGGTGACCATGCATGGATTTTGTCGAACTGATCATCAACTGATCTGCATGGGGTCCAAAAACATCCGCCACCGCGGCGCATTCTGTTTTGTCGTTTGCGGCTGTACCCGTCCCATGTGCGTTGATATAGCAGACATCTTCGCCGTTTAAACCCGCATCCTTCAAAGCACCCGACATTGCACGTGCTGCCCCGGCCTTGGACGGCATAACAATATCGCTGGCATCAGAGGTCATTGCGAAGCCTGCAACTTCACAAAGAATATCGGCGCCTCTGGCGGTTGCGTGATCAAAGTCTTCAAACACAAATATCCCCGCCCCCTCGCCCTGTACCATGCCGTTACGATTGGCCGAAAACGGGCGGCACGCGTCCCTGCTCATCACACGCAGGCCTTCCCACGCTTTGACACCGCCAAAACACAGCATGCTTTCTGATCCGCCGGTGATCATCGCAGGGGCCATACCAGAGCGGACCATGGAAAACGCCTGCGCCATCGCGTGATTGGACGATGCGCATGCTGTGGAGACCGTAAAGGACGGCCCCTTGAGGTTCCATTCCATACTTACATGGGACGCGGCCGCGTTGTTCATCAACTTCGGCACCACAAAGGGATGCACCCGGTTTTTACCATCCTCATAAACAGCCCGGTAGTTGTCATCCCAGGTTGAGACGCCCCCACCAGCCGTCCCCAACACCACGCCCGAGCGCGCAGAAAGCTCGCCTGAAAATATCAAACCCGATTGTTCAATGGCTTCTTTTGCAGCGGCCAAGGTGAATTGTGTGAACCTGTCATAGAGCGAAATCTGTTGCCTGTTATACCGTGCTTCGGCCTCAAATCCGCGCACCTGACCACCGATGCGAATTTGCAGCCGCTCCACATCACGAATATCCAGCGGGCCGATGCCACAGACACCTTCGCGCATCGCTGCAAGCGTATCCGGGACAGACAAACCAAGCGCGTTGACCGTTCCCGCGCCTGTGATAACAACACGTTTCATCTGGTTACCCTTGTTCGGTTTTTAACCGTTCGATGCCTTTGATGATGCTGGCCACCGAAGAAATATCAAAGTCGGAATCTTGGGGTGCATTGGCGTTGAAGGGGATTGTGATGTCAAAAGCTTCCTCGATCGCAAAGATGCTTTCGACCAATCCCAAACTGTCGATGCCCAAACTCTCCAAAGTGCTGTCTTGCGCCACATCTTCCGGCTCCAACACAGCCTGTTCGGCGATGATGGTGATCACTTGTTCGGAAATGCTCATGAGCCTGTCCTCAATGGTCTGTATAGCAGTGATTTAAGGGGCCTTGTCCGATTTGAAAACAGCCTTTCGTAACTCTGCGACCTCACGCAGCAGGCGTGGAAGGCGGCGCAGTGCCTTGTATTGGTCGACTTGTTTGTCCATTTGCGTTGCTGGGTATCCCAACATCGTACGACCCGCTGGGACATTTGACATCAGTTTGGTGCCGCCCCCCGCAATGACGCCATCACCAACAAAAATGTTGTCATTCACCCCAACCTGTCCGGCCATAACCACGTTGTTGCCAATCCGGGCAGACCCCGCAATCCCAACTTGCCCACAGATCAGGCAGTTTTCACCAATTTCGACATTGTGGCCCATGTGAACCTGATTATCGAGCTTTGTGTTATTGCCAATTGTTGTATCACGAATGGTGCCACAATCAATCGTACATCCCATGCCAATCTCAACATCATCACCAAGTGTTACAGACCCCAGAGAATGAATACGCGTCCATGGCTGTGCCTCGGCCTCACCTTGATCACCAAGGGTTTTTCGGGCGGATTCTACGGTGGAAGGTTCAGCCGTTACAAAGGAAAAACCATCGCCACCAATGCGCGCACCCGGTTGAATGATCACACGATGACCGATGGTGACCCGTGCGCCAATGCTGACTTGTTCACGCAAGTAGGCATTGTCACCGATAGAGACGTCACAGCCCACAAAGCAATGTGGCCCGATCACACTCCCTGCTCCAATTCGCGCGCCCGCAGAAATGATGCTAAGCGGGCCTACACTTACCTCAGGACCAAGCACCGCTGTGGGATCAATGAGGGCTGAGGGATGAATACCGGGTGCAAACCCCTGCCCCCGGTCCAGCATCGCCGTCATCCCCGACATCGCAAACCGGGGACGCGCTGCAAAAATGGCAGCTTGCAACCCCATCTCTTGCCAATCTGCGCCGGGCCAAAGCAATGCAGAACGCGCTGCGCCTTGGTGTAGACTTTCGGCGTATTTTGGGCTCATGGCGATGGCCAGATCATCCGCGCCAGCCATCTGAGGCTCAGCTGCTTTTGTGACAATCAATGAGGTATCGCCAGAGGCTTCCGCCCCCAGCGCTTTGGCTATCTCAGCAACAGTGTAGGACATCGCAGCACACCCCTTTTTGGCGTGCCGCAGCCTTACCCTTGAACGCCGCCCAAGGCCACCCCCGCCTTTGATAAGGCTGACCAGATCTTGGCGTCGCGGCCATAGATATCTGCGCGGTATTCTGTATGGCCCCGTGCATTGGTCACGGCGGTGCGATAGATCAGGTGCACAGGCACCGGTTCATCCAACACAACTTTGGTTTCAGCCCCTGAACGCAGCACTCTTTGGAAATACTCTTTCGGGTTTTCCTCTTGAAGGCTCAATAATTCGTAAGCAAACTCAAAAGGTTGCGCTAAACGTACACAACCGTGGCTGAACGCACGGACATCCCGGCTAAACAGGTTCTTGGCCGGCGTGTCATGCAAGTAGATATTGTATTTGTTGGGGAACATGAATTTCACCAACCCCAAGGCGTTGGTGCTGCTGGGCGGCTGGCGCATCGCATAGGGAAAATTCCGCTCATTGAACTGCGAAAAGTTCACTGCGCTGCGGTTCACTTTGCGCCCACGGCGATCTGTGATGATAATATGGCTGGCCGCGTTGCGATTCCGTTTGAGCGCCGGCAGATATTCTTTTGTGACAATGGATCTTGGCACATACCAGCTAGGGTTAATGACCATATGCTCCATCACATCGGAGAATTCCGGCGTTGGGCGATCATCTTGAAGGGCGCCAACAACAGACCGCGTGCGGAAAGTTACTTTGCCATCATCCATAATCTTTGCCGAAAAATCAGGAATGTTCACCAGGATATGGCGCTTGCCCCGTTCAACGTTGAACCAACGTTCCCGTTCAAGTGCGACGAGTACCGATTGCAGACGCTTTTCGACGCTGACATTGATCTGATTCATTGTGGCGGCGCCCGCCACTCCGTCGTCATTCAACCCATGCGCAATCTGAAACTGTTGAACCGCCGCTTGAATATCACTGTCGTATGTTCCCGTATTCGTACGGGACAAATATTCCATTGACATCAATCTGTTACGCAACGCGATAACAGCAGCGCCTGTATCCCCGGGTTTCAGCGACTTCGCAGGGACCGACAGCCCCCACCCGCCTGCTTCCAATAGCCGCTCCATCGCTATTTTTTCTTTGATCAGCGCGTTGTATTCCATGCTAGTGGGCGGCAAGTCGCGAAAGAATGCGGCGGGTTTTGACGTCGCAATACCCGAAAGATACGCCGTACGATCCCGATACGGGATCTCACGCACCATGGCCGCATCAATGCGGCTGGGGATCAACATACCGGTCTGAATGTCGCGGGCATATTTGAGGAAGACACGGCTCAGCTCAACTTCGGCCAAACCGCGATCACGCGGGGAACGGACCGCCGCAAGCATATCCATCAACGCGTTGGGTTCATACCGGATCAATGGCAACCCATGATCCTCAGCAGAGCGCAGCGCATGAAGTAACTGTGCGCGTCGGGCTTGATCTGCTTCGCCTTCGCCGGTCCAGATCGGCGTATACCCGTTTTGGCGGTAAAATGCTGCAATGTCTTCATCGCGCGATGCGGCCTCCGCAACGGCTTGCTTAAACGCTGTTACCTGCGCGGTTACGGCCGTTGGGGCCGAAATAAATCCGGCAGGCGCGGCGATTGCCAGCGCAAAGGCAAATGCCTTTGAAATAAGTGCTGTCCGCATAATGCATGTCCCTTCGAAACTTTTTTTTATTCTCTAACTCTATCTGTCCTAAGGGTACAGCAACCTGTCCAATAACATTCCCGTAGAAACACCAACAAACAGCGGCCTGATGCACATTAATCACCCGTGTTTTTTGCAAATTCCTTAGCTTGGTCAGATTTTGAGCAGAAAACTGCCTAAACTTGCATATGAATATAGTTCGACAAATTAATGGCTTGGTTCACGATTCGCCGTATGCCATAAAACAGATGCAAGTGGGGATGCGCATTAAGCGGCTGTGTAACATCATGGTCACAGGCAGAAGCCTAGCAGGCAGAAGACGGGACAGACGATCTATGACTGGCAATAGCTCTAAGGGGATGACCCGGCGTGCGCTTTTAGGCGCCTTTGCAGCAACAGCTGTAACCGCGGCCCCCACCTACACCAATGCGGCAGGCTTTCTTCGCGGTGGTGGCGATATCCGTCGGGTCAAAATGTATTCTGGTCGCACCGGTGAACGTATCGACATGATCTATTGGATCGAAGGCCAGTACATTCAGGATGCCGTCAAAGAAGTGAACTACTTCATGCGAGACTGGCGCACGGATGGGGTCAAAAACATCGACCTGCGGACGGTTGATATTCTGGCCGCGACCCATAACCTTTTGGATGCCAGCGAACCCTACATGCTTTTGTCAGGATATCGCAGCCCCAAGACCAATGCGATGCTGCGGTCTAAATCTCGTGGTGTTGCGAAGAATTCTTTGCACATGACGGGTCAAGCTGCGGATCTTCGTTTATCATCCCGATCGGTCAGTCAGATGGCCCGCGCTGCGGTGGCCTGTCGTGGTGGCGGTGTGGGTCGGTATTCCGGTTCAAACTTCGTCCATATGGATTGTGGCGTAGTCCGCAGCTGGGGCGGCTAACGCGTCCCAAGAATTCGGATCGTTAAAGCGCCTTTGGGCGCTTTTTTATGGCTGCAATCCTTCTCAAAACATCAACAGAGCAATCATTGGTCATGATCAAATACCCACGTTCAGACCTTTTTTCGATGTCCTCTGCTTGGGTTTGGTAAAAACATCATAAATGTCCGCCAAAGAACAACCCCGTCCATCTGAAAACCAGCCCGGCGGACATATCTCAGATCAAGCGCCAGTTTACGATATGATCCGGCACGATCGACGATATAGCCCCCCTCCACTTGCGCCAATCCGGTCAAGCCGGGACGAATTCTGTGCCGCTGATCATATCCAGAAAGCGATTTTGAGAATTCGGCGGCAAAAGAAGGTTGTTCAGGCCGTGGCCCTATCAGGCTCATGTGGCCTGCTATGACATTCACCAGTTGCGGCGCCTCATCCAGCCAATACCGTTTTAAAAATCGACCCAAAGGCGGTGTTCTCTGCTGTTCTCGGTCGGACGCTCGCCCAATATAACGTGGCGAATACATGGTCCTAAATTTGTACATGACAAAGGTTTCACCATTCAGCCCAACCCGGGTCTGTCGCAGGATCAAAGTACCCCGGTTAAAGATGAGGTTCAGCACAAATATGGTGGTACCCCCCGCAAAAAGCAGCGGCAGAAGGGCCACAGAAAACAGCAGATCAAAGGCCCGTTTGGTCACCCAAAAAGCCCGTGTTCCACCGATCACCATCTCGGTCATATTCTGGTTCACCCTTATTATCCTTGACCAATAGCCAAAACATCAAAAGGTAAATTTCGCGTTTGTTTTACGATATCAAGAAAGACCGGCCAAGCCGGGTGTATCGCTCATGCTCCCGACCGGCCCCCAAGTTTTAGGGCGAATCCGACTGGTTTCGTCGCGCCCTACCCTGCGAACTCCAATTGTACCTTGACCGACTGTGTCCGATCCGAGGCCAAATTAAACGCGTTCTCTGCATCGCTCAACGGCACATTATGCGTGATCAGCGGTTTTACATCCAACCGCCCGGTGCGCATCAATTCAACCGCCTTGGAAAATTCAGCATGGAAGCGAAAAGACCCTTTGAACGCGATTTCCTTGGCTGTCATTGCCTGAACCGGCAAGGTCATATCGCCGCCAAGCCCCAATTGCATCAGCGTAGCACCGGGCCGAAGCGCAGGAATGGCAGAGGCGACCGCGGCCGCGACACCAGTGCATTCAAACAAGACATCAAAATGCCCTTTGTTTGCTGAATAGGCCTCTAGTGCGGTGGGGTCGTTGAGCACATTATGTGTCACATCCGCCCCGGATTTCTGAGCCAAATCGATTGTGAAATCCGTAATATCTGTTGCCACAATGTGCGCCGCCCCTGCGGCCCGCGCCACAAGCACAGACAACAGCCCAATGGGGCCGCACCCGGTGACAAGAACCCGTTTTCCCAAAAGGTCCCCAGCCGAGCGCGCCGCGTGCAGCACAACGGCTAGGGGTTCAGCCATCGCAGCTTCCCCCGCCGTGAGCCCCGTCGCAACAACACATTGGGCCACATCCGCCACAATCCATTCCTGAAACGCCCCCTGAATATGCGGGAACGGCATCGCGGACCCATAAAACCGCATGTTCATACAGTGATTTTGCTGTCCAACATGACAATAGTCACAGGCATAACAGGGCCTTGAGGGCGACACAGCAACCAATTGTCCCGGCTCAAGGGTGGATACCCCCTCCCCCAATGCCTCAACCGTTCCCGCAACCTCATGCCCCAGGATCATCGGTTCTTTCAAACGGACCGTCCCAAAGCCACCGTGATGGTAGTAATGCAAATCAGATCCACAAATGCCCCCGGCTCTCATTCTGATCAATACCTGACCGGGTCCTGCTTGGGGGCGGTCGCGGTCCTCAATACGAAGATCTTTGGCGGCGTGCGCAACAATGGCTTTCATGACGGATCCTTACGTGACGGGGGTCAGCAATGGCTGACCTGCAAAATGGGCGTGCAAATTGTCGCGCAGCAATTTGCCCATTGCTTTGCGGGTTTCGACGGTGCCGGAACCATGGTGCGGCTGCAAGAGCACATTGTCCAGCGACGCAAATCGCGGATCAAGCGCAGGCTCACCTTCAAAGACGTCCAATGCTGCGCTTCCAATTGTTTTTGACGACAGCGCAGAGATCAGCGCGTCTTCGTCAATGTTAGAGGCGCGAGACACATTGATCAGCATGCCTTCTGGGCCAAGTGCCTTTAATACTTCAGGCCCAACGATATGACGGGTTTGTGGTGTTGCAGCCAAGGTGACAAAAAGAAAATCCGCATGCTCTGCCAATGCAATTGGGTCTGCAATAAATTGCCAACCGGATGCATGGTCCTTAGGTGTGACGCTGCTATAGGCGATATCCATGTCAAATCCAGCAAGGCGTTTCGCAACCGCAGACCCAATCCGGCCCAACCCCAAGACCCCTGCCTTGCGGCCAGAAACACGGCGTTTTAAGGGATAAAGCCCGTCTCGTGCCCATGATCCGTCTTTGACCCAGGTTTCGGCCCCAATGACCCCACGCGACTGCGCAAGCATCATCGCCACACCAAGATCAGCAACATCGTCCGTCAGAACATCCGGTGTATTGGTCACTGCAATGCCGCGGGATTGGCAGGTTTCAAGGTCAACCGCGTCATATCCAACCCCGTAAACGGAGATCACCTCTAGGTTGGGACAGGCTTCTATCAATGCCCGACTCGCGCCGATTTCCCCCCGTGTGGCGATGGCTTTGACATCTTGCCCACACTCTCTCAAAACATCACCCTGATCAGCCGCCTCGAATAGTTTGCGCATGTCAAACACCTGATCCAGCGGCTCCTGATCCCACTCAGGATAAGGCCCAAGCTGTAAAACAATTGGTTTTGACATCGTTGAATTCCTTACTTGACTCACCCTGTTATCGGTAACATGTTATCGGTACCAAGTATGGGGCTGTCAAGACGCTCTGCCAATTGCCGCAAAGGAAAAATGATGTCGGACTTATTTTCGCTGGCCGGAAAGACGGCGCTGATCACGGGGTCTTCCCAAGGGATTGGCTATGCGCTTGCCAAAGGATTGATTGATGCAGGCGCTAAGGTCATTTTGAATGGCCGCGACACGGAAAAACTTGCAACCGCAGCAAACGCTCTGGGAAAGGATGTCGCGACTTTGGCATTTGACGCCACTGATCATGCGGCGGTCCGTAATGCGGTTGATGGCTACGAAGCAAGCACCGGCCCCATTGATATTTTGGTCAACAATGCGGGCATGCAACACCGGACCGAACTTGAGAATTTTCCGGCCGATGCCTTTGAAAAGCTTTTGCAGACCAATGTCGCAAGTGTTTTTCATGTAGGTCAGGCTGTTGCACGGCATATGATCGACCGAGGCACTGGCAAGATAATCAACATCGCAAGCGTTCAGACCGCCCTCGCCCGGCCCGGTATCGCGCCCTATACCGCCACAAAAGGCGCGGTTGGCAATCTGACTAAAGGGATGGCCACAGATTGGGCTAAACACGGGCTACAGTGCAACGCCATTGCACCGGGGTATTTTGACACTCCGTTGAACGCAGCACTGGTTGCGGACCCTGAATTCTCAGCATGGTTGGAAAAACGCACCCCTGCCGGACGTTGGGGAAATGTCGAAGAACTGGTTGGCGCGTGTGTCTTTTTGTCCTCCGCCGCATCAAGCTTTGTTAATGGCCATACCTTGTATGTTGATGGCGGGATCACTGCGTCCTTGTGATGACGTGCTTTGTGATCATGGGAGTTTCGGGGTGCGGCAAGACGTCTGTTGGCATGGCTCTTTCCAAGGGCCTTGGCATTGGATTTGTCGATGGTGACGATTTACATCCTGATGCCAATATCCAAAAAATGGCGCAGGGCGACCCTTTGAACGACACAGATCGTGCGCCTTGGCTGGTACGGGTTGGGCAAACTTTGGCGGCCCACACTGACCCTATCGCAGTTGGCTGTTCCGCGCTCAAGAAAAACTATCGGGACATCATCCGCTTGCTTGCAAAAGAACCGGTTCATTTCCTGCATCTGGACGCCCCTAAATTCGTGCTGGCCCAGCGGGTCCTTGCACGCGAAGACCATTTTATGCCGACATCTTTGCTCGACAGTCAGTTTGACGCGCTGGAACCGCTAAGCCCGGACGAATTGGGCCGTTCGATAGATATCAGCGTGCCTTTTGACGACGTCGTCAGGGCCGCAAAGACATATGTAAAGGAGACAATTGGATGAGCGAACGCATAGCATTGATAGGTGCAGGCGCCATGGGCGGCGCGATTGGTACACGCTTTCTTGAAACGGGCAACAGCCTGAATGTCTTTGATCTTGATCCCGATCGGGTAGCGCAATTGGTGGCACTGGGCGCGCATGCGGCCCCGTCAGCTGCTGAGGCAAGCCGCGATGTGGACTTTGTTATCACCAGCCTGAATGCCTCTCGCATCGTCGAACTGGCCGCATTTGGCAAAGACGGGATCGCAGAGGGCGCCTCACCCGGGACAGTCATTATTGATATGTCCTCAATCGAGCCGGACGCCACCCGCAAATTTGCCAAGATGGCTGCTGACAAGCAACTCGCATGGGTCGACAGCCCGCTGTCCGGCGGCGCACCCAAAGCACTTATTGGAGAGCTCACCTTGATGGCAGGTGGAGACGCCGCTGACGTAGCGCGCGCGCATGTCGCTCTTAAACATGTGGCGTCGAACTACACCCACATGGGCCCTGCAGGTGCCGGTCAGACAACCAAACTGATCAATCAAGTCTTGTGCGGATTGGGGTTTCTTGCCGTTGCCGAAGCCACGCAGCTAGCCATGGATGCAGGTGTAGATGCCGCCAAAATCCCACAGGCCCTGAAAGGCGGGCGCGCCGATTCAGCGCTTTTGCAGGAGTATCTGCCCCGCTTTGTAGAAAAGGATTATCGGCGTACCGGTCGGATCGACAACATGGTCAAAGACCTGAACGCGGTAAATGATCTGGCGCGTCAAACGGGCACATCCATGCCGATGACTGCGCTATGTGGCGAAATTCACCGCATGCTGACGGCCGCCGGGCTTGGCGGTGAGGACCAAGCAGCGGTTATGGAATTTTTCAACGGTGCCAAACAGGAGTTCGATACATGATAACACGATTTGCCCTTTTTGAAGGAACCGTCAAAGCCGGCCAGACAGAAGCTTTCCGCGCGGCAGTCAAAGATCGGCTGGTGCCTTTGTGGAGGCAGTTCCCCGGTAACATCGATGTCCGGGTGATGTTCAGCGATGATCGGGACGCCGGTGCGCCGGAATTCCCGCTCATTCTGGCCATTACCTATCCTGATACCGCCACGATGGATGCCGCATTGGAGGCCCCGGCAAGGCATCAGTCAAAAGAGGTCACCGGTGAAATCGTCGCCCAGTATTTTGACGGGCGCATTCATCACCATGTCACCCAACTCAACGAATACAAGGCCTGACATGTCAGGGCGCGTAACCATGCGTGACCTTGCGCGCGCGGTGGACCGTTCTCCGATGACGGTCAGCCGGGCGTTGCGTGGCGATGAAACCGTCAGCGCAAAAACGCGCGAAATGATCACCAAGGCCGCAGCTGATCTGGGATATGTTTATGACAGCACGGCGCAGGCCTTTCGTACCCAGAAAAGCGGTTTTGTCGCTGTTACTCTGCCCTCCATCAACAATGCCAACTTTGCCGAAACCTTTCGGGGTCTCTCAGATGGTCTTGAGAACGATACGATCCAATTGCTTTTGGGCAGTACAAACTATCAGGTCGAAAAAGAACACGAACTGGTGTTGCAATTATTGGCGCGCAAACCCCAAGCGATTGTGCTGACCGGCGGTCACCACGCGCCACAGACGCGGCAATTGCTTGAAAATGCGCGTATTCCGGTTGTCGAAATTTGGGATCTCCCCGAAGATCCGCTTGGGCATGTGGTTGGGTTTTCAAATGCGGATGCAATGGCGCGGATGGTGCATCATTTGGTCGAGAACGGGCGGCGCAAGCTGGCCTTTGTCGGCGCGACCTTGGGAAGTGATCTCAGAGGGTCAGCACGCCGGGACGGGGTGATCGCTGCGGCGCAATCGTTGGGATTGCCGGATGTCACCCTGATCGATGCAGGTCCTGCCCCGGTCTCCATGCACCACGGCGCGCAGGCAATAACCACATTGGGAGAGGAAATCCTGAACTATGACGCGCTTGTCTGTGTGTCAGATCCCGTGGCCTTTGGCGCGCTAAGCGCCTGTCAACGCTTAGGATTTTGCGTACCGGAGGACATTGCGATCACTGGGTTTGGGCATTTTGACGTCGCTGCGGTTTCGAGCCCGCGCATCACAACTGTCGGCGTACATGCAAATGCCATTGGGCAAAGGGTGGCGCAGGTGTTGCACGACATTTTCGAAGACAAACTAGAGCCGCAGCACATAGATGTTGGTTCGGAATTGGTCGTTGGAGAAACCAGTTAAGCTCAGGGCCCTAACTCGGATCAGGCTGACGCACTGTACTGCCCGGTATCAATGTAAATCCAATATCCCGAACGTCAGCCGTCGGCTCGCCCGAAAGGCGCGCAATCATCATTTCAGCCGCCGCTTGGCCAAGCTTTAGATGCGGGACGTGCATTGAGGTCAACCGCTTGGACATCACAGCGGCAATTGGCAAATCACCCCACCCCGCAATGCCAATGTCTTCTGGAACACACATGTCCTTTGACACACAATATTGCATCCCGCCAAACGCCATCGCGTCATTTTGGTAAAAGATACATTCAATATCAGGGCTCGAGGTCAGCAATTGTTCGGTGCCATAATACCCCGGATAATAGCCAGCGGTATCATGCAGGCATAATTGTTTGTTCACCGCTCCACCGCCCGTTTCAACCGCCTTGCTAAACCCCGCAAGCCGGGTTGTTGCAGCGTTTGCCGTATCATGTGACGTGCCAACATATCCAATGTTCTGATACCCACACCCAATGAGATAGCGGCCCATATCAAAACCTGCATCAAAGTGATTGATCCCAACACTCATATCCAACGGGCTTGAGTTCAGATCCCAGATTTCGACAACAGGTATGCCGGCGTTCTTCACCATCTCTGAGGCACGCGGCGCATGGAAGCGCCCGGTCAAAATCAGGCCCGCAGGTTGCCAGGACAAAACCGTCCTGATCCACGCTTCTTCTTCTTTCTGTGTGTGCTGTGTCAGACCCAAAACGGTCTGATGTCCAAAGGCCCCAAGCTTTCGATCGATGCCCTCAAGAACCTGCGCAAAAACTTCATTTCCAAGGTCTGGAATGGAGACCCCGACAAAGGTCGAGGCCTGATCACCGGCAAAAACCGTCGCAAGACGATTCGGCAAATAGCCCAACTTGTCCACTTGCCGCATCACCAGTTCACGGGTTTTTTCCGAATAGCCCCCTTCCCCTCGCAGCACGCGGCTAACGGTCATCTTTGACACACCTGAAGCAACGGCCACCTCTGATATGCTTACCCTGTTGTTTTTATTAACTTTATCAGCCATTTTCTGTCTCATACGTTACCGGTAACTTATTGCTTGACAGCCCTGCTCTTTGCGCCAAAGATTAGCACATAGTTACGGGTAACTCAACGGGAGGGTTGGGCCGTATCAAGGGAGGATGTGCGATGCAGAACCTGCAATCAGGTCTGTTTTTTGACGGTATCGAAAAACACTTTGGGGGCACCTATGCTCTCAAGGATGTATCGCTTTCGGTTGGTCGTGGCGAAGTTGTTGCGCTCTTGGGTGAGAACGGCGCTGGCAAATCTACCTTGATCAAAGTGCTTGGTGGCATCCATCAACCTGACGCAGGCCGCGTGTTGATTGACGGGGTGCCTTATCAGCATCGCACAGCCGGTTTTGGGGAACGCCAAAAGGTCGCGTTTATTCACCAAGATCTAGGCCTGATCGAATGGATGACCGTTGCCGAAAACATCGCGCTGGCCTTGGGTTTTGCCCGAAAGAACGGCATGATCCGCTGGTCCGAAGTTGATGATTTTGCTGCACAGGCCCTCAAGAAAGTCGATTGCACCTTTGACCCGTCGACCCGTGTGGAAGACCTGTCCCGAACCGAAAAATCGCTTGTCGCGATTGCGCGTGCTTTAGCCGTGGACAGTGAATTTCTGGTGTTGGATGAACCAACCGCGTCCCTGCCCGCGGACGAAGTTGAACGTCTGTTTTCTGCCTTGCGCCCTTTGCGCGAACAAGGCGTTGGCATGATTTATGTCAGCCATCGTCTGGATGAAATTTTCCAGGTGGCTGACCGCGTGGCAGTGTTGCGCGATGGCGTCATGGTTGGCATGCGTGACATCGCGCACACCACGCCCGAAGAATTGGTGCAAAAGATCGTTGGTCGCAAAACCCGCGAAACTGTCAAAAGCACAGATGCCCCCGGTGCCCCGGTTCTAAAGCTTGATGGATTTCGTGTTGACGGCGTTGGCCCTTTGAACTTTGAACTGCTTGAGAATGAGATTGTTGGCCTTGTTGGGTTGCGCGGTGCCGGGCATGAGGCCATCAGCCGGTCTCTGTTTGGCCTGCAACCTTTCACCGGTTCTGTGAACCTCAAAGGGGCAACCCCGGACCTGTCGACGCCTCAACAGGCGCTGAACTCTGGTGTGGGGCTGGTGGCCAAGGACCGAACCGAAGAATCCGTCGCAATGAACTTGACCATTCGCGAAAACACGTTCCTGAACCCACATAGCATTGGCCGCAAGATCCTAGATGTTTTGTCCCCCCGCACCGAAGCGGAACAGGCAAGCATCATTGGCGCAGAGTTGGGGTTGTCTCCTAATGATCCATCACTTGCGATTGAGGCTCTGTCTGGCGGCAACCAGCAAAAGGTGGTGATTGGCCGCTGGCTGGCAACGGGGCGGTCCTTGCTCATCTGTGAAGATCCAACGGCTGGTGTCGATGTTGGCGCCAAAGCAGAGATTTACGCCTTGTTGAACCGCGCCCTGTCGCAAGGGGTTGGGATCATCGTTGTTTCAACCGACTTTGAAGAAATCGCAACAATCTGCCACCGCGCAATCGTCTTTAGTCAGGGTGCGATTGTTGATGAGCTGAGCGGCACGCGCCTGTCCACAGAGACCCTCATTCAATCGGCATCAGCCGGAAACATAGCCCGCAAAAAGGATACCCCTCATGCAATCGCTTAAGTCCAGCGCTTTGGAGCCAACACAGGCAGACCTCAAGGGGCTTTCCTTTGGCGCGCGGTTGATGCGTTTTCTACCCGTCTATGGTTTGGTGATCCTGACTGTGTTGTTGATCGCGCTTTTCTCTGTTCTGTTGCCCAATACTTTCCCAACCATGTTGAATCTGCGGGCCATTATTTCGGACAAAGCAATCATCGCGCTTTTGTCCCTTGGCGCCATGATCCCCATGGCTGCGGGGCGGATTGATCTAACCGTCGGATACGGCATTGTGTTGTGGCACATTTTGGCGATCAGCCTGCAAACGATCTATGGATTTCCTTGGCCCGTTGCCGTGGCAATTGTACTGGCCCTTGGCGCTTTGTCAGGCTTTTTGAATGGCTTGCTGGTTGAAGTTGCCAAAATCGATAGCTTTATCGCGACACTTGGCACGGGGACCGTTCTCTATGCTCTGGCGCTTTGGCATACTGGTGGGCGTCAGATGGTTGGTGTTTTGCCCGATGGCTTTTTGTCGATCAACGGAACCTTTGTTGGTGGGCTGCCGATTACAGGGTTTTACGTGTTGACCATCACCGTAGTAATGTGGGTGGTGCTCGAATATACGCCTGTGGGCCGCTATCTCTATGCGATTGGTGCCAATCAGAAAGCAGCGCAGCTTAACGGTATTCCAACGCGGAAATATGTGATTGGCGCATTCTTGTGTTCAGGAACAATCACCGCTTTGGCAGGGGTCATATTGGCGTCCAAGTTGCGGATCGGACAGGCATCCGTGGGGCTGGAATTCTTGCTGCCCGCGCTGGTTGGTGCCTTTCTGGGCTCCACCACCATCAAGCCGGGCCGCGTCAATGTCTGGGGCACTATTGTGGGTGTTGCAATTCTGGCGGTGGGCATTTCTGGCATTCAGCAATTTGGCGGATCCTTTTGGGTCGAACCGCTGTTCAACGGCGTCACTTTGTTGGTTGCGATTGGCATCGCAGGGTATGCGCAACGCCGCAAAGGCGCAGAAAAGAAACATTAATACGACTACAATCAGGGAGGAACGACATGAAAAAGAGAACATTTTTGAACACCGTTTTGGTGGGCAGCGTTATCGCAGGACTAGGATTACCTGCACTGGCGGAGGTCCCATTTGACGGCCCCACCACAGGCCCAAAAGCCGCTGAGGGCAAATCCATCGTGGTTCTGGCGGGTGATCTGAAAAATGGTGGCATTCTGGGCGTCACAAATGGCGTCGAAGAAGCGGCCGCAGTCATCGGTTGGGATGTGCGCGTGCTGGATGGCGGCGGATCTATCCAAGGACGGACAGCCGCAATTGGTCAGGCGATGGCCCTGCAGCCCGATGGCATCATCATCAATGGCTTTGACGCGGTTGAACAGCAGGCGGCGCTCGAAGGCGTTGTCGCCGCCGATATCCCAATGGTGGCCTGGCACTCCGGTCCCAAAATCGGCTGCGATGCGCCGGGGGGCATTTTTGCCAACGTGTCAACCGACGCGATGACCGTGTCCGAAGTGGCGGCGGAATGGGCAATCAAAGATGGCGGTGATGAAATAGGCGTCGTGATCTTTACCGACAGCACCTATCAAATTGCCATCGACAAAGCGGATCGCATCAAAGAAACCGTCGAAGCGATGGGCGGCAAAGTGCTGGAATATGTGGACACGCCAATTGCGGACACCTCCAGCCGGATGGGTCCTTTGACCACCAGCTTGCTGCAAAAATACGGCGCCAGCTGGACCCATGCTCTTGCCATCAATGACCTTTATTTCGACTTCATGGGCCCTGCTCTTGCCTCAGCCGGGATCGGCGGCGATGGCGCCCCCCTTGCCGGATCGGCGGGTGATGGCTCCGAGGCGGCATTCCAACGCATCCGCAGCGCACAATACCAAGCCATCACTGTGGCGGAACCATTGAACCTGCAAGGCTGGCAACTGGTAGACGAACTGAACCGGGCTGTCCAAGGCGAAGCATGTTCCGGTTATGTCACCTCACCTGCTTTGGTGACCCAAGACGGTTTGGCCAAGCTGGGCGATAGCAATCAGTTTGACCCCGACAGCCCTTATCGCGCGGCCTACACCGCGATCTGGGGCAAATAACCTTTCTCCCCAAGAGTGCTCCGACCAACTGGCCGGGGCGCTCAGGGTGAAATCAAAAACCATTTGCCTGCCCTATCGGGCATGGCCATGCAGTGCAGAAAGAAGAATGATGTCTGACCCTCTTGTACAGATGCGCGGGATAACCAAACGTTTCGGCGGTGTTGTTGCGTTGCAGGATGTAGATCTGAACGCCTATGCCGGTGAGGTGCTGGCGATTGTCGGCGACAACGGGGCGGGCAAATCGACACTGATCAAAGTCCTGACCGGGGTATACCAACCCTCCGCCGGAGAGATTTCGATAGACGGCAGCCCTGTTGCCTTTTCAAACCACGCTGACGCGATTGAGCAAGGCATTGACGCGGTCTACCAAACATTGGCGCTTGCTGATCACCTTGATCCGGCGGCCAATATGTTCTTGGGAAACGAGCTGACGCGCAAGGTCTTTGGTATCACGGTGCTGGATAACAAACGCATGCGTCTGGAAACCGAACGTGTGCTCATGGAACGCCTTGGCGTTAAACTTAAGTCTCTTGATGCGGCTACTGAAAGCCTTTCGGGCGGTCAAAGGCAGGCGGTGGCGATTGCGCGCGCTGTTTATCACGAGGGGCTACGCGTACTGGTGATGGATGAACCCACTGCCGCACTTGGCCCACAGGAAACGGCGCGCACGCTAAAATTGATCGAAGCGGTGAAAGCTCAAGGTTTGGCTGTCATCTTGATCAGCCACTCTTTGGACGATGTCTTTCAGGTGTCTGACCGTGTCCATGTCCAACGACGCGGCCAATGTGTCGGCGTTGTAAAAACAGCAGATAGTAACACACAAGAGGTGCTTGGCATGATTGTCGGCGCGCAGGAGGTGGCATAATGGCCATAACCGAAACCCCACCCCGTTCTTTTACAGAACGCATGGAGCCCTATGTGGCGATCATCGGCCCAATGGTGATGATCCTTGCGATTTTGGTTTTCATGGGCATTGTCGAGCCCACCCGCTATTTCAGAGCGACGAACCTGAACCTGATTTTGCTCGATGCGGCTCTTTACATGCCGATGGCGATGGCAATGACCTTTGTCATCACGCAGCGCGGAATTGACCTGTCCATCGGTTCAATTGCAGCGCTATCAGCCATCATCATGGCGTTCCTGATCAAACAATACGGTGTTTCGGTTTACGTCGCTGTGCCGATCGCAATTGCATTGGGTGCGTTAATGGGCTTGATCAACGGGTTGATTATCACCCGGTTTAATGTGCCAGATTTGATCGGCACCTTGGCGATGGATCTAGTGTACCGGGGTTTTGCGCTGGTGCTCGCCAAAGGTTTGGTCCTTGCACGGTTTCCTGACTTTCTGACCGATATCGGTCGGGGCCAAATCCCGGGTTTTGTACCGATCCCGGTTTTGATCGGAATCGCGACGATGATTGCCGGATATATCTTGCTGAACCGTAGCTACTTTGGACGTTATACCGTGGCCATCGGTTCAAACCCGGAAGCCGCGGAACTGACGGGCATCTCAGTCAAACGTCACAAGGTTTATGCCTATGTCTTGTGCGGCGCATGTGCAGCCCTTGCCGGTGTCATGCTGACAGGGAAACTAAACGCAATTCAGGCAACCTCAGCCCCCTACTTTAACCTACATGTCATTGCGGCTGTTGTTGTTGGTGGCACCTCGCTCTTTGGTGGACGTGCGGCGATTGTCGGGTCGTTTGCAGGCGTGTTGTTGTTGTCGATGATGATCAATGCGCTGGTGACTTTGCGGATTGAGTTCTTTTGGCAATCCGTTGCTTCGGGTGTCGTGATCATCAGCTCTGTCGCGCTCTACACTTGGATGCAAAAGAAAGACCGTGACGGTGCGGGCGGCATACTTGCAGGTCTTGCGACCCCCGAAGGACAAAAAATGCTGCGCTTTAGCGCCGCTCTCATTGGTGTGCTGATCGCATTGTTTGCGCTTGGCTTGCTGACAGCGGGTAACCCCAATCCAAGCGGGTAACCCACATACGACCGCAAGGTTGGTCGGGCTTTGGGGATAGGCCCAACACCGACCAACACCTTGCATTATTACAAAAGGGAGGAACCACAATGAAACGACTTCTAACAACCGCACTGGTGACAAGTGTGATGGCAACAACGGCATCTTTTGCTGAGGGCCAATTGCCCCTCAAAGAACTGCCCGGCATAGCGGACCGCGATCACTGGATCCCCGGTGAAGTAAACGCAGAAGGCAAGTTGGAAGCCTTGCAAGCTGTTGTTGGCTCAGAGGCTGTACCCTTCACAGGGACCTTGGAAAATCCGGTCCAGATCGCGCTGATCTATCCATCCGCTGACACGTCGGATTTCTGGGCACGTAACTATCTGGCAATGACAAAGCGACTTGAACAACTGGGCATCGCTTATGAAACCACCGAATTTGCCAGCCGTCAGATCGAACATTCGCTGCAATCCACCTATGCCAACCAGGTTTCACAGGATGCCGACCTCTATGACTATGTCATCTTTGGTCCTTCCGAACTTGCGATCCAAGGGGATAACATCGACAAGCTGGCGGGCAATGACGGCTTTGCCACCTATGTCTGGGCCTTCCATACTCCGCTGAAGTATCTCGAAAACCAACCCGACGTCTGGTTTGACTTTTCCTCAGCCGCTGGCGCATTGACGATGTGTGATTACATGTTGGAACGTCTTGGAAACGACATCACCATGGCGATGAACCGCGGTATTCCCGGCATCACAGACAACCAGCGGTCCGGTGATTTCAAAGCTTGTGTCGAGGAAAAAGGCAACTGGAACACGGTTTATGAACATTACGGTGAATACCAAACCGAAGGTGGGTTCGAAGGCACAAGCCTGATCTTGCAATCCTACCCTGAAGCCAAGATCATCCACAACGCCAACACTGCAATGGCGATGGGGTCGGTTGAGGCCCAGCTGTCAGTTGGCAAAGAAAAAGAGATCTTCTCGACCGGTTGGGGTGGCACGGGCCTTGAGCTTGACGCCATTCGCCGTGGAGAGCTTGATGCCACACCAATGCGCATGGGGGACGACGTTGGCGCCGCCACCGCAGAGGCAATCAAGGCCGATCTGGAAAGCCGCAGTGATGAGCTGCCCTTGGTCTTTTTGGGCCGGATCACCGTTGCCCACGATCAGATGAGCGCTGATGAACTCAACGCACTTGAAACGGAGGCCTTCCGGTTCTCCGGTGTTGGCGCCCTAAAGCGCTAAACACTCCATTATTTTACCTCACCTGTTCTGAATGGGTTGGGTAAAGGAAAATCCGCCAAAGGCCTGTCTCATCTTTTAGATAGGCCTTTGGTACAAAACAGAAAACCACCCTCCTCCCAAATAAAGAACATAGGACGCAAATATGTTTGGAATGATCGACGGCACAGAGATTGAGACAATCGCTCCAGAGTTCAACGATTGCATTATCGGCCACGCAAGGGTTGAACGCCTGTGGACAGGCGCCCGTTGGTCCGAAGGGCCTGTTTGGTTTGCCGCAGGGCGATATTTGCTTTGGTCTGACATCCCCAACAACCGGATCATGCGGTTTGATGAAACAGACGGCAATGTATCGGTCTTTCGTGATCCCTCCAATAACAGCAACGGCCATACTGTAGACCGACAGGGGCGTCTGATCAGCTGTGAACACCTAAGCCGCAGGGTGACCCGCACCGAGTTCGACGGTACTGTGAACGTGGTTGCTGACAGCTTTGAGGGGAAACGTTTGAATTCGCCTAATGATGTTGTGGTGAAGTCGGATGGGTCAATCTGGTTCACGGACCCGTCTTATGGCATTTTGATGGATTACGAAGGTGACCGCGCGCAAAGTGAAATCGGCGCCTGTCATGTCTACCGTGCTGATCCGCTGACAGGGGATGTGCGCATCGTTGCGGATGATTATGTCAAACCAAACGGTCTGGCCTTTTCGCCCGACGAAAGCCTGCTTTATATCGCTGACACTGGCGTCACCCATAGGCCTGGTGGCCCGGCGCATATTCGTAGGCATCAGGTGGCACCGGACGCGACACTGTCAGGAGGAGAGGTGTTTGCAACCTGCACTGCCGGGCTTTTTGATGGCTTCCGGCTGGACCGCGCAGGCCGCATCTGGAGCTCTGCTGCGGATGGCGTTCATTGTCTGTCGCCGGAAGGTGAATTGATCGGCAAAATCCACATCCCTGAAATGGTCGGAAACGTCTGTTTTGGCGGACCCAAATTGAACAGGCTCTTCATCTGCGGTACAACGTCGCTTTATTCTATATACCTGAACGTAAATGGCGTGTCCCCTGTCTAGGGCCTGCCTGATCGTCAGAGACACCTTGAGGCAATTGGATCACCGCTGATGACATATGTGAAACAGACACTGGAACTGACCCATCAGGCCACTTTGGAAATGTTGCACGCCGCTGTCGCGGCAGCGGAACAGATCAATCAGCCTCAATGCATTGTTATTGTTGATAAAAGCGGTGAAACACTGGCGTCAATTCGAATGAATGGCGCAAAGTTTCTTAGCCTGCTCAGCGCGCGTACAAAAGCCCGGACTGCCGCTTCAACCGGTGGGGCCTCTGCAAATGTCCCCACCGCTGTGGCGCCCCTCATCGCAGCTGCAACTGACGGCGGAATGACCGGCCTTGGCGGTGGTTTCCCAATCTATGTTGATGGAACTTTGGTGGGCGGCATTGGTGTGGGGTCAGGCACCGTTGAACAAGACAGTTCAGTGGCACTTGCAGCCCTTGCCATCATCGGCGCGGTGCATGAACCCCCCAAAACATAACGCACCCGATCTCAAACTTGAACCGCGAGCCCTAATGCACGTCGCGATGCAGCGACGATGATGCTGCAAGCAGCACCCGAGTAAAGATTGCAGCCATTTGCATCCGGGCCCCAATGAAAAAGGCCGCCTAACGCGACCTATTCAATCTCAGTAATAAATTGGTCCAGAAAATAAAATCTGGCGGAGCGACAGGGATTCGAACCCTGGAGACGGTCTCCCGCCTACACACTTTCCAGGCGTGCGCCTTCGACCACTCGGCCACCGCTCCGTTGTGCGCGGTTTAGCTCGGCCGACACATAAGTTGCAAGAGGGAAATCACCCGAAATGCGTAACAATACTTCAGCTGTCGAGATGCAGGTACACACGGCGGTTCATCCTGCCCTTTTTCTCCATCTTTCCAAGGCGAAGTGCACCAATTTCGCCGGTCCGTGCAACATGTGTGCCACCGCAAGGTTGCAGGTCGATCCAATCATCTTCTTCACCGATGCGTACCAAGCGCACCTCGTTTGCGCCTTTGGGGGGCCTGACGGCCATCGTCTTGACCAAATGCGGGTTCGCCTCCAATTCCGCCGCAGTGATCAGGCCGTCGCTCACCCGTGCATCCATCGAAACGTAATCATTGAGGGCCAATTCGATCCCCTCGCGGTCATGTGGCGCATCGGCAATGTCGAAATCAAGCCTTCCATAGGTGGCTGCAATTTGCCCCCCCGTCACCCCAAATGGGATGACCACAGACAAAAGATGTAATGCGGTGTGCACCCGCATGTGTTTGTGACGCCGATCCCAGTCAATGGCCTGCGTCACATGGGCACCAACAGGTGGCATCACGGTGGCTTGCGCAGGCACCAGAACCAAGTCGGAGCCCTCCCCTTTCAGGCAGGTGGCGATGGGCAATTCCTGACCATCCCATCGTATCCACCCGGAATCTCCGGGCTGGCCACCACCTGTTGGGTAAAACACGCTTTGATCCAACACGATACCGCCCTCAGGGGTGATACCGCGCACCGTTGCAGTTCCATCGCGCAGATAGGCATCCTCAAGAAACAGTGGCGTTGTCATGCCTTATCCTTTTTCGTGTCTGGTTGCCCCGCCTGCACGGCCTGCCCCTGTGGGTGCAATACTTCTGGATTGCGCAGCCACACATCACGCTGAGCAAAGGGTATCTCAATGCCTTCTGCATCAAAACGTTCCGCAACAGCATGGTTGATGTTACTTTTGACAACCATCATCCAGTTAACATCGCGCAAGAAACAACGGATTTCAAATTCCAAAGCATCCGCCCCAAAATTCAGGAATAGCACACTGGGCCCCGGATTGGCCAAAACCATCGGTTGTGCCTGCGCAATTTCCAACAATATCTGTTCTACCTGTTTGGTATCAGTGCCATAAGCCACCCCAACCGGCACGATCACCCGGCCCACAGTGTTGCCGCGCGTGTAATTTGTGACTGTGCCACTGACCAGATCAGCGTTGGGCACAATTACATCGGTCTTGTCAAAGGTCTCAATTCTCGTAGAGCGCACAGAGATGTCGCGCACATAACCCATCTGCCCGCCCACTTCGATCCAATCGCCTTCGGAAATGGGCCGTTCAATCAACAGAATGATACCGGACACAAAATTGCTGACAATTGTTTGCAGGCCAAATCCGATACCAACGGAAAGCGCCCCCGCCACAATCGCAAGGGAGCTCAGATCCAGCCCCGCACCGGTTATTGCAGCCAAAGCGGCCAGGAAAATACCGACATATCCAACGCCAGAGACAATCGCGTTTTGTCCTCCAACATCGATACGGGTCTTGGGCAGAACGCTTGTACGTAACGCGGATTGGATCAACCGGCTCAGCACGTAGCCGATGGCAAAAATGACCGCAAAGGCCAAAAAGTCGGTTGGTGAGATACGGCTGTCACCAATTGCAAAACCACGTCCAAAGGCGGTCCAGATTTCAAACAACTCCGCTGGGCGCACGCCCCAAATCAGCGCCAGCAATGGCAAAACGGCCAGCAGCAAAGCCATGCCAAACAACACAGGAAACAAGGCCTCGCGGGCCTCTGGCCCCTGCCGGGTGAGCACAACATAGACATCCGCTCCGAACCGTTGCAGCGCCACAACAAGCCCAAGGATCACCAGTGTCATGATGTAGGGCGGCATCAGCGCATCAGCCGCATTAAAGTATCCGGCCGCCACAAGGAGAGGCGTCAGGCACGCCACTACAATTGCGCCAGTCCCAAGCGCGCGCACAACACGTCGGAACGTCGATCCACGCATTTCCGGCGTGGCGGTATCATCAACAACCGGGTCCTGAAATCTGCGCAAAATCTGACCGATCCGGAATAACGCCAAGGAAGAGATCAAAAGGAACCCAAAGGTCAGCACCGGCTTGGAGGATGTTGCAGGATATCCAGCGTCCAGGACCAAAGCGACCAGCTCTGACAGGACAATCGTGAACGTAAGGCCCCCAACACAGAACCGGGCCTGCGCCCGTTCGGTACGATTTAGCGGGATCAGCACCGCATCATCGTCTCTTGAGAATATCTGCTCTGAGACCCAACGCACGCCCAACATCGCGCCACTCAGGACTGCCACCGTCAACACGATCTCACTGCCTTTTGGGCCGATCAACGCGCTTGTGCTCACACCAATGGCAAACAACAACATCCCGGCAAAAGGCAAAATAATCCGCAGCAACGACACAAGAAACCGCCAGATACTAAATCCGCGTGCGCCGTATTTTTGTAATTGCTGGACAATCCGATCTGACCACCGCCGCCCCCGAAAGATCAACAGCACCCCAAATGAGCAAAGCAAAATGGCAATCGGGAGCGCTTCTCTTAGGGCCTGCCCTGTTTCGTCGTTCTGCACCTCGGAGCCCTCAAGGCGCAGAACCACCAATGAGGATACAAAATCCGTCAAGGCTGTATGCCAATAGACCGGGTTCAACGGTGTCGGCACCACCTTGAACAATTCATCGGTTTGGCGCGCTCGCAGGATGCCGTCGATCTGCCCAACCAGTGAATCGGCATGTACAAACGCGGCTTCGGCCTGTTGAACCGGAACAAGCGCCGCATTCAACTGTTGCATCAACGCAGCGCGGCGCGCGCTTACATCCGCATCTTCAGGCGGATCCCCGTCGGCAGGCGCAGACCCAAGGGCCGCAATCTGTTCGCGCAGCGTGACAACACGAACAGCATCTTGCGCCTTTGCAACCTCAAATATGCTCCGAAAATCGGCGACTTCATTGCGCAATGCTTCAAAGACCGCATCACTGATCTGATTGCGATCAATCGAAGCCTCTGCCCTTTCGGCCAGAGAATCCCACTGCTCGAAATCAATCTCAGTCGCATCCTGAGCAATTGCCGCTACGGCGAGCCAAAAAACACAGAGGATCGCCGCAGCACAGCGTGCCAGCGGCCCCGTCATACGTCTTCAAATACGCTCGGCATTGCCACCGCACCATCGCGGTCCAGCCATTCAGGGATGGGCAACCCTTTTTCGCGCAGGAAGGATGGGTTAAATAATTTAGACTGATACCGCGTGCCAAAATCACACAGGATTGTCACAATCGTATGGCCCGGCCCCAGATCTTTTGCCAACCGCACAGCACCCGCAACATTCACGCCAGAAGAGGCGCCCAGACATAGGCCTTCTTTTGCAAGCAGGTCAAAAACATAAGGCAGCGCTTCTGCGTCAGGGACGTTATAGCTAAAGTCAGGCTTAAATCCTTCTAGGTTTTTGGTGATGCGCACCTGTCCAATACCTTCTGCGATGGACCCCCCTTCAGAAGCCAATTCGCCGGTTGTGTAATAATTGTACAGAGCCGCGCCATCCGGATCAGCCAATGCGATCTTAACGCCTTTGGGCTGCAAAACCTCTGCAATCCCTGCCAAGGTGCCACCAGACCCGACAGCACAGCAAAAACCATCCACTTTGCCACCGGTCTGTTCCCAAATTTCAGGCCCGGTGGTTTCCACATGGGCCTGTCGGTTGGCAACATTGTCAAACTGATTGGCCCAGATCACACCTTCGTTGGTGGTGCGGGCCAGTTCATTTGCCAACCGTTCAGAGTAACGGACAAAGTTGTTGGGATTGCGATACGGGGCTGCAGGCACTTGAATCAGCTCAGCGCCAGCAAGACGCAACATGTCTTTCTTTTCTTCTGACTGGGTTTCAGGGATCACAATCACCGTCTTAAATCCCATCGACGCGCCAACCAACGCCAATCCGATCCCAGTATTGCCTGCCGTACCTTCAACAATTGTGCCGCCCGGTTTCAGCGTGCCTTTGGCAATCGCATCCTGAATAATGAACAATGCCGCCCGGTCCTTGACCGACTGACCGGGGTTCATAAATTCGGCCTTACCCAAAATCTCACATCCCGTCGCCTCAGAGGGACCTTTCAACTTGATAAGTGGTGTTTTGCCAATGGCCTTGGCCAGATCGGATGCGACGTGCATATTTCCCTCCGGGAGTGGACGTTAACTACAAACGAGGTGTACCGCCCGCCCCCTCAGACCTCAAGCGGTCCCTGTGCCATGCCAGATAATAGGCACAGAGCGCCAGCGGCACATTCGCGACTTCCAGATGGTCGACACGCTCCATTAACGCATCAAAGGACATCACATGGCTGCGAATGTTCTCATCCTCAGTAGCAAGCCCACCCGTGCCCGCGACCCCCTCAGGCAGATCGGCAAGTCCAAGGTACATATAGAAAAAGTCCGTAGAAGACCCCGGCGACGCATAAGCCTCTGCAATTGTTTCAAGTTGGTCAAGCTGCAAGCCCGCTTCCTCCAACGCTTCACGGCGGGCGGCTTCTGGCGGCGTTTCCCCTGCATCAACCCGTCCGGCGATGGGTTCAAGCTGCCAAACCGACCGATCACCGCGCAGCAACGGGCCCATGCGGATTTGTTCAACCAACAACACCCGATCCCGCAACGGATCATAGGGCAGAACAAGAGCCGCATCAGACCCCAGAAAAACCGTGCGGTCCAAGGAGGGAGTCGTGGAACCATCAAACCGTTCATGGCGCAGTTTCACATCATCCAAAGCAAAAAATTTGGAATATTGCCGTGTGCGTTGCTCAACCTCAAACGAGCCAAAGAACGTGTCACGGCCATGTCGAGATGTCTTGGCGCGCACTGCTGACGCCGCTCTGGAGCGGATCATCGGGAACATCTTGGCGACCTCTTCGCGGGTGCGGGTGCCGTAATATCCCATCACTTCTTGCCCAGCGATCAGATTGACCTCGCCCCAAGTGTCTGCCCAATCTGCAAATACCCATGAACCATCCGACGTCCATTGCCCCTGATACGGCACATAGACCTCTGCCACATCACCACTTTCCAACGTAACCTTGCGCAGATCATAGGCAAAACTGCCTTCATAGAAATCCAGTCGCGCAATATCAGCATCGTTCAATGCGCGCAGGATTACGCCATCCGCCTTGTGACCCGGCACTTCCTCGATCATCGGAAAAGGGCCTTCCGCCACCGAAGACACGCGATACCCATCAAGAACCGCAGGGGACATATCAAGCATTGACGCAGGTCGCCCCAATACCACCTCCAACAAATCTGTTTGCTGTAAGGTTCCGTAAAAGAACACATTTCTCATGGTTACCGCCAACGCCCGCCGATAATTTCTGTAAGGAGCCCGCTGACCACTGCGCTGACAAGCAAAGCGATCCCTATCGGCATGGTCGCAATGATCACAGCATATTCGGCACCGATCTGAAACACCGCAGTAATGGCCTCAAAAGGACCATCATACCGGTTGCGCATGGCAAGGCGGATCATCTCGTTTATGGCTTGCAGTCCTATCCCCCAAAGCATCAGAACAAAAACACCCGTCAACCCATTGTTGATCGCCGCCGTGGTCCCGCGCCCGGCACGGCGCCCCATTACAATCCAGCCCACACATAATCCCAAGACAACGTTAAGAGGGATGAAATTGCCAAAATCTGTGCTTTCAGGCATCAGCGGCATCACCATGAGAGAAATCACGCACCCCACCACAGCCAGACAAATAGCAGCCATTAATCGTGCAGCGGTAGGCATGGACATCTCCCTTGGGTTTTTGATCAACCCGGTTTGCGTATCGTAATCTGCGTTACATCACAATTTCCACTGTCGAATGTCGCAGCGCAAGAAGTGAGGTAAAAATTCCACATACGCCGAAAGCGATCATCAAAGCCCAAAGCGGTTATCTGATCCCATTTTTCGTTAAAGGTCTCATGCCAGCGGCGCAGCGTTATGTCATAGCTTTTGCCAAATTCGATGGATTTATCCACGATCAATCCCGCTTGCTCCACTTGCTCATGTAACACTTTAGGAGAAGGCAGCATCCCACCGGGAAATATGTATTTTTGTATAAAATCAACACCCCGTTTATAGACATCCCAACGTTTGTGATCAACGGTTATGATCTGGAGCGTTGCAGCTTTGCCGGGTTTAAGCCGGTCGCGGACGGTTTCAAAATACGCAGGCCAATATTGCTCACCAACTGCTTCAAACATCTCAATGCTTGCGATGCCATCATACCGACCTTTTTCGTCACGATAATCTTGTAGTTTGAAGTCTACCAAATCGGACAGCCCCTGTTGTTCAATGCGATCACGAGCGTATTTGAACTGTTCCTCCGAAATGGTTAACCCCGTCACTCTCAACCCGCGTTCTTTGGCTGCGTATTCTGCAAATCCCCCCCAGCCACAGCCAATCTCAAGCACATGATCACCCGGCTGAACCCCCATTTGGTCAACCATGCTTTTGTATTTCGCTGTCTGGGCCGCTTCCATTGACTGCTGAGCCCCCTTTTCAAAAAGGGCAGACGAATAGGTCATCGTATCATCCAACCACAACCCATAGAAATCATTGCCCAGATCATAGTGATAGCTGATATTCTTGCGGGCCTGTGATTTTGAATTGCGTTGGAGCCAGAACCGCAGCTGTTCGAACCGCCGCACCAATCCCATGCCGGGAAAACCGTCATAGACGTTTTCATTTCCGTGGTGCACCAAATCCATAAAGGCCTGCAAATCCGGCGTGGACCATTCTCCATCAAGATAGGCGTCACAAAACCCCAAATCCCCTTCGCGGATCAATCGCGCAAAAAGATCTTTGCTATGCACTTCGAGGACGGCAACATGCCCGGGATGGGTGCCCTCAGCACGAAAAACCCGGCCATCTGGCAAAACAAAATCACAACGCCCCCGCTGCATCTGCTGGGCCATGCCAAACACCTGCGAAAAATAGCGGGGCAAATTTTTCTGCCCCTCAGTACTCGTCAAAACCATGTCCCACCCCCCGTGGATTTTAGTTACCTTAGCTTGCAAGCACTGATCTACAAACACTAAATTCAGCGCTTTTCATATGCTGCCAGCGCCGCTTTTCGCCCCTCTGCCGCTGTCACAATTGGGTCGGGATACGACGCATCAGCCCGCATCCCCCATGTTTTCGGAACAGCATCAAAAAAGCAAAGCGCATCCTTGTGAGGTGCCGCGTTACCTTCTGCGATCCAGCGGTCCGCATAGCGGCGATCCTTGTCAAATTTGTCCAGTTGGGTTTCGGGGTTAAACACCCTGAAATAAGGCGTTGCATCTGGTCCGCACCCCGCGGACCATTGCCAGCCCATTGCATTGCTGGCTGGGTCCCAATCTATCAGACAGGCCTCAAACCATGCCATTCCGATCCGCCAATCGGTCCGCAAATGTTTGGTAAGATAGCTGGCTACAATCATCCGACCTCGGTTGTGCATACGTCCCGTCACATACAATTCACGCATCGCGGCATCCACAAAGGCGATGCCTGTTCGCCCTTGTTTCCATGCCAATACCTCCGGTGCAGAGGGATCGGACTTCCAATCAAAACTCTGCCATTCTTCGCGCCAACTGCGCGTCAGGATATGGGGCGTGTGGTACATCAGATGATAGGCGAACTCGCGCCATACCAGTTCCTTTAGAAAAGTCTCGGCGCCTGCTTTGCCTTCGGCCAATGCTCGGGTGCCCGCATGCCAACATTGATGCGGTGTGATCTCTCCTAGGGCGAGGTTTTCTGAAAGATTGGAGGTTCCGTCAAGACTGGGAATGTCGCGGTTTTCCCGATAGGTTGCCACGCCGTTTTCGATAAAATATGTCAGACGGGCCTGTGCAGCGCGCTCTCCCAATTGCACAAAGGGCCGCACCACAGCAGCGCCGCGGTGCATCGCCGCGCCCATGTTCCAATCGCACAACTCATCGCTGTCTGGCCAATTGGCGGGGCTATTGAACCTAACAGGCGCCGGACGCGGCGCATCAACACCTATATTCCTGACCCTGTTCCAAAACGGCGTATAAACCTTATAATAGCCCCCGGTCTTGGTCGCGATTGTCCAAGGCTCAAACATCAGATGCCCGCCAAAAGAACGCACCTCGACACCCATTGATTTCAACGTCTGCTTGATGTCGCTGTCACGGGTTACCGTTTCTGGATCATACAGGCGCGACCAATACACCGCCCCTGCCCCGGTTTGCGTGATCAACTCTTGCAATAGCGTCAGGGCATTCGCCCCGCGTCGCAAGATCAGGCGGCTACCTTGTTCGGCCAGATGATCCGCCAAATTTGCAACCCCAAGACCCAAACGCCATTTTGGCGCCGCCCTTAACGAACCGACCAGATCATCATTTAGAAAGACAGGGATCACCGGATGCCCCGACGCGCAGGCCGCAGCAAGTGCTGCGTTATCCGACAACCGCAAGTCCCGGCGAAACCGGACCAAGATCGGGGTTTTATCACTCATTATGCATGCTCTCTGCCCTGCTCCTCATCAGGAGCTAGAGCAGTTGCACAACAATCAAGCAGCCGACCTCACAAAACCGCATCTAAAGCCGTCAAAAGCTGATCGATCTCAGCTTTGCTGGTGTAATGGGTGAAGCTGAGCCGCAAAACACCTTTGTCCATGTCCACCCCCATGGCAGAAAGCGCGCGACCTGCATAAAAATCACCGCCCCCCGCCATCACGCCATGCGCTGCAAGGTCTGCGGCAACGGCTTCACCCTCCCGGTTTAGCGCCAATGCCACAGTTGGCGCCCGTTCCTGCGCAGTTGCCGGACCAATCAGGCGCACCGAGTTTCGCGACGACACCGCATCCAACACGGGTTGCAACAACTCAGTTTCATGGGCACGCATCAGATTATGAACCGCCGCCCCCCGGGCATTGGGTGACGCATCCCCGCCAATGTGATGAGCAAAAGCTGCATCAATGTAATCGGCCATCCCTGCACAGGCCGCCACCTGCGCATGATCCGGGCCTGCCGGTGTGAAGCGTTTATACAGACTGTCAGCATTAAAAACATGTCCCTGATTGGGCAAAAGCCCCCCTAATGCACGCCGGATCACCATCAACCCCTGATGGGGGCCATAGGTCTTGTAGGCTGAGAACAAGTAAATATCCGGCCCCAAGGCCCCAACATCCGCAAACCCATGTGGCGCATAAGAGACCCCATCCACGCAGACAAACGCACCAGCCGCATGGGCAAGGGCTGTGATCTCAACCACCGGGTTGATCTGTCCCACAACATTTGAGCAATGCGGAAAACACACAAGCCGCACCTTGTCATCCAACAGGTTTTCCAGATCGTCCGTGTTCAGATGTCCGGTCTCCGGGTTCACTTGCCATTCCCGAACGTCAATGCCCCGCTCTGCCAACCTGCGCCACGGGCCGGTGTTCGCCTCATGGTCCTGATTGGTCACCACAATCGCTTCGCCTGATTTCAGCATTTGGCCAAACGCCTGTGCCAGAACATAGGTATTTTGCGTCGTAGACGGCCCAAAGCTCAGCTCATCTGCATCAACACCAAGGATCGCAGCCATGCGCGAACGTGCCTCATCCATTTCCTCGCCCCCCAAAGTACTGGCTTCGTAGGGTGCATAAGGTTGAACCTTGCGCTGCGTATAAAACCGCATCAGTCGATCAATGACAGGCTTGCAGGTATAGGACCCACCAGCGTTTTCAAAAAACGCCTGACCCTGCAGTGCAGGTTCGGCGAAGGCGGGGAATTGGGCACGAACCCAATCGATATCAAGTGTGTTATTTGTCATGTTTGCACCGTCGGATGAATTGCCATGTTCGTCAAATGCAAAAGCCCCCAACCTGACGCGGTTAGAGGTTTTGCGTTTCTTGGCCATATGCGTTGTTGCCGATTTCGGTCGCGGCCTTGTGCCCTATCAAAGTGGAGTAGGCGCCAGGCCTAGACCACTGCTGCTGCAATCTTTGCTGCATTGGCTTTGATCTGATCCATATCCCCCGGCTGCCCCGGCGCTTTGATGGGCACACCATCATGGCGTGGATGAATATGAAAATGCAGATGAAAGACCTCTTGCCCCCCCGCCGCTTCGTTAAATTGAAACAACGTAATGCCATCCGCGCCAAAGGCCGTTTTGGCCGCATTTGCGACCCGATTGACCGTCCGCATACAAGCGGCAAGTTGTTCTGGTGACGCATCCAACATATTGCGAAAAGGCGTTTTAGGGATCACCAGACAATGCCCATCCGTACGCGGGTTAATGTCCATGAAACACAAGGTTTCCTCATCCTCAAACACCTTGAAACAGGGGATCTCTCCGCGCAGAATTTTGGCAAAGATATTGTCAGTGTCATAAGCGGTCATATCGTGGTCCTCTGTGTGCATGACATTGTTCTAGGCAATCCTCAACAAATGGTCGAGCCTTGTTGCAAAGCAATGCCCCCTGCCACCGGCAGGGGTAATCAGATCAAAACAAGTGCGTCTTGATCAGGCCAAGAACAACGCCGCTTAGGCGTTCACATCAACTACAATGCGCCCTTTGACCTGCCCTTTTAGAATGTTGGCACCCAGTTGTGGCAAGTCTGACAATGTTGCCGGTTGCACCATTGCCTCAAGTTTGCTCATCGGCAGGTCTTTTGCGATGCGTTCCCAAGCGCGCAAGCGATTGTCATAAGGCTGCATCACAGAATCAATCCCCAGCAAATTCACCCCCCGCAACAAGAAGGGAATGACTGTCGCGGGCAGCCCTGCCCCTCCGGCCAATCCAACAGCCGCAACACTTGCGCCATATTGCATCTGCCCCAGAACACGCGCCAACATCGCACCTCCAACAGCGTCCACACATCCCCCCCAGGTTTCCCCTTCCAATGGACGTTTCGTGGTCTCGTTAATCTCCTCCCGGGCCACGATCTGACTTGCCCCCAATGCTGTCAGGTATTCTGCTGTCTCAGGACGTCCTGTCACAGCGGCCACTTGGTGACCCAGATTGGCCAGAATGGCAGTTGCAACGGATCCGACACCACCAGCCGCGCCGGTGACCAATACCGGACCCTCTTTGATCCCATGGTCCTCAAGCGCCATAACTGACAACATCGCAGTTAATCCCGCCGTGCCAACGGCCATCGCCTGACGTGTGTCCAGACCAGCGGGCAATGGCACCAGCCAATCGCCACTGACACGCGCCTTTTGCGCATAGCCCCCCCAATGCGCCTCACCAACACGCCAGCCCGTCAACACAACCTTGTCCCCGGGCTTGTAGCGATCATCATCTGATGTCTCGACGGTACCGGCAAAATCAATGCCGGGCACATGTGGATAGTTGCGCACCAAACCGCCACCGGGCCCAACACACAAACCATCTTTGTAATTCACTGTCGAATAGTCGATCGCAACGGTGACATCCCCTGCTGGCAACTGCTCTTCGTCAAGTTCTGTTACCCCAGAAAAGGTCTTACCCTCTTCGTCTTTTTGCACCACAAGCGCCTTAAACATCTTAGTCTCCATACATTTTCTTAGGTGGTTGGGGAGCACGCGCCCCTTCTCTTTTTGGCCTTAAATACCGCGGAGGGTCCGGGAGGCAGAGCCTCCCGAAAGGCGTAGATCTTTGCAGCAGGCGTTACGCCCAAAATTTTTCATAAACAATGGCATCCCTGCGCCCATCCGGGGCCTCTACCTGCACCGCAGTGCGGTCATCCCAATGGGTCATCCGCACCATGCCAATTGCAACGTTGGTTTTGAAATCGGGCGACCAGGCAGCTGATGTGATCTGCCCGACACGTTTGTCACCTGCCATCAATGGCCATACCCTGTCACAACCGGGCACCGCGTTCCCCGCGATCTCAAGGGCGCGGATTTGCTGAACAGGTCCCTCCTTGGCCACCCGCAACAGCGCATCACGCCCCATACACCCAATCGCCGTCTGCGTATCGCAAAACCGCCCCAAGCCGCATTCATGCGGGGTGTTATCATCGGTCATGTCATTGCCGTAACTTAACAAACCGCCTTCAATCCGCTCAATCCCGTTTGGACATCCCGCACGCACGTCCAGATCATGACCTGCTTCCATCAACGCATGCCAAAGCGGCATCCCAAGATGCGTCCCCTCAACATAGATCTCAAACCCACCTTGTTTGGAATACCCCGATCGGGCCACAACCAAAGATTTGCCCTGAAAATCAAACTGCCCAAAGCGAAAAAACGCCACCTTTCGTACCGCTTCGCCAAAGACCCGTACCATCAGCTCTTCGGCCTTGGGCCCTTGCACAGCAAGCGGGCTCACATCAGGCTCATCTACCAGAACATCCAACCGATACCCGTTGGCGATCCCCTTGACCCAGAACAATAAATCGCTGTCCGCAATAGAAATCCACCATCGATCCTCAGCTAATTTCACAGCCACCGGATCATTCAACATGCCGCCTGTTTCATCAACAATCGGGACATAAAAACACCGCCCGGGCAGCATCGCACGCAGATCACGCGGCGTTAACATCTGCATCAGGCGCGCCGCATCCGGCCCGCGCAGTTCAACCTGTCGTTCGACCGCGACATCCCAGACCTGAACCGCCTCTTTCAGATGATGGTAATCTTCTTCCACACTCGCAAAAACCGTGGGCAGCAACATGTGGTTATAAACCGTATAGGCTTTGACCCCGGCCGCTTCGACCCCTTCGGAAAAGGGTGTGCGGCGCAAACGGCGAGAAGGAGAAATGAGCGCCATCAGGCAATCTCCGGCATAAAGACGATATCGGTTGTAGGTGCTGCGTGTCCCGACGCTGTCAGCATCGCATGAACCTGCCCCCGGTGATGGGTTTGATGGTTAAAGAAATGCATGACGCAGATGTCATAGGGATGACAAAAGCTCTGTGCCAACACCCGCGAACTCCAATCAACCTCGCTAGCAAGCACGTTGTCATCAACGCTTTCGGCCCAAACTAGGATTAAGGCATCCACGTCCTTCCGAAGCGCGCGCCATTGTGCCCCAGTCGCCGTCGCATTTTCAATCTTCCTGATACGCTGCAACAGTTCATCGGCATGATTGCCAAGGCGCTCCAACCACAAAATATCAGCCAGCAGGATATGGTTCAAAGTAGCAAGGATAGAGCCAAAGAATGCGCCACGGTCCTGCCGCAATGACACATCATCCATAGCATCAATAGATTCTGCTAACTGATTGTTTTGCCACATATTAAAACGCGACATCAGCTGAACATAGCTCGCATCAATCACGCACGAGGCCCTTTCCAGTCGATGGGACAAATCTCGGCGGATTTCCCACCAAAATCCCAGACCCGGCCATAATCGCGTACCCGGCTCTTTAGCCCTTGTGCCGCGATAATGTCTGGGCCCATCCAGTATTTCGAATTGGACACCATCACGGGATGATCTGGCGATTTGCCGGCAATCATTTCAATCTCACCCTGAATTTTGCGACCAATCTGGATCGATCTTTTGTTTCCGTCGCGGATAATCTCAACCGGTGCGCGTTCGGCCCCGATAATCTCTGACACCAGCATGGTGAAAAGCCCGGTAGTGCCGCCCGCCGCGCCGCTGAATATCTGCAAGATGCCATTATAGGCTTTGCCTGATGCGCGTTCATCTACATAGGCTGCAACTTTCCAGTTGCCTTCGCCCATGCGTCCGGGAATATCGACCAACAAGCCGATGTTGAGCCCACCAAGATCCTCACCTTCATAATGGCCTTCATCAATCGCAATCGCCATCCAGGCGTGGCAATGCCCTTCGGTAGGCGGATGCGCACCAAGGCTGACCACGCAGGGGCAAAATACTGTGCAGGAGCAATTCAAAAACAGCTCCCCCTTGATCGCCCAATCCGTAGGGTTGCTATCACGGCGACCCGGGTTTGGCATCCGCTGATCAATGCGCTGCGAAATCGGTAAACGGTCCGCGTCTGGTCTCTTTTTGGGTGGCATCTTATCCTCCTGCGATCACAGGCCAGCCTGCCACGACGCCTGCGCCGATGATCAGTGCAAAACCCATTGGTTTTGTTACATAATGTCCAATTTGTGGTAGCTTCTCTATGACCATAAACACCGTGGCGGCTCCCATCCATGCCAGATTCATCACCCCGCCTGCAAATCCCAGCGCCATAAACCCCCAGCAACAGCCGACACAGTAGACGCCAAGCCCAAGCCCCATACGCAAACCGCCCTGAAAACCGGTGCGCCAGTGGCCAAGGAAATACAGAGTTGGGGAATGGCAGACGCCGTGGCAGATTTCTTTGGTGCGGGTGAATTGAAACACCCCTACTGCCAGCAGCAACGCGGCCGCAAACCAGCGCGATGTCGCTATGCCCAGCATGTCAACAACGCCGCCGAATAGCAACATCAACTGCACCCCTGCGATGACAGCGGCAAAAACCAGCCACGTCGCAAAATATCCCAAAATGACGCCCAACCAACCAACCCGCGTGCCATCAGCGCTGACCATCAGGTCTTCATAGCTGCGCAGGGTCGGTACCATTGTCGGCAACATCATCGCCGCCATCATTGCGCCCCACATCACAAAAAGCGGTCCAAAATTGGCCATTGGCATGGGCATATCCATCCGCGGATCCATCCAGCGCATGTGGTTGCCCATTTCCCCCGGGCGGCCCAACAGATCAAGATCCATATCGATGGCCATCACATACATCATGGCCCAACAGGCCAGCACGAGACCAAAGAAGCTCAACCAAAGTGATGTTCGGACCACTGAGTGCATGAAAAGAGCCCTCCCCGACTCGCATTCCTAAAGATTTAATGTCAGACAATTGATGGCCTCGCAAACTTTAAATGTAAGACATATGAAAATTGATCCACACAGCACCGCCGACCTTTCTGTTCAAATTGCCAGTGCAATCCGCGAAGCCATCGTTTCAGGTGATTTGATCGTAGATCAGCGGTTGCCGTCAGAGGCTGAACTTTCAGAGCAGTTCGACGTCTCGCGCCCCACCGTCCGGGAGGCGTTGAAACGGCTGGCAGCACAATCCTTGATCCGCACACAGCGCGGCGCAACCGGTGGCGCTTTTGTGAACCGGATCAGCTTTGAAGAAGCGTATTCCCAGCAAATCACCACCTCAACACTGCTTTTGTCGATGAACGCCGTCAGTTTTGAAACCGCCTGTGAGGCACGCTTTGCATTGGAACGGGCCTGCGCGCCGCTCTCTGCGCAGCGTCGTACGGCGGACCATCTTGGCACGATGCGGGCCGAAATCCACCGACAAGCACAACCCGGTCTGACAGATGTGGCTTTTTGCGCATCGGATGTGGCGTTCCACCGTGCCTTGGTCGATGGCGCGGGTAACCCGGTGATGTCCTACCAGCTGGCGGGCGCCGTTGAAGCAATGCAACCTTTGATGAACATGATCACGTTTTCTGCCCGCGAACGGGCACGCATTGTCGGCATGCATACCGATATCGCTGATGCCGCAGAACGCCATGACGCGGCGATGGTTGAAGCGGGTCTGACAGCTTTGGAAGTCGAAACACAAGCGCTTGCAGTAAGCGCAATGACAGCGCGCCGGGTAGCAAAAGGATGACATGCAGGGTGAGCCCCATTGACATGGCACGGTGAAACGTACCGGAAGTGATCGAATGATCGATGGTATTTTGCCATTATCCGTCGATTAACATCCCCATAGATTTCATCCGACACGCTGCGCTGACACGAAAACCACTCCGCCACAAAGTCATATGCCTGTTCAACAGACCTTGAAACTCGCCCCATCCCCCCCTATTCTAAGATTGTCCTTCGGGACTATGGACATAAACGCGCTCGTCATAAGCGGATCGGACCCGGGGGCGGTACCCGGCGACTCCACCAAAATCCTTCATTTGGGGATCATGGGGTCGAAATAGGATCGACGAACGTCTAAAGGGGTTAGCTTTGTTTCGGCTGTCTGCCACCGTTATCGGCGAAAACTGTACAATTGCAAATGACAATCGTGCTCCAGTAGCAATGGCCGCGTAAGCGACCGGAGATACTGAAATCTTAAGTCCTAGCGCCTTGCAGCTCTAGGCGGGGCCTGTCGGAGCCTGGCAACAGAATCCGACACTTTTCCTTTCTTTTTATGCGCTGATCTTGGCCGGACCGACCCCGGGCGCCTGTGCGGTATTGATGTTTTATCTGACGCAACACTTGCACTTGGATCTGATGCGCTACCTTCACGATATGAAAAACCACATTGCATTTGGCCTGATCGCACTTGCCCCGATTGTTGCTGCACAGGAGACGCAGATGATTTTGACACCGAATTGGGAATACGTGGCCGATCAGGTCATGGGCGGCGTCTCAACCGGGCAGATCACAGCGCGGAAAGACGGCAATTCTTCGGTAACGCGGCTTACCGGAGATGTCTCTTTGGAAAACAACGGCGGCTTTGTGCAGATGGCATTCGATCTGTTGCCGGGTGGGGCCACCTTTGATGCCTCTCAATTCTCTGGCATCGAAATTGTCGTGCGAGGGAATGGTGAGACATATGACTTGCGACTGCGCACCGATCAACTGGCGCGCCCTTGGCATTCTTATCGCACTGAATTTGTCGCGCCCAAAGACTGGCATACACTCCGCATGCCGTTTGAATCCTTTGCGCCACATCGTACGGACGTTGTGTTTGATCAAACCCGTCTGCGTCGCATCGGGGTCTTGGCCATTGGGCGTACCTTTCGCGCTGACATCAGTGTTGCCCGCATCAGCTTTTACTGATCAGGAAACTTGACAAGTATTTCCTTGGCATGGTGAACTAGATCCATGGGGATTCACCGCGAACGCCCCGTGAGGCCCCGGCCAGAGGTTCGCATGTTTCCAACAGAGGATACATGCTATGGCAGCCCCAAACGAAATTACGGTTCCCCAACTTTTACGGCTCATCGGTACACCTGAAGCACCTGTTTTGATTGATATCTCCATCGATCAAGATTTCGAGGACGATCCGTTTCTGATCCCCGGGATGGTGCGCCATCCCCATAGTGATCTGCCCGGATTAATCGCCAAACTCGCCGGTCGGGATTGTGTCATTATCTGCCAAAAAGGCATCAAATTAAGTCAGGGGATGTGCGCGATTTTGCGGACCAAAGGAGTGAAGGCTGAATATGTGAAAGGCGGAAATTTTGCCTGGCGCGACCAAGAAGGGGCGCCGCGAGTGCCAGCGGCGGCAATTCCGAAGCCTATCGACGGACGCACCCTTTGGGTCACCCGCCATCGCCCCAAGATCGACCGTATCGCCTGCCCTTGGTTGATCCGACGTTTCGTTGACCCGATGGCTGACTTTCTTTTTGTTTCACCTTCTCAAGTGCAAGGTGTGGCCGACCGCTACGGTGCCACCCCTTTTGACATCGAAGATACGTTTTGGTCCCATCGCGGTGCCAAATGCACCTTTGACACGATGTTGGATGAATTTTGCCTCCACACAGAGGCCCTTGACCGATTGGCACAGGTGATCCGGGCGGCAGATACCAACACCCATGATGCCTCACCTCAGGCTGTTGGGTTGCTGGCGCTGTCGGTTGGCTTGTCACGACAGTTTAAGGACGATCTGGCACAGCTTGATGTCGGGCTCACGATGTATGACGCCCTCTATCGTTGGGCGCGCGACGGTCAAGGTGAAGGGCACGATTCATCCGGTGGCAAAGCATGAGCACGCCAACATGGGCGGCGTTTGGGCGGGTTTTCGGGCGCATAGGGTTGCTTTCTTTTGGGGGGCCTGCCGCACAGATCGCACTTATGCACAAAGAACTGGTCGAAGACCGGCATTGGTTATCTGAAACGCTGTATCTTCGGGCCTTGTCGCTTTGTATGTTGCTGCCCGGCCCTGAGGCGATGCAGCTTGCCACATATGCGGGATGGCGGATGCGCGGTGTGGCGGGGGGGCTGCTGGCGGGTTTGCTGTTTGTAATACCCGGCGCGCTGGTGATTGCGTTGTTGGCGTTTGGGTATGCGACTTATGGCCAGCTCCCCTTGGTTCAGGCGGCGTTTCTGGGCATCAAAGCGGCGGTGATCGTGGTGGTCTTTCAGGCGTTGCGAAAAGTAGCGTCAAAAGCACTCATCGGCCTGCAAGGTTGGTCTCTGGCGCTCCTGTCCTTTTCAGGCCTCTTCGTTTTTGGGCTCCCCTTTCCGCTGATCATCCTTGTTGCGGGCCTGTGGGGGATGAGAAGCCCCTTAATCGCGGATGTTCCGCCTCAGACATTGCCCCACACCAAAACCAACAGCGCTTGGACACTGACGATCTGGAGCCTGCTTTGGGTATTTCCGCTGGGGATCCTCTGGGCATTGGATCAGGATTTTCTTTTGCAACTTGGATTGTTTTTCTCAACGTTGGCACTTGTGACCTTTGGCGGTGCTTATGCGGTGCTGGCCTATATGACCCAAACGGTGGTGCAGGATTATGGGTGGATTTCCACCAATCAAATGATCGATGCGCTGGGGCTGGCAGAAACGACGCCGGGGCCATTGATCCTTGTGACTGAATTTGTGGCATTGCTGGCTGGCTTTGCCCAATCCGGCATCGCTGGTGCAATTGCGGCGGGATTGCTGGCGCTTTGGGTTACCTTCACACCCTGTTTTCTGTGGATTTTTCTGGCTGGACCATACCTTGAACGCATCGCGGCACACCAACGGCTTGCAGGGGCATTGCAGGCCATCACAGCCGCCGTTGTCGGGGTCATTTCTAATTTGTCGATTTGGTTTGCATTGCATGTCCTTTTTGACACGGTCCGCCAACCTGCCCTATTTGCGCTGCCCCTTCCTGATTGGAGCAGTTTTAACCTTGTAGCACTGGCATTTACCCTATTGGCGGCCCTGTTAATGTTGCTATTGAAGTGGGGGTTTGTGAGCACAATGGCCGCACTTACCACAGTTGCTGTGATCGTTTCCCAGCTTTGAGGCCACGCCCCCTTTTACTTGCCCCCAAATAAGTTATGGTTGGCAGCGTGTGCAGACGACCCGGGGGAAGGCATGGACCGCGAGATTGAATATGGCAACCTGATGCATGACGCTATGCGGGGATTGATCCGTAAGGTGCTGTTAGATGTTGCAGATCGGGGGCTGCCGGGGAACCACCATTTCTTCATCACCTTCGACACCGCCCATCCTGACGCGGAACTTGCTGACTGGCTTTCGGACCGCTACCCCGGTGAAATGACAGTTGTCATGCAACATTGGTATGATGGGCTTGAAGTCACAGAAGAAGGCTTTGCGGTCACGCTGAACTTTGGTGATGCACCAGAGCCGCTTTATATTCCCTATGATGCGATCCGAACTTTTGTTGATCCTTCTGTGGAATTTGGCCTGCGCTTTGAACAGCAAGACTCTGAGGATGAAGACAGCGAAGCAACTGTCGAAACCTTACCAGAAGACACCACGCCAGAAGAATCTACAAACGAGCCTGCCAAAGATGCCGAGATCGTCTCACTCGATTCGTTTAGAAAATAAGCGGCAATCTTGCACTCTCAGTTGATTGCAGGGTCTCTGCCATCCCGCTAAACCCACGCCAAACCAAGCCGCACCGAAGGAGCCTGATCATGGCCAATACCCGCACAGAAACCGATAGCTTTGGCCCCCTGGAGGTCCCAGCAGATAAGTACTGGGGCGCACAGACGCAGCGCTCGATCATGAATTTCCCCATTGGCTGGGAACGGCAGCCGGTTGCAATTATCCGGGCCTTGGGTGTGATCAAGAAAGCCTGTGCCACTGTAAACCTTGGTTTTGGCGATCTGGATGCAGATCTGGCACCAGCGATTGATCAAGCCGCCCAAGAGGTCATCGACGGCAAATTTGATGACAACTTTCCTTTGGTCGTCTGGCAAACTGGGTCGGGCACACAATCAAACATGAATGCCAATGAAGTGATCTCAAACCGTGCGATTGAGATTATGGGCGGACAGATGGCCTCAAAGACCCCTGTGCATCCGAATGACCACTGCAACATGGGGCAATCCTCAAACGACACATTCCCGACAGCGATGCATGTGGGAATTGGCATGGTGGCGCGGGATACCTTGCTGCCGGGGCTGCGCAAACTGCATGATGCATTGGTCGCGAAATCCGATGAATTCAAAGACATTATCAAGATCGGTCGGACCCATACCCAAGATGCAACACCGCTGACTTTGGGACAGGAGTTTGGGGGGTACGCCCATCAAATGGCCAAAGGTATCGCCCGCATAGAAGCCTGCCTGCCTGATATCTATGAACTGGCACAGGGGGGCACCGCAGTGGGCACGGGCCTGAACACCCGAAAGGGTTTTGCCGAAAAAGTCGCCGCAGAAATCGCTGCGATTACTGGCCTGCCCTTTGTCACGGCCCCAAATAAATTCGAAGCACTGGCGGCTCATGATGCAATGGTCATGTTCTCTGGGGCATTGAAAACTGTGGCTGCTTCGATGTTCAAGATCGCCAATGACATGCGTCTTTTGGGCTCTGGTCCGCGCTCTGGCCTCGGAGAGCTGATCTTGCCAGAAAATGAACCGGGGTCATCCATTATGCCCGGCAAAGTGAACCCGACACAGGCTGAGGCGCTGACAATGGTCTGTGCGCATGTGATGGGCAATGATGCGGCCGTAGGTTTTGCCGGATCCCAAGGGCATTTCGAACTCAACGTTTATAACCCCATGATGAGCTATAACGTGATCCAGTCGATGCAATTGCTGGGTGACGCGGCAAGCAGCTTTACCGACAACATGGTTGTTGGCACGCAGGCGAATGAAGCCCGCATTGATAAACTGATGAAAGAAAGCCTGATGTTGGTGACAGCCTTGGCGCCGACGATTGGGTATGACAATGCAACCAAAGTGGCCAAGACCGCACACAAGAACGGTACAACACTCAAGGAAGAGGCTATCGCCCTTGGGTTTGTGGATGCCGAAACCTTTGATAAGGTTGTGCGACCAGAGCAAATGATCGGACCAAAGTGAGCACACCAATCAATCTGAATAAGGTCCGTAAAGACCGGGCGCGTTCTGAAAAGAAGGAACGCGCCGATCAGAATGTAGTGGCATACGGCCGCAGCAAGTTGGAAAAACAGGCCACCAAGATACAAAACGCCAAAGCAAAACGCATGGTGGACAATCACAAACGCGACCAATGAACCGACGGCCTGTCAAACATTCGGTGACCCTAAAGGGCCATCGGACTTCGGTTTCTTTGGAACAGGAATTTTGGCTGGAATTTCGCGCGCTTGCAGCCGAAAAGAATATGCCAATCAATGCTTTGGTTGCTCAAATTGATGCCGAACGCGGGCTTGAAATGGGTCTTGCCTCTGCCATCCGGTTGCATGTGTTGCAGGCCCTAAAGGAGCGTCTTGCAAAGGGCGATTGACCTTTGATTTGCCCCTGCCCCCCCGGTTCCGAGACCAACAAACACATCAGCCGACCAAGGCTGCGCGGTTGTGTTCCTTTCCCAGTTGGAAGGCAAAAGGGACCGCGCCGTCCAAAATATCGGCCGACCGAAGATGTGTTGTATCCAGAACCGGTCAGCCTTGCATATTGTCAAAGAAACAGGCCGGACCCTATGGCTCACTCAAGCAATCGAGGCTTCGAAAATCTTGTCGATGTTTCCTGCCAATGTCGCGTTGAACGCATCATCAGACATCGATACCTTCAACCCTTCTGTCAAAGCCCGACTAAAGCTTGCAATCATCTTGGTGTTTTTCTTTAAACGCGCTGCCGCCTCATCCGTCGAATACCCCCCCGACAACGCCACAACACGCAGGACATTTGGGTGATCTGCCACAGCATTATACAAGCCAGGTTTTTCTGGGATGGTCAGTTTGATCATCACCAGCTCATCCGCTGAAAGCCCGTCTAAATGGCGCAACAAGGTCGACGCCAGCAAATCTTCGGCCTGCGCTTTGGTTTCAGAGCTGATATTCACCTCAGGTTCCAGGATTGGCACAAGACCAGATGCACAAACAGTTTTGCCAACCTCGATTTGTTGCGCAATAATTGCCTCAATTCCCGCCGCATCCGCTTCGTGAACAACGGACCGCGCCTTGGTGCCAAAAATGCCCGCGTCACGCGCACGACCCAGCAGTTCGTCCAGTCCGGGCATTGATTTAAGCAGCTGAACACCCTGAGAGGGCTCTTCCAGACCTTTATCGATCTTCAGGAAGGGCACCACCCCCCTGTCTTCCCACAATAATTGGGGCACAGGTTTACCATTGATCTGACCGTCCATCGTCCGTTCAAACAGAATGGCGGCGATCACTTTTTCAGCCGTAAAGGAATCCGCAAGAATGATCCGAGCCCGCATATCATGCATGGCTGCAAACATCTCATCGTCCCCATTGTAATCCGACGGCTCAACCCCATAAATACTGAGCGTTTTCGGTGTGGACCCGCCCGACTGATCCAATGCAGCGATCAAACCCTGTCCGTTTTGCATCACGTCCTTTTGTGTTGCGTTCATAGGTCTGTCTCCATTGATGATGATTCTTAGGCTGCTTTTAGGTCAATCTCACCTCCGATGGTAGGACTACCGCCGCTCAAGACGTAACCAAATTCCGGCCTCAGATCGAACCGTGAGATGCGCCACCGGTACAGGCACCCGCGTTGGATCTGCAATCACTTTGAAATCTCTCAAGATGTGGGACAGGATCAGCGGGCCCTCAACCATTGCAAACCCGGCGCCCGTGCAAACCCGTGGCCCTGCAGAAAACGGCACAAAGGCCTCGCGTTGGCATTTCTGTCCATTCTCGGTCTGCCAACGACTGGGATCAAACCCATCCGGATTGTCCCACAAGCGGGTATGGCGATGCAAATGCCATGGGCTGATCACAACCTGCGCACCTGTTTTTACATCTCGTTCCCTGAAAGTCTCGGGACAGGTGGTCTCACGCACCATCATCGGCACCGGTGGATAGAGCCGCAGTGCTTCGCGAAACACATCACGGCTCAATTTCAGCTTGGACATGACCGCAAAATCACATTCTTCCAACACTTGCGCCTCTTTGGCCAATTTGTCCTGCCACTCCGGGTGAGTGGCCAGCAAATAGAGCGTCCATGCCAAAGCGGAAGCGCTGGTTTCGTGCCCTGCGAGGAAAAAGATCGCAACCTGATCAACCATTTCCGCTTCGTCAAACCGATCACCAGTGACCGGATCAGCTGTGGTCATGATTTTGGTCGCCAGATCATCCGGCGCCGTGCCCGCTTCGATCGCCTGTTGACGCTCATGGGTCAGCTGGGTGATCAGATCACGAATTTTCGTGGCACTTTTTTTGGTTGAGCGTCGGAAAAACCGGGGCAACCAGCGGGGCAGCGGCACGAATGCCGCGATATTTAACAGCGGTTGTGAGCGTTGATAGACGCGAAACTCATCAAAGACCGCACGCGCCAGATGGTGTTCAATTGGAATGGAAAACAACGTGCGAAAAATGACGTCTGCGGCTGCATGACTTGTCTCTGCTTCAATCTCGATTGTTTGCCCGCTTTGCCTCTCCAGCCGCTGCACTGCCGCTTCGGCGGCCTCCCACATCGCTGCAAAAGTTTCGCGCAACCGCCCGCCTTCAAATGCTGGATCAATGATGCGCCGTTGACGTTTCCATGTCTCACCATTTGTCAGAAAAACCGAATTGCCCAATAGCGGCCGTAACCCTTCGCTGATCCTGTTGGATTTGGGAAACGCATCAGGCCGTTCTTTTAGAACCGTCTTAACCAATTCGGGTTGGTTCATCAGATAGCTGCGGAAAAACGGCGTTTTGAATTCGGCCATCCACGCCCGATATAGCTTTGCTGGTTGCGCCGAAAGGATATCCTGACGAAACAGACGTAGGTACCGCAAGAGCGAAACTTTATCCGGTCTGCTGGAGGGTTTGGGAGGTATGTTCATGCGGCGATAGAGGTGTATTTGCTGACCGCGTGATCGATCCGCGAACGTGATGGCGCACGCCCTGCATAGCGGGTCCCAAGGGTCAAAGGCCCGGCGGTGATTTGAAAATAGTCGTAATCTTTGGGCCGATCAAAGGCGCATAGATACTGAAAATGCAGCCTAAAGAACCGCCAGCGCAGTTCTTTCCAACGGGCCGGGCTTAGGGATTGGGTAAAGGCAGCTGAAAAGACCAACGGCCATTTTTTACCTTCCGGCGCAACACCTGAAACTGACACAGGATCACAAAGCGCAAAAGCGCAGCCATCCCCGGGCGCGGTTACATCAACCCAGCTGAGTTCTTGGCGCGTCGACAGATATTGCAGGTCGGCGCGCAGCCGATGGGCCTGAGACAGGAAAGACACCATAGGAACCACCTGACCCAATGTGAGAAAGGACAGCGCCGGACCATCCGCGCGTGTCCTGTCTTCGCGGATCAGGTCAGCCAAAATCGACACCCCCAGATGTGCCCCAGAAGAGTGACCAACAACCAACACCTCATCAACGTCCTGTGTAAGCGCCTGCGCGATTGTATCTTTGAAAATCGCCATGCGTGCTTCCAGCTCTGGCGGGTTTTGGCCTCGCGATGACGCGGAATAGGAATAATCATGCATCAGATAATAGGCAAAGAATTTGCCGTCGCGGGCCTTGAACCAGCGCAACAGAGCAATGCCGCTAAGCGCACCAACAACCATTGCCAAAACAGTTGCCGTCCAAGCGCCCGCCTGCGCTCCTGTGACTACAGCGAGCACCTGTGATGCAAGATATCCCGCCAATATCCCGATGCCCCAACCGATCAGAATTGCCAGAACCAGCTGCAACATCAGCATGCCAACCGGATAGAGTGCTGCAATCACCGGCCCTTTGCGCAGCTTCATCAAGCGCCACAACGCCCCTGATGCAATGTAGACCCAAGCTGTTCTGACAAGTTGCAAATAGGTGGCCGGGATCGAAGGGTTCATGCTGTCACGGACGATGTCGGACCAAACCAGAACATCAACATCCGCGCTCACCTCTGCGTCATCAATCTGCGCATTTACTTTCCAACCGTAATTGGCACCCCCTGCACTCTTGGGTTTCAGGCCAATCTCATACCCCGAAATCGCCCCCTGTGACGCACTTTCCTTGCGGTAAAGCTCGCGGTAGCGACGCGGGTGTATAGGGTCATAGCCGGGAATATAGAACACCCGCCGTGTCTTGACCTGTTGTGTTGAAGCTTTGCCCATAGCGCCCTCTTTGGCGCACCATAACAAGGGTTTTAGGCAAGAGTAAGGCGTTAGCCCAAAAGGGCCAGCGCCGGGAACGTCTCAAGCAGCCAGAACGCAAGGCTGGTAAAGGCGCCTGTGACCATCGCAATGCCGACCAGAACCAACAGCCCGCCCATAACACGTTCAATGGTTTTCATATGCCGTTTGAGCTTGTTCATCACACCCATTGCACGGGTAATGAACATCGCAGCCAGCAAAAACGGAATACCAAGCCCTGCCGCATAAATCCCCAACAATAACGTGCCCTTGGACACCGATGCCTCAGAAGCCGCCAATGACAGGATCGCGCCAAGTTGCGGCCCGATACAGGGCGTCCAGCCAAACGCAAAGGCCAACCCCAAAACATAGGCCCCAAAACTGGAACCGCCTTTGTCACCTGCATCCAGACGCGCCTCTTGATCCAAAAAGGGGATGCGAAAGATACCAAGGAAATGCAAACCAAACACAATGATCACGACGCCAGATATCTGCGCAAACAACACCTGATTTTGCAGGAAAAACGCACCAAAAGCTGAGGCTGTGAAACCAAGGATCAAAAAGACCGTGCTCAGCCCCATGATAAAGAACAACGCCGCAACCACTGCCTTGCGTCGGGCTTCTTCTTGGGTGGACATCTCATTCAGAGAGACGCCGCTCATATACGCCAGATAAGGCGGTACAATGGGCAACACACAAGGGCTGAGAAAGCTGATAACCCCTGCAAAAAGGGCTACGAACATGGCAGGCAAAAGCCCGGCGTCGATGATTTCAATTCCAAACATAGGCTACACCTAGCTGCGAAATTTGGCGACGTCACCTAGCAGTCAGTCACAAGCGCGTGGACGTGGTGTAACATCTAATTTATGTGCAAAGGATGAAGACACATGAACTTGATGCTACGGGGCTGCTTTGCCCCCTGCCCGTCCTAAAACTGCGCAAACGTTTGGCCGCGCTACCGGTTGGTGATTTGATGCGCCTGCAAACAGATGATCCCGCTGCGATCATCGATGTGCCACACTTTTGCGCAGAAACAGGACACGCGTTGATCGACATGAGCGAAGAAGGCAATGTTCAGATTTTTCTGGTGCGCAAAGAAAGCTGAAACGCAAAAGGCAGGCCCCTGCGGACCTGCCTTTGGTGTTCATAGGCCTTTGCTTGCATTCCTTAGCGGCCCAAGGACCACCAGCCTTTTTTCTTAGGCTTCTTTTCTGCAACGGGTTCGGGCTCAGCAGCGGCTTTGACCGGTGCCGTAGCTACAGGCTCCGCAACAGTAGGCTCCGCTGTATCGGGTTCCGCGACAACAGGTTCTGGTGTCTGTGTCGGAACCGCCGGCGTTTCTGCATCTGCTTCGGCTTTCCTTTCGGCCTTGGGTTTTGGCTTGGCCCGGGTCCGCTTGGGTTTTGCCGCTTTCGGAGCCTCTTCTTTGGCAACCTCTTCGCTTGCAGGCGTACTTTCAACGTCCGGCGCGGTATCAGCCGGAGCCTCTTCAACCTTTTTGGCACGGCTCTTGCGTGTGCGGGTGGTTTTGGCCTTTGGCTTTGCAACTGGCTCTGCGTCGGCGGGTGTCGCTTCGACAGCTTCGGACGTTTTCACATCAGTATCTGTCGTGCCTTCGGCTTCGGCCTTGGCCTCAGTCTTGGCTTTAGAGCTGCGCGAGCGGCTGCGGGCCTTCTTTTTTGGAGCCTCTTTGACAGGTTCCTCTTTTCCAGATGCAGTCACCACAGTTTCAGCCTCATCGGCTGATGTCTGAGCGGCGGCAGGCTCGTCGGCCTTGGCCTCAGTTGCGCTTGTTTCGGCCTCACTGACTTCAGAAGCATTGGCGTCAGATGCAGGGGCCTCAGCGGCCTCCTCTTCGGTGGGGCTATCAGCGTTTTGTTCTTCATCCGTCTGGTTCTCTGAATTTCCAGAACGGTTCCGCCCTCCCCGGCTGCGCCGCCGACGACGACGCTTTTTAGGTTTGCCTTCGCCATCTCCATGTTCATCCTGAGACGGACGGCTGTCGCGTGGCTCCGGCGCTTCGTCTTCGTCGGTTGACGTATCTGCGTCATCCTCGTCAATCTGATCCATCAGCGATGTATCAACCGAGACAACATGATCTGGCACAGGAGCGATATTCCGCGTTGCGGTTTTAAACTTCTCCATCGTGAATTCAGGGCTGACCAGCTGCGGGTCCCCTTCGATACGCACAGCCATGCCATACCGCGCCTCAATCTGCGCAACATGTTCCCTTTTGGAGTTCATCAAGAAGTTGGCAATACCAACCGGCGCTTTGATCAAAACCTCGCGCGTGCGGCGGCGTGTGCCCTCTTCTTCCATGTGACGGATGATCGACAACGCAAGATTATCGTCTGAGCGAATGAGGCCCGTCCCGTGACATGCGCTACAAGGCTGTGTTGTCGCTTCGATCATGCCCGGGCGCAGACGTTGACGCGACATCTCCATCAGGCCGAAACCCGAGATACGCCCGACCTGAATGCGTGCGCGATCCGTCTTGAGCTTGTCTTTCATCCGCTTTTCGACAGCGGAATTATTCTTGCGCTCATCCATATCAATGAAGTCGATGACGATCAGACCGGCAAGATCGCGCAGACGCAACTGGCGCGCTACTTCATCAGCCGCTTCCAAATTGGTCTTGGTTGCCGTCTGTTCAATCGAACCTTCTTTGGTGGCACGACCAGAGTTCACATCAATGGCAACCAACGCTTCGGTCACGCCAATCACAATGTACCCCCCTGAGGGCAACTGCACCGTGGGATTGAACATCCCAGAAAGATAACTTTCGACCTGATAACGGGCGAAAAGCGGTAGGTTTTCTTCGTAACGTTTCACGTTTTTGGCGTGAGACGGCATGATCATTTTCATGAAGTCCTTGGCGATACGATACCCGCGTTCGCCCTCAACAAATACTTCATCAATCTCGCGATTATAAAGATCACGGATCGAACGTTTGATCAGGTCACCTTCTTCATAAATCTTGGCTGGTGCGATAGATTTCAGCGTCAGCTCGCGGATCTGTTCCCACAAACGCTGGAGATATTCATAATCACGTTTAATTTCAGCCCGGGTGCGTTTGGCACCCGCGGTGCGCACGATCAAACCGGCACCTTGTGGCACTTTAATTTCGGTCGCGATTTCCTTGAGTTTTTTGCGGTCTGCGGCGTTCGTGATCTTACGGCTGATACCGCCACCCCGTGCAGTATTGGGCATCAAAACACAATAACGGCCAGCCAATGACAGATAAGTGGTCAGGGCTGCACCTTTGTTACCACGTTCTTCTTTGACAACCTGAACCAACAGGATTTGACGGACCTTGATGACTTCCTGAATTTTGTAACGCTTGGGCCGTGGCTTGCGCGCGGGGCGGATGTCTTCGCTGTCGTCTTCATCAGCCACGGATTCGATGGTTTCATCTTTCGACGTTGCATCGGAACCTTTGGCAACATCTGCCTCTGCGTCCTCCTCCGGTTCACCCTCCTCAGCATCCTGCTCGGATGCCTCCTCGGTGGTGCTGGTCTCTTCTTCGGCGGTAACCGGCTCTCCATCGACAGATGTTTCCTCACCCTCACTTGCATCAGGCGTATCCACAGGAGATTCCGCCACCCGTTCCATCGGAGAGCTGGCTTCGTCTTGGTTAACCTCCACCTCGTCTTCGTCGGTCAGGTCAACAGTTTCCATGCCTTCGATTTCAGTCGATGTTTTTGCATCCTCTGAAACAGCCTCCTCGGCTTTGGGCTTGGAGCGGCTGCGGGAGCGTCGGCTTTTGGGCTTGGGTTCTTCATCTTCTTTGGCGGCCTGCGCTTCGGCATAGGCGCGTTCTTCTGCCAAAAGTGCCTGACGATCGGCAACCGGTATCTGATAATAGTCCGGATGTATCTCAGAAAACGCCAGAAACCCGTGACGATTGCCGCCGTAATCTACAAAGGCCGCCTGCAAAGACGGCTCAACCCGGGTTACTTTGGCGAGGTATATGTTGCCAGCAAGCTGGCGTTTATTTTCAGATTCAAAGTCAAATTCTTCAACTTTGTTTCCGTCAACCACCACAACGCGCGTTTCCTCCGCGTGGGTGGCATCGATAAGCATTTTCTTAGGCATGTTCTCACTGTGCACACGGCATGCGTCAATTGATCCCCGGGGGGCGCAAGAGACTTTGCGGTGTGGCTTGTCAAGGCGATTGAAAACGGCGCAGGAACGGGGCCGAATACGGCCTGTCCTGTTCTGCTCATGGCATCTGCGCGCGTCATCGCGGTTCTTCTCCGACAAGATCAGGGCAACCTGCCCCGCCTTGTCCATTATAAACTGGTGCCATTCCGGATTTCCGTTCAGGCTATCAGCGGTGCTCTCTGGCCATCTCTGGCCTTATCGGTCTGCCCATGGGCCCAATCAACGGCGCGTCCATGTGCAGCGAAACTGTGGTCTGACCGATCCTGACGCGGTAACGCGCCAAGCGGCCGATACTTCTAGATAAGGGCTTTGTGTGGTGAAACACAATGGGCAATCTTGCCCCAGACGCTCAATTTGGTGAAAAGCCCAAGGATGCTTGACATCATCAATGCCATGGGGATCATTTGGCGGCAGTTTTAATACCCAATACGCCCTGATGTCATTGGACCGGGGAACGAATACCAAAGGACTTTTTAGATGCCGTCACTTTTACGCCCCGCCCTTTTTGTTTCTTTGTTGGGGCTTGCAGCCTGTGATGAATTGGCCGTGGCAAACGATCCGGCGGCATTGGCCGACGTACGCGGAAACAAAAGCTGTTTGGCCGCCGTGAAAAAACAAACCGGAGCAACAACGGTCTCTGTCAACACCACCTTGCCCGTGGTTGAGACAAACCGGTTTATCATCGACGTTCAAGGCGCGAATTCCTGGACCTGCGTCACTGACAACAATGGCAGAGCCACGCAAATTGTAGAACGCCAAACCAGCTGATCAACGCCATTGCATACTGCGGATTGGCCGCATGCGATGCCTGTGCTTCGCATGCGGTCCTATTTCATGACCTTTTCGCAGCGCGACACAAAAAGTGGGCACATCTGCAAACGGCTTTGAGATAACCTTACGCACCTCAAAGCGCTGTTTGGGATCAGGCCTTTAGCGCAACTCTATCCACAACCAGAGCCCCGCCAGACCTTTGTTAAAAGTATTGGCAAATCAAACTGTTAAAGGTAATCTGACCGCTGCAAACCGTATTTCGCCATCTTTTCGTTCAAAGTCCGGCGCGGCAAGCAAAGCTCTTCCATCACGCTGGCAATTGACCCTTTGTGCCGGCGCATCGTGTTATCGATCAACATGCGTTCAAAGGCTTCGACGTATTCTTTCAACGGCTTACCCTCGGTGGTCATAACGGGCTGCATTTCCTCATGATCCGACATCAATAGAGATGCGATTGTGCCAGAGCCACGCCGCGATTGAAGCACCGCACGTTCCGCCACATTGATCAGCTGACGCACATTCCCCGGCCATGGCGCTTGCAACAATTGTGCCGCTTCTTGGGCTGATACCTGAGGCGCCTCACACCCGTATTCATCGGCAAATTGCTCACTTAGCCGGGTGAACAGCGTCAGAATATCCTCGCCACGCTGACGCAAGGGAGGCACGGTGATCCGCAAGGCAGCCAGTCTGTAAAACAAATCAGACCGCAGCGAGTCTTCAGATGTGCAGCCCGCCTCTTGCAAATTTGAGATCGCAACAATGCGCGTCTCTGCGGGCGTGCCCTGTTCATTGATCACAGACAAAAGCCGCGCCTGCAACGTCTCTGACAAAGCCTCGACATCTTCGAGCACCAAAGTCCCGCCGCGCGCCTCTTCGATCGCAGGCAATTGTGCGTCTTCGGGCAACATCGGCCCAAACAAGCGTTTGCTGAGCGCTTCTTCTTCGTGGGCACCACAGGACACCAGAACAAATTTCTTGCCCGCACGCGAACCGACAGCATGCAACGCATGCGCCACCAGCGTCTTGCCCGTTCCGGTTTCCCCATCAATCAGGACGTGCCCATCCGCCTGTCCAAGATCAAGAATGTCTTCGCGCAGCCGTTCCATGACCGGAGACTGGCCAATCAGCTTTTTCATCAACTGGCCCCCATCCGACAGTTCGCGGCGCAGGGCGCGGTTGTCCATCACCAGACGGCGGGCATTGGTGGCCTTTTTGGCCAGATCGCTCATCCTGTCCGGGTTGAAGGGCTTCTCCAGAAAATCAAATGCCCCAACGCGCATGGCCTCAACAGCCATAGGGACATCCCCGTGCCCGGTTATCATGATCACCGGCAAAGCGGAATCATTGCCCATCAGCTTTTTGAGAAACTGCATCCCATCCATGCCCGGCATCTTGATGTCAGAGATGACAATCCCGGGGTATTCCGGCCCCAGCTTTTTGAGTGCATCTTCAGCAGATCCAAAAGTTTCGGTGTCATACCCTGACAGGGCCAACCATTGGCTGATTGATTGACGCATATCTTGTTCGTCATCGACAATCGCGATCTTCATTGCCTGTGCCATAGCTTTACTCTGCTGCCTCTACTTTGTTCTTTTCGCCCATGATGGGCAATTGCATTTCGAAAACGGCGCCACCCGCCTGTCCATTGCGTGCAGTAAGCCGTCCCCCAAGGTCGTTCACAATCCCCGATGAAATGGCAAGCCCTAGGCCAACACCATCGCCGGGTTGTTTGGTGGTGTAAAACGGCTCAAACAACGCGTCGAGATCCTCAATTCCGGGCCCATTGTCGCGCACTGTTAATGTCGCCGTTTCACCGGCCGACAGGATGATTTCGACCTGCGGGTTCTTTTCAGATTTGGTAGCGTCCAAGGCATTACGCAAGAGATTGACCATGACTTGTTCGATCCGCATCCGATCACCGATCACAATCACCGGCTGATCGGGCAAAATGCGGTTGATCTGAACTTTTCGCTGACGCAGCTGTGGCTCCATCATAGACATGGAGGAGGCCAGCGCAGACCCAATGTCTACAGGGCTAAACGCCTCTTGGCCTTTGCGCGCATAGGACTTTAGCTGGCGCGTTATGGCGCCCATACGTTCGATTAAATCATCAATACGCCCAAAGGACGACAGCGCTTCGTCAGGGCGGTTGCGGCGCAACAAAAGCCGAGCCCCGGCAAGGTAAGTTTTCATCGCCGCCAACGGTTGGTTCAGCTCATGTGAAACGGCGGCTGACATCTCGCCCAAGGCGGCCAATTTTGAAGATTGCTCAAGCGTCTGTTCCGCCACAGCCAAGGTTTCCTGCACCCGTTTTCGTTCAGCGATTTCCCGCTGCAAGGCCGCGTTCAATGCGCGAAGTTTGGCCGATTCCCGCTGGAAAATTGCCAACCGTCCCGCGGTGCGTCGGCTGAGGAAATAGAACGTCAGCGCCAGAAGAATCGCAAACCCCATGACTTCCAACGCCAATACGCCATTCACCCGTTCGCGCACCGACGTGTAGGTTGTAAAACTAGTCATTCGCCACCCGCGAAACGGGATTCTGCTTTCCAGGCGCATCACCGCTTCGCCCTGAAGATAAGCATCAGGTGGCAGTGCAGTCCAATCTGCGGTTGCTTTGATCGCCCGTTCAATTGCGTTTTGCGGGGGATCGTTGGCCAAAGCGACCTCTTCGGTGCTGCCACGCCAGCGCGGCGACGTTGCCAGAATGATCGTGCCGCTGCTGTCGGTAACGATGACAGCATCTGAAATGCCAGCCCATGCGCGTTCAAACTTTTGCAGATCAACCTCAACCGCAATCACTCCAAGCGTATTACCGCCCTGTTGAATGCGCCGGGAATAAACAAAGTGATACCCGCCGCCCTCTTGCGCTATCTCAGTGAATATTGTGGCATTTGCCCGAATTGCATCAACAAAATAGGGTTCCGAGCGATGCGATGAGCCCAAACGATTGCGGTCCGTCGCCGCCACGGTGCGCCCGTCAATATCATACAGCATCAATGACGCCGCGCCGATTTCCTCAACAAAGGAGATCAGACGTTGGGTTGAAAGCGAATAATCCGCCCCATCAAGCGCTGAAATCAACGAAGGGTCACGCGCCAAAAGCTGCGGGACAATCGCGTTTTGGCGCAGCTCCGCCAGTAAATTCCCGCTATAGAGTGCGATACGAAGCTCTGCGCGATTGCGCGTTGTCTCGGTAAACCGGTCCGTCAAAAGCCTGTTGGTGACGGAAATTACAGCAACCGCAACCAACAGCAACAGGCCAATCGCGATACGTACGCGCCAGGATACAGCCATTTGTGGTTTGGTTTCGCCGATCTCGCTCATCCCGACACACTACGCGCCGGACGCTTTGCACTCAAGTCACGCGGACGTCAGGGCACCTGACAATGCGCGAAACAGCGCCGCTCCATCGGTGCCACCATGGCCATCATCCGCCGCCCGTTCAGGATGCGGCATCATCCCAAGGACACGGCGGTTCTCTGAAAGGATACCGGCAATATCCGCCTGAGCCCCATTTGGATTGTCTGTATAGGTAAAGGCCACGCGGTCTTCGCCTTGCAAGCGCGCCAATGTTTCCGGATCGGCAAAGTAATTGCCATCATGGTGCGCAATCGGAATATCAATCACGTCCCCGGCATTATATCCCATGGTGAAATCGCTTTGCGATGTCGCAACTTTCAGGCCCACAGTTTTACAGATGTATTTGAGCCCGGCATTGCGCAACAGCGCGCCCGGCAGCAATCCGGTTTCCGTCAGCACCTGAAAACCATTGCAAACCCCCATGACGTACCCGCCTCGATCCGCATGGACTTTGACCGCTTTCACAATCGGAGATTGTGCCGCAATCGCACCGCATCGCAGATAATCCCCATAGGAAAATCCGCCCGGAATGCCGACGATATCAACGTTGTCGGGCAGCGCGCTGTCCTTGTGCCAAACCATTTCGACCTCTGCACCCGTTTGTTGGAATGCCACGGCAAGGTCACGGTCACAATTGGACCCCGGAAAGACAACAACAGCTGCGCGCATATCAGGACATCTCCACCGAGTAGCTTTCAATCACAGTATTCGCGAGCAGTTTCTCACACATCGCATTCACATCAGCTTCGGATGTGCCGTCTGCCAGATCCAGCTCAATCACTTTCCCCTGACGGACGCCATTAACGCTGTCAAAACCGATCGCGCCCAATGCGTGGCGCACGGCCTCGCCCTGCGGATCAAGAACTCCGTTTTTGAGCATGACATGTACCCGTGCTTTCATCGTCGTCTTCCTTGAGGTTCAGTTGATCAGAGTGGGTTTAGTGATTGGCGTCGAGTTTCTGGGCATCACACCCAACCGCTGTGCTACTTCGGTATAGGCATCCGTGAGCGAGCCGAGATCGCGGCGGAACACGTCCTTGTCCAGCTTTTGACCGGTCTCAATGTCCCACAACCGACAGCTGTCCGGGCTGATCTCATCCGCGATGATCAAACGTTGAAAATCGCCATCATAGACGCGGCCAATCTCAATCTTGAAATCCACCAGACGGATCCCAACAGCCATCATAATGCCGGACATAAAATCATTGACCCGCAGCGCAAGGCTCAGGATGTCTTCCATGTCCTGTTGGCTGGCCCATCCAAATGCCGCGATATGTTCCTCGGTGACCAAAGGATCGCCAAGATTGTCGTCTTTGTAGCAATATTCGACAATCGGACGTGGCAATTGGGTGCCTTCATCAATGCCCAATCTTTTGGACATGGTGCCAGCCGCATAATTGCGCACAATCACTTCCAAGGGAACGATCTCACATTGACGCACCAATTGTTCACGCATGTTCAAACGTTTGATGAAATGCGTCGGCACACCGATCTGGTTCAACCCGGTCATAAAATACTCTGACAAGCGGTTGTTCAGCACACCTTTGCCGTCAATCACGTCTTTCTTTTGCGCGTTGAACGCTGTCGCATCATCTTTGAAATATTGAACAATTGTCCCCGGCTCCGGGCCTTCATAAAGAACTTTTGCTTTGCCTTCGTAGATTTTCTTGCGCCGGGCCATGGACGTACTTTCTCTCAGGACAGGCCGAAGGGGGTCCCCGGCCCTGTTGGGGCTCTCTTAGTCTAGTGTCACAAGTCCTGCAAGCCGCCCTGACATCTTGTCAAAGCGCGATCCAGCACACATCTGATAGTCATATGCTAAATACACAGGAACACTCCAGATGAGCAGTATGACAGACCGTGAAGCCAGCTTTGAAAACAAATTCGCCCATGATGCTGAGATGCGTTTCAAAGTTGAGGCCCGGCGCAACAAAATTTTGGGACTGTGGGCCGCCGAACTCTTGGGGAAAACCGGTGAGGACGCCGCGCAATATGCCGGTGAGGTTGTAAAATCAGATCTGGAAGAAGCCGGGGATGAAGACGTCTTTCGAAAGGTTGCCGGTGACTTGGGAGACAAAACAGACGCTGAAACCCTCCGCCAGAAAATGACGGAACTCATGGTGGAAGCCAAAAGCCAGATCATGGCCGAGGTTGCATAGTTGATAAAAGGGACCGTGCCAAAGCCACAATTCCTTAACTCAAATGCAAGGTATTGATGCACCGCATTCCCGCCATTCCTTAACAGCTTGGTCACCATGGTCCTTGTATTGATCAAGGCGGGGGCACCGACAAGGGGCCATGGGAATGAACAGCAACACACAAGCCGTCTACGCCGCATTGCGTTGGACGACGCCAGTCGCGATCTTAATGGTTTGCGTCTGGCTGCTTTCAAGGATGATCGATCAGAGCCTGTTGGCGCAACTTCCTGCGTTACTAAAGGGCCTCAAAGCCGAGGTTGTCGTTCCGGCCGCTTTACTGTGTACGCTTAGTTTTTGGGCGGTTGCCCGATATGATGGTCTGGCGCATCGCCATTTCCAAACCGGAGTGAGCGCGCATGCCGCCAGCCAAAGTGGTTTTGCGGCCATCGCGTTGGCGCAAACTCTTGGGTTCGGGATTGTCACGGGATCAGCTGTGCGCTGGCGTGTCTTACCTGACTTGCGGGCTGGACAAGCCGTTCAGCTCTCCACCTTTGTGACCCTTACTTTTATGCCCGCGCTGTTCTTTCTGGCTGCTTGCTCCTGTCTGATCTTTCTGCCGGTTGGATGGTGGACCTTCCCGGCAACCGCCACTGTCGTCGTCTTAATCACCATCGTGCTGTTGCTCAGCTTTGCTCCTCTTTTTGCGCCATTGCGTAACCGCGCCTGTATTCCCAGCCTAAGGGCCTTTCGCAGCATTTTGGGATGGACAGCATTGGACGTTCTGACCGCTGGGTTTGCGCTTTATCTTTTGATTCCGACACCGGAACTTGCCTTTACAGAGTTTTTGCCAGTGTTCCTGTTGGCACTCAGTGCGGCCATGCTTTCTGGTGCGCCGGGCGGCGTCGGGCCTTTTGAATTGGTCCTTCTTGGCATGATGCCACAAGTTCCTACCGTTGATCTTTTGGCAGGTATCTGCGCCTTTCGAGGGCTATATTATGCGGTCCCTGCAATTCTGGCGGTGTATTACCTGATCAATCCACTGAAATCCGGCATGGACCAAGCCCCACAAGGCCCACACCAACCCATTTACGCACCCGAATTTGATTTTCTGCCGCAAAACGGCGGCGAAGTGGTGGCCTTGAACAAGGGGGCTGTGGCATTGCTGCCGACTGCACAATCCCTAGTGCAGATGGGTGATTGCCTGGGTCATCCAGGTTACGACACCAAAGCATTTTTGAAACGGACAGCTGCAGATCAAGGGCGCCTGCCCCTTTTATATAAATGCAATGCCCAAACCGCTGTCTCTGCGCGTCAACAGGGATGGAAAGTCCTGCGCTTGTCGCGCGACGCGATTGTGCCACTGGCTTCTTTTGATCTGGAATTACCGTGTCGCCGACGGTTGCGCCGCATCTTGCGCAAAGCCACCAGTGCAGGTGTCACAGCACAGCATGTAAAGGCGCTGCCGATCACCAAGATGGCCGAATTGGATGAAACATGGCAGGCCAATCACGGTGGTGCACGCGGGGCCACCATGGGTCGGTTCTGTCCGCACTATTTGTGTCGCCAAGAAGTCTTTGTCGCCTATCAAGGCGCTGAACTCATTGCCTTTGTTACGTTCCACAGAAACGCCGACACCCTACATCTGGATCTGATGCGCCACGCGCAATCCATACCAGATGGCACCATGCATCAACTGGTTCAAACAGCGCTGGAATATGCCAAGGTCGAAGGGCTGGAAAAAGTTGATCTTGCTGCTGTCCCAACGCCACCAAAATGGATGTACCGCTGGCCGGATGTGGTGGCTCGATTTGCCCCATCGGGGCTCTATCAATTCAAAAACAGCTTTGCGCCAAAGTGGCAGCCACGATATGCCGCCGCGCCCGGTTGGCCCTCCTTGATCATTGGTCTGGCTGATATCGCATTGGCGATACAACACCCCCGCGCGCTGGAAACCCAAGCCCTGCCTCATAATCAAGATGAAGATTATGAGCTTGATATGGTCACCACTTCGTGAGACTGCTCCTCGAAACTTCACAGGCCTCCCCATGACAAATGCATTTTCCGACCTTTTGGCACAAAAGGGTACATTATTGGCAGACGGTGCCACTGGGACAAATCTCTTTAACATGGGATTGATGTCTGGTGACGCACCAGAACTGTGGAACACAGACGAACCCGCCAAGATCACAGCGCTCTATAAAGGTGCTGTTGATGCGGGGAGTGACCTTTTTCTGACCAACTCCTTTGGCGCCAATGCATCGCGGCTAAAGCTCCATGATGCAGCCAAACGCGCTCATGAACTCAGCCGCGTTTCTGCCGAGCTGGGCCGTGAGGTTGCCGATACCGCGGGCCGCACCGTCATTGTTGCGGGGTCGGTTGGACCGACCGGTGAGATCATGCTGCCTGTCGGCACCCTCAGCCACGCTGTTGCCGTTGAAATGTTTCATGAGACCGCCGATGGCCTCAAAGCGGGCGGCGCGGACATTGGTTGGCTAGAAACGATCAGCGCGCCCGAAGAATTCACCGCCGCCGCCGAAGGTTTCGCGTTGGCTGGATTGCCTTGGTGCGGCACCATGAGCTTTGACACGGCGGGGCGCACAATGATGGGCCTGACCTCTTCTGGTATGGTCGATCTGGTCGAAGGGCTGGATAACGCGCCGATCGGATTTGGCGCAAACTGCGGTACCGGCGCGTCAGATCTGCTGCGCACGGTTCTTGGCTTTGCCGAAAAAGGCAGCGCCCGGCCCATCATTGCAAAAGGCAATGCTGGCATTCCCAAATACGTTGACGGCCACATTCATTATGACGGCACGCCCGAACTGATGGCTGAATACGCAATGTTAGCCCGCAATTGTGGCGCCTCTATCATCGGCGGGTGCTGCGGTACAATGCCCGATCATCTGCGCGCCATGCGTGAGGCGCTGGACACCACCGCCAAAGGCAGCGCCCCGCAATTGGAAGAAATTGTGGCGGTATTGGGCGATTTTTCCTCTGCAACAGACGGCACCGGAGACAGCGCCCCTGCCCCTCGTGCCCGGCGTGGTCGCAGACGGGCCTAACGCACAGCAAAGAATCAGACCAGTGGATGCGACAAAACCGGTACGCTTCCGCTAGAGACACGCATAGCATTGACAGGTCAGCGTCAGAACTCTCTACACTGGCGATTCAATAGCACGGCAACTATTATGCTATCCTTGTCCGATCTCCTGAATAAAACCACATTCAAAACAAAGACATCTGCGCCCCTGCCAAAACAGGCGCACGAAACAAATCGCATCGCATCGATGGGGCATTTGTGCCCAATCCCAGCCGTTTGATGGCAATTTTAAACCGCGCGGCGACCATCTCTGCATAAGGTCCTTCGCCACGCATCCGGCGGTGCCATGTCGCGTCATATTCTTTTCCGCCGTGCATTTCTCGCAATCTGCTCATGATGCGGTTGGCGCGGTCAGGGAAATTCTGTGCCAGCCATTCCTGCACCAAGGGCGACACCTCTTGCGGCAAACGCAACATGATCCAACTGGCGTGGCGCGCGCCCGCTTTGCGCCCGGCCGCAAGGATCGCCTCCATCTCAGGATCGGTCAACGCTGGGATCATCGGAGAAGCCATAACCCGAACCGGAATCCCCTCTTGTGACAAGCGACGGATCATTTGCATCCGCCGCGCTGGCGCTGGCGCACGCGGTTCCATCAACCGACTTAACTTTGCATCCAACGTTGTCACCGAAATGCCCACACGTACCAAACCGCGCCGCGCCATCCGGGCCAAAATATCTGCATCACGTTCAATAAGACTGCCTTTGGTAACAATTGCCACCGGGTGCCCAGCCTTTTCAAGAACTTCCAAACATTTCCGCATGATCCCCTGATCCCGTTCTATCGGTTGGTAAGGGTCGGTATTTGTGCCAATCGCTATTGGGGCCACCCGGTATTGTTTTGCCGCTAATTCGCGCTCCAAGACCTGAGGCGCTTCTGGCCGTGCGATCAATTGCGTTTCAAAGTCTAGCCCCGGGGACATCCCGAGATAGGCATGGCTGGGCCGCGCGAAACAGTAAATGCACCCATGTTCACACCCCCGATACGGGTTGATCGACCGGTCAAAGGGTAAATCCGGCGACCGGTTATACGTGATCATCCGGCGCGGCAGCTCAATCCGGGTTTGGGTGCGTAGCACCGGCAATACATCATCCCGCGCCCACCCATCATCAACAGCTTCGCGCCTGCGTTGCTCATAACGGCCTGCATGATTACTGCATGCGGCTCGACCTCTGATCTCAAACTGGCGGCTCTCATCATCCATATCAATAATATGGAACAAAAAGTGAACAAAAGCAACGTACCTCAGCTATCCCTCTCGCAACATGTATAATTTTCATATTTCTGATGAGAAAAATGCGTCGCACAATAGGCAACTCATGTCGCAATTTGCGTACCAATTCATACCATTTCGTGACACATGTTTGAGACAAAGGGTCGCAACCCCCCACCTGCAGATGCAGCAAAAGGAATACCAGATGTCCGAAGAAGAAGACGATATCATCCTGTCAGAACTCGACGACGAAGAACTTGTCCAACAAATGTTCGACGACCTCTATGATGGTCTAAAGGAAGAAATCGAAGAAGGCGTGAACATCTTGCTGGAACGCAAATGGGAACCATACGATGTTCTCACCAAAGCGCTGGTTGGTGGCATGACCATCGTTGGTGCAGATTTTCGCGATGGAATCTTGTTTGTGCCTGAAGTTTTGCTGGCCGCGAATGCGATGAAGGGTGGCATGGCTATTCTGAAACCTTTGCTTGCAGAAACCGGGGCGCCCCGGGTCGGCAAGATGGTGATTGGGACCGTCAAAGGCGATATTCATGACATCGGCAAGAACCTTGTCGGAATGATGATGGAAGGTGCCGGGTTTGAAGTGGTCGATCTGGGCATCAATAATCCCGTTGAAAACTATCTTGAGGCGATCGACAAAGAAGGCGCAGATATCCTAGGCATGTCCGCCTTGCTAACCACAACGATGCCCTATATGAAAGTTGTCATCGATACGATGATCGAACAAGGCATCCGCGATGATTACATCGTGCTGGTCGGTGGCGCGCCGTTGAACGAAGAATTCGGCAAAGCCATTGGCGCAGACGCCTATTGCCGGGACGCCGCCGTTGCGGTCGAAACAGCCAAGGAATGGATGGCCCGCAAACACAACAGTATGCAATCCGCCTGATCTAAGGACACTGCTGTCTAGGCCCCGCATAGGACGGGGTCTTAAACACTGGCAAAGGACACCTAAATATCATCACATAAGGAAACAGCAATGCGCCTAACCCATTACATGATGATCCTCCTCAGCGTTTTTGGCGCGGCCGGTCTTACCATCTGGTTTGCCGCCTCCGGTGGCCCGGATGTCAGAGTCGCAATACTCGTGATCTTCCTGATCGCAAGCTATGGTATCAAACGGCTAAACTGATGCTCCCGCAAGACGACGAACTGACCCATGTCGGTCTTACACTTGGCTCACAGAACGGACGCATCCTGCTGATCGCCTGCGGTGCTCTTGCTCGGGAAATTCTGGATATCAAAGCCCTCAATGGGTGGGACCATCTTGATCTGACCTGCTTGCCGGCGAAATATCACCTCTACCCCGAAAAAATTACAACCGAAGTGCGGGCAGCGGTGCTGAAACACCGCGAAAAATATGCCGATATCTTTGTGGTCTATGCGGATTGCGGCACCGGCGGCCTGCTGCAATCGGCATGCGATGACCTTGGCGTTCAAATGATTGCAGGGCCCCATTGCTACAGTTTCTTCGAAGGCAACACAGCCTTTGCTTCTAAAGCGGATCAAGAATTCACCAGCTTCTATCTCACGGACTTTCTGGTCCGCCAGTTTGATGCTTTTGTCTGGAAACCAATGGGGTTAGATCGCCATCCGGAATTACGCGATATGTATTTTGGCAACTACGAAAAACTGATCTATCAGGCCCAAACCAATGACGCTGCCCTAACCATCAAAGCCAAAGAATGCGCCACCAAACTAGGCCTGACCTTTGAGCGACGTTTCACCGGGTACGGCGATCTGGAAACCACTCTAGCCCGTCTCTAGCCCTCTTTCTTTTTGGCCGAAAATACCCGGCCTTATGTATCAAACGCACCAACAATATAGCTGAACAATCGGGGCGCGTGAATCCATAATGGGGTACGCAGAACACGATACACGGATTGATAAAAAAGCGCGGCGAGATAGCGGGTCAGCACAAGGTTGCAATGAAAGCCGCTGACGAGCTTAAGGCCGATCTGGACGCCATAGACCGTGCTCTGGTGCTGTGCGGCTATGAGGGCAACCCCAAGGGTATAGCCCCGCGAGGCAAGTACAACCAGCTATTCGGGCGCAATGAATTGAAGCTGACAATCATCAACGCGCTACGGGTTGCCCCTGCGGATGATGAGGCGATAACGGCTCAGATCATGGCCGCGAAGGGCTGGGGCGATGATATCTATGTGATGTGCTAAAGCGGGTGCGTGACGCGCTGCAAAGGGCGCAGAAAGACGGGCATGGGGTGCAGGACTTCGGGCCGGATGGGTGTTTGTGGCGGTTGGCTCAGTGAAGGGTCATTCTAATCTTGTTTTGTACCAAAAATAAACCCGATACAGCCGGTAACAATAGAGGCTAAGAGCGAGAGAACATTTGATGGTCCATCGGCGATAGTTCCGGCTTCTTTGTTGAATGCTACACAAAAAACGATGATCATTGCCACTAGGCACATGCCAACAGCTACAAATGCAATCGTCTTTGATGAGTCAGTTGACCCAATAAGCTTTCCAATTGGCCCCATTTGAACCTTGAGAAGTTCAATTTCGTGGTTCTTTGATCTGGTGTCTGCACGCTCATCTGGAGACGAAAAGTCATTAGCTTCTTCGTCGGGTGTCGGATTTTGATCTAAATCAAGCTTGTTGTCTTTGGGTTTCAGCATTCTGCGCAGCCTGATTTGAAGCGGCAACCTGTGCAGCATTTAATAGCTTGCGAAATTCCTCAACTATATATTGATCAGGAATTTCGGTGCTGAATGAGACCCGAAAATTGTTTTCACTGGCAACTCTATGCCAAGGGGTGCCCGGCTTATGTGTCATATCGGAAAGTGAAAAGCTGGACAGGTGCCCATAGCGCCCCCACACCCAAGAAATGAAATTTCTGACATGCTCGTCATCGGCGTCGACATTTTCTGCAATCTCAAAAGGATTGGAAGACTGGGGCGACAAAATAGGTTTCCTGCCGAACGTCTTGAATGTGTGATAGAGACTATCGAATACAGGCCCATGCTTCCAAATCTCCGGCCCCTCAGTGGTCAGGCGCGGGTGTCCGTCATTGTTTACAGCCAACCACCAGCCGTAAGAGCAGTAAACAAGCTTTTGAAGCTTCATATGCTCAATGCCTTGAGGGCTACCGAACTGCTCAAGGAAATTATTGGCTATGGCAAGGGGACTGTATGGGACTGGCATCGCAATAACCTCGCTTTCTCTAAGGGCCTCGTTGCCACAATGTACCTATGCAAGGTAAAAATTACAAGAATCCCCTTCTATTAGATCAAGCCGCCCGCTGCCAATAACCTTTCCAGTTGCGGGACACGGGCGCTTCCATCGCGTTAGACACAACGATCTTTACCAAGTCGCCGTTTGGTGTGCGGCGGTTATCCTCAAGCCATGCGGCGTGGTTTGCGTACTGGTAAAGGTACTGAGGCGATACGTGGTGGTGCTGGCCTTGAACCATACGACGAAGGCGGGAGAAGAAGCTCTCTACCATGTTGGTGTGCTTGCCGTGGTCGCTGTAAATCTCGGAGTGGTTTACGCGGTCAACGTGATAACCCATGTGCAGCGCATCCCAGTGGCTTGCTTCATCTGCTGACATTGTGGCTGTACGGCTTACGTTCTCGTTCGCCAGCGCAACGCCCTCGCCTTCGTTCTCGCCCACGAACGGCAGTACACGGCCCTCACGCTCACACATGGCGATCACAACGCGGCGCTTGCCGCTCTGGTGTTCTTTCAGGCGACGGTCCTTGCGGTCTTTCTTCGCGTTTTCTGGGCGGATATGGCCTCCAAAATACGCACCGTCGATTTCAACATGGCCTTCCAGCACCTCACCCGTGTGGACTTCCAGCGCCATCGCCTCACGCAGCTTGTGCGCCAAAACAAAGGCCGTCTTGTACTGGCAATCAAGGTCGCAGGACAGTTGAACCATGCTCACACCCTTGGACGCGTTCACGATAATGCAGATTGCCGCCAGCAGGTCCACAAAGTCCATCTTGCGCGAGGCGAAGATTGTACCGCTGGTCACGCAGAACTGGTGGTGACATGCCTTGCATTTGAACTTGCGGCGCGTGGTGATTTTGTAGGTCTCATCAAAGCCACAGTATGGGCAAACAGCCTCGCCGTCCGTCTCAGGCCAGCGCATTTCGCAAAACGTCTGGTACGCCGCATCTTCGCCAGCCTTGTAAATCGAACGCAGGGAAAGCGTCCGAGATGCTGATGAAAGAAGGAAGTGCTGGGCCATTGTGCTCTCTGTGATTACTTATATCACATTTACAGTACGTATGAGCTTAGTTTACAATGGCAAATATCACAAATATAGTGCATTTATCATTTAAGGAGCGATCAATGCCGGAGCAGAACGAATGGGAAGCCAAAGCGGCGAACATATTAAAGGCCCAGTTGAGGCTAAACGGGGTATCTTATGCCCAGCTTGCCGAATTGATTGGTGACAAAGAGCCGAACGTGCGCAACAAGTTAAGCCGTGGGAAATTTTCAGCGGCGTATTTTATCCAATGTTTAGAGAGCCTGAAAACGGATACTTTGCACTTGCGCTAACATGCGCTGTTTGCATCTTCGCCATTGCTCTGGTTTCTTGGTCTGTGCCTTATTCAGAGGGCTACAAGCGCGCCGATCAAGATCATCAGTCCGCATATGCCACCCACAATGAGGCCGAAGAACACGAACGGAAATGCAGTAGCGAGGTCACCGTGGAGAAGGCGCTGAGCTGCTACCGGGATGCTTACAATACAGATCGCGAACAAGAACGCTCCGAAGAAGATTTGGATGCCCAACGGGAAATGGCGAACTGGGCCGGAGGTATGTTGTGAGCCACGGTTGCCGTCGGTACCATAACCGCTGGTGTTACGGCCCTTGGTGTCTGGTATGTCGCTCAAACCCTCAGCGCCACTAGCGCCACCTTGGCGGCCGCCAGAACTGCCAACCAAATCATGCGGCAAGAGCAGAGGCCATGGGTTACCCTCAAATGGAAAGTGCCTTGCGAATTCGACCTTAGAGAGCCAGATAGCTTTCGCATCAAGTGGAGTTACGATGTCGAAAACAGGGGTCTTTCCCCCGCATTCAATGTTCGGATTAATTACGGCGTCCATCGGCATAATTGGGGATATATCGGAGCAGGCAGGCAAGCTGTGCCGATTCAAACCCAGAAAGCCATTCAAAGTAATTCCATAAGCCGAAAAGTACTTTTCCCTAGGGAAAATACGGAGAACATCGGTCACTCCGAGTGGAATATGATCGGTAGAATTAACGGCGAGGAAAGCGGAACCAACTTTCTCTGCGTCTGTGTAGCTTACGACCTTGATCCAATGGGGAAAGAGGTTGGCTACGAAACTAGAGTTTTGGTAATTGAGAGGAAGGAGGGCATGTTCGGGCCGTTCGCTCATACAATCCGAGACGTTACTCACTATCAAGACATTAAATAAAACCGCGACAATCAAAACCTTAATCACCTCTCACACCCCGCCCAAGGCTTGGTGCGTTTGATACATAAGGCCGAAAATACCGCGGGGAATCGATCTTTGATCGATGGGGCAGAGCCCCCTCCCCCATCGCCGTTCCAAAACACCTTAATAAATGCGCCCGTAAAGAGGAGGTTTACTGCACCCCCTGTGCTGTCTCCCGCACCCGTTCAATCATAGCACGCAGACCATTGGACCGTTGGGCAGACAGATGATCATTTAGTCCCAACCGTCCCATCTCAGCGCGCGCATCGACAGCCAAGACTTCCACAGGGCTCAAACCATTATAAAGCGTGCGCAAAACAGCAATGAGCCCCGACACTATCATCGCATCTGAAGCCCCGTCGAAATGCAAACGCCCGGCGTCAAATTGCGCATGTAACCAAACCTGAGATGCACATCCCTCAACCTTGGTGGTTGGCACCCGCAAGGCGTCTTCCAGGGCATCCATGGATTTTCCAAGGTCAATCACATGGCGATACCTGTCTTCCCAATCATCCAGAAACTCGAAATCTTCGACAAGTTCTTCAAACGCGGCATTGGCCATCGGTCCTGCATCCTTTTGCAATTCTCTTGCCCCCCTCAGGTAGGACCGTGCTCACCAAAGGTCCAGCCCCTTCCCAACAGGGATGCAATAGGATAATCAAAACCCGAGCAGACTTCCCAAGGCGAACCCGATGCGCAAAACACTTCCTCTCATTTTGGCCGCAACCCTTGTGGTTGGTGCCTGTGCCGGCGTGCGCGAAAGCCGCGTGAATCCTTTCAACTGGTTTGGTCAATCCAGATCAACCCCGATTGAAAGGACCGAGAACACCAATCCTTTGATCCCTCAACAAGGGGGTGGCCTGTTTTCCAGGCGACGTGCTTCAGATGCTGAATATGCCGGGCGGCCCTTTGATCAGGTCACGAACTTGACCATTGAACGTGTTCCGGGCGGGGCCATCATCAGGGCAACCGGCTTGGCGGCGCGACAGGGCATCTATTTGGTTCAACTCACCCCAGAAAATGAAGACGAAGAACCAGTGGATGGTGTATTAACCTATCGTCTTGAAGGGGTTCTGCCCGAAAAGGGCACGCGCGTGGGTACAGAGCCTACCCGTGAGGTTATCGCCGCACGACGTGTGAGCGACAGGCAGTTGCGCAACGTAACACGCATCCGTGTCGAAGGTCAGCGCAACGCGCAAGTTGTAAACAGATAGGTTGGCCAAAATGGCCAACTTACACCTGTGCAGACCTCAACGATAAAGCCAAAAGTTGGGCATCTTGCCCGACCTCAGACATTGAGGTCAGGCCGCGATTTACGGGGCTGCCGCACATGGCAAACGCTGCGGAAATGACACAGTTATAGATGTCCGCAGATTTTAATGGGTCCTGACCCCAAGGTAATTCCCGGTATGGCGGTGTCCAGAATGGACACCTTACATAGCGGCTGTCACGATAATCTCTACCGTCAACTCAGGGCTTGCCAACTTAGCTTCGCCACAGGCGCGCGCAGGTGCATGCCCTTGGGAAACCCAAGCATCCCACACACCGTTCATTTCAGCAAAATCTGCCATATCAGCAAGCCAGATGACAGCCTGCAAAATCCGTGACTTATCTGAGCCTACTTCAGCCAACAGCGCATCGATCTTGTCCAGACAATCCTGTGTCTGTTGGGCGACGCTGGCCTTTGCTGTACCAACCTGTCCAGCAAGGTAAATTGTGCCGTTGTGTGTCACTATCTGGCTCATACGTTGATTGGTGTGGTGGCGTTCGATATCGGCCATATTGCTGTTTCCTTTGCTATAATTAACCATTTGCGTGGCGTTATATTTCGACAACCCGCACGTCATTGCCTTTTGCAGTCAGCGCAATCTCACCGTTACACAAACGCAAGGCATCATTCCCAAACACCTCAAGCCGCCAGCCGCGCATCGCTGGCATGTCCCGCAGCCCCGCTGCAATGCCATCCAAATCCGCCGCTGGCGCAATCAGCTTTGCGGCTACACCTGCTTGCTCGGTTTTTGCCTTAAGCAACACGCGCAGCAGATCGGCCAATGCCGGGTTCACCTGTAATTTGTCCCGGCTGCGGTCCGCTTTGGGCAAATCGTCCACGGGGCATGCTTTGCCTGCCGCAACCGCGTTCAAAATACCTTCGGCAATGTCGCCCCGCCGGGCCTCGCGTAACAACAGCCGCGCCCGCCCCAATTCTTCGACGTTGGTCGGTTTCAAGCTCGCCAATTCGACCAGGGCATCGTCTTTGTAAACCCGGTTGCGTGGCACATTGCGATCTTGCGCATATTTTTCCCGAAAAGCAGCAAGTTCACGCACAATCCCCAGAAACTTTGGCGACGCCGTCCGGGTCTTAACACGCTTCCAAGCATCCTTTGGCAACGTGACATAGGTTTCCGGCGAGGTCAGAATTGTCAGCTCCTCCGCCACCCAGCGCGCGCGCCCGCTTTGCTCTAACTTGGCCGATAGAAACTCATAAATCTGGCGCAGATGCGTCACATCAGCAAGCGCATATTTCTTTTGTGCATCCGACAAAGGACGGCGCGACCAATCCGTAAATCGCGAGGTCTTATCAACGCCTGTATTACAAATTTTGCGGACTAATGTTTCATATCCAACCTGTTCGCCAAATCCGCAAACCATCGCGGCGACTTGCGTATCAAAAAGCGGTTCGGGAAAGACTTTGGCATCAACAAAGAAAATTTCCAAATCCTGCCGCGCCGCATGGAATACTTTGACCACATCGGTATTGCGGAACAATTCGTACAAAGGTTCAAGGGAAATGTCGTCCGCCAAAGGATCAACCAACACGCCGCCGCTGTCGTCGGTACCGGGCATCGCCAGCTGCACGAGGCACAACTTGGAATAATAGGTCCGCTCGCGCAGAAACTCCGTATCCACCGTGACATAGGGGTGCTGCGCCGCGAGGTGGCAAAACTCAGCAAGATCAGCGGTTGTTGTTATCGTTTTCATGAGCTCACTTTGCACAAGTTTTTGCAGGGCGGTTTGGTTTATACTGCTACAACACCGCGCGGCTGTTGGCCAGTCAGGCGTCAAGCAACAGAGGTTCGCGGTTTCCGGTGGCAAAACGGCGCAATACGGCGGGATAAAGTTGGTGTTCCAAGGCCAAGACCCGCGTTGCAAGCGTCTGCGCATCCTCACCGGGTGCAATCTGCAAAGACGCCTGCCCCAAAATTGGGCCGCCATCCAATCCAGCCGTCACTTCATGTACGCTGCAACCATGTTGCGTATCACCAGCTTCCAAGGCCCGCGCATGGGTGTGCAACCCTTTGTATTTAGGTAATAATGAAGGGTGGATATTTAACATCCGCCCGGCCCACTGATCGGTAAAACCCGCCGTCAACTTGCGCATAAAACCCGCCAGACAAATCAGATCAGGCGCATGGGCAAGGAGTGCTGCGCTGATGGCGGCTTCAAAGGCGGGGCGGTCTTTGCCAAAGGGGCGATGGTCCACCACATCGGTGGCAATCCCGTTTTGTTGTGCCCAGACGATGCCCCCAGCATTTTCAGTATTGGACAGGACAACGCAGGGTGTTGCCGGGTGCCTTTGTTCCTGAGAGCCGTGAGCGCGCATATCTTGGACCAAGGCTCGCATGTTTGACCCACCACCGGACAGGAAAATCGCAACCCGTTTGGTCAAAGCAATGACCCGGAATAACGCACTGTATCCCCAGCAACGACATGGCCGATTTCCACAACGTCGTGCCCCTCAGAAGCAAAGGCCGTTTTGGCCGTTGCGACCTGATCAGAGGGCACCGCTGCTATCATGCCAATCCCACTGTTGAAAGTCTTGAGAAGTTCTGCTTGCGCCATGCCACCCTGTTCAGTCAACCATTTGAAAACCGGTGGCAAATCCCAAGCGTTGAGGTCAATCTCGGCGCCCAGCCCCTTTGGCAGAACCCGCGGCAGGTTTTCAGTCAACCCGCCCCCGGTGATATGGGCCAATGCATGGACACAATCAGCCCGCAAAGCCGCAACTGCGCCTTTGACATATAAACGTGTGGGGGTCAGCAACGCCTCTCCCAAACTCCCATCACCCCATGGACAGGAATCGTCCCACGCCAGACCGCTCAGCTCAACAATCTTGCGCACCAGCGAGTAACCATTGGAATGCACACCATCGCTGGGCAATCCCAATAACACATCGCCTTCGATCACGCCGCGCGGCAATTCTGTACCCCGTTCCAGCGCACCGACAGAAAATCCAGCCAAATCAAAATCACCAGCGCCGTACATGCCGGGCATCTCAGCGGTTTCCCCCCCGATCAAAGCGCAACCTGACAATGCACAACCTTCGGCAATCCCTTCGATGATCCGCGTGGCTTGATCCAGCTCAAGCTTGCCCGTTGCGAAATAATCAAGAAAAAACAACGGCTCCGCCCCCTGACAGACCAGATCATTGACGCACATTGCAACCAGATCAATACCAATGCCATCCACATTGCCGGTATCGATCGCAATCCTCAGCTTGGTGCCAACCCCATCCGTGGCCGCCACAAGCACTGGGTCGTTAAACCCTGCTGCTTTGAGGTCAAAAAGCGCGCCAAAACCGCCGAGTCCCGCCATCGTGCCGGGCCGCGCTGTGCGTTTGGCCGCAGGTTTGATCCGTTCAACCAGCGCATTGCCGGCGTCGATGTCCACACCTGCGTCGGCGTAGGTGATCCCGTTCTTGGTCATAGCAGTGTCCTGATAGCGCATTGTTGAGGCTGCGATAGCGCAACACGACAAGTCAGGCAACCGCTTGGGCCACAAAGACACTGACATGCATCTGGAAGCAGAATTTAGTCCGCGATCACCTGAAAATCCAACCGGTTGTTAGGCAGGCTGGGATTGTTTGGCACATCAATGGACCAAGACGGCGCACCGATCAGAATCTGGTCACTTGGATATCCAGCAGAAACAAGCGTGCTCATCATGGCAAGCGCGCGTAAACGTCCCGTGATCGGACCTTCCCGGCTGCCAACCTCATCCTCGTGTTGCCCAACAAGACGCAGCCGCGCCCCGTCACATCGAGACACCTGCTCTGCAAGGTTATAGACCGCCTGCAAATCAGTGGTGGAAACGGTAATGGCACCGGGCGAATAAAACTGGCGCATCTGGCTTGCCTGATGATCCAGATCAGCTGCACAGCTTGGGACAGCGGCATTCCACGTTTGCGGACGAGTTGTGAAACTGACGCGCTGAACGGATTCAATAATCGAAAATTCTACCCGTCTATCATAATACGCAGCCCCCTTTGGGCCTCGTACATTGGACGGTTGGGTATCGCCCAGTCCGACAGCAAAGAAATCACTTGTGTCAACGCCCGACGCACCCAAACGGCTAATCACGGCCTGCGCTCGTTTCTCGCTAAGCCGTTGGTTTGTAACAGGATCACCGGAAGCGTCTGAATGCCCCTCTACCTGAATTGAGAATCCGGGGCAGTCTTGGGCCACCAATCCGATCAACCGAGCAGCGTTTAGGCCCTCTTCGTCTCCAGATGCAGCCCCTGTCGGGAAATAGACCTGTGTCTGTTCCGCCAGCGCACGCAGATCATCGCCACAGGCGTTTGCAACCGCTAGATTGTTTTGCGCATTGTTAAAGAAATCAGCCGCGTTTTCCTGCGTAATGTCTTCTTGCTGTTGTGGCGCGGGTTGGGGTGTTGCCACAAATGCCGCCTGCTCCACTTCTTGCGCAAGCGGCGTTAACAAATCAAGCGGCGCGTTTCGCGTGACTGCCGCCCCCTCCTGTTGCACCGGTTCAGCGCTCGGCGCCGCAACCGCAGCAGGTGTGGCATTCAAGTCAGGCGTATTCAAAGCCGCAAGTACCGAGGCATTCAGCCTGTCCACACGAGATGCCGTTTCAGGATCCGCATTCACCGGCACCGAGGCGACCGTTTCAACAACACCCTCAACGACATCAGCTGCCGAAGGCTCCATATTGTCACGCCCCACGATACCAACGCTAACCGCTGTAATTGCAGCAGCAGGCACCATCCAAGATAGATTGCTTTTGATAAAAGACATTGTTGCGCGAAGCCCCCCAGACCATATGTTGTTATTCTTGCGCTGGGTGCAGCAGAATTTCGCCAGCGCTTGTGCATATAGTGGCAAACTACCGCCCAAGGTCAACATACAGTAGCATTTCAAATGATATTTTTGTGAATAAAACAGTAGAATCGGAGCTAGAGCGACTAGATCTGGTTAATCACCACCATAGGTATCCAATTTCTCCGAATCGGCTACCATGCTTTTATCTAGGCAAATTGATATCAATCCTACTCTTGACGCCAGCGCTCTTGCCGCATACCTGCAGGCTATGGCGGGCCTGTAGCTCAATTGGTTAGAGCAGAGCGCTCATAACGCTTTGGTTGCGGGTTCAAGTCCTGCCGGGCCTACCAAAACCGTCTAAAATCATTGATTTACGGGAATGGTGGAGGAACTCAACACCACAAAAGCACCCTGAACATTCCAGCAACTGTTCCCGCATCCGCAAATTGGCATATCTGACGCCACATTGCCCATCATACTTCCCCTCTGAAAAATCGCATAATGGTGCCTACTTGTTACGAATCAAGATCGGGGTTCCCCTCATTGATCTGGCCAACGGTCTTTCGATAGTCAGCAGTGGATCAGAACCTGCGGCGAGAAGGCTCCATTTTGTAGCACCCTAACCGTCCAGCTACTTGACAAAAAGAGTCGGATGACGGCTCTGAGCCCTTATCGACCGATGTTGTATTGCAGAATGTCAAGTAATCGAAGGTTCTCATCCCAGTGAACTGCCTCCCAACCTGCATGAATTGCGCCATGAATATTAGCCAACGTATCGTCAACCAAAAGCATCTCACTTGGCTGGCGTCCAGTTTTGTCAGCCGCATAACTGTAGAACGAGGGCGATGGTTTCTGAAAACCTGCTTCGGCTGAATAGGCGATACCATCTACTTCGTTTTCGAGACCCATTTCCGTCATCAGATACTGCGCCCTCCGATGATCTTGGTTCGTCGTTAGATAAATCTGACAGCCATATGTTCGAGCTACCCGACAATCTTCAAGAACCTGCTGATTAATGCGGGAATCCATTTTGAACCAATATGATATAAGTTCTTCGACCGACACGTTTGTGCCTAAGCGATTGAGGCTATCCTCAAGAACAGGGCGTAAATCCTGCTTTCCTGTGACAACGTCCTGCCATTCACGCGCAAAGAAATCTTCTACCAATAGTTTGGGATTGACCCCCAAATCATCGAAAAGCTCATGCGTCCATATTTGTCCATCTGACGGGCGGCCAGAGACCAGCACGCCATCAACATCCAACATCAGGCAAATTGACAAATCAATCCCTTTCGAAACTGCTCGAAAAACTAACGATGCAGCATTTCAATGGATCGGTGAAGGCATCAGATTTTTTCTAATAGGTAAAGGCACCAATGGCAGCAAAGTCCGGTGGTTTCAACGGGTGAGCGCAACACTTTAGTCTTTTGGCAAAGATGGAGTGTAGATCATGGCCTATCGAACGCGGATATTTTTCACGGAGAAGCAGAAGTCGGAGATCTGGGATCGATGGCAACGCGGAGAATCGATGAGTTCAATTGGACGACGCTTTGATCGGGCTTCATCGTCGATTTATCCGTTATTGGAACGCAAAGGTGGCATTCGACCTGCACAACGAACCCGGTCTTGTCTGGCACTGACGCTGGCTGAACGCGAAGAGATATCTCGTGGTCTTGTGGCGGAACAATCCTTGCGATCCATCGCACGCAAGCTGAAGAGGGCTCCGTCTACGATCAGCCGTGAAGTCAAACGCAACGGGGGGGGCGGCGATATCGCGCAGCTACCTCTGACGCGTCGGCTTGGGATCGCGCGCATCGCCCCAAGCCCTGCAAGCTTTTGGGCAATGACTATCTCTGCCGAACGATATCCGCCAAGATGCACCGCAAGTGGTCCCCGCAACAAATTGCAGGCTGGCTGATGCGCGAACATCCTGATGAAGAAAGCAAACGTGTGAGCCACGAGACGATCTACCGAAGCCTTTTCATTCAGACGCGGGGCGTACTTAAGAAGGAGTTACAGGCACATTTGTGCGCAACTCGCTCCATTCGAAGATCGCGCCATGCCACATTGAAGCGCAGCGGGTTGGGCAAATTCAATGATGCGGTTTCTATCCGAGAGCGACCTGCAGAAGTCGAGGATCGGGCGGTACCGGGTCATTGGGAGGGCGATCTGATTGCCGGGTCAGGCAATAGCTTCATCGCGACCTTGGTTGAAAGACAAACCCGTTTTGTCATGCTGGCAAAGGTCAGCAACAAAGACAGCCACAGCGTAATCCAAGCGCTCATCAAGCAGTCCCGCAAGTTGCCAAAGGAACTTTACCGCTCTTTGACCTGGGATCGAGGCACCGAAATGGCTGGCCATCGCAAGTTCACCTTGGCAACCGACATTGACGTATTCCTCTGCGAACCTCACTCACCGTGGCAAAGGGGTTCGAACGAAAACACAAACCGCTTGCTGAGACAGTACTTTCCAAAAGGAACTGATTTGTCGATACATAGTCAGGCAAAGCTGAGCGCTGTTGCAAGACAGCTCAACGAGCGACCTCGAAAGACGCTGGAATACGAAACACCAGCGGAACGTTTTAACACATGTGTTGCGTCGATCCGTTGAAACCACCGGACACTCCTGACTTGCCGAAGATTGGTGAAAGTACGACCTTACCAGCTGCTGCGCCCATCAAACGCAAACATCGACCTTTTTGACATTTGGCACCTAACTCTCGGTTGAAAGCGAGACACCGATGAGCGGACCAGGCACAATTAGCTGGACTCGCCTGCGCCTTGGCGCGCAAGGTTCACCACTCCTTTATTAACATAACGCATTGGTATTGAAATGGTTGTCGAAACCGGAACATCAGCGAACGAGCTTCTTGAGGGATCGGGGCTTGCAGACACGTTGGATGGCGCCGGTGGCAATGATACCATAAACGGGTTGGGCGGCGCTGACAGCCTCGTCGGCGGCTTTGGGGCTGACAGCATCGATGGCGGCGCGGGCAACGATACCATCATCGGCACCACTGGTTTATCCACCGACGAAGAATCCTCTCCGATCGGGGCGGATACGCTGATTGGTGGTGCCGGGGATGATTCCATCAACGGCTATGGCAATAACACTTATGCCGAGGGCGGTACTGGGAACGACTCGCTTTATGGCGGCCCAGGGTCTTCGGACGACACGTTGGACGGCGGAACGGGTGCCGATCTGCTCTGGGGTCAAGGCGGGGCAGACGTCTATTACGTCGACAACCTCGGCGACGATGTACAGGAATTCACCTACGACACGATGGGTCCTGGCAACACGGCGACCGGCGATGTGGATGAAATTCGCGCGTCTATCTCTTGGGTCCTGCGGGATTGGAACGACGATGGGTTCAATATTGAAAACCTGACCCTGCTGGGCTCTGCGTCCATCAATGCCACTGCGAATGAGGTGGGCAATGTCCTGACAGGCAACAGCGGCGGCAACTTGCTGAGCGCGCTGGCGGGGGATGACACTATTGATGGTGGCGGAGGAAATGACACCATCGACGGTGGCACTGGCGAAGACCTGATGACAGGTGGCAGCGGCGCGGACACATTTATCATCAATGCACTCAGCGGAGATGATACGATCACCGATTTTGACGTCGGCATCGACGTCTTGGACCTATCTGCCTTTACACAGTCTCAGATCGACGCTCAAATCATATCCGAAGATCTCAGCGGAAACCGCGTGGTCAATATCGGCGGGGCGAGTGTGACCCTGCTGGGCGTTGCCAATACCCCCGATGATGATTTCCTGCCAGGCGTCACTGCCACAGCTTTCGGGAGCATCGACTTAGACACCCCGGAAATCGGGTCAATCGAGACAGCATTCGATCGCGACCGCTTTGAAATCACGCTTGAGGCAGGCGTTCTATATGACATTTCATTGGAAGGGGTCGCCACCGGAGGTGGATCGCTTATTGATCCTGAAATTATCGGCCTCTATCGCGGTGACGGAACGCTTGTTGCAAACAGTGCTGACAGAGACAGCGGCCTAGGTGCTAACGCGTTGGCCGAGCGTGTGATTGTGAGTTTATCCGGCACCTATCAGGTTGAGGTTGCCTCCGCATCTGATTTGGGCATTGGGGATTACACGCTCACCGTCGAAACCAACGGCTTTTTAGATGACTTCTTGCCCGGTGTCGCTTCTGGCCTTGGCACTGTTGAAGTTGACGGTCGGACCAGGGGAGAGATTGAGACGTCAGGTGATGTTGACGGTTTCAGCGTTTCCCTGACCGCCGATACCACCTATGAGATCAGCATTCTGGGAGACGATTCAAACAATGGCACGCTGATCGACCCAGATCTTCTTGGCATATTTGCGACCAGCAATTTCGACGGCTCGCCTGTCGGATCGGTGCAAACGCTTAACACCCGATTTGTAGGTGATGACAGCACATCTTACTTCACACCCGACAGCGCAGGCGACTATTTCATCGGGGTGCAGGACACTTTTGGCGGCACCGGCACCTATGTAGTCGCGGTCGACAATATCGGGGTCCGCGACGATTTTGCGGCCGATACCTCTACCTCTGGCTCAATCGCCCCGGGTGGCAGCGCGGTAGGCACCGTTGATTTCACGCAGGACGAAGACTGGTTTCAGGCGAGCCTGAGTGCGAACCGCCTGTACGAGATCGAGCTTGTACCAACAGCAGGCGGGACGGCTTTGAGCGATCCGTTTTTTCGGGGTGTTCATGACAGCGACGGCATACTGATCCAGAACACCGACAACGACGATGGCGGTACGGGCACAAACAGCAAACTGCAGTTTGTCACCGATGTATCGGGCACCCATTTTCTTTCTGCAGGCGGTTTTGGGGACGGCACCGGCGATTACCAGCTTCAGCTGAACGACTTGGGTCCTTTGGATAACAACAGCTTCGGCATCACAGTAGAATTCACGTCGGATGACGTGCCCAATGTGTATATCGACGCGTTCGAGGATGCGGTCGGACGCTGGGAGGAGATCATCATTGGCGATCTGGATTACGGATTTGTCGAAGGCTACGGCTTTGTCGATGATATCCTGATTGAAGTTGCGGTTGCCGACATCGAGCTGACATTTGAAGGCGTTGAACAGACGATTTTGGCCATCTCGACCGTGCTTGACCAGCGCTCTGACGCCTTGTCTGGCGCGGGAGCATTGCCGACCCACTCGCGTATTGTTCTGAACTCTGAAGAGATTGGAGAACTCCTTAATCTCGCTGAACTTGCGCAAAATACCATCGGACGGGCGCTTGGGTTTGGCTCGCTCTGGGAAGAGTTCGGTCTGGTTCGCGATATCGACGGTGTGGCGACCTACACTGGGTCCAATGCGTTGCGCGAAATCGCGGAACTGTCGGACGACCTGAATGGCCAAAACGTCCTCGAAGACGGCGATGATGGCGCGCTTGCCGCTGAGTATTGGAGCGAAGCGAACTTAGACAACGAACTCATGACCTCCCGGGTCGAATTGCGCACGCTCTCGTCTGGCGCGGGCCAGCCGGGCGTGTCCGACAACCCGATCAGCGAATTGACGGTCGCTGCCATGCAGGACCTTGGCTACGAGGTCGACTACGGCGTGGCGGATCCGTTCAGCCTGCGACCCGACCCGTTGACGCGAAAAGTGCCAAGCGTCGAAACCTTCGACCAAACGGCAATCGCGCGGCGTGTGGTGGCCGATTTGGAAAACAATGATGAAATCCCACCCGGTGTAGCAACGATCTATGCCCGCCCCAACACCTTGTCTGAACAACCCTTCAATGCCGCCTTGGGTGATGCAAACACAGCGCTGATCAGCGCAACCGGCACGTCGGTTCTGTTCTTCGAAGCGGTGACCGGGGACAACTTGCTGATCGAGTTGACAGGCGCGTTTGACAAATCGAACCTTGGTGCGCTCAGCGATCTGACCGGTGCAGCAACAGGAATGCAGGTGTTCTCCACAGCAGGCACCCTTCTGCTAAGCCTCGACTATTCCCGCAGACCGGTTGAGGTGACAGATCTGCTGGCAAACTGGCCCAACGTTGCGGGGAGCGATGACGACATCATCGTGGTCGATACGCTGCCGGGCACGGTTGTGCGCATCAACCCCAATGGCGGTACTGAGAACGACAGCCGCATCTTTACCGGCGCAGGCGATGATTATGTCCGTGGTGGCGACGGGGCAGAGCAGATCATCGGCGGATCGCAAGACGATATGCTTTTGGGCGCAGGCGGTGATGACATTCTTGGCGGAGAAAGTGGGGACGACACGCTGGATGGCGGCAGCGGTGTGGATACAGCGCTCTATTCTGGTGATCAGGTCCGCTACACGCTGACGCTCAGCCCAACCGGTACAACGATCACGGACCGCAGCGCCACTGGGAACGGAACTGATCAGCTGTCCGACATCGAATTCCTGGATTTCGACACGGATATCTTTGACGGTGGCTTTAACCTCGGAGTCTTTGGTGGGCCGACCAGCCTGTCTGAAAGCCAGTTTGAAAGCTTCATCGAACTCTACATCGCCTATTTCAATCGCGCCCCTGATGCGATCGGGTTGAATTTCTGGGGCACTGCCTTTGCCAATGGCACCTCGCTTGAGCAGACGGCCAGCTTGTTCATTGATCAAGACGAAACCCGCGCCACATACCCCAGCACACTCAGTAATGCTGACTTTGCAACTGCGGTCTACGCAAATGTTCTGGGCCGTGTCGCCGACCAGGTCGGCTATGACTTCTGGGTTGGAGTTCTCGACGATGGTTCGGTCGGGCGGGATCAGTTCATCCTCGCGATCCTTGGCGGGGCCAAAGCTGCGCCTCCAAACGACGCGACGCCGGACTTTATCGCACAACAATTAGCGGATCAGGCTTATCTGTCGAACAAGACCGATCTTGGCGCCTACTATGCCGTGCACAAGGGAATGTCCGACGTCGGCAATGCGTCTGCAGCGATGGCGCTGTTTGACGGATCGCAGCAAAGCCTCGAAAGCGCTGTTGCCGCAATTGACGGGTATCACCAAGCGGCGCTCAGCAGCACGACGGGCCAGTTCTTGATGCCGCTTGTTGGAGTGTTGGATGATCCGCTCGTATTATCTTGAAATGAACTTCAAGTTAAATGCATAGCTGCGAAATTTGCCGAAAGTCATTTTGAGAGCTCCGATTGCGGCTACTGACTGAAACAGAATAGCCGTGTCCGGTTCTGCCCAAGAACTCCGAATGTGCGCGCATCGGGGCTGAGGCAGCGGCGCTTTACGAGTTGCTGAACCCCGGCACCATTCTGGAAACAGGCGTTGGCGGCGATCCCGCGAAACAGCGCTCCTTACAGGATTTCATTGAAGCTGCTGGTGATGCGCGACATCATCCACTGCCCGGCAGTGCATTGCGCAGCAATGTCACGAAAGGGGGACGGAACAAGATGCTGATATCACGGTCAAACTTGGGCTTTTGACGTTTGCGCGCACGGCGGGGTGTTCGGTTCTTGCGATGCAAGGGCATCCTCACATCGTTTTGCGAGGAGAGTGACACTTCTGCTTTGCTCACGGGTGACATTATCGCTTTGCGCGTACATCCAAATTTCGTATAAGGATACTTATGTTAAAAACTGTGGGCGTATCCCCTTGATATACGGTAGATGAATACCCATCTATGCTTTATGAAACAGACAAATGTACGCCAGTTCTTCCAGCAATTCCCTAACGACGGCACGTGCTTAGAGCATTTGTTTAACGTGCGCTTCGGTCAAGGCCGTACCGCCCCAAGTGCCAGCGTGACGCCAAGTGGTATCGCTTGAAGTCTGAGCAAGCGTTTTCATGCCAATGGTGCGGCCACCACATCCACCCCATGGTCGGCAGCATCTTTGAAAAGAGCCGTACACCTTTGCAGCTTTGGTTCTACGCAATCTTTCTCTTCACAACGTCCAAGCATGGTGTCAGCGCCAAGGAATTGCAGCGCCAACTTGGCGTTACATACAAGACCGCATGGCGCATGGCTAAGCTGATCCGTGAGCACATGGCAGAAGTGGACGGCGAAACCCCTCCAGGCGGTGAAGACAAGGTTGTAGAAGTCGATGAGACCTTTGTGGGCTGCAAGACTACTGGGATGGATTGGCGCAAGCATAAGAGCGTCATCATGGGCCGGATGGAGCGCGGCGGCGACGTAATGCTGAAAGTGGTTCCCGACCAGTCACGCGGCTCTCTGATGCCGCAAATCCGCGAAAACATCGCAGAAGGATCAGAAATTCACACAGACGAGTTGCGGACCTACAACAAAGCTATTCCGGTTGATCGCTAAACCCACAAGACGGTGAACCACTCGCAAGATGAATATGTCGGGCCGAACGGCGAAACTACTAATTCAATTGAGAACTTCGTTGGCCAGCTTAAGCGCTCTTTGAAAGGCACGCACAACAACGTGTCACCCAAGTATCTTGAGGCCTATGTCAAAGAGTTTGAGCACCACTTCAATCGTCGGACGACGCCTGAGGTGATGCTGGGCGAGTTGCTTTCTCGTTTCCCTGAGTTGGACGCTTAATCAGCGCGTCCAACTTGTCGAGTTCACTGTCTGGATTCGGCCTCGTGCTCTCTTATAAAGTCTTCAATCTTGCCCTTACGGGCGTCACGAAGGTTAGTCACTTAGACCTCACTTATAACGATGCGCTTTCCGTCGACGTTACCATTTATTTGAATCGTTGCACCATAGTTCGACACAAAAGGCACCTCAAAATTTGGATGGAGCTATGCCCGAAAGTTGGTGGCGGCGTGATCAGGCGGCGGTTTGAATTTGTTTGATCCCGTCGACGAAAGCAATGCTTTGAATGATTTCTGGGATACGATTTGCACCGTTTAGCTTCTGCCATTTCTTTTGCGCCGACATCATCAGTTTGAAAGCCATGGCGAGGCCAGTTTTGCGGCTGAGGCAACCTTTCGTTTTGCCGGTGCGGTGCCGGACCGTCGCGAAGGTGCTTTCAATCGGATTAGTCGTTCGGATGTGCTTCCAGTGCTTAGCCGGGAAGTCATAGACGGCCAGCAAGACGTCCCGGTCTTTGGTCAATTTGGCAACGGCACGCTCATATTTCACACCATAGCTCGCGACGAAGAAGTCGAACGCGGCTTCCGCATCGCCCCTCGTTTCGGCCTGCCAACCTCTCGGGACATTGCTGCGCAATACCCTGACGGTCAATGAATATCATGCAAGTGCCCCTTTGCCTTGGCTTGCAGCGACTTCGGCATCGCGTTCAGGACATTGCCAGCAGGGAAGCTCACGCGCGTAGTAAGTCGCCAGCTTCACCGCCTCCAGTCGGTCATTCTTCGCCGTCGCTGCATTTCCACGTGGAATGCGAGACGCTGTAATGACCGACACGTTGAAACCCGCATCTGTCAACACCCGCGAAAGCGCGAAGCCAGTTGGGCCAGATTCATAGACGATATGTTCAATGTTTATACCGAGTTCTGCTAACTGATGTGCCAGCGCGGCCTCGCCTGCCGGACAGGTGTAGCTTTCTACCAACCCGTCCTCTTTTGAAAATAGCGCAACGGAATAGGTCTTCTTGTGAACATCTAAGCCAACGACGACAGGCTGGTCTTCAACTGCCGCCACAAACCGCGAAATGCGTGTTGCTTTCTTTACCATGCTGGAAACTCTTATGATTGGAATGTTCCGGCATCGCAGCAGTCAGCCGCGCCGCCGTCCAGCATGGTATTTTTTTCTGCTTTAAACTCGATGTTCACACTCGACATATTTTCGGGATTTTAGCTAAAATAGGCATTGCAATACCTCTTCGCGTTTGCATATTTTAGCTAAATTAGCTGTTTTACCAATGGAGGCACTATGCGACAGTTTTCCGCGACAGACCTAGCCAATAAGACGGGCGATGTTCTGGCCCTTGCTGCACAGCAGCCAGTTGCAATCACCCGCCACGGCAAGCAACGCTTTGTGGTTCTTTCCACAGAGGTATTTGAAGCCATGCGACAAGGCAGAGACAGCCGAACAGCGCATCATGTGGATGATCTGGACGATGCCGAAGCCGCCCGCCTTGCGACCGAACTACAAAACAGTATCGACAATGACTGACGGCCACGATCCCCAAATTGGGCAGGTTTGGCGCTATCCTTACCTTTGGTCGCATGAAGCAGAGGCGGGTCGAATCGAGAGCAAGAAGCAAAGACCAACAACCGTTTCACTTTTGACCACGAACAAAGATGGTGAGGCGGTTGTGATGCTGGTGCCGCTGACGACATTGGAGCCAGATAACAATCCTTACGCGATTGAAATTCCAGAAACCGAGTTGCAACGCGCCAATCTGGACCCATCGGTTCGGGCTTGGGTCATCGCCAATGAGTATAATTTCGAAGCCTACAAGCGGACCTATTATCTTGAGCCTCGCGCACTGAAAGGCAAGTTTACCTCGATGTTTGTCAAACTTGTGCAGGGAAAGATGATCGAGGCAACCAACGCCCGCAAAGCCAAGGGCGTTGGTCGAAATTGAAGCCGTGAACTAAGACCGAAAGGGCCACTCAGCGCCACCCTACTCACCCAGCTTGACGTTCCGCCACTTCGCTACCCTACTCACCTTTTCAAGTTTTCGGATACCCTGTTCTCCCTGCGGCCTGCTGCGTTAAATCCGTCTCTGCGAGCCAGATTGAAGCGCGGCCATATGGTCGTCCAGGGCAGCGTGTCTTACCGATCGAAGACTTACTCACGCCCGCAACAGAGAAGCAGTATTCCGGCTCATACGTGTTGATTGTGAATATCAGCGGTGGCCTGACGGATGTTGAGCTAACCTCTTTGATTCCTTGTATGGTCACACATCTGGGCTTCCCTATCTTTCCAGCAGGCACCAACAACCCGAGATATCCGATATGCTCGCCATGGGGCTGCTACAGGATTAAGGTAAGTACTCATGCAGGGATGCTCAATAAACTCTAAAACTGGCTGCGCCCAATGAATCACCCCCCTTTCGAACAAACCAACGTGCAGACACTTTATTCCGACCTTCAAGCAAGATTCCCAAAGTTGAACACGCTTCTAGGAGTGGCCTCTGATCCGCACTTGTTCTCCGGGATGAACGGCGGTGATGGCCAACTGCAACGTCATGTCGTGCTTCAGGAAGATCTCTGGAAACTAAGGCATGTTGAAAGAAGTAAAGTCACCAAAGAAACAGTTTCGAAAAGCGCTGATGACATTCTGTATGAGATATTCTCAATACGCGCTTGGTCGATTGCCTATCAAGAAGCGTTACGCTCTGGCCTGCCTTCAGGCCCAAAACTTCGCGCGTTTTGGCACACACGAAGTCTAGAGCTCTTGGCGAGTCTCGATCCAGAATGGGCAGAACGAAAAAGGCGGGAACTTCCAAGAAACGGCTATCTCTAACATTGAAATTTAGCAATATTAGTTAGGCATTGGCAAAACCTCCGCCGATCTTAACAACGCTTCACTTGATCTGTATTGTTGCTCCACAATCGGCCTCGATTGAGGCAGCACAGTGTCGGTCAAGATTGGCAGGTTGACCGCGATTTTAAGTCCTTTCAGGTCTGCACTTCGCGACAGCTCTACCGAACCACCATATTGGATTGCGATTTCTTGGACAATACTGAGTCCCAACCCAGCACCTGTTTCTGACGCAGATGCGCCCACGCGGGTGAATTCCTGCATCGCGGATTTCATTTCTTCGTCTGTTAACCCGTTTCCATTGTCTTCGACTGACAGGGAAATCGCATTATTCAGGATGCTGACGTTTATGCGGATATAGAGTGCGTTAAGGTCTTTCTTCCCGTATTTAAGCGCATTCTGAACCAAATTCGACGCAATCGCAGATATTGCAAATGAATGCGCGCGAACATTCTGCGCATCAAGACCTTCCATCTCAACCAAGGCGTTAGTGTTGCCAGCAAGCGGCGCAATTGCGTCGCGGACAACCTCACAGACATCAAACGTTTCTTCGGCGAGGCGCGCGGATTGCAAGCTCTTTGATGCCGCAAACGTTAAGAACTGATCCGCAACACGAGCTGTGCGTTCGGCACAAGACCGGGCGGTATCCAATTGTCTGTCATCATCGATGAGCTGGAGTTGCCCCAAAAGCCCGGCAAGCGGCGTGCGTATTTCGTGCGCACATGTTCCTAAAAAAACGCGTTCACGTTCCAACAGATTTCGCACCCGATGGCCCAATGAATTCACGGCCTCAATGAGAGGAGAGAACTCTTCTTGCTGTCCGACGGTCCGAAGTTTCGACGGGTTTTCAACGTCGAGCGTAGAAACACGTGCCGCAAAATCGTTCAAAGGCCTCAGAGAATAGCGAATGGCGCAAACGGTTAAGCCAAAACCGAATAGCAAAATCAGGAATATTGGACCAAAAATTGACGCCGCAAGGCACCGAAAATTTTGATGCCGACGTTGATGAGCGGCACCGTAACGGACGCATGTATTTCCCCTGCATCGCTCCGCAAAGACCCACGTTTCACCGTTCACAGTGTCGCTGAACGCTGACTCTCCCATTAGCTGATCCATACTTACGGGCCCTATTGAGCTAACCAAAACACCAGCGTCCCAGACTTGCAGACTATGGCGCGAGTTTTCTGTGTCGACCTCAGGTAGGGTTAGGTTGCTCCCATCTGAGGCGACTAAAATATCGGCGACCAAAGCTGCTTCCCGTTCGAGGATAGCCTGGGAGTTGCGGAATCCTTGCGTATTAGAAATGACGGCGGCACCAATCCAAGTGATCAAGAAAATCAGGGCAGCTAATAGTGACATTTGGGCTTGGATCGAGTTCAAGCCGTTTTTGGAACGAGGTAGCCAACGCCACGTACTGTCTTGATCAAGTCGGGCCATAGGAGCTTCCTCAATTGTGAAACATAAACTTCAACCGTGTTCTCAGCGACATCGTTGTCCCAAGAATATAGCGCTTCGATAATCTGTTTTTTCGTACGCAAGCGACCTTTTTGTTCGATCAAGTATTGCAGAAGACGGTACTGACTAACAGGGATGTCCACAGGTCGACCCTCGTAAACCGCGGTCATATCGCTGGGTCTTAAATCCAGCCCCATATATTGTATTTGCTGATCTGTACGCCCTTGAGACCGGCGATGAATTGCTCTGAGTCTCGCTAATAGCTCCGCAAGATCGAAGGGCTTCGCCAAATAGTCGTCTGCACCAAGGTCCAGACCAGTAAGACGATCCATCAAAGTATTTCTAGCCGTCAGGACCAAGACAGGCAAAAGAAGAAGCTCTCGACGCAGGCCTTGAAGTAACGTGAGTCCACATCCGTCAGGCAAGTTCAAGTCCAAAACCATGGCTTCAAAAGCATGGTTCAAGAGCGCATCTTGGGCGGCTTCAAGATCAATCGCGACATCACATCGAAATTCAGTTCTTTCTAGGTATTCCTTGATCGTCGCAGCAATCACGGTGTCATCTTCTACCAGCAATATACGCATTACGACCTCGTTAGTCTCACCATTAAACTACATGTGGTTCCTGATTCCTTGCTGACTAAAAGTCATACGGGCATAGATAAATGAAGTCACAGTTCAGTTACCTTGAACGCAGTATGCAATATGCAGATAGCTCGATATCGGGCATGTCTACTGGAACCATAAGGTAAGCGCGGCTTAGACCCCACATTTCCGATGACGTGCTGATATGCGATTCCGTCCTTTCATAGATTTTGAAGTGAGTTTCTACATGGAAGCTATGAACGAGTTTCTCGCAAGAATACCGCGCGGTTCAGATGGCAAGCGACGTTGGCCTCTGGAGCTGAAGGCACGGATAGTTGCGGAGACGCTGATCGAAGGCGCGACTGTGAATGGGGTGGCCAAGCGATATGGTCTAATCCCCAGCAGCGTTTCAGATTGGCGGCGTATGGCGCGGGCGGGCAAGCTTGTATTGCCCAACTTGGATGGCATGGATTTTGCGCCGGTGTAGATTGAAGAGGCTAAGCCCGTTGAGGTGGTTCCAACCCCAGCTATCAATTTGACCAGTGTTGATGTGCTCAAAGGCGGTGTGACGATCCGCCTGGCTGCCGACACCCCTGCCGTGCGGATTGCCGAGATTGCGGCTGCGCTGTGATCCACCCGTCGCACGGCGTACAAATCTTTGTTGCAACCAAACCGGTGGACTTCCGCAAGGGTCACGATGGTTTGGCCGCATTGGTGCAGAGCCACTTGAAGAAGAAGCCATTCGATGGGGCCGTTTACGTGTTCCGTGCCAAACGGGCTGACCGGCTCAAGATGATCTGGTGGGACTTCAAACCGATATGGCGGAGTTAAGTATTCATCTACATTTGTGAACTGTCGCGATTTGATTCCACTCGATTGGGACTAATGTTCTTCAACAAAGTCGCTCACGATTTGTTTATCGGAATTGGGGGGCGTCATCAGGGTTGAATCAGGTTGAGCCAAGAAAAGAAGCCTGCCGAGAATGGCGCCAAACCAACCCAATGGAGAAAAACTAATGAAGCAATCCCTTGTCTTCCCAGCCATTTTGGCTCTTTTACCGTTTCAGGCTGCTGCTGAAGCAGTTGCTTACAAGCTCGACCCCCCTCACAGTCAAGCGCTGTTCACTTATGATCACAACGGTTTCTCAACAACCTTTGGGATTTTTTCAGGTTTTGAAGGCGACATCTTATTTGACTCCGAGAAACCTGAAGAATCTTCTGTTTCAGTTTCTATTCCAGTGCAGAGTTTGTTCACAGGTTGGGAAGCACGCTTTGAGCATTTCATGTCGGATGCCTTTTTCAACGCATCGGAAACTGACCTTGTCACCTTCCAATCAACTTCGATCAGAATTACAGGGAAAGACCAAGCCATCATTACAGGTGATTTAACCCTAAACGGGGTTACCAATTCAGTAGACCTTGATGCAGAACTCAATTTGCAAGGTACTCACCGGCGCAGTGGCGTTTCATGGCTAGGCTTTGATGCAACAACGACCTTACTTCGCACCGACTACGGGCTAGGGCTCGCTGCGCCGTCAGTTAGCGACGAAGTTGAGATTGTGATCTCAATTGAAGCTGGAGCGGCCGAATAGACGAGCAAAGGCGCATCAAGTTCGCGTGCTTAAGGTCGGCGCGATCTCCCGCGGGCGTTATGACATGCGGGTGCGTGAACTGGTGGAAGGAAATGCTATGCTGGTGGCCGCAACCACACCTATGCTGAAGTCTCGCGCTGCATTGCGCGCGGAGTTAGCCAATCTGGAACGCGAGGTTCGCGGACTTGCGAAGAACGACCCAGTTTGCCGCTTGTTGATGACAATGCCGGGCATCGGAGCGGTCGCCGCTCAGACCTTCAAATCCGCCGTCGATGATCCCAGTCGCTTCAGTTCCTCCAAACGTGTTGGACCTCGGGTGGGCTTGACGCCATTACCGAAGTCCTGACCCTTCTGTATCTCAGAACTGCTAAGATGTTTTCACCATCGACCTTGGCGAAGGTCGATGGTGAGGTGGTGTATGGCGTCTGAGCCTTGTGGGATTGACCACGTTTCTTAGCGAGCCAGCACCGTCTCTCTTTCGTCGTCTCGAACAGTTGAATGTGGCCGATCAGGACCACGGATCAGAAGGAAGAGAGTATGGATAGAGTATCACAAGACGTCATCATCGGCATAGATGTCTCGCGCGATTGGTTGGACATTCATCGTTTACCCGAAGGACAATTTGGACGCTTTCCCAACACTGATGTGGGACACGAACGCCTTGCAGAATTGGCGGGCATGACAGGTGCGGTTGTCTGCTTTGAGGCTACCGGCGGTCAGGAGTGGCGACTTTGGGCAGCGTTTGATGTCGCCGGAATTGAGGCGCGCCAGCTGCCACCTGCACAGATCAAGGCCCGTCAAAAGCAAGGGGTAGGCGAGCCGTTCGAAGAAATGGATACGACGCTCCGCCTCCTTCTTGATGCTCAAGTGAGCGACCTTGAAAGCCAAATTGAAAGCTTGATCGCAGCCGATGCGGAACTGGCTGAAACCGCTCGGATCCTACGCTCGGTTCCCGGAATTGGACCTGTCGCCAGCACCGTGCTGATCGCGGAAATGCCAGAACTTGGCCAAATATCTGGCGAACAGGCGGCGGCACTTACAGGTCTTGCTCCAATTGCACATGACAGTGGCGCGTTACGCGGAAAGCGCGCTATCGGTGGTGGACGGCGCTTGGTGCGGCATGTTCTGTTCCAGGCCGCTTTGGTGGCCAGCCATCACAACCCGGCGCTGAAACCCTTCGCTGATCGCCTGCGCGCCGCTGGAAAACCGCACAAAGTCATCATAACAGCCGTCGCTCGAAAACTCATCACAATCGCGAACGCATTGTGTAAATCACGACAAAAATGGTCCGACCAGACAATGTGACAGATACAGTTGCTAGACAGATCAACAACTGAAGGAACATAATATGACCCAATGAACCACTCTTGACATGAGCCGCGATAGAGAAGCCATTTCTACGCTGCTACGATTTGCCAGTTGTTCATCCAGATCGCGGAAAGCCGTTTCGTCGTTGATCCAAAAGTCGGAATCGGTCTCGGAAATCCAGATTTACTGATTCGGGGAGTTTGGCTCGCCTGAATCTGACATGATACCCCATTCACGGTTTGTACATACCCCGCACCGTCCTGAAGAAATTCCGTTAAACAGTAAAAAGATATCAGCAAGCTCATGGTGACCGCGGCGAATCGCGTGCTCGTGAGGGGTAATCCTGTCATGGTCAGCAATAGTCGGGTCAGCGCCTGCATCAAGCAACAGTCGGACGATCTCTTGATGAGCCGGTCCACCATCTCCCAACACAGTTGCCTCTAAAAGAGCTGACCAGCCCAAAGTGTTCACCCGATCAAGTGGTGCCCCCGCCTCGATCAGCATTTTAACGATTTCCACCTCCCCGCGTGCCGACGCAAAAATCAAAGCGGACCCTTGGAACCTTAACGTGAAGGATCTCGGGTCGGTCCCCGCATCAAGAGCACGGCGCGCTATCAATGGGCTGCTTCGACGGACGGCGATGTTAAGAAGGTTACGACGATTTGCGTCCCGAGCGCTCGGATCGGCGCCATAGGTCACGAGCAAGTCAAACAATTCTATATTCAATGACTTAGCCGCTGCTATTAGCAGTGTGTCACCGTTTGAGTCCTTTTGCTCCAAAACTGATGAAAGGTCATCTGCAGGCACAGCGTCGAGTATTTTTTGATAGGCTGCTACCCCACTTACTCGCTGCAAGTCTGCTGCAAGCGATTGTGCATTGGTAGCCACCGGAAGGGTGCTTAACACAACTGCTGTTGCCAATCTTATTATTTGCATAGTTTCCTCTAGATTGATGCGAATGATTGTCAAAGCTGCTCCAGTGCGAAATTGAGATGAGACGTTGAGAACCGATGCCCTCCGAGAAACGTACAGAAAGTAAGACGCTTCTCACTGTTACTGATACGTTCTTCGCAACTGAGATCTTCGTAGTCTATCTGTGATCCCGACCGGAAATTTCCCATCTGGATATACAACGCCAAGGCCGCATTAACGTCACCTTGATGCGTATTTCGAATTTGCCGCCCAGTTAGCGGCACTACAGAGTCTTCGGTACCGTGTATATGGACCAAACTTTTCACCGGGGTTTCACAGGACGCTGGCGGTTCCAGCCAAAAGGTGCCAGAAATTGAAATGAACCCCGCAAAGAGATCGGGTCGGTTGCACGCCATGTGCCATGTCATCATACCACCAGAGGAGAAACCGGCCATCACGGCGTTTTCGCGCTCAAAGCCATATCTCCGCCATGCGTCATCGATCACAGCTTCGTAGTAAGATTCTTCTGCGCGTCCGTCACTTTCGTAGTTTCGAGGAGAAAAGGGAATCGCCCAAGCAGGTCCAACTGATTTGGTTGCAATCAATACCAACCCACGCTCGCGAGCCAATTGGCGTAGGTTTTTATTGTTGACAATCTCGCTATCGGTTCCGCCAAATCCGTGTGCAAAAACAAGCGCTCCACTTGGTCGAATGGGGCTTTCAGGGACAAACACACGGTAGTGTCGGTCCCCAATTGGACAGGGGCTGATTTCGCCACAAGCGAACGCCGCGCTTGACGAAAAACAGTACAATAGAATTGCCAAAAACTTGCGGTACATTGCCACCCTCCAGTTTGTTTGCTAGCAGGTTATGCAACTAAGCTGACTGCAAGCTGAGGTCAGAGATTTTCTGATCTTTTTCACGTGTGGCGGTAGCAAATAGGCAATGATACCGCGAGACTACGCCAAAGCGGTTGCTTACAAATTGGATCCGTCACATAGCCAAATTGTATTTGGCCTTAGCCACAATGGTTACTCAGCTACATATGGAATGTTCTCCGGCTTCGAAGGAGGCATCATATTCGATGAGGAGGCCCCCGAAGAGTCGTCTGTCTCCGTCTCTATGCCAGTGATGAGCATATTTACGGGCGCGCGATCGAGCACCATTTTCGCCGATGTGATCGAGGCTTCTGTCCCATGCCCCATATAAGTATGGTAATAAGCCAGCTCATGAGCTGGCTTTGAGATCACCTCGGCAATTTCAGTTCGGCCGTAGCCTACGTTTACACAATGGAGCCCAGCGAAGGCATCAAGCATTTTTTGCCTTCACGGTCTTCGATGTAGACGCCTCTTGCACCGCTTATCATCCGGCTCGGGCTGTCTCCACGTGCGTGGTTGGCCAGATGGGTTGAGAGATGAAAGAAATTTTCGCGGTCCCATTAATCTAGTTTATCGTTGCGTTGGGTCAGGACCCATTAATCGGCTTGCTGCTGAAAGGTTTGCGTGATTCATGATGCCCAAATGTTTGGGGGTATGATGAGCAATCTGTATTGGCTAAGTGATGAAGAAATGGGACGGCTTATGCCGTACTTCCCGAGAAGCCGAGGTCGTCCTCGCGTAGATGACAGGTGTGTTTTGAGTGGTATTATTTTCATCAATCGCAATGACTTACGCTGGTGAAATGCGCCTGCGGAGTATGGCCCACCCAAGACATTGTACAACCGTTGGAAACGCTGGAGTGACATGGGTGTATTTGCGCGTCCTTTAACCCGAGGTAACCAAAGTCTGGAGTTTCTTTGGGACGCGCAGGCGGTTCAGGAATTCTAATGGTTAAGGGTGTGTTCATTTCGGTGGCATCCTGATTGCACCGTCCAAACGGATCGTTTCGCCATTTGGAAGCGGTGTAGCGACAATGTGGCCGATGAATTCAGCAAATTCCGGCGGATCAGCGTTGGAATCTTGTCTGGACGTGCCTTAATAGGTGCTTCGTCATTTCGAATGACGGTCGTACCCGCGCGTGTTGTAGTCTCGAGGTTGCAAATTTCGGTGGAAAAAATTCCTTTCTCTGAAGCTTCCTTGGCGCGTGAAAGGGAAGAAAGGGCAAATTCGTCTTGCTCCTCACGGCTTATCTGACGGCTTCTTGCGAAATCATCCGCGATGGCTCCCATGAGTGTGCCACGTTCGTAGGCATCCTCTAGACCATCTAAAAACATGTGGTCAGTTGCCCCAGCATGACCAAGACGCGCACCGCCTCGCATTTTTGGAAGAAGATACGGAGCGTTGGACATGCTCTCCATACCGCCAGCAACGACATGATCGGCCTGCCCTGACACAATTTGGGAGGCGCCCAGCATCGCAGCTTTCATTCCCGACCCACACATCTTGTTTAGTGTCGTCGCCGGAACGTCCTGCCCTAAACCGGCGTGAAAACCGGCCTGCCGAGCAGGAGCCTGACCTTGTCCGGCGGGCAATACACAGCCCATCAAGACCTCATCAATTCCAGAAGGACCAAGCATGACTTGCTCCACAGCTGCGCGGATCGCTGCGCCGCCAAGCTCCGAAGCTGTTTGTGTTTTCAGCTCGCCCTGGAAAGCTCCCATCGGGGTCCGGGCCGATCCGGTGATCACTACATCCGGCATTTCTTACTCCAGCTTTTTTACCATCAGGCAACAGTTTTCTTGTCCGGAGGCGCCTTGGCGTCTTCGGGTCTTTGATCGTCCGTTTCAGGGAGGTTAGACGGAGACCGTCAGATCCCTTTCAGGTACCCACCATCTGTCGCGATGGCTTGGCCCGTGAGGTAGGATGCTTGTTCTGAGGCCAGATAGCAGGCAAGGCTGGCGAACTCTTCCGGGTGGCCGAAGCGGCGTGCAGGAATCTTGCCGCGGAAATCCTCAATTTGCATATTGAGCTCGATCACACGATCGGTCTTAATCAGGCCAGGCATAATGGCGTTAACGGTCACACCATCTTCGGCAACATCACGCGACACGTCGTTGATCAGCCCGTGAAGACCTGCACGAAGGGCCGAAGAGTAACTCAGGCCCGCTTCCGGTTCTTGTGCGGAGATCGACGTCACCACCATGATCCGACCCCACTTCTGTTTGCGCATAGCAGGCAGCACGTCATAGATCGTATCTATAGTGAAGTGGAACAGCTTCTCAGTTTGCTCACGCCATCCATCCGAGTCTGCTTCCAGAAAGGTTGCTTTGGGCGGGCCGCCAGTGTTGATCACAACGATATCCGGGTCGCCAATTGTCTCGCGAGCTTCTTGCAAAGCGGCAATCAGGTTTTCTCGCTTTGAGAGGTCTGCGGCGACCGCTACGCCGTTGATTTCAGACGCTAGTTTTTCCAGCTTGTCTTTTGAGCGTGCCATGACGGCAACCGTTACTCCTTCAGCAGCCAGTGCTAACGCAATCGCTTTGCCAAGTCCCTGGGACGCGCCCATAACCACTGCCTTCTTGCCTTTGATTTTGTAGTCCATTTCTGTTCCCGTTCTTTCAGAGTTTCGACTCAGGTCCCTTCGACGATGGTAAAAGTCGCCTCGGAAATAGGCGCTCGAAGGGCTTTGGCTTCCTGATACTGTTCGGATGCGTACCATTTGCGCGCGGTGTCCATGTCCGGGAACTCGACGAGAACGACACGTGTTACGTTATCCTCGCCTTCCAGAATCGCGGTTTCGCCTCCGCGCGCAAGAAACTTGCCACCGAATGCTTCGATGGCCGGTTTGCTTTTCAATGCGTAGGCGTTGTAGCCCTCCGGGTCGTCGACCCGAACCCGCGCGATTAGAATAGCTGCCAATGTAATCTCCTTTTTTTACAGGGGTTGGGTGCTGGCAAAGTCCCAGTAGAGCTTGCGTGCTCGTTGGGAGACTTCACCGTTCGGATAAGTACATTCATCAATTTTAATTACCGGTGCCACCTTTACGTGGTTTCCGGTGCAGAAAACTTCATCTGCTTGGTACACGTCAGATGCCGTCAGGCTGGTTTCGATGATTTCAAAGCCATCATCCCGCAGCAACTGGATCACGCGTTGGCGCGTCAGGCCATTCAAGATACTTCCATTCGGTTCAGGTGTAAGAATCCGCCCCCTACTGACAATGAAGATGTTGGCAGATGCAAATTCGCCGATCGTGCCATCCGGGTTCAGCACCAGTGCGGTGTCGACACCCTTCTCTTTTGCCCAAACGATCGCGCGTTGCATATTTGGATAGTGACAAGATGCCTTGGCGTCAGTCGGAGCCATGTCAGACGCCGGGCGCTTGTAAGGCGAAATGGCCGCCGTCATGCCATTTTCGAATGGCATGGGGAGTTCAAAAATGCAGATGGCGCATTCCGTCGAGTCCGGGTCCGGCACGAGAAACCCGTCGCGCGCATAGAACATTGGGCGGACATAAAGCGGGGTGCCCTTTGGGAACTTCTTCGCGCCCTCGCGACAGATGTTAGTCAATTCTTCTGCAGAAATCTTGGGCTTCATTAGCATGCGTTCTGCTGAAACGATAGCGCGAGCACAGTGCAGATCCAGATCAGGAGCTAGGTCTTCTACAACCCGCGCACCGTCAAAAACCGAGTTTCCCATCCAGAACGAGTTGTCTTTCAGGCCAAGAAGCATCTGCTCTTCTTCTCGCCACTCTCCATCGTGCCAGTAAAGCCAGTCCATAGTGATTTCCTAGTATTTGAATACGCGGCGCGCAACATTTTAGCAACAATTACTACCTATTTTTGTCTTATAGTTTCGTCAATAAGATTATTGATGCGCAACAATCTTACAAGAGGAATGCTCCCGGTAGGCATATGAAATATATAAGGAAATGCTACCAATAGTGAAATACTTAACTGCCCACGGGACAGCAATCTGTCAAAATATCACGAAAATTCTTGTTGATATTGTTGCGCAACAAGTATAGACGATTCGCAGAAAATGAGGCCACAATGCAAGTCTGGATACCTAACCTAAGCCGCTTTAGTGGCGCAAAAACTCGGGCCATTCTTGAGGCGCTGCGTCAAGACATCCTTGAAGGTGTCCTCAAACCCAATGAGCAGATTCCACCGCTTCGCAGCATTGCTTCAGAATTGGACCTCAATGCTGCAACCGTGAAACGGGCATTCGATCTGGCCGAAGAGGAAGGCTTGATCGTTCGCCATGTCGGCAAGGGAACTTTCGTAAAGGCCGCCCCTAGGGGTGTATACCAACCATTCCAAGCGAACGGGAATGTTCTGGATCTCGCAACAAACGGGCCGCCCGCGGTTCCCAATGAGCTTTTACGGCGAGCGCTGGAAAAATCTCTTTCCCCCACCCCCTATCTCTCCGAGCTATTTCGGTATCAAAAGGAGGCAGGTTACGGAGAACACAGAGATGCACTCTCGCATTGGATTGGCAAACATGGCCTCCAAGCATCCAGCGATGACATCGTTATTACAGCTGGAGCCCAGGCAGCAATTGTAACTGCTCTTCTTGCCACTGTTGGCAGAAATGGGGCTGTGGCGGTTGAAGAGCTAACCTATCCTGGTTTTATCAGCGCCTGCCGCAGCCTAGGCATTGATATGGTCACCATCAAGTCGGACGACGACGGTCCACTACCAGATGGACTCGAGCAAGCCATTCTTTCTCGATCCGACATCAAATGCTTCTTTGTTATACCGCGCGCTCACAACCCGACCACACGCTGTATAGGTCAGGCAAGGATTGGCCAGCTCTCAGAGATCGCGGCAAGGCACTCGGTTTCGGTCATCGAAGACGACTCCTATATCGGCCCACGAATCTCCGAGAGAAATCCGACCTTTGCAAGCGAATACCCATCCGGCACATTTTATCTTAGCGGATTCTCCAAAACATTGCAGCCAGGTCTTCGCATTGCATACTTAGTGCCACCCAAAAGATCGGTATCTGCTTGCCAAGCCATTGCTCAATCCTTGAACTACAGCGTATCGCCGTTGCTTCTGGAGTTGACTAGGCTTTGGATAGCCGACGGCACAGCACTAAAGATATACAAAAAGAACAGGTCTTTCTTCCAGGCGCGACATAAAGCGGCCAAGCAAATTTTGGCGGGACTTGAGTACTCGGCAGATGAAAACAATGCGCAAATTTGGCTGCAATTGCCAGAACCCTGGACTTCCGTGTCTTTCGTCGAGACAGCTCGGTCGGAAGGAGTCCGCATTTCCGCCGCAGAGAGCTTTCTTGCCGCTGGTACTTCAACTGCTCTTCGGCATGTTCGGCTCTGCGTGGGCTCGGTCGACGACGACGAAAAATTTGTTATTGCGCTCAAACAAATTAGGTCACTCGCGCAAAGAGGGGCGAGGTTCGTTCAGTATGATCCATAGGGCTACGATGGCTTCTACGCGCAACTTCAAGCACAACGGCGAGCCAAAAGATGAGGTCCGACGCAGACTGGATCCGTATTGCCGCAAAACCGAAATCGTTGATGTGTTTCTATTAAATCATAAGAGTTCTCTGATGGGCTGGACATAGTGCGATTGTCGTGTGTCACCGAAAGGAATTGACAAGCAAATCTAGCCCCGAGAAAGAGCCAACCAGCGGGCATACCCTGATCATGGGGCGGCCCGGGTATGGCAAATCGGTCCTCTCGGCATTCCTCATGACACAAGCCCGTCGAGCAGGGGCGCGGATCTTCGTCTTCGATTACCGGCTCGGTATGGAGATGGCGGTCCGCGCCAATGGCGGGCGCTATCGTCGTGAACAAACAGGGCACCTGAACCTGCCACAGCTGAAGGTGATGTCGGCGATTGAGAATTGCCGTACGGCAGCCCTCGGCGGTCACGTTGCGGCTTGCACAAAATGTGACCATCAGCACATCGCCTACAACTCGTGTCGCAATCGCCACTGCCCGAAGTGCCAAGGCGCTGCGGCGCAGGACTGGATGCAGGCGCGTATGGAGGACCTTTTCCCCGTCCAATACTTCCACGTGGTGTTTACGCTGCCACCGCAGATCGCTGACATCGCGTATCAAAACAAGGAGGCGGTCTATGCCCTAAATGCGGCGGCGTGATGATCGTTGTTGAGACATTCAAACGCGGCCAAACTCCAAAATCCCGAGCGCCGCCATGGGAGGAAGCCGCATGACGAACTGTTTATACCCGCCGCTCTTATGTCTATGCGCCGGACCAATCACTGCAGCCAACTTCCCACAGGTGGACCCAAATCAGGTAAATGGGGGCGACACGAAGGCCCAGATGGCAAGGTCAGACTGTGAAAACCAACTGCCACATGCTTATCAAGACCATCCAAACCGTTGCTCAATGCATCGAACAACACAGCAGTAAGCCACAATCCCCATAGCACAAAAACAGCCCGCGCTTTCCTCCTTGTCGGATTTGTCGCCGCTGCAGCTCGCGCTGACAGCAGCCACAAACCTTAGACGCAGCTGCCTTTAGTGAGAGAATTTCCGACGGCTGCTTTCAGAATTCTCAGTTGATTTTGAATTTGCTGACAATGTACCTAGTAACGGCTATCACTTCTGGCCTGCGCAGCTTGGAAATAGGCACAACTAACGAAACCGGAATGGGATCGACCGCCCAGTCTGGTAGTAGTTCAACGATGCTCCCTTGGTTCATATCTTCCTGAACAACAGCTTTGGCGAGTACTGCGGCCCCCAAACCATTGCGAACAGCAGAAACACACAACTCGTAGCTGTTCACAAGCAAAGCTGGGTTGGCGACCTCCTGCACTATCTTTTTATTGTTCTTTTGGAGCACCCATTCAGGCTTTTCTTGTGTACGTAGAATAAGTGGAAAACCAGATAAGTTGATCGGATCGGTAGCCACTTCAGCTTCTTGTAGTAAGTCTGCGTGCAGACATAACACGCGTTCCAATGGTGCAAGCGGATAAGCCTTTACACCGTCGGTATCTGTCTTTCCGATCCGGATACGTAGATCGATGGCTTCGGCGCGTTGATCTACCGGGTAATCACCTCCAGCTAGGTTAATGCGAACCAATGGAAGGTCCTCACGTAAGCCTGGAAGCAAAGGCATAATGAATTCGGACAGGAATGGGGTTGATCCAGAAAGGCTCACTACACCCTGAGGGACTGCACTTTGAAGTTCATGCCCCACTTCTCCTCTAGCGAGTTGCAGTGCATCCACGGCTTTCACACATAGATCGTAAACTCTATGGCCAGCGTGCGTCAGCTCAATCGCACGTGTATTGCGCTTCAGAAGCACAGCGTCGAGATCACTCTCCATTTCTGCGATTTTTTGGCTGACGTTTGACTTAGAAAGCCGAAGCACCTCCGCTGCGGCCGTCATTGAGCCTTGCCGGACGATTTCAACAAGCACTTCGGCCTGGGCATAGAATTTACTGTTCATGATTCGGGACAATGGTTCAGAAACTATCTCTATTCAAGAACGTCTAGAATAGCTAAGAAACGGTGATCAGTGACAAGAAAGTACACATGAAGTGGATAAGTAATGAAGCGCAAACACGTTGTTGAACTTGTTAAGTGGAAGTCAAAGCCAGCAATTTCAAATGAGGCGATGGTCTCTGCTGTAGACGGTATTTTGTCCGACCTTGAAGCACTCCCCGGCTTTATCAGTCAGACATTGTACATTGATGATGAGGGGTATTGGGTTGATCTCTATCACTGGGAGACACACGAACAGGGAGTTGCATCCAATGATCTGATGGCACCACGTCCGTCGTTTCTGGCCCTGATGGATCTGATCGATCCCACCAGTGTCTCCATCGAATTCCTGTCTCTACCAGAGAGCGCGTAATGGCAGTGGATACAAGAAATGCTGTAACGCGATGCGACTGGGTGAGCACCGAGCAGATTGAACTTGATTACCACGATACTGAGTGGGGTGAACCTGTCAGAGACAGTCGCGGCTCAGTTTGGGCAGCTATGGTCGGCCTCGGATGACGGAGGAATTGAAGGAGATCGGCCTAAACGTCGGCCACCGCCGGATTGGCAGATTGATGCGCCAGCACGGCTTCCGCGTATCGGTGAGCGGAAAAGGCAATTGCTATGAAATTGCTGCCGTCAAAACCTTCTTCAAAACCATCAAAACCGAACTAATCTGGCGACATCCTTGGAAGACACGACGAAAGGCCGAGGTTGCAATCTGCGAATACATCAACGGCTTCTATAATCCGCGCCGCCGCCACTCAGCATTGGGCTGGAAAAGCCCGTCGCTTTCGAACGGAAAGTGGTTTAACGAGCGCTTGGAGCGGCTCCAAAGCGTGATAGGTCCAGTTGTATCTAAGAAATGTTTTGGATTTTTGATTTATCGTCGTAGCGGATTGGAAATATTCGATCTAGATATTGGCGATCTACGGCTAAAGTGTCTGACTAAGGGGTAAGCAATGCGAGACGTAACATACCAGAGCCTTGATCTATTCAGCAGCATCGAAACTTGTGCTGCAATATTTGTCTAAAGCTACGCAACGCCGCCATGGAGTGAAATCTGGTCGGACAGCCTAGCAAAGTCTCGCTTACGCGAGCTGGCTGAAACGAAAGACCACCGAGCGGTAGGTGCTTTTGTGGGTGAAACCTTAATTGGATAGGGGACCTTCGCGGCGCTTGCGAGATCTCGATGCGGATAAACTAACAATCTGCGGGACAAATCGCCATTTCGCCGCAGCTGCGCCGATGGCACGAAGAATGCCGCACCAAAACTATCCTGCGGTCAGGTTGCAATCCTCAAAAGGTACTGACCTTTGCGGTCCACTTGGTTACATCATCGGCCAATTCGTTGGGAAACGTGCGTGGAAGATAGTGTCCACCAGTCTCGAATCTTTTGAATTATGCACTGGGGAGTATGCTGTGTAGTTCTTCAGATAGAGCAATGGGAGTCATCCAATCGTCTACCGCACAGGCAATGCGCATCGGAATAGTCGGATCGGGATGCCATCGTTCTGCTTTGAACGACATAACGGCATTGGTTC
>JBDWQI010000087.1:0-3542 GCA_039986635.1 Sulfitobacter sp.
ATTATGGCCGTTGTTACTGCTGTTGCTGTCGTAGCTGTTGATGCTGCTAGAGCTGCCGCCGTAGCTGCTGTTGGCTTCGCTCGAAATGGCCACCGCATCGTTCTCATTAAGCACACTTGAGGATACCGACGACTCGGTATCGTTGTCGGGGGTGGCGGTGGTGGTAGAGGTAGCACTCGCGGGAGATGAGCCGTGCGACAAGATCAGGTCTCCCTCGAGCAATTCAGGAAAGAAGGTAGGTTCCGGCACAAGCTTGGTGGCGAGGTTCAACATGGCCGCATCTCCGGTCACACACCTCTGTTTCGAACAACGAGATTATCAATAGCGCACAAACAATCGAAGGAATGAAACAATCGTCGGGGGCCCGCCTGAAACGTAGGTACAACTGTACGATATATACACTCGCGTGTGTGGGTCGGAATAGGCGCGGACGTGCGGTGCCCGCTAACTTCGCAGACTTATTTGCTGAAACGATACAGCATCAGCGACCGCATGAGAGCCGAGGCGGCGCCGCCGCAGGCCCCTGTTTTCCATTTATCGACAGTATCGCACGAGGAGCACAAAAGAACGTCGTGAATCTTCTCCGCATGCCAGCAGCGTGTAAGGGCATAATGGAACGCACGCGCATGGCACGACTCCACTGTCGTTCTTCGCAGGCCAATTGAAGGCCATACGTGCGAGACTGAAGACTAAACGCGCACCTGTCAAAACACAAACCATTGTTGCCCAGGCTGGCAGACTCTTGTTACGCCGTGCAAATAACGCGAACCCTCTCAGCGGAGACTAACAGTAACATAGTAGACTCAAGAGTAAAAAACGGGGGAATATAGCAAGGACACCTGTCGTATGTTTTTAATGAGGACATCACAAATACTAAAAAGTGCGTGCGCCGCTTTAAATCCGCCTATAGTTTCAAACAAACTACTTCTGGCTACGAACATGGTACATCAAGGGGAGCAGGTCACGCCGCTCAAAAGGACGCTACTACGAGAGGGGAATCATCTAGTTGATGTTGTGCACGAGATGCAACCGGCCGAAATGCCTATACATACTTTGAAGCAAGTTCGATACACCAGCCCACGTATCTAAAGTGAGTGCCTTCAAAACATTTTTAATGGCATCCAAAGATGCTAGGTAGCTCTCCCGGTGAGGAGCCCCTTACGGAGAACAAACGTCGATGAGGCTCAACAGAGTACCTGATACCAACTTGGAACGGCTCAGATGTTTTTGTCCACATACGTTCGACCGAAGCGGTTGAATCTGTGTTGTGAGATGTGATTGTGAAACCGCCGACATCATGTACATAATGATTGCTTCGTGCGGGAAGCTATACCAACCTAAGGAGAATTTTTTTGAAGTGACGCAAGATGACGAACTCGGCGAACAACACCGTGCGAACCGATCGTAGTACACACGCTTTCTCTAGGTACACACGCGAAACCCAAGTAAATTGTAGCTGTCGCCGAATTGTGTATGTGCGAACGGAGAATGTCCAACGACACCGTCAACTCGAATCATTCCCCGGTTGCTAAAGTACTGTCAAACGTTTGACGTTCAAACCGGTTGCAGACATGATGATCTGTCCATACAATTCACCAGGATTGACCGTAGTATACCTGGTAGGCTCATGTTTCGGTCGATGGCTTTCAATCGCACACACGGATCCGCGCATACTCTGCAAGGTCCTCTTGTAATCTCACAAAACCCAATAGTACCACTACCAGGAAACATGCAGTTTACGTGTACAAACGTTTAGGGTCTGCCGCCACTGCCAGAACCACGTCGGGCAGACAGGCTCTACTACAATGTCGACACAAAGTTTGCACAAACGTCGTACGGGAGCATCGCAGTTCCCGCCCGTGAGGATTTTCCTGCCTGTTTCAACGATGATCGTTGCACGTAGCACGTGCAGTAAACGCCCAGGTCGCCATCTTTACAGGCAGACCCGTTGCTGCAAGGGGAAGCCGCTGATGATGAAAAGGAGGATGGCGTATCGTCCTGGCTTGCTGGCCCAGCCCCATTCGCACCATCTCCGCACGATATATCGGCGTTGATCAAATAATCGGCTGTCGGAAATTGTCGGGCTGACGAGCCTTCCTCTGCGAGAGCAACGTCTGTCGCGTGTAGGGAATGATTCGGTGTCACTCGGCCGGCGAGGAACGGCATGAATATGTACGAGGCCAGTTGGGCGCAACGTGTCAAGAGCCTTACGGGCAGGGAAAGCAACGAGCAAAAATAAAAAATCTCCTAACAGATGCAAGGCATGCATGCATGAAGTACGAACTAGTCCGTGCAAACACCACTCCGCTCATGAGATTACACACCGATGCATGCATTTCCAGATACAGGCTTCAATAGCAGGCAAGATCATCATATGAGTCGCTAAAATCACACTAACTAGAACTCTTGCCTCACTCACAGTTATTGTCCCCCAGCACCGTGTTTCTGATGACTACTGTCGATTTAGGCTTCGCGTAGACAAGCTGTGCGGCGGTGCTACCGCTAAAATCGCAGTCGTCCAAGAAGAGCTCTCCTTCGCTGAATACAACTGCCTGTAACCATCCAAAAGTTGTCGAGGGTGTGAAATCCGGCATATGTCTTCTATAGACTTCACCCAGGAATCGAAATATCGGAACACCTCCAACTCTTGTTTGGCGTTCAGAGACGATAAGTGGATGCAATTTCACTTTTCGAGATAATCCTCACTTGACCTCTGCACATCATCCAGAAACCAACTGTTTCGGACAAAGTGTTCGCTTCACACAATGAGCAACCCCCCTCTCTACAATAGATGTGCCTTAGCATATTATATGAAACACATCAGCACTGGTTAGAGTGCTACAGTTTCCATTCTTCAATAGCCCCATCAGGCAGGAACGGATTTGCCGCAAGTGGTTACAACCCTATAGCGTAGCACGCATCGCAATCATGTTCAGAGACGGTAGGGGAGTGTGTGGGTTCCAATGGCGTTAGCAGTTGGGCACGGAGACTTTCAAATGGCCTTGCATAGCGTCCCACCGCCGTGCAAGTGCATCTATCAATGAATCCAGTCACTGAATGTTTCTTCGTATGGTAGTCCTGTCATGGGAGTAGCGCTTGGCAACAATCACAAGGATCGATAGTACTACATAGCATCAACGGACATGAGAACTTTGTGTGACTCTTCCTGCGTCTTAGAGACGACAGTGCATGCCCTTTTACTACGAGAAAATCGCTCTTCCATATAGTGAGCGTCTGCTGCTGAACGCCAGGTAGTACGTCGTAGAAAACAACCAATATGTAGCGGCCTTGACAGTTTGTACGCCCGTGGGCACCGACCTCTCCCTGGAAGCCTTCGAAGGAGGTATCCTCAGCCACATAGGTCGAATCTTGGTCCACTTGAACGGCGGAAAGATCTGACAATTCTCTCGTATCCTTGAACTTCACCTGCGCCCGATCCACGCACAACACCAGCAGGACGACAACATTCGTCATCTAAAACAGCGTGTTTCTTGCTTCGACGGTTGCTCATAGAATGAAATCATAGTGTATATACCGAGATT